>JBDTSP010000039.1:0-3541 GCA_039931065.1 Pseudomonadota bacterium | reverse complement strand
GGATTACTCCGATGTGCTGCGCGGATTCGTTCCGGATGGCGTAATCCCGACTTTCCCCGCCTGACACCACTTTCTCAGGAACGACACGACGTGGGCGTCGTAGCCTGCCTGATCAAAGCGCGAAAAGTCCTGGTGTGCGGCGCCTTCCACGATCCATATCTCGCGCGGCTCGGCGGCCGCGGCGAACAACTCGCGGGTGTCTTCCTCGGTGGTGTGTGCGTCGCGTGAACCGCCAACCACCATCACCGGCGCACCCACCTGCGCGATGAAGCGGATCGGCTCGAGCTGCTCAACCGTTACATGCAGCCGCGGCTCGATCTGCACCAGCAACAACGACGCCAGCAGCTGATCGAGGCCACCGAACCGCAACCCCACCCGATTCTCGACCGCGCGTCGCACTCGTGGGTATACGGCTTCGAGAACGACCGCGTCGAAACCCGCCGGCTGCGAACCTAACAACACGGACGCGCCACCGAGCGAAACGCCCACCACGCCGACACGGCGGCCAGGCGCCTGCGTGCGGATCCAGTCGCGCGCCGCCCGCGCATCGGCGGACTCGAGCCAGCCGAGCGTGATGTGTTCGCCCGGCGTCTCGCCATGCCCCTGCTGGTCTATCAGCAACACCGAAAAACCGGCGTCGACCAACAGCCGCGCGCGCGGCAACATCGACGCACGATCGCCGCGAAAACCGTGCAGCAGCAACACCACCGGCGAATCGCCGCCCAGATCGCGCCAGGTGCCGGCGATGGTGTGACCCTTACCAGGAATTGAAACGGTGGCGGCCGAAAAATCCGTCGGCATTGTCACGCGATGATTCGCGGAGCCGACCAGAATATTCGCGAGTTGCCACGAAACCGCGCCGACGGCCAAGACACCGGTGACGAAGGCGACGAGAGCCCAACGCCGCCAACGCCGCCCGATCATCGGGTTGCCCGCGCGGCGACGCGCTTGACTACCAGCACGAAAATCACGAACACGGCGCAAGCCGACAGCGAAACCGCGAGCTCGTGCACACCCGGCGGAAACACCAGCACGAAGCCCCTGCCCTTTATGAGCTGTGAAAAGCTCGACACGCAGAACGGCATGATGAACAGGCGCAGCGTCGTCCAGCGATCCGGCGGCGGTTTGCCCGGCTCGCGCACGGATAGATAGAGCGCGACGCCGATGATGGCGCTGATGCCGAGCGTGTTGAGCCAGATGGACGGCGTGGCATCGAAGTGGTGAACGACGGTTGCCAGGTACCAGATCAGGAAACACCACAACACGATCTTGCCGGGTGCCAGGTTGGCGATGTAGCGCAAGCGTCGCGTTACTGGACTATCGCCGTGGCCAACGCTTCGGACGTCTTGTGCACGGTGTCGAGCAGCGCTTCCGCGTCACCCGCTGCGCCTTCGAACTTCCCGGGCAACTTCCTGCCCGGTGAATAGACGATACGCGCGTTGACCGGCTTGCCGCCGAAGATGCCCGAGAATTCCGAGATGAGCGGGAAATACTGGGTGGTGACTTCGCCGGCGAGGTACCAGCCGCCCGCCGATTGCTTCTGCGAACATTTGCTGCCGGGACGTTTTTCCTTGGACTTGCCCGGCACCGAGTATCCCTGGATGCCGACGCCGCTCAGGGAAGGGCCGCCGCCCGAAACCTGTTTGTTGTAGTAGATGGACCAGTTGAGCACCGTCAGCGTTTTCCCGTCGCCGGCCAACCCGAGCTGCTCCACGAGGTCGGCTTTGAGCACGTCGACCTTGAGCGGATCCGTGGCGACGTCGGCGATCCGGAATACTTCCTTGTTGCACTTGCCGTCCAGCTCGAAGATGCCGGTGCCTTGGCGTTCTTCTTTCGGCCGCAGGTCGATGACGACCATCTCGCCCGAAGTTTCGGCGCGTGCGCCGATCGCCATGGCCGAAAATCCGAGGAGGATCCAGAGATGCAGGGCGCGCGAGCGCATCAGATCGTGCCTGCCAGCGGGTCGAGTACGGTCGCGGGTCGAGAACCCCGGGCGTGCGGGAAACCACGCTCCGACACTGCGCCGCCGCGAAGTTCTTCCGCGAGCGGATCGCGCTTCATGCGGGTTTGTGAAGATCTGCCAGCGCGCGCGTGAGGAACGGCGCGAACTCACGACCCACGGATTCGACGCTGCCGCCCTGCTGGCCGAGATCCGCGAGCTGCGTCATCTGCAATCCCGCGTAACCGCAGGGATTTATGCGCTGGAACGGCTCGAGATCCATGTCGACGTTGAACGCGAGGCCGTGATAACTCGCGCCGCGGCGGATGCGGATCCCGACGCTGCCGATCTTCTTTTCGGCGACATAGACGCCGGGCGCGCCTTTGCGGCATTCGGCCTCGATGCCGAGGCTGGCGCAATATTCGATGACCGCGCGTTCCATGGCCGTCACGAGGTCGCGCACGCCGAGACCGGCGCGGCGGATGTCGATCAGTGGATAGACGACCAGCTGACCCGGCCCGTGATAGGTGACCTGGCCACCGCGATCGATCTTGATGACGGGGATATCGCCCGCGGCGAGCACGTGGCCGGCGTCGGCGTTCATGCCGAGCGTGAAGACGGGTGGATGTTCGAGCAGCCAGATTTGGTCAGGCGTGGCCGCGTCGCGCGTGTCGGTGATGCGCTGCATCTCCCGCCACGTGGGCTCGTAGTCCACCCGCCCTAACCACTTGACGAGCGGTGCCGGGTGGGGGTTCTCGGGGGTCGTGCGGGATGACTCGGATGAAACTGCTTCGCGAGCCGCGACCCCCGAGAACCCCCACCCGGCACCGCTCGTCACGGCACCACTGTTCGAAATGCCGGCATTGTTGCCGGCCAGCGCTTGCTCGGCGCGATAACTCGAGCGCACCAGCGGGCCCGACACACATTCGCGGAAGCCCTTGGCCAGCGCCCACTCGCGGTAGGTGTCGAATTCGGCTGGCGTCACGAAGCGCTGCACTTCGAGATGATGCTTCGTCGGGCGCAGATACTGGCCGAGGGTCAGCAGATCCACGTTCGCGGCGCGCAGATCGTCCATCGTCTGCGCGATTTCCTCATCGGTCTCGCCCAGACCCAGCATCAGGCTGGTCTTGGTCAACACCTGCGGCTTGTGTTGTTTCGCATGCGCGAGCACGGCAATGGTCTGCTCGTAACTCGCGCGCGGATCGCGCACCGGGTGAGTCAGCCGTTTCACCGTCTCGACGTTTTGCGCGAACACTTCGAGGCCGGAATCCACCACGATTTCCACATCACGCATGACGCCCTGGAAATCCGGCGTCAGCGCTTCGACGGCAACGGCCGGCGTTCGCCGCTTGATCGCCCGAATGGCCGCGGCATAGTGACCCGCGCCGCCGTCGGGCAGATCGTCGCGATTCACCGAGGTCAGCACGATGTACTTGAGCTTCATGAGCTCGACGCTGCGCGCCGTGTTCTCGGGCTCTTCGGCATCCAGCCAGCCACGCGGGTTGCCCGTATCCACCGAACAGAAGCGGCACGCGCGTGTGCACACCGCGCCCATCAACATGATGGTGGCGGTGCCCGCGTTCCAGCATTCGCCGATGTTCG
>JBDTSP010000038.1:0-13509 GCA_039931065.1 Pseudomonadota bacterium | reverse complement strand
TCCGGTCGTCGACCGTGACGGACTCAAGATCATGGTCGACGACGACCGGCTGCCGCTGAACGCTGGCGAGAAACCGCATCTCGAAAACGTGCGCTTCCGTTCGCTCGGTTGCTACCCGCTGACCGGCGCACAGGTTTCTGACGCGGACAGCGTGCCCGCAATCATCGAGGAGATGCTGCGCACGACGACCTCCGAGCGGCAGAGCCGCGCCATCGATGCCGAATCCGCAGGTGCGATGGAAAATCGCAAGCGCGAAGGGTATTTCTGACATGGCTGCCGCAACCCTGAAGCCGGCCGCGTCAATCCACTCGGCCGAGACACCCCGCACTCTCGAACAATTCCTCGCGCAGCAGCGCGAGATCGACCTGTTGCGATTCATCACCTGCGGCAGTGTCGACGACGGCAAGAGCACGCTCATCGGTCGCCTGTTGCACGACACGCGCCAGGTGTTCGACGACCAGTTGTCGGCGGTCGCGAATGACAGCCGTCGCTGGGGCACCACGGGCGAAGTGCCCGATCTCGCCTTGCTGGTCGACGGTCTGCAGGCCGAGCGCGAACAAGGCATCACGATCGACGTGGCCTACCGCTATTTCCAGACGCCCAAGCGCAAGTTCATCGTCGCCGATTGCCCTGGCCATGAGCAGTACACGCGCAACATGGCGACCGGAGCTTCCACGGCCGACGCGGCCGTCGTTCTCGTGGATGCAGAGAAAGGCGTGCGCATCCAGACGCGCCGGCACACACACATCGTCTCGTTGTTAGGCGTGCAGAACGTGATCCTCGCGGTCAACAAGATGGACCGCATCAATTTCGACAAGGCGAAATTCGAAGCCATCGCGGCCGAGTTCGTCGCCTACGCGCACAAGCTCGGGGTCACCAATGTCGAAGTGATTCCGGTGGCGGCGCTCACTGGCGTGAACGTCGTGAACCGCGGCACGGCGACTCCCTGGTACACCGGCCGCACGTTGCTCGAAGCGCTCGAAGGCATCGACGTGAATCGCATCGAAGGGTTGAAGGAACTGCGCTTCCCGATCCAGTTGGTCAGCCGTCCGGACGCCAATTTCCGCGGTTATGCGGGCACGGTTGCCAGCGGCGAGATTTCGGTCGGTGATCCCGTACGGGCGCTGCCGTCACGCCGTACCAGCAAGGTGCGCGAAATCACCACCGCCGATGGTCCGCTCGCGAAAGCCGGTGCCCACCAGGCCGTGACAGTCGTCCTCGAAGACGAGATCGACCTCTCGCGTGGCGATGTCCTCGTACATCCGGACGAACGTCCCACGCTGGCGCGCACCTTCGACGCGAATCTGATCTGGATGGGCGAAGCGCCGCTGCTGCCCGGCAAACGCTACGAATTCAAGATCGGCCACCGCTACGTGAAAGGCGTGATCGATTCGATCCAGCACCGTATCGACGTCAACGATCTATCCACCCGCGAAGCCGAAGCGCTCGATCTCAACAATCTCGCGCGCGTACGTATCGCCCTGGAAGAGCCGGTCGCGGTGGATGACTACAAACTGTCGCGTGCGACCGGTTCGTTCATCATCATCGACCTGCTGCACTTCGGCACGATCGGCGCCGGCATGGTCATCGCATCCTCGCAGGCGCGCGCCAACCACGACGTGGTTTGGCAGCCCACCCGCGTGACGGCTGCGATTCGCGCCAATCAGAAGAGCCAGAAGCCGGCCGTCCTGTGGTTCACGGGTCTTTCCGGATCGGGCAAGTCCACGATTTCGAACGCACTGGAGCAGGCGCTGGTACAGCGGGGTCATCACAGCTATCTGCTGGATGGCGACAACGTGCGTCATGGCCTCAACAAGGATCTCGATTTTTCCGAGGCGGGGCGCAACGAGAATATTCGCCGCATCGGCGAAGTCTCCGCGTTGTTCGTCGATGCCGGTCTGTTGGTGCTCACCGCGTTCATCTCACCGTTCCGCGCCGATCGCGACCAGATTCGTGCGCGGCTCGGCAACGAGAAGTTCATCGAGATCTTCGTTTCGACACCGCTGGAAGACTGCGAGCGCCGTGATCCGAAGGGTCTGTACGCGAAGGCGCGCTCGGGAAAGATCCGCGAGTTCACCGGTATCGACTCCCCGTACGAACCACCCATTGCCCCGCAGTTGACGATCGACACCTCGAAGGTCGAGGTTGGCGCTGCGGTAGATATGATCCTGCGTTATCTCGATGACAAGGGTTTCCTGCACCAGCCCGATCCGGGCCTTTGAGGACTAACAAGTGAGCGGCGGCGCAGTGATCCTTCAAGGAAAATTTCCCATCCCCGAAGAACGTCGAGCGCTGGTCACGCAACTCGCGACCGGGCTCGACCGTGAGCAGCTCGTCTGGGTATCGGGCTACTTCGCCGGGCTGGCTGCCGCGACGCCCGGTGGCGCCGTGGCCGCATTGCCAGGGCAGGGTGCCGCGCCTGCCACGCCAGCCGCTGCCGCATCGGCAGTGCCGACGCTGACGATCCTCTCGGCTTCGCACACCGGCAACGGCCGCAAGATATCGGAGAAGTTGTTGGCGGCGGTGCAGGCCGCAGGTGTGTCCGCGCGTGTCGTAAAGGCCGGCGACTACCAGCCGCGCGAAATCGCGAAAGAGAAGCTGCTGTACATCGTGATCAGCACGCATGGCGACGGCGATCCGCCGGATGAAGCGCGTGGCGTGTACGAATACCTCGGTACCAAGCGAGCACCGCAGCTACCCGAGCTGCAGTACTCAGTGCTCTCGTTGGGCGACAGCAGCTATCCGAAATTCTGCGAGGCCGGCCGCGTGATGGACGAACGCCTCGCCAAGCTGGGCGCCAAGCGCCTCTTGCCGCGTGTCGATTGCGACGTCGATTTCGAGAAGCTCGCGCAGAACTGGGCGGACGACGCGCTCGCCCGCGTGCGCGATTTCGCCGAGAAGAATCAGCCCGCCGGCACTCAGGTCACCATCACGCCGGCCGCGCCCGCGGTCGCCGAACTGACACGCGCGCAACCCGCCACCGCCGAGATGCTGGCCAACCAGCGCATCGTGGGCCGCGGCGCCTTGCGCGAAGTGCGCCACGTCGAGTTGTCGTTCCCCGGGCTCGGCAATCTGTACAAACCCGGCGATGCACTCGGCATCGTTCACCGCAATCCCGATTCGGCGATCGATGCGGTGCTGGCCGCCACGAAGCTGGATGGCGGCACGACCGTTTCGCACGACGGCAAGACCCATACGCTGCACGAGTGGCTGCGCGACGAGCGCGAGCTCACCCGTATCGCGCGGCCGTTCCTCGTTCACGTCGCCAATCAGTCCAAGGCGGATCTCGCCGACTTGCTCGACCCGCGCAATCCCCAGGCGCTGGCGAAACTCACCGCGAGTTCACAGGTGGCCGACGTACTCGCGAAGTACCCGGCGGAATGGACGGCGGATGCGCTGATCGGCGCGCTGCGTCCGGTCACGGGCCGCGTCTACTCGATCGCATCGAGTCCGGCGGCGGTGGGCGACGAGGCGCATCTCACGGTGGCCATCGTTGGCAGTGACACGGATCGCAAGCTCCACGCCGGGGCGGCATCGAACTTCGTGATCAACACGGCGGTCGATTCCAGCGTCGAAGTCTGGATCGAACGCAACGAACGGTTCCGCGTGCCGGCTGACGGCGCGCGCGACATCATCATGGTGGGTCCGGGCACTGGCGTTGCGCCGTTCCGCGGCTTCCTGCAGGAGCGCGAAGCCACGGGGGCGACGGGCCGCAACTGGCTGGTGTACGGCGGACGTTCGCTCTACACGGACTTCCTCTATCAACTCGAGTGGCAGCAGGCGTTGAAGCGCAAGTCGCTGCACCGGCTCGACGTCGCGTTCTCGCGCGACCAGGCCGAGAAAATCTACGTGCAGCAGCGTCTCAAGCAAGCCGGCAAGGAGTTGTTTGCCTGGTTGTCGAGCGGCGCCAGCTTCTATGTCTGCGGCGATGCCTCGGCGATGGCGCCGGACGTGCACAACGCGTTGCTGGATGTGGTGCGCGAGCACGGCAACATGGATGCGGACGACGCCCAGGCCTGGGTGGCCGATCTCACTGCTGATGGACGGTATCTGCGCGATGTCTACTAACCTGATCGAGAAACCCGCCACGCCTGCCAAGCCCGAATCCGCAGTCGAGACCATCAAGAAAGCCTCGCGTGGTTTACGTGGGACACTGGTCGAGAGCCTCTTCGATCCGCTGACCGGCGCGATCCGGGAGTCGGATACTCAGCTGATCAAGTTTCACGGCAGTTACATGCAGGACGATCGCGACCTGCGCGCCGAACGCGAACACCAGAAGCTCGAGCCGGCGTACAGCTTCATGATCCGAACGCGCCTGCCCGCAGGCGTGTGCTCGCCGCAGCAGTGGCTCGCACTCAGCGAGCTCGCGAAGACCTACGGATCGGGCACCTTGCGCCTGACCACGCGCCAGGCCTTTCAGCTGCATGGGGTGATCAAGAAGGATCTGAAGAAGACCATGCAGGGCATGAATGCCGCGCTGATCGATTCGATCGCTGCCTGCGGTGACGTGAATCGCAACGTCATGGCGAGCGCCAACCCGGTGGAATCGAAGCTGCACGAGGAAGTGCACCAGTGGGCGATCAAGCTCTCCGAACACCTCAAGCCCAAGACGCGCGCGTATCACGAGATCTGGCTGGATGGCGAGAAACTCGTCGGCCCGCCCGAGGACGAGCCGCTGTACGGCCCTGTCTATCTACCGCGCAAGTTCAAGACCGCGGTGGTCGTGCCGCCGCACAACGATGTCGACGTCTTCTCGCAGGATCTGGGGTTCATCGCCATCCTCGATAACGAAGGGCTGGAAGAGGGCGCACTGCTCGGCTTCAACCTCGTGGTCGGCGGCGGGCTCGGCGCCACGCACGGCGAGCCGGCGACTTTTCCGCGGCTCGCGGATCTCATCGGCTTTCTCACGCCCGACCAGACCCTGAAGGTTGCCGAAACCGTGCTGATGATCCAGCGCGACTATGGCGATCGCAGCGACCGCAAACATGCGCGCCTCAAGTACACGATCGCCGATCGCGGTGTGGACTGGTTCAAGGCCGAGCTTTTCAAGCGGCTGGGTTTCGAGCTGCCGCCCGCGCGCCCGTTCGAGTTCACCACCCAGGGCGATCGCTTCGGCTGGTTGCGTGGGCACGATGGCCGCTGGCACCTGACGTTGCGCATCGAATCCGGCCGCGTCGCGGACAATCCTGGCGCGATGCTTCGCACCGGTCTCGAGAAGATCGCCGCGATCCATCAGGGCGATTTCCGTCTTACCGGCAACCAGAACCTGATCATCGCGAATGTGCCGCAGGGCGAGTGTATGAAGATCGACCAGATCGTGGCCGACCATGGGCTCGGGCTGGCGCTGCACACGACGCCGGTGCGGCGTGATGCGCTGGCTTGCGTGTCGCTGCCGACCTGCGCGCTCGCGATGGCTGAAGCCGAACGTTATTTGCCCAACTTCATCGATCGCATCGAAGAGCTGCTGGTCAAGCAGAACCTCAAAAGCATTCCGCTGACCGTGCGCATCACGGGTTGCCCGAATGGTTGCGCGCGGCCATATCTCGCCGAGATCGCGTTGATCGGGCGTGCTCCCGGCCGTTACACGCTGCGCCTCGGCGCCGATGCCACCGGCGAGCGCTTGAATGTCATCTATCGCGACAACATAGATGAACCTTCGATCCTCGCGGCGCTGCACGAGTTGTTCGGCCGGTATCGCGATGAACGCCAGCAGGCCGAGCGTTTCGGCGATTTTCTCTGGCGTGTGAATGTGCTGACAACGGAGATGCGCGCGTGAGCGCTGCATTGGAACTACCCATGGCTGAGGATGGAGCGCGGCTCACGTTGTCGCCGCGCGAATTCTTGGCCGACGCGGAAGCTGCCAAACGCATCAACGACTGGCTGGCTTCAGTTGATGCCGAGACCCGCGTTCGCTGGGCACTGACGAATCTTCCCGGCCCGTACGCCGTGTCGTCCAGCTTCGGCGCGCAGGCGGCGGTGATGCTGCACCTGGTGTCGCGCGCGGATCCGAAGATCCCCGTGATCGTCATCGACACCGGCTATCTATTCCCCGAGACCTATCAGTTCATCGAGCAGCTCACGAAGCAGCTGTCGCTGAACATCAAGACCTTCTCCGGGCAGCAGACCGTGCAGGACTTCGAAGCCGAGCACGGCAAACTCTGGGAACAAGGCCGGGAAGGCCTCGACAAATATCTCGAGCTGCGCAAGGTCGAGCCGATGCGCCGCGCGCTGGCGACGCTCGGCACCGCATCGTGGTTTGCCGGGTTGCGCCGCAGCCAGGCCGCGAGCCGTGCCGCGCTGAATCCGCTCGAGGTGCGCGATGGCCGCTTCAAGCTGCACCCGATCTTTGACTGGTCGGACCGCGATGTTTATCTCTATCTCAAAGCGCACTCGCTGCCGTATCACCCGTTGTGGGACCAGGGATACGTGTCCATCGGCGACTGGCATTCCACCAAGGCGCTGCATGAAGTGGACTCGGCCGAAGAGCTGCGCTTCGCGGGGCTCAAACGCGAGTGCGGCATCCACGGGCTCGAGGGGTGAGAAGGCGCCTGCCAGGCACGCTGCCCTCCGAGCGGGCGCGGGGTTGACCCTCCGCACCGCTGCGGCGCGGAAGCCAGGTATTCGGCCGACCGACGCCGCACAATCCATGGCACACGGATTGCTATCTCTCCGGCAAAGGTTATGACTGTCGATCGACCCATCGTAATAGGCGCGCGCGCCAGCGTTCTCGCGCAGGTACAGGCGCGCGCGTTTGGCGCTGCGCTGCTGGCGCAACATCCGGGCGCATCGATCGAATACCGCTTTCTCTCCAGCCCCGCAGATCGCGAGCTCGATACGCCGCTGCCCGAACTCCTGCGCCGCGGCGGTTTCACCGGCGACCTGGGCGTGGCGCTGCGCGCGGGCGCCATCGACGTCGCCGTGCATCTGTGGAAGGACCTGCCGTTCGCGACGAATCCACACACGCAGATCGTTGCGACCTTGCCGCGCGCCGATGCGCGTGACCTGTTGCTCGTGAAACGCGAATGGCTGAACGGGCGCGCGCAGGACCTGCGCGTGTTGTCCTCTTCCGCGCGCCGCAGGACCAATCTTTCCGGGTTCCTGCAGTGGGCGCTGCCGACGAAGCCGCCGCGCATCACTTTTGTCCTGGCGCGTGGTGACTGCGAAGCGCGTCTCGAACAGCTGATGGCGGGAGACGCATCCGCGCTGGTCGTCGCCAAGGCGAACATCGATCGTTTGCTCGAATCGACCGGGACGGAATTCGAAGCGGCGCGCGAGCGGCTACGCGCGGTGCTCGACGCCTGCGAGATCATGGTGCTGCCGCTGGCGCTGAATCCGACCGCGCCGGGACAGGGCGCACTGGCCCTCGAGATCCGCCGCGATCGCGCCGACCTGGCGGAGTTGTTAGCACCCGTCAACGATCCGGCGACTTTTGGCCGCGTCATCGCCGAACGAGCGCGCCTTGCGCCGACCGGCGATGAGGACCATCCGCTTGGCATTTCCATCGTGCCCGTGCATTGCGGCGAGATCGAATTCACGCGCGGCCAGAGATCCGGGCAATGGATTCAAAGCGCCGAGCTGCGCCGGCACGACACCCCGCTGCCGCCGGCGCGCAGCGAACTCGCGGTGTGGACCGGCGAAGCCGGCAGCCGCGATCGCTACCGGCGCGTCGCGTTGCAGGTGCGTCACGATCAGTTCGCCGATGCGCGCGTGGGTTTGTTCGTTGCGCGTTCGGAGGCGTGGCCGGATGGTTACACCGTGCGGCCCGGCCAGATCGTCTGGAGCGCCGGCATCGACACCTGGCGCAGGCTCGCGGCACGCGGCGTCTGGGTCCACGGCAGTGACGAAAGCCTCGGCGAAACCGCCGATCGGGGCGCCAAGGCGCTGTTTCCACGGGTCCAGCGCTGGGTGAAGTTCAGCCACGAGAACGGCTACGACTCACCCTTCAGCGAGCGGATCGCGACCTACCGTCTCGAACGCTCCGCCCCGCTGGCCGATTTGAGCGGTCATACGCACTTTTACTGGCGTAGCGGGGCTCAGTTTTACGACTATCTGCAGGCCAATCCTGAAATTCGTGGCGCCTGGCACGGTTGCGGACCTGGCAATACATTCAGCATGATTCGCGCCGCCATCGGAGAAGAACGCGTCCGCGCCTTTCTCACGGCGGACGGATTTCGCCAGGAAGTAGAGCAATGAAGAGACTGCAGAGACTGCGCGCCACCCCGGCGCTGCGCGACATGGTGTCGGAGATCGGCTTTGGCCAGAGCCAGCTGATCCAGCCGCTGTTCCTGAGCGAGGGCGCCACGGCCGAAGAACCCATCAGCGGGCTGCCCGGCACTTCGCGCCACACCCTCACATCGCTGCTGGCGCAGTTCGAAAAAGATCTGTCGGCGGGCGTGCGGCAGTTCCTGTTGTTCCCCGTGCCGGCGCATAAATCCAATCGCAGCTTCGGTTCGGATTTCACCAGCACCGCGCTTCAGCAGATGCGCCAGCGTGCGGGCAGCGATGCCGCCATCTGGGTGGATACCTGCCTGTGCAGCTTCACCGAGAGCGGGCATTGCCACGTACACGATGCGCGTGGCCGGCAGGATCTGCCCGCCACGTTGAGCGCGCTGGCATTGTTAGGCGTCGCCTACGTGAAGGCCGGCGCCGATGGTGTGTCGCCTTCGGACATGAACGATGGCCGCGTTGCGCATCTGCGCGCTGCGCTCGATGGCGCGGGTTTCGATCTCGCGCCCATCATGAGTTACAGCACCAAGTTCGCCAGCAATTTCTACGGGCCGTTCCGTGAAGCCGCGGACTCCGCGCCGCAGTACGGCGATCGCAAGAGTTATCAGCTCGACGTGCGCAATCGCAGCGATGCATTGGCCTCGAGCCGGCGCTGCGCCGAGGAAGGCGCGGATCTGCTGATGGTGAAGCCCGGCCAACCATCCGCTGATCTGATCCGCCCGATCAACGAGCAGACGGGTCTGCCCGTCGGTGCTTACCAGGTGAGCGGCGAATACACCTCGCTGGTGTTGCTGGCGCGCGAGAAGTTCGTGAACTTCGACGCCGCGCTCATCGAGAGCTGGCACAACCTGCGGCGCGCCGGCGCTGCTTACATCATTACTTACGGCGCGCGTCTGGCCAAGGGCCTGGGGCTGCCTGGCTGATGCGCTACTTTCCGATCTTCCTCGATCTCAAGGAAAAACCCGTGCTGCTGGTGGGCGGTGGGGAAGTGGCGGCGCGCAAGTTTTCTTTGTTAGTCGAGGCCGGCGCGAGCATCACGGTGGTGGCGCCGCGGCTTGGGACCGAGCTGGCCGAAGCCCTGGAGCGCGGTGCGTTCATGCACCGGGCGCGCGAGTTCGCAGACACCGACATTGCCGGCGTCTGGCTCGTGGTTGCCGCGACTGACGACCGCGCCGTGAATGCCGCGGTATCCGCGGCGGCCACCGCCGCGCGATTGCCCTGCAACGTCGTCGACGATCGTGAACTGTCCAGTTTCATCATGCCCGCGATCATCGACCGGTCGCCCGTGCAGATCGCTGTGTCGACTGGTGGCGCGTCGCCGGTGCTTGCGCGCCTGATTCGCGAGCGGCTCGAGACGTTGCTGGACAGCTCGCTCGGCCCGCTGGCCGCTTTCGCCGAGCGCTGGCGCAGCGCGATCCGGGCGAAGTTTTCCGATATCGGCGCGCGGCGCCGGTTCTTGTCGTGGATGCTCACAGGTCCCGTCTCGGCGTCGCTGCGTGCGGGGCGCGAAACCCAGGCGGACGAACTCACCCGCAAGGCGCTCGACGCCGCTGATTCACTGCCGAACGGTCATGTCGTCCTGGTCGGCGCAGGCCCGGGCAATTCGGGACTCATGACGCTGCAGGGCCTGCGCGCGTTGCAGGAAGCGGACGTCATCGTGCACGACCGCCTCGTGTCCGCCGAAGTGCTCGAACTCGCGCGCCGCGATGCCGCCCGCTTCGACGTCGGCAAATTCGTTGGCGGCGGTGGCGCGACGCAGGAAGAAATCAACAAACTGCTCGTCGAACACGCGCAACGTGGCGAATACGTCGTGCGGTTGAAGGGCGGTGATCCGTTTGTGTATGGCCGAGGGGGCGAAGAAATCGATTTCCTGCGCAAGCATGGCGTGTCGTTCGAGGTGGTTCCGGGCATCACCGCCGCGCTTGCTGCCGGTGCTTACTCCGGCATCCCGCTCACCGATCGCCGGCACGCGCAGGCCGTGAGATTTCTCACCGGTAACAGCGACGAACAACTCGCGCAGTTCAACTATTCGGATCTCGCGGCAGGCCGCGAGACGCTGGCCTTCTATATGAGCGTCGGACGACTGGCCGGATTGCGCACCACGCTGCTCGCCGCCGGTGTCGGTGTGAGGATGCCGGTCGCGTTCATCGAGAATGCCAGCCGCGCCGAGCAACGCGTGATCGTGACGACCGTGGATGGCATGCATCGCGACGCCGTCATGCAGCAGGTCAAGGCGCCTTCGATGCTGATCGTCGGCCACGTGGCTTCCACCGCCGCCGAGTTGCAGTGGTTCGGTCGCGGCGCATTGGTCGGCAATTCAGTCGGCTGATTAGTTAGATGGCTCACCCCGGCGTGACGCTAGTCCCGTTCCTGGTTGTTCTGCCCCTCATCGGCTGGCGCCTTTATCGGAGGGTACGCAGTTCCATCGGCCGACAGAAGCTCTCCAAGGTTCGTCCCTGGGTCACGGTGGTGGTTTTTCCGTTGCTGACCCTGCTGATCGGTTTTGCCACGATTGCGCATCCATTGAGCCTGGTGTGGCTGGTCGGGGGAGTGTGCGCGGGCGCGGCGCTCGGCATGTTTGGGATAAGCAAGACTCGCTTCGAGAACTCGCCGCAGGGGATGTTTTACACACCCAACGCGCACCTGGGCATCGCCCTGTCTGTCGTATTTACGGCGCGGGTTCTTTTTCGAATGTTCGAGCTTTATTCAATGGATCCGGGCGCACAGCCCGTGCCAATGGATTTCGCGCGCAGCCCGCTGACGCTGGCGATATTCGGCCTGTTGGCTGGCTACTACGCTACCTATGCGAGCGGGCTCATTCGCTGGCGGTTCAGGAGTAGCAACGGGGTTTCGCCCGCGGTCGATTAGACAACCAGGCAGCCGTTCAGGCGGTTAGCGCGCCTTCGGCCGAGAAAGATGAAGTGTCCTTGTCATTGCTTCTCGCGTTGCGGCAGAAATAGCATGTGGCATTGCGGCCAGCACCCCGGAGGCGATCATGATATTCAACGGTAAATGTCCAGAAACTCCGTTACCGCCCATTAATAAGAGTTAGGTGTCTCGGATGCGCCTCCTCTTATCCCTTTGCCTGATCTCTTTCAGCGCGGTCGTAAAAGCTGAGGAAACATGGCCGATGCGGTTTGTTTGGACCGACGGGGTCGAGCATAAGCTCGTGGTGCTATATCGCGATGGAAGGGCGGCCTATTCGGCACGACTACTTAGGTCAAGCGCCACGGAATACCACTTCGTCGCATCAAAGGCACGGTGGGAGCGTTGCACGCCACAACAACCACCCACGAAAAGATCACTCTGCATAGCCGTCACGGTGGAGGGCTATAGCGATGGCTCGGAACTGCCAATGCGGTTGGACTACGAGCTGCTCGGCCCGTATCTGACCGAGTTCGATAAGACAGGCGTTCAGTCTGTGCTTCACCGACTTGAGGAGAATGACGACGCGTGGGAGACACCTAACAAATCGCTGGAGCGGACGCGTGAACGATAAAGTGCCAAGCTCAATCGCCGGCGTGCGCGCCGCTCAGCTCAATCGTTAGGCATCAGAGGTCTGTGTTGCGCAAAGTAGCTATCGCCGTCGGCAGCTTCGCCGCTGCCGCATTGGCAGCCGCTGTCTTGTATGTGTGGTTGGTCTTACCGACATGCACCATCCAGCCGCGGAACGAAATCGTTTCGCCTGACGACCGATTTGTCGCTGTGGTTGAGAGCCGTAGATGCGCTAAGCCCGAGGACGACTGGGCCATGGTCTTGCTTCGGTCGCCTGATCGCAACGAGCAGCCCGTGGTATTCGAGCTGCTTGAGGCGAACGGCCCAATAGATGTGATGTGGGCCGATTGGTCCCGGCTTGAAATTCACTACCCTAAGGGCGCAAAGACTCGGCATTCGACCCAACCGCAGGGCTGGCCGACGGTTAAGTATCTAGAAGTGTCAGATCTAAAGTAGATGGCTCTGATGCCTAACAAATCGTTGGAGCGCACGCGTGAAGAATAAAGTGCCAAGTCCATACCGCAGCGCGCGCGGCGCTCAACTCAACCGTTAGGTGCGTCTTGTCGCTCGACTACTTCGTCCATTTCGAAAGGCAACGGTCGGTGACGCTATCGCAATGGCGCGAGAAGATTATCGCACTTGGATATCCCCTTGTTCTGCCGGACACTGTCGATCCTTCGGCGCCGGAAGGAGTCACGGACTGTACGTATGAGAATGAAGCAGTTGTTTTGGGATTCTTCCTCGACGAGAACCCAGAACTTCCCTCTCCATTTGCTGGAAAGTCACAATCATTTCTAATGCAGTTCAACTTCAGCGCTAGTGCAGGCGAGAGGACGAATCTTGCCGCCGTTGCAGCAGCCGCATCCTTTTGTATCGCGACCGGCGGCGTGATCAATGACGACAGTGAGCTAATCAGGGCTAGCAAAGCCAAGGCTTGGGCTCGAAGCCTGCTCAAAGAGGACGACGCAATGACGAAGTTGGCGCTGAAGTTCGCGCACCCCGACCGCGTACCCGTTGTCGAGGTGAAGGGACCATCTGAGAGTTGGTGGAAGTGGTGGAGACGCACCTAACAAATCGCTGGAGCGGACGCGCGCAAAATAAAGTGCCAAGCCCAAACGTCGGCGCGCGCGCCGCTCTGCTCAAACGTTAGATGCCATGAGACGCGGTGGCGGAGCACTGATAGCAATGCTGGCCGTAGGCGCAGCTGGGCTAGTCTCGCTGATGTGGCTTCGCGCGGCACGCGCTGCGCTGCTTAAGATTTCTTTCACCTCAGTTTCGCTGTCCGTGATTGCTGCGTCCGCGATTGCGGGAATCATTGGTGTGCTAGCCTGGTGGTATGTTCCGATGGGGCGGCGTCCTCATAGGGTGCCGATGTGGAATGATCAGTACCATCGGCAAGGCGCTAGGGCCGCTCGAGCCATATCCGTGGCAATCTCAAGCGGTGTAGCTATGGCGGCGATCAGTTGGGTCGTCGTGACCGCCCAACTACCGAGAATGACTGCGTCGGGAACGAGGGTTATAGCCGGCGGTACTGTGACTCAAATATCCGGTGGAACTTGGCGTTGCCGTTCAACGATCACGTTGGAAGCTGGAACGGAGCGCCTCTACGTTTGTGCCTGCCCGCGTGGCGACTGTGTGAAAGGCTACGATGATGGCATTTCAATCGGCAAACGCATCGATCTAGAGGTTAGCGAAAACTGGGCTGGGACCATCCTCGTAGGGCTGGTAGAGCATGAGCGGTCGGGGAGATAGGTAACAGATTAGTCCGGGGACATGGGTAACAGTCAC
>JBDTSP010000037.1:0-13854 GCA_039931065.1 Pseudomonadota bacterium | reverse complement strand
GGCGTCATGGAATCGCTGGGTCGCCGCAAGGGCGAACTCAAGGACATGCAGAACGACGGCCGCGGCCGCGTGCGCATCGAATATCGCGTGTCCGCGCGCGGCTTGATCGGCTTCCAGAGCGAGTTCATGAACGCGACTCGCGGCACCGGTCTGCAAAGTCATATTTTCGACGGCTACGCGCCGCTCGCCGGCGACATTCCGGACCGCCACAACGGCGTCTTGATCTCGAGTGAGCCCGGCTTTGGCGTGGCGTATTCGATCTTTGCCCTGCAGGAACGTGGCCGCATGTTCATCTCGCATGGCGAGGCCGTCTATGAAGGCATGATCATCGGCATTCACTCGCGCGAGAACGATCTCGTGGTGAACCCAATCAAGACCAAGAAGCTCACGAACGTGCGTGCCGCCGGCAAGGACGACGCGCTGATCCTCACGCCGCCGATCGATCTGACGCTCGAATACGCGGTGGAATTCATCGCCGATGATGAGCTGGTCGAAGTGACGCCGAAGAACATCCGCATTCGCAAGCGCAAGCTGCTCGAGCACGAGCGCAAGCGCGCGTCGCGCGTTGACGAGGCGCTGCTGGCCTAACGAATGCCGTAGTCGACCGTGACGACTACACGGGCGATCTTGTCGACCGTCGTCTTGTCGTACGTGCCGCCCCAATCGCTGACGTCGGAATCGGCGTTGGCGGGCAGGATGTAGAACGCACCTTGTGAGGCCGAACGCATCGAGCCCACCTTCACATCGCCGTTCTTGGCGAATTCTTCCGCGCGAGTGTGCGAGTTGCGCATCGCAGCGCCGATGAGCGACATCTTCACGTCTTCGAGATTGGACACGAGGAACTGCGCCTGCCCGTAGCTGACCGGATGGCCGTCGGCTTCGAACTGCACGATGCCCTTGCTGGCGGCGATGATCTTGTCGATTTCCGCCGTGCTGATGCTGATGGACAACCGCGCAATGTTGCCCTGCTGCACCGAACGCAGGTTGCCATTGCTGCCTTCCACCTGTTCGAAGTTGGGTTCGACGGCTTCGTTGGATTCCGTCAGTGCCGCCTTGTCGAAACCAGCGCTGGCGAGAAACTGGTCGAGCGCCGGCTTTTCCTTGCGCAATTTGCCGAGCGCATCGGCATTACTCGTGCCCTTGACCTGCAGACCCACGGTCCATTCGGCGCGGTCCGCCTTGAGGGGCTTTTCCGCCAGGCCCTTCACCGAGATCGATTCGCGTCCGCCGCCTACCTGCTTGACCTGGAATCCCAGCACGGCGGCCGCGACGATCATCGCGATGGAAAAGATGATCGTACGAATCATGCAATCTTCCTTTGTCAGTCCGCGAGGGCCGCGGCCTTCAAAACCTTGTAGGTAGAGTCGGCGATTTCAAAACAGTTCGCCGCCGGCTGCGCCAGCCCACCAGCAGCGCCGCGCAGGCAATGCTAACCCACGCGAAGAGATCGCCGATGCGCGTGTACGCGGTCCCGCCACCCCGTAGACCGAGGTCGGCGACCAGGGTCACCGGCACCGCCCGTGAGGTGGCTGCCTCGGCGATCACGCGGCCGTAGCGGTCACTGGCCGTGAGCCGGCCGGCAGCCGCGGCGCGCGCGATGGCGAAGCCATTCTCGACGCCGCGCACCAGCGCCATGCGCGAATGCAGGCGGCCGTCCAGCACAAAATCCCAGGCCGGCACCAACAACAACTGCACGCCCGCCTGGCCGTATTGCCGGATCATGTCCGGGAAATCCATGTCCTTGCAGATCGCGACGCCGCGAGTTCCCATGACCATGGACTCGTGCCCTGCGGTGTAATCGAGTTCGAGACCGGGAATCAGTCGGCGTTTGCGATACCGCTCGACACGTTGCCCGGGCATGAGCACCTGTGCTGTGTTGACCCGCGAACCGTCGGGCAACACTTCGTCGAAACCCGCGATGACCGTGGACGAAGCATCCGCGGCCGCCGACGCAAGCAAGCCGCTTTCGGCGTCCGCCCTGCGCGCGCCACCCAATTGTTTTTCAGGCAGGACGATGAATTCAGCGTGTGCGGATGCCAGCAAGCGGACTTGCGCGGCAAACGAGCGCGCCGTCTCGAGGCCCTGCAACTCGTCGCGATACGCTCGCGCCTCGTCGGCATCGAGCCCTACCAGCGCGACGCGGGTCTGGGTTTCAGTGGGCTGCGTCAGGCGCAGCGCGCCGCCAACCAGCACCAGCAGGACTGGAGCGGTGCCGAACGCGAGCACGCTGCGCCAGGCTTGTGGGCGAACCAGTGCAACCGCCGCGGTCATCGGCACGAGCGCGACACAGAACGTCAGCGCGGCAACGCCGCCGACGCTCGCCACCTGCAGCAGCGGCAGGATGTCCACCAGCGCATAACCCATGGCGCCGAAGCTGCCGTGCGGCGAGACCAGCCCGAGCAGGAACTCCGCCGAAACCAACAGCAGTGGATAGGTGAAAACCGCGAGCGCCGGCGGCGCGAATCGTGCAAGCCAGCGGCTCGTTAGAACCACGGCGGCATAGATGAGCGCGTAAATGACGACGAACACGAGCAGCGCCACCAGTGGCAGCTGGTCGTACACGTACACCACGCCGGCGAGACTGATAATGCGCGCCGCGGCCGCCGCGAGTCCGACGCTCCACCAGCGCGCCGCGCTCAGCGCATAGATGAGCAAGGGAATCGGCGCGATCAGCGCCAGCGGCCCCATTGGCCCCACGTCGAGCGACGCGGCAAACAAGCCACCCGTCAACAATGCGGCGACGGCACCGAACCACGCTTTGGCAAACCAATTCATGCCGCGGCTTCCCGGTTCGAAGTGATTCGGAATGCGGCCAGCAGGCAATCGGTGCTGCGCGCGGCAAGCGCGAACAGAGCTGGACGCGACATGGACATCCGCCCGCTTCGCTGCAACATCACGAGGCCATGCAGCTGTGCCCAGAAGATCATTGCGATCTCGAGCGCATCGCCGGCCGCGAGGTATCCATCCGCCTGCGCGGCTTCGATTCGCGCGACGGTCAACGCGACCACCGGTGATTTGCCGGCGCGGAAATCGCGCGGATAACGGCGTTCGACACCCGTCTTCAGGACGAAGCAGGCGTCGAAGCGTGCCGGCTCATCGAGCGCGAATTGAACGTAGAGGCGGCCCGCCTGGCGCAGCCATTCGAGCGGATCCGTCGCGCGAATCGACTCCGCGCGCTTCTGCCAGGCCGCGAATGCCTCGACCCCGGCCGCCCGCAACAACTCTTCCTTGTTGGGATAGTGGCGATAGACCGCCATCGGTGTGAGGCCGGCGGCGGCGCTGACGGAGCGCAGGCTGAAAGCCGCCACGCCGCCCCGCTCGAGCTCTTCGAGCGCACAGTCCAACAGACGCTGTTTGGTTGCCATGTATACACTGTATACATAAATGTATACGCTGTATACATGGCATAAATTCTCGATCATCGCCGGATGTGGCACACTTCCGCCCCATGACCGGAGTCGACCTGCAAACTGAAAACGTCGCGCACCTGATCCAGCTCGCGCTGGGCCCGGTATTCCTCATTTCCGGCGTGGGCATCACGTTGAGCATGCTCACGCAACGACTCGCGCGCATCGTCGACCGGGCGCGCACGCTCGAGGAGCAACGCGAATGCGCCACGGACGAAACCAGGCTCAAGCGCATCGACAAGGACCTGCGCGTGATCTGGCGCCGGTCGCGCTACATGAATGTCGCGATCGCCCTGTCTACAGTCGCGGCGCTGCTGACGACCCTGGTCGTTACTTTGCTGTTCGCCAGCGAATTCACGCGCATGTCGGTGGGCGGCGTCATCGCCGCCATGTTCGTCGCATCGATGGTCTGCCTGTCCACCGCCTTCCTCATGTTCCTGATCGAAGTGCGCATCGCGATCAACACCCTGCGCATCGGCGATCACAAGTACTGAATCCATGAAGCCACTTCTGACCCTGCCGGCCCTGGCATTCTCTTCGCTGTCATTCGCGGCCACGGCGGCCGAAAGCGCCAAGCCACTGTCATCCGCGGAACTCGTGGAATCTGCCCAGGCTTCCGACTGGCGCAAGCCAGACCCGGCCAACACGCTGTACATGGATCTGGCCACGGGCCGCGTAATCATCGAGATCGCGCCCAGATTCGCGCCGAAACATGTCCCCAACATCAAGCAACTGGTCAGCGAGAAATTCTTCGACGGACTGCCGGTCATGCGGGTGCAGGACAACTACGTCGTCCAGTGGGGCGATGTGGATCAGACCCGCAAGACCGAAGCCGCGCAGCGAAAGCTGCCCGATGAATCCGTCATCGCCTGGGGCAGCGGCCTGCCCCTCGTCAAACTACCCGATGCGGATGGTTACGCGCCCGAGACTGGCTGGATCGACGGCTTCCCCGTGGGGGTCGATCGAAAGGCGCCGGCGCAGGCATGGCTCACGCATTGTTATGGCGTAGTCGGCGTCGGGCGCGACACCCCGCCCGACACCGGCGCCGGCACCGAACTCTACGTGGTGATAGGCCAGGCCCCGCGCCATCTCGACCGCAACGTCGTCACCTTCGGCCGCGTGCTGCGCGGAATGGAATGGTTGTCTTCGTTGCCACGCGGCACCGACGCACTCGGCTTCTACGAAAAACCCGAACAACGTACGCCGATCAAGTCGATCCGCCTGGCTGCCGACGTTCCGCAGGCCGAACGCACCGCGCTCGAAGTGCTGCGCACGGATACGCCGCTGTGGTCGAAATTCGTCGAGTCCCGCCGCAATCGACGCGAGGAATGGTTCACCGCCACCGCGAACCACATCGACGTCTGCAATATCGCCGTACCGGTCCGCGACGCACCGGCGCCCTGACGCTTTCACCTTGCCAAACGGCACTTTGCTGCCAGAATTCGCGCCCTATGGGCAGAATCTTCGAAGTTCGAAAGCACACGATGTTCGCGCGCTGGGACCGCATGGCCAAGCAGTTCGCGCGCATCTCCAAGGACATCAACATCGCCGTCAAGGCGGGTGGCAGCGACCCTGGTTCCAACCCCGCGTTGCGTCGCGCCGTGCAGAACAGCCGCAATCTCAACATGCCGAAGGACAAGGTCGAGGCCGCGATCAAACGTGCCTCCGGCAAGGATGCGACGGCCTACGAGCAGATCATCTATGAGGGTTACGCCCCGCACGGCGTAGCCGTCATCGTCGAGTCCGCGACCGACAATCCCACGCGCACGGTTGCCCAGGTGCGGGCCATCTTCTCCAAGGGCGGCGGCAATCTCGGCAGCAGCAACAGCGTGGCGTTCCAGTTCCGCAAGATGGGTGTGTTCCGCCTCAAGCCCGAAGGCATGGATCACGACGATCTCGAGCTGTACCTGATCGACCACGGACTCGACGAGATGGGCGACAGTGTCGGCGAAAAGGGCGAGCCGCAGATCGTGGCGCGCTGCCTGTTCCCGGAGTTCGGTCACATGCAGGAGGCGCTGGAGAAGCGCGGCATCCACCCGATCTCGGCGGCGCACGAATACATCTGCAACACGCCGGTCGAACTACCCGAGGCACAGGCCACCGAAGTGCTCGAACTCATCGATTCGCTCGAGCAGAACGACGACGTGCAAAACGTCTATCACTCGCTGGTCTGAACATGGACGCACTGGAAGCACTCAACACACGCGCGACGGCCAAGACCTACGGCGCCACCGCACCCGGCAAGGACCAACTCGCCACTGTTCTGCAGGCGGCGGTACGCGCACCGGATCACGGCCGGTTGCGTCCGTGGCGCTTCATGCTGGTCGAAGGCAACCACCGCCGGAAGTTCGGCGAGCTGCTGGCGGCTTCGGCGCTGCGCCGGGTTCCAGGCCTGAGCGAAGGCGATTTGCAGCGCGAACGCGACAAGGCCATGCGCGCGCCGCTCATCATCATCGTGGCCTGCCGGATCGTCCCGGGCACCAAAGTGCCGGCCATCGAACAGCTGCTCGCAGCGGGCTCGGCGGCGCAGAACATCCTGTTGGCGCTGCACTCGCTTGGGTTTGCCGCCGCGTGGAAAACCGGCGAGGCCGCTTACGATACCGAGGTGAAGAAGGCGCTCGGCTTCGCGGCCGACGATCACCTGGTTGGATTCATCTACACGGGCGGCGGAAGCGGCGCGACGTTCGCCACCGGCAAGGCCGCCAGCGTTCAGGACGCGATGCTGGATTTTCCGGGCTGACCGACTTGGTTTCGGCGCGCCGGCGTTTCGTCGAACAGGTCCCGTGATTTCATCTGGACGGTTCCTCCAGTGCGAGCAGCTCGGCGCCCTCCGTCACCTGCTCGCCGACCTTGCACAGGATTCGCGTCACGGTACCGGCCGCCGGCGCCTTCATGGTGTGCTCCATCTTCATCGCTTCCATGACGATCAATGGCGCGCCGCGTGCAACCTTTTCGCCTGCGCTCGCGAGAATCGCGATCACCCGGCCTGGCATGGGCGCCGTCAACCCGCCGTGCCGGTCCGCGACCTCGATCGGCGGTAGATAGGGATCGAGCCACTCGAACACATGATGAACGCCTGACAGGAACAGGTGCACCGTATTGCCCAGGATCCGCGCGCGCGCCGAGATGTGCGCGCCATCTACGTTCGCCTGCAGCGAGTCCTGCTCGAGCGTGCCCGAGAGCGTGAGAGTCTGGTTTCCGCTCTCCAGCAGAATACTTTCGTCGTTGAATGACGCGGCGATATCCACAGTGGTCTCACCGCTGCGGAATTTCCAGCGGCTGCGGCCCGTGGTCGCCAGGCGCCATCCGCCCTGATCGCTCCACGGGGACGCCTCGGGCGCATCCCGCCGCGCGAGCACGAACGCCAGCACGGCGAGATTCCAGGCGAACGGCGGAGCCGGCATTGCGTGAGGAAACAGGTGCGCGCGCTCCCGCTCGATCAGCGCGGTATCGAGCCGGCCTTCCACGAATGACGGCGCGCTCATTAGGCGCCCGAGGAATTCGACGTTGGTCGCGACACCAATGACCTCGTACTGCGCGAGTGCCTCGCGCATGCGCGCGATGGCCTGCGCGCGCGTGGCGCCGTGCACGATGAGTTTCGCGATCATCGGGTCGTAGTAAGGCGTGATCTCGTCGCCCGGGCGCACACCGGTGTCGATGCGTACGTCGCTGGAAGGCGCGGGAGTCGCAAGATGCGTCAACCGGCCGATCGACGGCAGGAATTCGCGCGCGGGATCTTCAGCGTAGACACGCGCCTCGACGGCGTGGCCTGCGATCTCGAGCTCTGCCTGTTTGACCGGCAGTGGCTCGCCCGCGGCCACGCGCAACTGCCACTCGACGAGGTCGAGGCCCGTGATCATCTCGGTGACCGGATGCTCCACCTGCAGGCGCGTGTTCATCTCCATGAAAAAGAATTCGCCGTCAGGAGCTGCGATGAACTCGACGGTGCCCGCGCCGGAATAGTTGACCGCCCGCGCAGCGGCCACCGCGGCCTCGCCCATGCGCTTGCGGCGCTCGGGCGTCATGCCGGGTGCCGGCGCCTCCTCGATCACTTTCTGATGCCGTCGCTGCACCGAACAATCACGCTCGAATAGATAGACGGCGTTGCCATGGTTGTCGCCGAACACCTGCACTTCGATGTGACGCGCCGGGTTCACGTATCTTTCGACCAGCACGCGGTCGTCCTTGAAACTCGCGGCGGCCTCGCGCCGGCAACTCGCGAGCGCGGCGGCGAAATCCGCGGCGGCATCCACGCGCCGCATACCCTTGCCACCGCCTCCGGCCACGGCCTTGATGAGCACCGGGAAGCCGATGCGCTCCGCCTGCGTTTGCAGGTAGTCGGATTCCTGCCGCTCACCGTGATAACCCGGCGTCAGCGGCACACCCGCCTTTTCCATCAGCGACTTGGCGGATGATTTCGAGCCCATGGCAGCGATGGCCTGCGCGGAGGGCCCGATGAACACGATGCCGGCCTGCACACACGCCGCGGCGAATTCCGCGTTCTCCGACAGGAAGCCATAACCCGGATGGATTGCCTCGGCGCCGGTGCGCCGCGCGGCTTCCAGAATGACTGCACCGCGCAGGTAACTTTCCTGCGGGCGAGGTCCACCGATGTGTATGGCCTCATCACAGGCTGCGACGTGCGCGGAGTTTGAATCGGCGTCGGAATAGACGGCGACCGTGCGGATTCCCAGGCGGCGCGCGGTGCGTGCGACCCGACAGGCGATTTCGCCGCGATTCGCGATCAGGATCCTGGAGAACACCGGTTCGACTACTTCCTGGGTATCCAGGACGGAGCGCGTTTCTCGAGAAATGCCGCGATACCTTCCTTGCCTTCGGGCGACACACGGGCATCGGCGATGCATTTGGCGGTGGCCGCCAGCAACACGTCGTCGATCGGGGCCTCGACGACGTCGGCTAACAACTTTTTCGTGGCCGCCAGCGCGGCGGGGCTGGCGGAGAGCAATACCTGCGCCTGCCGCTCGACTTCCTGCTCGAGCGCCGCGGGCCTGGTCGTTTCGTGCACCAGGCCCAGCGCCTTCGCCTGCGCCGCGCTGAATTTTTCGGCGGTCAGCATGTAACGCGCGGCCTGGCGCGCACCCATCGCGCGCACCAGGTGCGGTGAAATCGTGGCGGCGACGATTCCCAGCCGCACCTCCGACAGACCGAAATTCACGGTATCGGCCGCGATGACGATGTCGCAGGCCGCGGCGAGTCCCACGCCGCCGCCATACGCATCACCCTGCACGCTCGCGATCACGGGCCGCGAACAGGCGTGAACCGCGTTGAACATCCGTGCCACCTTGAGCGCGTCATTGTGATTGTCGGCATGGCTGAAGCCCGCCATGGCGCGCATCCAGTTGAGATCGGCGCCGGCACAGAACGCCGGACCGCGCGCCGCGACCACCACCACGCGCGTGTCGCCCGCCGCTTCGATGTCGGCGAACGCGGTCGAAATCTCCGCGATCAGCTCATCGTTGAACGCATTGCGCACCGCCGGACGGTTCAACCACAACCAGCGCACCGCGCCGCGCTGATCGATTTCCAGATTCTGGTAGTGGGTCATATCGCCTACATTCTGAAGACGCCGAAGCGGGTCTCCGGGATCGGTTGTTGATTGGCTACGCTCAAGCCCAGCGCGAGGCACATCCGCGTGTTCACAGGATCGATCACGCCGTCGTCCCAGAGCCGCGCGGTAGCGTAGTACGGATTGCCCTGTTCTTCGTACTGCGCGCGAATCGGCGCCTTGAACGCCTCTTCCTCGTCGCTGCTCCACGCGCCGCCCTTGGCCTCGATGGCGTCGCGCCGCACGGTCGCGAGGACGTTCGCCGCCTGCTCCCCGCCCATGACGCTGATGCGGGAGTTGGGCCAGGTCCACAGGAAGCGCGGCGCGTAGGCACGGCCGCACATGCCATAGTTGCCCGCCCCGAAGCTTCCGCCCACGATCACGGTGAATTTCGGTACGCGTGCGCACGCCACTGCGGTCACCATTTTTGCGCCGTGGCGGGCGATGCCTTCGTTCTCGTACTTCTTGCCGACCATGAAGCCGGTGATGTTCTGCAGGAATACCAGCGGGATCTTTCGCTGGCAGCACAGCTCGATGAAGTGCGCGCCCTTCTGCGCGGACTCGGAGAACAGGATGCCGTTGTTGGCGAGGATGCCGACCGTCGTGCCGTGGATACGCGCGAAGCCGGTGATCAGCGTGGTACCGAATCGCGCCTTCCACTCGTCGAGTTCGCTGCCATCGACGATGCGCGCGATGATCTCGCGGATATCGAAAGGCTTGCGTGCGTCGGCCGAGACGATTCCGTAGAGGTCCTCGGCCGGGAATTTCGGCGGCTCGAATGCGGGCGGGATGCGGTAATCCCTACCCGGTACCACTTCCGCGGGGATGCCGCCGATGATGCGGCGCGCGATGCCCAATGCATGAGTGTCGTTCTCGGCGAGGTGGTCGACCACTCCCGAGATCTTCGCGTGAACTTCACCGCCACCCAGTTCCTCGGCGCTGACGACCTCGCCGGTTGCGGCTTTCACCAGCGGCGGGCCGCCGAGGAAGATCGTGCCCTGGTTGCGCACGATGATGGATTCATCACTCATCGCGGGGACGTATGCGCCGCCCGCGGTGCAGGAGCCCATGACCACGGCGATCTGCGGAATGCCGGCCGCCGACATGTTGGCCTGGTTGTAGAAGATGCGGCCGAAGTGGTCGACATCGGGAAAAACTTCGTCCTGGCTCGGAAGATGTGCGCCGCCCGAATCCACCAGGTACACGCAGGGCAACCGGTTCTCTTCGGCCACGCGCTGCGCGCGCAGATGTTTCTTGATGGTGATCGGGTAGTAAGTTCCACCCTTCACCGTCGGGTCGTTACACACGATCACGCATAACTGGCCGGCAATGCGGCCGATGCCCGTGATTATTCCGGCCCCGGGCGTTTCATCGTTGTACATGCCGAATGCCGCCAGCGGCGACAGTTCGAGGAACGGCGTGCCGGGGTCGAGCAGCATCTCCACGCGATCGCGCGGCAGCAATTTTCCGCGCGCCACGTGTTTTGCCCGGGCAGCTTCCCCGCCTCCGGTGCCCACCTGCGTCTGCCGGACCCGCAATTCGGCCACCAGCCCGCGCAGCGCCGCATCGTTCGCCGCGAATTCGGCGCTTTTCCTATCGACTTTGGATTCGAGCACCGGCATGATTGTCGGACAATAGTACAACCAGACAATTAAAGGCAAGCGGCATGGGCCCGAACCTGGGTGGATGGTCATGAGCGTATTCGACCGCTGCGATTTCGATTTTGGACTCGGCGAAGTCGTCGACGAGGTGCGCGGTCACGCGCGGCGTTTCGCGCGCGAACGCATCGCGCCGCGCGCAGAGGAAATAGATCGCAGCAACGAGTTCCCGCGCGATCTGTGGCCGGCCATGGGTGAGGCCGGGCTCCTGGGGATCACCGTGCCGGAGCGCTGGGGCGGCGCCAACCTGGGCTACCTCGCGCATATCGTCGTCATGGAAGAGATCTCGCGCGCCTCGGGCTCGGTGGGTCTCTCCTATGGCGCGCACTCCAATCTATGCATGAACCAGATCGCGCTGAACGCCACCGACGCGCAACGCGACCGCTATCTACCGAAGCTGGTCGCGGGTGAATACGTCGGCGCGCTGGCGATGTCCGAGCCCGGCGCGGGCTCCGATGTCGTCGGCATGCAGTTGCGCGCCCAGAAAATTGACGACCAGCGCGGTGATGGGTACGCCCTCACCGGCCGCAAGATGTGGATCACCAACGGCCCGGACGCCGACGTGCTGGTCGTCTACGCCAAGACGGACGCCGCCGCCGGCGCGCGCGGCATCACCGCCTTCCTCATCGACAAGGGACAGCCGGGGTTCACGACCGCGCAGAAGCTCGACAAGCTCGGCATGCGCGGCTCATCGACCTGCGAACTCGTGTTCGAGAACTGCCTGGTGCCCGCGACGAACGTGCTGGGAGAGCTGAACGGCGGCGTGCGCGTGTTGATGAAGGGCCTCGACTACGAACGCGCCGTGCTCGGCGGCGGGCCACTCGGGTTGATGGCCGCGGCTCTCGACCTCGTGTTGCCCTACATCCATGAACGCAAGCAGTTCGGCCAGCCGGTCGGCACATTCGAGTTGATGCAGGCGAAGGTGGCCGACATGTACGCCACGCTCAACGCAGCGCGTGCGTACTCATACGCCATCGGCCGTGCCTGCGACGCAGGCCGCTGTTCGCGGCAGGACGCCGCCGCGGCCATTCTCTTCGGTGCCGAGGCGGCGACGCAGAATTGCCTGCAGGCCATCCAGGCGCTGGGTGGCAACGGCTACATCAACGACTACGCCGCGGGACGCCTGCTGCGCGACGCCAAGCTGTACGAGATCGGCGCGGGCACGCAGGAGATCCGCCGCATGCTCATCGGCCGCGAGATCTACGAAACCACCGCATGAACGCCGCCCGCAGCAACGCGAAGCGCCCAACTACCGCCGCACAGGCGGAATTCGAACCGATCCGCGTCGAACCGGCCTACCGCAAAGTGGCCGCGGCGCTGCTCGAGCGTATTACCGCGCGCACCATCAGCGCGGGCGAACGACTGCCGCCCGAAATGGAGCTCGCGCGCCAATTCGGCGTGCACCGCGGCACGGTGCGCGAGGCATTACGAGAGCTGCAGACCAACGGCGTCCTCAAGCGCGAGCGCGGCTCGAAGCTGATGATGGTCACCCGGCCGGCCCGCGACGACGTCGCCGCGGGCGTGAGCCGCGCACTCGCCCTGCACGACGTGAGTTACCACGACATCTGGGAAGCGCTGACCGCGCTCGAGCCACCGATCGCCGCCGCCGCCGCGCGCAATCGCAAGCCGAAAGATCTGGCGAGCATCGCCGCCATCCTGGGGCGAAAGGTCGCTGTCGGCCAGACCGCCGATTTTTTTCGCGCGGTCGGCGAAGCAACACACAACGGGGTGTTCATGCTGGCCCATGAACCTCTGGTGCAGATGCTGGTGCCCGCGTTGTCCGCTTTGATTGACAATGTCCCGCAGGCCGGCAGCCGCATCGAAGCCGCGCAGAAACGCATTTCGACCGCGATCCGCGCGCGTGACAGTGCCGACGCCTCGGAGTGGATGGCCAAACACATCCGCGACTTCCGTCGTGGCTTCGAACTGGCGGGCATCGCGCTTGCACAACCTGTCGAATCAGGCTGACTGACCCGCCGCCACCGCTTGTGGAACAATCGGCCCTCATTCAACGACGGGGGTCGATCATGAGTTCACGCCGGCAGTTCATGGGTCAAGGCGCTGCGGCCGCCGCGGTATTCACCATCATCCCCCGCCACGTGCTCGGCGGCCCGCGCCACATCGCGCCCAGCGACCGCGTGAACATCGCCGGCGTCGGCGTCGGCGGCATGGGCCGCGCGAACATGCAGGCGCTGTCCGGCATGAACCTGGTTGCCATGTGCGACGTGGACTGGGCATTCGTCGATACGCGTTACGCAGACATCCCGAAACAAATGGAGAGCGCCAGGCAGCGTCTCGACAAGGCGACCGACGCCGCGGAAAAAGACCGCGCGCAGCAGCAGATAACGCAGTGGCAGCAACTGCTGGACAAGTGGCCCAAGGCCAGGCGCTACACCGACTACCGCGAGATGCTCGCGAAGCAGAAAAACATCGACGCGGTGGTGGTCGCGACTCCCGACCACATGCACTCCCACATCGCGCTGGCCGCGATGGACCTCGGCAAACACGTCTACGTGCAGAAGCCACTGGCCTGGTCGGTGGACGAATGCCGTCGCCTGTCGCAGAAGGCCACCGCCACCAAACTACAGACGCAGATGGGCAACCAGGGCCACTCGTCCGACGACGCCCGCGTTGTGAACGAATACATCCAGTCCGGCGCCATCGGCACCGTCACCGAAGTGCATGTCTGGACCAATCGCCCGCTCGCCTACTGGCCGCAAGGCATTCCGCGCCCCGCTCCGCTGCCCGCGAACGCCAAGGACCTGCCCTGGAACATGAATGGCGTGATGACCCGCGCCGCGGGTTCATTTGGCAGCTTCGCGCCGCCCGACAAACTCGCCTGGGACCTGTTCCTCGGCTGCTCGCGCCAGATCGACTATCACCCTATCTACCACCCGTTCAACTGGCGCGGCTGGACCGACTGGGGCGTCGGCGCCATCGGCGACATGGGCGCGCATCTGATCGACTCCGCGTTCTGGTCGCTCGATCTCGACATGCCGGTCAATGTCGAGACGACCTCGACGCCTTACAATCACGACACCTATCCGATGGCGTCGACAACCTACTACGAGTTCGCGGCCAAGGGCGCACGGCCCGCGGTCAGGATGACCTGGTATGACGGCGGTCTCACGCCGCCGAAGCCGGTCGAGATCGGCGACGAAGAATTGAACAAGGGCGGCGGCGTGCTATACATCGGCACCAAGGGCAAGCTCATGCACGACAC
>JBDTSP010000036.1:0-14739 GCA_039931065.1 Pseudomonadota bacterium | reverse complement strand
CCTGCTTGGGCACGAAGTAATACATCATGCCGAGGAAGCCGGCGGTCAGGAAAAAGCCGACCGCATTGTGTCCGTACCACCACTGAACCATGGCATCGACGGTGCCGGCGTACATCGAATAGGACTTGAACAGCGAGACCGGAATCTCGGCGCTGTTTACGATGTGCAGCACCGCCACCGTGATGATGAACGCGGCGAAAAACCAGTTGGCCACGTAGATGTGCGAGACGCGGCGTTTGACCAGTGTGCCGAGGAACACGACCGCATACGCCACCCAGACGACGGCGATCATCAGATCGATCGGCCACTCTAGTTCGGCGTATTCCTTGCCGGTAGTGAGACCCATCGGCAGGGTTATGGCGGCAGCCACGATGATCGCCTGCCATCCCCAGAAGGTGAACGCCGCCAGCCTGTCGCCGCCGAACAATCTCACGTGGCAGGTCCGCTGCACGACGTAGTAAGAAGTCGCGAACAGTGCCGAACCGCCGAAGGCGAAGATGACCGCGTTGGTGTGCAGCGGCCGCAGGCGTCCGTAGGACAACCACGGCATTCCGAAGTTGAGATCCGGCCAGAAAAGTTGCGCCGCGATGAAGGCGCCGACCGTCATGCCGACGATGCCCCACACGATGGTCATGACCGCGAACTTGCGCACGACATCGTCGTTGTAGGTTGCGGTTGCAACAGGAGTGGCGGTCATACAGGTGTCCGTTGGTGCGTGAAATCGACGTTGTTATTTTCGACGGGGCCGTCACCACGAGGAATACGCGCCACTACGCACGGCGCGGCGCGCGAATACGCAGAACTACGGATGCCGCCAGCAAAGTGAGACCGAATTCCGCGCTCAGCATCAGCGGCAGCGGCAGCGCGAGCGCGCACAGAGCGAGCCCCGCGGGCATGGCGAGCGCGCAACCGGCGTGTGCGGCGAAACAGTTGACGGCCTGCCGCGGTTCACGGGATGCGAACGCCACGCATTGCACCATCAGGCCGCCCAGCAACAGGCCGATGATCGCGGTGGGCAGGAGTTCGAACGTGAACACGATCAACGAGGAATACGAAAACCCCGCTGCACGACAGGCCCTGCGCCAGTTGCTCAAACCGAGGTGGTGACGCTCGTCGATCAAGGCGCCGGCGATCGCGCCGGACATCGGGATCGCCGCGAGACCGGCGATCGACAGCAGGCGCCGCGCGAAGCTGTTGGCGCGCGACCTGAAAAACTCCAGCTGCCCGGTCGATGCTTCGTTCACTGGCCGGCATCGTCGCGAAAGTTGCGCCCTTGCGCCTCCGTGCCACCCGCAGGATGGTACGGGTTTGCGAGTATGTGTGTGCGTTAGGGCACACTAACGACCATGCTTTCTTCCGAACTCGTCCGCAGCGTTCTCGCCTCGACGCCCGATGCGATGATCATCATCGATTCGGCGGGGCAGATCGTTTTTGCGAACGACCAGGTCACGAGTCTTTTCGGCCATGCTCCCGCGGATATCGTGGGCGGCCCCATCGAAGTACTGCTGCCCGAGCGGTTCCGGCAGCGGCACGTCGGTCATCGCAGCGGCTATACGAGCAACGTGCGCGTGCGGCCCATGGGCATCGGGCTCGAGTTGTTCGGCGTGCGCAAGGACGGCACGGAATTTCCGGTCGAAATCAGCCTGAGCCCGATCAACCAGGGCGAGAGTGCCATGGTCGCCGCCGCGATCCGGGATGTGAGCGAGCGCAAGCAGGTCGAGCAGGCGCTGAAGGAGGCGCGGCGCGAGGCCGAATACGCCAACCTGGCCAAGAGCCGCTTTCTCGCCACCGCGAGCCACGATTTGCGCCAGCCGTTACAGACGCTCGGGCTGCTGAACGGCGCGCTGCGGCGGATGATCATCGACGCCGATTGCCGCGATGTCCTCCAGCAACAGGAACAGGCCATCGATGCGATGTCGCGCCTGCTCAATGCGCTGCTCGACATCAGCAAACTCGAGTCCGGCGCGATCAAGCTCGAACTGACGGATTTCGAACTCGGCCCACTGCTCGACGAAATGCGCCGTGAGTTCGCCGGGATGGCGACCAACAAGGCACTGAAGCTTTCCTTCGATGCGCCCCGGGTACTCGTTCACTCGGATTCCGCCCTGGTCGCGCAGGCCCTGCGCAACCTCATTTCGAACGCCATCAAATACACCGCGCGCGGTACCGTGGAAATCCGCTGCACGCGCCACGAGTCCCGCCTGCGCGTCGAGGTCCGCGACAGCGGCGTGGGTATCGGGCCGGACCAGCTGCCCTTCATCTTCGACGAGTTCTATCAGGTGGGCGTTTCACCCAATAGTTCGCGCGACGGTTATGGCCTGGGTCTCAGCATCGTTCAGCGCATCAGCAAGCTGCTTTCCATGCCGGTGAAGGTGCAGTCCACCGTCGGCCAGGGTTCGACCTTCTCGATCGAACTACCGGTGGGCGAACCGCTGGAGCGCGCTGCAGAGCCGATGCCGGGAGCGGCCGAGCGCGCGGAAACCGAGGGCAGCGCGTTCCAGGTCCTGCTGGTCGAAGACGAGCCCGGCGTGCGAAACGCGATGCGCATGTTGCTCAAGATAGAGGGTTACCGGGTCGTCACCGCCGCCAGCGCCCAGGAGGCGATCGAACATCTGCGCGCGGACGCCAACTTCGATCTCATCGTGACCGACTTTCATCTCGAGGGCGGGCGCACCGGCACGGATGTCATTTCGGCGGCGCGCGAGATCCTGGGTGAATCGCTCAAGGCGGTCCTGGTAACCGGCGATACTTCCTCGGCGGTGCGCGAGATTCAGGGCGACGCGAATCTGCGCATCACCAGCAAACCCATCAACTCAGACGACCTGCTCGGGCTCATTCAATCGTTGCTGTCGGTTTGACTGGTCGATTTCGCCGGCGTGGGTCGCCGCGCAACTGACCGCCCGTACCAGCACCACATCGCCATCCGCGGCCTCGACCATGCGATTGGGCAGGTCGCCTTCCATGCCGAGCACGAGCACGTCGTATTGGCGCGAAGCCACGAGCGGGGGCAAGGTGGTTTCCGCGGCGCCGGAAAACGTCTGGATTCGCTCGCATCCGACGTCGAATTCGCGCACCAGCTGCGCCACCTGGACAGCGCGAGTCATGCGCAACTGCTCGTCGTGCTGCTCGCGCTCGCTGTAGAGGATATCGAGATTGCCGCGGCAGCCGAGCGCGAGAAACCCCGCGGTGTGCAGGATGCGGCGCGCCAGTCTCGCTGCGTCTTCGTCATCCACCTCGATGGCGGCGGCAAAACGAGTAGGGGTCGCCCACTTGCGATGCCTGACCAGCAGCACCGGTACCGGCGATTCGCTGGCGAGCGTCCAGTCGTTTTCCGGAAGCGTCGGATGGCGCAATGGATGCGCGCCTGTGGCCATCTTGATGACGAGATCGGGCTTCGCATTGAACACGTGCCGCAGAATGGTCTCATGCACCGGTTCGCCGGAACGATGGACGCTGCTGAGCGTCACCTCGTCGTAAGACAACGTGGTGCACAGTGCGGCCAGCGGACGCATGAGCTTCGAGTCGGTGATCATCAATTCGACGCGCGCACTGAAGCGGCGCGCGAGCGCGACTGCCTTGTCGAGCACGATCGCGCCGTCCTGCGCCGACTCCACTACACCCAGGATGTGAGTGAGTTTCTCCACGATCAATCGTCTCGCGCGCAGGCGCGGCATTCCGATGCGTACGGCACGATGCGCAGGCGTTCGGCGTCGATCTCCGCGGCGCACCGTTCGCATAAGGCGTAGCTGCCTTCATCGATGCGCGCCAGCGCGTGGTCGATGTGGGTCAGTTCACCGCGCGCGGATTTTTCGATCCCGCGCAGGATTTCGTCGTTCTCGTCGATGATGGCGACGTCGGAAAAATCGCGCGGCAGGTCTTCTCCTTCGCGGCGCAGACTGCGCTCGACGCGAATCAGCCGGTCACGCAACTGCTCCGCCCGGGTTAACAACCAGGCGCGTGTGACACGGATCCGTTCGTGGAGGTGGGTGTCATCCGGCAATCTGAGAATCGCGTTCATGGCCTGAAGCGTGGCAGCGAACGGCGCACGCCGATATTCGACCGGCTACCTATGGGGTCAGGGGTATTGCGTACTCACAACCTGGCGACGCAAATACATAATCTCGCAATGTTTTCCCGCGAAACCCAGGCACTGATGGACGCGACGGTGGATGCCGTCATCGTGATCGATCACCGCGGCCGCATAACCGCCATCAACGACGCCACGCATCAGACCTTTGGGTATCGCACCGACGAATTGCTGGGCGCCAACGTGAGCATCCTCATGCCCGAGCCGCACCGCGCCGAGCACGACGCGTACCTGGCGCGTTATCTCGAAAGCGGCGTCGCGAAGATCATCGGCATCGGCCGCGAAGTCATCGCCCAACGCAAGGATGGCAGCCTGTTCCGGGTGAGGCTTGCGGTCGGCAAGATCGAACAAAGCGATCCGCCGCGGTTCGTGGGCTTGGTGCGCAACATCACCTGTGAATACGAGGCGATGGCGAACCTCAAGCTGGAACGTGATCGGGCCAACGCCTTTCTCGAACTGCACGAATCCATCCTGCTGGAACTCGACTCCAGCCGCCGGATCCGGCAGATCAATTCGCGCGGCTGCGACCTGCTGGGTGCGCCGGTCGAAGACCTGCTGGGCCGGGACTGGCTCGATTTCGCGCACGGCGACGGCGAGCAGGAACGCGCGCGACTGTTGCTGGCCAGCGCGCTGTCGAGCGGTAGTTCGCGCGAGCGCGAATTCGACGCCCTCGATGCCGCCGGCCAACAACGTCGTATCCATTGGCGCAGCATCGCATTGCGCACTGCCGATGACGCTGCGGCGGGGTGGTTGTGTTCGGGCACGGACGTGACCGATTGGGCGCGCCGCGAAGAAGACGCGCACCTGGCGCAGGAACGCCTGACTCGCGTGGCGCGACTCGCGACCATGGGTGAAATGGCGGCCGGCATTGCGCATGAACTCAATCAGCCGTTGACGGCCATCACCACCTACGCGCGCGCCTGCGATCGATATCTCGCGATGCCGCAGCCCGACTTCGCCGAATTGACCGAGGCAGTGCGCGAAATCGGTGCCGAAGGCCTGCGCGCCGGGGAGATCATCCAGCGATTGCGGCAACTGGTTCGCTCGGATGATCTCGGAGAAGTCGCGCTCGTCGACGTCAATTTCATCATCGAAGAACTCAAGGTGCTGCTGCTGGCCGATGCACGCGTGCACGACACCCGGTTGCACTTCTCATTGACGCCTGACCTGCCGCGGATCGATGTCAACTCCGTGCAGATCCAGCAGGTGCTGCTCAACCTGGTCCGCAATGCGCTCGAGGCCCTGGCCGCCGTGTTGCCAGGATTCCGCGAGATCACCGTTGCCACCGAGCACACTGCCGCGGGTGAAATCGAGATCCGCGTCGCCGACAATGGCCCCGGCGTGTCGCCCACGATCGCAGACCGCCTGTTTCACCCATTCGCGACCACCAAGAAAACCGGCACCGGCCTTGGCCTTGCCATCAGCCGTACCATCATGCAGGCGCATGGCGGTACTATCGGCACTCGGCCGGTCAGCCCGCAGGGTGCGTGCTTCTATCTACGTCTGCCGGTGACGGGCAACGGAGCGCCATGAAGAACGATAGTGCCATGGTCATGGTGGTGGACGACGACTCGGGTGTGCGCAATGCCATGCGTTCGCTGCTCAAGTCCGTGGGGCTCCAGTCCACCTTGTTTGCCTCCGCGCAGGAATTTCTCACCGGTTATCAACCCTGGCAGTCCGGATGCCTGGTGCTCGACATCCGCATGCCGGGCATGAGCGGCCTCGAACTGCAGCAGCAGTTGATTCTCAAGGGCGCCGTCATTCCCATCATCTTCATGACCGGGCACGGCGACATTCCGATGGCGGTCGAGGCCATGCAGCACGGCGCCTTCGATTTCCTGCAGAAGCCATTTCGCGACCAGGACCTGCTCGACCGCATCCAGCGGGCCATCGCCAAGGATCAGCTGCTGCGCAAGTCGCTGGGTGAACACGCGCGTATCAAGGCCCACCTCGATTCGCTGACGCCGCGTGAACGCGAGGTCCTCGATCTGATGACGCAGGGCAAACAGAACAAGGCGATCGCCCAGGACCTCGGCGTGAGCCCGCGCACCATCGAAATCCACCGCGCGCGTGTCATGGAAAAAATGAACGCGCAGTCGGTCGCGGAGCTGGTGCGCATGATGCTCGACCTCAGTCATTCCGCTGCCGGAACGCATTGAGCGCAGCGGCGCCGCACGGGCCATGGGCGCGACACGCCCGCACCAGCGAAGGCATCGAATATCGCATTCGCCCAATCCGATCCACGGATGTCGAACTCGAACGCGCTTTTTTCGAATCGCTGAGTTCACAATCGAAGTACCTGCGGTTCCTGCATCACATGCGGGAACCTTCCGAGGCTTTCGTCGCGCAGCTGGTGAACGTCGATTACCACTCGACGATGGCTTTCGTGGCTATCGCTGGTGAAGGCGACCAGGCGCGATTCGTGGGCGTAGCACGTTACGCCGCCGATGCGTCCGGTCGCGACTGCGAGTTCGCCATCGCCGTGAGCGATGACTGGCAGTGCCGCGGCATCGGCTCCACCCTCGCTCCGCTGCTGTTCGAATACGCCGCGCAGGAAGGGTTCGACTCCATCTACGGCACGGTGCTCGCCGACAACCCGCGCATGATCGAGCTGGCGGAATGGCTGGGCCTCACGATCGAAACCCCGGCCGCAACGCAGACGACTCTGCGTGCGGTGCGGCGCCTGCGCTGAGAGCGCCGCGAATTCAGGAGGGCCCGCAGATGCGGCCGTGCACGGCAGTCAGGCGATCGAGCGCACTCGTCATGAGTTCGATGGTTTCCTGCTGCTTCTCCATGAGCTTGAGCAACTGCTCGGAGCGGATGGAATCAAGCTTTTCGTGCAGCGCCATGATTTCGATCTCGGCCTTCAGGTTCACTTCGTAGTCGTGCGCGGCCATCTGGCGATCCTTCGTGGCCAGGCGGTTCTGACTCATCATGATCACCGGCGCCTGCAGCGCCGCCAGCATCGACAACATCAGGTTGAGGAAGATGTAGGGATAGGGGTCGAATGCGGTCTTGCCCAGGATTTCCGTGTTCAGGATGGCCCAGAAGATGAGGAAGACCATGAATATCGAGATGAAACCCCACGAGCCGCCGAATCTGGCGACGCGATCGGCCAGCCGTCCGCCGAAGGTCGTTTGAACGTCCACACTGCGCGCGGGATCTTCGCTGAAGCGCCGCGTGGCGGCCCGCTCGAGCGCCCGGCGTTCCTCCAAGGCCAGCTCATGCGGCGGCCGGCCGAAACCGCGCATGGCGATTTTCAGAAAATCGAGGGTCGCGTGTCCGTCCATAGTGCCCGCATGCTGTCACGGTTCGAACCTCGGCGAACTAGGTAGTCGTGCGGATGCCGTAAGGGCTGGTGCTGATCGCCCCACGGCGGGAATACATGCGAGCATCCAGGCTTCTCACCACTCGATCGACGGGGAAACATCCATGGGTAATCACTTTCACGCGCTGGTCTGGATCGATCATCGCGAAGCCAAGATTTTCCGTTTCAATGCGACCGAATCCGAACACGCAACGATCAGCAGCACGCATCCGGACCAGCACCTGCATCACAAGGCGAATTCCGGCGACAGCGGACACGCGCCGGTCGACAAGGAATACCTGCGGCACGTGACGGCGTCATTGGCGGACGCCGGCGCGATCCTCATCACCGGGCCCGCCGGCGCCAAGAAGGAACTGGCCGGTTACATCGAACAGAACGCGCCAGCGCTCGCACAGAAGATTTCCGCGGTCGAAACGCTCGATCATCCCAACGACGGCTTGTTGCTGGCCCACGGCCGCAAGTTTTTCCGTGCCGACGATCGCATGCACGGGCGCACCAGCGCCTGATGCCTATTTCGGCAGCGTGAACTGCGGAGATTGCGGCTCGATCACATCGTTCTTCCAGCCGACACGCGCCAGATAGTCGGAGAGCGCGAGCACCTCTTCGAATTCGTAGCTGGAAAATCGCTGCGTGTGGCTGCGCGACAGCATCGGGCGGCGCCCATCCACGGTGTCGTAGATCTGCCGCACCAGATAACCCGCGTGTTGTCCGCCGAGGCGCGGCACATTCTCGCCTTCTTTTCCTTCCGCGTTTGCGCCATGGCAGGACGCGCAATCCGCCGCGTACAGTTTCGCGCCGAGTTCGAGATTCTGCCCGTTGCCGACGCCACGCACGCCGTGTCGTTCCAGGCTCGCGATGTACCCGGCGACATCGGCGATGTCCTGCGCATCCTTGAGATGATGCCCGCTGGCCATTTCCTCCATGCGGAAGTCCCAACGATATCCGTGACGGAAGTCGACCAGTTGTCGCGCGACCACGCGGAAATACTGGCCCGCGATGCGCGGTGTCGACCCGTCCGTCGCGCCGCCCCCATCGACGCCGTGACACGCGGCGCATTGCTGGAACAACTTCTCGCCGTTCTCGAGATCGGGCTTGCTCGCAAGCACTTGCGCGTACTCGTGCCCGGCGGCGCTGGCACAAAGTCCGGCGGCCGGGGCGAACAAGGCGATGCAGAGCGCGGCGGCCAGCGGAGTTTTAATGGTCAACTCTCGTCCGAGGTGAGTAACGGACTCACGAAGCCACGCGGTTTGATGATGAGCACATCGCAGGGCACATCCTCGAGAATCCGCGCGGCGGTGTCGCCGGGCGTCGAACCCGCAGTACGGCCGCGAGCCGCTACGCCCAGCATGAGCAGATCCGGCTTGTTCGCGATGACGAAAGAGACGATCGCGGTGGCGACACTGCCGTCCACGAACTGGACCGGCATTGGCGCGGGCAGATTACTTGCCTGTGCGACCGCGGACTCGACCGCGTCGCGCGCGGCACCGTAAGCGCGGGCTCGTTCGATCGGTGGCACGGGCTCACCCGGCAGATGCGGTGGCGGCTGCAGGACATGCAGGGCCTGCGCACTGCCACCGGTTGCGTTCGCGAGCAGGCAACCGGTACTTATGAGCCGCTGGTCGAGCGACTCGGGCCGGTCGGCCGGATGACACGGATCGATCGCCGCGACGATGCGTGGCTGCGCGGCCCACGCGGCCGGACGCACCAGCAACAAAGGCGCCGGAATCTGACTGATCAGTCTCAAGTCCGTCGACGTCACCGGACCGCGCGTCGGCAGACGGTGGCGATGGGTGTCCTTGATAACGAGGTCGGGCCGGGTTCGAACGACATGTTCCCCGATGCCCTTTTCGAGCGGCACGCCCCATTCGCACAGCGTCGTCACAATGAGTCCGCGGGCGCGCAACGGCGTGGCCAGGTCGACCAGCGCTTCGGCGAACCGCTGCCGTCGCAGTTCGCGATATTCGGCCTGTTTCGACGTGCCGGCCCAGCTGTCGGGTAGTGACTGCACGTCGTCGCAGATGTACAGCTCGATCGAGCTGCCGAGGCGCGCGGCGATCCGCGCCGCCTTCTCGACACAGGGATGTTCGACCGCGGTCGGATCGACCACGACGAGGATTTTTTCGATCGTGATCGAATCGGCCCGCGGCGCGGCGGTTTCGTCACGAGAAGCGGTACTGTTGAACATAGACATGGCGCTCCAATAGTTGGAGTCACTTTTAGCAACCGGAGGTGACGGTTCATATACGTGGTAGACCGCATGTCCGTCAGGCATGCCCCGCGTCAGCCAGCGCAGAACTCCTGGTAGAGAATTTTGATGATCCGGGTGACGACCCCCGCTGGCAGCGAATAACGGATGGACTGGGCATCGCGCTGCGTAAGGACGATGTTCGACTCACGCAACACGGCGAGGTGCTGCGAAAGCGCGGATTGGCTCAGTTCGACGCGCTGGTTGATCTCGCCCACGGTGAGTCCGCCGTCGAGGAGATTGCAGAGAATCATCAGCCGCTGTTCGTTCGCAAGCGCCTTGAGCAACGCCGTCGCCTTGTCAGCGTGCGGCCGGATGGCATGGGCCGCCTCGGGGCGGCGCGTTCGGGTACGGGTTCGGGTCGTTGCCGGCATGGGCGAATTGTAAAACGGCACTTGCTAAATTAGCAACCGCTAATATATAAACCGGCACCAACGAACCAAGGCGCGCGAACCATGAGCCACACGACCCGCAATCAGATCTCCGACCTCTCGCCGCTCGAAGTGGCGCAACTGATGCGCGAACGTCAAGTCCTGCTGATCGACGTGCGTGAGCCCGATGAATACGCCAACCAGCGGATCGCGGGCGCGTTGCTGTTTCCTCTTTCGACGCTCGATGCCTCCTTCCTGCCGCGCGACGGCCAACACCGTGTTGTTTTCCAATGCGGCAGCGGCAAACGATCCGCGCTCGCGGCCGCGGCGTATCTGGCGAGCGGTGCGCCGCAGGCGGCGCACCTCGCCGGCGGCATCGGCGCGTGGCTCGCCGAAGGGCTGCCTGTCATCCGCATCGAACCTGCGACGGGCAAGACCGCGAGTACGTAGTAACGCGTGGACTCGCGCGACGGCTACGAATGCGGGCAGCGCCGTGTCTACCCGAGACTTCAATCCTCGTCATCCAACAAACAAGGCGGTGCAATCATGTCGATCGACAAAGCCGTGCTCGCGTTCGCGGGCTTCCTGGTGCTCGTGAGCCTCGCGCTCACCTACTACGTCAATCCGAACTGGGTATGGCTCACCGTTTTCGTCGGAGTGAACCTGCTGCAGGCGTCGGTCACCGGATTCTGTCCGCTGGCGCTCATTCTCAAGAAATTGGGTGTCACTCCGGGCGCCGCGTTCAACTGACATGGGTACTGCCGCCCGCACTGTGACCGCGTTTGGCTGGATGGTCCTGGCACTGAACATCGCCGGTTGCGGCGGATCAAGCGACCATGCCGCGCGGGTCGCTGCCGCGGCGCCGCTCGAGTCGCGCGTCGTGCAGATGGTCCGCGCTCCGGTCGAACGGCAGCTCGACGGCGCCATCGAGGCCGTCAATCAGGGAACGGTCGCCGCGCAGACTGCCGGGAGAGTCGCGGAGATCTTCTTCGATGTGAATGATTTCGTGCCGGCCGGGGCGGTCATCGTGCGGCTGCGCGCCACTGAACAACGTGCCGGCCTCCTCCAGGCGGAAGCGGCATTACGCGAGGCGCAGGCGCGCGCGGCCGAGGCGCAAACGCAATACCAGCGCTTCGCCGACATGTTCGAACGCAAACTGGTCGCGCGGGCCGCGTTCGACGAGGGCAAGGCAAACCGTGACGCCGCAGTGGCGCGCCTCGCCGCCGCGCAAGCGGCGCTCGGCAGCGCGCGCGAAGGCGTGAGTTACACCGAGATCCGCGCGCCCTACGCAGGCATCGTCACGCGTCGGCATGTGCAGCCCGGTGAGACGGTCGGCCCCGGAACGCCGCTCGTCAGCGGGTTGTCATTGCAATACCTGCGGGTCGCGGTGGACATTCCGCAATCCCTCGTAGAACAGGTGCGGCGCATCCGCAAGGCCGCGGTGTACGTAAACGGCCGGCGCATCGAAGCCAAGAAGCTCACGATATTTCCGGAGGCCGCGGCGACCTCCAATACTTTCCGCGCCCGGCTCGAACTACCGGAAAACGCGGCGGATCTTTATCCCGGGATGTTCGTCAAAGTCGGGTTCGTCATCGGCGAGGCCGACAGGCTGCTGGTCCCGGCGCGTTCGATAGTCGAACGCAGCGAAGTGACCGCGGTGTACGTGATCGACGCGGAAAGCCGCGTGGCGCTGCGCCAGGTGCGCTGCGGACACCGATTCGCAGACGACGTCGAGATACTCGCCGGGCTCGCCGCTGGCGAACGACTGGCGCTCGATCCGCTCGCCGCCATGCAACGGCTCGATCCCGCGGCCGGGGCGGATTGACCGGCATGAGCGAGCGGCTCGGACTCAGCGGCCGCCTGGCGAGCCGTTTCCTGACGAATCAGCTCACGCCGCTGATCGCCCTCGCCGCCCTGCTGATGGGAATCTTCGCGGCGTTGATCACGCCACGCGAGGAAGAGCCGCAGATCGACGTCACCTTCGCGAACATCTTCGTGCCGTTTCCGGGCGCGTCGGCCGAACAGGTGGAAAACCTGGTCGCCTCGCCGATGGAAAAGGTGCTGGGCGAGATCTCGGGCGTCGAACACATCGCCTCCGTATCGCGCCCGGGTGTCGCCGTGCTCAGCGTGCAGTTCAAGGTGGGTGAGCCGCGCACCGAGGCCATCGTCCGCCTCTACAACGCTATCTACTCGAACCAGGACTGGCGGCCGGCCGACTCGGGCATCCTGCAGCCGCTGGTGAAGCCCCGGGGTATCGACGACGTGCCCATCGTCTCGCTCACCTTGTGGACGCGGGACGAGAAGCGCGGCGCGCACGAACTCGGGCAGGTGGCGCGCTCGATCGAGGCGGAAATCAAACGCGTGCCCGGCACGCGTAATGTCTACACAATCGGCAGCCCGCAAAGCGTCGTCCGTGTCGAGCTCGATCCGCAGAGACTGGCGGGCTTCGGACTCACCGTGGGTGACCTGGTGCTGGCGCTGCGCACGGCCAATGTCGTGCAGCATGCCGGCGCGCTGGTCGGAGACGACCGCGTCACTCCCGTCGACGCGGGCGTATTTCTCGCCGATCGCGACGATGTCGCGACGCTGGTCGTGGGCGCGGCACAGGGCAAGCCGGTATTTCTCGAGGATGTCGCGGACATCACCGCCGGCGCCGAACAACCGGATTCCTATGTGTGGCTCGGCACCGGTGCGGGCGCCGCGTCGCGCGGCCTTCCGCCGGTGGCGCACGCACCCGCCGTCACCATCGCCATCTCGAAGAAGCCGGGCGAGAACGCCATCGATGTCGCAAACCAGGTGATTCGCCGGGTACAGCAACTGCGCGGCACCTTCATTCCGGACGGCGTCGAAGCGACGGTGACCCGCAACTACGGCGTGACCGCCAACGACAAGGCCACCAAGCTGATCGAGAAACTGCTGTTCGCCACCGCATCCGTGGTGCTGCTGGTGCTTCTCGCCATGGGCCGGCGCGAAGCGCTGGTGGTGGGCGCCGCGGTGACGGTCACTCTCGCCGCAACCTTGTTTGCCTCGTGGGCGTGGGGATTCACCATCAACCGCGTCTCGTTGTTCGCGCTCATCTTCTCCATCGGTATCCTGGTCGACGACGCCATCGTCATCGTCGAAAACATCCATCGCCACCTGCGCCTCACCGAAAACAAGGGTGGCGCGCTCACGCAGATCATCCCGCGCGCGGTGGACGAGGTCGGCGGGCCGACCATTCTCGCGACCTTCACCGTGATCGCCGCGCTGCTGCCGATGGCATTCGTGAGTGGCCTCATGGGTCCGTACATGAGCCCCATCCCCATCAATTCGAGCATGGGCATGCTGATCTCGCTCGGCGTGGCGCTGGTGTTCACACCCTGGTTGTGCCGCAAGCTGCTGGCGCACGACGCGCCCGCGGCACACGCGCCGGCTGGCGGCGCCGCGACGCGGCTCTTCTCGCGCGTACTCGCGCCCTTCGTCGCTTCGGCGCCCACCGCCCGGCGCCACCGTCATCAACTTTACTGGGGCGTACTCGCGGCCATTCTCCTCGCCGTCGGACTCACGGCCGTCCGGCTGGTCGTCCTCAAGATGCTGCCGTTCGACAACAAGTCCGAGTTCCAGGTGATCGTCAATCTACCCGAAGGCACGACCGTCGAAACCACCGCGCGGGTCCTCGACGAGTTGTCGCGCGAGATCCGCAAGTTGCCGGAGGTCAGCGACTACCAGGCGTACGCGGGCACCGCGGCACCGATGAATTTCAACGGGCTGGTGCGTCAATACTATCTGCGCGAGAGCCCGGAACTCGGCGACCTGCAGGTGAACCTGGTGGACAAACATGCAAGGTCACGCCAGAGCCACGAGATCGCGCTCGCCGTTCGGCCGGCGCTCGCCGCGATCGGGCGGAAGTTTGGCGCGTCGGTGCAGGTGGTGGAGGTGCCGCCCGGTCCGCCGGTGCTCGCACCGCTGGTGGCCGAGGTTTATGGGCCCGACTACGCCGGGCAGCGCCGCGCCGCCGCCGACCTGCGCAAGGTGTTCGACTCGACGGCCGACATCGTGGACGTCGACGACAGCCTCGAGTCGCCCGCGAAGCGCACCCGCGTCAGCGTCGACCGGCAGAAGGCCGCATTACTCGGCGTCGCGCAGGACCAGATCGTCGCCACGCTGAACGCCGCCATCGCCGGGACCGATGTGACCTACGTGCATCCGGGGCGCGAGCGATATCCGATCCCGGTGCGGCTGCAACTCGCCCCCGCCGATGGTGCCGACCTCGGCGCGGCGTTGGCGCTGCGTGTTCGCGCGGTCGACGGGACCGCGGTCCCGCTGTCCGAACTCCTCTCTGTCCAGGAATCGGACCGGGACAGGGCTATCTACCACAAGGACTCGCTGCCGGTGGTGTACGTCACCGGCGACATGGCCGGCAGGCTCGACAGCCCGCTGTACGGCATGTTCGCCATGGTCGCCAGACTGGCGCGCGATCCGCCGGGCGGCCGGGTGTTCGCGCAGAGCTTCGTGCGCCAGCCCGACGATCCGAACGTGCTCGCGATCAAGTGGGACGGCGAATGGCAGATCACGTACGAGACCTTCCGCGACATGGGGCTCGCGTACGCGGTCGGCCTGGTCCTCATCTATCTTCTGATCGTCGCGCAGTTCCGCTCCTATGTGTTGCCACTCATCATCATGGCGCCGATCCCGCTGACCATCATCGGCGTGATGCCGGGACACGCGC
>JBDTSP010000035.1:0-18639 GCA_039931065.1 Pseudomonadota bacterium | reverse complement strand
GAGGAAACCGGCGCTCTGCCCGAGCTGCTGGACGAGGCTGCCAGCTACTACGAACGTGAAGTGGATCACGCGCTGAAGAATCTGGCGTCCGCGATCGAGCCGATATTGATCGTGACGGTCGGCGGCATGGTGCTGATCCTGGCGCTCGGTATTTTCATGCCGTTGTGGGAAGTCATCAGCAAGGCGGGTCAGGCGTGAGCTTTTTGCAATATGTCCAGCCGGGTGCGAATTGCCGCACGGTTCTGCCCACTAGGGTGAAGTCTTGCCGGGAAGAGGCCGATACAACGCATGGATGCGTCCCTGGACTCGAGAGAGAGGAGTGATCAACGTGAGAAACAGAAAACAAGCCGGTTTCACCTTGGTGGAGCTGATCGTGGTAATCGTCATCCTCGGCATTCTCGCCGCGGTGGCGCTGCCGAAATTCATGGGCCTCGAGCGCGAAGCGCGCATCGCGGCGCTGAAGAGCATGGGTGGCACGCTGCAGAGCGCGGGCCAGATGGCGCACGGCGTCTGCATGGCGCAGAACTGCGCGAACGGCGCGGTCATCAACATGGATGGCACCAGCGTGACCTTCGCCAACGGTTATCCGAACAACGCCAGCATTCGACTGCTGGTGCAGAGCACCGAAGGGTTCACGGGCGCCAACAACCAGTTCATCAAGGCCGGCGCGACGACCGCCGCCTGCTGGGTACGGTACAACCAGGCGACCATCGCGGGTGGTGTGGTGACGCCGCCGACGATTTCCTATCAGTCCGGCGTCATGACACCCGCCACGGAAAACGCGATCAACGCAACGCTGCGTACGCAGTGCTGATCTGAGCGATAGAGGGCGTGGAGCCGTGCGCGTGCAATTTAGACAGCGCGGCTTCACGCTGATCGAGCTCATCACCTCGATCACGATCCTCGCCATCCTGGCGTCGGTTACGTTGCCGCGCCTGACTTCTGCGCGGCCCTACCAGGAGCGCGGCTACGCCGACGGCATTGCCGCCTCACTGCGGCAGTCGCGTGCCGTGGCGCTCGCCAGCGGCTGCGACGTGTTGTTCACCCTCGATGCCGCGGGTTATCGCGCCTTCCAGCGTGGCGCAGGAGCTAACAATCATTGCGCGGCCGCGGGGGCCTGGTCGACTCCGGTGCGGCGCGGCAACGGACAGAGCCTGCTCGAACTGCAGCCTGCGGGCGCCACGCCCGGTGCCAACCGGCAATTCGTGTTCGCCCCGGACGGCACCGTCGCGGCCGGTCCGCTGACCATCAACATTGGTCCGCAGCTCATCACGGTCCAACCTTCGGGCCTGGTGCAGGGACCATGAGACGCCACTCGTCGCACGTCCGGGCGCGCGGTGTCACGCTGGTGGAACTGGTCGTGTCGATCGTCGTGATCGCCATCGCGGGCGCGGCGTTGTCCGGCACGCTGGCGTATCTCAGCGGGACGGGGAACACGTCCATCCTGCAGGCGCAGGCGCAATCCATCGCCACTGCCTATCTCAATGAGATCACGGGCAAAAGTTACCTGGATCCGGACGGCATCAACGGCGAAGCGCTGCGGTCGCAATACGATGACGTAAACGACTACAACGGCCTCGACGACCCGGTCGCGAGCGACGTTCTCGGCAATGCCGCTGGCAACTTCCGCGTGCGGGTCAGTGTGGTACCCGGAGTGCTCAACGGCCTGCCGGCGGCCGCGGTGCGGCGCATTGATGTGACCGTCGACTATGGCAACGGCTTCTCCGTGTTGGCGAGCGGATACCGGACGCAGTATTGATGAAGACACGCGGCTTCACTCTCGTCGAACTCGTCGTGGCGATCGCCATCAGTTCCATTGTCATCGTGTTCGCCGCCATGTTCATCGGCGCACCGCTCGGCGCTTACGAGGCACACTCGCGGCGCGCGGCGCTGGTGGCCGACGCGTCCGGCGCCTGGCCGCGGATGGAGGCCGACCTGCGGTTGGCGCTGCCCAACAGCCTGCGCACGCGGCGTAATGGCGTGTTCGTGGTGGTGGAGATGCTCCCGGTGATGGATGTCGCGCGCTACATGACCAGCCCGTCGGCACCGAGTTTCACGACGGCGGGCGTCTATCGTGGTGCCGCGGCGCCGGCCTATCTATCGGTCAACAATCTGGGCGCGCCCGGCGCCGACGCGTACTCGCTCACGGGGTCGATGGTGCCGGCCGCGAATTTCCTCGCGTTGCCCGGCGCGGCTCCCGACGAGCAGATGATCAGCGTCACGCCCGCGCCGGCTTTCGGCGCCGATTCGCTGCAGCGCTGGATGTATTTCGTCGGCAACCCCGTGACCTATCTATGCGATGAAGGGCAGGGCACCCTGCGGCGCTATTCCAGCTACACGCTGGCCGCAAACCAGGCGGCGCTCGATTCGCCCGCGGAGCTCGCCGCGGCCGGCGCCAGCAATGAACTCATCACGCAAGGCCTGACGAGCTGCAATGTTTCCGTCACGGCGCCCGGCAGCGTGACCGTGTCTCAAAGTGCGGCGGTGCGCCTCACTACCGTGCGCAACGGGGATATCGTAACCCTGCTGCACAGTTCGGCCGGCCAGTACCTGCCGTGATGCGCGTCGCGCGTCAAAAGGGCATGTCGCTGGTGGTCGCGATTTTCCTGATCACCATCATCGCTTCGCTGGCGGCATTCGCCGTCACCGTGGGCACGGCTACCCGCGAGACGGAAAATCTGCAATTGCAGTCCGACCGCGCGCTCGCGGCGGCGCATGCGGGCATGGAATGGGCCGGTTACCGGGCGAAGGTCATTCATGTCTGCCCGAACGGCGCGTTCGCGCTCACGCAAGGAGCGCTGCGCGGTTACCGGGTGACGGTGACGACCGTTACCAGCTCGGGCCCGCACATCGAGGGCGCGTTGAACTACCGGGTGTGTAACGTGACCGCATTCGCGCAGTGGAGCAATTTTGGCGCGGCCAATTATGCTTCTCGCACGCTCGCTGGGCGCCTGACCACCAATTAATAGATGAAAGGCGCCAGGCGCTTCGTGCGCCGCATGTAATTTATGTAGGGAGTGCCGAGCGCGCTCGACAACGCGGTTTCTTCGGTCGACATGCGCCGGCTGAATGCCCACAGGATGGGCAACACCACGACCAGCAGCGACAGCCAGTTCGACATGCACACCGCCAAGCCGAGGAACGCGAGCAGGGCGCCGGCATAGGAGGGGTGCCGGATGCGGGTGTATGGCCCGGTGTCGATGATTTCGTGCCCGGAATGGATGGCGACATTCACCGTGAAGAACCGGCCCAGATAAACGATCGAATACCACCGCAGGACCAGCCCGAGCGCGAACAGTGCGCAGCCGACCCACACCAGCATGCTCAGGCCGATGGCGGCCGCGGGGACACGAATGGAGGCCACGATGCCGGCCGTGACGGCCAGGACTATGGTGATCCAGAGGGTGCGCAGCGTGCTGTCATCCGCGTCCACGCTGTCATCGCGCGAACGTTTGAGCAGCCCCAGGCCGACTTCCGAAAGTCCATAAGCAATGCCGAGGATGGCGGGGATGGGAAACTGCATCGCCGGGAAGTCTAAACCGATCCGGCGGCAACCAGACGGATTCCGCGGGGATTTGAGACCGCCGTCCCCTATACGCCGACCGCCCCGGTGGAAACCTCCGCCGGGGGCGGCCAACGATACACGCAGCCATCGGAGCGGCTGCCGCCGTGCAAAGTAGTTAGCTCAGCAGCGGTGCGAGCGCGTCGACCAGCTTCTCGGGTGTTGCCGGCCGGCCATCTGCCCAGGCGCATTCGAACTCGGCGATCTCGACGCCGAGAACCTTGCGCTTCGCCAGTTCCGTGGCGCAGGCGTGAAGATCCGCGAGCGTGAGGCCGCCCGGCACCTCGTATTCGGTCGGCACGATGCCGGGTTCGAACACGTCGCAGTCAAGGTGGACGTACACATCGCGGTTGCCCACGGCTGCGCCAAGCCGCTCGACCAGGCGCGGGCCGACGTCGACCAGCTTGAGCCGGCCGCTCTCGATCAGCGACTTCTCGTGCGGATCGAGATCGCGTGCGCCGACCAGCACCACGTTTGCGAGGTCGAGGCCCTGACCAAGCCCGCTGTCCCAGTGACCCGCGGCGCCCGTGATGACCATGCCGCCGAGGTAGGGCACGGAGTTCGACGTCGGCAGGTTGGAATCCCCGTGCGCATCGAACCACACCACGCAGGCATTCGGATGGCGCCGCGCGATTTCCGGCACGGTGGCGAGGCCCGCGGCACAACGGCCCATGGTGGCAATGATGCGTTGTCCACCGCCCAGCAAACCGGCATACGTCCCGGCGAACGCCTGCAGATCGGCACGTGCCGCGGCGAGTTGCTCGTCCCAATGCATGCTCGAGAGGATCGGCTGCGCGCTGCTGACGAACGTCGTCGCGAAGCCGAAGCGGCGCGCGATGGCGGAGCCGAGCAGTTGCGCGCCGGCCATGCCGCGCGGATTGCGGTCGCCGGCGCGGCCGCGATAGACGATGAGGGAAGGGGAATTCACGGCGCGCGAAAGTACCCGGTTTGCCCGTGCGGCGCTACTCACAGGTGGCACACCGGCCGGCCAGAACGCCATGGCCCTGCGGCAGCGGCTCATGCGGATCGTTCTCGTGAACGGCCAGCAGGCGCCGCTCGCCGCCGCGCCTGACAAATACCATCGCGCCGCTCGCGCCTTCGCTCTGCCAGCCGTCGCGCTCGAGCGCGGCGAGGCCGTCGCCGAAGGATTTGCGCAGGTCACTGCCCGCGGGTAGTTCGGTGGCGTCGAGGATGTTGTGGAACAGATCGCGCAGCACCAGCCAGCGGGAGTGGCTCGAGGTCGCGAGGGGATCGTATTTGCTTCTTTTGGTTGTCATGGCGGCTACCGATTGGGATTTCACGGATGTGGTGAAACGGTAGCGAAGCGGATGGCAGGCCGTCCAACCAGTAGTCCGCAGTGCGCAAAGCTGTATGCAGAAAAAAAGAGGCCGCGTAACAACGCGGCCTCTATGTGAGTGCAATGTCGCATCCATAAAATGCTTGTTGCCTCACTCGTAGAAACACGTCGGCATACCGGTATGGTTGCTTCATGAATCTACGGTTGCAGTATTCACCAAAGCGGCGATCGTGCGAAGTCGCGAATGGATGAAATTAACGTCGCCGTTTTCTGACAGCGTAGGTGAGCCCTTTTAGCCGTTTTAGCTCAGGCGGATAAGGCCGCGTTTGTGCGCAACCGCAACGGCCTCGGTGCGCGAGATCGCGTCGAGCTTGGCCAGGATCGCCTTCACATGTGTCTTGGCGGTGCCCTCGGTGATCGTCAGGCGGCGGGCGATATCCTTGTTGGAGCGGCCCTCGGCGACGAGCTGCAGCACGTCGAGCTCGCGCGCGGTCAGCGTGGGTTTGGTCATGCGCTGCAGCGCCTTGGCTGCGATGCTCGAGGAGGTATACGGCCGGTCTTCGGCCACTGCGCGGATCGCCGAGAGAATCTCCTGGCGCGGCGCATCCTTCAGCAGATAACCCTTCGCGCCCTGGCTCAACGACCGAAAAATGTCCTCGTCGCCGTCGTACGTGGTCATGATCAGCAGGCAGGCCTTCGGATATTTCTCCAGGACCTTTTGCACCACCGCCGCTCCATCGAGCTTCGGCATGCGCAGATCGAGCACCATCACGTCGGGCTTGTGTTTCTCGTACAGCTCCAGCGCCTCGGCGCCGTCGCCGGCTTCAGCCACGACCTGCATGTCCGGCTGCTGATTCACGATGGCCGCAAGGCCGTCGCGCACCACGGGATGATCGTCCGCCAGGATCACACTGATCTTGCGCGCAGCAACCTTCACCGGCTCATTTACCGCAGCGGCGTTCATGCGCTCACCGCTCGCGGCAGCGTGACGACGACGCTCGTGCCCTGATCGGGCGCGCTCACGATCTTGAACGACCCGCCGATCGCGCCGGCCCGCTCACGCATGTTGTTGAGTCCATAACCCTGGCTCGCGTAAAGCTCGGGCATCAGCGTCATGCCGCGGCCGTCGTCGATCACACTCAAGGTCCATTGCGCCGGTTCTTCGAGCAGCACGATGCGCACGTTGCTCGGGTGTGCATGCCGCAGCGCATTGCTGACCGCTTCGGTGGTGATTCGCAGCAACTCGTGTTGACGCTCGGGCGCGAGCCCATCGCCGCTCATCGCGCCTTCGAAGCTGCAAATCGCGCGGCCCTGAACGGTCGAGCGCTCGGCGAGCTGGCGCAACGCCAGCTCGAAACCGAGACTGCGAGTCTGCTCCGGCCGCAATGTCTGCACCGAGCGGCGCGCGTCCGTCAGACCCTGCTTGGCGAGGTTCTGGATACGGGTGAGGATTTCGGGCAATGGGGACGTGCGTGCGCACTCGTGCATGGCTTCCTCGGCGGCGCCGAGCTGCATGAGGATGCCGGTGAAGCCTTGTGCCAGCCCGTCGTGGATTTCCTGGCCGATGCGGTTGCGTTCCGCGAGCACGGCCGCGTTCTTGGCGGCCATACCGAGTTTCTTGAGGCCGATGCACAACGTCGCCTGGTGCGCGACGGCCAGCGCCAGTTCCGCGCGTTCGGCGGAGAGCGCCTCGGCTTGCCGGAACACGATGCCGATGAAGCCACTGCTGCTTTCGCCATAAACCAGCGGCAGTAGATAGGTGCTCTTGTGACCCTCGCGCGCGTGCCATTCGGCGACGCCGGGCCAGGTCAGCTTCCCGAGCGGCTCGAGCGGGTAAAACACGGGCTCGTTGAACTGCGTGAGGATCTCGCGGATGCGGGCTTCCTCTTCGGTCGCGGTGGCCTGGAAGGGCGGCGGGCCGATCTTGCCGTCTTCCGCGTGGACGAAGACTTTCCATTTCTGTTCGTCGGTGTCGAAGCCGATCGCGAACGCCGCCGCCGCGTCGAGCTGGCGCGTGGCGTCGAGCAGCATGTTGGAGATGAAGTCGGCCGGGTCCGGGACGCGGGCGAGTTTCACCAGGTTCGCGCGCAGTGTCTCGTTGGCCTTGTGCAGACGCGACAGCCGTTCTTCGGCCGCCTGTTCGCGCTCACGCCGCATGGTGTCGACCAGGCGTTCGCGATGCAGGGCGGCGCCGACCAGGCCCGCGGCGATCTCGAGCGCCGATACGATCGACGAATCGAATTCGCGCACGCGCTGCCAGTCGTCGAAACCGATGACGCCGACGTATTCGAGGTCCACCAGAATCGGAACGATGGCCGAGGTGCGCGCCTTGTCGCTGGTGATGCTGGCGGTTTCGAACCCGCGAGTGGAGTCCGGGCAGAACACCACGCTCTTGCCGGACTGCAGCATGGTGCAGAACTGATCGGAGCGCGGCTTGTTCCAGGGCCCTTGTTCGTCGTCGCCGCCGTCACAGCAGGCACCCTCGAGACGTTCGTCGATCCACTCCGCCTTGATCTTGAGCCACTTCTCGCCGTTGGGGCCGATCTCGGCGAAGGCGAGTGCGGTGCGATCCACCTGCGCCGCTTCGCCTAACAAACGCAATACCTGCGGCATCACCTTCATGGCATCCGGCGCCTCGAGCAGCAGGCGGCTGGCCTGGGCGGCGGCCGCCAGCAACCGCTCACGCTGCTGCATGGACTGGTGGTTGAGGATGCCTTCGGCCGCGGCGGCGAGATCTACGGGGTTGATACTCATAGGAAGCTACTTTAGCGCGAGAGGCCCTTAATTGGGCCTGGGAGCAGACTCCCAACCGCCACCAAGGGCCTTGTAGACCGCAATCAGGCTGGTAGCCGCTTGGGTACGGCTGCGGGCGAGGCGATCCTCCGACAGCAGCTGGATCCGTTCGGCATCCAGCACCTGCAGGAAGTCGCTGCTGCCATTTTCATAACGCAGCCGGGCGAGGCGGGACGCCGTGCCGCTGGCGGCCACCGCGTCCTGGTCATGGACCAGACGGTCGCGCGCCCGGGCGTAGGTGACCAGTGAATCCTCTGTGTCTTCGAGCGCCCGCAGGACGGTCTGCTCGTAGTTCAGCAGGGCGCCATCCGAGCGCGCGCGCGAGGCGCCGATACGTGCCCTGACGCGGCCCAGATCGAGCGCCGCCCAGGAGATGCCCGGTGCAATTCTCCAGGCGTCATTGCCGCTGTCGCCCAAGCCATCGTAGGTGCTCGACACCGAACCCAGGTTCCCGACGAACGTGACGCGCGGGAAAATATCCGCAATCGCGATGCCGACGCGCGCCGTGGCGCCGGCCAGCTGGCGCTCGGCGATCCGGATGTCGGGGCGGCGGCGCAGCAGGTCGGACGGGTTGCCCACCGCCGTCATCGTGGGCAGGGGCGGAAGGTCCTTCGCAGGCGCGAGCTCGGCGCGCAACGCGCCGGGTTCACGGCCTATCAACACACTGAGGCGATGAATGGAACGAGCGACCGAGGCTTCGAGCGGGCCGATGGTTCCGAGCGTGCCCGACAACTGCGCCTGCGCGCGTGAGGTATCGAGTTCGGTGCCACGGCCATTGTCGAGCAATACCTTCGCCAACCCCAGCGTATCGCGCTGGTTGGCGACGTTGCGATTCGCCACTTCGAGTTGCTGCTGGAAGCCGCGCAGTTCGAAGTAGGTGCGCGTCACTTCGGCCGTCACGCTGACCTGAGCATCGTGCAGGCCGGCTTCGGCGGCGCCGAGCTCGGCATTACTCGCTTCGATGCCGCGCCGCACGCGGCCGAAGAAGTCGAGTTCCCATACTGCATCGAAGCCGGCGTCGTAGTAGGTTGCGTCGCGCGAAATGCCCGGCAAAGATTGCGCCGAGCTCGTGCGCGTCTGCGTGTAACCACCGCCCGCCGTGATGGTGGGGGCGAGATCGAGATAACTCTCGCCGCGCAACGCACGCGCTTCCCTGATACGCGACAGGGCAATGCGCAGATCGTAGTTGGCGAGCAGCGATTCGTTCACCAGTCGGGTCAGCGTCGCGTCGTCGAACGTCTGCCAGAATTCCGCGGCCCCGGCCTCGTTGGTGAACGCGGGGGTTTCCGCGCCTGCGAAACTGGCCGCGACTTTCGCCTCGGGCCGATGGTAGTCGGGACCCACCGCGCACGCGGCCATGACGGCCGCGGCAATCGGGGCTAACCATAATCTTGCTTTAAACATGAGCAACGACCTCAGTTGCCGGCGCCGGAATCTCGCGAGACTTCTCACGGCGCAGCAACACATAGAACACCGGGGTCAGCATCAGACCGAACACGGTCACGCCGATCATTCCCGAGAACACCGCCGCACCCATGGCGCGACGGACTTCAGCACCGGCGCCCGAGGCGAGCACCAGCGGCAACACGCCCATGATGAACGCGATGGACGTCATCACGATCGGGCGCAGTCGCAGGCGCGCGGCTTCGAGCACCGCGTCCACACGCGAACGGCCTTGTTCCTGCAGATGCGTGGCGAACTCCACGATCAGGATGGCGTTCTTGGACGCGAGGCCCACGAGCACCAGGAACCCGATCTGCGTGAAGATGTTGTTGTCGCCGCCCTGGAGCTTGATGCCCGCAAGGCCAGCCAACAAAGCCATCGGCACGATCAGCAGGATCGCGAGCGGCAACGAGAAGCTCTCGTACTGTGCGGCCAGCACCAGGAACACGAAGAGCACGCACAGCGGGAAGACGAACAGCGCGGCATCGCCCGCGTCTATCTGCTGGAAGGCGAGATCCGTCCATTCGTAAGTCATGCCCGCCGGCAGGGTCTCGTCGAGAATCTTCGCGATTGCCTGCTGTGCCTCGCCCGAGCTGTGGCCCGGCGACGGTCCACCGTTGATGTCGGCGCTCGAGTAGCCGTTGAAACGCTCGACGATGTCCGGGCCGAAGGATTCCTTGACGGTGATCATCGAGCCGAGTGGGACCATTTCTCCGGCGGCGTTACGCGTCTTGAGGGGAAGAATGTCATCCACCTGCGAGCGGAACGGCGCATCCGCCTGCGCCACGACTCGGTAAGTACGGCCAAATCGGTTGAAGTCATTGACATACAGAGACCCCAGGTTCACCTGCAGCGTCTGGAACACATCGGACAACTTCACGCCCTGGCGCTTGACCTTGAGGCGATCGACGTCGACGTCCAGTTGAGGAACGTTGATCTGATAACTGGAGAACACGCCGGCGAGCTTCGGATCGGCCCAGGCTTTCTGCAGCGCGTTCTGCACGGCGGCGTACAGCGCCGCGGAGCCACGGTTCTGCCGGTCCTCCACGTTCAACTTGAATCCACCCAGCGTGCCGAGACCGATGACGGGCGGCGGCGGGAACACCGCGATGTACGCATCCTGGATGCCGGCGAACTTCTGGTTGAGCTGCGCCGCGATCGCACCGGCCGACAGGCCCTTGCGCTCGTCGAAATCCTTTAGCGGGAAGAACACCAATGCGGCGCTCGACTGCGAGGCGAAACCATTCGCCGACACGCCGCCGAACTGCACGGAGTCGAGGACGCCCGGTTCCTGCTTGGCGATCTCGCCCATGCGACGCACCACGTCCGAGGTGCGATCGAGCGACGAGGCGGGCGGCAACTGCACGACGCCGACCAGGTAGAGCTTGTCCTGCTGCGGGATGAAACCCGCGGGCGTCTTGTAGAAGCCGAACACGGTGAGCGCCACGAGGCCCGCGTACACGGCGATGGCAATCGGCGCGCGTTTCACCGCACGTGCCGCGCCGCGTGAATAACCATCGCTGGCCTTCGCGAACAACTTGTTGAAGCGCGCGAAGAAGCGGCCAAACACCTTGTTCATTCCACGCGTCAGCGCATCCGGCCTGGCGTCATGCGGCTTGAGCAGCAAGGCGGCCAGCGCAGGTGAGAGCGTCAGCGAGTTGAATGCCGAGATCACCGTCGAGATCGCGATGGTCAGCGCGAACTGGCGATAGAACTCACCGGTGAGGCCTTCGACGAACGCGACCGGGATGAACACCGCGCAGAGCACGAGGGTGATGGCAATGATGGGCCGGCTCACCTCGCTCATGGCCTTCTTGGTGGCCTCGAGCGGTTTGAGCCCGTTGGCGATATGCCGCTCGACGTTTTCGACCACCACGATGGAATCGTCGACCACGATACCGATGGCCAATACCAGGCCGAACAGCGACAAGGTGTTGACCGAGAAGCCGAGCGCGTACAACACGCCGAACGTTCCGATCACCGAGACAGGCACGGCAACCAGCGGGATGACCGATGCGCGCCAGGTCTGCAGGAAGAGTATGACCACGAGCACGACCAGCGCCACGGCCTCGAGCAAGGTCTCGATCACCGCGTCGATGGACTGACGCACGAACTGCGTCGGGTCGTAGATGATTTTGTAATCCATGCCGGCGGGGAAGCTCTGCTTGAGCGTGTCCATGTCGGCGCGGACTTTGTTGGAGAGCTCGAGCGCGTTCGAACCCGGTGACTGATACACCGGGATGGCGACGGCGTTCTCGTTGCCGAGCAGCGACTGCGTCGCGTAGGAGGCGGCGCCGAGCTCCAGGCGCGCGATATCGCGCAGGCGAACCACTTCACCGTTGGCGCCGGTCTTCACGACCACTTCACCGAACTGCTCTTCGTTCTCCAGGCGGCCATTGGCATTCAGGGCGAGCTGGAATTCAGCGCCCACCGCGGGCGGCGCGCCGATCTGTCCCGCGGCCACCTGTACGTTCTGTTCGCGGATGGCGCCCACGACGTCACCGGTGGTCAGGTCGCGCGCCGACATCTTCTGCGGATCGAGCCACACCCGCATGGCGTAGTCGCCGGCGCCGAAGATGCGCACGTCACCGACGCCGGGGAGGCGGGCGAGCGTGTCGCGAATGTTCAAGGTCGCGTAGTTGCGTAGATAGAGAGAGTCGTAGCGACCGTCCGGCGAGGTCAGATGCACCACCATCAGGAATGATGGCGTGCTCTTGAGCGCGGAGACGCCGATCGCGCGCACGTCCTCCGGCAAGCGCGGCAGCGCCTGGGCGACGCGGTTCTGCACCTGCACCTGCGCGCGATCGATGTCCGTGCCGATGCGGAAGGTGACCGTGAGGGCGAGCGTGCCGTCCATCGTCGCCTGCGAGGACATGTACAACATGTTCTCGACGCCGACGATTTCCTGCTCGAGCGGCGCGGCCACCGTTTCGGCGATCACTTTCGGATTCGCGCCGGGGTACGCGGCTCTCACCACGACCGAGGGCGGCACTACCTCGGGGTATTCGCTGACCGGTAGTTTGAAGAGGGCGATGCCGCCTGCGATGAGGATGAAGGCTGACAGGACCGAGGCGAATACGGGGCGGTCGATGAAGAAGCTGGAGAATTTCATGGGGGGAGTCCGGGGGGGATCGAGGCTGGTGCTGGGAGCGGGTGCGATGGGGGTGGGGAGAGAGGGGGGGTGGGGAGTGGGGACAGGCACCGATTTCGAGGCGAAATCGGAGCCAGTCCCCATCGGAGCCCGTCCCCGCCAGTTCCCTTTAGTTCTGCGCTACCAGGGAATTGCCGCCGCGGTGGGGTTCGCCCATGGCGATCAGTTGCGGCGTCACGGGCATGCCGGGGCGCACCTGCTGCAGGCCTTTGACCAGGATCACGTCGTCGGCCTTCAGGCCTTCACGGACGACGCGCAGGCCGTCGACCAGCGGGCCCAACTTCACCGGCGCGTATTCGACCTTGCTGTCGGTGCCGACCTTCAGCACGAACTTCACGCTCTGGTCGGTTCCGACCGCGCTGTCGTTGATCAGCAGCGCGTCGTATTCGCCGCTGCCGATGAGTTTGACGCGGGCGAACATGCCCGGCGTGAAACGGCGGTCCTCGTTCTTGAACAATCCGCGCGCGTGAATCGTGCCAGTGTTCGGATCGATCTCGTTGTCGAGGAACACCATCGCGCCTTCATGCGGATGACCGGACTCGTTCGCGAGCCCGACCCAGACCGGGTTGTGCGTGGTGCGCGAGCTGCCGCGAACACCGCGCAGCGCCATGTCGACGTATTTGAGGTAGACCTGCTCGTCGCCGTCGAAGGAGACGTAGATCGGATCGATCGAGACGACCGTCGTGAGCTGCGTTTGGCCCGCGGCCACCAGGTTGCCGGCGGTGATCTCCGCGCGGCCCACCAGACCCGAGATCGGCGAACGCACTTCGGTGAACGACAGGTCGAGCGCGGCGGATTCCACCGCGGCCTTGGCAGCCTCGAGGTTCGCAGCGGCCTGCTCATTACCTGAGGTGCGGGCGTCGAACTCTTCCTGCGAGATCGCGCGGGCCGCGACCAGCTTGCCGGCGCGCGCCTGTTCGGACTGCGCCAATGCGAGCTGTGTGCGGGCGCGGGTCAGTTCGGCCTGCGCGTGTTTGAGAGTCGCCTGGTACGGGCGCGCGTCGATCACATAAAGGATGTCGCCTTTCTTGACCTCGTGACCCTGCTCGAAGCGCGTCGCCGTCACGTAGCCCGAAACGCGCGGGCGGACTTCAACTCTTTCAACAGCCTCAAAACGGCCGGTGAATTCGTCGAACTCCGTGATGGATTTCGAGATGACCTTTGAGGCCTGAACCGCGGGCGGGGCGGGAGGAGTTTCGGCGGCCTCGTTGCGCGCGCAGGCGGCGAGACCGAAAGCGATGAGGGGCACGGCGATGGCGGACAACTTGAACGAATGCTTCACGAGGAAATCTCCCGGGGTTTGTGAGGAGCATCCTGTGCTTGATCGTCCGCGGTAGATATTCACCGGGCGGGGCGCACGTATGACCTCAATTGCAGGGGCGGCGTCTATCCCTTATGGAGTAGAGGCCCGAATCGACCGGGAAAGGCTCGCATGCGCGCGGGGTCCGCGAGATGAGTTGTACGAACGCCTCGTTAAGGAATTCTCAACAGCGCCACGGCTCATGCGCCGTCTCGCGGCGGACAGCCTGTTCCGGTAGGGTAGGCGTCATGCCCACCCACATGGAAACGGTGTTCCAGGCCGCCGCATTCGCCGCCGAAAAACACCGCAAGCAACGGCGCAAGGACATCGAGACGCCGTTCATCAACCATCCGATCCAGCTCGCCTACATCCTGGTGCAGGCGGATGTCGAAGATCCGGAGATTCTTGCGGCGGCGTTGCTGCACGACACCATCGAAGACACCGACACCACGCTCGATGAGATCGAAATCGTGTTCGGCTACGAGATCGCGCGCGTCGTCGCCGAATGTTCCGACGACAAGAAGCTGACCAAACTCGAGCGCAAGCAGGCGCAGATCGATCACGCCGCGCAACTGAGCCGCGCCGCCAAGCTGGTGAAGCTGGCCGACAAGATCGCCAACGTCAGCGACATCGAGGGCGCGCCGCCGGCTGGCTGGTCGGTCGAACGCAAGCGCGATTATTTCGATTGGGCGAAGGCCGTGGTGGACCGGATTCGCGGCACCCATCCCGCGCTCGAAGCACGCTTCGACGTCGAATTCAAAAAAAGGCCCTGACAAACTTGTTCCAGATCAAATCCGTCGTCGGTTTTCTAATCGTTGCAAACATCATCGTCTACGGTTTGCAGCAGCTCTTTCCCGAAACGATGTTGTTCAATTTCGCGCTGTGGCCGTGGGGGGAGTTCCACGACGGCGACATCACCGTCGGCTTCAAGCCCTGGCAGCTGGTGACGTCGGGGTTCCTGCACGGCAACCTGCCGCATATCGCGCTCAACATGTTTGCGCTCTACCAGTTCGGCGGCGATGTCGAGCGTGTGATGGGCTCGCGCGCGTTCGCGTGGCTGTACGGCGCGTCAGTGCTGACCGGCAGCATCGTCCAGCTCATCGTCGTCTCGATGCATACGGCCGACGGCATCGTTCCGACCCTCGGCGCCTCGGGCGGTGTGTTCGGCGTATTGCTCGCGTTCGGCATGTTGTTCCCGCGGCGCCGCGTGATGCTGCTCATTCCACCGATTCCGATGCCAGCCTGGGTGCTGGTCGCGGGTTACGGCGCCCTGGAACTGATGCAGGGCGTGTTCGGCACGCAGCAGGGCGTCGCGCACTTCGCGCATCTCGGCGGGATGTTAGGCGCGTTCATCGTGCTGTTCACGATGGGGCGCGAGACCCTGCGCCGCGCACGCCAGATCTATTGACCTGTTGTACGCGAGGTCTCGTTCAGTGGCTGCGCTTTCCCTTCGGAAACGAAATGATCCGCGCGGCCGACGAGCCGCCGGTGTGCCAGACCTTGATCGAGCTGGCCTCGCGATTGCTGCAGTGGGTGCAACGCCAGCGCGCGCTGGCCGGCAGCGGCAGCTGTGTCACTTCGCGTTGGCCCTTGTGGCCGCATCGCCGGCATTCGATGAAGAGGGTGGCGGTGGTCTTGGGCATGCCGCGAGCTTAAAGGTCGCGGGTGCATCCCCAGCAAGGCGGACCCGTCGGTACTGTATAGGGTAGTTAGGGCGTCAACCAGCGTGCGCCGCAGACGTCCGCCATCATGCTGACGGGCAGGGGCCGCGGCCAGGCTGGCCGAGAAGGAACTGCCGCCCCTCCTCGACCGGTTGCTGAGCAACCCGCCGCGTCTGCAGGAACTGTGCGTCGCAATCCGCGGGTGGCTCGCCAGATTTCGACTTATTGATCGAGCATCGGGGCGAAGCCGCCGTAGATCATGCGCTGGCCGTCGAACGGCATCTTCATGCCCTTCATGCGCGGATCTTCCATGGCTTTCTGCCAGCCGGCATCGCGCGCTTCCTTGGAAGGCCATTCGACCCACGAGTAGACGATCTTCTCGTCGGGCTTCGCCTGCACGGCGCCCTTATAGTCGGTGACCTTGCCGTCCGGGACGTCGTCGCCCCAGGCATCGACAGTGCGGGTGGCGCCGTATTCCTTGAGGATCGCGGCATGTTTGTCCGCCATCTCGCGGTACGCATCCTTGTTGCCGGCGGGCACGGGAGTCACGATGCCATCGAGGTAGCCCATCTTCGAGGCCTTGCCGCTGTCGTTGATGGGCGTGAATCCCGCGAAGATCATGCGCTGACCGTCGAAGGGCATATTGCTGCCCATCTCCTTCATGCGCGGATCGTCCATCATCTTCTTGTTGGCTACGTCACGCGTGGCCTTGTCGGGATATTCGAGCCACGAGAAGACGATCGTCTCATCGGGGTTGGCCTTCACCGAACGGTGGAAATCGGTGACCTTGCCCGCGGGCACATCGTCACCCCAGGCTTCCACCTGTCGGGTCACGCCGAACTCCTTGAAGAACTTGACGGCGTTGGTGGAGTGTTTGCGGTAGTCGTCTTTCCGGGCGGTCGGGACCGCGAGTACGAATCCGTCGATGTAGGCCATGCGTCTGCTCCTTGGATCTTGAGTTCATTTCTTGGATACATGGGGGCGCGGGCCGTTCCATAATCCGGGCCCGCGTTTTTGTCAGACAACACGCTCGGGGATTCACCTGAATTCGTACGTGTGACTTCCCGGTTCACGAGGTTTGCGAATTCCCGACGCACGTTATCGTGCAGCCATCTCAGGGAGAGCTCGTGACCCCGGTCGATACAACTGCGAAAAAAACAAAAGTCCTCGCGCTGGCTTCCGGCGGTGGGCACTGGGTGCAACTGCTGCGGCTGCGGCCGGCACTGGAAGGGTGCGATGTGATTTATGCGACCGTCAAGGATGGCTACCGGGCGGACGTGCCCGGCGCCCGATTCGCCACCATCCCGGACGCCAGCCGCTGGGATCGCCTTGCCTTGTTGCGCTGCTGCTGGAAAATCCTGGTGTTGATCCTGCGCGAGCGGCCCGATGTCGTCATCAGCACCGGCGCGGCGCCCGGATATTTCGCTATCCGATTCGGCAACTGGGTGCGCGCGCGCACCGTCTGGGTGGATAGCGTCGCCAACGTGGACGAGTTGTCGCTGTCGGGTCGCAAGGCGGGTCCGCATGCGGATCTGTGGCTGACGCAATGGCCGCATCTGGCGGCCCCCGGCGGTCCGAGTTACAGCGGCAGCGTGCTCCTATGATTTTCGTCACCGTCGGTACCGAGTTGCCTTTCGACCGGCTCATCGACGTAGTGGACGAATGGGCGGGACGCACGGAACGCGCCGATGTGTTCGCGCAGATCGGCGACAGCTACAAGCGACCGCACAACATCCGCTACAAGACCTTCATCGAGCCGGCGGAATTCCAGCGGCGCTTTTCGTCAGCGGACGTCATCGTCTCGCATGCCGGCATGGGGACCATTCTGTCGGCGTTGCAATTCCAGAAGCCGATCGTCGTGATGCCGCGGCGTGCGTCGCTGCAAGAGCATCGCAACGAGCACCAGCTGGCCACGGCGCGCCGGCTGGCCGCGCTCGGCAAGATCACGGTAGCGTTGGACGAGGCTGAGCTCGCGCGGACCCTGGATCGCCTGGGCGAACTCAAGGCGCAGGAGCGGATCGGCGCTTATGCCAGCGAGGGATTGATCACGGCGCTGCGCGAGTTCATCGACGGGTCGCCGTCACAACCGCGCACGCTTTCATCCCGCGTCATCGTTCCCTAACTACGCGGCAGGATGCCCGGTAGATCGAGCCCGTGCTCGCGCGCGGCCGTCAGCGCGAGGTCGTAGCCCGCATCGGCATGCCGCATGACGCCGCTGGCCGGATCGTTCCACAACACACGCGCGATACGTTTGGCCGCGGCTGCGGTGCCGTCGCAGACGATGACGACACCCGCATGCTGCGAGAAGCCCATGCCTACGCCGCCGCCGTGGTGGATGGACACCCAGGTCGCGCCGGAGGCGGTGTTGAGCAGCGCGTTGAGCAGCGGCCAGTCGGAGACGGCGTCGCTACCATCACGCATACCCTCGGTCTCGCGATTGGGCGAGGCGACCGAACCTGAATCGAGGTGATCGCGGCCGATGACGACGGGCGCTTTCAGCTCGCCACGCGCAACCATCTCGTTGAACGCAAGCCCAAGCCGGTGACGGTCACCCAGGCCCACCCAGCAGATGCGCGCGGGCAGGCCCTGGAATTTGATGCGCGTCCTGGCCATATCGAGCCAGTGATGCAGATGCTGGTCGTCGGGCAGCAGCTCTTTGACCTTCGCGTCGGTTTTCGCGATGTCATCGGGATCGCCGGACAACGCGACCCAGCGGAAGGGACCGACGCCGCGGCAGAACAATGGCCGGATGTACGCCGGCACGAACCCCGGAAAGTCGAACGCATTCTTCACGCCTTCTTCGAGCGCAACCTGGCGAATGTTGTTGCCGTAGTCGACCGTGTGCACCCCGGCCTTCTGGAAATCGAGCATCGAACGCACGTGGACGGCCATCGACGCCTTGGCGGCCCGGGCGGTGCCGGCCGGATCGCTGGCGCGGGATTCGATCCATTTTTCGACGCTCCAGCCGAGCGGTAGATAGCCGTTGACCGGATCGTGTGCTGAAGTCTGGTCGGTCAACAGGTCGGGACGGACGCCGCGCTTGTACAGCGCGGGCAGCAGGTCCGCGGCATTGCCGAGCAGACCCACCGAGACGGGTTTCCGGTCCGCGCAGGATCGCTCGATGAGATTGAGCGCTTCATCCACGTTGTCGGTGGCGTGGTCGAGATAACCGGACCGGAGCCGCATGTCGAGGCGGGATTTCTGGCATTCGATGGCGAGGCAGGACGCACCGGCCATCACGCTGGCGAGCGGTTGCGCGCCGCCCATGCCGCCGAGTCCCGCGGTCAGCAGCCAGCGGCCGGCGAGGTTGCCGCCGAAATGCTGGCGGCCCATCTCGACGAAGGTTTCATAGGTGCCCTGCACAATGCCCTGTGAGCCGATGTAGATCCACGAGCCCGCGGTCATCTGGCCGTACATCATGAGGCCCTTGCG
>JBDTSP010000034.1:0-21535 GCA_039931065.1 Pseudomonadota bacterium | reverse complement strand
GTGGCGAAGCGGAAATCCGCCGAGATGTCGACGAAACGCGGCTTCGTGCCCGCGGCTTCGGCGCCCTTGAGCAGCGTATCGATCAACGCCGCGGCGGCGCCGTGCGGCGCCGCGCAGAAGACGGCCGAGGTCGGTTCGTGCGCGATCAGCGCAGCGATGTCCGCCTGCGATTTGAAGGCCGTGTCACCGAGGCTGCCCGCCAGGTGCGGAAACGACTTGCCCGCGAGCTCGCCGGGCGAGCTGTCCGACATCACGCCCGCGAGCGCAAAATTCGGATGGCCGAGGATCAGCCGCAGCAGTTCGCCGGAAACGTAGCCGGTGCCGCCGAGCACGATGGCCGGGATGCGTGTGGAGCTGTTCATGAGGGCCGAACTACTCGCTGGCGACGCGGTCGAGCGGGCGCGCCTGCTTGAGACCGACCGACTCGATGATGGAGTCCCCGAGCGCGGCGCCGGCCGCCAGCGCGTTGAACGCGGGCACCTTGAGCTGATCGCGGATGATCGAGACGCCCACGTCGTTGTCCGTTGCCGGCCCGGTGACGGCGACCGGCTCGATGCCGTACCGCTTGCGCAGGATGTCGACGCCGCCATAAGCCGCGACCGGATCGTTGGCCGAGAGCACCACGCCCGTGAAGGCCTTCCGCAGGTCTTCGCACTCGAGGATCGAGTCCACGCCGTAGGTACCTAACAACCCGTCACCGAGTTCGAACACGATGACGTCGGGCTTTTTCTCCGCCAGCTCCGTCAGCATCGTGCGCGTCAGCGCGGGACCCACCTTGCGCGTGGTCGAAACGATGCCGAAGTCCGTGAAAATGAGCGTATTGCGGGCACCAGCGTCTTCGAACGCCATGATGTCGCGGCGCAGGGAAACGCCCGTGGCCTTGAACGCGTCGACCGTGAGGCCACGATGGCGCATGCGCGAAATGATGGCCGCGGCCGCCGCGGTCTTGCCGGCCTCCATGCAGGTGCCGGCCAGCGCCACGACTGGCACGTTGTCGATGACCAGCTTCGCGTCCGGATCGAACTTGCGGTACCCGACCCGCGCCGGCACGCCGATGCGTTCGCCGAGGTACGGAAAATGCAGCACGCCGCCGATGACGCGGCAGTCGAAGGGTTTGCCCTTGTCCGGGTTCACCGAATCGACGATGCCGAGTACTCCGCCGATGTTGAGCATCTGGATGATGTCGCCAGGTTTGACGCTCTCGGGCACGTGACCTGAATAACCGAACAGCGCCTTGCGATGACCGAGCGCGCCGACAACGATGTCGCCCTTGCCAACCTTGGCCATGCGCCCGCTGGTGAGTTCGAGCGTGTTGTAGGTCGACTTGTTGGAGAGGATCTCCACGACCACGACCACGCCTTCCTCGGCGGGAATGTTGTCTGTGGCGACGCGGACTTCATTGCCGAGGCCGCAGGCTTGTGTGACCGAAGCTATCTTGTCGACGACTACCGTACGCATCACTTTCCTCCCGCACGGGCATGGAACATGCCCGTGAGCGAAACAATCTTTGAAAAGCCCAGGGCATCCTGCGGCGTCCACTCGCCATGCGACTCGCCATACACGCCCTTGGAGACGGCCATGAGCGAATGTGGTGACTCGACGCCTTCGATGAACAAACTGCCGGGGCGGAACAACACGTGCACCTTGCCCGTGACGCGCTCCTGCGAAGACAGGAACAACGCTTCGATGTCGCGGCACACCGGGTCCAGCAACTGGCCTTCGTGCACCCAGTCGCCGTACGGACCCGCGAGCGATTCCTTGATGCGTTGCTGGCGCGGCGTGAGCACGAGTTTCTCGAGTTCGCGATGCGCGGTGAGCAGCGTTTCGGCGGCGGGTGCTTCGAATGCGACGCGGCCTTTGGTGCCGATGATGGTATCGCCGAGATGGATGCCGCGGCCGATGCCGTAAGGCGCACCCAGGGTTTCCAACTGCTCGACCACGTCGACCGCCGACATCGTCTTGCCGTCGATGCCGGTCGGCCGGCCCTTCTCGAAATGAAGGGTGTGTTTGGCGGGCGCACGCGGGTTCGTGAATGCATCCTTCGACAACACCCAGGCGGAATCGGGAATGCTGCCTTCGGACGTCAGTGTTTCCTTGCCGCCGATCGTCACGCCCCACAGGCCACGATTGATGGAATAGGCCGCGCCGTACGGCGGCAGCGGCAGATTTCGCGCGGTCAGGTAGTCCAGCTCTTCCTGACGCTTGAAGGCCTTGTCACGCACGGGCGCGATCACCTCGAGCTCCGGTGCGAGCGTGCGCATCGCGACTTCGAAGCGCACCTGGTCGTTGCCGGCCGCCGTGCAGCCGTGCGCGATGGAGTTCGTGCCGAGCTTCCGCGCCATCAGCGCGATCTGCTGCGCCTGCATGACGCGTTCGGCGCCCACACACAGCGGGTAGAGCTGGCCGCGGCGCACGTTTCCCATGACGAGGAAACGCAGCACCTGCTCGAAGTAATCCGCGCGCGCGTCGATCTGGTGATGCGCGATGGCGCCGTACGCCTGCGACCGTTCCGCGAGGGTCTTCGCACCGGCGGCGTCGATGCCACCCGTGTCGACGGTGACCGTGATGATCGGGCGGCCATAGTTTTCCTTGAGCCAGGGCACCAGGAACGAGGTGTCGAGGCCGCCGGAATAGGCAAGCACGATGGGGGATGAATTCTTCTCGGCAGGCATTTTTATTCAGACTCCAAAAGCACGGCGCAACTGCGCCAACACCGCCCCTTGAGCGCGCGCGTCGGCGGTGGCGATGAAAATCGTGTCGTCGCCCGACACCGTGCCGGCGACTTCATCCCAGCCGGCCTTGTCGATCGCCGCGGCGACGCTGCCCGCGGAGCCGATCGTGGTCTTCACCACGGTGATCGACGTCCCCGCGGTACGCACCTCGCGGACAAACGACGCAACGGCCGAAAACTTGTCCTGGGTGCGTGAAGACAGCTCCGCCGTGTCGGGCAGGATGTAACCGTCGCTGGCCTTCATGACGCCGAGCTCGCGCAGGTCGCGACTGATCGACGACTGTGTGACCGCATGACCCTCGCGCTTCAACAGCCGCACGAGCTCCTGCTGGCGGCGCACGGGGGAGCTGCGCAGCAGGCGAACGATGGCGGTACGACGCGCCTCGCGGTGATGGTCGGTCAGCATGGAAGTCAATCCACCCGTGAATAAAGAGCGCGGATGTTGCATAAAAATGCAGAAAGCGTCAAGACCGCTTTGCGACGTCCGTGACGCCCGGCGACACTCATATATGTGCGGCGTTGCGCCTGGGTTACGCGTCAGGCCGGATCGGGTTGGTCGCGCCGTCCCCGACGACAGTCATCCAGTTGCGGATCGACCATTGAGTGACCAACCCGCCCTGGACGTACGGATCCTCGGCCACGAATTTCTCGACGACATCTTTCGAGGGGACGGAAAACAGCAGCACGCCCATATCGACCGGATCGGTGAGGGCGCCGCCCAACATCAGCTCACCGCGCTGCTGGGCGGCCCAGGCGAGTTTGATGTGCGCGCCGCGAAACTGCGCACGCCGCTCGAGGATGTCGGGGACGTAGGTATAGAAGAGGAGAAAGTGCACGGCGGCTCCTGCGGGGCATTCCGGAAGCCGCGCATCATAAGACAGCACTCGCTTTCCCGGATTCCGCCAAACCAGCGCCTCTTCCGCCCAAGGGCTTGATTGCGCTGTGAATCAGTTCACAGATCACCAGACGTAGCGGGGGTCAGCAAGGTTTTGGCTAGGCAGTGCGTGTGTACTGCCCGCAAGTGTCCTGTGCGCAGCTCCGTTTGCGTCATGAAGAGACGCAACCCAGGAGATTGTCAGTGTCTCGTTCCGTATTTCGCGCCCAGTTCGCGCCAACCCTTCGTACGCTTTGCGGTCTCGTCACGATTTTCGCGCTCTGCTTCGGCAGCGCGAGAGTGCACGCACAGGCCACCGGGTTGGTCGCTTCATACAGTTTCGAGGAAGGCGCCGGCACCACTGTCAGCGACGCTTCGGGCAACAACAACACGGGCACGCTTTCCAACGCCACCTGGACGACTTCCGGCAAGTACGGCAAGTCGCTGTCGTTCAACGGCACGACCAGCATCGTCAACATTCCCGATGCTGCCTCGCTGCGCCTGACAACCGCCATGACGCTCGAGGCGTGGGTTTATCCAACCGCCGCGGGCAGCGTGTGGCGCACGGTGCTGATGAAAGAAATTCCGGGTGAGCTGGCTTACGCGCTTTATGCCGACGAGGACGTGAATGCCCCTGCGGCCTACGTACGCATCGGCTCGACCAGCCGCCGCGTCGGTGGCACGAGCTCGGTGCCGCTGAATGCCTGGACGCATCTCGCCGCGACCTATTCCACAGGTGCGCTGCGCATCTACGTCAACGGCGTGCTGGTCTCGACGCAGACCGGGACCGGCTCGATCACGAGCTCGACCCTGCCGCTGCGTATCGGTGGCAATACGATCTGGGGTGAATACTTCGCCGGTCGCATCGACGAAGTGAAGGTCTACAACCGCGTCCTCACCGTCACGGAAATCGGCACGGACATGACCGGCACCGCGACTCCCGGTCGTGTGGCGATCGCCGCGCCCACCGCGGGCTCCACGATTTCGAGCAAGACGGTCAACGTCAGCTACACCACCTCCGGTGACACGAGCCAGGCTGGTTTCGTCGCCGTGCGGCTCGACAGCGGCACACCCAGCTATTTGCCGCTCGCGGGCAGCGCCCAGTTCACCAACATCGCGGTCGGCGCGCACACGCTGAACGCCTGGCTGGCTCGCGCCGACCAGACCAAGATCGACGGCAGTGACGCGACAGCGGTTGCGTTCACGACCGTTGCCCCGCCGCCACCAGCGCTCGCCATCACCGCCCCGACTAACAACTCGTCCATCGTCGGCACTACCGCGAGTGTCACGTTTGGCGTGACCGGCGACCTCACCGAAGCGCACCACGCCATGTTCAGCCTCGACGGTGGCGCTCCTTTCAGCGGGCTGATGCTCTCGGGGACGATGCAGCTCGACGCGTTGAGCCTGGGCGCACACACGATCCAGGGTTTCGCGGCGCGTGCCGACAACAGCAAGATCACGGGCTCCGATTCGCCCACGATCACGTTCACGATGACAGCGGCGGGACCCACGCCGGTGCTGTCGTTCTCCTCACCGGCCAACAATGCGGTCCTCACCAGCAGCACGGTGACCGTCGCATACCTCTCGAGCGGCGATCTCACCCAGGCGAACCACGCGCACCTCATCCTCGACGGCGTGGAAGTCGCGACGACCTCGGGCCTGAGCGGCACCTCGCAGCTCACCGGCGTCAGCGCCGGCGCGCACACTCTCGGCGGTTACCTCGCGCGCGCGGACCACACCAAAGTCACCGGCTCGGATGCGACGACGCGCAACTTCACGGTGAACATCGTAAACCCGAACGATCCTTCGATCGTCGGCCAGTGGGACCCGACCATCGTGCCGCTGCCGACGGTCGCGGTGAACCTGAACCTGATGCACACGGGGCAGGCGCTCTTCTGGGCGGGGGATTTCAGCTCTGCAGCCAACTACGGCGAGTTGTGGAATCCGGCGAACAATGCGATCACCGACGTTCCGAATCCGTTCTCCAACATCTTCTGCTCGGCGAACGTGCACCTCGCCGACGGCCGCCTGCTGGTGGCGGGCGGTCACGACAAGGCGAACGGCACCCTCGGAATCGCCGACAGCAACACCTTCGACCCAGTGACGCAGACCTGGCAACGCCTGCCGGACATGGCCTTCCGGCGCTGGTATCCGACGCTCACGATGCTGGGCGACGGCAAGGCGATCGTCCTCTCCGGTTCCCAGAACAACGAATCGGTGTTCGTCGAAGTCCCCGAGATATTCGATCCGGTGGCGAAGAGCTGGACGCAGCTCACCAGTCCCAGCGCGAAGATGTCGATCCCGCAGTACCCGATGGTCTATCTACTGGGGGACGGGCGGCTGCTGCAGTCGGGCACGACCGAACAGCCGACCATCACGCGCTCGTTCAACGTCGCCACGCAGACCTGGACCACGATCGACTCGCAGAACCTCGACGCCGGCAGCGGCGTGATGTACCTGCCCGGCCGGATCATGAAATCCGGCAGCTCGTCCAACAACGGCGACACGCCCACCGCCGACTCGACTGCGACCAGCTACGTGCTCAACATGAATGATGCGAGCCCGGCCTGGCGGCAGACGCAGTCGATGGCGAACCCGCGTACGTTCCACAATCTCACCAGTCTCGCGGATGGCACGGTGCTTGTGACTTCCGGCTCGCGCAAGAAGAGCGAGACCAACCTCTCGGTCGGCGTTCTGCAGGCGGAGTTGTGGTCGCCTGTGACCGAGACCTGGACGACGATGGCGCCGGCGCAGAAGGCGCGCATCTACCACTCGACCGCGGTGTTGCTCCCGGACGCACGTGTGGCGGTTTCCGGCTCGGGCAACATTGCCGGCGGCACCGACCAGACGAATCTCGAGATCTATTCGCCGCCGTACCTGTTCAAGGGAGCGCGCCCGACGATCACGTCGGTGCCTGGACTCGTGAAATATGGCACGCCGTTCTTCGTGCAGACACCGGACGGCGCAGGCATCAAGGCGGTGAACCTGATCCGCCCCGGCGCGGCGACGCACAATTTCGACCAGGACCAGCGCTTCGTACCGGTGACGTACAGCGTGGTCGCGGGCGGCATCCAGGTGACTCCCCCGTCGAATCCGAACCTGGCGCCACCGGGTTACTACATGGTGTTCCTCATCAGCAACGCGGGTGTGCCTTCAATCGCGAAATTCGTACGCTTCCCCGCGGCTTACGAAGACAGCGAGCCGCCGACCGCCCCGGGCAACCTGCAAGGTACGGGAACGATCGGCAGCAGCACGCTCACGTGGACCGCGGCCACCGACAACGTCGGGGTGGTTCGCTACGAAATCTATCGCTCCACGACTCCGGGCTTCACGCCGTCGGCCGCCAATCTCGCCGGCCAGACCACGGGCACCTCGTTCACCGACGCGGGCCGCGCCGCCGGCACCTACTACTACCTCGTGCTGGCAGTCGACGCGGCGGGCAGCAAGAGTGTTGCCTCCAATACGGTTTCGGTGACGGTGCAGGCCGATACCATCGCGCCGACCGTTTCGATCGCGGGTCTCGCCGCTGGATCGACGGTTACCGGCACGCTGACGCTGCAGGCAAACGCCGCGGACAACGTGTTGGTCGCGGGTGTGACGTTCCGCATCGATGGTGTCGCCATCACCGCGGAAGACACCAGTGCGCCGTATTCGATTTCGTGGACGACCAACAACGCCACGAACGGTTCACACGTCATCACGGCCGTCGCGCGCGACGCCGCTAACAACTCGACGGTCTCGGCACCCGTGAGTGTCACGGTCAGCAACTCGGGCAGCGGCGCTCCTGCGGGCCTGGTTGCTGCTTATTCCTTCGAGGAAGGCGCGGGCACCACGACCGCCGATGCGTCGGGCCAGTCGAACACGGGCACGCTCAATGCCGGCGTCAGCTGGAGCACGGCCGGCAAATCCGGCAAGGCCGCGTCGTTCAACGGCACCAGCGGCCTCGTGACCATCGCCGACAATGCATCGCTCGATCTCACCGGTGCGATGACGCTGTCCGCCTGGGTCAATCCGTCGGCCAACGGGAACTGGCGCACCGTGATGCTCAAGGAAGCGGGCACCGCGCTCGTCTACGCGCTCTACAGCTCCGATACCGCGTCGCTGCCGAACGCGTACATCCGCGTGAACGCCACCGACAAGACCGCGGTCGGCAACGGCGCGCTCCCGGTGAGTACCTGGAGCCATCTCGCCGCGACTTACGACGGGAGCAACATCCGCATTTATCTCAACGGCGCGCTCGTCAAGACGGCGGCCGCCACCGGCAACATGACCGCCTCCACCGGTGCGCTGCGCATCGGCGGCAATTCCATCTGGGGCGAGTACTTCGCCGGCCTCATCGACGAAGCGCACGTGTACAACCGCGCGCTCACCGCGGCCGAAGTCACCACCGACATGAGCCTGAGCAGCCCGCCCGCCGGCCCGAAGCTCACCGTCACCTCGCCTGCGAACAACGCCACGATCGCAAGCTCCACCATTTCCGTGACATTCACCACGGCGGGCGACATCAGCCAGGCGAGCCTGGTCGCGCTGCGGGTAGATAGCGGCGCCATCACCTATGCACCGCTGACGGGCCCCGTGCAGCTCACCGGCATCCCGGCCGGCGCGCATTCGCTGACCGGCTACCTCGCGCGCGCGGATCAGTCGAAGATCACCGGCTCCGACGCGGGCGTCGTCGCGTTCACGACGACCAGCAATACACCCAGGCTGACCATCAGTGCGCCGGCCAACGGCGCGACGATCAGTGGAACGACGATCAACGTCAGCTACTCGACCACCGGTGACCTGGCCCAGGCAGATCACGTCTACATCCGCCTCGACAGCGGCCCGGACCTGCGAGTCAATTCGCTGAGCGGCGCAATGCAGATCGAAAGCGTTGCAACCGGTGCGCACACGCTCGCGGGATTCGTCGCGCGCAGCGACGATTCGACGATCACAGGCTCCGATGCCACCACGGTCTCGTTCTCGAGTGTGTTGCCGGACACGACGAAACCCGTCGTCGTCATCACAGCGCCGCGCGACGGCAACACCGTCAGCGCAACACTTGCGGTCAGCGCCAATGCCGTGGACGACGTCGCCGTCGCCGGCGTGTCGTTCAAACTCGATGGCGTGGCGCTCGGCGCCGAGGACACGAACTTGCCGTATTCCGTGAGCTGGGACAGCACCACCGTCGCGAACGGCGCGCACGTGTTGACGGCGATCGCTCGTGATACCTCCAACAACACGGCGCAGTCATTGAGCGTCAACGTCGTCGTTCTGAACACGGTTGCGCAGATTCCCGCCGGCCTCGTCGCCGCCTACTCGTTCGACGCGGGCAGCGGCACCACGGCCGCGGACCTTTCCGGCAAGGGCAACACGGGCACCCTGGCCAACGCGACGTGGACCCCATCGGGCAGGTTCGGCGGCGCGCTCACGTTCAACGGCACGAGCAGCCAGGTGAACATCCCCGACAACACGACGCTCGATCTGACCAACGGGATGACGTTGTCGGCGTGGGTGTACTCGACCAACAGTTCCGCCAGCTGGCGCACGGTGATCCTGAAAGAGAGCGCGTCGGATCTGGTGTACGCGCTCTACGGCTCGGGGGACACCTCGGTACCGCAAGGCATGCGTTTCGCCGGCGGCGCGGCGAAAGCCGCCAGTGGAACGGCGGCCTTGCCGCTCAACACGTGGACTCATCTTGCGGTCACGTACGACGCCGCAAACCTGCGCATGTACGTGAATGGCGCATTGACCGGCACGGTCGCCGCCACCGGCAACATGGCGAATTCGGCCAATCCACTACGCATCGGCGGCAACGCCATCTGGGGCGAGTACTTCGCCGGCCGGATCGATGAGGTGCGCATCTTCAATCGAGCAATTTCGGCCGCCGAAGTCACGACGATGATGAACACTCCGGTGGCGGGCGCGGCCAGTGCACAGCCGACGCAGTCGAGCTCCATCACCATCGATTCGACCGCGCGACGCGTCTGGGTTGCGAACCCGGACACCGACACCGTCACCGCGCTGCACGCGGACACACTCGCGATCCAGAACGAGATCGCGGTCGGCAAGCACCCTATGAGTGTCAGCGTCGATGCGTCCAACCAGCTGTGGGTCACATGCCGGGACGACGACACCGTGTGGGTGCTGAATGCCACCACCGGCGCCACGGTGAAAGTGCTGACGTTGCCGTGGGGCGCCGCTCCGGTGAGCGTGGTGCTCGCGCCCGACCGCGCAACCGGTTACCTCGCGCTGCAAGGCACGGCGCAGATACAGAAATTCACGACGGCGAATTCGACGCTCGGCGCCGCGCTCGCGCTCGGAACGACGCCGCGCGCACTTGCCGTCACCGCGGATGGCAAGAAGTTGCTGGTCTCGCAGTTCATTTCGACGGGCAACGCCGGCACGGTTCGCAGCGTCGATCTCGCGGCTTTCGTGAGCGCCGCGGCGCTGCAGTTGCCGCTCGAGGTCAACACCCCCGATGGCTCGCTCGGCGGGCGCGGCCTGCCTAACTATCTCGCCGGAATCGCCGCCGATCCGGCCAACGGCATCGCTTGGGTGGTCGCCAAGAAGGACAACATCCTGCGTGGCGCCTTTCGCGACGGAAATCCGCTCACGTTCGAAACAACGGTCCGCGCCATCGTCTCGAGGCTCGACCTCAATCTCGGCCAGGAGCAGCAGAGCCGCCGGATCGATCTCGACAACATGAGCCAACCTTCCGCAATCACGCTGAGCGAGACCGGCGCGCTGGCCTTCGTGACCCTGCAAGGTAACAACCGGATCATCGTGCTGAACCAGCTCGGCCAGGAACTCGCGCGCAACGACACCGGGCTCGCGCCCGGTGGCGTTGCGATCGACCCGGTCACCAAGCGCGTGTTCACGCAGGATCTGATGGCGCGCACGGTCAGCGTGTTCGACGGCGCGCCGCTCATGAATCAATCGCTCAACCAGCTACCGCGTCTCGCGCAGGTCAACACCGTTGCGACGGAGAAACTCAGTGCCGCGGTGCTCAAGGGCAAACAGATCTTCTACAACGCCGCCGATCCACGCATGAGTCTCGACGCATACATCGCCTGCGCGAGTTGCCACGTCGATGGCGACAGCGACGGCCAGGTGTGGGATTTCGCCGATCGCGGTGAAGGCCTGCGCAACACCGCGACGCTGCGTGGCCAAAGCGGGCAGGCATCGGCGCCGCTGCACTGGAGCGGCAACTTCGATGAAGTGCAGGATTTCGAGCACGACATGCGCCAGTTCTTCGGCGGCACCGGTTTCATGGCCAATGGCGATTTCAACACGGGCACGCGTAACACGCCGCTTGGGCTCCCGAAGGCCGGAATCAGTGCCGACCTGGATGCACTCGCCGCATACGTGAATTCGCTGACGAGCCCGGGTCGCAGCCCGAAGCGGCAGTCCGATGGCACGATGACCGCGAACGCCACCGCCGGCCTCGCGTTGTTCACGGCGCGTGGTTGTCAGTCCTGCCACAGCGGTCCGTTGATGACCGATGGGCAGCGTCACAATGTCGGCACCATCAAGCCGTCCTCAGGAAAACGTCTGGGCGGATTGCTCGATGGCATCGACACACCGACGCTGCGCGGCCTGTGGGCAACCGCGCCTTACCTGCACGACGGCTCGGCCGCGACACTGCGCGATGTGTTGACGACGGCGAATCCCTCCGGACAACACAGCAACCTCTCGTCGCTGACTTCGGTTCAGATCGATCAGCTCGCGGAGTATCTGAATCAGGTCGAAACGGCACCCTGAGAAAAACCGGTCGATGGCCGGTGCGCACACCGGGGGCGCCGCGGGTAGAGTTCGCTGCATGAGTGGTGTCCGCCTCCTTATGGTGTGGATCTGCCTGGCGGTGAATGCGTCTGCTGCGGAGCCCCGCTGCCGCGACGGCACGAACGCGCTTCATGGTGAAACGCCCGAAGCGCGGGCTAACTAAGGCACAGACGGTCAGGTTGCGCGCGTCCGCTCAGACGTTCGCCGGCAAGCCTTATGATCTGTGCTTTGAATGGTCGGACGGCCGAATCTATTGCCCGGAACTCGTCTGGAAGATGTATTCGCGGGCCATCGGCAGAGAGAGCGGGCAATTGCAGAAGCTGCGCGAATTCGACTTGCGCGATCCTGTGGTCGCGGCAAAGATGCGCGCGCGTTACGGCACGCGCATACCGCTCGGCGAACCGGTAATCTCGCCCGCCGCGATATACGATTCACCGCTCCTCACTACCATCGGCGACTGATTCATGAAACAAACCCGCCTGTTCTCCCTCGTCAACTTCGCCATCACGTTGCTTGCGGCACAGGTGGCACTGGCCGCCAATCCGCCGAAGGTGAAGTACGTGCCGCCGGATGGGTTCGCCGGCCACAAATGGGGGGATTTGCGCAGCGGCTTCGATCGCCTGCCGAACGAACCGATCGGAGTCGGCGCTGCGTGGATGCGGGCCCTGGAGACGCAGAAGGACTTTTTCTGCGTTCCGGTCTCGGCGGGCCAGCAGATCTCGGGAGCCGTCGGCGGCTGCGATTTCCAGGCGACCCTTCTGCGACTGCGCACGAATTTCGAGGCTGGCGGCTACTACGTGCTGTCGGAGTTCGCCATCGACGGGCAGGGATTCCGCTTCGGTGATGAAGCCGAAAACGTCGTCCTCCACCCGGTCATCTACCAGTTTTGCGCGAACTGGAACCAGGGGCGCAAGAAGAAGGACCCGCCGCCGAATTTCGATTCGTTGAACAAGTTCTGCGGCGTGAAGTTCATGTTCCAGAGCGAGACCCGCGAGCAGCTGCGCAAGCTGCCGGACGACTACGTCACCAACTACGATCGCATGGTCGAAAAATTGCTGGCGAAGTACGGCCGGCCGGCGGGCTACCTGCGCCGCGGCCGGGTGATCATCGAAACACTCGAAGGCGATTCGGAAGACATCGCCGACCGGAAGTTCAGCATCTGGCGCTGGTGCCCCGCGGTCGGCAATGGGCTGCATACCGGCTGCACCGCGAGCGTGGTCTTGTCGCTCGACCCCGCGACCGGGGTCGGCACCGTGCTCTATTCAACGCCGCTGCTTTGGGAATTCGCCTACGCGCGCGAAAACTACGGCTTCAAGGGCGACCGGCTCTACCGGATGCTGCATGCCCGGGACTAACTACCGTCAGCGGGCGTGCCGGAACGTCAGGTTGTAGCGAAACCCGCCGGTGACCGGATGGCTGCCCGGCTTGATCGGGCGCACCGCGTGATACGCGAGCCTCGCGGGCCCGCCCCAGACCAACACATCGCCATCGCTCAAAGCGACGCTGCGGCCCTTGCCGCCGCGCACCAGGCCGTAAAAAGCGAAACTCGCGGGCAGCCCCAGCGAGACGGAGACGATCGGCTGCGCGTAGTTCTGTTCGTCGGCGTCGCGATGCGCGGTGAGTCTCGCGCCGGCCGAATATCGATTGACGAGGCAGGCGTCGGGCACGAAATCGGGGAAGCCGCCGCGCCTGGCCGCGTCCAGCGCCAGGCTGACGAATGGTTCGGGCATCGCCGGCCAGTCCATGTCGGTCAACGGATCACGCGAGCTGTAGCGGTATCCGCTGCGATCGCTGACCCAGCCAACCGGCCCGCAATTGGTCATCGCGACGGACATCGTCTGGCCGCCCGGCGTCACCAGATGGCGGAAGGGTGCGACGGACGACACCGATTCGATCAGCGGCATCAACTCGGCCGAACGCGCGAGACCGCGCAGCAGCGAGATCCCCGGCTCGAGGATCAGTGCCTCGTCCGCGTTAGCCCCGGCGAACAGATCGAGCGTGCTCACTTCTCGATGGTGAAGACCAGGTCGGCGGCGCGTTCCTTGCCGGCCTCGGTCTTGATGGTCCACTTGTCGTTGATCGTGTAACGCATCTTGATGGTGTTGATGGATTCGGTGAGCGACACGCCGTAACTCACGAACAAGCGCGGCGACAGGTATTTGCCAAGCACCAGCGAGGTGTCGTTCGACGTATCGGATTCGACGCTGATGTCGGGGATGCCGAGTCTGCTGCCGAATTGCGCCGCCAGCAGCGCCGCCGCCTGTCCGGCGACTTCCTGGCCCGCGGCGCCGGTGCCGGCGCGATCCGAGCGCTGCGCCGATTCGAGGGAGCTGCCGGCGAGGATCAGCGAGACGATCTGCGATTGCGGAATCGAGGGTTCCGAGAAGAAGGTCAGCCGCGGCTCGCGCAATGTGCCGCGCACGTTCACGCCCGCCTTGACGTCGGGCAACACCTTCACCGCGCGGATGTCGACCGCCGGATCGGCTAACAACCCGCCATTGAAGATGAGGCGCCCGCGTTCGATGTCGAGTTTGCGGGCGAGCGCCGTGTACTGGCCGTCCTTCACCTGCAGTTCTCCGGTGGCGCGGCTCGGCTGATCGGGCAACGTGCGCTCGGAGATACTGCCGGTCAGGTGGCCAGACAATCCGTAGGTCTCGATGGTCACCTTTTCGCCGAGCGTCATCGTGATTTCGCTCGTGACCAGGAACGGATCCTTCTCGATCTCTTCGGTCGGTCCGACCAGCTTTTCATCCGCCGAAGCCAACACCGCGTTGGTGAGATCGGCCGGCTGAATCCGCGCCAGCGGCACTTTCACTTCACCCTTGACCAGGATTTCACGCCCGGCGATGTGGAAGTTCAGATCGGGCGACGCATCTATGCGCGCCTCCGGAACGTCGACCACCCGCAGGTCCTCACCGGAGAGACGGATGTCGCCGTAGGGAAGTTTATCGCGCCAATCTATCTTCCCCGAGCTGGAGAAACTGCCGGCGCCGGCGCGGGCGTTGGAAGTGAACTCCAGATTGTTGGAGACGATGCGCGCTTCCATCTCGACTTGCCGCAGCGCAAGGTTCAACTGGTAGAGATCGAGCTCGGCGCGCGACAGTTTGATCACGCCGCTGGCGTTCGGGGCGCCGACCGTCCCGTCGAAATTGAGGTTCGCATCGAAGTGGCCGCTGGCCCGATCGATGTCGGGCACATACAGCGTGATGAAGCCGAGTTCGCCGGTGGCCATCTGCAGCTGGCCACGCATCGGCCAGTTGATCATGCCGCCGCCATTGCGATCGGCGCGCATGCGGCCCGAGATCAGGCCGCGCGCCGCGGCGTCGAGCCGCAACTCGGCGTTCATGTGATCGGGCTCCGCCTTGAGAGTGACAAACCCGGAGCCGAAGGTGATTACGTCGGTGCGCCCGCTCGCGAGTTTGTGGCGAATAGCCGCGTCCACCAGGTCGACGCGCGCGTCGCCGACGAACGGCGCTCCGGCCGATCCGCTCACGTTGGCGGTTGCGTTGAGCGTGCCCTGGTAGTCGACCTTCGGAGTGAGGCCCGCGGTCAAAGTGCTGATCGGAAGATTGTGTGCATCGGCGCGCGCGTTCCAGCCGGATTGCGTCCACTCGCCGCCGCCGCATAGCCGGGCAATTTTGCCGTGCATGCACAGCGAGTTCAGTTTGCCGGCCGCGGCGCTCACCATCAGCGCCACCGGTTCGTCGAGCTGCAGATTGAGATTTTCGGTGTCGTCGATGAACAGGTCGGTGATCGTGCCGTTCCACACCCCGTTCACGAACCCGCCCTTGCCAGACACGTGCAGCCCTGTCTTGCCGGCGAGTGCATCCACCTTGAGCTTGTGGTCGGTAGTCAGGCCATCGAGCGTCGCGTTGAACTGCGTGAGCGCACGTTGATCGACTTCCAGGCCGGAGATCGCAATGTCCGCGTGAGATGCGCGCTGCCCCCGCCAGTCGAGATCGATGTGGGCGGCGAGTTTGTCGACACTCACGTCCTCGTGTTTGATACCCGAACCTTGCGCCGTCAACTTGATGATCGGCGCATCGGCCGTTCCGCCGAGTTTTCCGCTGGCGTGCAGTTCGCCGCGCGCTCCCTCCGCCAGCAACGCGAGGTTGTCGGCATCGAGGGTGAAATCGAGATCGAGCGCGCGTTTCGCGCCGAGGCTTCCGTCGATCGCGACGCTGGTATTGCCGGCGCGGAAGCGCAACTTCTCGAACGTCCAGTCGTCGCCCTGGTTCAGCACGCGACCGCTGCCGCTCGCCGCGTTGCCGCGCAGGCGGCCGCTGAGATCGCTGAATGCGACGTCGAGCGCGCCGTCGGCGCCGAACGGCGCGCCGCTGGCCTTGAGATCGAAATCGAGCGCGCCGGTGAACCCCGGCCGCAACTCGGCAGGATTGAAGCCCGTGACGTGTCCGGCCAGCGCCCAGCTCTCGCCGGGCGTCCAGCGTGCTTCGCCCGCCAGTTGCGCATGACCGCCGAATGCGCCGAGATCGAGCTGATCGATCTGCAGGTGATCCTTGTTCAAGGCGCCCCGCAGCGCGACGGCCATCGGGTCGAGTTGCGGGATGATCAGTTCGCCAGTCGCCGTGATCGCATAAGGCCACAGCCCTTCGAGGCGATACTTGCCCTCCGGGCTCGTGAATATCTGCGGCGTCTGCGCGCTGAAGCGCGCGGCCAGTGGCCAGCGCAGCCCGCGCCAGTCACCGTACAGCAGTAGTTTGGGGCCGTTTTCGGCGGTCTCGATCGTCCCTTGGCCGGAGGCAAAGCTGCCGGTCGCCCGGTGCGTGACCGAGTAGTGGGTGGCATTCACGACCCGGTCGGCGTAGTTGCCCTCGAACACGAGATCGAAGGGGCCCGCGCCGAGACCCGGTACCAGCAATGGGCCGCGCGCATGGAATTCGTTCATCTCGCCGCCGACGTCGAGCGGGCCCGTGATGATGCCGAGCGCGCCGCCGGCGCCGAAGGCGCGCAGGTCGAAGTTGTGTACGTTCGCCTTGCCGGTCCAGTGGAAATTGCTCGACAGTTCGAGCAACTCGCCGCGCATGTCCGCACGGAAGGGCTCCTGCAGCGTCGCGGTCAGCGGTAGTTTGTCCAGACTGCCGTCGAAATTGGCATCGGCGCGCCATTCGGGCTGGCCTTCGATGATCATCCGCGTGGTCGCTTCGCCGCGCAGCAGCATCGGGTCCGCCGCGCGCACTTCGCCGATCGCGCGTGCCTGCAGGAAGCCGTAGATGATGTTGCCTTCGAACACGCGGATCGTCTTGCTGGCGACGATGCCCGCACCGCTGACGTTGCTGAATTCCACGCGCCGTCCGTTCGGCGCGATGATCACGAGGCCGATCGCATTCGCGTGTTCGGCGCTGATGCTCAGAAAACGCGGCAGGAATTTCTGTTCGGCGTCGGGCGGCGGCGTGAGCCGGCGCTTCACTTCGATGAGCACGAGGTCCGCGCGGGCATCGCGCACCGCGATGCGGCCCACCAGCAACGGCCAGATGTTCACGCTGGCCTGGCCGTGCTCCACGCGCACATGGGTGCGCTCGTGATCGACGTCGACCCACTCGGCCCCGAAGCCACCGGCGATCGTGCCATGCACCTTCTCGACCTTGAGCGTGACCTTGCCCAGCTTCTCGGGCAGACGCGCTACCGCAAAACGCAGCCCGGCCTCCGTGTAAACCACCCAGGCCAAGAACGACAACAGGATCAGGGCCAACAACCCGAGGATCAGGGCTGTGATCTTGAGGCGGCGCTTCATCACAATTTCGGCGAGAAATTCAGGTGCAGGCGCGGACCGGGCCGGTCGGTGCTGCCGGCGGGCGTGGTCAATGCCTGCGCGATGTCGATGCCGACGGAGACCACGGGCAGGCGCAGGCGCACGCCGATGCCGACCGAATACATGAGCGGATCGCCGAAGTTGTCGAAGGCGTTGCCCGCGTCGGCAAACACCGCGACCGCGAAGCTCTTCGGCAGATCGCGCACGATCTCGACCGAGCCCGCGAACAGATGTTTGCCGCCGACCTTCGTGTATTTCGGCGTTCCGTCTTCGTTGAAAAGCAGGGCGCCACTGCGGTCCCTGGCCTGCTCGACCGGGGAAAGGTCGTTGATGCCGAAGCCGCGCACGCTACGGTCGCCGCCCGCAAAGAAGCGCTGCGTCGGCGCGAGGTCGCTGGCTTTCGACAAGGCGGTTGCGCCGAGGTCGCCGCGCAGCAGCAGGTGCCACTTCTTCTCGACCCGGTCGATGTCGAATACACGCTCGGCCTGCAGGCGAACCTGCAGGAAGTCGGAATCCGATCCCAGCGACGTGTGCGAGCCACGCAGCTCCGCAAAAATCGCGCGACTGAACAACGCCTCACCCAGGTAGTTCCTGGGAACGAGCGCGAAGCTGATGCCGGGAATCAGCAGCTTCTGATCATCTCGTGCACCGGAGGTGATGTCTTCGGACTGCGTATCGAGCAACTCGACGTAGGTGACGCGTTGCCAGCTCTGGTTGCCAAACCATGAGCCACGCAGATGCGTGAGGCTCGGCGTGAAATTGGTGGATTGTGTATCGAAGTCGGCGATGCGTTCGTGCCCGCCCGTGAGCTGCATCGTGAAGCGCTCGGTCGCCGGATCGCCGATCGGCACGAGATATCGCGCGTCGATCGACTGCTCGAGCGCCGCGGCCTTGATCTCCGTGCGAAAGCGGTGGCCGCTGTGGTTGACGCGGCGGTTTTCCCAGGCGGCGGTGCCGCGCACTTCGGTGTCGGTGCCATAACCCACACCGAATGAGTAACGACTGCGGCGATTGGGTTCCGCGTTGATGCTGATCGGCACGATGCGCGTTTCGGGGTCGCGTTCCTCGGGCAACACTTCGACCGTCGAGAAATACTGGCTGTCGTCGAGCGCGAACTGGGTGCGCAGCAGCTCGCCGGCATTGAAGGGCTGATTCTCCTGGTATCGCAGGAAACGCCGCACCAGCGCGTCGTCGACCACATCCTGCTTGATCGTGGTCGCGCCGAACTTGTAGGGCTCGCCGGTCTGGAATTCGATGTTGATGTTGGCGATCCGTGCCTGCGGGTCGACGCGCATCTCGTTGCGCATCATGCGGGCGTCGAGATAGCCGTAATTGAGCGCGGTGCGCAGCAGGTCGCCCTTGATCTTCTCGTAGTCGGCGTGATTGAGGCGGTCGCCCGGGTGGATAGGCAGGTCGCGGGTGATCCTCGTGAAACGCTCGTCGGTCGCGCCGGCGCCCGCCACGCTGACCTCAATGTTCTCGACCACCACCGGCACGCCGCGCGTGATCGTCAACGTGACCTGGTAGTTCTGCTCTTCGCCACTACCCTCGCGTTTCACTTCCGACTTGACGGTCGGTTCGTAGAACCCGAAAGGGCGCAGTGCCGCGCGCACTTCGCGCTCGCTGCGTTCCTGCAGACGCTCGACGAATTCCGGTGACAAGTCGTCGGAGTTCTTGTAGCGCTCGAAGGATAGATAGGCGAGCACGTTCGAGCGCATGCCTTGTTCGTCGTCGATGCCGTGTAATTCGACCACGACACCGGACCAGGCGGGCGCCGGAAACTGCGCCATACCCAACGCGAGCAGCGTGAGTGCGGAAAGGCGCGCGTAATAGTTGTTCTTCAACGTCGGCATGACACCGCTTTGGGGCGGGGAATGGCGGAGATTCTAATGAGAGTCGCGGGGTTGCGCGCGGGTTCCGCGCGCGGATGAGAAGACGATCAGGCTCGCGACGTGGCGTTCAGCACGTGTTCAGTTTCACCACTCGATTCGCCGCGCGCGTCGAAGCGGCGCTCCGCGATCCGCACAGTATCGTCCGCGGAAATTGTCAGGACCGTCGAGCAGCGGGTGCCATAAGTCTCATCCAGCACAAAGGGCGCCGAGAGTTTGCGGGCCAGTTCAGGGGGCAAATCGCCGCTTGGCAAGGCCTCGGGAGGTGCCATTTCGCGATCCGCGAGCAGCGCAAACAAGCTGTCCGCCAACGCCGGGTTGGCCGCGGCGGCATCCGCTTCGAGCAACGCCGTGAACCGCGTCCGCACGCGCACCAGCTTTGGCCAGGGAGTGTCGAGGAATTCATTGGAGAGGCCATAGATGCCGGGCGGCAGCTCGCGCGCGAACTGATCGGCGCGGTTGCACGCGTACCAGAGCGAATCGCGGTCCGCGAGCAGCAGGTTGAATCCCGCGTACGCAGGGACGTCGGTTTCGAGCGACTGGAGATGACCGCCTGGCGTTTCGTCCTGCGCGAGATAACCGGGAATGAGCCCGCCGCGCGACGGCGCGCTGCGCCGGCGGCGGCCGAACTCGCGGAAATTGGTGACGATCCCGAAGCGGCGTTGCACATCGACCGCGAACCACGCGCCATCAGCCTGTAAATCGCGCCCGCCGATGACACCCGCGGGTTCGCGCCATGGGGCCAGCGCCGCCGCTGGCCGCGCGTGATATTCGTCGCGATTCGCGGCGACCACGAGCCGATGGCGCGGGTGGGTTCTCCACGCAAGGACTAACAAACACACGGGGGCCTAACCGTCGGACGGATCGGCCGGTGCGTTGTACCAGCCGTCGATGAGCCGCGCCGAGATCGAGCCGGCGGGCGGCAGTGCCGGGTGGCCGGCCGCCACATCAGCGCGCGTGAACCAGCGCGCATCCTCGAGTTCGCCATCACGCAGCGTGATCTCGTGCGTACGCGCCACGGCGCGGAAGCCGAGCATCAGCGAGGAGGGGAACGGCCAGGGTTGTGAGGACTCGTAACGCACGTCCGTCACGTGAACGCCGGTTTCCTCATCGACCTCGCGCACCACGGCGTCTTCGAGACTTTCGCCGGGTTCCACGAAGCCCGCGATGGTGGAATAGCGGCCAGCCGGCCATGACGCCTGCCGGCCTAACAAGGCGCGTTCGCCGCTCGCGTCGCTGACCAGCACGATGATCGCCGGATCGAGTCGCGGAAAGGTTTCGCTGGCACATCCTTCGCGGCTGCAGCGCATCACGTGACCGGCGCGCGCCGGCAGGTTGGGCGCGCCGCATGTGCCGCAGAAGCGATGACGCGCCTTCCAGAGAGACAAAGCTCGCGCATATGCCAGCAGCGATGCCGACTCCGGCATCAGCGCCGGCGTGAGCGGTCGCAATTCCCGCAGCTCGGTGCTCGATGGCAACTGCGCGGCTGCCGCGGCATCGCGCAGCTCGACCAGCACCGTGCGTGTACCGCGGAACCAGCCTAACAAAGTGAGGTCCGCCTCGCCCGCCGCGAGCACCAGCGGATGATCGCCCGTCAGGAAGGCGATCTCCACCGGCTCGCCCGTCGCGACCAGTTGCGTCGAGCCGGCCGCGATCAGGTAGCGGGTGGCCGTATCGCCCTGCGCCGCGGCGAGCCACCCGGGATCGTCGCGCAATTCCGCGCGGCGCTCGAGGAAGGGGATGGAAAAGAGGGTCGGACGAAAGCTCACCGCGCAAATCTACCATCCGCGCGGTGAGCGTGGCGCCTAGGTGGCCGCGTCGTCGTCCGCAGCGGGCGCGCCGGGCGTGAACTTCACGGTTGCGCAGTCGTTGCATAGCGGCGTGCGCAGCGCCAGCCGGTCGGTCACCAGCACTCCGGCACAATCACGGCAATGAGAGACACGCAGTTCGTCGCCCGCGAGCAGCGCGGCCAGCAGGTAAACGGCGTGTTCGAACGAGATCTGCGGCTCGTTGACGAGCGCGCTGTAGGTCTCGAACGCCTCGCACAACAACGCGCCACGCGCGACGTTGGGTGCCGGCTGCGAACCGTGCTCGAGCAGGATGGCCTGCGCGGTGATGAGCCCGAACAGGCTGCTGACGCTTGCGAATACCGCCGCCTCGCGCCGCATACGCAACGAACGCGTGAAAAACGCAGCCTGGCGCGGCGATTTGCCGCGATGACGCGGGACGCCCGAGCCGTCCGCTTCGTACAGGTAGGTGCGGTAGAGCTTGCGGATGCGATCGTCGGTTAGGCCGGTCCACATACGAATGGTATGCGTCCGGGCCTCGTGGTGGATGAAGCGCAGAGCTAGGTCGAGCCGCAGGCGGTCGCGGCTATAACGGTCGTCGGAGATTCTCATGTGTTTTTTCCCTGTTTGAGTGCTATTTCGACTGGTCCCAATTTTGGGAAAAATTTGGCGATTATCCCTTTGGCAAACCCAAAAGGCGGGCATAATGGCCGCCTGTAA
>JBDTSP010000033.1:0-22004 GCA_039931065.1 Pseudomonadota bacterium | reverse complement strand
GGCGCGCTTCCCGCAGCCTCGTCAGCGCGAATGGAGCGCGCCGAAACCCGGGCGTAAAGCGAAAAGCCCCTAGTGCCTTTCAGCCTAACCATTTCTCAAAATGTAGCTTTTCGTAGCCCGGGATTCGGGCACCCGAAGGGCGCGCTCCCTTGAGCGCTGACGAGGCTGCGGGAAGCGCGCCTCTTGATCCGCTCTTAAATCTCTTCGTGCTCACCGGAAATCCCGCGAATACGTCACCAGCGTCCCGAGCAGCGAGCTGCGATCGACGAGCCTCTGCGCCACCACGTGGGTCACCAGCTCCTCCTTCTGCAGCATCCCGTGAACTTCGAGCAGCCGCGAACCGTTCGCGATGCGCCGTGCGCGCTCCCACACGCGTTCCCACACGATCAGATTCACGAATCCCGTTTCGTCCTCGAGCGTGATGAACATGACCCCACCCGCGCTCTGCGGGCGCTGGCGCGCCGTGACGATGCCGGCGACCCGTACCACGCGCCCATGGGGCAACTCGCGCAGATCGGCGGAGGTGACGATACGCGCCGCCGCCAATTGCTCGCGTAACAGCGCCAGGGGATGACGCCCGAGCGTGAGTCCGGCCGAACGATAGTCGGCCGCGATGTTCTGTCCCTCGGTGGGGCGCGCAAGCAGCGGGGTGCCTTCCGGGCGTTGCGGCACGGGCGCGAGCGGCAGTTCCTGTTCGCTGCCGGCCACCTGCCAGAAAGTGAGATGACGATTGCCGGACAACTCGCGCAACGCGCCGGCATCGGCCAGCGCCTCGAGCTCGCGCCGTTCGAGCGCGGTGTCGCGCGTGAGATCCTGCACGCTCGCGAACGCGTTGGCCGCGCGCGCGACGCAGATGCGCGCGGCGGCCTCCTCGCTCAGTCCCTTGACCATGCGTAACCCGAGTCGCAACGCCGGCTCGTCGTCCGCGCGGCGCTCGAGCGTGCAGTCCCAATCACTGGCACAGACGCTGATGGGCCGCACTTCGACGCCGTGATCGCGCGCGTCGCGCACCAGTTGCGCGGGTGCGTAGAAACCCATGGGTTGACTGTTGATCAGCGCGCAGGTGAATGCCGCGGGCTCGTAACACTTGAGCCACGCGGAGCTGTAGACCAGCAACGCGAAACTCGCCGCATGCGATTCGGGAAATCCGTATTCGCCGAAACCCAGGATCTGGCTGAAGATCTGGCGCGCGAAACTTTCATCGTAACCACGCTCGCGCATGCCCTCGATGAGCCGCTGTTCGAAATGGCCGAGGCCGCCGCGGCGTTTCCAGGCCGCCATGCTCCGGCGCAGCTGGTCGGCTTCGCCGGGCGTGAACCCCGCCGCCACGATGGCGAGCTGCATGACCTGTTCCTGGAAGATAGGCACGCCCAGCGTGCGCTTCAGCACACCCTCCACTGCCTCGCTGGGATAGGTGACCGGCTCGAGTTTCTGCCGCCGGCGTAGATAGGGATGCACCATGCCGCCCTGGATGGGACCCGGCCGCACGATCGCGACTTCGATGACGAGATCGTAGAACTCCGCGGGTTTCAGCCGCGGCAGCATCGACATCTGCGCGCGCGATTCGACCTGGAACACGCCGATGGTGTCGGCCCGCGAGATCATTTCGTAGACGCGTGGATCTTCCTTGGGAATGTCGGCGAGCGCGCAAGGTTTGCGGCGGAAATGACTCACGAGATCGAGCCCGCGCCGCAGCGCCGACAACATGCCGAGCCCCAGTACGTCGACCTTGAGGAGCCCCAAATCGTCGAGGTCGTCCTTGTCCCATTCGATGACGGTGCGATCGGCCATCGCCGCGTTTTCGATGGGAACGAGTTCTTCCAGCAACCCCTGCGAAATGACGAAGCCACCGACGTGTTGCGAGAGGTGCCGCGGGAAACCCAGCAACTGGCCGGCGAGATACATCAGGCGTTTGACCTGCGGGTTGTCGGGTTCGAAGCCCGCCTCGCGCACGCGTTCCTCATCCACCGCGTTGTCCCACCACTGCATCGCGCCTGACAGGCGTTCGGCCTGCACGGCGTCGAGACCGATCACCTTGGCCATGTCGCGCAGCGCGCTGCGCGGGCGATAACTGATGACGGTGGCGGTCAGCGCGGTGCGATCGCGGCCGTATTTTCGATAGATGTACTGGATGACCTCTTCGCGGCGCTCGTGCTCGAAATCGATGTCGATGTCGGGCGGTTCGTTGCGCTCGCGCGAGATGAAGCGCTCCATGAGCAACTGGCCACGGGAAGGGTCCACCTCGGTGACGCCGAGCGAATAACACACCACTGAATTGGCGGCCGAACCACGCCCCTGGCAAAGGATGTTGAGCCGGCGCGCCTCGCTCACGATGTCCTGCACGGTGAGGAAATAGGACTCGTACGAAAGATCGGCGATGAGTTTCAATTCGTAGTCGATCTTCGCCTGCATTTGCGGCGGAATACCCTGCGGCCATCGTTTGCGTGCGCCCGCCTGCGTGAGCTTGCGCAGGTGCGAAGCCGCCGTTTCGCCTGCGGGTGTAAGTTCGCGCGGATATTCGTAGCGCAACTCGTCGAGCGAGAAATTCGCGAGCGCCGCGATTTTCACCGTCTCGGCCAGCAACGCCGGTGGATAGAGCCGCGCCAGCCGCGCGCGCTCGCGCAGGTGGCGTTCGCCGTTCGGATAGAGGCGCTCGCCGGCCTCGCGCAGCGTGACGCCGTGACGCACGGCGGTGAGCGCATCCTGCAGCGGACGCCGTTCACGCAGGTGCATGTGGACGTCGCCGGCAGCGACCAGCGGCAGCGCATGAGTGGCGCCCAGGGCGCGGCAGGTTTCGAGCCGCTCACGATCGCGGCCGTCGCGCATGAGCTCCACCGCGATCCAGGCGCGCCCCGCGAAAACCTGTCCCAGCCATTCGCCCTGCCCGGCCGTATCCGGCTCGAGCGCGGGCAGCCAGAGCGCGATCGTCCCCGCGTCGCCCAGCAGTTCCGCGACGTCGTGGCGCGTGAGCGCATAACTGCCTTTGGCCGCGGCGCGCCGCCCGCGCGTGATGAGTCGCGACAAACGCGCGTAACCCGGCCGGTTGAGCGCCAGCGCCACCAAACGCAGCCCGCACGCCAGCCGGAACTCCGCGCCGATGATGAGCTTGATGCCGCCGCCTATCTTCTTGACCGCGGTGTGCGCGCGGACCACTCCCGCGAGTGAACATTCATCGGTGATGGCGAGCGCGGCATAACCCAGCTCCTTCGCCTGCGCGACCAGCTCTTCCGCCTGCGAAGCTCCGCGCAGAAAAGTGAAGTTGCTCAGACAATGCAGCTCCGCGTAAGCGGGAGCTTCGCCATTCATCCGAACAGCCCATGCAGGAACCAGCATTTCTGCCGCGTGCACTCGCGGTAAATCCACAGACGCGCGCCGCTCACATCACTGGCGACGTAATAGTCGCGCTGGATATCGGCACCGTCCCACCAGCCGCTTTCGATGCGCTCAGGTCCAGCCAGCAACTCGAGCGCGCCGTGATGCCGTGGCCGGCCGCGCTGCGATTCCAATAATTGTGGCGCGTGTAACAGCCACAGCGGCCGGCGCGCTGTTTCGCCGCCGGCTGTTGTGGCTGTTACACGCGCCGCAGCCGCCTCGAGCGCGGGTTCCGCCACGCGCCAGGCACTCTCGGGACGATGCTCGGCAACACGCGCGAGACCATAAACCGCCGCCGCGCCGAGCCTGGCGCGCAGGTGTTCGATGAGCGCCGGCATTTCGCCCGCCGGGGCGTGCCCGCGTTCGCCGGGCGACCACAGTGGTTTGCTGGTCAACGCGTGCTCCATGAGCGCCCCGCTGCGCAAGTCGCAGCGGCGCACGGGCTCGGGCAGCGCAAGGGTGGCGAGGCGCTCGCGCAGCAGTGAGCGCAAACGTTGAGCGTTGGCCTCGGGCGCCGCGAGCCGCAGTACGCAACGGGTCGGCTCGGCACGGTAATGATGGAAGCGGCACAACAAGGCGGTGATGCCGCGCTGGCGTTCGCGCAGGAATTGTTCGAGCTCGTCCAGCAAGGGCGACAGCGCCTGCAGGATGCGTTCGTGATCGGTGATCTCGTGATCGAAATCGCGCCGCCCGCGATAACGCTCGCGCGGCACGAGACGGCGGCGCGGATCGGCGCGCCGCCCGAGCAGGCGGTCGAGGTCGGCCAGCATCGTCACACCGAAACGTTTCGCGAAACCGGCACGCGGCAGGCGCATCAATTCACCGAGCGTGCGCACCCCCATCGCGGCGAGGCGCGCGTTTTGTTGCTCGGGCCAGCGCAGCGTGCTGAGCGGCAATGGCTTGAGCCGCGCGGGCAACACGTTCACATCGGTGATGAAGCAACGCGCGCCGGCGCGCGCCGCGACCAGCGCCGCCAGGGCGGTGGGCGCGAGCGTGAAACGCGGCTCTGCATGGATTTGCGCGAGTACCGGATCGGCACGGCAGGCATCGCGCAACTGGCGACACAGCGCCCGCAGACCTCCAAACAGCGCGAGGCTGGATTTGATTTCGAGCAGCAGGGCATCGGGTGAATCGATGGACACCTGCGGCGTGAACGTGGCCGCCAAACCCGCGAGCCGCTGCATGAGAACGAGTTCGCGTGCGGCATCACGCGGACGTGGCTCGATGCGGGGTGCCGCGGCCAACGCCGCGCCCAACGTCATGCCGATGCACACTCCGGCCGCCAATGCGTTTTCATCGGCGTCGATGATGTGTTGATGGTGATCTTCGGGATCGACCACCACGAGGGGCGCGCTCCCCCCGCCTTTGGAACCCGCGCGTAAAGCGAGCAGCGGCAATTGCGGCACGTGCGCGGCAATCCACAACTCGCGCGGCTCGAGCGCGAGCGCCGCCTGATCGGAAGGGCCGGGTCCCGAAGGCGGAGGCGCCGCCGACCGCACCCGTAAAACGGACGGCGTGCGCCTCTGCCCCGGTTCCGGAAAAACTAATCGGTACGCGCGGGGATGCATGCGGCTGAACTCACGCCGCCGCCGCGGACCATTTCAAGACGATGGGCTCGCGGCTGCCGCCGCGGCTCTTGAGCAGACTCACGCGCGCGCCATGCTCACCGCTGGCGATGGGATCGAGCAGCACACGCAACATGGCGGGTGATGCTTCGCTGGCGTATCGCTGGCTGCGATACAACACGCCGAGCGCGCGGCCCTGCTCGGCGGCGAGCTGCAGCCGGCGCACGGCGCGCGGACTGGCGCGCGGCAGCCAGGCCAGCGCCATCTCGCAGGCACCCGAACGCAGCGCCTGCTCGTGCGCCCACAGCGGCGTGGGCGTGCGCACGACGAGCATGCGGCTGAGCGCCACTCCATGGGCTTCGAGTGCCGGGGCGAACGGCTCGTGCGGCGGTGATATCCAGGTGCACCAGCGTGCCGGGGATGCTTGCGACAAGGCCGCCAGCACGGGCAGAAGTAGATAGAGCTCGCCGACGCCGGGTTGCGGCGTGAGGATTTCTATGAGGCCGTGGCGCGGCCAGCCGCCGCCGGGCAGCCCCGCATCGAGCGCCGCAAAACCGGTGGGCAGGGTTTCCGTCGCCGCGCGGCTGCGCCCGCGCCACACCGACGGGTGGGCGAGCAACTGCGAAAGTTGTTGATCAGTCGCTGGCATGAATGAAGGACTGCTGGCACCGGGTTTTATGTACTGGGAAGGGAATAATCGAATTCGTAGAAATGTTTCTTCTCGACAATCTCGATCATGAGCGTGCCCGCAAGACCCGCGAGCCCCCCTGTACCGGAATCGGGCACCACCGTGATCGACAACCCCGGCGCGCCTCGATTCATCGTGCCCGAGTGCTGCAACACGAAACTGCCAACACGTCCATCGAGTGTGCCCGTGACCTGATCGATGGCCACGTAACCCGCCGAGCCTTGAGTGGTGGTGCCCGCGGACAACATCTGACCGCGCGCCTCCGCGACGAGATCGCCGCTGAATTTCTTGGTGAGCAGAAAACGCCCGAGCATGGCGTCGCCCGAAACTTCCACATTCGGCAGCGGCTGCACCGTGACCTCGAAACTTCCTTTGGCTGTTTTCATCGAGCGCTCATCTGGGCAAGCTGAAGTTCGGGTTTTCGATGATGCCGAGCACATTGCCGAAAGGATCGAGCACGTCGGCCACGCGAATTCCCTCGCCCACATCCTGGACATCGGTACGCGGCTCGGCGCCCAGTTCGAGCAGCCGCGCGTGCGCAGTCACGATGTCTTTCACGCCCCAATAACAACCGACGGAGGACTGGGCAGCATCAGGAGAAAGACCGAGCTCATAACCGCCCACATTGAAGCCGACGTAGAACGGCTGATCGAAGTACGGCGGGAATCCCAGGAACTTCATGTACCAGAGTTTGCCGGCGGCAATATCCGGGGTCCGGTAAATACCGGTGCGCAGTCCTAACAACATGGACGATCTCTTTTCTTATCGAAGGCGGCGGCGAATCACGACAGGCCATTTCTTGACGAAGGAGTGCCCCGCCGCAGCACACCGACCACCACCCCCTCGATGACGAGCGGGTCTTCCTTGATGTTGACGCGGATCGGTTCGAAATCCGCGTTCTCGGGCAGCAGCCACACCACCGAGCCTTCTTGTTTGTAGCGCTTGACGGTGACTTCGTTTTCGAGACGCGCCACGATGATCTGCCGGTTGCGCACTTCGGGAGTGCGATGCACGGCCACGAGATCGCCATCGAGGATGCCGGCGTCTTTCATCGACATGCCGACCACCTTCAGAAGGTAATGCGGCTTCGGCTGAAAGATACTGGGGTCGATGTCGAGCCGGGCTTCGATGTTTTCTTCGGCGAGAATGGGGCGACCCGCGGCGACACGACCGATGAGCGGCAAACCCATTTGCTCGCGCATGGTGTCCATGAGCTTGATGCCGCGCGATGCGCCCGGCACGAGCGCGATGACGCCCTTGCGGGCCAGCGCACGCAGGTGCTCTTCGGCGGCATTGGGCGACTTGAAGCCCAACTCGCCGGCGATCTCCGCACGCGTGGGCGGCATGCCGGTTTCGTTAATTTGGCGCTGGATGAGGCGCAGGATTTCGGTCTGGCGTGGCGTGAGATCGGACATGACGATTCCTTTAAAGAAGAATCAGGGCTGGGGATTTGTACACTGTGGATTTATCCAGGTCAAGCACCCAAAACAACTTCGATGGGGTGATCGTCGGCGCTCACCACAACCGCTTCCGCAAACCCGATGCCGCCGTGCAGCCACGAGCGATTCACGCGCAGCGCCGGCGACTTGTTAGACCACGGGCTCGAGAGCGACGGCGTGAATACCCTGTGTGGAGACGCCGAGTCGGTCCACGCTCGACGAAATTCCCGCTTCCAACGATGCGCATTTTGCCTCGATGTTCTGTCAGCGTTTCTCCTACAAACCGCCGGGCAGCCGCCACTGACGTCAGGAAAAGCAGCGTGCAATCGACCGCAACTTCGAGACAGTGAATTCTCACGCGCCAAACTTCCCCGCGAGTGTCGTCGGTAATCCGGCTCGGAGCCCGCTCGATCCCGAAGAAAAAACTCCGCCTAACAGGCAGCGATATTTTTCGCGCCGCGTTGGATCTCGGCCATTTGTGGGCCGCGCCCCCAGTGTTAGGTTACGGTGATTACCGCACAGCCCTGAAAAGCCTGTACTTGTGCGGCTCCCGCGCACACCCCGGCGGCGGCGTGAGCGGAATTCCCGGTCACAACGCAGCGCGGAAAATTCCTCGCGATGGAGTCAATCGTGTTAGTTGCCCTAATAGCTCAGCCTGACAACTGCTTTGTCGCCATGGGCCGACACGAAGCAGATTTCAGTTGCAAACAACGCGCGGATTTGTTGCAGTTGCGCCCGCCTAATAGACGTCTACCTTCACTACGCATCGCTTGCGTTGTTTATTGAAGGGAAAGCGGACTTGCTCAACCACCAATAAGGGGATTGATCGTTATGAAGAGTGCGATTTTAAAGGTTGCTGCCGTTGCAGCGTTCACCATGTTGGCCGGCTGCCAGGACCTCAAGCCTCTGCAAGCCGACGTCGAAAACCTCAAGCAGCAGGTGAGCCGCCTCACTTCGGACTTGGCTGCCGCCAAGAGCTCCGCTGATTCGGCCAATGCCGCCGCCCAGTCGGCGTCGTCGACCGCCAGCGGTGCGCAGAGCGCTGCCAACCAGGCGCTGGCCGCCGCGCAAGCTTCGCAGTCCTGCTGCGATGCGACCAACGAGAAGATCGACCGGATGTTCCGTCGCTCTATCTCGAAGTAAGAGCCATTCTTTAACAAGAATTGTTTTTGCTCTGAAGAAACGCCGCGCTCTGCGCGGCGTTTTTTTTCGTCTTTCCTCTGGAAGAGACCGATGCACAAACTTTTAGGCCTGATTCTCTGCGTCGCGGCCAGCGGCGCGAATGCCGCACCGCCGCAGAACTTTCTCTACACCAGTTCCGACGACCTGAAGCCGCTCGCCGCGCTCATCGACCGGCCGGACGTCGGCGGCGTGCAGATCGTCTACAGCTGGAAATCTCTCGAAGGTACACCGGGCAAATACGACTTCTCCCAGCTCGAAACCGATCTGGCCTTTCTCGAAGCCCGGCACAAGAAACTCTTCATCCAGATCCAGGATCGATTCTTCGAAATCGCCCATCGCAACCTGCCCGCCTATCTTCTCGATGATCCGGTCTACCGCGGTGGGCTCGCCCCACAGGCGGACAACCCCGGCGAGAACCAGCCCGAAGGTCACGGCTGGGTCGCCATGCAGTGGAATCCGAACGTGCGCGCGCGCTTTCAGAAATTGCTCGAGGCACTGGGCGCCCAATTCGATGGGCGCGTATACGGCATCAATCTTCCCGAGACGTCCGCCGACGTCGACCGGGTTGCCGAGCAAAAACGCAGCGGCTTCACCTGCGACGGGTATTTCGCGGCCACGCTCGAGAATCTCGGCGTCGCGCGCCGGGCCTTCACGAAATCACACGTGGTGCAGTACGCGAACTTCTGGCCCTGCGAGTGGGAGAACGATCGCAAGTACATGTCGCGATTCTTCGAATTCGCGGCGGCCAACGGTATCGGCGCGGGCGGCCCGGACATCGTGCCGTGGAAAAAGACTCAGATGAAGAATTCCTACCCGTTCCTCAATCAGTACAAGGGGAAACTGAGCCTGGTGGCGATGGCGGTGCAGGAACCCACGCTCACGTACACCAATCCGAAGACCAACAAGAAATTCACGCGCGACGAGTTTGTCGACTTCGCGGAAAACTATCTCGGCGTGAATGTCATCTTCTGGAGCACGACGTCTCCCTGGCTCAACCAGCGGGGCGCGAAGCAGCCGCGCTGAGTTAGCGGACGCCGCGCAGATAGCGGGTGAGTTTCGGCGCCTCGGAATTCCCATTGACGGGGGCGGCGCCTGCGGGCGGCGCAACGCGCGCACCCATGGCTTTCGGCAAGGCCTGACCCGTGCCGAGCAGCCAGTCCTGCGCGAGCCCGATCAATTTCTGTTCGCCGCTCGCGAGGGCGATGTCGAGCGTCTGTTTCTCGAACGCCGTGTCCTTCAGGAACTGCGAGAGATCGAAACGCTTGCCGGTGATGGTCAGATAGGCGTGCCACAATGCGGTGGCGCGCCGCAACCTGTCCGCCGTGCTGTTCATGGCGCTCATCAGTCTTTACTCCACGCTCTCGCCGTGGGTACTGACGTCGAGACCCGCCGCTTCGGCTTCTTCGCTGACGCGCAGGCCAATGGTCACCGAGATCAACATCAGCAGGATGAGACTGACCACCAGCGCGTAAGCCGCGCAGGCGCCGATGCCGATGAGCTGCGCCATGATGCTGCCTTCGACACCACCGATGGCGACCGAGGCGAACACGCCCGTGAGCACCGCGCCGACGACGCCGCCGACCGCGTGAATGCCGAATGCATCGAGCGAGTCGTCGTAACCGAACCAGGATTTGAGGCCGACCACCGCGCCGAAGCAGCCGAGGCTGGCGGCGACACCGATGACCAGCGCGGCGCCGATACCGACATAGCCCGCCGCGGGAGTGATGGCCACGAGACCGGCCACCGCGCCCGAGGCGATACCGAGCACGCTCGCTTTGCCGCGCGCCGCCCATTCGATCGCCATCCAGGTGAGCGCGGCCGTCGCGGCGGCGCAATGAGTATTGGCGAATGCGAGTCCCGCACGGCCGTCAGCCGAGAGCGCAGAGCCTGCGTTGAACCCGAACCAGCCGACCCACAGCAACGCGGCGCCGGTGATGGTCAGGGCGAGGTTGTGCGGGAAGATAGGATCGGTGCCGTAACCCTTGCGCTCGCCCAGCATGATCACACAGGCGAGACCGGTGACACCGGCGTTGATGTGCACCACGGTGCCGCCGGCGAAGTCGAGCACGCCGAGCGATGCGAGCCAGCCATCGGGCGACCATACCCAGTGGGCCATCGGCACGTACACACACAGCGACCACAGCGCCATGAACACCAGCATCGAGGAAAACTTGATGCGCTCGGCGAACGCACCCGTGATCAGCGCGGGCGTGATGATGGCGAACATCATCTGGAACATCATGAATACGGATTCGGGAATGGTTGGCGCGAGATGGCTGACCGAGACCTGCCCGCCCTTGGCGAAGAACAGACCCTCGAGCGCGAAGCGCGTCGTGCCGCCGAGCCACGGCGAGTCTTCGGTGAATGCCAGGCTGTAGCCGATGACGACCCACAACACGGTGACCAGACAGGCGATCGCAAAACTCTGTGCCATCGTCGACAGCAGGTTTTTCTTGCGCACCATGCCGCCGTAGAAGAGCGCGAGGCCCGGCAGGGTCATCAACAGGACCAACGCCGTCGAGGTGAGCATCCAGGCGGTGTCGCCCGTGCTGATCTTGTCGGCATCGACCAGATAGGGCGCGGTCTGGGCGGCCGCTTCCGGCGCCGATTGGGCGAACACGGGCGCGGTGAAGGCCGCGAGCGCCGAGATGATTCCGAGGTTTTTGCCACTCATGGCGGCCATTCTGACAAATGGCAATCCCTAGGACATTGCGCCGGCTACCACGATCTCGACGGCCGAATGTGCGCTGTGTCTAACAAATCGGAATTCACCAGATTGGTGCCGGCTCAGTCCGGCGGACCCTTCAGCCAGAAGCTGATCGTCGTCCCCTTCCCGACCGCAGCCACAGCTTCGATCTCGCCGCCGTGCCGCTGCACGATGCGCTGCACGGTGGCGAGCCCGAGGCCATAGCCCATGAATTCGTCCTGAAGATGCAGCCGGGTAAATGGTTTGAACAGCCGATCCGCGTGGGACATGTCGAAGCCGGCGCCGTTGTCGTGCACGCAGATCCAGCGATGGCCATTCCGTTCCTCGGTGTAACAGCGCACGACGGGCTTCTCGGTACGACTGGTGTACTTCCACGCATTGCCGAGCAGCGTGCGCAACACGGTCATCATGAGGCGTACGTCGCCCCACACACTCATGCCGGCTTCGCCCTCGAATTGGACTTCGCGTTCGTATTTTCCGTGGCGTATTTCATAAGTGACCAGTTCGATCAGCGTCGACAGATCGAGATTTTCGCAGGTCATCTCGGCACGTCCCGAGCGCAACAACGTCAGCAGACCATCGATCAAACCTTCCATGCGATCGCTGGCCTTGAGGATTTCCTTGAGAAAGCCGCGGCCTTCTTCGTTCATCACGGCGCCGCATTCGTCGTCGAGCGCGTCGGCGAATCCTTTGAGAATCCGCAACGGACCGCGCAGGTCATGACCGGCCACCGACATGAACGACTCGATCTCCTTGTTGTTCACCGCGATGGCGTCTTCAAAATCGGTGCGGTCTTCGAGCGTCACCAATAACGTCGCATCTGCGGCGGCCGCGAGCGGTGTGAGCTGCACGCGCGCGATGAAGTTGCTGGCGTCCGGACGACGCACCGCAACCCGCGCGTGCTGCGTAAGCGCGCGAATGTCCAGCAATCCACGTCCCAGCTCGGGAAAGAAGACCACCATGGCGCCGCCGACGACTGCGGAGAAGTCACAACGGAACAATCGCAGTGCAGCGCCATTGGCGGCCGTGATCACTCCGCTGCGCGCGAGCAGCAGCGAGGGGACCGGGTGCAGGTCGAACAGTTCACCGGCGCCACCCGTATCAGGTGCCATGCCGGTAAGGATTTTTTCAACGAGGGTCGTCATTTTTGATGTGCCGCGGTAAGGAATCGGCACCCAGGAGGGAGTCTGGATAGCGCGGCCTCAAAACTTTGCGAGCCGGCGCGCAAAATTGCGGGGCCCTTAAGCGCGAAGACGGGTTTAGGCCAGCACTTCTCCGCCGATATGTGATGGGTATCGCCTGTGGCGGCAATTGGATGCCGGTTCCTAAGGTATTGGCCCTGAACGCCGATAAATCAGCGTGTGGCGAATAGCCTCCTCCCTACAACTACCTGCAGAAAGCGCGCCGATGAGCACCGACGAATTAGAGATCAGAGACATCCGGTTGTTGTTAGTCGAGGACAATCCGGCGGACGCCCGCGTCGTCGAGCGTCACCTGAAGGACGCCGGACTCAATCACGTCAGCAGCGACTGGGTACAAACCGCCGCGGAAGCAGCGCAGCGTTTGACCACCACCGAGTACGATCTCGTACTGCTCGACTTAGGGTTGCCCGATGCCAGCGGCTTGCAGGCGCTGCGTGCACTACGCGCGATCGCCGACCTCACGCCGATCATCGTGCTCACTGGCTCCGACGATTACAAACAAGGGTTGTCCGCCGTGCGTGAAGGCGCACAGGATTATCTGGAGAAGCGCCGCGTCAACGCCGGCATGTTGTCGCGCATCATTTCGTATTCGGTCGAGCGCAACAATTTCCACCGCGACCTGGTGCGGGCGACACGCCGTTACCAGGATCTGTTCAACAACGTGCCGGTGGCGCTGTTCACCGCCAACCGCGATGGCGTGCTCAAGACCGCCAACGCCGCCTGCCAGAAGTTGCTGTCGTGCCAGGGCATTCCGCTCGAGAAGGTCAACTTCCTCGACATGTTGTTCGAGCCCACCAAACGCGCGCATTTTCTCGATCTCATTTCGCGGCAGCGCATGGTCGAAGGTTGGGAAACGACGATCCACGATACCAAGGGCGCAAAATTGCACGTGTTGATCAACACGGCGCCGTTGTTCGACTCGAAGCAGGCGTTCGCCGGCTGGGAAGGCTGCATCACCGACATCTCGATGCTGAAGCAGACACTCGAGGAACGCGACCGTCTCGAGGACAACCTGCGCCAGGCGCAGAAGCTCGAGGCCATCGGCCAGTTGGCCGCAGGCATCGCGCATGAGATCAATACACCGACGCAGTACGTAGGCGACAACCTGCGCTTCCTCAAGGAATCGTTCGGCGAACTCGACACGATGCTCACCCAGTTGGTGCTCGCTGGCGGCGAACCCGCCCGCAAGCTTTTGTCCGAGGCCGACTTCGACTACCTGAAAGTGGAAATCCCGCGCGCGCTCAACCAGTCGCTCGAAGGCGTCGACCGCGTGGCGAAGATCGTCCGGGCCATGAAGGAATTCTCACACCCGGCGCGCGAGAAGACCGCCACCGATCTCAATCGCGCGATCCAGAGCACCATCACGGTGGCCAGCAACGAGTGGAAATACGTTGCCGAGATCGAAATGGATCTCGACGCCAATCTACCCGCGGTGCACTGCTCCCCGGCCGAATTCAACCAGGTCGTGCTCAACATCGTGGTGAACGCCGCCCATGCCATTTCCGACGTGGTCGGCGACGGCGGCAAGGGCAAGGGCAAGATCACCGTGCGCACACGTGCCGACGGTGAGTGGGCCATCGTCGAAATCCAGGACAGCGGCTCAGGGATGCCGCTCCACGTCCAGCAGCGGATCTTCGATCCGTTCTTCACGACCAAGGAAGTCGGCAAGGGAACTGGCCAGGGCCTGGCCATCGCGCACAACGTCATCGTCGATAAACATGGCGGCACTATCAAGGTTGCGAGCGCGCCCGGCGCGGGCACCACGTTCACGATCCGGCTGCCGATCGGCGGCGCCAAATCGGAACCCGAGCAGGCCGCGGGGGCCGCCGCGTGAACGCGATCCGCGTCATTTTCGTCGACGACGAGCCGCGGGTGTTGGAGGGTCTGAAGAGAATGCTCCGGCCCAAGCGCAACGAATGGCAGATGACCTTCGTCGGCAGCGCCCAGGCCGCATTGGATGCGCTCAAGGTCGAGCCCTGCGAAGTGGTCGTCACCGACATGCGCATGCCCGGCATGAACGGCGCCGAACTCCTGGAAGTCATTCAGAGAGAATATCCCGACACCATCCGGCTGATCCTTTCCGGCCAGGCCGAGACCGAGTCGGTGATGAAGGCGCTCGGTGTCTCGCACCAGTTCCTTTCCAAGCCCTGCGACGCGGAGATCCTGCAGGGCACGATCAGCCGCGCGTTCGCGCTGCGCGACCTCGCCGGCAGCGAGGCGGTCAAGGCGCTGGTGGCGCGCATCAACAAACTACCCACGTTGCCCGCCACCTATCAGCGGCTGGTCGAAACCCTGCGCCGGCCGAATTCCAGCATCGAAGACGTATCGAACGTGATCGCCACCGACCCGGCCATGACGGCCCGATTGCTAAAGCTGGTGAATTCGGCGTATTTCGGCTTGCAGAAACCCGTCGCCGACGTCGCCCGTGCCGGCGCGTTGTTAGGCCTCGACCGAATCATGGCGCTGGTGCTGGGCCAGGGCATCTTCTCCGATTGCGACCCGCCCAACGTCCCGGGCTTCAGCATGGAAGCGTTGTGGAATCACAGCCTCACCACCGCCACCGCCGCGCATCGCATCGCGATTTCCCAAGAGATGGATCGCGACCAGGTCGCGGCGGCATTCCTCGCCGGCATGTTGCACGACATCGGCAAGCTGGTGCTCGCGATGGGCCTGCCGGAAGCGTACGGCAAGGTGCTCTCGCAGGTCGGCGATCGGCACAGCAACCTGCAGCAGGTCGAGATGCTCGAACTGCATGCCGCCCACACCGATGTGGGTGCATACCTGGTGGGCCTGTGGGGCCTGCCGAACACAATCGCCGAGGCCATCGCCTTTCATGAGGACCCTTCGCAGGCCCCGAATCAGAAGTTCGGCCTGCCGGGCATCGTGCACGTCGCCGATCGACTCGCGCATCGTCCCGACATCGTGGACCCGCGTTCGCCCGAACTCGGACTCAACTACTCGTATCTCGAATCGCAGGGACTGACCGCGCGCTGGGGAGAATGGCGCGAAGCTTTCGTCGCCGTGAACCAGAGGGCGAATGAGACGGCGCCGTCATGAGCGAACGGGTCCTGTTTGTCGACGACGAGCCCAACGTGCTCGACGGCATCCGCCGCCAGCTGCGCAACCGGCTCGATATCGAAACCGCGATCGGCGCGGCCGCCGGACTCTCGATGATCGAATCGAAAGGCCCGTTCGCGGTCGTCGTCTCGGACATGCGTATGCCCGAGATGAATGGCGCGCGGTTCCTGTCGAAGGTCAACCAGATCTCGCCCAACACCGTACGCATGGTGTTGTCCGGGCAGGCCGACCTCGACTCGACCGTGGCCGCGGTGAACGAAGGACACATCTTCCGTTTCCTGATGAAGCCCTGCGAATCGGACAAGTTGCTCGAGGTCGTCAACGCGGGAATCGAGCAGTACCGGCTCGTCAACGCCGAAAAACATCTGCTCGAGAACACCCTCAACGCCACCGTGAAGGTGCTGCTGGAAGTGCTCGGGCTCATCAACCCGGCCGCCCAGCGGCGCGCCGCGCAGATCCAGAAGTACGCGGAAACCGCGAGCCGGGCGCTCAAGGCTCCCGACGAATGGAAATACCAGCTGGCCGCTATGCTCTCGCAGCTCGGCTGCGTCGCCCTGCCGCCCGAAACGCTTGCCAAGGTGTTCAGCGGGAAGGCGCTGAGCGATGAGGAAAACAAGCTGTACCGTTCGCACCCGGAAATTGCCGGAAAGTTGTTAGGCCAGATCCCGCGGCTGGAGGATGTCGCCGGCATGGTGGCCGGCCAGCTGCGTACACCCGCGAAAGAACTCGCCACTGGCGATCCCACGAGCTGGAACCCGCAACAACTCGGCGCCGCGATCCTCTGGACCGCAGTGCGGCTCGATCAGTTCGTCGAGGAGGGGCGATCGGCGCAATACGCCATCCATCAGATCCTGCAACTGGTCCCGCATCTTCCGAAGGCGATAACCAACGCCATGCTCACCGCGCCGGTCACCGGCGGCGGCCGGCGCGAGTCGCGCACGCTGAACGTGAGCGAACTGGGTATCGGCATGATTCTCGAAAGCGAAGTGCTTTCAGCGAAAGGAATTCGCCTGGTGCCCAAAGGCGTCGAAATAACCTCTTCACTGCTGGAACGAATAAGCACCATCGCCAGCGGAGTCGGAGTCACCGAACCCATCCAGGTTTCGGTGCTGGTGCGGGAATAAAGGTAACGTTTATGGAAAAGAGCAAACTACTGCTGGTCGACGACGAACCGAACCTGACTTCGGCGCTGGTTCGCAGCCTCGACCGCTCGCAGTTCGAGATCTTCACAGCCGACTCGGCGCAAAAGGGTCTGCTGATCCTGGCGGGCAACGATATCGACGTGGTCGTCTCCGACGAGCGTATGCCCGGCATGACCGGCAGCCAGTTCCTCTCCGAGGTGCGCAAGAAGTGGCCCAATACGATTCGCATGATCCTGTCGGGCCAGGCGGACCTGGAAGCTGCGGTGCGTGCCATCAACGAAGGTGAGGTGTACCGCTTCCTGCTCAAGCCCTGCCATCCGAAGGAACTGCAGGCGACCATTCTGCAGGGACTGCAGCAAAAGAAGCTGGTGGCGCAGAGCCGCAAGCTGCTTCAGGAACATCAGAAGACCGTGAATATCCTCGAGGAACTCGAGAAGGCCAATCCGGGAATCACCAAGATCGAGATGGACGAAGACGGCGCGATCATGATGGAAGACGACGATTCGGAAGGCACCGAAGACGTGCAGTCGTTGCTCGACGATCTCGAGCGGGAAATGTCCAAGATCGCCAGCCGGTAACTAAGAAGCGGTGCCAGGCGGGGAAAGTCGGGATTACGTGACGCGGCGACGAATTCGTGGGGTCACGTAATCCCGACTTTCCCCGCCTGACACCGCTCCCTAGAACCTCACGAGTGCCGAGCCCCAGGTGAAGCCGCCGCCGAAGGCTTCCAGCAAGAGCAGGTCGCCGCGCTTCACGCGGCCATCACGCACGCCGACATCGAGCGCCAGCGGCACGGAGGCGGTCGAGGTGTTGCCGTGATCCTGCACGGTCACGATGACGCGCTCCATCGGCAGTTCGAGCCGCTTGGCCATCGACTGGATGATGCGGATATTGGCCTGGTGCGGGATCAGCCAGTTCACCGCGGATTTCTCCAGTCCGTTCGCGGCCAGAGCTTCGTCGACCGCGCCGCCCAGTTTCTGGACGGCCACCTTGAACACTTCGCTGCCGGCCATCTTGATGCCGATGTCAACCGCGTTGGTGACCGGGTCGAGCTTGAATCCCTTGGAGATGCCGCTGTCGACGTACAGCAGGTCTTTGTAGGCCCCGTCGGCATGCAGATGCGTGCTCATGATGCCGGGCTCGGCCGAGGGCTTGAGCACGACGGCGCCGGCGCCATCGGCAAACAACACCGCGGTGCTGCGGTCGGCCCAGTTGGTGATGCGCGAAAGCGTTTCGGCGCCGATCACCAGCGCGCACTTGGCCTCGCCCGCCTTGATGAATTTATCGGCGATGGACATCGCGTAGATGAAACCGCTGCATGCGGTCTCGACCGAAAATGCCGGACAACCGCGCGCGCCGAGACGCGCCTGCAGCAACACGCCACAATTGGGGAACACGAGGTCGGGCGTCGTGGTGCCGAACACGATGAAGTCGATCTCGGCGGGCGTGACGCCCGCGGCCTCGATTGCGCGGCGCGCGGCGACTTCGGCCAGATCGACGGTAGTTTGGCCTTCGGCTGCGACGTGACGGCGCTCGATGCCGGTACGCGAACGGATCCACTCGTCGGTGGTATCCATCTTCTTCTCGAGATCGAAATTCGTGACGATCTTTTCCGGCAGATAGGAACCCGTGCCGGCAATGCGTGAGTACATGTTCGCCCTTTGGTCGTCGTCCGGTTACTGGCCGTTGGCTTGCGCCACCGCTTTCGCCAGTGCGTTTTCAATGGCCGCCGGCAGTCCGCGGCGCATCGCTACGGCGGCCGTGCTGATGGCCTGGGCGAATGCGACGCGATCCGCGCTGCCGTGGCTTTTTACCACGACTGCGGTCAGTCCGACCATGCACGCGCCGTTGTACCGCCGCGGATCGAGCCCGGCGCCCACGCGTCGCAGCACCGGGCGGGCTAGCAACCCGGAAAGTCTGCTCATCAGGTCGCGCGAGAACTCGGTGCGCAGCTGTTCGACGATGAGCTTCGCCAGGCCTTCCATGGACTTCAACGCGACGTTGCCGGTGAACCCGTCCGTGACGACCACGTCGACGCCTTCATCGAAGATGTTGTTGCCTTCGACGAAGCCGAGATAGTTGATGCCGCTCGCACGGATCAGTTCATGCGCGGCCTGGATGAGTTCGTGACCCTTGGTGTCTTCCTCGCCGATGTTCAGCAGGCCGACGCGCGGATTCGAGATGCCGAAGACGTCGCGCGCGACGATGGAACCCATCGTCGCGAACTGCGCGAGCTGCAGCGCCGTGGCCTTGGTGTTCGCGCCGAGATCGAGGATGTGAGTGTGGCCGCCGTTACGCGCGGGCACCGATGACATGATGGGCGCGCGCTCGACCGGACCCACCGTCTTCAGGACGAAATGCGCCATCGCGGTGAGCGCACCGGTGTTGCCGGCACTCACCATGGCCTGCGCGCGGCCTTCCTTCACGAGGTCGACCGCGAGCCGCATCGAGGAGTCCTTGCGGCGGCGGATGGCCTCGCGCGGGTGTTCGGACATCCCGACGACGGTCGCCGCGGGATGGATCGACAGGCGCGCACGTGCGCCCGCGGGAGCGCCCACGAGAGCGGGTTCGATGACTTCGGGAATTCCTACGAGGATGAGCTCGAGGGCGGAATCTGCGGCGAGCGCGCGCAGGGCGCCGGGGATGCACTCCGGCGCACCGCTGTCACCACTCATCACATCGACGGCGATAGACGCCATGCGCCACGAGCGGGACTGACCGTCCCGCTACGAAGACTATTCTTCGTTCTCGACTTCGGCCGGTTTTTCGATGACGCGTTTGCCGCGATAGAAACCGTCCGGAGTGATGCGATGACGCAGGTGCGTTTCACCGGACTGCGGGTCGATCGACAGCGCGGGCTTCGTGAGCCCGTCGTGCGAACGATGCATGCCGCGCTTGGACGGCGTTTTGCGACTTTTCTGAACGGCCATGGAACCAATCCTCTAGGGCGACTACTACTTGCGTTTCAACAGTTCGCCCAACTGTGCAAACGGTTTTTGAACCTGTGCATTGGCGGCCTCTTCTTCGGCTTCGCCTTCCTGCCCGGCCAGCTGCACTTCGCTGCCCGAGCAATCACTTCCTTCGTCATGCCGCGGCACATGTGGCAACGCCAGCAGGATTTCTTCATCGACGAGGTCGCGCACGCTAAGCGAGTCGCCCTCGACCAGAAACACTTCCAACTCCCCGGGCACCCGATCGGCCGCGGCGTAATCGCTGACCAGCGCGATGCGCGACTTCACGTTCACCGGCCAGCGCATCGGCTGCATGCAACGCTGGCAAACTACTTCGGGCGCAGCGCTCACTTCGAGATCCGCGACCGCCTGTCCGAGCTGGTGCGAAAAACGCACGCGGCCCGTGGCTTCTCCATCCGCGGACGTGAGTTCCCCTGCGACTCGAGGCAGCTCCGCCAGCGGAATCGTGAAATCGACTACCGCCTCGGTGCCCACCAAGGAGTCGACGGGAGCGCGTCGGGACCAGCCCAGTGACATGGGGCGCGTATGATAGGGACCGCTCGGCCCCAAGTCAAAACAACAATAACTCTAAGCCTTTGTTTTTATGAGCCCCACGGCAACCCTTCGGCCCCTGATCCTCGCTTCCACTTCACGCTACCGCGCCAGCCTGCTCAACCGCTTTGGGCTCGAGTACACCGCTCAGAACGCGGGCGTCGACGAAATCGAGCGTCCGGGCGAATCGCCCCGTGGGCGCGCCTTCCGGCTGTCCGAGGCCAAGGCCGAGGCCATCGCCCGGGAAATGCCCAACGCCGTGGTCATCGGCGGAGACCAGGTGCCGGCCACCAGCACCACCATCCTGCACAAGCCGGGCAACGCTGCGAACTGCCGCGAGCAGCTCAAGCTACTGTCGGGCTCAACGGCCGAGTTCTATACGGCCTGCACCGTGCGCTGCGTGGAAACCGGGGTGAAGCTGTCGCACGTCGACACCACCGCCGTGAAGCTGCGGCCGCTGTCGGACGCGGAAATCGATCGCTACATCGAACGCGAGCAGCCTTTCGATTGCGCCGGCGGCTTCAAGGCGGAGGCTTTGGGGATCACGCTGTTCGAACGCATCGATTGCGAGGATCCAACGGCCATCGTCGGCCTGCCGCTGATCTGGCTGGCCGGCGCGTTGCGCGCGGTCGGCTTCGAAGTCCCCTAACTAGCGTCAGCGCTTCTTCTCACCGAGCGCATCGATCACCGCGGCGAGATCCGCCGGCAGCGGTGCGCTCGCGGTGAACTCCACGCCCGTATCGGGCCAGGTGAAACTCAACTGGTGCGCATGCAGAAACATGCGCTTGAGCCCGAGCAGTTTCATCTTCTCGTTGAATTCCTCTTCGCCGTACTTCTCGTCTCCCGCAAGCGGGTACCCCGCATGCGTCGCGTGAACGCGGATCTGGTGCGTACGGCCGGTCTCCAGTTCCACTTCCATGAGGGAGGCGCTTTTGCCGAAGAACTGAACGGGCCTGAAGACACTCGCGGCCTCCTTGCCGGATTCGTGCGCCTTCACCGTGCGTTCGCCGCCAACGCGGATGTCGGTGCGCAGCGGCGCATCGATGCGTTTCCTGCCGAGCTCCCATTTGCCCTTCACCAGTGCCAGATAACGCTTTTCAACCTGGCCGTCGCGCATCAGCGCATGCAACGCGCGCAACGCGGCGGGCTTGCGCGAGATCATCAGCAGACCGCTCGTATCGCGATCGATTCGATGAACCAGCTCGAGGGTCTCGTCCGGCCGCGCGGAGCGCAGCGCTTCGATCACCCCAAAGCTCACGCCGCTGCCGCCGTGCACGGCGACCCCGGCCGGCTTGTCGATGACAAGCAGGCGCGCGTCCTCGAACACGATGGCGCCGGTAAGTCCTTCGACCATGGCTGGGGAGGCGCGCCGCGGCGGTGCGGCGTCGCCGACCCGCACCGGCGGGACCCGGACGATGTCGCTCGCCTGCAACCGGGTGTCGGGTTTGGCGCGTTTGCCATTCACGCGCACCTCTCCTTTGCGGATCACCCGGAAGATGTGCGTCTTCGGCACGCCCTCGAGGTTTCGCGCCAGAAAGTTGTCCAGCCGCTGGCCCTCGCCGCGTTCGCCGACGGCAAGCTGCTGCACTTTCGCGAGCGTCGCGGGTGGTTTGACCGGCTCTTGGGGGGGCGCTTGCGGCGCCGGCACAACACGGGGTTCGTAACGTCTTGTTTTCACTAAGGGTCTCGGGCTATGATGCACGCCGACGTCGTCCCCAGCTTGTGTGTGACGACGCGATGCCGCGGCACCGCCGATCGCAACCTTAAGACGAATCGAACGCGCCGCATGTTAGTTGGTCCTCGACAACGAGGTCCATCGCTCGAAGGCCGACTTGAATCGTCGCGCGGAAGATGCCCGTCCAGAAAGACGCATCTCGCGCACCGTCGGTAAGCAGCTCAAAGGGTTTTGGCGCTCCGCCCCACATTGGGACGGACTATTACAACGTGACCACTCACGCGCCCCATTACAAACTTTGGCCTCACGGCTCAGGCACCCGCGTCGCGCGGTTTTCGCCTCTGTCGTCCGCAGGGATATCCGCCGTTCGAATCGAGTTGGCCCGACAGAAGTCACTAGGGTCCAATTCAAATGAAGAGAATGCTCGTCAATGCAACTCAGCAAGAGGAGT
>JBDTSP010000032.1:0-32044 GCA_039931065.1 Pseudomonadota bacterium | reverse complement strand
AATCCCGACTTTCCCCGCCTGACACCGCTTCCCGAACGACGGTTTTCCGGCGCTTTTCACGCCTCTTTCGTGATCCATGTCACAGGAAATCCGTGGCATGGCGGTTGCACATCCAGACCAACAGCACGCCTCCGGCGTGAGTCGAGGATGTCATGGCCGAAGAAGATACTTTTGAAGACGGCGAAGAAGCGGTTGAAGGCGAAGAGGGCGCTGAAGGCGCTCCCAAGAGCAAGAAGCTGCTGTTCATCATCCTCGGCGCCGTCCTGCTGGCCGGCGGGGCCGGCGCGTTCTTTTTCCTGAAGGGCGGCGACGCGAAGGCGGACGTCAAGAAGGAAGCGGTGCTGCTCGCGCCTATCTACGTCAACCTCGATCCGCCGTTCGTGGTGAATTTCGAGGCGGAAGCCGCGGTGCGGTTCCTGCAGGTCACGGTCAGCGTCATGACGCGTGAGCCGCACATCGAGGAAATCCTCAAGAAGAACGACCCACGCATCCGCAACGACCTGTTGATGCTGCTTGGCGGCCAGAGATACGAAACGATCTCCACGCGCGAAGGCAAGGAGAAGCTGCAGTCGGATTCGCTCGAGGCGGTTCGCGCGGTCGTCAAGAGCGCCGGCGGCGAGCCCGAGAAGCTCGAGGCACTGTACTTCACCGCCTTCGTGATGCAGTAACCCATGGCCGCGCAGGAAGTCCTCAACCAGGAAGAAGTCAACGCGCTGCTGAACGCCGTCGACTCCGGCGACGTGAATACCGATCCGTCGCCCATCAACGGAGAAGTGCGCCCCTACGACTTCCAGAATGACGCCGGCGTCCTGCGCCTGCGCATGCCGGCGTTGGAGCTGATCAATGAACGCCTTGCACGTTCCTTGCGCGTGAGCCTCTACAACCTGCTGCGCCGGCCGCTGGAGATCGCGGTCACACCGTTGCGCAGCGCGAAGTTCGCCGACTACGCGCAGTCGCTGGCGCTGCCCAGCAATCTCAATGTCGTGCGCGTCAATCCGTTGCGGGGCAACGCGTTGGTCGCGCTCGATCCGAAACTGGTGTTCTGCGTGGTCGACAACTTTTTCGGCGGCACGGGCCGCCAGCAGTCCGCCGAAGCGCGTGAGTTCGCGCCCACGGAAATGCGCGTCATCCAGATGTTGCTGCGCTCGGCCTTCAACGACATGCGCGACGCCTGGGCGCCGGTCGCGGCCATCGATGTCGAACACGTGAAGTCCGAGGTCAATCCGAGTTTCGTGCAGATCTGCTCGCCGTCCGAGCCGGTGGTGATCTGCGGCTTCCAGCTCGCGCTCGAAGGCGGCGGCGGCGATCTGCACATCGTGATGCCGATGTCGATGCTCGAACCGCTCAAGGATGTGCTCGAAGCGGGCGCCAGCGGCGCCGGCGCGCCGCAGGACGACCGCTGGCTGAATTCCCTGAAGGAAGACATCCAGGATGCCGAGATCGAACTCTCGACGATGTTGGGCAACGCCAGCGTGACCGTATCGCAGCTGGTCAACCTCAAGCCGGGTGACGTGATTCCCTGTGATTTCTCCGGCAAGGCCACCGTGCTGGCCGAAGGCGTACCGCTGTTCCGCGGCAGTTATGGCGTCTCGCGCGGGCAGCAGTCCGTGCGTTTCGAACAACGGGTACGCCGCCCGCGAACCAACGCGGTCGATGCGCGCCTGCTGCGCAAGACAACCTGAAGGCCGTTTCTCAGGCCCATTTTTAAGGAAAGCCGAACATGAATGCGAAAGCCCCCGCCGCCCAACCGGAAGAAGTCGACGCCGCGACCGCCGACGTCAACCTCGAGGCCATCCTCGACGTACCCGTCACGCTGTCCATGGAAGTGGGCCGCACCCGAATCCCGATCCGCAACCTGCTGCAGTTGAACCAGGGCAGCGTGGTCGAGCTCGATCGCGCCGCCGGCGAACCGTTCGACGTGTTCGTCAACGGCACACTCGTGGCGCACGGCGAAGTGGTGGTGGTCAACGAGAAGTTCGGAATCCGCATCACTGACGTCGTCAGTGCCGCCGAACGCATCAAGAAACTGAAGTAACGCACCCGTGAGTGCCCCTCTCTTCGCAGCCCCTGCAGCGGGCGCCGCGCACTCGACCGGCGGCGGCCTCGCCGAAGTCACGCTGGCGCTGATCGTCATCGTGGCGCTGATCGCGGCACTGGCATGGCTCGGCAAACGCATGCGCGGCTTTGGCGCCGTCGGTGGTGGCCGCGATCGCATCCAGGTCCTCAGCAGCCAGGCGCTGGGGCCGAAGGAACGCTGCATGCTCATTCGCGTCGGTGACACCGACATCCTGATCGGCGTGGCGCAGGGCAACGTGCGCCCGCTGCACGTGTTCCCGGCTGGTGCGAACACCGAGGCGCCACCGGCGCCGCCTGCAACCGGGCCGAAGCTGCCGAACTTCAAAGAGCTGCTCATGAAGAGCCTCGGCAAATGAACCGATTTTCGAAAGTGGTCCGCATGCTCGGTTTGCTGGGGCTGATGTTCGTGCCGCTGCTGGCCGACGCCGCGGCCAGCGCGCCGGGTAGTTTGCCGGCCATCACCGTGACGACGGAAGCCGGCGGCGGCCAGACCTATTCGCTGACGCTGCAAGTCCTGATCCTGATGACGGCGCTGTCGCTGCTGCCCGCCATCCTGCTGATGATGACGGCCTTCACCCGAATCGTGATCGTGCTCGCGATCCTGCGCCAGGCGATCGGCGCGGGCCAGACGCCGCCTAACCAGGTGCTGGTGGGTCTGGCGCTGTTCCTGACCCTGTTCGTGATGGCGCCGGTGGTCGACAAGGTGAACGTCGATGCCGCGCAGCCGTACCTGGCCGGCACGATCGATGCGGATGTCGCGCTCAAACGCGCGCTGGTGCCGCTCAAGGGTTTCATGCTCGAGCAGACGCGCGAGTCCGACATCGCAACGTTCGTGCGCATTTCGGGCGGCAAGGGTTTCGCGACGCCTGCCGACGTGCCGATCAACATCCTCGTTCCGGCGTTCGTGACCAGCGAGTTGAAGACCGCGTTCCAGATCGGATTCCTGCTGTTCATTCCGTTCGTGATCATCGACCTGGTGGTCGCGAGCGTGCTCATGTCGATGGGCATGATGATGTTGTCGCCGGTCCTCATATCGTTGCCATTCAAGATCATGTTGTTCGTGCTGATCGACGGCTGGGCGCTCGTGATGGGCACGCTCGCGCAGAGCTTTTTCCGATGACCCGGCTTTTTCAGGCAGGTAGACACATATGAGTCCCGAAATGGTCGTCACTATCGGTCGCCATGCGCTCGAGATGACATTGATGCTGGCGGCGCCGCTGTTGCTGACCGCGCTCGCGGTGGGCCTGATCGTCGGCATCTTCCAGGCCGCGACCTCGATCAACGAGATGACGCTGTCGTTCATCCCGAAGCTGCTGGCCATGGCCGCGGTGCTCGCGTTCACGGGCCCGTGGATGATCAAGAGCCTGGTCGAGTACGCGCGCGGGCTCATCGAAAGTATTCCCGGGTTGATCGGATAAGCCGTGCCCATCGCGCTCACCACCGGACAGCTCGAGGCCTACGTGGCGCAGGGGTTTTTCCCCTTCGCGCGCATCGGCGCGTGCCTGATGGTGGCGCCGATGTTCGGCGCGCGGTTCGTGCCGTCGCGCACCCGCATCATCCTCGCCGTCGCGATCACCGCGCTGGTCGTGCCATTGATTCCCGCGCCGGCGGTCGCGCCGTTCTCTCCCCAGGGCTTCGTGGTCGTGTTCCAGCAGCTGCTGATCGGCGTGGCATTCGGATTCGCGCTGCAGGTCGTCTTCGACGCGCTCGCGCTGGCCGGGCAGCTGCTGGCCAACAGCATGGGCCTGTCCTTTGCGTTCAACATCGATCCACTGCGTGGCAGCAGCACTCCGGCGCTCGGCCAGTTGTACGTGATCCTGGCGACGCTCACGTTTCTGGCGCTCGGCGGCCACCTGGCGCTGATCGAAATGCTGGTCGCCGGTCTCTACACCATGCCCATCGGCACGACCGGTCTCGGCCAGGAAGGCTTGTGGTCGCTGATCCTGTGGGGCGGAACCCTGTTCTCCGGTGCGATCGGCATCGCGCTGCCCGGTGTCACCGCGTTGTTGATCGTCAACCTCGCGTTCGGCGTCGTCAGCCGTGCCGCCCCTTCGCTCAATCTGTTCGCGGTCGGCTTCCCGGTGTCGCTGGTGGTCGGCCTGTTGGTCCTGCTCGCCGGCGTCGGTCCGTTGCAGAGCAGCTTCACCGAATTGCTGGCGCACGGTTTCGAATACCTGCGCCATCTCGGCGGAGGGAAATAGCTCATGGCAGAGGGCGGCCAGGAACGCACCGAACGCGCCACTCCCAAGCGCCTCGACGAGGCGCGCAAGAAAGGCCAGGTACCGCGCTCCATCGAGTTGTCGATGGCGGCGGTGTGTATCGCGGCCGCGACCGCGGTCTACACCCTGGGCCGTGGTGCCGCGGGCCGCTTCGCCGAGCTGATGCGTTCAGGCCTCTCGATCGATCCGTCCACGGCCGTCGGCGAAAACGTCATCTGGCCGGCGTTGATGAACGCGGGTTCGAAATCGCTGCTGATCATCTTGCCCATTCTCGGCGCGACCTTCGTCGCGGCGCTCGCCGCACCGCTTGCGATCGGCGGCTGGAATTTCTCGGCGCAGGCGCTGGCGCCGAAATTCTCGCGGCTCAATCCCGCGAGCGGCCTCGGCCGCATGTTTTCGGCGCGCGGTTCGGTGGAACTCGGCAAGGGTATCGCCAAGGTTTCCGTGGTCGCCTTGATCGCCTGGGTGCTGCTCAAGGGCATGACGCCGCAGATGCTGGGCCTGTCGAGCGAGCCGCTGAGCGGCGCGATCACCCATTCCGCCGCGCTCGCCGGATACGCCTTGCTGGTGTTGTGCTTCGGGCTGGTCGCGATCGCCGCGTTCGACGTGCCGTTCCAGCTCTGGCAACACGGCCGTGATCTCAAGATGACGCGCGAAGAAGTCCGCGAGGAATACAAGGAAAGCGAAGGTTCGCCCGAGACGCGCGGCCGCATCCGCGAGGCGCAACGCGCCCTGGCACGCGGCCGGATGATGCAGGACGTGCCGAAGGCGGACGTGGTGATCACCAACCCCACGCATTACGCCGTCGCGCTCAAGTACGACGACCAGAAGATGCGTGCGCCGATCGTGGTCGCCAAGGGCGCCGATCTGACGGCGGCGCGTATTCGCGAAATTGCCGGCGAAAACGGAGTGCCGATCGTCGAAGCGCCGCCGCTCGCGCGGGCGTTGTTCCGCACCGTGGATATCGGCCGCGAAGTACCGGCGGCGTTGTACGTGACGGTCGCGCAGGTCCTGACCTATGTCTATCAACTCAAGGCGTCCATCGAGCGGGGCGCGAAGCCGCCGCCGGCGCCGCAGTTCGAGTGAACGAGTACTAACCGCTTATGGCCGAAGCCCCGACAAACTCTTCATCGCTGACTTCGCTGCTGCGCATCGGCATCGGCGTCCCGCTGGGTCTCATCTCGATCCTCGCGATGATGATCCTGCCGCTGCCACCGGTGGTGCTCGACATCCTGTTCACCTTCAACATCGCGTTGTCGCTGATCATCGTGATGGCGGTGTTCAATGTGAAGCGGCCGCTCGAGTTCGCGATCTTCCCGACCGTGTTGTTGCTCGTGACGATTTTGCGCCTGGCGCTGAACGTCGCCTCGACCCGTGTCGTGCTGCTGCACGGCCACGAAGGTTCACACGCCGCGGGCAAGGTTATCGCGGCGTTCGGCGAGTTCGTGATTGGCGGCAATTTCGCGGTGGGCGCGGTGGTGTTCATCGTCCTCACCATCATCAACTTCGTGGTGGTGACCAAGGGCGCTGGCCGCGTGTCGGAAGTGTCCGCGCGTTTCGCGTTGGATGCGATGCCCGGCAAGCAGATGGCGATCGACGCCGATCTCAACGCGGGCATCATCACGCAGGACGAGGCGCGTGCGCGTCGCGCCGAAGTGCGCGCCGAATCGGATTTCTACGGCTCGATGGATGGCGCCAGCAAGTTCGTCCGCGGTGACGCCGTCGCCGGCATCCTCATCATGGTCATCAATATCATCGGCGGCCTGCTGATCGGCACGATGATGCACGACATGCCGATGGGCGAGGCCACCAAGACTTATACGTTGCTGACGATCGGCGACGGTCTCGTGGCGCAGATCCCCGGGCTGCTGTTGTCGGTTGCGGTCGCCATCATCGTTACCCGAATCTCGCGCGAACAGGACATGGGGAGCGAGCTCGGCAAACAGTTGTTCGGCCAGCCGAAGGCGCTGGGCGTCGCGGCCGCGGTGCTCGGCGTGATGGGCCTCATCCCCGGGATGCCTAACATCGCGTTCCTCTCGATCGCGGCGCTGTGTGGTTATGGCGCGTGGCGCCTGGTGAAGAAACGCGAGGCGGAAGCGCTTGCGGCGGCTGCTCCGCCGGAACCACCGCCCGCACCGCCCGCAGAAGTGCAGGAGCTGTCCTGGGAAGACGTGCGTCCGGTCGACGTCATCGGTCTCGAAGTGGGTTATCGCCTCGTGCCGCTGGTCGATCGCACCAAGGGCGGTGACTTGTTGGCCCGGATCCGCGGCATCCGCCGCAAGCTCACGCAGGAACTTGGCTTCCTCGTGCAGGCCGTGCACATCCGCGACAACCTGGAACTCGGCCCCAACGCCTACCGCATCCGGCTTGCGGGTGTCGCCATCGGTGAAAGCGTCGTCCATCCCGATCGCGAACTCGCCATCAATCCGGGCCGCGTGTTTGGCCCGCTGAACGGCCTCGCGACGAAAGACCCTGCCTTCGGCATGGAGGCCATCTGGATCGAGCCATCGATGCGCGAACACGCACAGTCGCTGGGATACACCGTGGTCGATGCGGCCACCGTCATCGCGACGCATCTTTCGCATCTGATCCAGACACACGCACATGAATTGTTCGGCCACGAAGAAGCCGAGCAGTTGTTGAAGACGCTGTCCAAGACGGCGCCGAAGCTGGTCGAGGAACTGGTGCCCAAGGTGCTGCCGCTGGCGGTGATCGTGCGCGTCATGCAGGGCCTGCTGGCGGAGCGGGTGCCGATCCGCAACGTCCGCGCGATCGTCGAAGCGTTGGCGGAAGCCGGTCCGCGATCGACGGATCCGCAGATTCTGATCGGCCAGGTAAGGGTTGCCCTGGGTCGACAGATCGTCCAGGACATCGTCGGACTTGCCGACGAGTTGCCCGTCATCACACTTGAGCCAGAACTAGAGCGACTTCTGTCAAACGGGCTCACAAATGGTGGCGGAAACCCCGGTTTGGAGCCAGGTCTGGCAGAGCGCTTGCAACGAGGTCTGGCAGACGCGGTGCAGCGTCAAGAACGTGGCGGCGAACCGGCGGTATTGCTGACACCGCCCACGCTGCGCGCGGCGCTGGCCCGGTTCTTCCGGGTGAGCGTCCCGGGATTACACGTGTTGGCCTGGAATGAAGTGCCGGACAACCGCAAGGTCCGGATGGTGACCGCGGTGGGTAGATAGGATGGGTTACAGACGATGAAAATACAAAGATATCTGGCGAAAGACATGCGCTCCGCGCTCACCCAGGTCCGCGAGGCCCTCGGGCCCGACGCGGTGATCCTGTCGTCGGGCAAGGTCGGAGACGAAGTCGAAGTGGTCGCCGCGATCGATTACGACTCGCAACGCGCGACGCTTGCGCCGGATCCGCGGGCTCGCACGCCGGCTCCGACTGTGAGCCGGATCATCGAGCCCAACGTCCGCAGCGTCGACTTCAGCAATCTCAAACGCGCCTCGTCGCAGTTGTCGCCGGAAGTCGCGCAGTTCGGTTCACACGAGGACGATGCGCCGCCGAAGCGCCAGGCGCCGGCCGCCGAAGCGTCGCTCGCCGAAGAAGTGAAGGGCATGCGCCGCATGCTCGAAGCGCAGCTCGCGACGCTCACCTGGAACGACATGTCGCGCCGCTCGCCGTTGCAGGCCGCGATGCTGAAGGAACTGGCCCGTCTCGGGCTTTCGAACGACCTCTCGCAGTCGCTCGCCCGCAAGATACCCAACGATCTCAATTTCACCGCCGCGCGCCGCTTTGCGCTGGCGACGATTGCCCGGACCGTGCAGGTCACGGGTGATCGCTGGCTCGAGGAGGGCGGCCGCGTCGCGTTCGCCGGTCCCGCCGGCGCCGGCAAGACCACGTTGATCGCCAAACTCGCGGCCCGCTGGGTGCTGCGCCACGGCCCGCGCCGGATCGCACTCGTGTCCGCGGATGCGGTGCGCATCGGCGCGCACGAACAGATGCACATGCTGGGGCGCTTGTTAGGCGTCACGGCACACACGGTCTACGACATCGCCGAATTGCCCGAGTTGCTGGCAGGACTTGCCGGGCAGCGCCTGGTGCTGATCGATACCGCGGGTGCCAGCCCGCGCGACCCGGAACTGGCGCGCCGCCTTCGGCTGCTGCAGCAGATGCAGCAGGAGAAGATCGAGTCGACCATCGTGCTGCCGGCGAGCACCCAGGCCGGCACGATCGACGAAGTCCTCAATCGTTTCTCGCTCGCCACGCCGACCTCGGTGTGTATCACCAAGGTGGACGAGGCGGTGAGTCTCGGCGGAATCCTCTCCGCGCTGGTGCGTACCAAACTACCGGCGGCCTACGTGAGTGACGGGCAACGGGTGCCCGAAGATCTCGAGCCGGCCCGCGCGCACAGTCTCGTGGCGCGCGCCGTCGACATCGCTCATCGCAACAATGCGACGCCCGACGACGAAACCATGCAGCGCAGAATTTCGGGAGCGGAACATGTCGGCACGTAAGCCTGAGCCCAATCTCTCCGGAGTGACCCGCGCCGTGAATGCCTCGCCAGTCCAGGTCATCGCCGTCACCGGTGGAAAGGGCGGAGTGGGCAAAACCACCATTGCCGTGAATCTCGCGGCGACACTCGCGCAGCGCGGCAAACAGGTCATGTTGCTGGATGGCGATCTCGGGCTCGCCAACGTCGACGTGTTTCTCGGCCTCACACCGAGACTCACGCTGGCCGATGTGCTGGCCGGGAATTGTTCGCTCGAGGAAATCGTCCTCGATGCACCGCAGGGTTTCAAAGTCGTTCCGGCCGCTTCGGGTATCACGCAGCTGGCCGAACTCGACACGCTCACGCATCTCGGCCTGGTGCGCGCCTTTGGCGATCTCACCGCCAGGCTCGACGTGATGGTGGTCGACACGGCCCCGGGCATCGCCGGTTCCGTGCTGCAGTTCTCCCAGGCCGCGCAGCAGGTGCTGGTGGTGCTCTGCGACGAACCGGCATCACTCACCGACGCGTATGCGTTGATCAAGATCCTTTCGCGTGACCATGGCGTCACGAAATTCCGCGTGCTGGTGAACCAGGTGCGCGGCCGTGGCCAGGGGCAGGGCCTGTTCCAGCGCTTCGAGCGAGTTGCAACGCGGTTCCTGACCGTCGAGCTCGATTACGTCGGCGAAATTCCGGAAGACCCGTTCCTGCGCCGTTCGATCCGTGAACAGCGTCCCGTTGTGCAGGCATATCCGTCCGCGCCTTCGTCGGTGGCGCTCAAGACTCTCGCCCTGCGCGCCGATATGTGGCCTGTAGCCGAAGGCCCCCGGGGGAACGTGGAATTTTTCGTGGAGCGCCTCATCCGGCGTCCATCGGTCCGCCTCGAGGTGGTTCGATGACCGGAGTCAGCGCTTACAGCCAGCGCCCCAGCGCTCGGGAAACCGAGGCGTTGGTGATGCGCCATGCCGAATTGGTGAAACGCATTGCGTATCACCTGGCCGGCCGGTTGCCTGCGTCCGTCGAAGTCGATGACCTGATCCAGGCCGGCATGTTGGGGTTGCTCGAGGCATCGTCCAACTACTCCGCCGGCCGCGGCGCGAGTTTCGAGACTTACGCCGGTATCCGCATTCGCGGCGCGATGCTCGACGGGCTGCGCAAGCTCGACTGGGCGCCGCGCTCCGTGCATCGCAAGGCGCGTGCAGTGGCGAATGCCATCCGCGAACTCGAAGCCGAGATCGGCCGCGAAGCGCGCGACACCGACGTCGCGACCAAGATGGGCGTGAGCCTCGACGAGTACCACAAGATCGTCGAGGACGCGGCGGGCTGCCAGATCGCGAGCCTCACGACCGAAGAAGGCGAGATCAATGCCACCGATCCATCCGCGGACCCGTTCCGCGATGTGATCGACGAACGTTTTCGCGTCGCGCTGACGGAGGCCATCGCCGGTCTGCCGGATCGCGAGCGCACGGTGATGTCCCTGTATTACGACGACGAGCTCAACCTCAAGGAGATCGGTGCGGTGCTGAAGGTGAGCGAGTCGCGCATCTGCCAGATCCATGGCCAGGCGTTGACGCGACTGCAGGCGCGATTGTCCGGCTGGCGCGATCGCCTGGAGTAGTTCTGCGTCATGGATATCCTTTCAGTAGTCGGATTCATCCTCGCGATGGTGGCGATCCTGGTCGGCGCCGTCCTGAAAGGCGCGGGCCTCAAGGCGCTGCTGTCGGCCGCCGCGTTCATGATCGTGTTCGTCGGCACGTTCGCGTCGATCTTCATCCAGACGCCACTGCCGGTTTTCAAGCTCGCGTTGAATCGTGTCAAATGGGTGTTCAAACCGCCGGCGCTGGGTGCTGAGGTCCTGATCCAGAAGATCATCGAGTGGTCCAACATCGCCCGCAAGCAGGGGTTGTTAGGCCTGGAGCCCATGATCCAGCGGGAGGAGGACACCTTCGTGCAGAAGGGGCTGCAACTCGTGGTGGATGGCTCCGAGCCCGATGCGATCCGCGGCATCATGGAAGTGGAACTCGGCGTGCGCGAACACAACGACAATCGCGCCGCGAAAGTCTGGGAAGGCATGGGAATCTACTCGCCCACGCTCGGAATCATCGGCGCCGTGCTCGGCCTCATGGCCGTGATGCAGAACCTCGCCGATCCGACGAAGCTCGGCCATGGTATCGCCGCGGCGTTCACCGCGACCATCTACGGCATCGGTCTCGCCAATCTTTTCTTCCTGCCGATGGCCGGCAAGCTCAAGGGCATCGTCGCCGAGCAGTCGCAGGTGCGGGAGATGATCATCGAGGGAATGATCTCGATCGCGCAAGGCGAGAATCCGCGCGCCATCGAGGCCAAGCTTCATGGCTACCTCCACTAACAGGACGGGGGCAGCCCCCTTTTCCCAGCAAAAGGGGTCAGTCATCGAGGATGCACTTCCAGTCTCTGCCGGTCAGGCCGTGATGCCTGACCCCTTTTGCTAGGAAAAGGGGGCTGCCCCCATGGCTCGCAAGCGAAAACACGAAGATCATCAGAACCACGAGGCGTGGGCCATTCCCTATGGCGACCTGATCACACTGCTGCTCGCGTTCTTCGTGGTGATGTACGCGATCTCTTCGGTCAACGAAGGCAAGTTCCGCGTGCTCTCGGATTCGTTGCAGGCCGCATTCCGCGGCACACCTACCTCGATCGATCCGGTGAAGGTGGGGGACAAGCCCGTACGCGGCAACGGCGGCGACATCGCCGCCACGATGTCCCGGAACAACGATCAATCACAAATGGTGGAAGCGGTGACGGTGATCAAACCCGTCGACCCCGCGGCTCAAATTACGGCCTCGAAGCAAATCTCCGTCATCGTTCCGCCCGAACTCGCCAAAGTCGCCGATGACGTGGAAGCGTCGCTGGCGTCGCTGGTCAACGCGCAGCTGGTGACGGTGAAGCGGCATTCATTCTGGATCGAAGTCGAGATCCGCACGGACATCCTGTTTCCGAGCGGCGTTGCGACGATTTCGCAGTCAGCCAGAGCCGCGCTAGAGGCGCTGGCGAAAGCGCTGGCGCCATATCCGAACCCCATTCGCGTCGAAGGCCACACGGACAACAAGCCGATCAAGACGGTGTTGTTCCCGTCCAACTGGGAGTTGTCCGCGGCGCGCGCCGCGAGCGTGGTCCATCTACTTGCGGATGGCGGAGTAGCGCCAAAGCGCCTGTCGGTCATCGGCCTGGGCGAATGGCGGCCGGCGAAGCCGAACGACAGCGTCGACAATCGCAACGCCAACCGCCGCGTGTTGCTGGTCATCCTGTCCGGCACCGCCGACGCCACCGACGGTAGCGCGCCGATGGAAATGCCCGACATCAATTCGACCGAGCCAGCGCAGCAACGCGCGGTGCCGGGCGAATCCGCCGCGCCAGTGCCGGCATCCGCAGCCGTGGGTTTGCCGCTGCCTGTGACGCCGTCGACGAACTAGTTTGACGCTCCGGCACTGGCACGAATCCTGCTAATTCAGTTTGTCGCTTTCGAATGCGACGTTGAATTGACGAGGTGAGTGCGATGTCGATCCAGAATTATGAAACCGTGTTGTTGGGCCTGCGCGCCGCGTTGCTGCTGGCGGCATTCTCAGGGTTCGCCTGGGCGCTACTTGCATCCCGCCGCGAGATCGCGCGCAACTTCGCGCGTCTGTCCGCCCAGCACGATCAGGCGCTCAACGAGATCCGCGGGCTGGCCGAGAAACTCACCGAACTCGCAGGGCAGGTCCACGAACTTTCGCTGCCTTCGCCCATGGTGAGCCGGCAGGCGCCGGTCGCCGCACCCGCTCCGCCGCCGCAGTCCAGCATCACCCCGAGCGGGGCGCGCGGTTACGAGATGGCTATCCGCATGGCGCGCGGTGGCGCCAGCATCGATGAGATCGTCGCGAGCTGCGGCACCACGCGGGCGGAAGCGCGCCTGTTACGCCGCCTGCACTGCGCCGCCGGCGCCCACGCCGCTTGACATATCGCCGGCCGGCCAAGCAAGGCTCCGGCTGGCAGGGCCAGTTCACATTAAGCGTCTAACCGTTAAATACCCGGCAATCCGGACCGATAACCATTGCATGAGTTTGGATCAGGAGTCTGTCTTGGTTGTCACCCACGGCGTCAGTTCAGCCGCCGCGCGAGGCAGCGATGCCGCACGCCTGGTCGAATCGCTGGGCATTGAACTTGCCGGCGAAAAGATCGACCTGCCGAGTTTTCCCGACATCGCGGTGCGCGTGCGCAAGGCGCTCGCCAACGACGACGTGGAGCTCGAACACGTCGTGCGCGTCATCAGCGCCGAACCGGCACTGGCCGCGCGCCTGCTGCAACTTTCCAACTCCGCGGCGCTCAATGCCAGCGGCAAACGCCTCACCGACCTGCGCACCGCGATCTCGCGTATCGGCTTCAACATGGCCCGCAGCGCGACGATCGCGTTCGCGATGTCCCAGCTGCGCCGCGCCGAAGCCTACAAGGGCCTCGACGCTCCGCTGACCGAGCTGTGGCAACACGGCGCACACGTCGGTGCGGTCAGCCACGTCGTGGCGAAACGCTTCACACAGGTCAATCCAGATACCGCTTTGTTGTCCGGCCTGCTGCAGGGCGTCGGCAAGCTCTATCTACTGACACGTGCTGCGCGTTATCCCGGCCTGCTCGCGGACACGGGCACCTACCAGCACATCGTGGCCGAGTGGCACGGGCGGGTGGCGCAGGCCATCCTGCGCAACTGGGAGATGGCCGAAGAGATCGTCAGCGCCGTCACCGGCTGCGAAGATCTGGATCGTCAACACGAGGGCACGACCGATCTGACTGACGTGTTGGCCGTGGGCAATGCGCTCGCGTCGCTGGGTCCCGACCCGCGCAGCGATGACATGTTGATTCTCGGCATGCCCGCGGCGCGTCGCATGAAACTTGACGCCAAGGCCTGCGGTGTGGCGCTGGCCGAGTCCCATCACGAAATTTCCTCACTTCGACAGGCACTGGGCGCATGACCACCGCGGAAGCCGTATCCACCATTGAAACCCGCGCGATGCCGAACACTGTGGTGTTCGCCTTCGTGAAGGCACTTGCGGCGGAATTGTCGCAGGGGCAGGTGGAACTGCCTTCGGTGCCCGACATCGTGCTCAAGCTGCAGAAGACGCTCTCCGACGACAACGTCTCGAACGACATCGTCGTGCGCGTGGTGGGTTCCGAGCCGATGCTGGCCGGCAAACTCATGAACATGGCGAACTCCGCGGCGCTGAATCCCTCCGGCCGCAAGATCGCGGATCTGCGCATGGCCGTTGCGCGCGTGGGTTTCAACATCGTACGTTCGGCATCGCTTGCCTTCGTGGTCGAGCAGCTCAAGAAATCGCCGGAGTTCAAACATCTCGAAGGGCCGCTCGACGGACTGTGGAAGAACAGCGTGCAGATTGCCGCGTTGTCCCACGTGATCGCCCGCCGGTTTTCGTCGCTGAACGGCGATACTGCCTTGTTAGCCGGCCTGATGCACAACGTCGGCCGCATCTACATCCTGACACGCGCCGCCAAATATCCGAGCCTCACGGCCGATCCGCTGACCTACAACTCGATCGTGCGCGACTGGCACACCAACGTGTCCAAAGCGCTGCTCGAGAACTGGAAGGTCGCCGATGAGATCGTCGACGCGGTGGCCGGCCACGAGGACATGGACCGCGATCAGCGCGGCCCGGTGACACTGACCGACGTCTTGTCGCTCGCGACCCTGGTGGAGCGCAACCGGCATGGTGGTGAACTCGATGTCGCCGACGATTCGCTCATCAAGGGATTGAAACGCATGCAGCTGCAGTTGCGTGACTGCGCCAGTGTGATCGACGAATCCGCCGAAGAAATCGCGGCGTTGAAAGCCGCTTTGGGAGGATGACATGCCCGCGATGGCGTTAGGGACGACTACCATCGAGAACATCGTCGCGCATGATGCTGCGGCGCTCGAAAAGGATCTCGCGAGTATCAAGCCGGATGCGCAGGTGTCGCTGCCCGGCGTGCCGCAGATCGTCACGCGACTGCAGCAGATGCTCAGCGATCCCAATGTGGGAATACCGCAGCTCGTGCCGGTCATCAACTACGAGCCCGTGCTCGTCGGGCGCGTGTTGCAGATGGCGAACTCGGCAGCGTTGAATCCAGCACGCAAGAAGGTCACCGACATCCGTACCGCCGTGACACGCGTGGGCTTTGATCTGTTGCGTTCGGCTGCGCTGGCATATGCCATGCGGCAACTCTCGCAGGCGCACCAGGTGAAGGACATCCGGCCGCATCTCGAGGCGTTGTGGGAACGCAGCGCATGGACTGCCGCAGTGTCGTTCGTGATCGCGCGCAAGTTCACGCGCGTGAATCGCGACCTCGCGTTCCTCGGTGGGCTCATGCACGGCGTCGGCAAGCTGTTCATCCTGACGCGCGCCGCGCATTTTCCGTTCGTCCTGCGGGACCGGACCAAGTACGGCACGATCCTGCGCAAATGGCATGCGCCGTTCGCCAGGGGCATCCTCGCCGGCTGGCGCGTCAATGAAGAGGTCATCGACGCCGTTGCGCAGTATGAAAATCTCAATCGCGAGGTGTCGGGGGATGAGCCGGACCTGACCGATATCCTTGCGACCAGCTACCTCGTCGTGGGTCATGCGGGCCGCATGCAGGACCTGTCGATGACTGTGGAAAAGATTGCCTCGTTTTCGCGCCTGCGCCTGAACCTGATGGCGGTCGAGGAAACCCTCGAGCAGGCCAAAGAAGAAATCGAAGACCTGCGGCTTTCGATCAAGTAGGGGAGTAGGGGGCAGCCCCCTTTTCCTAGCAAAAGGGGTCAGTCCTGGTCCAGGCCGGTTTTACCCGCGGGTCTTCTGGCAATCAGGGCTGACCCCTTTTGCAAGGAAAAGGGGGCTGCCCCCATACTCCGGGCACCTCATATAAGAAGAGTTGCCCATGCAGCCCGAAAACGTTCGCACCGCGGCAGACGCCCGCAAGATCGTCGAGGAGCGCAAGCTCGATCACATCAAGGTCGGGGTTTTCGACAACGACGGAATCATGCGCGGCAAATACATGGGCCGCGACAAGTTCTTCTCCGCGCTCGACAAGGGCTTCGGCTTCTGCGACGTCGTTCTGGGCTGGGATTCCAACGACCAGCTTTACGACAACGTGAAATACACCGGCTGGCACACCGCTTACCCGGACGCTCCGGTGCGCGTATTGACCAACACCTGCCGCAATGTGCCGTTCGAAGGCAACATGGTGATGTTCCTCGGTGAATTCGCCGAGAAAGCCGAGGCGGTCTGCCCGCGCGCCGTTCTGCGCCGTGTTCTCGAGAAGGCCGACGTCATGGGTTACGGCGTCAATGCCGCCACCGAATTCGAATTCTTCATGTTCAAGGAATCGCCTGAGAGCATTCGCGCCAAGAACTTCCGTGACCTGACTACCATGACGCCGGGATTCTTCGGATACTCGGTGCTGCGCAGTTCGGTGCACTCGGAGTTCTATCACCAGCTCATGCAAATGTGCACCGGCCTGCGTATTCCGCTCGAGGGTCTGCACACCGAGACGGGCCCGGGCGTGCTCGAAGCCGCGATTCAATATTGCGAGGCGCTCGAGGCCGCCGACCGCGGCGCGTTGTTCAAGACCTACACCAAGATCCTCGCCCAGCGAAACGGAATGATGGCTACGTTCATGGCCAAGTGGTCGAAGGACTGGCCGGGCCAAAGCGGCCACATCCATACCTCGTTGAACCGCAAGAAGGGCGGCAAGTCGGCCTTCCACGATCCGAAGAAGCCCCACAACATGTCGGACGAGATGCGCTGGTATGTCGGCGGCCAGCAGAAGCTGATGCCCGAGTTGTTAGCCATGGTGGCGTCGACCGTGAACAGCTACTCGCGGTTGATCCCGGGCTTCTGGGCCCCGACCAACGCGACCTGGGGCGTCGAAAACCGTACCTGCGCGCTGCGCGTGATTCCGGGCAGCGCGTCGAGCCAACGCGTCGAGTATCGAATCGCGGCGGCCGACATCAATCCCTATCTCGCCTTGGCCGTCGCCATCGGTTCGGGACTGCACGGCATCGAGAACAAAGTCGAACCGGATCCGGCGGTCGAGGGTAATGCCTACGACAAAAGATTCCCCAAGTCTCGTTCGTTGCCACGCACGCTGACCGAAGCTTCCGAATGGCTGGAAAAATCCAAGGCGGGGCGCGGGTTGTTTGGTGACGCGTTCGTTGAACACTTCGCGGCCAGCCGCGAATGGGAAGACCGCGAGTTCCGCCGCGCGATCACCGACTGGGAACTGGCGCGTTACTTCGAGATCATCTGATGCCGGCCCTACAGAAGACCGTAAGCCCGGTCGACGGACGCATATACGTCGAACGCGTGCTTGCCACTCCGGAAGACATCAACGAGATCCTGCGAACCGCGCGCCATGCCCAGGCGGCGTGGCGCAACGTACCGCTCGAAGAGCGCGCGCAGATATTGACCGCGTTCTGCCAGGAGTTCGAAAAGCGCGCCGAGACCATCGCGCAGGAATTGACCTGGCAGATGGGCCGTCCGCTGCGGTACGCGCCGAGCGAAGTGCGCGGCACGCTCGAGCGTGCGCGGCACATGATCGGCATCGCGCCGCGCGCGCTCGGCGACATCGAGGCCGGACCGAAGGAGCAATTCACGCGCTTCATACGGCGTGAACCGCTCGGCGTCGTATTCACCGTGGCGGCGTGGAACTACCCGTACCTGATCGCCGTGAACAGCGTGGTGCCGGCGCTCATGGCGGGCAACGCCGTTGTACTCAAACATTCCGCGCAGACGCCGCTCGCCGGTGAGCGCTTCGCCGAATGCCTGACCGCCGCGGGTTTGCCCAAGGGTGTGTTCCAGGTGGTGCATGCCTCGCATGAAGACACCGACCGCATCATTCGCGATCCACGCGTGGATTTCGTCGCGTTCACGGGCTCGGTGGCCGGCGGTCACGCCGTGCAACGTGCCGCCGCGTCGCGTTTCATCGGCGTCGGTCTGGAGCTCGGCGGGTGCGATCCGGTGTATGTGCGGCACGACGCCAATCTCGATCACGCCATCGAAAACATCGTCGACGGTGCGTATTTCAATTCCGGTCAATCGTGTTGCGGGTTGCAGCGCATCTATGTGCATCACGGCGTGTACCAGAAGTTCACCGAGGGATTCATCGAGCTCACGCGCAAATACATCCTCGGCGATCCGATGGAACAAGGCACCACTCTTGGCCCGCTGGTGCGCACGGCTGCCGCCGATGGCGTGCGCGCGCAGATCAACGCGTCGATCCAGGCGGGCGCAAAGCCTGCGCTGAGCGAATCCGCTTTCGCGAAATCGACCGCCGGCACTCCATACCTCGCCCCGCAGGTGTTGCTGGACGTGCATCACCGCATGCCGGTGATGCGCGAGGAGATCTTCGGGCCAGTCGCCGGCATCATGAAAGTGAGTTCCGACGACGAAGCGGTCGATCTCATGAACGACAGCGACTTCGGGCTCACTGCCGCGATCTGGACGGAAGACGCGGACGCGGGGCTGGCGCTCGGCGACCGCGTCAACACCGGCACCTGGTTCATGAACCGCTGCGACTACCTGGACCCCGCGCTTGCCTGGGTGGGGGTCAAGGATTCCGGCCGCGGCTGCACGTTGTCGGTGGTGGGCTACGAGCATCTGACACGTCCGAAGTCATTCCACATGAGATTGAAGACATGAACGTTCCGATGAAAGGCAGCTGGAATTATCCGACCACGGTCTGGACCGGCCCCGGGCGAATCAAGGAACTGCCCCAGGCCTGCGAGAAGTTAGGCATCGTACGGCCGTTGATCGTGACGGACATGGGGCTCAAGGACTCGCCGATGATCCGCAATGCGCTGGCATCGCTGCCGACGGCAAAGTTGTTCGCCGACGTCAAGGGCAATCCGGTCGCGGCCAATGTCGAGGCGGGGCTCAAGGCCTATCGCGCGGGCGCGCACGACGGTGTCATCGCCTTCGGCGGCGGCTCGGCGCTCGATGCCGGCAAAGTCATCGCGTTCATGTCGGGCCAGACGCGCCCGCTGTGGGATTTCGAAGACGTCGGCGACTGGTGGACCCGCGCCGATCCGGCCGGCATCGCGCCCGTCATCGCCGTACCGACGACCTCGGGCACGGGCAGCGAGGTCGGGCGCGCCGGGGTGATCCTCAATGAGGAAACCCATCAGAAAAAGATCATCTTCCATCCGAAGATGATGCCGGGCGTCGTTATCGCCGATCCCGAACTCACGGTGAGCCTGCCGCCCAAGATCACCGCCGCCACCGGCTTCGATGCCTGGGTGCATTGCTTCGAGGCATATTGCGCGCCGGGTTTCCATCCACTCGCCGACGGCGTGGCGCTCGAAGGCATGCGGCTCATCAAGATCTATCTACCGCGCGCGGTCAGGAACGGCGGCGACCTCGAGGCGCGCTCGCGGATGCTGGCCGCGGCCAGCATGGGCGCGACGGCTTTCCAGAAGGGCCTGGGTGCGGTGCATGCCATCGCGCACCCGGTGGGGTCGTTTTTCGACACCCATCATGGACTGACCAACGCCGTTATCACCCCGTACGTCATCGTGCACAACAAGGAAGCGATCGCCGAACGCATGCAGCTGTTGTCGCGGGTGCTCGATCTGCCGAAACCCGGCATCGATGGCGTGCTCGACTGGGTGCTGGCCTTCCGCAAGGAACTCGGCATCCCGCATGCGTTGTCAGATATCGGCGTCACGCTGCGCAATCCCGAGGAAATTGGCCGCGAGGCGGCGATCGATCCCAGTGCCGGTGGCAACCCGATCCCGGTGGACGCCCCGACGCTCGAACGCATTTTTCGTTCGGCGGTGAAGGGCGATCTGTCGTTGAAAAGCTGACTTGGCACGTATCCTCATCATCGACGGCAACACCGCCGAGACGCGTGCGAAACACGTCTCGATCGGCGGCACGGCCTCGGGCGACGGTTACGCCGCCACCCTCAAGCGTCTCAAACCCGGCCTCGAGTGCGACATCGTCCATCCGGCCGACGCGGTGCCCAAACTACCCGACGGCGTCGCGCTCGCGGATTACGCGGGCGTCGCGATCACCGGATCCGCGCTGAACATCTACTCGCTCGAGCCGGCCGTCGAGCGGCAAGTCGAGCTGGTCAAGGCGGTCTTCGCGGCGGGCGTGCCGTGTTTCGGCAGCTGCTGGGGCCTTCAGGTGGGCGTCACGGCGGCGGGCGGGAGCGTGGTGCGCAACCCGCGCGGGCGCGAGTTCGGTTTCGGGCGGCGGATCACGCTGACCGCCCCGGGCCGCGATCATGCGATGTTCCAGGGCAAGCCCGAAGTGTTCGAGGCCTGCACGGTCCACGTGGACACGGTAGATAGCCTGCCGGCGGGGTCCACGCCGCTCGCGCACAACGACATGGGCTTGCAGGCCGCGGAGATCAGGCACAAACACGGTGTGTTCTGGGGCGTGCAATACCACCCCGAATACAGCTGCGCGGAGATCGCTGCGATGGCGCGGCGTTATGGCGAGGTGTTGATCCGGGACAAGCTCGTCAAGGACCAGGCCGAGCTCGATGTGCTGGCCGCGGATCTGGTCAGCTTGAACGAGAACCCCGACGACGCGCGGCTCGCCTGGCGGTTCGGAATCGGCGTATCGATCACAGACCCGGTCATCAAACTCGCGGAGCTGCGCAATTGGCTCGAGAAGCAGGTGCTGAAGTAGGGAAAAATTCAACCCTGTCACCAGCTTGCAACGTTTTCATGGCGAACTACACCAATGAAAATAATGCTGGTGACGGATGCCTGGGAGCCGCAGGTCAACGGCGTGGTGCGCACGCTCAAAACCACCGCGCGCGAACTGACGGCCATGGGGCACGAGGTGCGGTTTCTCACGCCGCTCGAGTTCCGCACGGTGCCCTGTCCTACCTACCCGGAAATCCGGCTGTCGCTTTTTCCAGGCGCAGGGGTGGAACGCAGGATCCGCGAGTTCGATCCCGATGTGTTGCACGTCGCGACCGAAGGTCCGCTCGGCATGGCCGCGCGCAGCTTCGCGCTGCGTAACGACTTTCCATTCACCAGCGCCTATCACACGCGTTTTCCCGAGTACGTTTATGCGCGGCTGCGCGTGCCGCTGTCGTGGAGTTACGCGTGGTTGCGGTGGTTTCACGGGCCATCACGCGCCGTGATGGCGCCAACCCAGGTCGTGGTCGACGACCTGGTGGCCAACGGCTTCGAACGCGTGCGGCTCTGGTCGCGCGGGGTGGACGCCGACATCTTCCACCCGCAGGCGCGCAAGCGGCTGAACAGCGAACGGCCAATCTTCCTGTACGTCGGCCGCGTCGCCGTCGAGAAGAACGTCGAGGCATTTCTAGAGCTCGATCTGCCCGGGTCGAAGTGGGTGGTGGGGGCGGGCCCGGCACTCGAGCGCATTCGTGCGCGCTTTCCAAAGGTGAACTATCTCGGTCTGCTCGACCGCCAGGAACTGGCGCAGGTCTACGCCTCCGCCGATGTGTTCGTGTTCCCCAGCAAGACCGATACGTTTGGTCTTGTGTTGTTAGAGGCGATGGCCTGCGGGTTGCCGGTGGCGGCGTATCCGGTGACCGGGCCGCGCGATGTGATCGGCAACTCGAGCGCCGGCGTTCTGCACGAAGATTTGCGTACCGCCTGCCTCGGTGCGCTACAGCTCAAACCTGAAGATGCGTTGGCGCGCGCGGGAATGTTCACCTGGCGGGCGGCGACAGAGCAGTTCGTCGCGAATCTGCAGCCGCGCAAACGCGCCGAACCGGTTGAAGTCTTCGCGTGATTCCTTAGACCAAACAATTAGTTGCGCCAGCGCACGGAATTCGTGCGGAGACCCCCGGCAAACGACGCAAGCGTCCTCGCGAGTTTCTCTTGCGGGCCATCCAAGGCCTCGGCCTATACTCGGCGCCGGGAATAGGGGACGTGTCTATTTCCGTCCTGTGTCTAAAAGAAGAAACATAAGAGGCTGAAAAAATCAGCCTCGCGGGGAGTTACGCATGAACGAGCAATCTTCGTCCGGTGGCGTGAAGTACCAGCAGGTCGGCGCCGACTACTTCGAGAAGCGTGGCCTGAAGCGCTACGCAAAGGTCTGGTCGCTGTGGGCTCTCGGCGTCGGCGCCGTGATCTCGGGCCATTACTCAGGTTGGAACTTCGGGCTCGCCAACGGCTTCGGCTCGATGCTGGTCGCGCTGTTCATCATCGCCGCGATGTATTGGGGTCTCATCTTCAGTCTCGCCGAGATGTCGCCCGCGTTGCCGCACACCGGCGCTGCCTATTCCTTCGCGCGAAGTGCGATGGGCCCCTGGGGCGGCATGTTCACCGGGCTCGCCGAGAGCATCGAATACATCCTGACTCCGGCGGTCATCGTGTTTTTCATCGGCTCCTACATGGGCGCCATATTCGAGACGGGGCCCGCGGCGCAACCGATATGGTGGCTCGGTTCGTACATCGTGTTCCTCGTGCTCAATTTGTTAGGCGTCGAATTGTCGTTCCGCGTCTCGGTGGTCGTGACCATCGCCGCGCTGCTGATCCTTGCCGTGTTCTGGGTGAGCGCAATCCCCAATATCGACTTCAACCATTGGGCGCTGAACATCGGCGTTGGCGCCGATGGCGCCAAGGTCGAATTGCCTGACGGCGGCGGCTCCTGGTTCCCGTTCGGCTGGAAGGGAGTGCTCGCGACGCTGCCGTTCGCGGTGTGGCTGTTCCTGGCCATCGAGCAGTTGCCGCTGGCCGCGGAAGAATCCGCCGATCCGAAGAAGGACATGCCGAAGGGCCTGATCCTCGGCATGTTGACGCTCATGTGCTCGGCGCTGCTGATCACGTTCCTCAACGCCAGCATCGGCAAGGCCGACGGCATGCACGGCTCGTTCTCGCTGTCGACATCAGGCGAGCCGCTGCTCGACGGCTTCCGGGTGTTGTACGGCACCGGCGCCGCCAAGACGCTGTCGTTTCTGGCGGTGATCGGGTTGATCGCCAGTTTCCACACGATCATCTACGCGTACGGCCGGCAAATCTATTCGCTGGCGCGCGCCGGCTATTACCTGCCGTTCATGTCGCTGACGAACGAGAAGAAGACTCCGCACATGGCGCTGTATGCAGGCTCCATTCTCGGCTTCTCGACGATGATGATCCTGTGGTACGTGCTGGGCTCGGAAAAGGGCGGCGCGATCATCGGCAGTACCCTGCTCAACATGGCGGTGTTCGGCGCGATGATTTCGTACGCGATGCAGGGGCTTTCCTTCATCGTGTTACGCAACAAGATGCCCAACATCGTGCGTCCGTATCGCAGCCCCGTCGGTGTCCCCGGTGCGGTCGTGACGATCGTCGTGGCGCTGGTCACGCTCTGGTACCAGCTGCAGGATCCGGTCTATCGCGTCGCGGTGTATTACGTCGCCGGTTTCTACGCGCTCGGCATCCTGTACTTCGCGATCTACGGCAGGAATCAGCTCATCCTCTCGCCCGAAGAAGAGTTCGCGCAAAGCAAGGGTGAGAAAGGTCACGCCTGAGGGGGATCCGGCGCGCCGTCGTTATTCGACCGGCACGTCGAATCGGGAGAACCGGGGGCGCGTCGCGCAAGTGACTCGCCCCCGACTTTTTGGTGCTTCCGGAAAGCGCCTGCATCGCTGGCTGGGCCCGGCGCGATTGCGATTCACAATCGGGCTGAAACTCGGCAGCGACGGGGGTGGAAGCTGAGACAGCGGGTATTACAACGCTGGAGCGCCGAGCAACACCGGCTCCGGAACCTTGTGCGGACCGAGTCGGCCCACGATCGGTAGTTTGATCGACAGACTCTTCGGGTCGATTCCGAAAGAGAGCCCGAGCAGATTGACCTCGAGGCCTTCCTCAACCCCCGCGGCCACGCCCGCGACGCCAAACAGACTCGCTTGCGCACCGGTGCCGCTCGGCAGCTTGTTGAAGGTGCGCCAGCCGAGGTAATCCTTGCCGATCGCCGTGGGTGGCAGATCGACGCGCAGCTCGGGCACGCGCCGCAGGATGAACGCCGTGAAGGTGTTGGAGTTCGGCCCCGGCCAGATGTGGTAGCGGGCGGGATACGGATATTCCCCCACGGCCTTCTCGATGCGCCGGACGATTTCCTCGACGCCGGGTCCGCGGATATCGCCTAACAATTCCGGTTTGTTGCCGTACCAGTAACCGTCGGCCGGCCGATTGCGCTCGACCACCACGGTGCCGGTGCGTTTGAGGCGCCAGCCCATGACCTCGTGCACGGTGAATTCCCGCGCGTTGGCTGGTTTCACCGCGACCCAGGTGTGCACGCCGAACCAGCCGCGCCAGCTCACCGCGCGCGCCGAATAGACCTGGACCACGGCCTCGGGCGTGGTGGCCGGATCGGGGGCGAGGCCCGCCGGCTCGCGCGAGGCGGTGCGCCAGTCGCGCGCCGCGAGCTCGCCGCTGAAGGTGAGATAGCAGAGAGCCAGGGGAAAATAGGCGCAGGCGATTGCAAGGGTCATTCGGCGTTTTCGAGGATTCGGCATATCACACCGACCCTGGCAGCTATGCCGAGTTCCGTCTGCCCCTGCAGGTTGTTCGCGCCGCGACTATCCTTCGGCAATGCAAGTCCAGCCCATGCCCACCGTGCAGCTCGAAACGCCGCGGCTCATCCTGCGGCCGCCACGTCTGGAGGACTTCGATGCCTGGGCCGCTTTCCTCGAAGACGAAGAAACGACGCGATTCATAGGCGGGTGCCAGCCGCGCCCGACCGCGTGGCGCACCTTCATGGGAATGTGCGGCTGCTGGAGCATGACCGGCATCGCGATGTTTTCCGTGCTCGAAAAGTCGACCGGCCAGTGGGTGGGGCGCCTGGGCCCGTGGTACCCCGAAGGATGGCCGGATCGTGAAGTCGGCTGGGGTATTGCGCGCGCGCATTGGGGCAAGGGATTCGCAAGCGAAGGCGCCGCTGCCGCCATGGACTACGCATTCGACGTGCTCGGATGGACCGAAGTCATTCACTGCATCGATGAGCAGAACCATGGATCGCAGGCGGTGGCGAGGAAGTTAGGCTCGACTTTCCTGCGGCGCGTCGCGATGCCGGTGCCATTCGAGAGTATGCCGGTCGACGCATGGGGGCAGTCGCGCGAGCAGTGGCACCGGTCCAGGTCCGCTGCGCCGACGCCTCGATAGCGGACAACCCCGGCAAGAAATTGCCGCCCCGTGCCGGCCGCCGGCGTGTGCTGTTGCTCAGAGCACCTTCATGACCGTCAAGTTTCCCTGCGGCGGACCGCTACAGATGGCGAGGAGGAACGTCGCCCGTGGCGACGGCAACGCACATGCTCGCAACGGTCGGCTCCCGTCTCGGACGGATATTCAGAAAGCGTAAAGCCACGGCAGGCCTGCGCGCGGCGGTCGCCATCTCCGAGACGGAGATTGCGGTGGCGCTGGTGCGCAAGCTCGACGGGCAAAGACCGAAGGTGCTGCGCATCGTCGTGGAACAGGCCCCGCTCGGCTTTGCCGACCCCGTTCTCAAGAAGATCATTTCCGAATTCGATCTGCGGCGGATTCCGGTCAGTGCCGTCATTGGCGCATCCGACTATCAGATCGCACAGGTGCAGGCACCGGATGTCCCACGCGCCGAATTCCGCGCGGCCGCGCGTTACAGCATGCGCGACGCCTTCGATTTTCCCATCGACCAGGCGACTCTCGACGTATTCGACTTGCCGGCCGAGGCCAACAGCGGCGCCAAAGGCACCTGCTTTGCGATCGCCACGCGCGGTGACGCGATCGAAAAGATGACGCGGTCGATCGAGCGTCATTTTCGCGGTCTCGACGTCATCGATATCCCCGAACTCTGCCAGCGCAATCTGGCTGCGCTGTTGCCGCAGGATGCGAAAGGTGTGGCGTTCCTGATGATCCGCGACGAATTCGCACAGCTGGTGCTCACCCGCAATGGAATGTTGTACATCACCCGCCGCTTCGATTTCGGCATGCGCGGCGAACTCAACGGCGACGAATACGCAGAGGCCAATGAGCTGCCGCTCGATCCGCAGGTTTTGTCGCTGGAGCTGCAGCGCTCACTCGACTACTACGAGAGTCATTTCGACCAGAGCGCCATCGCCGATCTGTTCATCGCGCCCGCCGGGATTCGCGCCAATCTGATGGCCGCCGAGCTCGGCGCCTCGACCGGCCTGCGCATCCAGATGTTCAACATCTTCGATCTCGTGGATGTGTCGTACCAGGCCGAGATCCCCGACGGCTGGCTGCCGTGTATGGCAATCGGCGCGGCGCTGCGCGCGCGCGCGGGCTGAGGCAGCTGTGCGGCAGGAAATCAACCTTTACCAGCCCGTCGCGAAGGGCGTGCGCGGAGCGCTCAGCGCGAGATCGTCGGGCGCCACGCTCATCGTGATGCTCGCCGCTCTGGCGGGCATCTGGGGTTTTGCATTCTGGCAGACCGGCCGGCTGCAGGCGGTCGCTGAAGTAGTTCGAACGCAACGGCAGGCGCAGACGGCGATGTCGGCCGCGCAAGGCCCGCAATTGGGCGGGTTATCGGACGAGGATCTCGAGGCGCTGCTGACCAGGCTCGGCGGCGACCTCGACCGCAAGTCACGGGCGCTCGCCCTGTTGAGCGGTGAATCGCAACACGGCGTCGGCGGATTTTCCTCGCGATTGCGCGCGTTCGGCGTGCGTCACGTCGACGGAATCTGGCTGAACAGGCTGACGTTCGGAGCGCGGGTGGAATCGATCACGCTTTCCGGCTCGACCACTTCGGCCGATACGGTACCCCGATACCTGCGCAGTCTCGCGCAGGATCCGGCGCTCAAAGGCGGTCAGATCGACGAATTCGTGATCGAAAGGCCGAAGGGCGAGGACCACAGGATTTCGGGTGCCGGGCGCCTGAGCTTTCGCGCCGGCCATCGCGGCCTCGTTTCGCGCGAAGTCACCGCGGGAGAAAAATCCTGATGTCCGCGGCCGCCGCGAAGAAACGCTTCGAGGCACTATCGCTGCGCGAGCGCGCGATGGTGGTGCTCGCCGTGCTGGCTCTGCTGATCGCGGGCTGGGACAACTTGCTCATGGATCCGCTGCGTGTGAGACGCGGCGCGCTCGAAGCCGAACTGGCCAGCGCCAGCTCCATTGGCATCAACCAGAATGCCGACGTGTCCGATCCACGCCAGCTGTCGATCGCGCGGGCCGGCGAACTGCAGACGCAGCTGCAGAACATCGACGCGCAACTGGCGCACTCGGCCAGCGGCTTCGTCGCCTCGGGACGAATGATCGAGGTGCTCCACGACATGCTCGACCATCAGGGTCGTCTGGCATTGGTGAGCATCCGCAATTTGCCCGTGACGGGCCTGATCGCACCCGCCGACGAGAAGGCGCCGCCGCAGCCCCCGTACATACATTCCGTCGAGATTGTCGTCGATGGCGAATACGCAGACATCCTCGAATATCTGGCGGCGCTCGAAGCGCTGCCCTGGCGATTCCGCTGGACCTCGCTCGATTTGTCGACCGAGGGTTACCCGCGCAACCGGGTACGCATCGAGTTGTCGACGCTCAGTCTCGATTCGACCTGGCTCGGAGTCTGATTCCATGCGCAGACGATTCCGAATCCTCACGCTCTGCCTCGCGCCGCTGTTGTCGGCACTGCCGGCGTCGGCGCAAACCTTTCGTGACCCCATGCGGCCACCGGGCTCGACAGCGGTGAGGGCAGGTCCGGCCAGGTCGCCGGCATTCAAGCTCGAAGGCGTGATCGCCGGTGCCGTGCGGGTCGCCATCGTGAACGGTCGCCTGGTCCAGGCGGGCGATGAAATCGCCGGCGCGCACATCATCGAAGTGCTCGTGGACGGCGTGCGTTATTCGCGCGCCGGTCGTATTCAAACTCTTGTGCTGCCGGGTGTGCATCCGCTTGCGGGTGTTCGGGTGGCTCGTTCTCCCGAGGCAACCAAGCCATGAAATGCCTGATCCGGATTTTGCCCTTGCTCCTCTTGCCATTCGGGGCGGTCGTGGCCGCCGCGGAACCGGGCGAAGCCCGCTACGACCTGCAGGTGGATGACGCACCGGCGCGTGCGTTCTTCGAGGGACTGGTCGCAGGAACACCGATCAACATGCTGGTGCATCCGGATGTAAAGGGCCGCGTCACTCTGTCACTGAAGCAGGTCACTCTGGTCGAGGCGCTGGAAGCGGCGCGAGATCTTTATGGCTATGACTACCGTCCGTTGGCGAACGGCTACGTGATCATGGCGCCGGCGGCCCAGACTCGGCTTTTCCAGCTCAATTATCTGGACCTGCAGCGGGTCGGGGTGTCGCGCACACGGGTGAGCTCGGGACAGGTTTCGCAAGGCAGCACTTCGTCGGGCACCGGACAGGGCCCGGGTTCTGACGACGAAAAAACCCAGACCAGCAGCACGACCGGAACGGCGGTCCTCACCCGCAACGAATCCGATTTCTGGAAGGGCATCGAAACCGACGTCGCCGCGCTCATCTCGGGAACTCCCAAGAACGGCCTGGTCATCAACCGCCAGTCGGGCGTGGTGATGGTACGCGCCTATCCGGACGAGCTGCGCGCGGTCGCAGACTATCTACGCAAGACGCAGTCGACCATCACACGCCAGGTGGTGCTCGAAGCCAAGGTCGTGGAGGTGGAGCTCAATTCCGGTTTCCAGGCCGGCATCAACTGGAGCACACTCGTCACCAAGGGCAACAAGACCGGCTTCTTCGGCCAGCGTTCTCCGAACGGCGGCTTCGATGCGAATCCGCTCGATCCGAGCGGCGCGCGGTTGCCGGTGACCCCGGGTATCCCCGTGCTCGGCCAGGTCATCGATTCGATCAGCGGCGCATTCACGTTCGCCTTCGATTCGACCGACTTCAACGCGCTGATCGAACTGCTCGACGCGCAGGGCCGGACGCGCGTTTTGTCGAGCCCGCGTGTTTCGACGTTGCACAATCAAAAGGCCATCATCAAGGCGGGCTCCGACGAATTCTTCGTCACGGGCGTGTCGAGCGACACCACCACGGGAACCGCGACGACGACTTCGCTCAATGTCCAGCTCACGCCGTTCTTTTCGGGCGTGGCGCTCGACGTGACGCCGCAGATCAGCGACGACGGCACCGTGCTCATGCACATCCATCCGACCGTCAGCGACGTTTCGGATCAAAGCAAACGCATTTCGTTCGGCGGTTCGACCAACGATCTGCCGCTTGCGGTCAGCCAGATCCGCGAATCCGACAGCGTGGTGCGCGCGCACAGCGGGCAGGTCATCGTGATCGGCGGCCTCATGCGCGAGACACGCAAACGCAGCGACTTCAAGACCCCCGGGCTCGGCAGCGTGCCGCTCATCGGCAATCTCTTCAAGAGCAAGCGCGATCAGAGCGCGACCGTCGAACTGGTACTGCTGCTGCGGCCGATCGTCGTCGAGGATGGCGACTGGGATTCCATGGTGCGCGAGTCGACCGACCGCGCGGCGGCGCTCGCCAAACAAGGCAAGGTCGAGGGCCTCAGATGAGACCCAGCCGGCAAAAGAAGATCCGTCTCGGCGAGTTGCTGATCGAGCAAAAGGTCATCAACCAGGCGCAGCTCGAGCAGGCGCTGGTCGAGCAGAAAAAGACCGGCCGCAAGCTGGGTCGTGTGCTCACCGATCTCGGGATCGTGCAGGAGCAGCAGCTCAACGAGGCGCTGGCGCGCCATCTGCAGATTCCGTTCGTCGATCTCAAGCAACTGACCCTCGAGCAGGCCACGGTGCGGCTGCTGCCGGAAGCGCTGGCGCGCCGCTTCCGTGCGCTGGTGTTGCAGTCGGATGCGCGTGGACTCACGATCGGCATGGCCGATCCGACCGACCTGTTCGTCTATGACGAACTGGTCGCGCGTCTCAAACAGCCGCTGCGGGTCGCGCTGGTGCGTGAAGCCGAGTTGCTGCGCACGATGGACATCGTCTACCGCCGCACCGAGCAGATTGCATCGATCGCGCTCGAAGTGCGCGAAGAGATGCGTGTCAGCGACATCGATATTTCGCAGCTCGCGATCGATGAAGGATCCTCGGATGCGCCGGTCATCCGGCTGATCCAGACCATATTTCATGACGCCGTCAATGCGCGCGCTTCCGATGTGCACATCGAGCCCGGCGAAGGGTTGTTGCGCGTCCGTCTGCGCGTGGATGGCGTACTGCAGGAGCAGAGCATCGAAGGCCGAGGCGTGGCCGCGGCCCTCGTGACGCGCCTGAAATTGATGAGTGGCCTCGACATCGCCGAGAAGCGGCTGCCCCAGGACGGTCGCTTCTCCGTCAAAGTGAAGGACCGGTCGATCGACGTGCGCCTCGCAACCATGCCGGTGCAGTACGGGGAATCGGTGGTGATGCGCCTGCTCGATCAATCCAACAATCTCATGACGCTCGAACAGTTAGGCATGCCGGTCGGCATGCTGGCGAAGTTTCGCGGGCTCATCGAACGTTCCGCTGGTATGGTGCTGGTCACCGGGCCTACCGGCAGCGGCAAGACCACCACGTTGTATTCGGCGTTGGCTTATCTCAACCGCGCCGATACGAAAATCCTCACGGCCGAAGATCCGGTCGAGTACCGGCTCGACCGGGTGAACCAGGTCCAGATCAACAGCAAGATCGGACTCGACTTCGCGCGCGTCCTGCGCACGATGCTGCGGGCGGATCCGGACGTGATCCTGGTGGGCGAAATGCGCGACCGCGAGACGGCGGAGATCGGGCTGCGCGCCGCGATCACCGGGCACCTGGTGTTCTCCACGTTGCATACACTCACGGCTTCCGCGACAGTCAACCGCCTCATCGACATGGGTGTGGCCGGATACATGATTGCCACCGCGTTGCACGGCATCGTCGCGCAGCGACTGGTGCGGCAGATCTGCCCGGACTGCGTGCAGCCGGCCGATCCCGACGATCATCAACTCGCGTGGCTGCAGGCGCAGATCGGCGCGGGCGCCGCCGACGAGATGAATTTCCAGGTGGGCTCCGGCTGTACGTACTGCAATCTTTCCGGGTATCGCGGCCGGGCCGCGATCTATGAGCTCATCGAAGTCGACCGTGCTCTGGCGGATGCCATCCGGCGCGCCGACTCACAGGCCTTCACCGACGCGGCTCGCCGGCAGACGGGCTACACCTCGCTCACGCGCAGTGCGATCGATCTTGCCGCGACCGGCAAAACGACGCTCGCGGAAGTGATCGCGACCACCAGCGGTCTCGACGATCCGCTGCTCGACGCACGGGGCGCCGGGCCATCGACCGAAGACGTCACGGAAGCTTTGCTCATGGGCCAGGTCCGCTGAACGTATGGCCGAATACTCCTACAAGGGCCGCACGACGGACGGCAAGCTGGTGAACGGCCGCGCCGGCGGGGATTCCGTCGACCAGGTGGCTGCGCGGCTCATCGCCACCGGCGTGATCCCGCTCGAGATCGCCTCGATCGGTGTGGTCGCAAGAAGTCTGAACTTCGAGAAGTTAGGCCGGCGGCTGGGGCTCGGCCAGGTCACCACCTCGGACCTCATCATGTTCTCGCGCCAGATGTACACCATCACCCGGGCCGGCATCCCGTTGCTGCGCGGGTTGCGCGGCCTGATCGCCTCGACCCACAACACGCAGCTGCGTGAAACGCTGCAGGAGGTGCTCGAAAGCCTCGAGAGCGGGCGCGATCTCGCCGCCAGCTTCGGGCGTCATCCGGGCATTTTCCCGACGTTGTACGTGAGCATCGTGAGCGTCGGCGAGGCCACCGGCACGCTCGACAAATCCTTCCAGCGCCTGACCGAATACCTCGCGCAGGAAAAGGACATGCTCGATCGGGTCAAAGGAGCGGTCCGGTATCCGATCATCGTCATGATCACCATCGCGCTTGCGGCGGGTTTTCTCTCGACCTTCGTGATCCCGAAATTCGCACCGGTCTTCGCGCAGCTCAAGGGCGACTTGCCGCTGCCCACCCGCTTGCTGCTCGGTTCGTCGATGCTGGTGCGTGATTACTGGATGTACTCGCTCGGTGTTGTCGCCATGGTGGTCTACGGCGTGCGCCGTTACCTGCAGACACACGCCGGGCGTTTTCGCTGGGACCGGCTCAAGCTGCGCGTGCCCGTGATGGGCAAGCTCATGTACGAGGCGATGTTGTCGCGCCTCAACCGCTCGCTCGCCATCTCGCTCGCAGCCGGCATGCCGATGACCCAGACCCTGGCGGTCATCGCGCGTTCCTCCGGCAACCTGTACGTCTCCGAGAAAATCCAGATTCTCGCCAGCAGCGTGGAGCGAGGCGAGTCGCTGCATCGGTCGGCCAGTGCGAGCGAGATGTTCTCGCCGCTGGTTCTGCAGATGATCGCAATCGGAGAGGAAACCGGCGCTCTGCCCGAGCTGCTGGACGAGGCTGCCAGCTACTACGAAC
>JBDTSP010000031.1:0-34787 GCA_039931065.1 Pseudomonadota bacterium | reverse complement strand
GCGCCCGTAGCTCAGCTGGATAGAGCACCTGGCTTCGAACCAGGTGGTCGGCGGTTCGAATCCGTCCGGGCGCGCCACTCCCTTTTGCAATTCAGTCGGTTACCGGTGACGGCTAACGTCGCCCCCCGTCCTGGCACATCGCCGGCACAGTGCTTTGCAAAGCATTTTCGGTGAGGTGTTGAGTGGCAACGATTAGAGGGCGCTAGAAGTTAGACAGTCCCGCCTCCTTCCACGTGATGTTCAGGCGCACCGGATTTCCATCGCGTAGCGATTCATTCCCCACGCGGCGACTGGCGTCACGCAGGGCGACTACGGTTGAGGCGGAAATGATTGAAGGCCGTCACTTCGGCGACGTCAGGTCGCGCCGGCGCACCTGGTGATGGCTGTTAGTGCGCACACTCCCCACAGACGTTGCACTTGGAGCACCTGAGCCGCGTGGCCACCTTTGGCAGTGGCGTTTCCCACCCCAATAGTTTGACCACGGCGTGCGACTCGCAAAATCTCTCGTGTGCGCACCTCTTGCAGCGGATGCGGAGGGTGTGGTCCGCGATGCGGTCAGAGAGTTTTTTGATGGGCGTGGGCATAGCGAAACGATGCAGGCACCGCTCGCTGTAGCCCATACAGCTCGTACATTGGCAAACTACTGGATAGAATTGTTGATCAGCAGCGGGAGGCGACATGAACTCACAAGATGCAGAAAGCGGTCCAGACTCACGACCGCTAACTGCCCGTAAGACGTTTTGGATAATGTTGATGTGTATTCAGGCACTCACCCAATTCATCATTCATTGCTGGACAGTTGACTACGGTAGCGATGAGAACGTTGTCAGCCAGGTGGGATTCGCTGGCACACTTGTCTCGATTGCATTGGCGGGCATCGCGATTGTCTATGCGTACTTTCAAACGTACTCACAGAAGCGCGACTCCGACGCGGTCGCGACTCGACTTGCACAAATGCGAGAGTTGCTCGCGTCGCTGAATACATCAGGTGCGCAAATCGGCAACTACGCAGCTTTCATGGAGGAAACGCAAGCGCGACTAGCGCAGATAACTACAGCGCAGAGTGAGGTGCTCGCCACCGCCGTTCGGATCGAAAAGGGGATTGAGGAGAGGCGCGCAGCGGACTTAACAGTCGGACAGCAAGTGAAAGGTGTGCCGACCGCGGCAGGCGTCTCCGATATCGCAGCGCAAATTGTCCAGACATCGGCTCTCATGGTTTTGCTCTGCTTTTATACCCTTCAGGAGGTAACGAAGCGAAACGGAACAACAAAGCAGTATCGCGGTGTGTTGAGCGCGGGCGCGAAGGACACTCTAAAAAGGCAGGGCAAGGGCGACGTATTCATTTCCGTCATGGCAAACTGGATTGAAGGGATTGGAACTGGAGTGGCTTACTTGCTCCAAACACTAAAACTGCTGGAGCTGACGCGAACCGAAGTACTAGGTAGTGAAAAGGTCGCTGAATTTCGCGCCGTGCTGGCTCGTCCGTTTGCTGACCAAATGCCCAAAGTACTTGAGAGACTTTCAGGCTTTTCGGAGGAGCAGCTCAACTCTATTTCGATTGATCAGGCTGGGATTGACTCGGCGCTCACGGAAATATTCGATGAGAAGTAGCCACGCTCACCGGACCGCAAGCACTCCGAGACAGATAGAAAGGGCGCCTCAGCTTTTGGCCGGCGCAGAGAACGCCGAGGTTGAATCGCTGAAGAAACTCCACCCATTTGACTATTTTTCTTACGCACGCCTTTTCGCTAAGGCGAAATTGGAAAAGTCCTCGGCCTTTGGTGCGGCGAGGTTTGCGAAGGTGGGGCCCGCAGCATTGCAACTTCAGGATTTCTTAAAGTCGTCCGCACACTTGCAAATCGAGAAGGCCTGACCGGCGAATAATTCTTTGCAAAATTCTTGAACCAATGAATAGATTTCTTAGCCCGACCAGCACATCTATCCTCGAAGGGAGCGATCGGAGGTGCGGCAATGCGTTGATGCAGAGGAATTCTCTGCAAAAGATGGTGTCGGGGCGCTGCCTTACTGTGCAAAGCGCACTCCCCGCAGGTGTGGACCTCAAGCGTTGCGGACAGCCGAATTCGAACCTGAGTCTTCCTCCGATTGCGCAACGGCCCCAAGCGCGCACAAATAACGAAGATGGACGCACCAACAACTCCCGCCGTCGCGACCCCGGTCGTGCCCAATCGCGCCTAGCCGGCAAAACTGATCAATTGGCCCATCGCCGCCTAGGTGCTGCTTGCGATCGTCACTGCCGGCGGCTACTTCTGGCATCAATCGAAGCTCTATGTGAGCACCGGCAACTCCTATGTGAACGCCGATCGCATCGAGATGGCGGCCCAGGTGTTAGGGACGGTCACGGCGATCCGGGTTCAGGATCAGTAGCAGGTCAAACAAGGTGAGGTGTTGTTCGAGATCGATCCGTAGGCCTATCAACTCGCGGTGGACGCCGCGGAGGCCCAGCTCGATCTGGCCTATCAAGCTTCTTCCCAGCATCAGGCCGCCGTTGCCGCGGGGCGTGCGTACCAGGAGACGCTGGGGAGAATCATGCGGCGCTTGCATATGTCGCCTACGGTCCCGCGCGGGCTCGCGGTGGTGGCGCGCGAGCTCGGGCGGCAGGCGCAGATGGGCGCGATGCTCGACGTTTTCAATCTGATCACCTGGAGCTATCTGCTGATGGTGCCGCTGGTTTTCCTGCTGAAGAAGAGCACCACGCAGCGCGCCGGGCCGGTAGCGGCGGCCGCGGATCACTGAAGCCCCCAGGCGGCCGAAAAAACCCCGGGGTCCGGGAACATTCCCCGCCGCCGGGGCATTCACCGCATATGGAAACCGAAATTCAACCGCCCAAAGCCCGCCGCGCTGATGCCTGGCGAGTACTGAACGACCTGCCGGACGACCGGCTCGTCGAGCTCGCGTGCGCCAAGGATCTGAACGCTTTCGAGGCCTTGATGCGGCGCCACAACCGGCGGCTTTTCAGGGTGACGCGCGGCGTACTGCGCGACAACGGCGCCGCCGAGGATGCGGTCCAGGAGACCTATCTACGTGCATTCACGCGGCTCGACAGTTATCGCCCAACGGGAAAATTCGGCGCCTGGCTCATGCGGGTGGCGCTCAACGAGGCGCTCATGATGCGCCGGCGGGTGCGTGGCGACACGGTGTCGCTGGAAGAAATGGGCGGCGACGTTGCGTTGCCCGTCGAGTCCGCCACCGCCGAGCCGCCCTCGGCAGAACAATACGTCGAGGCAGCCTACGCGCGAGCGCTGCTCGAACACGCCATCGACGCGCTGCCTGAAAACTTTCGCATGGTGTTCGTGCTGCGCGTGGTCGAGGGTCTCGATGTACGCGAGACGGCCGAGTGTCTCGAGCTCAATCCCACGACGGTGCGCACACGCCTGTTCAGAGCGCAGCGTCTTTTGCGCGGAGAGCTGGTGAAACGGCTGCGCGGTGAAAGCACTGAGATCTTCGATTTCGGCGCGGATCGCTGCGACCGGGTGGTCGATCGCGTGTTCGAGCGCATGCCGAGGTGACTTCAGTCCGGCGCGAGTTCCTCGAGCGGAATCACCGGCGAACGTTTCACCGTCTCGAGCACGATCGAGGAAGTGACATCGCGCACGCCGTTCACCCGCAGCAGCCGCCGCATGGTGAAGTCGGAAAGCGCTTCGATGTCGCGCACGATCACGTGCAGCAGAAAATCCATTTCCCCCGTCATCGTGTAGCAGGCCAGGACCTCGGGCCGGTCGATCAGGGTGCGCCGGAAACGTTCGACGATTTCGTCCGAGTGCTGTTCCAGCTTGATCTGCACGATGGCCTGGATCGTCTGTCCCACGCGTTTCGGATCGACGATGGCGGCGTATCCCTGGATGAGTCCGGTCGATTCGAGTTGCCGCACACGCCGCGCGCAGGGGGTCGGCGACAGACCGACGCGCTCGGCCAGATCGGTGACGCTGATGCGTCCATCGCGCTGGAGCACATCCAGGATTCGTCGATCGGTCTTGTCCAGTTTCATAATTGGAGGATTTAACCACAAGCATCGTCTAAATTAGCGAAAGACGCCATATTTTCAGGCTTTCGCTGACCTAAATAGCCATTTTTCTGCAATAAGCGCGGAGGAAGATGCCGCATGGCTCGATTACCTGTCGCTCCCACCCAGACGGCCGTACAGCTGCGTGGCGACTACGCCCACGCCGCCGCGGATTTCCGCCTCCCCCAGAACTACGACGGCTACACCGCCGACGAACAGGCCATCTGGCGCACTTTGTTCGAGCGCCAGTCGGGCCTCATGGCCGAACATGCCGCGCCCGAGTTCACCGCGGGCCTGCGCTTGTTAGGCGTCGACGCGCACCGCATCCCGGTGCTCGAAGAAGCGAGCGAACGGCTGCAGCGTCTGACCGGTTTTGAAGTGATCGGTGTGCCGGGATTGATCCCCGAGGCGGATTTCTTCGCGCATCTCGCCGAGCGCCGTTTTCCCGTCACCGTCTGGATGCGCCGCCGCGAGGAACTCGACTACCTGGTCGAGCCCGATCTGTTCCATGACTTCTTCGGGCACCTGCCGATGCTGGCGCACACGGTGTTTGCGAACTTCATCCAGGCCTATGGCGCCATCGGCGCGCACGCACAGTCGCCGGCCGCATTGAAAATGCTGGCGCGTCTCTATTGGTACACCGTCGAATTCGGCCTGGTGGCGACGCCGCGCGGTTTGCGCGCCTACGGCGCCGGTATTCTCTCCTCGAGCGGTGAAACGGTTTACGCCGCCAAAGCCACCGGCCCCGCGCGTATCAGCTTCGATCTGCAGCGAGTGTTGCGCACCGACTACCTCATCGACTCCTATCAGAAGACGTACTTCGTGCTGGACGACATCGAGCAATTGTTCGACAGCGTGCTGGCGGCCGACTTCGAAACGTTGTTCGCGCAGGCGGATCTGCCGGCATACGCGCCCGACGCACGGCTGCCCACCGATCAGCCAATCGCCTCGACCACCGCCTCGTGAGGTAAGCTTCCGCGCCGATGCCGACCCGCGCGCGAGCCTCACAACGCAATCTTTCCGTCACGCTTCGCCGCATCGATCTCGATCGCGGTGAACGCCCCGTGTTGCGCGATGTTTCGTGGAGCATCCGTCCCGGACAACGGTGGTTGCTGATCGGCGGTAACGGTGCCGGAAAGACACAACTGCTCAAGCTGGTGTCGGGCGCGGTGTGGCCGAAACCAACCGGGCGGCAATTACGCCGATATCGCCTCGACGGCGAAAACTTCGACGCACCGGCGGGTGTCAGCGATGAAATCGCGTACGTCGGCGCCGAGCGGCAGGACCGCTACGAACACTACGAGTGGAATTTCCGCGCGCGCGAAGTCGTCGCGACGGGTGTGCAGCGCACCGACATTCCGATGCGGGCGCTGACGCCGGCTGAAGACGCCCAGGTCGGCCGGTTGCTCCGCAAGCTCGATATCGCAGCACTTGCCGAGCGCCGGTTCCTGACTCTTTCTTACGGCGAGCGGCGCCTGGTGCTGATCGCGCGCGCGCTCGCGAGCCGGCCGCGGCTGCTGCTGCTCGACGAAGTCGCGAATGGCCTGGACGCGCGTAATCACGCACGTTTCCTCAACTGGTTGTCAGGGACTTCGCGTTCGTCGATGGCCTGGGTGTTCGCGACACATCGGCTGCCCGATGTGCCGGATACGATGACTCACCTGCTGGAACTCGAGCAGGGCGAGGTTCGCCGCAACGGGCCGATGCGCGCCGAGCGCGCACGGGAGTTGCTGCAGCAGGACAGTGGCGCATTCCATGCTGCCGGGCGCGTCGCGCGCAAGTCGAAGCGACGACGCCTGCGCGTGCTGGTTTCGATGCGTAACGCCAGTGTCCACGTTGACGAAGCTCACATCCTCAGCGGCATCGATCTGACGGTCGCGAAAGGCGATTGCTGGGTGGTGCACGGCGCGAATGGCTCCGGAAAATCCACGCTGCTGCGCACCTTGTATGGCGATCATGCCGTGGCGGTGGGCGGCAGCATCGAGCGCGCAGGCATCATCCCCGGCGTGCCGCTCGAGAATTTCAAACTGCGCACTGCGTATGTGGCGCCGCACCTGCAGACCTGGCAGCAACCGAAGATGCCGGTCATGGAAGTGGTTGCGTCCGGCCGGTACGCCAGCATCGGCCTGAATGAAAAACTGACCGCCAGCGATCGCAAACACGCCGAGCGGGCGTTGCGGCGTTTCGGAATCTACGGCCTGCGGCATCGGACGCTGGCGGAGATTTCTTATGGCCAGGCGCGCCGCGTCTTGTTTGCGCGTGCCTGGACGCGCGAGCCCACGCTCGCGTTACTCGATGAGCCGTTCGCCGGTCTCGATCGGGCGACACGCGCCGATCTCGCGCGCCGCCTGAACCAGTGGTTAGCCGATGGCGGCAGCTGCGTCATTGCGACGCATCATCGCGAAGAATGGCCGGCGCATACTACACACGTGCTGGAGATCGCCGGCGGCCGCGCCGTGTCGAGCCGCGCGCTGCACGAGGAGCAGCAGACATGAAAAAGATCGTCGTTGCGTTGGTGGTCGTGGCGCTGGCCGGCGCGGGCCTCGCGCTGTTCCTGAATCGAGAGCACGTCGAACCCATCGTGGTCTCGCTGCCGGCCGGTCCGGCGCAACCCAAGGTGTCGCCGCAAGAGGCGGGCATCGACCCACTGGCGATCGACGAAGCGTTGCAGTACGCGGCGCCGCGCAACACGCGCGCGCTGGTCATCGGCCGCGGCGGACACATAGTGTTCGAGAAATACTGGGACGACACGTCCCTTGCGACTCCGGTTGCGCTGCCGGAATTCGCGCCGGTGCTGGCTGCGATCGTCACCGGCACCATGATGAGCGACCGGCTGATCATGAACCTCGACACGCCATCTTCTAACTACATTCCCGAGGACGCGAATACCCCGCTGGGCGCAACGACGCTGCGCGAGCTGCTGGCACAGGACAACGCGTCGCTGAGTGTCGAGGCGTCGGCCAACCGGCTGGCATTGGTGCTGGAGCGGGTCGCCAACCAGCCCTACCAGACGCTGGTGGTGGAGCGCCTGTGGAAACCGATGGAAGCGGGCGATCTGGTGTTCGAAGGCAAGGGCGGCGCTCTGCGGCCGAAGGCCGCCGGCGCGGGCTGCTGCATCCGCGCGCGGCTCGGTGACTGGATGCGCGTGGCTGAACTACTCGCCAACGACGGGGTATTCGAGGGAAACCAGTTCACGCCGCCGCGCTTCATTCACCAGATGCTCAAGCCCGCCCACAAGGATTCCGCGCGCGGCTTCTACACTCGGGTGGATGGCGCATTCGCCACGCACGACGTGGCGCGGCTCGAAGCCGCGGGCAAACAGAGGTTGTGGATAGTGCCGTCGCTGCGGCTGACGATTCTGCGCGTGGGCGGCGAGCCGCCGGCCGATCGCGGCTGGGATGAGGCGACCATCCCCGACGCCATCATCCGCGGCACCGCGGGCTGGCAGCCGCGTTCGGCGAGTGAGGGAGTCGACCCGAACAAGTTCGCCCCGCATTAGGACCCGGCGCCGCTTTTTACAACGTCATCGACGTTTCGAAGATCTCGACCGCCTGTCCCACGATCCACACGCCATCGAGCTTGCCGTCGCGGAACTCGAGTTCGACATCGACGCGGCCGGAGCGCTGCACGTGCAGGCCCTGCGCGCCCGTGAACTGCGCGGTGGCGCCGTTGTGTTGCAACAACCCCTGTTCCGCGAGATACGCGCCTAACAATCCATGCGCATTGCCGCTGACCGGGTCTTCGGGGATGCCGAGCGCCGGGCAGAACATGCGCGATTCCGTCAGGCAGCCCGTCTGGCCGTGCGCCAGTGTGAATACGAAGAAGCCCGCGGCGCCGAGCTGGGCGGACAACGTGGTCAGCCGCGAGTAGTCGGGCTTCAGCTGCTTGAGCTGCTCGGTGCTGCGTACGCCGATCATCAGGCGGGTGCCCGCACCGCCGACGATGCGCAACGGGCAACGCGTGTCGATGTCGCCGGTGGATAGGGCGAGCGCGTCGAGCACCGCCAACCTCTCGCGATCATTCAACTGGCGGCCGAGCGGCGGCGCCGGCTGGCGCACCGCGATGCGCCGCGTGACGCCTTCACCGCGGACTTCGACGTCGACGAGGCCCGACTTCTGCCGCTGGCGCACCCGGCCGGGCTTGACGGCATCGCGCGACAATACGAAGTGCGTGGCAACGGTCGCGTGGCCGACAAAACTCGCCTCGGTGCGTGGCGTGAAGAAACGCACGCGCAGATCGTGATCCGCGCTTTCCGGCTTCAGCACGAACGCGGTGTCGGCATTGTTGAGCTCGCGCGCGATGGCGAGCATCTCCGCATCGTTGAGCGAGTCAGCATCGAGCACGACACCCGCGGGATTGCCCGTGAAGCGATCCGTGGTGAATGCGTCGACCTGGAATATTCGGATGCGGCGGGTCATGAGGGGCGCGAATTTTACCCGCAAACTTGGTTCACTCAAGCTTAATTTCCGCTACTATCCGCGCAGCCTCGGGGTGGCCGCTGCATATCGCATCGGCCTGAGATGCGGACCTTCCGCGAACCCGTAGAACCTGATCCGGTTAATACCGGCGGAGGGATAGGGATGCGTATCTTCTTGCGCGCTGCGTGCGCGTTTTCCATCATTTTCAACTCGGCGCAGGCGGCGGACGATTCGTCGCTCGATGAAGTCGTCGTCACGGCTGAATTGCGCGATCGCACTTTGCGCGATCTGCCGGCGAGCGCCACGGTGCTCGATGCTCACACCCTCGAAGTGGCCGGTGTTCAACACTTTGAGGACGTACTCGGACTCGTGCCGAACCTCAACTGGTCCGCGGGCACTTCACGGCCGCGGTATTTCCAGCTCCGCGGTATCGGCGAGCTCGAGCAGTGGCAAGGCGCGCCTAACCCCTCCGTCGGCTTTCTCATCGACGGCATCGATTTCTCCGGCGTCGGCATGCCGGCAACGTTATCCGACGTCGAACGCATCGAGGTCCTGCGTGGGCCGCAGGGCACGGCATACGGCGCCAACGCGCTGGCGGGCCTGATCGCCATCAACACGCGTATGCCGGAGCGCACGCCCGACGCGAACGCAAACGTCACCTTTGGCGACTACGGCACGCGCGGCGCCAACGGCGTGTTAGGTGGACCGATCGGCGCGGGCGAAGCCGCGTGGCGATTCGTGGCCGGCAACTATCGCAGCGACGGGTTTCGCCGCGACACTTTCCTGCATCGCGACGACGTCAACGGTTACAACGAGACCAATGCGCGCTTGAAGCTGCATGCGCAGCCCAGCGAAACGCTGAGCGCGGACGTCACCGCGATGTGGGTCGATCTCGACAACGGTTACGACGCTTTTTCCATCGACAACTCTCGCGTTTCACTCGCCGACAAACCCGGCCAGGACACGCAGCTGGCGCGCGCACTCGCCGTGCGGCTCGATTACCGCGGTGCGCAGACCTTCGACCTGATCAGCCGCAGTTCGGCCGGCATTTCGCGCAGCGTCTATTCGTTCGATGGCGACTGGGGCAACGATGCCGGATGGGGTGACTACACACCTTACGACTACTTCCAGCGCTTCGACCGCAAGCGCAGCACCTTGAGCGAGGATCTGCGTCTCGTGTCGCGCGCGTCGGTCGCCAAGGGCGCCGCGTGGTCATGGCTCGCGGGCGTCTATCTTCTGCGCACGGACGAAGACGTCCAGCAGTACGACGTCTGGCATGACGTGGGGCGCGCCGACGTCGACGGCGATACGCAGATGACCAGTGACTATCGCGCGACCAATCTCGCGGCTTACGGCGAGCTCGAATTCCGCCTGGGCGAGGCGACCGTATTGTCGGTGGGCGCCCGCGGAGAACGGCGCAACGCGGACTACCAGGATTCCGAAGGCGCGGCGTTCGCCCCTGACGAATCGATGTTTGGCGGCTCGTTGAGCCTGCGGCATTCGCTCGGTGACCGGCGCAGCGTGTACGCAACGCTGGCGCGCGGTTACAAGGCCGGTGGATTCAACATCGGCGCGGATGTGCCGCCCGCGAAGCGCAGCTTCGAATCCGAATTCCTGCACAGTCTCGAACTCGGCCTGCGTGCGGCGAACGCCCACGAATCCCTGTCGGGCGATTTGGCACTCTTCTATATGCGCCGTCAGAACCAGCAGGTTCCGAATGGCCAGCAACTCGAACCGGGGAATCCCTTGAGCTTCGTCCTGTACACGGACAACGCGGCGCGCGGCGAAAACTACGGCGTCGAAGGGACGCTGCGCTGGCAGCTCTCGACGGCATTCTTGCTAGACCTGCGCGGCGCACTGCTCGAAACCCGCTACCTCGGTTACCAATTCGGCGAACGAAATCTCGATGGCCGCGAGCAGGCGCACGCGCCGCAATACCAGTTCGACTTCGGTGTGGAATATCGGGGTGCGACCGGATTCTTCGCGCGCGTCGATTTAGCCGGCCTCGATGACTTCTATTTCGATGCCTCGCACGATGAACGTGCACCATCGCGAGTGCTCACGCACCTCAAGGCAGGTTTCTCAGGGAATCACTGGCGCGCGGAAGTATGGGTGCGAAACGTTTTCGACAGGTACTATTCGCAGCGTGGCTTCCAGTTCGGCCTCGAGCCGCCGGATTTCACGCCGACTCGTTACGTGCAGGCGGGAGATCCGCGGCACGCGGGATTGACGGTCGCGTACACATTTCGTTGACGGAGAAAAAAATGAACATCGGGGTCGAGATCAGTCTGTATCCCTTGCGAAATGACTTCATTCCGCCGATCCAGGGATTCATCGATCGACTCAACGCCGATGGCCGCTTCAAGGTTCTGACCAATGACATGAGCACTCAGGTCTTTGGTCGCTATGAAGAAGTCATGGACGCGCTCACACGCGAGCTGCGTCCGACTTTCGAGCACGACGGCAAGTCCATTTTCGTCATGAAGGTTCTGGGCCCGCTCGGCTAACATCGAAAGATTCGTGACCCTGCCTGCCGGATTGCTCAAATCCTTCGAGATCCTCGCGATGCTCACCGGGGCTGGCTACGTGGTTCTCGCTGCGCGTCGCAATCGTCTGTGCTGGATCATCGGCGCGATCAGTTCCGCGTTCGTCGCCTTGTTAGCCGGTCTCGCGCAGTTGCCGATGCAGGCGGGGCTGCAGGTCTTCTACGTCGGCATGTCGGTATTCGGCTGGTGGAGCTGGACACGCAGCGCGGTCGAAGGCGACGTGCCGGTCGGTGTGTGGCCCCATTCCAGGCATCTCGTGGCGGCACTGGTGCTGACGGCGTTGTCATTCGTGACCGCGCACTTCCTGGCCCGCGAAACCGATGCCGCGTGGCCGCTGCTCGATTCGTTCACGACCTGGTTCAGTTTGCTGGCGACCTGGCTGCAAACGCGCGCGCGTCTCGAGAACTGGTTGTACTGGATCGCGATCGACGTGGTACTCGTGTTTCTCTTCTATGCACGCGACCGTCCATGGCTGGCGCTGCTCAACGTTCTCTTCATTGTGATTGCCGCCGCCGGGTTCGTCGCCTGGCGCCGGCGTCTGCAGGTCCAGGCGGTGCCGGCATGATCGGCGACGACTTGCTGCAACACGTGCCGGGTTGTGAGGGTGGCGAAGCGCCGTATTCGCAGGAGCTCATCGGCGGCGGCAAGGTAAATCGCAGCTTCCTGGTGCGCACCCGCCGCGGCCGCTTCGTCGTGCGCCTCAACGAAAACGTCGCCAACGATCCGGGTCTCGACCGCGATCGCGAAATCAGGCTGCACACCGCGGCCGCGGGCGCGGGGCTCGCTCCAGAGATCATCTACGCGTGTCCCGATCGTTCGTGCCTGATCACCGATTTCGTCGACGGCCGTCTCTGGACGCCTCACTACTTCACGCGCATGCGCGACCTGCGTTCGCTCGGCCTGCGTTTGCGCGTGTTGCACGCCGTACCACCACCGTCGATGCCGCGCTTCGATCCGATGGCGGTGGCGCGCCGTTATGCCGACATCGTCGTGCGCAGCGATCCGCAGGAAGGCGTCCGTATCCAAGCCTTGTTAGACCATGGCGCCGAGGCGCAGCTCCGGTCGGGTTCGCAGCAACGTACCGCGACGATCATTCACAGCGACCTGCATCACGGCAACGTGCTCACCGCCGATCGCGTCTATTTCATCGACTGGGAATATGCGCAGGTCGGCGATCCGCTGCTCGATCTGGCCTGCATCATGGCGTACTACCCGCGCGCTTCTACGCACGGGGCATTGCTGCTGAACGCCGCGGGGCTCGAGGAACGCGGCGTGAACACCGACATGCTCGCGGACCTCACGGGTGTGTTCACCCTGCTGACATATCTCTGGTATCGGGCCCGGCGCGTCGCCCGAACCGTGCCCGCCACCGACCTTTCGCTCGAATCCACCGCTTTGCGCCGCCTGCTGACGCTGGCGCCCGACGGCCAACCTCGGCACACTACGCTCGCGAATTTGCGCGAATCTCAAGGTGCGGTTAAGAGGAATGGCGACGCTGCAGGTGATTGATCGGGACGGTGTTTCCCACGACGTGGAGTGCAAGCCCGGGTTGAAAGTGATGGAAGTGCTGCGCGAGCTGGACTACGGCGTCGCGGCCATCTGCGGGGGTATGTGTTCGTGCGCCACCTGCCACGTCTACGTGGACCCGGCCTGGGTCGACAAGCTGCCGCCGCCGATGTCGGACGAGCGCGATCTGCTGACCGAGCTGTCGCATTATCGCGAGAATTCAAGGCTTTCCTGTCAGGTTGAAATAACCGCCGCGCTTTCGGGACTGAAAGTCACGATCGCCGAAGACGAATAGGAACGGCCGCAATGGCGTCAACCGCGTGGATGTATCTGTTCGCCATCGTCGGTGGCGCGCTGGCCGCCTGGCGCATCTGGCAGAACCTCAACAAGCTGCGCCAGCGCCAGAACGACTCATGGGATGCGCGGCTGATCGATCAGTTGCGCAAGCGCGGCTCGGATCCCTTCAAGCCGCACGATGTGGATTTCTTCCTCGCGTTCCCGAGCGTCGAATCGGCCGAGCAGCTCGCGCTGCAGTTACGCGGCGAGGGCTTCGACGCCGACATTGTCGATGAGCCGAAGAACGGTGATCTGCGCTACAGCCTGCATGCGCACAAGTCGATGCAATTGACCGTGCCGAGCATGCAGGATCTGAGCCGCCGGCTTACGGATGCCGCGAAAGAGAAGGGCGGGCGGTACGACGGCTGGTCGGCGAAGCAGGTGCCGCGCACCGAGCCGCCACTCCCCTAGCTACTTCTTCTTCTCGGTCTGCTTCTTGACGGCTTCGGCGGCGGCCTTGATGGCCACAGGATCGCCGAGATAACCGCTCTTCACCGGTTTCAGGTTGTCGTCGAGCTCATAAACCAGCGGCACACCCGTCGGGATATTGAGCTCGGTGATGTCCGCCTCGCTCACGTTGTCGAGCATCTTCACCATGGCGCGCAACGAATTGCCGTGCGCGGCCACCAGCACATTCTTGCCAACCTTGAGTTCGGCCACGATGCGATCGTTCCAGAACGGCAGCACGCGGGCGAGAGTGTCCTTGAGTGACTCGGACGCGGGCAACACGCGCGGATCGATGTTCGCGTAGCGCCGGTCATTGAGCGGATGGCGCGGGTCGTCGCTGGCAAGCGGCGGCGGCGGAATGTCGTAGCTGCGGCGCCAGATCAGCACCTGCTCCGCACCGTGTTTCTCCACGGTCTGCGCCTTGTCGAGCCCCTGCAATGCGCCGTAGTGGCGTTCATTCAGGCGCCAGCTGCGCTCGACCGGAATCCACATCAGGTCCATTTCGTCGAGCACGCTCCACAAGGTGCGGATCGCGCGCTTGAGCACCGAAGTGAAGGCGATGTCGGGCTTGAGGCCTGCCTTCTTGATCTCGACGCCCGCCGAGCGCGCCTCGATGCGGCCCTGGTCGGAGAGATCGACGTCATGCCAGCCGGTGAACAGATTTTCGACGTTCCAGACGCTCTGGCCGTGACGAACGAGAATTAACTTGCCGGGCATGCACACACCTCTTCCGTGGGGGCGCCAATCTTAGCGGAAAAAAATCAGCGGAAATGCGCGTCGAGCCCCCGCTCGCAACGCACCCGCCGCTGCCGGACAGTTTCTTCGAGCACGGCGATATTCGCGGCCAGGGCGGCGCGCGAGGCCGGCGGATGGTGCAGGTGGCAGGCGATCCCGCCGAACAGCAGCGACTGACGATGCACGCCGGCATTCTGAATGCGCACCACCAGCTCCTTGTCCTCGGGTCCCCAGCCTTCGATGGCTTCGTTGAAACCATTGACGCGCACCAGGTCTTCGCGCCAGAACGCCTGGTTGCAGCTCTTGATGGCGATGAAAGCGTTGGCGATAGAGCGCGTCACGCCGCTCAGGGCCACGGATCTCATTAGATAGGCCCGGCGCAAGCCGCCCGCGCCGCGTGACCAGAACCGCGCGGACCTGGCAGGATCTGCGATCAGGGCGCGCGTCAGCGCCTCGTCGGTGTGCACACGCACGCCCTGCGTGAAGAATCCGCGCCGTGCGATGCGCAGGTGATCGGCAACGAATTCGGGGTGCAGCACCATGTCGCCATCGATGAGGATGAGGTACTCGATCGAGGTCGCAGCGATCGCGAGATTTCTCAGGCGGGCGACGCGAAAGCCGGAATGTGGTTGCGAGACGAAGCGGATGGGAACGGCCGAGCGTTCGCTGCAGGACTGCACCAGTTCGCGCGTCGCGGGGCCGGAACCGTCGTCGGCGATCACGATCTCGTCGGGTGCGGCGCGCTGCCGCCCGACGCTCTGCAGCACGGCGGCGAGCGCGTCGGGCCGCTCGTAGGTCGTGATGACGAGCGCCACTCGCATGCCGCTGTAGCTAGCCGCTCGAGAGATTGCGCACGGCGTCCACGCCCACGGTGAGAGTCGCGAAGTCCGTGGTACCGACGGCACGCATCTCCGTGAGCGTGCGCTTCCAGCTCGCGAGCGATTCGCCGCGTTGTGCGCTCCAGCGCGCCAGCCGCTCGCTCACGCGTTTCGCGCCGCGGGTGCGCAGCACCTGCTGAGTGAGCTCGCGATGCGCGCGCATTGCGGCGTCGCGCAGCCCGGTTCGTGCGGTAGCCTGCCAGGAACCGTCGACCGAGAGCCGATCGATTTCGCGATGCAGCCAGTCGAGGCCGAGCGCCAGGCCCACTTCGAAATAACTGCGCGCGACCTCGGCAACCGGCGCCTGCTCGCCGCGAGCCAGCGCCACGATGTCGAGCGCTGAATCGAGTACGGTCAGCCGCGCGATGCGCCGCGCCAGCTTGTCCGGCACGCCGCCGTTGACGAGTTCCGCGAGCGAGGCGTCGTGCTGCTCGCGCGCACCACCGAGCATCGCCATATCGATGCTCTCGACCAGCGCCTCGATGCCCGGACGAAGTTCGCGCACGGAGTTGTCGATGCGCAGATCCTTGCCGCGCTCGCGCAGCAGCCAGTAGCTGGTGTGCCGAAGCAACCGGCCGGCACGGTAAAACATTCCATACTGCACGCTCGCGGGCACGGCGTTGTCGAGCGATTCGATCTGCGCCCACAACTCGCGCATCGAGAAGATTTCGCGTGCGATGGTGTAGGCGCGCGAGATCGAGGCCGGGTCGGCGCCGGTTTCTTCCTGCGCGCGGGTCACGAACACCGGGCCCATGCGATTGACCAGGCTGTTGGTCGTCGCGGTGGCGACGATTTCGCGGCGCAGGCGATGCTTCGGAATCTGCCGCGGATATCGGCCGCGCATCGGCGCCGGGAAATAACGCTGCACTTCGCTCGCGAAATACGGATCGTCGGGCAGATCGGAGTCGATCAGGTGATTGCTGAGCCAGATCTTGCTGTACGCCAGCACCACCGCGAGTTCGGGCCGCGTGAGGCCGAGACGCTGCTTGCGGCGTTCGATGAATTCGTCGTCGGCCGGCAGGAATTCGATGGCACGGTTCAGGTTGCCGCTGCGTTCCAGCGTGCGCACCAGGCTCAGGTATTCCGCCAGCCGTTCGGGCGCACGTTGTTCCAGTACCGACAGCGCCTGGCTCTGCAGGTAGTTGTTGCGCAGGACCAGCGCGGCGACTTCGTCCGTCATGCTGGCGAGCAGTTTGTCGCGCGCGGCGCGGGTGAGGTTGCCCCTGCGGGCGACGTCCGCCAGCAGGATCTTGATGTTGACCTCGACGTCGGAGGTATTCACGCCGGCGGAGTTGTCTATGAAGTCGGTGTTGATGCGGCCACCGGCCTGTGCATATTCGACGCGCCCGCGCTGCGTGGCGCCGAGGTTGCCACCCTCGCCAACCACCTTCGCGCGCAGCTCGCGCCCATCGGCACGGATCGCATCGTTGGCGCGATCGCGCACTTCGCCGTGCGATTCATCGCTGGACTTGATGTAGGTGCCGATACCGCCGTTCCACAGCAAGTCGACCGGCAGCCGCAGGATGGCGCGCATGACCTCAACCGGGGTCGCGGCCGCGGCATCGATCTCTAACAAGGTGCGCGCCTCCGACGATAGCGGGATCGATTTCGCGGTGCGGGGCCAGACGCCGCCGCCACGCGAAATGGCACTGCGTGAGTAGTCGTCCCAGCTCGAACGCGGCAGTTTGAACAGCCGTTCGCGCTCACGAAAGCTCCTGGCGATCTGTGGATGCGGATCGATGAAGATGTGGCGATGGTCGAACGCCGCCACCAGGCTCGTGTATTTCGACAACAACATGCCATTGCCGAATACGTCGCCCGACATGTCGCCGATCCCGGCGCACGAGAACTCCTGCGCCTGGATATCCAGGCCGAATTCGCGGAAGTGGCGTTTGACGCACTCCCAAGCTCCGCGCGCGGTGATGCCCATGCCCTTGTGGTCATAACCCGCCGAACCGCCCGATGCGAACGCGTCGCCTAACCAGTGGCCGTATTCGATCGAGATGGCGTTGGCAATGTCGGAGAACGTGGCGGTGCCCTTGTCGGCCGCGACGACCAGATAGGCGTCGTCAGCATCGCGGCGCACCAGACCCGGCCTCACCACCGTTTTGCCATTGACGATGTTGTCGGTCAGGTCGAGCAGGCCGCGGATGAACGTCTGGTAACTTGCGATGACTTCCTTCTGCACGTCTTCGCGCGAGCCCCCGACAGGAAGCTGTTTCGGATAGAACCCGCCCTTGGCGCCCACGGGCACGATCAAGGTGTTCTTGACGTTCTGCGCCTTCATCAGGCCCAGCACTTCCGTGCGGAAATCCTCGCGGCGATCCGACCAGCGCAGGCCGCCGCGGGCCACGTAACCCATACGCAGGTGTACACCTTCGACCCGCGGGCTGTAGACGAAGATCTCGAATTTCGGGCGTGGCAGTGGCAGATCGGGAATCGCGTGCGGATCGAGCTTGAACGACATCCACGGTTTGACCGTGCCATCCGCCGCCAGCTGGTAGTAGTTGGTGCGCAGCGTGGCGCGGATGACCGCTAGGTAGGCGCGCAGGATGCGATCTTCGTCGAGGCTCGCGACTCTGTCGAAAGCGGCGAGGATGCTCTTGCGGATACGCTCCGCCGCGCTCTCGCGTTGTTTGCCCTTGAGAGCGAACTGGGTTTCGAACAGGCGCAACAACGAACGCGCGATGGGTGCCTGCGCGACCAGCACGCGCTCCATGTACGCCTGGCTGAACGGAATACCGGTCTGCAACAGGTAGCGGCAATAGGCACGCAGCACCACGATTTCGCGCGCGGTCAAGGATGCGCACAGCAACAGGCGGTTGAACCCGTCGTTCTCGATGTCACCGCGCCACGCGGCGAGCAGCGCCTCCCTGAACAGCGGCTCGACGGCGGTGACGTCCACGCGTTTCAGATCGCGCGCTTCGAGTTCGAAGTCCTGAATCCACGTGCCGCGGCCGTCCGCGACGAGTTGATAGGGATGCTCCGCCAGCACGCGCAGGCCGAAATTTTCCAGCATCGGCAGGATGTCGGAGATCGAGATCGGCTCGCCGGCGAGCAGGATGCGCAGGTGCAGGCGATTTGGCGGACCGCCCAGGTGGGCGCGCAGGTTGAGCTGCGGCACGGTCGGATCGTCCGCGAGCGCCACGAGGTCGGCGATGTCGTCGAGCGCCTGCGCCGGCTCGACGTCCGCGCGGTAGGCCGGGGGAAACGATTTCGCGTGACGACTTGCGAGCTCCACGGCGGGCTGTTCGACACCGCGCGAGATCAGCGCCTGTTGCAGCCGGTCATCCCAGGTGGACGCCGCCGCGGCGATCTCGGCCTCGATGCCGGCGACATCTTCCACGGACTTGCCGCCCTGCGGCGTGCGCACCAGCAGGTGCAGGCGCGCGAGCGCCGAGTCGGAAATCTGCACCTGCGTCTCGACGTGTGTGCCACCAAAGCGCTCGCGCACGATGCGTTCGATGCGCTCGCGCACCTCGGTGTTATAGCGATCGCGTGGCACGTAGACGAGACAGGAATAGAAACGCTCATAGCTGTCGCGGCGCGCGAACAGCCGCACCCGCCGTCGTTCATAAAGATTGACGATTCCGCGCACGATCGGAACGAGTTCCGCGGCCGGAGTCTGGAACAACTCGTCGCGCGGAAACGTTTCGATGACATTGACCACCGACTTCGCGTCGTGACTCTGCGGCGGCAGGCCGAAGTGCTCTATGACGGCATCGACCTTGCGGCGCAGCAGCGGGATCTCCGTCGGCGCCATGTGATAGGCGCTCGAAGTCCACAAACCGAGGAACCGGTGTTCGCCACTGACCGCGCCGCGCGCATCGAAGGTCTTGACGCCGACGTAGTCGAGGTAACTGCCGCGATGCACGGTGGCAGGAGTATTCGCCTTGGTCAGAACCAGCAGATCGGGTTCGCGGGCCTGTTTGCGCAGGTGCCCGGTGAGCACGATCGGCGCGGGCCGTTTGCGCGAGCCGGTGTTGCGCAGGATGCCGAGGCCGGTGTCGGTGTCGCGCACCAGTGCGTCACGCGCGCGGCCGCGCTTGAGCTGATAGTGGCGATAACCGAGGAACACGAAGTGCCCGTCGAGCATCCAGGTGAGCAACGCGCGCGCTTCAGCGGCGTGGGACTGCGGCACTGGTAGTTTGGCGCGTCCGAGTTCGTTGGCCACGGCGCGCACGCGTTCCAGCATGCGTGGGAAATCCTGGACCGCCTTGCGCACGTCTTCGAGCGCCGTGTGCAGCCGCAGCAGCAGCTCGCGCGCCTGGGCTTCGTCGCGCGGCCGGTCGATTTCGATCATCTGCCACGATTCGCGCAGCGCGGCGCGGCTGTCGGTCGCGAATTCGCGCACGTGGCCGCCGCCGTCACGACGCACCGCCAGCACCGGGTGGACGATCAGGTGAACGGCGATGTTCATCTGGCTGAACACCAGGCCGATCGAGTCGACCAGGAACGGCATGTCCGGCGCGACCACGCGCGCCAGCGCACGATGCGAGGCGCTGGCGGAGGAGTCGTTCAGTGCCGGCGCGATGTCGACCAGCACCTGGGAGGCTTTGCGGCGCGCGCCGAACTCCAGATGCGCGAGCGCGGCCGCGGCGAGGTCGTCAGCCTTGTGAGCGCGCAGATCCTCTTCGGCGACGCCGCGGAAGAAGGCGCGCACGAAATCGCCGGCCAGCGAGCGCTTCGTCTTGGGAAGTTTCCGGGCGGCGGACGCGACTATCTTCTCAATGAGCGCGAAACGGGCGGCGGGGATCTTGCCGAGCATTGAAAACTCTCTGTGGGAGGGTAGAGGCGTCAGCGCGAGCGCGCGCGATTATACATACGCGCGCAGGGCATCAGTCCGCGTGCGCGGGCCCGAGTTCGACGGCGCGGCCTAGCAAAACCCGCAGAATCCGGTCGAGGATGGCGCGATCCCGCTTCGACAACGGCGCCACGAGGCGCCGTTCGTATTCCAGCGCCATGGGCACGACCTGTGCATAGACGCGTTCCCCGGCCGCCGTGAGTTGCAGGTGCGTGCGGCGGCGATCCGCCGCAACCGTGGTGCGGCGCAGCCGGCCGGCCCCCAGCAGGGTGGCGACCGCACGGCTGACGGCAACCTTGTCCATGGCGGTCCGCTCGGTCACTTCCGCCGCGGAAAGACCAGGATTTGCCGCCAGGACTGCCATGACCCGCCATTCGGGGATCGACAGCCCGAAGTGCAGGAAATAACTCGCCGCGATCGCGCCACTGACGGTGTTGGACAACACCGACAGCCGATAGGGAAGAAATTTCTCGAGATGGAGTTTCGCCGGACGGGTCATTGGTTACAATTGAAACTAAATCAATTTCACGCCGGAGGCCAGTGATGGCTGCCACTTCCAAGGTCGACCCCCTGGCAAATCCCATGGGCACCGACGGCTTCGAATTCGTCGAATACGCCGCGCCGGATCCGCAACTGCTTCGCACGTTGTTCGAGCAGCTGGGGTTTCCAGTCGTTGCCCGCCACCGTAGCAAGAACGTCACGCTGCATTCGCAGGGTGGCATCAATTTCGTCATCAACGCCGAGCCGTCGTCCTTCGCGCAGAGATTCGCGCAGGCGCATGGTCCGTCGGTGTGTGCGATGGCTTTTCGCGTCACGGATGCGGCCGCGGCCTTCGAGCGGGCGGTGTCGCTCGGCGCGGAGCCATACGGCGGCAGCGTGGGCCCGATGGAGCTGAATATCCCGGCGATCGTCGGCATCGGTGGCTCGCTCATCTACTTTGTCGACCGATACGGCGAACAGACTATTTACGACGTCGATTTCCGTTCCGTGACGACGCAGCCCATGCAGCAGGCAGGCCTGATCGAGATCGATCACCTCACGCACAACGTCCACCGCGGCCACATGGGCAAATGGACCGGCTTCTACGAGACGTTGTTCAATTTCCGCGAAATCCGTTACTTCGACATCGAAGGCAAGAAAACGGGATTGTTCTCGCGCGCGCTCACCAGCCCGTGCGGCAAGATCCGCATCCCGATCAACGAGTCGCAGGACGACAAATCGCAGATCGAGGAATACCTGCGCGAATACAAGGGCGAGGGTATTCAGCACATCGCATTGTCGACCGCCGACATCTACAACACGGTCGATGTGTTGCGCGCTCGCGGTGTGGCGTTCCAGGAGACGCCTGAAACCTATTACGAAGGCGCCAATACGCGTGTTGCCGGCCACCAGGAAGACATCGAGGAGCTGCGCAAACGGCGCGTCCTCATCGATGGCAATGGCACGAACCACGAAGGCGTGCTGCTGCAGATCTTCACGGCCAATGTGATCGGGCCTATCTTCTTCGAAATCATCCAGCGCAAGGGCAATCAGGGTTTCGGCGAGGGCAATTTCAAGGCATTGTTCGAGTCCATCGAACTCGACCAGATCCGGCGGGGTGTCGTTTGACTCTCGAGCTCTACAGCTACTGGCGCAGCTCCGCATCCTATCGTGTGCGTATCGCGCTCAATCTCAAGGCGCTGCCGTACACGTTGCACGCCGTGAACCTGGTGCGCGACGGTGGTGAGCAGTTCTCCGCCGCGTTTCGCGAGGTGAATCCGCAGAGCCGCGTGCCGACCCTGGTGCACAACGGGCAACGATTCTCGCAATCGCTCGCCATCATCGAGTACCTCGACGAGACGTTTCCCGATCACCGGCTCGTCCCGCGCGACCCGGTCGATCGGGCGCGTGTGCGCATGTTGTCGCAGATCATCGCCGCCGACATCCAGCCGCTGCAAAACACCAGCACCACGCGTTATCTCAAAGAACAGATGCACCAGGACGAGGCTGCCGTCACTGCCTGGCTGCAGGAGTGGATCAGGCGCGGGCTCGATGCCTACGACGCGCACCTTTCGCGCGATCACCTGTCCGGCAAGTTCTCGCACGGCGACACACCGACGATGGCCGATTGCTGCCTGATTCCACAGCTGTATGCCGGGCAACGGGTCGGTATCGAGACCGCGAGTTATCCGCGGCTGGCGTTGATCGCGGAGAATTGCCGCGCGTTGTCGGCGTTCGAACACGCGCATCCGGCGAAGCAGCCCGATGCCAACTAGCAAGGTCTACCAGGACGCGGTGACGGCGCTCGCGGGGCTCACGCGCGACGGCATGACCATCATGTCGGGCGGCTTCGGCCTGTGCGGGTTGCCCGAAAATCTGATCGTTGCGCTGCGTGATTCGGGCGCGAAGGGCCTGACGGTCATCTCCAACAACGCCGGCGTCGACGGATTCGGCCTGGGTCTGCTGCTCGAGACGCGCCAGATCCGCAAGATGGTCTCGTCCTACGTCGGCGAGAACAAGGAATTCGAACGTCAGTACCTCGCGAACGAACTCGAACTCGAGTTCAACCCGCAGGGCACGCTGGCCGAGCGCATTCGCGCCGGTGGCGCCGGCATCTATGGTTTCTACACGCGCACGGGCGCGGGCACCGTGGTCGCGGAGGGCAAGGAGCAGCGTGAGGTCGACGGCGAGATGTTCGTGCTCGAGAAGGGCCTGACCGCCGATCTATCCATCGTGAAAGCGTGGAAGGGTGATACGGAAGGCAATCTCGTGTATCGAAAAACCGCGCGCAATTTCAACCCGATGATGGCGACCGCAGGGCGCGTCACCGTCGCGGAAGTCGAAGTGCTGGTCGAGCCGGGCGAACTCGACCCCGATCAGATCCACACGCCCGGCATTTTCGTGCAGCGGATCATCAGGGGATCGAACTACCAGAAGCGCATAGAGCAGCGCACGGTCCGCAAGAAAGGAACAGCCTGATGCCCTGGAACCGCGACGATCTTGCCAGGCGCGCCGCGCAGGAACTGCGTGACGGCTACTACGTGAACCTCGGCATCGGAATCCCGACGCTGGTGGCCAACTACATTCCGGCCGGTGTCGACGTGGTACTGCAGTCGGAGAACGGCATGCTCGGCATGGGTCCGTTTCCCTATGAAGGCGAGGAAGATCCCGATCTCATCAACGCCGGCAAGCAGACGATTACGCAGCTCGCAGCGTCATCGTATTTCTCGTCAGCCGACAGTTTCGGCATGATCCGCGGCGGTCACATCAACCTGTCGGTGCTCGGGGCGCTCGAAGTCGCCGAGAACGGAGATCTCGCCAACTGGATGGTGCCCGGCAAGATGGTCAAGGGAATGGGTGGCGCGATGGATCTGGTCGCGGGCGTGCGGCGCGTGGTCGTCGTCATGGAGCACAACTCGAAGAATGGCGCGCCGAAGTTCAAGCCGCGTTGCGAACTGCCGCTGACGGGCGCGAATTGCGTGGACATGCTCATCACCGACCTCGCGGTGTTCGAGCGGCCAGACCGGCATTCGAAGTTCAGGCTGCTCGAGCTGGCACCGGGCGTGACGTCGGATGAAGTGCGAAAGAAGACGTCGGCGGCGTTTTCGGACTGATACCGGGGATTTTTCGCGAGCTCGAAAAGGAGCATTCCATGGCTATGCGGCGGCGGTCGCGTCGTAGCTGCGCGCCACCTTCGTCATGCGCGTGTAGTTCGCTTCCACCCAGCCCTCGATTTGTCGCACCAGCGCCGACAGGGAGTGCCCGAGCGGCGTGAGCGAATACTCCACGCGCGGCGGCACCGCGCCGAAATCCTTGCGGCTCACGATGCCGTGACGCACCAGTTCGCGCAGGGTTTGCGTGAGCATCTTCGGTGAGATGCCGCCCGCGCGGCGCGCGAGCTCACCCGTGCGCACCGGACCTTCCTTGAGGATGCACAGCAGCAGCATCGACCATTTGCTGCCGATGAGGGCGAGGATGTCCTGCGACGGGCAGCTCGCGTTGAAGGGGTTGGCTTTCGGTCGGGGCATGTAGCACCAAGGGAGAATAGGCACCGAAAGGTGCGTACTTATCATCGGGATGCCGGCAGCTTACTCTTCACGCCATGTGGACTGATACTGAAGTCACCCGTCGTTTGCGCATCGACGCTCCGATCGTCCAGGGGCCGTTTGGCAGCGGCTTGTCCGCGGTCGATCTGGTCGTGGCGGTCAGCGACAGCGGCGGGCTCGGATCGTTTGGTGTGCACCATCTCGATGGCGCCGGTATCCGCGAGGTGGCCGCGCAGATCCGCGCGCGGACGCAACGCACCTTCGCATTGAATTTGTGGATTCCGCTCGGCGACAGCGATGCTCCGCGCATCTCCGACCAGCAATGGCGGGATGCCTGCGAGGTGCTGAAGCCCTGGTTCGATGAGCTGAAAGTGCCGTTGCCAGTGCGCCCCGCGCGCTTCGGGCCACATTTCGAGGAGCAGGTCGAAACGCTGCTCGAGTTGAAGCCGCCAGCGTTCAGCTTCGTGTTTGGCGTGCCGTCGGCGAACGTGCTCGAGCGCTGCCGCAGTGCCGGCATCGCGACCCTCGGGGCCGCCACAACCGCGCAAGAGGCCAAGCTACTCGCGGATGCCGGCGTCGACATGATCGTCGCGACGGGGTTCGAAGCGGGCGGACATCGCGTTTCGTTCCTGCGCGAGCCGGAAGACTGCCTGACCGGAACGCTTGCGCTGATTCCACAGGTGGTGGATGCCGTGAAAGTGCCCGTGATCGCCGCTGGTGGAATGGCCGATGGACGTGGAATTGCCGCGGCGCTTTCCGCCGGTGCACTCGCCGCGCAGATCGGCACGGCCTTTCTCGCCTGTGAGGAATCGAATGCCTCGCCACTGCATCGCGCCAAACTATTCAGCGCGGATGCGCGGCGTACCACGCTCACCCGGGCATTCACCGGGCGCCTCGCCCGCAGCGTGCACAACGATTTCATCGAGGCCATGCGCGGCAAGGAAAGACTGTTCGCGTCGTATCCGGTGCACGCCTGGCTCACCGCGCAGCTCAAGTCCGCGGCGCTGGCCGCCGGGCGTGCCGACGTGATTTCGTTGTGGTCGGGGCAGGGCGCGCCATTGCTGAAGCACCATCACGCGCGGCAGTTGTTCGAGTTTCTCGTCGCCGGTACGCAGCGCATTCTTGGTTGAAGCGTAAGAGGGGACAGGCGATTCACGCCGCGCGATGCGCGCGCGCCAGGTATTCCTTGCTCTGCATCTCCACCAGCCGGCTCGCCGTGCGCTGGAACTCGAACTTGAGCTTCTCGCCCTGGTAGAGATCGGGCGGCGCGGCGGCGGCCGACAGGATCACGTTGACTCCGCGGTCGTAGAACTCGTCGATCACCGAGATGAAGCGCCGCGCGGCGTTGTCCGTGCTGTCGTCGAACACCGGCACGTTGGCGATCAGCACCGACTGGTATTCACTGGCGATCGCGACGTAGTCGGCGGGACTGCGCGGGCCTTCGCACAGCGCTGCGAATTCGAACCAGATGACATTCTCGCTCTCGCGCACGACTTTGATCTTGCGGCTGTTGACGGTGATGGTGCCGCCGGACTCGACGTCTTCATCGGACAGATCGTCGAACAACTCTTCGAGTTTCTTCAAGGTATCGGCGCCGCTTCCCGGCAGGTAGATGGGCGCCGCGGTCAGCTGGCGCAGCCGGTAATCGACTCCGCCATCCACGGCGACGACCTCACTGTGTTTTTCGATCAGCGCGATGGTCGGCAGGAACCGGTCGCGCTGCAGACCGTTCTTGTACAGGTCTTTCGGCTTCACGTTCGACGTGAACACCAGCGCGACGCCCTGCGTGAGCAACGCGTTGAACAATCCGGCGAGGATCATTGCATCCGCGATATCGGAGACGAACAACTCGTCGAAGCAGATCACGCGCGACTTCTTCGCGATCTTGTCGGCCACACCTTCGAGCGGTGACTGCATGCCTTTCAGCCGCTTCAGATCACCATGCACTTCCTGCATGAAGCGATAGAAGTGAGTGCGCCGCTTCGCGGTCTGGGTGAGGCTGGAGTAGAAAAGATCCATCAGCCAGGTCTTGCCCCGGCCCACGCCACCCCAGAGGTAGACGCCTTTCGGCGCGCCCGCGTGGGTCAACCCGCGCAGCAGCCGTTTGCCGAGCGGCGCGGCCGCGGCTTCTGCGAGTTCGGTGCGCAGGCGCTCGAGTTTCGCGACCGCCGCCAATTGCGCGGCGTCGGCGGTGAATCCACGTTTGGCAATTTCCTGGGCGTACAGTTTGCCGAGGACGTCGGGCGGCGAACTCACAACAATTGATAGTTAGGGCCCGAACCGCCCTCGGGTGTCACCCAGTCGATGATCTGGTACGGGTCCTTGATATCGCAGGCCTTGCAATGGACGCAGTTGGCGGCGTTGATCTGCAGGCGCTTGCCACCCGCCTCGTCATCGACCATTTCGTACACGGACGCGGGGCAGAAACGGGTGCACGGGTTGCCGTATTCGGTCGCGCAGGTGGTCGCGCAGATGTTCTTGTCGCGCACGTGCAGGTGCGCCGGCTGAACTTCATCGTGCGCGGTGACGGCGAAGAACACCGAACTCAACCGGTCGCGCGGCGGCAGGTCACGACTGACCCAGTGGCGGTTCGGTGATTCGTACTCGGCGAGTTTCTCGAGCGGCCAGGTCGCCTGGTTGCGCAAGGTCCACGGTGTTTTCCCGCCCAGGATGCTTTCGATGCCGGCATTCAGCATGCCGATCTTCAGGCCACGTTTGAAGCCCGGCTTGATGTTGCGCACTTCGTGTAACTCGGCGACGGCATCGGTCTTGCGCCAGATGGAGTCGAACCCGATGCTGGTGTCGTTCTCGGCGAAGTAGTCGGCGGCGGCCATGCCGCAGCGGATCGCCTGGTGAATCCCCTTGATCTTCGGCACGTTCAGAGTGCCGGCGGAATCACCGACGAGCACGGCGCCCGGCATCTCGAGTTTCGGCATCGACTGGATGCCACCCGCGGATATCGTGCGCGCGCCGGCGGAGAGAATCTCGCCGCCCTTGAGGAAATCATGCATCACCGGGTGATGCTTGAATTGCTGGAACGCTTCGAACGGGAAGAAGCGCGGATCGCGATAGTCGAGCCCGGTGACGAAGCCGACGTAAACACGGTTGTCGGTCAGGTGATAGACGAAGCTGCCGCCATAGGTCTTGGGATCGAGCGGCCAACCGACCGTGTGTTGCACGAGTCCGGGTGACACGCGCCCCGGCGGAAGCTGCCACAGCTCCTTCATGCCGAGCGCATACACCTGCGGATCACAGGCGCCGTCCAGCCGGTAACGATTGATGAGCAGCTTGGCGAGGCTGCCGCGGCAACCTTCGGCTACCACCGTGAGCCGCGCGCGCACCTCGGGTCCGGGTGTGTAGTTAGGTCCGCGCGAGCCGTCGTGTTGTACGCCCATGTCGCCGATCTGCACGCCCGCCACCGAGCCGTCGTCGTCGAACAGCGGCAACGCAGCGGCGAAACCGGCGAAGACGTCGATCCCGAGGCCCTCGGCCTGTGTCCCAAGCCAGCCCACGAGCCCGCCGAGCGAGACGATGAAGTTGCCCTCGTTGTGCAGGTACTGCGGAATCCACGGCACCGTGCTCGCACTCTTGCGCCCCAGCCAGCGGAATTCGTCACGCGTGACCGGGACCTTGATGGGCAGCGGAGCAGTGCGCCATTCCGGCAACAGCGCGTCCAGCGGACCCGGCTCCATCACGGCGCCGGAGAGGGTATGCGCGCCGATGGTCGAGCCCTTCTCGAGGATGCAGACCGTGAGTTCGGGTTTGCGCTGCTTGAGGCGGATGGCGGTCGCCAGCCCCGCGGGACCGCCGCCGATGACGGCGACGTCGTACTCCATCACGTCGCGTTGTGCGGGGCCGCCAGCGCTCATTTGAAAAAGTCGTTCATTGGTTATTTCGGCTGCATTCGAATGGCGCCGTCGAGACGGATCGTCTCGCCATTCAGATAGGTGACTTCGAAGATGGTCTGGACCATGGCTGCGAATTCTTCCGGTCTGCCGAGACGCGGCGGGAACGGCACTTGTTTGCCGAGCGAATCCTGAAGGTCCTGTGGCATGCCCGCCAGCATCGGCGTGCCGAAGATGCCTGGCGCCAGCGACATGACGCGGATGCCGAACATGGCGAGTTCGCGCGCGATCGGCAACGTCATGCCCGACACCGCGGCCTTGGTCGCGGCATAAGCCGCCTGGCCGATCTGGCCTTCGAACGCCGCAACCGACGAGGTGTGGATGATGACGCCGCGCTCACCGTCGGATGAGGGCGTGTTGTGCTGCATGATGGCCGCGGCGGCCTTGTCGCACATGAACGTGCCGATCAAGTTGATGTGCACGACCTTGGCGAAGAAGTCGCCGGCCATCGGCCCGCTCTTGCCGAGCACGCGGCCCGCGCCGATGACCCCCGCGCAGTTGACCAACAGGTTGATACCGCCCATGGCGGTGCGCGCGGATTCCATCGCGGCATTTACTTCGGCTTCCGAGGTGACGTCGCACTTGGCGAAACCCGCCTGGCTACCGAGCGCGGTTGCCGCGGCACGGCCAGGCCCTTCCTGAACGTCTAACAACGTGACGTGGCCGCCGGCGGCCACGATGTGGCGCGCGACGGCATTGCCGAGACCCGATGCACCGCCGGTGACCACGGCGCGCGCGTCCGCGATTTTCATGGAGCGAATCCCCTGATCCGATTCGGAAACGCCCACAGCATAACGAACCGGCGCGCCTTACGGCACCTCAATGGCGAACGCGGTCGCTTCGCCGCCGCCGATACATAACGACGCAATGCCGCGGCCGCCGCCGCGTGCTCGCAGGGCGTGTGCCAGCGTCGCAATGATCCGCGCGCCGGTCGCACCGATGGGATGACCGAGCGCGCAGGCGCCGCCATTGACATTCGTGCGTGCATGATCGAAGCCCACGTCGCGCATGGCAGCCATGGTGACGACCGCGAAGGCTTCGTTCACTTCATACAGCGCGACATCAGCGGCTTTCCAGCCGAGCTGCGCGAGCAGCTTCGTGATCGCGCCGGCCGGCGCGGTGGTGAACCACTCCGGCTCCTGCGCAAAACTCGTGTAACCCATTATGCGAGCCAATGGTTTGATGCCGCGCTGCGCCGCTTCGGCGGCGCTCATCAGGACCGCGGCGGCCGCGCCATCCGAGATCGACGACGACGACGCGGCGGTCACCGTGCCGTCCTTGCGGAAGGCGGGCTTGAGCGTCGCGATCTTTGCAAGATCGACGGTGAACGGAGTTTCATCACGCGCGATCGTGGTCTCGCCCTTGCGGCCCTTGACCGTAACAGGGACGACTTCGGCGTCGAATGCGCCGCCATTGACCGCCTGCAGCGCACGCTGCGTGGATTCGGTCGCGAACGCATCCTGGTCCGCGCGCGAGAACGAATACTTCTGCGCGGTGGCCTCGGCGAACACTCCCATGAGCTGGCCATCGAACGGGCTCTGCAATCCGTCGTAGAACATGTGATCGAGAACTTCGCCGTGGCCCATACGCAAGCCGGCGCGCACCTTGGGGAGTAGATAGGGGGCGTTGCTCATGGATTCGAGCCCGCCGGCCACCGCGATGGAAACGTCGCCGCCGCGGATCTGGTCCGCTGCCATCATGATGGCCTTCATGCCCGAGCCACACATCTTGTTGATGGTGGTCGTGGGCACGCTTTTCGGAATGCCGGCGCCGAGTGCTGCCTGGCGGGCCGGGGCCTGGCCCAGGCCCGCGGGCAGGACACATCCCATGATCACTTCCTGCACATCGGTCCCGGCGATCTTCGCGGCGGCCAGGCTGCCTGCAATCGCGGCGCTGCCGAGCTGCGGCGCGGTCGCGCCGGTCAGAACACCCTGGAATGCGCCGATCGGCGTACGTACTGCGGCGGCAATGACGACCTGGGAAGTGGAATCAGTGGAAGGCATGAGGGTTCTCCATCAATCTCGGCCGCGCAGGCCCTTGTTGAAAAAATCTATGAATCGATCGGCAATTTCGTCTGGCTTGAGCGTCGCGTCTTCGCGATACCAGTGACCCATCCAGTTGAGCGCGCCCGCCAGGGCAAACGCGGTCATGCGGGTGTCGCATTCGCGAATCGAGCCATCGGCCACACCCGCCTCGATCAACGCGCGCATGCGCCGGTCGATGCCCGCCTTGAGTAGTTTGATCCGGCGGCTCATCGGCGCGCCGAGGTGCTGGTCTTCCGCGCGCAGCATGCACCAGCCGAAGTCCCCGACAATCGCGGCCGCGTAGCCGCGGATGAATGCGAACAAACGCTCGCGCGCCGGTCCACGCGCCGCCTCGCATGACTCGAGTGTTTCCTGGATCTGCGCGAGCCCCGCCTTGAAACACTCGAATAACATGGCCTCCTTGTTGGGCACATATATATAGAGCGTGGGTTTGGTGACCTTGAGGCTGGCGGCCAGCTCGTCGAGCGAAGTCTTGTGGTAGCCGCGCTGCCGGAACGCACGCGCCGCGGCCAGGATCACGGCCTCGCGTTTGAGCGCGTTCTGCAGCCTTGGACGGCGCCGGCCCTCCCACGGGGAGGGCGCCCGTAACTCCTTGCGGGTACGAGGTTTTACCTTGTATTTCGGGGCGGCTTCGGACAACTCGGTCGCTCTCACGTGATTCGCGGCGTGGCTTCATGTTACTGTTCGGTAACCGATCTTACCAGCCAGTAACATGAAGCCATCAGAGTCGGGCAGGCCGCTGCGTTTCGTTTCCGCCGCGTCGCTGTTCGACGGGCACGATGCCGCCATCAACATGATCCGCCGCCTGCTGCAGTCGGGGGGTGCAGAGGTCGTGCATCTGGGCCATAACCGCAGCGTCTCGGACATCGTCCGCGCCGCCATCGCCGAGGATGCGGACGCCATTGCGGTCAGCAGCTACCAGGGCGGCCACAACGAATACTTCCGCTACATGATCGACATGCTGCGTGAGCGCGGCGCCGAGCACATCCGCGTGGTGGTGGGTGGTGGCGGCACCATTTCACCCGACGAAATTGCCGCTCTCGAAAAGTATGGGGTCGCCAAGATTTACACGCCGGAGGACGGGCGCAAGCTCGGCCTGGTGGGGATGATCGACGACGTGTTCGCACGCGTGGGACGGCGCGACCATCTGGGTCCCGGTGAACTCGTGCCGGGCGTCGAGGACCACGGCGCGATCGCGCGCGCCATCACCTTGCTCGAAGGCGGCGGGAGCATCGACGGTGGCGACGCCGACGACCTGCGCCGCAAATTGTCCACGCGTGTTGCAGGCCCGCAGCGCGCCTCCGTGATCGGACTCACCGGCACCGGCGGCGCGGGCAAGAGTTCGCTGACCGACGAGCTCCTGCAGAGATTCCTGCGCACGTTTCCGCGGGCGAACATCGCCGTGGTGGCCATCGATCCCACGCGCCGCCGTTCCGGTGGTGCGTTGCTCGGCGATCGCATCCGCATGAATTCGCTCTCCGCGCCGAATGTCTTCATGCGTTCGCTCGCCACGCGGCGCCAAAACCTGGCCACCAGCGCCGTGTTGTCGGACGTGCTCGCGTTGTATCGCGCGGTGGGCTTCGATCTGATCGTGGTCGAAACGGCCGGCATCGGCCAGAGCGATACGGAGATCGTCGATCTCGCGGATCTGTCGCTGTACGTGATGACCTCCGAGTACGGCGCGGCGAGCCAGCTCGAGAAGATCGACATGCTCGACTTCGCCGACATGATCGTGCTGAACAAATTCGAGAAACGCGGCGCCGAAGACGCATTACGCGACGTGCGCAAGCAGTGGCGCCGCAATCATCCGGACCGCATGAAGATCGAGGACGCGGATGTTCCGGTGTTCCCGACCATCGCGAGCCGCTTCAATGATCCCGGCGTGAACAAGTTGTTCATCGCGTTGTGCGCCGCGCTCGAGACAGAGAGCGGAGACAAGGGTGCGTGGCGCCTGGACGCCGCCGCCGCCAGCCTGCCCACCGAATTCCGCTCGCGCGACCCGCTCGTGCCGTCCGCGCGCGTGCGTTATCTCGCCGAAATCGCGGCGCAGGGCCGCGCGGCGCGTCATGCCGCCGAACAGCGCGCCTCGGCCGCGCAACGCGCGCAGGGTCTGTACCTCACGCTCGAGACGGTGGGCGACAAGGCGCTGCCCAAACCACTGGCGCGCGCCACGTTGAATGGCGCAACCGATGGTTTGAATACCGTGCGGGAAGCCTACAACCGCGCGCTCGATGACATGGGCGGCGAAGCCGTCGCGCTGGTTGCATCGTGGCCCGAGCGCCGTGCCGGCGTGCTCGCCGAAGAGTACTCGTACACGGTGCGCGGCAAGGAAGTGCGCGGCGCCAACTACAGCGAATCGCTGAGCCACAATTCGATTCCGAAACTCGTGCCGCCCGGGCCGAACGGCTGGGGCGAGACGCTGCGTTTCCTGCAGAACGAAAACCTGCCGGGCGCGTATCCGTACGCGGGTGGCGTCTATCCTTATCGACGCGAGGAAGAAGATCCGACGCGCATGTTTGCCGGCGAAGGCGCGCCGGAGCGCACCAACCGTCGCTTCCACTACCTGGCCGCGGGCCACGAGGCCACGCGTCTATCTACCGCGTTCGACTCGACCACGCTGTACGGCGAAGACCCCGACCTGCGCCCCGATATCTTTGGCCGCACCGGCAATTCGGGCGTGTCGATCGCCACGCTCGACGACATGAAGAAGCTCTACTCCGGCTTCGACCTGTGCAAATCGTCGACCTCGGTTTCGATGACGATCAACGGCCCCGCGCCGATGATCCTGGCGATGTACATGAACACCGCCATCGACCAGAACGTCGAGCGTTTCCTGCGCGCCGACGGCAAGTGGGCGGCGGTGGAAGCTGCGCTGTCGAAGCTGAAGGATCGTCCGAAGTACCACGGCGATCTGCCGCCGACGCATGGCGGCGACGGCCTGGGCTTGTTAGGCGTGAGCGGCCGCAAACTCGTGACGCTCGGCCTGCTCGGCGCCACCGACTACGAAAAACTGCGCGCCGAAGCGCTGTCGCGCGTGCGCGGCACCGTGCAGGCCGACATCCTCAAAGAGGACCAGGCGCAGAACACCTGCATCTTCTCGACCGAATTCGCGCTGCGCATGATGGGCGACGTGCAGGAATTCTTCAGCGCGAACAACGTGAAGAATTTTTACTCGGTTTCGATCAGCGGGTATCACATCGCCGAAGCGGGCGCCAACCCGATCACGCAACTGGCGTTCACCCTGGCGAATGGCTTCACCATCGTGGAGTACTACCTCGCCCGCGGCATGAAGATCGACGACTTCGCGCCGAACCTGTCGTTCTTTTTCTCGAACGGCATGGACGCCGAATACGCCGTGATCGGCCGCGTGGCGCGCCGCATCTGGGCGCGCGCCATGAAGGATGTGTACGCCGCCGGGCCGCGCAGCCAGATGTTGAAGTACCACATCCAGACGTCCGGCCGATCGCTGCACGCGCGTGAAATCCAGTTCAACGACATCCGCACGACGCTGCAGGCGATGTACGCGCTGTTCGACAACTGCAATTCGTTGCACACGAATGCCTACGACGAGGCGCTGACCACGCCCACCGAGGAGAGCGTGCGCCGCGCAGTCGCGATCCAGCTCATCATCAATCGCGAGCTCGGGCTCAACAAGATCCAGAACCCGTGGCAAGGTTCCTACGCCATCGCGGCGTTGACGGATCTGGTCGAGGAAGCCGTGTACAAGGAGTTCGAATCGATCGCGGAGCGCGGCGGCGTGCTCGGCGCGATGGAGACGATGTACCAGCGCGGCAAGATCCAGGAAGAGAGCATGCATTACGAGATGCGCAAACATGACGGCTCGCTGCCGATCGTCGGCGTGAACACGTTCCTGGCGGATAACGGCGGTGGTGAATCATCGGCGGCGCCATTGTTCCGGGCCTCGGATGAGGAACAGCGCGCTCAGGTCGACTCCGTGCACGCTTTTCAGGCGCGTCACACCGCGGAATCGGCGCCAGCGCTGAGGAAACTGCAACAGGTGGCGGCCGCGGGCGGCAACGTGTTCGCCGAACTACTGGAGACGGTGCAGGTGTGCTCGCTGGGCCAGATCACCCGGGCACTCTACGAAGTCGGTGGCCAGTACCGTCGCCACATGTAATGTCCCATTACCCGTCGGTGCCAGTGCCTTTCACGTCGAGATCCGGCTCGCCTAACTGCTCGAGAATCGCCGCTCGCGACTGATCGCGCAGGCGCAACGCCGGATCGTCGTGCGGTGCAATCGCAGGTGTCGGTACGATCGCAACGCCGTAACGAACCTCGAGCGCGCCCGGCCGCGGAAACACGCGGGTCGCCGGCATGTTGCGCCGGGTGCCGAGAATCACCGCGGGCACCACCGGGCAGCCGGCCCGCGCCGCGATGGCGAAGGCGCCGGTGTGGAATTTCCCCAAGCCCACTTCACTCGTGAACGTGCCTTCCGGAAAGAACACCAGTGAATGACCGCTCGCCGCGGTGCGCAACACGCGCCGCGCGTCGGTGCCACCCTTGTGCCGGTTGAAGCGGTCGACGAATTCCGAACCGAGGCGGCGCAGCAGCACGCCCGCGACCGGAACGTCGTTCATTTCCCGTTTGATCACGAAGCCGAACCGCGGCGGCAGCGCGGCGGCCATGACCACGCCATCCAGATAACTGGCGTGATTGGCGACGACGACACATTGTCCCTTCGGCAGATTCTCGAGGCCCCGCAGACGCAGTGGCATCCCGACCAGGAAGAAAATCGTCCTTGCTGCGATGCGGGCGGCGCTGCGTCGTGCGGCCAGCGTAGGCAGCATGAGAACCAGCAGCAGGGCGGTCAGGGTGAGCACCAGGAACACGGCTACGGCATACAGACCGTAGACCAGCCGCAGCGGAACGGAAATCAGCGCGGGCCAGGCGGCGCGTGCGGGGGTCGGGCTTCCGGTCATTCGGCAGTTGTTGCTCGGGAAGGGCTGCGTTTCATGTGAACCAGTTCTCTTTATGTTAACGGTTTCGCCGAGCTGTGAAGGTCATCACGCCGGTGGGACGGCACCCGTCCCCATACTGCCGTGAAGCGTTATTCCGCATACGTATTAAGGCAATCACGTCTTGGTCAAACAAGCTACAGCG
>JBDTSP010000030.1:0-38154 GCA_039931065.1 Pseudomonadota bacterium | reverse complement strand
AGAAACACCGGCCACAGGTGGTGTTTCTCGACATCGAGATGCCGGGACTGGACGGCTTTGAAGTGGTTGAGGCGCTGACGCCTGCGTGCACGCCGCTCATCGTATTCGTGACGGCTTATGACGAGCATGCGTTGGCTGCATTCGAAGCGAACGCCGTCGCGTATCTATTGAAGCCCGTCACCGAAGATCGGCTGCAGAAAGTGGTGTCGCGTATCGAGCAGTTGGTCAGTTCATCCGGCGACGCGTCCGAGGAAGCCGCGCGCACCAGCGCAACCGCCCGCTCCCAGGCGCGCATGTTGCAGCACGTGCTGGCGATTCAGCGCGACGGCTACGTGCGGATTCCCTTGAGCGAGGTCTGCTTTTTCCAGGTGGAGGACGGCGTGACTTACGTCAAGACCGCGACCGCGTCCTATCGGACTAACTACGCCATCGGCCAACTCGAGAGCCGCCTGCCGTCACCGCAATTCTTCCGCGCCCACCGCGCAACGATCGCCAATCTCGAGATGATCGCGACGATCAACCCGATGTTCAAAGGGACCATCCTCATCACGATGAAGGATGCCCGGAAGAGCGAGATCCAGGTGAGCGAGCGGCAGGCGAAACAAGTGCGCGAGCTGCTGCAGATTTGAGTCTGGCCAGGCTCGTCGCCAGCCGCGGCTGCTTTCAGTTCAGCATCATCATCAGGCCAACAACGGCGGCCACGACTCCCGCGGCGCGCGAGAAGGTAGGCGCGAAGGGCGAACAGCAGGAGGCCTCTACTGCGTCGGTGCACGGCGCCTCGCGTCCGCGACGGGAAGCCACCCTGTTGCTGAATGAACGACAGAGGGGACCGGCATTGCGCCAGGCAAGCCTGCTTGACCGGCAACCACTGATATACAGCGGCGGCAACAAGGATGGCGGCACGCAGAACTACTGCTGCGCGGAATCAAGGCCCTGCTGGAAATCGACCGACATGCCGTGACAACCACGGAAAGCCCGCTGGAGGCGCTCGAGATGCTCGCTCGCGGGGAACAGTTCGACGTCATCCTGACGGACATTCGGTGGACGAGTCCGCGCCGGGGTGAATTCGAGCCGGTGGGCCGTTGCGCGCTAAGCTCACGCCATGGCAACACGTAAAGCCGGCAAGATCTTCGTGGGCATCGGCGGCTGGAACTTCCCGCCCTGGCGCGGCAGCTTCTACCCGAAGGGCCTGACCCAGGCTCGCGAACTGCATTTCGCGAGCCGCGAGCTCACCTCGATCGAGATCAACTCGACGTTCTACGGTTTGCAGAAGCCGGCGACGTTCAGGAAGTGGCACGACGAGACGCCCGACGCGTTCGTGTTCAGCGTCAAGGCGCCGAGGTTCGTGATGCAACGCAAGCGCCTTGCGGAGGGCGCGTCGAGCATCGAGCGTTTCCTCGAGAGTGGAATTCTGGAACTGGGCGCCAAACTCGGGCCTATCAACTGGCAGCTCGCTCCGGACAAGTTGTTCGACGCCGGAGAGCTGACTGAATTCCTTGCACTGCTGCCGCGCAAGGTTGGGGGCCGCGTGCTGCGTCATGCACTCGAGGCGCGCCACAAGAGCTTCGACTGCGAGGCGGCGATCGAGCTCGCACGCAAACACCACGTAGCCCTGGTCGAAGCCGGCGATTCGGCCTACCCCAGGATCGAGGCACGCACCGCGCCCTTCAGCTATCTGCGCGTGATGGGCACCAAAGCGAGCACGCCGAACGGTTATGCGCCGGTCGCCCTCGCACGCTGGCGGGAACGGGCACAGACCCTGGCACGCGACGGAGATGTGTTCCTGTACTTCATCAGCGGCGCAAAAGTGCGCAATCCGCAGGCGGCGCGCGCGCTGCTCAAGGCTCTCGCGTCGCCTTTAGTCACTGGGGCTTCGCGCCCGCGCGCCAGAACTGCTGCATCTCGAGGAACAGGAACGAAGCTGACCAGGTGATGAGGATGAATCCGGTCAACGCCTCGGTGCCGCAGATGAATCTGATGGGCCCCGCCGGCGCGAGGTCGCCGAAACCCACCGTCGAAAAGGTTTCCGCGGATAGATAGATTGCATCGAGGAACGGCGCCGCGACCGCGCCGCTGATGTGGCCTGTGTCCGGCACCTGCAGCAGCAACCAGATGGCGGCTCCGAACAGCCAGATCTCGGCGACGTGGAGCAGCACCACTCCGTAAACGCCTAGCAACACCTTGCGTCGCCGCACCGAGTGCAGTTGGGGTAGTCGTATCGACATCCAGCGCAGCCCTTCATAGTGGCAGAGCACTGCGAGCGCGACAGTCGCCGCGGTCACGGATATTACGGAGGCATTGGCCAGCCAGTGTCCATACATGCGCCAAGCTTAAGCCCACTCGAGGAAGCGGCGAGTCCGCAAGACTACGGATAGCTCTCGGCAGGAGGCGTGAACTTCGGGGCCTTCAGCGAGCCAGCGGCCACACCAGCAGGATGAGCGGCGTGCCGACCAGCAGCACCAGCACCGACAATGGTGCGCCGAGGCGCGCGTAGTCACCAAACTTGTAGCCCCCGGGGCCGTATACGAGCAGGTTGCACTGATGCCCGATCGGCGTCAGGAAATCACAGCCGGCGCCGATCGCAACCGCCATGAGGAACGCGTCGGGTGCGAAATCGAGCCGTTGCGCGAGGCTCACGGCAATCGGCGCCATCACCAGCACGGTTGCGGCATTGTTGAGGAACGGCGTGAGCGCCATCGCCGCGGCCATGATCAACGCGACCGCGCCCCACGGCGGTAGCGAGTGCGCAAGATGCGCGAGGCCGGACGCGATCACGTCGGCGCCACCGGTGGTGCGGATCGCCTCGCTGACCGGAATCAACGCGCCGATCATCACGAGCAGCGGCCATTCGACCGACGCGTACGCCTCGCGCACGGTCAGCGACCCGAGCAGAATGATGGCCAGGCCCGCCCCGAAGAACGCGATGCCGACCGGTAGTTTGCCGGTTCCCACCAGGATCATCGCCACGGTCAGAACCGCAATCGGCACGATGCCGCGTCGAACGGTGCCCAGATGAATGTCGCGCGCGGCGAGCGGCAGGCAGCCGAGATCGCGCAGCACTTCGCTCATCTCATCCAGCGGACCTTGCAACACGATGACATCGCCGGCATACAGCCGGATGTCGCGCAGGCGTTCGGTCAGTCGATCGCCGCTGCGGCTGACGGCGATCATGTTCACGTTGAAGCGCTCGTGCAGCGCCAGTCTCGCGGCGGTCTTGCCGATCAGCAGCGAGCCCGGGCCAATGACCGCCTCGAGCGTACCGATCTCAACGTCGGGCTTCGCGGCCACGGGTTCGCGGTCGTCACCTTCGAGCTCGAGCCCCGCGGTCTTCACGGCGGCGTCGAGTTCCGCCGGCTCGCCTTCGAGGATCACGCGGTCGTCTTCCTGCAGGACGGTGTCCTGGCTCGCGTACTTTTGTTCGCCGTCGCGGACGATCGCATTCACGGAGACTTCCTTGCTGAGCTTCTTGCGCAACGCGCGCAAGGTCTCGCCCGCGAAGCTCGATTGCGGGCCAACGCGGCCCTCCGTCACGTAATCCTGGATGTCGATCCCTTCGGCCAGCGAACTTTCGCCCTTGCGATCCTGTGGCAGTAGTTTGTATGCGAAGGCCAGGAACACGATGCCAAGGAGGGCCAGACCGAGCCCGACGGGCGTGAAGTCGAACATGGAAAACGGCTTGCCGGCGAGTTGTTGGCGCAGCTCCGAGACGATGATGTTGGGAGAGGTGCCGATGAGCGTCATGAGCCCACCTAACAAAGAACCGAATGCCATCGGCATGAGGAACACCGAGGGCGAAACCTTGGAGCGCTTCGCCATCTGGAACGCGACCGGCAACATCATGGCGAGCGCGCCGATATTCTTCACGAACGCCGACAACACCGTCACCACGGTGACCAGCAGGATGAGCTGCGCGCGAACCGACGAGATTCGTGGCGCCAGCGCCTGCAACAGGCTTTCCATGAGTCGCGACCGCGTGACGGCGGCGCTCACGAGCAGCGCGGCGCCGATGACGACGAGGATGTCGTTGCTGAACCCCGAGAACGCCTGGTCGAACGGGACGACGCCCACCAGAAGTGCTACCAGCAATGCCAGGGCGGCCACGAGGTCGTAGCGGATGCGGCCCCAGACGAACATCACCATCATGCCGGCGATGACCGCGAACGCGAGTAGCTGGTCCTTTGTCATGGGGGTGCACAGTGGACCAGATGCCGCGCGCCCGACACGCGGCATTGTCCGATATTTGCGGTAGTGGTGGCTGACAAGGTGGTCAGCCTGCGAAATCAATGATGTCGTCGTGAGCGAGATTCCCAGTGAAACGGATGCGACGGTCGCGGGCGTGCCCGTGACGGTGCTCGTGCACTACTATCGCGGTGAGCTTTCGCGCGTCATGAGCTGGCGGGATCGGCTGGATCGCACCACGAACTGGGCAATCGGTGCGCTCGCGGCGATGTTGTCCATCTCGCTCGCGTCGGAAGAGGCGCATCACTCGGTGTTGTTGTTCGCGATGGTTCTGATCCACGTGCTGCTGTTCATCGAAGCGCGGCGGTATCGCTTCTATCACGTGTATCGCGGGCGCTTGAGGCTGATCGAGCGCGAATGTCTCGCCGGCATATTCGCGCCGAGCCTCGGCGGCCGGCACTCGGACCTCGCGTCGCTGGGCCAGGATCTGCGGGAGCCACGCTTCACCATCACCGTGTTGCAGGCCATGTCGCGGCGGCTGCGGCGCAACTACGCCTGGATTTTTCTCGTGGTGTTGTTGGCGTGGCTGGTGAAGACCACATCGGAAGTTGCCGACGGGCGCTCGCGACTGGTCCACACGATGAACGAATTTCTCGTGAACACGGCGGTCGCGGGAATTTCCGGCAAGGCGGTCGTCGTCGGGATCGCGCTGCTCTATGCCTGGCTGATATTCGTGATGGTGCGGTTCAACGTCGACGAAGCGAATCTGGGGCCGGGGCAAGTGCACGTTTGAGGTGCGGCCCCTTTTGCTAGGAAATGGGGAGTGTCCCCATTTCCGCTCTGGCAGACTACGGGCGATGCGCCTGTCTCTCCCGCCTCTTCATTCCTGGTCCTCGGCGCTGATTGCGACGGTCGTCGGGTTCGGCGGCACGATTGCGCTGGTCGTGCAGGTGTTGCGGACCTTCGGCGCTTCGGTCGAACAGACCGGCTCCGCCGTCACGGCTCTATGTCTCGGGATAGCGATTGGCGGCGCTGCGCTGTCGCTGAAGCTGCGTATGCCGATCGTGATGGCGTGGTCCACGCCGGGTGCGGCGTTGCTGGCCGCAACCTCAGCCGGACTTGCCTGGCCGGCGGCGGTCGGGGTGTTTGTCGCCGCGGCGCTGATGATGATCGTGTTGGGGTTGATGCCGGCGCTCGGGCGGGTGGCTGCGCGGATTCCCACGTCGATTGCGTCGGCGATGCTCGCGGGGGTGTTGCTGCCGTTCTGCCTCGAAGCGTTCAGGCTGGGCGCGGTGGACCCGCTGCTGGTCGCCTTGTTGCTAGGCGTGTTCATCATCGCGCGCCAGCGGGTGCCGCTGTATGCGTTGTTGTTAGTTTTGGGCGCTGGCGTGGCGCTGACCTTGCTGCGTGGCGACGTGGGGCAGATTCCGCCGGGCGCGCTGTTCGGTTTGCTTGCGCCGACGATGCCGGCGGGGGATGCGCGCTCGATCATCAGCGTGGCACTGCCATTGTTTCTCGTAACGCTGGTGGGGCAGAACCTTCCCGGGCTCATGGTGTTGCGTAATGCGGGGTACGAGCCGAAGCCCGGGACGCTGATCGTCGGGACGGGCGTGATGTCGCTCATCATGGCGCCGTTCGGCGCCCATCAATTGAATCTCGCCGCGATCACTGCCGCGATCTGCACCAGTGAGGAGGCGCATCCGGACCGCGCGAAACGCTGGACGGTAGGCGTGATCTACGCGGGCTGCTACCTGGTGCTGGCGATTTTCTCGCCGGCGCTGGTGCGGCTGTTCCTCGCGTTGCCTCATGTGGTCATCGCGACATTGACGGGCCTCGCGTTGATCCCGGCGTTGATGAGTGCGGTCGACAACATGCTTGCGGTGAAGGACGAACGCGACGTCGCGATCCTCACGTTTCTGGCTACGGCTTCAGGACTGGCAGCCTTCGGGTTGGGTTCGGCTTTTTGGGGACTCGTGATCGGGTTCTTCGCGTTGGGCGCCAAGAAGCTGTTTCAGCGCTGAGTTCACTTGCCGCGAAAGCACGCCTCGATGTTGTTGCCATCCGGATCGAGCGCGAACGCGCCGTAATACTTGTCCGCTCCTTTGCGCGGACCGAGCGGTCCGTTGTCCTTGCCACCGCTGACAAGCGCGGCCGCGTGGAACGCATCCACGGCCTTGGCATCCGCCGCGATGAATGCGAGATGCGTCTGGTTTAGGCCCGCGCGCGATCCTTCTATCCAGTACGAAGGGCGCAGCGTGCCTATCCACATATATGGCACCTGATTCGGGCCACCGCTCAACGTAAAGGACGCCTTCCCGATGTCTCTGGTCACGAGCCCGAGGGGCTTCGCGATCGCATCGTAGAACTTCCGCGCCTTTGAAAGATCGCTGACAACGATTCCGGTGTGATCGAGCATGGTGACTCCACGGATGTTTTCAAAAATGTACGCCGGCGAGCGTTTCGTGTCGGCCCGAGGACACCACCAGGTGCGTCGGAAGTTGCCGCAGGTCCCTTTCGCAGACGAGACACTCTCGGACGGATACCAGGATCAAAGCGGCTGACATCTGTTTGTAAGACCAACCCTACGCAAGTCGCCGCTCAACGACAGTCGGGAACCGTAAGGCGATCTCGTTCGTGTCTTTCCTCTTAACAACACTGTTTTGGGGAACTCATGAAATTCCGGTCCACTTCCTCCACCATCGCTACCGCCCTGGGCGCGGTGACGTGCATCGTGCTGTTCGCCATTCTCGCCAGCTGCGGCGGGGGAAGTTCCGATTCGGCCGATTCGCAGCCCCAACTCGGCACGCTCAATCTGCGCATCACCGATTCGCCCATCACCTCGGCCAAACGCGTCGTTGTGCAGTTCACCGGGATCGAAATCAAGCCGGTGGGCGCCGCAACGCCCGAAGTCTTCGATTTCGCGCCGCGGCAGATCGACCTGCTGGCGCTCGACGGCGGCGGCAGCGAGGTGCTGCTCGCCAACGAGCTGCTCCCTGCCGGTCAATACGATTCGATCCGGCTGAAGGTGAACGCGGGGCGCGATGGCTCGGATTCCTTCATCGAGCTGGACGACGGCACGGTCCACCCGCTGTTCATCCCGAGCGGCAACCAGACGGGTCTCAAGCTGATCCGTGGGTTCACCATCGGGGCGGGCAGCACGCACGACTTCACCATCGATTTCGACTTGCGCAAGTCGGTGATCCATCCGCCGGGTCTCGGTGAGCCGTTCCTGCTCAAGCCCGTCCTGCGCCTCGTCGATAATCTCGAGGTCGGCACGATCACTGGCACGGTGGCCGCGAGTCTCATCGTCGATGGCTGTGCCCCCGCGGCCTATCTATATAGCGGCGCCGCCGTGGTTCCGGACGACCTGGGCAGCGCGACGCCGCCGCTCGCCACCACCGCCGTGAATCTCGACGACGCGACCGGCGCGTTCCGCTTCAAGCTGGCGTTCGTGCCCGCCGGCGCGGGCACCGTCGCTTTCACCTGCGCGGCGGACGATGACGCCGCAGACGCCGACGATACGATTCTTTTCTCGGCTCCCCTCGCTGCGACCGTCACCGCCGGTCAAACGACGACTCTGGAGTTCCTGGCGCCACCGTGACGCGCGGGGAAGCGCGCGGCGAGTCGGTGGACTCGCCGCGCCCCGAGTGCGATAAGTTCTTCACGATGACGGGCGACGCCGCCGCGGAGCAGTTCGAATTCCTGATGCGTGGGCACATACCCGCGCTGTACCGCTACGCCTACCGATGGACCGGCGACGTCGACCAGGCCGAGGATCTGGTGCAGGAGGCTTTGACGCGCGTCTTCCAGGAGCTGCCGCAGCTACTGCAGATCGAACGGGTGCGGCCCTGGGTGGCGCGCGTCATGTACCGCATCTTCATCGACAATCTGCGCCGCGCGCGCCGCTCGCCGGTGATCTTCGTCGGCCGCAGCGGGGCGACGGGCGCGGTTCTCGAAGACGAAGATGAGGACAATGAGGCGGCCGCCGATACCTGGGACCCGGCCGAGCTCACTGATCAGGCGCTGGATCACCAGCGCATCGCCGGTGTGTGGCCGCAGCTGCACGAACAACATCGCGTGGTGTTGGCCCTGTACGAAATCGAGGGTTACAGTCTCGAAGAAGTGGCCGCCATCCTCGAAGTGCCCGCCGGAACTGTCAAATCCCGATTGCACCGTGCACGCCACCGCCTGCGCGAATTGCTGACCGAAGGAACGAAATCGGCGGCCCCAACGTGTAACTCTCCAGAGACCCAATGAGACTGCCCAGTGCTTGACCCTCTCGAAAAGCTCCGCGCGGGATTGCGGGCGATGCCGGTACCGCAACCGCAGCCCGGCTTCATCGATCGCGTTCTCGCGAACGCGACCTCGCGACAGCCTGTGCGTAAGCCGGAAGGCTTTCGCGCGGCGTTGCGCCAGGCCTCCACCTGGTGGGCCGCGGCCGCGGGCGCGCTGGTCGCGACACTCGCCTGCGTCGGGCTGCTGTGGATTCAGTCCAGCACTCCCGCCGAACAGATCCTCGCACTGACACTCAACGAAAGCCGCGACGTTCCACTCGTCATCGATGCAGAGCGCGATCTCGATGGCGCCACCATGCGCGTATATGTGACTGGCAGCGTCGCGCTCGCCGGATACGAAGACCAGCACGAAGTCGAGTGGAAGATCTCCCTGACCCGCGGTGCCAACCTGCTGTCTTTGCCGGTGGTGGCGCGCGCGACCGGTGACGGCCACGTCGTGGCGGAAATCGAGCACGACGGGCGCATCCGCAGACTGAATGTCGCCCTCCACGTCTCCGCGCCGAGGATGACATCGCATGAATCATGAAGGCATGATGCGGCGTATGCGCCGACTGTACTTCGCTGCAGTGCTGGCACTTATCGTCCCGGCGGCGTTCGCGCAATCTCCGCCGGCACGCACTCGTGACGATCTCGATGTCACGATGCATGTCATCGTGGATCCGGATGCAAAAGTACCCGACGAAATCGTGCGCAGGATCGAGCTTCCGAAACCTGCGCCGGCGACTCCGGCCAAAGACTCCAATAAGGACACCAAGAAGGGTGAGCAACCTGCTGCGAGCGCTCGCGATCAGGGCCGTGAGTTCGGTCAGCAGGTTTCGGAAGAAGCGAAACAGCGTTCCGAAGAAGCAAAGCGCAACAAGACACCGAAGCCCGACAAGCCGCCGAAACCGCCGAAGCCTCCCAAGCCGCCCGGTTAAGGCCGCTTTCCTCGCGCTTGCCATCCTGGTCGGTGTGAACGCGCATGCCGATGATGGAAATGCCCAGGCGAGATTCGCCGAGGCGCGCGCGGCATTCGAAGCCGAAGATTTTCCGCGGGCCTTGCAGTTGTACGAACAATGCCTGGTCCTCGGAATGCACGGGCCGGCCATCCAGTACAACATCGGCGTCGCGGCATACCGCGGTGGCGACCTCGCGCGCGCCGAGCGCGCCTTCAGCGAAGTCGCGCAGACAACCGCGATGGCCGCGCTCGCGCACTACAACCTGGGGCTGGTCGCACAGAAGCGCGCGGACGCGGCGTTGGCCCGCAGCTGGTTCGAGCGCGCGGCCAGCGAATCGACCGATGAGAGACTGACCGCCCTCGCAGCGCGGCAGCTCGGCGAACCATCCCGGGAAGCGCCGACGGCGGACTGGTCCGCGTATACGCGCGCCGGGCTCGGCCATGACGACAACGTTGCTTTGCGCTCGGAATCCATCGCCACGCCCGGCAGCGGTGAAGGCGACAGCTTTGCAGAATGGGTGGCCGCGGGTAGTTATGCGTTTCGCCCGCATTGGCGCGTGGATGCCGCGGCAGGCCTCACCCGTTACGAAAGTCTCGGTGAGTTCGATCAGACCGCACTGTCATTCGACCTGACGCGCGGGTTTGAAATCGACGACTGGTCGGTCGAGGTCGGCGCCAATGCCACCAGACTTTCGCTCGGCGGAGAGGTGTACGAGAGTTCCGCCGCGGCGACGGCGCAGGCAACGCGAGCCGTCGCGCTCGGATCGTTGCATGCGCACCTGCGATTCGCCTCGGTGAATGGCGCAGGAGACTTCTCCGGAATATCCGGCACCCGCGCAGGATTCGGGCTGGAATATCAGCGGACCCTGCGCTCGCTGACGTTCGCGTTTCAGACTCGCGCGGAAACCAACGACAGCCGGGACGATTTGTTCGCATCACGCTGGGTCGAGGCTGGCGCCGAGGCGCGCTGGATGGCCTCGCCTGCCTGGTCATTCGATGCGGGCTTGCGGCTGCGACACACCCGGCATCCCTCGCAATCGACGACGCAGGAAGCATTCAGCGACCGCCGGCAGATCTTCCAGCTCGAGGCGACGCGGCTCTTGCGGGAGCGGATACGCCTGTTCGTGCGTTACGAACACGAGAGCGCGAAATCGCCGGTTGAAGCGTACGAGTACGATCGAAACCTGGTGGTGGTGTCTCTCGAAACCTGGCGCTGAGGCGGCGCGCGCCGTTACTTCTTCGCGAGCTCGCTGCCACCGGCGGCGTCCGGCATCTCCTGTGCTTCCATCCACTTGCGGATGCGGCGCGCGTCGGCCGTGCGCGTCAGCTTGCCGAACGAATTCAGCAGCACCATGTTCACGGTTCGGTCGCCGATCGTCGCCTTCATCACGAGGCATTCGCCCGCATCGACGGTGTAACCCGTCTTCTGCACGGCGATCTCCCAATCCGGCTTGCCGATCAGCAGATTGGTGTTCCGGTACGTAAGCATGCTCTTGCCGACGCGCACCTCATGGGTATGCAGCGTCGAGAAATCACTGATCACGGATTGGCGCGACACGGCCTTGATCAGCTTCTCGAGATCCCGTGCGCTCGACACATTCAGGCTCGACAGCCCGGAGGGATCGTCGAAATGCGACTGCGTCATGCCGAGCGCTTTCGCCTTCACGTTCATCGTGCGGACGAACGCGCCCATGCCACCCGGATAATTTCGCGCCAGCACGCGCGCGGCGCGATTCTCGGATGCCATCAGCGCAAGCTTCATGAGATCGGCGCGCGTCATCTTCGCGCCGATCGGCAGACGCGAGCCCTGGCCCTTGCCTTTCCAGCGATCGTCGGCCGTCAGCGTGATGACTTCATCGAGCGGCTGCAGCGCGTCGAGCACGACCAGCGCCGTCATGAGCTTGGTGATGGACGCGATCGGCGCGACCAGCTTTGGCTTGCGCTCGAACAATATCTCGCCGGTGTTCGCGTCCACGACCAGCGCGGCGGCGGAACGCACTTCTGGCCCGGAAGTGGGCTTGGGATTGGCGGCGTTCGCGCCTGCGCCCCACGCGAGCAGCAGCGCGCTCAGCGCCCCCATCACCACTCCACATCGGCCCATCATCGCCCCTTCCGCCGGAAACTTTTGCTTGGGTGCAATCGTAGGCCGAAGCTACAGTGGCCGGCAACTTTCGCAGGGGAGATTTACCGTGATCCGTATCGCCCTGGCTCTTTTCATTTTCGTCTTTTTCGGCAGCCTGCCATCACAGGCCGCCGACGATCTCACCGGCGCGCACGATTTCGACTTCGAGTTCGGCGCCTGGACGGTGCATCACCGCGTCCGGCGTGCGAACGGCGAGTGGTACGAGATGGACGGCACCGCGAACACCCGCCCGATCCTGGCTGGCCTCGGCAACGTGGAAGACAACCTCTTCCACCGGCCCGGCGGGGACTCGCGCGGCGTGGCGATGCGCACCTACGATCCGGCGACGGCGCAGTGGGCCATCTGGTGGGTAGATAGCCGCGCGCCGCACGGCGCGCTCGACCCGCCGGTGAAGGGCCGCTTCGAAAAAGGCGTCGGCACTTTTTATTCGGACGGCGAGATCGGCGGCAAGCCCGCGCGCACGCGTTTCACCTGGTCGAAGATCACCGCGAACTCCGCCCGCTGGGAGCAGGCATATTCATTCGACGCCGGAAAGACCTGGGATACGAACTGGGTGATGGAGTTTCGCCGGGCCCAGGGCCCCGGTTAAGGATTCACTTCGGAAGGAAACTTTCACCTTGTTTTTGGAAACAGAGGCCTGACCCCTTTTGCTAGTAAATGGGGACTGTCCCCATTACTGTCCCCATTACGCGCTCTTGCGGGGCTGCAGCCATTTCGGCAGGAGAGAATACGGGTCGAGCGTGTTCTCGTGGTCGAACAACACGCCCGCGTCGTCCAGGCGTTTCTGCAGCGAGCCATTGCGCCAGGCATCGAACAGGTCGGTCGCGCCGCCGATGTGTTCGCCGCCGACGAACACCTGCGGCAGAGTCTTCGCGCCGGTTTGCGCCGCGAGTACGCCGCGAATCTTGCCGCCCATGTCGTCGTCCTGGTACTTGACCGAGTCGACGTCGACGCTGCGATACGCAATGCCCATCTGCTTGAACAACTTGCGCACCGACCAGCAGAATTCACACCACTCGAGCGCGTACATCACGACCGGCTCGCGTTCGACGATTTCCGCCACGACTCGTGCCGCGGCGGGATCCACCGCAACGTCCGGTGCTGCTGCCGCGGCCGCTGACGGGACAGGCGCTGGGGCTGGTGCTGGCGCATCAAACCGGCACAGCGGCGTCGAACGCGACACGGCCCACTCTTCGTCCGTCATCGCCTCGCTGATGCCTTCGAACAGCGGCGTCGAGAGATAACGCTCGCCGGTGTCCGGCAGCATGCACACGATGTTCGAACCCGCAGGCGCGCGGCGCGCAACTTCGAGCGCGGCCGCGAGCGTCGCGCCGCTCGAGGTGCCGACGAAGATGCCTTCCTGCCGGGCGAGTTCGCGCGAGAGCCGCATCGCATCTGCGCCACCGACCGGCACGATCTCGTCAATCAGGCCGGCAGCGACGGCGTCTTCGGTCAGCTTCGAAATGAAATCCGGCGACCACCCCTGCATTGGATGCGGACGAAACAGCGGGTGACTTGCGGAAGGATTGCCCGCGGCATCGCGCGGCTGCGGAATGCGGCTGCCGAGCACCGGCGAGTTGTCAGGCTCGGCCACGATGATGCGCACACCCGGTCGCGCCTGCTTCAGCGCGCGCGCCACGCCCTTGAGCGTGCCGCCGGTGCCGAAGCCCGTGACGAAGTAGTCGAGCCGCTGGCCGGCGAAGTCGTCGATGATTTCGCGCGCGGTGGTACGCGAGTGCACGTCGGCATTCGCCGGGTTCTCGAACTGCTTGCACAGGAACCAGCCGTGGGCGTTGGCCAGTTCGACCGCTTTGGCGAGCATGCCGCTGCCTTTTTCGGCGGCGGGAGTCAGCACGACCTGCGCGCCGAGGAAGCGCAGTAGTTTGCGGCGCTCGACGCTGAAACTTTCGGCCATGGTGACGACCAGCGGATAACCCTTCTGCGCGCACACCATCGCAAGACCGATGCCGGTGTTGCCGCTGGTGGCCTCGATGACGGTCTGGCCGGGTTTGAGCGCGCCGCTGCGTTCGGCGTCTTCGATGATCGCGAGCGCGAGACGATCCTTCACCGAACCCATCGGGTTGAACGCCTCGACCTTGACGTACACGTTGACGCCGGCGGGCGCGAGTTTGTTGAGCCTGACCACGGGCGTGTTGCCGATGGTCTCGAGAATGTTCTGGTAGCGGGCCATGAGAGTCTCCTTTTGAGCATCCTGCGCCCGCACCGTGGGAGCCACCGTGGGAAAAATGGGGTCAGGCAACAAATGCCGTGTTAGGCCCCATTTCTGGCCCCATTTCGAACTTCGCCGTGAAGTGCCGCAGCGCCTTCGGCTCCCACACGATCTTTATCCCCTTGAGCGTTTGTTTGCGGCTCGCCACTTCGAGGATGACTTCGACGAGGTAATCCGCATGAGACTGCGTATAAACACGGCGCGGAATCGCGAGCCTCACCAGCTCCATCGCGGCCGGTTTTTCGCTGCCATCCACCTGCCGGCCAAACATCACCGTGCCGATCTCGCAGCTGCGGATGCCGCCAGCTTCATACAGCGCTACCGCGAGCGCCTGCCCCGGGTACTGAAGCGCCGGGATATGCGGCAACAACGCGCCGGCATCGATGAACACCGCATGCCCACCGACCGGCAACACGATCGGAATCCCCGCCGCGGTCAGCCGCTCGCCGATGTAGGTGTTGGCACGCACGCGATACTGTAGATAGTCCTCGTCGACGATTTCCTTCAAGCCCTGGGCGATCGCTTCGAGGTCACGTCCGGCCAGTCCGCCATAACTCGTGAATCCTTCGGTGAGGATCAGCCGGTTCTTCGCGGTGCGCGCCAGCTCATCGTCATTCACCGCCAGCCAGCCGCCGATGTTCGCGAACGCATCCTTCTTGGCGGACATCGTCATGCCATCCGCCACGGAGAACATGTCGCGCACGATGTCGGGAATCGACCGCGCGGCCTGCCCCGCCTCTCGCGTCTTGATGAACCAGGCGTTTTCCGCGAAACGGCAGCCATCGATATAGAAGGGTTTGCCATGGCGGCGCGCGATCTCGCTGACCGACTTGATGTTAGCCAGGCTCACCGGCTGCCCGCCGCCGGCGTTGTTGGTCACCGTGATCATCACGCAGGGAACGTTGTCGCCGTTCACGGCGAGAAACGTCTCGAGCCTGGCGAGGTCCATGTTCCCCTTGAACGGATGCAGGTTCGACGGGCTCCTGCCCTCTTCTATCAACAGATCGAATGCCTGCGCGCCACTCGCCTCGATGTTGCCGCGCGTAGTGTCGAAGTGAGTGTTGGAGGGAATCTTTCGCCCTGCCCCACCGACAATCGAAAACAGGATCGCTTCCGCCGCACGCCCCTGGTGAGTCGGGATCACGTGTTTGAACGGCATCAGCTCGCGCACCGCCGCTTCGAAACGTTCGAACGATGGCGAACCGGCATACGACTCATCACCGCGCATCAACGCGGCCCATTGCTCGGCGCTCATCGCGCTCGTGCCGGAATCGGTGAGCAGATCGATGATCACGTCCTGCGAACGGACGGCAAACAGATTGAAGTGGGCCTCGCGCAGGATTTGCTGGCGCTGCGCGAGGGTGGTCATGCGGATCGGCTCGACCGATTTGATCCGAAACGGCTCGATGATTGTTTTCATGGGACGGGGCCAGGGTGAATTGGCGGCGATGTTACTCGCGCGAAATTCGCGCGGGCATGTCGATTTGCCGCGCTGCCATTCGGCCACTACACGAACACCACCCAGGAGCATCCCATGCGCGTTTTGGCCACATTTGCCGCACTTGCCCTCGCCGGAACGGCGCTGGCGTCCACCCCCGCCAACAGGGTGCCGAAAGGCATGTACACGCTCGACAAGGCGCACACCAGCCTGATTTTCCGCGTCAATCACCTGGGTTTTTCGACCTTCACCGGCCGCTTCACAGGTATCGAGGTGCAGCTGGAGACAGACCCGTCGAAGTTCACGGATTCAAAGCTGAACGTGACGATCGATCCCACCTCGATCGCCACCGACAATGCGCCCGATGGATTCCTCGCGATGATCGCGGGAAAAGGCTGGTTCGACTCCCAGGATTTTCCGCAGATGGTTTACCGTTCGACGAAAGTCGACCTCATCGGCACGAACAAGTTGCGCATCGACGGCGAACTCACCTTCCATGGAGTTACCAAACCGGTGGTGCTCGAAGCGAAATACAACGGCGGCTACGCCGGCCACCCGATGGATCCGCATGCGCGCATCGGCTTCTCCGCCACCGGCAAGTTCAAGCGTTCGGATTTCGGCATGACGATCGGAATCCCCGCGGCGGGCACGACGATGGGGGTCGGCGATGAGGTCGAAGTCGTGCTGGAAACGGAGCTTTCCGGCCCGCCGCTTCCGAAGTAGTGACAATCCGCCCGCCGCTGCGCAGGCGCTTCGCCGCCTCGCGCATGCCGTTGAATACGCCCTTCAAATTGACCGCGATGTGCCGGTCGAACAACGCATCGTCCGCATCGGCGATACGCGCGAGCTGCATTTGGTCATGGGTTTTCCATCGAACCGACGGCGGGCTTACACTGCAACCTACATGGCCCCTTGTCCTACGTTTGGGTGCTGCAACGTCCGACAACCCGGGCTGACTGCCAATCGGGTTTCACGAGGCATGCACCGACGCGGCAAACCACCCTAAGGCCGCAGGCTTCGCCCATGGTCTCGCGTCTCTCACTCTTCCTCTCCTTTCTGATGCTGTGCGCATTGGGAAATTCCGTTTTTGCCGAGGACGCCGGCGCCGGCGCCATCGAGACGAACTACGTTTACTCGACCGAGGACTCGAAGGCCGAAGGCGTGGGCACCGCCAAGGTGCCGATGGGTTACACCTCGAAAGACCCCTGGATCGACCGCACGCAACGCTGGGTCTTTCAATCGGTGTGGCGCTCGGCGATGCGCATCGACCGCGTGTTCGGCGCCGAGATCGACGCATCCGCCTACCAGGAAGCCAGCGGCTCCATCGCCCCGGCCATCCTGTGGGACGAGTTCGACGGCTTCCAGCCCAAGCTGCGTTTCAACGTCAATCTACCGTTGCCGCACCTCGACGAACGTTTTCACGCGTTCATCGGGCGCGTGAACCGCGACGAATACGTCACCGAGCGTAACCTCGAATCGGGTGCGTTCCCGCGCCAGTACGGCCCGGTCGAAGAGGACCAGACCTTGTTAGGTCTGCGCTTCCGCTCGCCGAAGCAAGGCGCGCATTTCAGCGCCGACGCGGGCGTGCGGCTCAACTTCCCGGTCGATCCGTTCGTGAAGGGCAGCTACCGGTTCTTCCACGGCTCCTCGGAGCGCACGTTGATCACCTTCCGCGAAACGGCGTTCTGGCAGAACAGCGAAGGCGCCGGGTTCACCAGCCGCGCCGACGTCGAAAGGATCTTCGATGCAAGCTGGCTGGCGCGTTTCACGATTTCGGGCACGATCTCGCAGGAATCCGAAGGTGTGCGCGGCTACAGCGCGCTGAGCGTGGTGCACGGCATGCCGGACCGCCGCGCAATCGCCGCCGAACTATTCACCAGCGGCGAATTGGATTCGGACGTGCCGATCGGCAACTACGGCATGAAAGTCGCCTATCGCAAGAGCATCTCGCGCGACTGGCTGATCATGGAACTCCGCACCAGCCTCACGTGGCCCAAGGAAGACCCGCTGCAGGTGCGCCAGGCCAACTGGGGTGTCGGCATCGGCTTCGAGATGTTTTTCGGCACCGATGATTTCCTCGCGCGGCCGGTTACTTTCTGATCGCCTCGAGCCCGAACACGTAGCTCGATTCCGCCATCGGCTTGTGACAGGCGAGGCAGTGCGCGTAGTTGAAATCGGCGTTCAGTGTGCGACTTCCGTCGAACAGCGCATAGGTCCAGTCGCCGTTGCGCAGCAGCTCCGGGAGGCTGTCGCCCCAACCCGCACGCGATTCCATCGCGGCATACGAAACGGCCTGGTTGTTTGCGAGGTTCTCGACCACGATGGCGGAGCCGGCCGGCAGCTCCTCGCCCGCGCGGGCCGCGTTCACGGCCGCACGGCTTGCGTACGAACGCTTCACCGGCTTTTTCTGCGCGTCCAGTTCTTCGTGGTACATCACGAAGCCTTCCGGGAATGCCGCCGGGAAAGTCATGCGTGATTTGCGCATCTGCGCGACCGGAGTGGCGCCCGCCGCATCGGTGCCAGCGAGTGCAGCACCCGCGGACAAGCTGCTCCAGAACGCCGCGAGATTTTCGATGTCGCCGTCGCTCAGCTGCTCCGCGATCGCGTTCATCAACTCGTGTTTGCGGTGCTTCGACCGGAACGCGACCAGTTGCGCCTGCAGATAGCCTGGTTTCTGACCGGCGAGGTTCGGGATGTCCGGCGCCGTGCCGGCGCCATCGCTGCCGTGGCAAGCCTGGCAGCCAAGACTGCGGTTGCGCCCCTCGGCCAGATCCGCAGCCTGCGCGGCCAACGAGGCGAGGCAAATCAACCCGATCGCGAGCCGCAGTTTCATCACTCACTCCCCGTTTCTGTTGTTAGTACAGACGCAGTCCGCGCCCGAAACCGGTCGTGAGTGCAACTATTCAGTCGCCGCCGGCGGGTTCGGCGGCGCGCATCGGGTCGCGGAATTCGGGCGCCTTGCCGCGCAATGATGCCGTGCGGGCCGCATCCTTCTGCGACAGACACTGCCTAGCAAAGGGGTCGCCGCGCAGTAGCAGCGTGGCGGCCAGGTGGAGCACCGGTCCGTCGCGAAGCGTGTCTCGTGAGTCCTCTGTGTCATGACCGCTCACCCGCAACGGCGCAAACAACACGTAGACGTTCTCATCGCGCAAGACCCCCATGTTCTGCTCCCGGACCCAGCCCTGCTTGATAAGGCGTAATCCGGGCCGCAAACGGCTCATCTAGGGGCGGATTTTGTCGGTGATGCTCTTGTTGAGGTCGCGCACGGCCTTCTCAGCCGCATCGCCACCCGCGTTGGTGACCACGATCGAGATCGCGTCAAGCTTCGGCAGGATGCGCAGGTCCGCGACCCAGTAGCCGTTGCTGCCGGTGTGCGCGAGCAGGGAAGTCTCGCCGCTGATGTCGGTCAATACGCCCCAGCCCATCGCGTACCGGTTCTTCACCGGTGTGTGCAGCAGGCGGTAGGTCTCGGGCTTGAGTAGTTTGCCGTGGCCGTGCAGCCCCTCGAGCTGGTCCTGCGCGAACAGCACCCAGTCCGCAAGCGTGATGTTCACCGTGCCCGCGGGGCCGACCGCGGGCGGGTTGTCGCTCCTGGCGTCACCCGGATCGAGCGACACCCACTCGTCCTTGATCGCCATGTGCCCGAGCGGCTGATCGGTTTTGCGGCTCTTGCCCGGCGCGCCGAAGCCCGCGGACGAGATGCCGAGCGGCTTCCATATGTCGGCGCGCAACATTTCCTCCCAGCTCTTCGAGGAGACGGATTCGGCCACCGCACCCGCGATGACGTAGCCCAGGTTCGAATACGCGAACTCGCCGATCGGCGATGCCGGTGGCCGCCGCAGGTAGTAGGCAACGACCATCGCGCGTTGCGCGCGCATGCTCTTCGCGCGGGCGATGAGGGTGTCGAACGCCGCGATTTCCGCGGGGTCGGTGAGCGGCGGAAGGCCCGCGGTGTGCGTCAACAACTGCCGCAACGTGACGCCCTGCATTTGCGGGTCCATTCGGCCGGCAACACCGGGGAAAAGTTGCGCGAGCGTGTCGTCGAAGCCGACCAGGCCGCGCTCCACCAGCCGCGCGATCAAAGTCGCCGTCATCGCCTTGGTGTCCGAACCGATGTGCCAGCGGTCCTGCGTGGTCACGCGCGCATCGCCGTGGATCTCGCGCGTACCGACGGCGCCCTGCGCCTCGATGCGGCCCTTGATCTGCACCAACGCGGCGGCGGCCGGCAGACCGGCGGATTCGCGCGTCTGCGTCAGGGCCTGATCGACGAAGGCCTGCAACTGCGTATCGGCGAGCGCCGGTGCCGCAACCAGCAACATACACGCCAGAGTCTTTCGTGAAATCATCCGCCCCCCTCTATGGCAACACCTCGAACGCGGCCGACAATTTACCGCTTCGGCCGCAAGGCGCAACTGCCGCACAGCTATGGATAAGCACTCATCTTCGTCGGCACGTTTGCCGAAGCTGAATCACTGCTGGTGCTCGGTGGAATCTTCGCAAGGCGTCCGCAAGGTCAAACCGGCGGAGTGACATTCCTTTTGCCGCCTATAGCGCGGACAATGTGGCATGGCATTAAGTGTCTTCGATCTGTTCAAGATAGGTATCGGACCTTCGAGTTCGCATACCGTCGGCCCGATGCGCGCTGCGCGGCAATTCGCGCTGCGGCTCGATGATTCCGGCTTGTTAGGTCAGACGGCCCGCATCGCGGTCACCCTGTACGGCTCGCTCGGCGCCACCGGCAAGGGCCACGGCAGCGACAAGGCCATCCTGCTCGGCCTGTGCGGCTACGAACCCGAATCCGTCGATGTCGGGGCGATCGCCGGCATCGTGGAGAAGATCCGCGGCTTGCACGAACTCGGCGTGCTGCACAAACAGCCGATTCCGTTCGACGAGCGCACGGATCTCACCTTCAACCACAGGGACACGTTGCCGCTGCACTCGAATGGCATGCGTTTCCTGGCCTTTGCGGATGGCGGCCGCGAAATCGCCGCTGGCACGTATTACTCGGTGGGTGGCGGGTTCGTCGTGAGCGACGCGCCGGCGGCCGGCGGCGCCAAGGCGATCGTGCCCGATCTCACCGTGTTGCCAATCCCGTTCCGCAACGGCGATGAGTTGTTAGCCCTGTGCGTGCGCGAGAACACGTCGATCGCGGCGATCATGCGCCGCAACGAGCGCTGCTGGCGCAGCGACGCGCAGATCGACGAGGGGTTGCTGCGCATCTGGCACGTGATGCAGGCCTGCGTGATACGCGGTTGCGAAACGCCGGGTGTGCTGCCGGGCGGATACAAGGTGAAACGCCGCGCGCCGGGCTTGTTCGCGCAACTGACTCAACCGGCGATGGCGGCGCCGCAAGACCCGTTGATCGCGCTCGACTGGGTGAACCTCTGGGCATTGGCGGTCAACGAGGAAAACGCCGCGGGCGGCCGCGTCGTGACCGCGCCGACCAATGGCGCCGCGGGTATCGTGCCGGCGCTGATGCATTACTACGCGCGCTTCGTGCACGGCGCGAATGACGCCGGCATCGTCGACTTCCTGCTGACGGCCGCGGCCATCGGGTTCTTATATAAGGAGAACGCCTCGATTTCCGGCGCCGAAGTCGGCTGCCAGGGCGAGGTGGGCGTGGCCTGCTCGATGGCGGCCGCGGCGCTGACCGCGGTGTTAGGCGGAACGGTTCTGCAGGTCGAGAACGCCGCGGAAATCGCGATGGAACATCACCTGGGATTGACCTGCGATCCGGTCGGCGGACTGGTGCAGATTCCCTGCATTGAACGAAACGCGATCGGCGCTGCCAAAGCGATCAATGTCGCGCGTATGGCGCTGCGTGGCGATGGTACGCACTACGTGTCGCTCGACAAGGTGATCAAGACCATGCGCGAGACGGGTGCGGATATGAAAACCAAGTACAAAGAAACCTCACGTGGCGGGCTCGCCGTGAACATTGTCGAGTGTTAGGGTGAAATCATGAACCAGAAGCTTGTGGGAGTTTTGCTTGCAGCCGCCGCGATCGTCGGTTGCGTGAGCCCCGGCGACGTGAACACGAAGCCGGTGGATAAACCGTATGCGGCCGGTTCGCCTTCGGGCGGCATCCCGTTGTGGAAGCCGGGCGAGAAGTTCGTCGGCGTCGCCGGTGGCGCGTGTTTCGGCACCTGCCCTATCTACGAGCTGTACGTATTCGATGACGGCCGCGTCGTGTTCTCGGGCAAGAAGTACACCGGCAAGAGCGGCGTGTTCAACAAGCAGGTCGAGAAGTCGGTGTACGCCGAACTGCTGGCGACGATCGTGCGCACCGGCGTGCTCGACGATTCGATCAAGCGCGGCACTTGCCTCACGGATCATCCGATGCTGACGGTGATGAGGTCGGCCCCGGGTGGGCAGACCGTGCGCACCCAGACCCTGAACACCGGCTGCGAGGGCCACGCCGATATTGCGAGGCAGATCGAGAAGCAGTTCATCGATTTCACCGAGGTGGAATCCTGGATCGCACCCTCCAGGAATTCCCGCTAAAAGGGGACATGCCTATTTATACGAAAGATTTGTCCGCCCGCGCGCCGTATCACGCACATGTCTACTTCACGGACGTCACGCAACCGGTTGCACGTGCGCTGCAGGAACAACTTCGAGCGCGATTGATATCCGATCGCGACGCCGGTTTGCTGGTGGTCGAGGAACTGGACGAGACGGCGGTGGGGCCTCATCCGCTGCCGCAATTCGAAATCCACTGCTACGAGTGTTACCTGCCAGCGCTGCTGCCGCTGCTCGAGCAGTCGCCGTTGATCTCGGTGGTGCATCCGGTTACGGACGATGATCTGGCGGATCACACCGTGCTGGCGCAGTGGATTCACGGCAACGTCGAACTGGATTTGAGCGTGCTGGATCCACCCGGCCAGAACAAGGCGCTAGCCCGCTTCGGCAAACCCCCGCAAGAATAAAGGGGACATTCCGAGTTAATCGAAAATCTGTTGCGTCCTCGCAGCAGATTTTCGGTTAACTCGGAATGTCCCCTTTAACGGCGCAGGCGTTGTTTGCGGGCGGTCGCGGTCTGCACGATCGCCGCGCCGCCGACATCCACCGCGCGGCGGATGAAGTCCGCGCCGGCCTTGCACTCGGCTTCGGCCTCCTCGCTGATCCACTCGCGAAACTTGCCGATTTTGGAGCTGCCCTCGCGCGCGACTGGATAGACAAACCAGAACGCACGGCCATCTCCGGCCACGAAATCGTGCGCTCGCACCAGGCGCCCCGACGCAATTTCACTGCGGAACAGCAGCGGCGAGCCGATCGTGATTCCCTGCCCCGCCAGCGCCGCCGCGGCATCGAGATACTCGTGCGGCAGCCGCGTGCCGAATGAATCCCGCGATGGCACGGTCTGAAAGCCGCGCGCGCGATACCACATCGCCCACCAGTCCGGCCGGCCTAACAACGGCACATCGGGCGTGCGGCGCGGATTCGCCAATCCGGCGGCGGCCGCCTTCAGCGCCGGCGAACACAGCGGCATGAAGATGCTCGGCAGCAGCTTGACCGAACGCAGACCCGGCCAACGGCCATGTCCATTGCGGATAGCGGCATCGAGACTGCCCTCACCGAGCTCCTGGGAGTCGGACGAAACGTCCAGCTCCAGCACGATGCCGGGATGCCGTTTGCGAAAGCGTCCCAGCTTCGGGGTGAGCCAGCTGGTCGCGAACGTCGGCAGCGTCGTCAGCGAAAGCCGCGCCTGGTCCACATCCACGGCCCGCACGAAACTCGCGCGCAACGCCGCGAACGCGTGAATCGCCTCGTTCGCGATCAGCGTGCCGCCGGGCGTCAACTCGACCCGCTGCGCGTGCCGCATGAACAGCGGCAACCCGAGCTGCCGCTCGAGCTGCCGAACGTGATAACTCACCGACGCCGCGCTGGTATCCAGCTCACTCGCGGCCTGGGTGAAGCTGCCGAGTCGCGCCGCCGCTTCGAACGCGCGGATCGAGGACAAGGACGGGAACTTGGGAGCGACCATAAGCCTGCCTTAGGCTAACTGCCGAATCTTTGTCTGGTCAATACGAACCGCCGTCGACACAGTCCGCGGCATGAACACTCGCCGCGAAATACTCAAAGCCCTGACCATCGCCGGAAGCGTTACCGCATTACACGTCCCTGCCTGGGGACAGTCCGCGAGCCCGCACACCAAAGACTGGGACTGGCTCGCCGGCAACTGGGACGTCTGGCATCGCCGCCTCAAGGAACGCCTCGCCGGCAGCGACGACTGGGCCGAATTCGCGGGCAAGAGTTCGTTCTGGCACACCCTGGGTGGTCTCGGCAACGTCGACGACAACCTGCTCTATCTACCGGGCGGCGAGTACCGCGGCCTCAGCATTCGGGCCTTCGACCCCGCGACCCGTACCTGGTCCATCTGGTGGGTGGACGGGCGCCAGGCTGGCAAACTCGACCCGCCCGTTGTCGGCGATTTCAAGAACGACGAAGGCGTGTTCTACGGCAAGGACGTCTTCAAAGGCATCCCCATCACCGTGCGTTTCCGCTGGCACGAAGTACGCAGCAAACGCCCACATTGGGACCAGGCCTTTTCCAAAGACGACGGGAAAACCTGGGAGATCAACTGGCGCAACTACTTCACGCGCACCAACGCGGAGGTCACCACGCAGCCGTCGCGCGCAGCGGCTGGTGTGCCGGAACGGGACGACTGGAAATTCCTGGCGGGATCATGGCAGGTACTGAACCGGCGGCTCACACAGCGCCTCGTCGGCAGCAAGCAATGGGAAAAATTTCCGAGCACCCTGCGCAACTGGCCCGTGCTCGGCGGCTTTGGCAATGTCGGCGACAACGTCTTCAATGCCGCCGCCGGCACACACAAAGGCATGAGCGTCCGGACCTACGACGAAGGCGCGCGCCTGTGGCGCAGCTGGTGGCTAGACGGCCGCGACCCCGCGAACATCACACCTTCGTTGAGCGGACGATTCGAGAATGGCGTTGGCTTGCTCACCGGCGACGACGTGCAGGACGGAAAGCCCGTGAAAGTGCGCTCGCGCTGGTCGGACATCACCGCGAAATCCGCGCGCTGGGAACAGGCAATGTCCGCTGACGGCGGCGCAACCTGGGAAACCAACTGGACCGCCGACCTCACGCGCGTTCCGGCGTGACCGCACGGAAATCGCCGATGGGGCGCCGATGGGGGCAGCCCCCCTTTCCTAGCAAAAGGGGACGGCCTTCATCGCGTTGCCGGTGGAAATGCCGCAAAATCTTAGATGACTGTCCCCCTTTGCTAGGAAAGGGGGGCTGCCCCTATCTAACGTGCGTACAGCGTCTCCGGAATCTCCACGATCGATTCGAACGGTGCGCCGCTCGCCATCGCGGCGCTTTCGACGGCACTGAAGTTCGGCGCTTCGTACACCCAGTACGAGCCACGTTTGTCGGCCGTGCCGTACGAAGTCAGCAGCGTCACGCCGTACTTCTGGTCAGCGTCGCCGCGCACACTCGTGAGATTGGGACGCCGCACCAGGTACCGGTGCTTGCCCTTGCCGATGTGCTGCACGGCGGCGCGCGGCTCCGCCTTGATATCGTTCGGGATCTCCGTGATCACATCCACGGGCAAACCATTCAGCCTGGCCGCTTCGCGCACCGCGTTTTCGCTCGGTGCGGTGTAGACGCAATACGTCTTGGTCTGGTCCGTGTTCACGTACGATTTTTCCCAATTCACGTCCAGGGTCTGGTTGTTGGCGTTCACTTTCTGTTTGACGTTCGCATCAACACCCGCGAGCGCGCCCGCGGGGAACGTGCGCTCGATCAGGTAACGGTGGGTGGCCGGCGCGGGTTCGGCGGCGGATGCGCCCAAACTAGAGACAGCAAGGGTCAGCGCCATCGCGGCGCAAAAAGCTTTCATCATCTTCATCTCCGTGTACGTAATCTTGGGTTGCTATCCAGCTCTGACGTCTGACAGAGTAAAGAGAGAGCGGCGAGTTGCGAATGATCGACCGTCCGGCCTTCTTGCTCTGCCGTCCGGACAACAGCTTGCCGAGGTTTTTTCTATGGATGCTTTGTCAGATGTATTGCGCGCGGTGCGCCTTTCCGGCGCCTTTTTCTTCGACGTCCAGGCGCACTGTCCGTGGGTCGCGGAGACCCCGCAGGGCAAAACCGTGGTCGACGCGATGTTCCCCGGTTCCGATCACCTTGTTTGTTATCACCTGATAATGAACGGCAGTTGCTGGCTCGAGCTCGAAGGCGAGGATCCGATCAAACTATCCGCTGGCGACATCATCGTATTACCCCAGGGCGATACACACGTACTGACAACCGAGATCGGCAAACGCAAGACGCCGGAGATGTCGATGTACCGCATCCCCGACGACGGGCAGTTACCGGTGCAGATCTCGATGGGCACGCACGGCGGCGACCAGGCACATTTCGTGTGCGGATTTCTCGGCTGCGACTCGCGCCCTTACAACCCGCTGCTGACGGCGCTGCCGCGCATCATCCATATAAAGGACCACGCCAGCGGCGCGCTCGGGGCTTATTTTCGCGCTGCTTTGGCGGAATCGAAGGGCCGCATGGGCGGCGCATCCATGTTAGGCCGCATCAGCGAATTGATGTTCGTCGACGTGATCCGCCGACATCTCGAATCGTTGCCGGCCGATCGCACCAACTGGTTGTCAGGGCTGCGCGATCCTTACGTCGGCCGCGCGCTGACGGCGTTGCATGCCGACCCATCGCGCGACTGGACACTGGAGGCGCTCGCCCAGGAGGCGGCATTGTCGCGCTCCGCGTTCGCCGAGCGATTCAATCAATACGTCGGGCATCCACCCATGCAATACCTCACGAGTTGGCGCATGCAGCTCGCGACCAATTACCTGCGTAACGGCACCGAGACCATCGCTTCGGTCGCGAACCGCGTCGGGTACGACTCCGAGGCGGCGTTCAGCCGGGCATTCAAGAAGGCAGTCGGTGCGCCACCCAGCGAGTGGCGCACCACCCATGCAACCGGAAACGCCGCTTAGGTTCCGCGCCGCGGCGGAGACTTGATTCAGTAAAACTAAACTCCCGGTCAGAACAACAGAACACGCCGCGGGTTCAAATCGGTACGATGCGCTCCATACCAACCAAGGAGCCGATCATGTCGAAGCATTTCACCCAACTACTCACCCTCGCGGCCGCGCTCGCGATCACCGGCATCGCCAGTGCCACCACCCGGGGTGGTGAAGTGCCGAGTACCGTCGTGCAGTTCGGCGATCTCGCGCTGAACACCCAGGCCGGCGTCGCCAGGTTGCACGCCCGCATTCACGCCGCCGCAAAACTCGTCTGCGACAGCATCGACAGCCGCGTGCTCGGACTGCGCGAGCAGTACGACATCTGCGTGTCGGATGCGGTCAGGGAAAGCGTCGCCGCCGTCGGCAACGAGAACCTCAGCAACTATCACCGCAATCGCAAGGTCGGGTTGTTCGCATCCAACCGGAACTGAACTTCGTAGCAGGAAGTAAGAGAAGAAGTAGTGCCGCGCGAGCCGCTTTCATCGCACTTGCGCGGGTTCAGCTTCGGTAGCCATGCAGGATGCGGGCGCTCTTCGGTCGAAAACATCGGGCTAGGACGGCCCTGACAGCGATCCGCGCCTGGCGGAACCCCGATTCACCATATCGTCCGCGTTGCCGGCGCGCGCCCGGCTGCGATGCTGGCTCTTCAACACGAGGAGCAGATCATGAACAGCGAAGCGGAAATCGAAGCCAAGTTCTGGAAGACGTTGAAAGGAGATCGCGTCGGGATGCTCGCGCTCACTGGCGTCGAGGAAGGTCATAGCCAGCCCATGACCGCGCAAGTGCTGCACGAGGAAGACATTCTGGGCCCGATTTTCTTCTTCACGTCGAAGGAGACCGATCTGGTGCGCGGCATGGGCGAGTCACATCGCGCGGCCCTGCATTTTTCCGCCAAGGGTCATGATCTGTTTGCATCGGTGCATGGCGAGCTTTCGCTCTACAACGACCGCGCGGCGATCGACCAGTTGTGGAACAAGTTCGTTGCCGCATGGTTCGAGGGCGGCAAGGACGATCCGAAGCTGCAACTGGTACGGCTGGACCCGGATCGCGCGCAGGTCTGGCTGAATGAGAACAGCGCCATGGCGGCGGTGAAGCTGCTGCTCGGGCGGGATCCGAAGCAGGAATATGCCGGCAAGACGGCGGATGTACGCGTCGGGCGGCATTGAAACAATACTGAAATAAAGTCTGGCGAATATCGCGGGTTCTTGTGGGAGAGTGGTGCCGGGTTGGGGTTCTCGGGGTTCGCGACCGAAACCCGAGAACCCCAACCCGGCACCACTCTCCCACCCTGACAAGAGGAGCCCGCATGAGCGCCCTGCCCGAACTCGACCACGAGCAATTGATCGCCCGCATCCGCCGCGACCTGGCCGACAGCTGGGACGAAGAGCTCGAGATGGATGTCGAGGACTACCATCCCCTTCCGGGCTTGCCCGACGGTGGCGCCAACGAGGTGGTCGAGCGCGAATATCGCCGCAAGTATTTCTCGCAGTTGTTCCGCCTGCAGGCGGAGCTGGTCAAACTGCAGGACTGGGTATACGCCACACGCCAGAAGGTCGTGATCCTGTTCGAAGGCCGCGATGCCGCCGGCAAGGGCGGCGCGATCAAGCGCATCACACAGAAGCTCAATCCGCGCGTCTGCCGCGTCGTCGCGCTGCCCGCGCCGAACGATCGCGAACGCACGCAGTGGTATTTCCAGCGATACGTCACGCATCTGCCGGCCGCCGGTGAAATCGTGTTGTTCGATCGCAGCTGGTACAACCGCGCCGGCGTCGAACACGTGATGAATTTCTGCACCGACGAGGAATACGAAGAGTTCTACCGCTCAGTGCCCGAATTCGAGCGGATGCTGGTGCGCTCGGGAATTCACCTGCTCAAGTACTGGTTCTCGATCAGCGACGAAGAACAGCAGCTCCGGTTTCTAGGCCGCATCCACGATCCGCTCAAGCAGTGGAAACTTTCGCCGATGGATCTGGAATCGCGCCGCCGCTGGGAAGGCTACACACGTGCGAAGGAAGTGATGCTCGAACGCAGCCACATCCCCGAGGCGCGCTGGTGGGTCGTGCAGGCGGTGGACAAGAAACGCGCGCGACTCAACTGCATCGATCATCTGCTGAAGCAATTTCCGTATGCCGACGTGCCGAAGTCTTCGGTGGTGCTGCCCGAACGCGAGCGCCATGAGCACTACTCGCGGCAGGCGGTACCGTCGGAAATGCTGGTGCCGGAGATCTACTGAGACAAGATCAAAGTGGACATGCCGAGTTAACCGGAAATGTTTCCGGTCGGCGGGCTGATCTCCCTGGTGTCTGCGGCGTTGCTGCGCAACGGCGGGTTCCTGCCGGCACGGGTCTAACAAAGATCTGAAGCCGCGCGTACCATGTGCCCCTTCCGACACAGGGGCACAGTCATGCGTTTTTCACTGGTCTTCACCTTGCTCGCCTTGCCGTTGTCTGGTCACGCCGCCGAGCCGCCTGCAACCGCCGCGCCCGTGAAGGCAGTGCTGGTCACCGGTGCGAGTACCGGCATCGGGCGCAACGTCACCGAACATCTCGCCGCGGCGGGATATTTCGTCTACGCCGGCGCGCGCAAGGATGCGGATCTCGCGGCGCTCGGCAAGATCAAGAATGTGCAGGCGATCAAACTCGACGTGACCAGACAAGCCGACGTCGACGCCGCCGTCGTCACGGTGACGAAGGCGGGGCGCGGGCTTTACGGGCTCGTGAACAACGCGGGGGTCGCATCACCCGGGCTGACGTCCGCTTCGAGCATGGCGGAGTTCGATCTCACGCTGCAGGTGAACGTCTACGGCCCTTATCGCATGTCGCAGGCGTTCCGGCCGCTGCTGGTTGCGTCGAAGGGACGCATCACGAATATCGGTTCGATCTCGGGGATTCTGGCGCCGAAGATGTTGAACGCGTATTCGATCAGCAAACACGGCGTCGAGGCATTCACCGACTCGCTGAACTCCGAGCTCGAGCCGGACGGCGTGATCGTCAATATCGTGGAGCCCGGCAATTTCAATTCGGAGATCGGAGCCAACGCGGCGAAACGTACGGGTGTGACTACAGTCATGGCTGACCGCAGCAAGTACAAACAACCCGATGAAGTGTCGGCCGCAATCATGCTGGCGTTGTTCGAGGACCAGCCGAAACGGCGCTACTTGGTGACCCCGGATCAATCCGAGGCGGACCGGACCATACGCAAGCAGATAGAGCAGCTTGCGCAGTTGAACGAGGATCACCCTTACAGCTACTCGCGCGACGATCTCGTGAAGATGCTGGATGAGGCGCTGGCGAAGACGCGCCAGAAGAAATAGAGGGTCGTGCCCAAGCACGATCCGGTGACGAACGCGACGATCCGGAAGGCGCTGGCGTTCTTCGACTCGCTAACTCCCGTTTCTCTCAGCCGGCACCAACGACCCGCCAGACAGTGTTGCCCACGTCGTCGGCCACGAGCAGCGCGCCGTGTTTGTCGAGCGCTACTCCAACGGGGCGGCCGAAAGCTTCGCCCCTGGAACTCACGAAACCGGTCAGGACATCGAGCGGCACGCCGGCGGGCTTGCCATCCTTGAACGGCACGAACACCACTTTGTAACCGGCCGGCACTGCGCGATTCCACGAACCGTGTTCGCCGATGAACATCCCGTTGGTCAGGCGCTCCGGTAACGACGCGTCGCCCGCATAAGCCAGGCCCAGCGCCGCCACGTGCGCGCCGAGCGCGTAGTCCGGCGCGACCGCCTTCGCCACCAGATCCGGGCGCGGCGGCTCCACGCGCACATCCACGTGTTGTCCGTAGTAACTATAGGGCCAGCCGTAAAAGGCGCCCTGCTTCACCGAGGTCAGGTAGTCAGGCACCAGGTCAGCGCCGAGTTCGTCGCGTTCGTTGGTGACCGTCCACAACGCGCCGGTTTGCGGCTCCCACGCCATGCCATTGGGATTACGCAAGCCGGTGGCAAACAACTTCTTGTCGCCGCTGGCAACATCGATCTCCCAGATCGCGGCGCGGCCTGCCTCTTCCGCCATGCCATTTTCCGCTACGTTGCTGTTGGAACCCACCGTCGCGTACAGCTTCGTGCCATCCGCGCTGGCGATGATGTTCTTGGTCCAGTGGTGATTACGCGGACCGCCCGGCAGATCGGTGAGTTTCGTGCCCGGCGCCTCGATCTTCGTCGTGCCATTCGTATAGGCAAACTTCATCACCGAATCGGTGTTCGCGACATATAGATAGTCGCCGACGAGCGCCATGCCGAACGGCGAATTGAGCTGGTCCAGGAAAACCGCCCTGAGTTCCGCCACGCCGTCACCGTCCGCATCCCGCAGCAACGTGATGCGATTGGCGGATGGCACGCCCGCACCCGCCTTCGCCATCACTTTCTGCATCACCTTCGCCTTCAAGCCCTTGCCCTCTTCGGGCCGCTCGGGCGCGTTGCTCTCGGCCACCAGCACATCGCCATTCGGCAGCGCGAAGACCCAGCGTGGATGCGCCAAACCATTCGCAAACGCATTCACCGCGATACCGGCGGCAGGCGCGGGCATCAAGCCCGGCGGCCAGCCCTTCGCCTCGGCGATCTGCACGATGGGGATCAGCTTCTTGTCTGGCTCGGGGAGCGTGGGATTGGGGCCGACGCTTGCGGCCGGGGACGCCACGGGTCCGCGATCGGTCGAACCGACCGTGCACGCGGTGAGCGACAGAAGGCCTGTGGCAGACAGGACAACACTCCAACGAAGATTTTTCATGTAGAACTCGCAGCGAAACAACACGTACTGCGACCCACATTAGTAGGAGTGCGCGTTCCACGTGACAGGTGAAGCCCGCGCGACGTTGTAGGAAGGTGCCGTGGTGCAGCGCCGAGTGTCGAGCGTGCCCGTGCCGGTTATTCGACGCTGTCGCTCTTCTTTGCTGCTGCGCGCGGCACGGATGTCAGTTCCGACTCGTCGAAGATCGCCTCACCGCGTGAATCCAGTTCGTCGAACTGGCCGGAGTCTATCGCCCAGAACATCGCCCATACCGCCAGCGCGAACACACCCAGCCCGAGCGACACCAGTAGATAGGCAATGCTCACTTCGCCCGCTCCGCGACTCTGACCCGCCGCGCATTGAGGACCACCCCCAGGGACGACAGCGACATTCCGAGCGCCGCGAGCCATGGCGATACCAGGCCGAACGCCGCGAGCGGCACCGCGGTCAGGTTGTAGCCCAGCGCCCAGACGAGATTCTGCCGGACGACCCGCATGCCCCGGCGCGCTGCGATAATCGCGCCAGGCAGCGACGCCAGCCCCTCGTGCAGCAGCAACAGGTCCGCGGCGGACTGCGCGATGGCCGAACCCTGTCCCATCGCGCAGGACACATCCGCGGCGGCGAGCACTGGCCCGTCGTTGATTCCATCGCCAATCATGAACACGCGGTGGCCCTGCGCGCGAAGCGTCCGCACAAGATCGATCTTGCCCTGCGGTGACAGCCGCGAATTCGCACGCTGCAAGTCGAGCGCGCGGGCCGCGGCGTGCACCGCCGCTTCGTTGTCTCCGCTCGCGATGACGATCTGCAGTCCGAGACCGCGCAACGCGTCGATCGCTGCGCGCGCGTCCGGACGCAGCGGCGCGCCGACCTCGAAGGCCGCGGCCAGCCCGGCGCGGCTGCCCAGAAAGAGGTTCGACTCCAGCGCGCCGAACGTTTGCGCCAACTGTGCGTGCCTTGCGAGGCCGGCAACGAAGTCGAATGTTCCGAGCCGCCATTCTTCGCCGTCGATCACACCTTCGACGCCGCTTCCGGCGAATTCCTGAAGGTCGTGCGCGATCAGCGTCGGCTTTTCGTGCGGCGCGAAAGCACCCGCCAGCGGATGCGCGGAACCGCGCTCGAGGGCGGCGGCGATCGCCAGCACCGGCTGCGAGATGCCAACCTGCGGTAGTTTGATATCCGTGATGCTGGTCGTCGGCAGGGTCAGCGTTCCGGTCTTGTCGAGCACCACGGTATCGATGCGCGCCAGCCTCTCGATCGCATCGCCATGCGTCACCAACACGCCCATTCGCGCCAGCCGCGTCGTTACGGCCGCGAGCGCCGCCGGTGTAGCAAGCGAGAGTGCGCACGGACATGTAACAACCAATACCGCGAGCACCGCGCCGAAGGCGCGCGCCGGCTCGTACAGCCACCAGGCCGCGGCGGTCAATGCAGCCAGCGTCAACACCACCACGACGAACCAGGATGCGGCGCCATCGGCCGCGCGCGCGAGCCGCGGGCGCTCGCGTTGCGCCCGCTCGAGCAGCGCCACGATGGATGAAAGCGTGGATTCTCCAACCGCGGCCGACGCCGTAAGTGTCAGCGGCGCGCCGACGTTCACGCTGCCGCCACGAATCATCTCGCCGTGCCGACGGGTCGCCGGGAGCGATTCACCCGTGAGCAGGGATTCATCGAACAGGCCGACCGCGTTGGCGCCCACCTCGGGCGCAAGCGTGGCATCAACGGGCACGACGCCGCCCTTGGGCACGATGAAGCGATCGCCGCTGGCGATCTTCGCGACGCCAGTCTTCTCGCGTTTGCCGTCGGGCAACAGAATCGTGACTTCCACCGGCAGGCTGCGCGCCAGCGCCTCGGCGCTCGTCAGGCCGCGATGCCGCACGCTCATCTCGATGAAGCGGCCCGCCGACAGGAAGAAGATGAACATGCCGACGGAATCGAAATAGACCTCGCCATCGGCTCGCAACGTGTTGTAAACGCTTGGCAGCCAGGCCAGCACCAATGCCAGCGCCACGGGCACATCCATGCCGAGTCGGCGATGGGTCAGATCGCGCCAGGCGCCGCCCAGGAATGGCGCGCCGCTATAGAAAAGAATGGGCGTCACGATGACCATGCCGGCAATTCGCATGAGCTGCGTCATCGCGGCATCGATGTCGCTCGCTCCGTAGAGCGCCGCGAGATACATCATCGCCTGCATCATGCCGAGAGAGGCGAGCCCGACGCGTTTGAGCGCGGTGCGGCGCTCCCGCTGGTATTCACTGGTCGCGGCATCGCCGGCCAGTGGCACGACTCCGAAGCCGGCGCGTTCGACGGCGGCGAGGATCTGGCGCAGGCCGGTATTCCGGCCACCCAGCCAGTCGACGGTGACACGAGCCGCGGCACTGTCGACCCGCACGCCTTCGACATCCGGTAGCGCCCCGACCGCGCGTTCGATGTTGCGCGCGCATCCCGCGCAATGGATTCCGCGGACCATGAACACGACGTGCTCATGTTCGCCCGCGTCCAGTGACCAGCGCGCGTGTAATGCCTCGGAAGCGCTCACATCGGCGCGCCGGGATCGCGCGCGCGCAATTCCACCTGTTCGAGATGACCGCCCGCCGTTCCGCGCAGACTCCAGGTGCGGGCATCATCCTCGACGGAAATCCGCCAGCGGCCGGCGGGGATTGCCTGGCACTCGCTGCCATACTTTCCGGCCTCGACTCGTTGCAGCCGCAGCGTGCGATCCAGATCCGCGTTGGACCCGTGCGTGAGCTGTAGATAGAGAAAGGCCGCATCTGCCGGGGCATGACTCAGCGTCGCAAGGCAGTAGCCGCCCGCCCGCGGCGCTTCGAAATGCAATCCGGCGCCGCTGGCCGCGGCATTCCGCGCCAGCGCGAAGTCCTGATCGAGGCGGTCGCCTTCCCAGTGATAGGCGGGAGGCAAGGGCCGGTCGGCGCTGTGCAGCGCGATGCCGAGCGTCGCGAGCCCGGCAAAGACCGTGGCGCCCGGCAGAGCCCACATGATCCAGAACACCGGATTGGAACGCAGCTGCGATTTTTCGGGCGGGGCGTTCACGTTCATCTGACCGGCGCCAGGAAACGGGCGCGGGTTTCGACCTGAACATCCGGCTGGTCGACGGACTCGAGGACCAGCGTGATGGTTTCAGCGCCAAGCGGGTCGTAGGCCGCGCGCCGAACACGTACCGGGATCGAATACACGGCGCCACTTGGCACCGGATATTCACGCGCGGCCGGCAACACCGACAGCGGCGAACTACCGTGTGCGGACAGTACGAAGCGGTGCGCGTGTTCGGTCTTGTTGAGGATGCGCACCGTATAGACGTTGTCGACGTTGCCGTCTTCGGTCAGCCGGTACAGCGTGTTGCGATCGCGGATGACATCGAGCGACACCGGCGAGCGCAGTGTCAGCATCACCACGAAGCCTGTGATCAGGGTCGCGAGCAGCGCTCCGTAGATGAGCACGCGTGGGCGCAACAGCCGGGTTTTCTCGTGGTCGACCGCGTGTTGCGTGGTGTAACGGATGAGCCCGCGCGGCGATCCCATCTTGTCCATCACCGTATCGCAGGCGTCGATACACGCCGCGCAGGCGATGCACTCGATCTGTAGTCCCTTGCGTATGTCGATGCCGGTCGGGCAGACCTGGACGCACCAGGTGCAATCGATGCAGTCGCCCTTGCCTTCCGAGCGGGCGTCGGTACCGCGTTTGCGCGCGCCGCGCGGCTCGCCGCGCCCGGTGTCGTAAGTGATTATCAAAGTGTCGCGATCGAACATCGCGCTCTGGAAGCGCGCATAGGGGCACATGTATTTGCAGACCTGCTCGCGCAGATAACCCGCGTTGCCGTAGGTCGCAAAGCCGTAGAAGAGAATCCAGAACGTCTCCCAGCCACCCAACGTGCCGCCCATCACTTCGGCCGATAACGTGCGAATGGGCGTGAAGAAACCGACGAAGGTAAACCCGGTCCACAGAGCCGCGCTGATCCACAGGAATTGTTTGGCTGACTTGCGCGCGAGTTTTGCCGCGCTCCACGGCGCGCGGTCGAGTTTCTGGCGCGCGGCGCGATCCCCCTCGGTCACGCGCTCCATCCACAGGAAGGTCTCGGTCCAGACCGTTTGCGGACAGGCGTAGCCACACCACAACCGTCCACCCACGGCCGTGAAGAAGAACAACGACAACGCCGCGATGATCAGCAGCAGCGTGAGGAAGATGAAATCCTGCGGCCAGAACACGAGGCCGAAGATGAAGAACTTGCGCGCCGGCAGATCGAACAGCACCGCCTGCCGCTCGCCCCACTCGACCCACGGAAACAGATAGAAGATACCCAGCAGTACCCAGACGCTGATGGTGCGCAGCCGGGCAAAGCGGCCGCTGATTTCGCGCGGGTATACCTTCTCGTGCGGCGCATACAGCGGCTGCTCGACGACGATGGGCGGAAACTTGGCGTTCACGCCCGCACGCCCCGTCGGCGCGGACGCGCCAGGAACCAGGCCAGCAGTGCCGAGGTCAGGCCTGTCATCCAGAACAGGAAGAAGCCGAGTGCGTAGACGTGCGAGCGAGAAGTCCACCACGCGGGCGGATGTCCTTCTGCGAGCGCCTGCGGATCGACGAATGCAAAACACACCATCGTCGCGAGCGCCGCCGCCAGGAAGCCGCTCCAGCAGATGACGCCGATGACGCGTATGCGCAATGCGCGCCGCCGGGCTTCAATGCTGCGTGGGGGCGCCATCGGCCGGCTCCGTCGCGGCAACCTTCGGCACTTCGGGCGCGCTCAGCGACAACACGTAGGCGGCGAGTAGTTTGACGCGCGTCTCGCCGAGGCGCGCCTGGTGGGCGGGCATGGTTCCACCCCGTCCCTTTTGAATACTGTCGCGCACCGTCGACAAGGCGCCGCCGTGCAGCCAGATCGGATCGACGAGATTCGGTGTACCCATCGATTGCTTGCCGCGGCCATCGTCACCGTGACAGGCGGCGCACAACTCGGCGAACTTCGCCTTGCCCGCCCGCGCGTTGCCCGCGGTGAGTGTGATGCCGCGCAAGCTGTACACGTAGTCGAGTACGTCTTCCACCCCGCTGGCGCCAAGTGCGTCTCCCCAGGCGGGCATGACCCCCATGCGGCCATTGGCGATCGTCGCGACCACGGTGTCCGGATCGCCGCCCCACAACCAGTCGTTGTCGGTGAGATTGGGAAAACCGGGCGCGCCGCCGCCGTCCGAACCGTGACAGGCCGCGCAATTGTTGAGGAACAGATTCCGTCCGACGGTCAGGGCAACCGGATCGGTCATGAGATCGCGTACCTCGCGCGGGGCGAATGGCGCCAGCGTGTGTTCGATCCGCTGCGCATTGGCGGCCGCCTGCGCGTCGTGTTCGGAGCGCGAGGTCCAGTTGAGTGCACCCGCGTAGCTGCCGAGCCCCGGATACAACGTCAAGTAGACGCCGCCGAAGGCGACCGAAATGATGAACAGCCACAACCACCAGCGCGGCAATGGATTGTTGAGCTCCTGCAGATCCGTATCCCAGACGTGCCCGGTGGTATGCGCTGAGCCCGAGGAATCGGCCGGCGAGCGGCGTGTCCACCACAGCAGCCACAAGGCTCCGGCGATGTTGGCGAACGTCAGGACGATGATGAAAATGCTGTGCGCGCGTGTCATTTGCCGGACCCCTCGTCTTCGAGCGGCATGCGCGCCGCGGCGTCGAAGTCGGCGCGGCGGGATTTGCTCCACGCCCACACCACGAGCCAGCAGAACAGCAGCAACAGTACGGCGGTGATTATTCCGCGAAAGGTTCCCATATCCATCGTATTCACCAATTGGCCGAGGCGGTGCCCAGGCCCTGTAGATAGGCGACCAGCGCGTCCATTTCGGTCTTGCCGCGCACTTCGTCGGCTGACGCGGCGATCTCGGCGTCGGTATACGGAACCCCGACACGCCGCAACGCACGCATTTTTCCGGCGGTTGCCGCAGCGTCGAGCTCGGCCCCGGGCAACCACGAATACGCCGGCATGTTCGATTCCGGCACCACGTCGCGCGGATTGTTGAGATGGGTGCGATGCCACTCGTCGCTGTACCGGCCGCCGACCCGCGCCAGATCGGGACCGGTGCGTTTGCTGCCGAACTGGAACGGATGGTCGTAGACGCTCTCGCCCGCGAGCGAGTAGTGGCCGTACCGTTCGGTCTCCGCGCGCAGCGGGCGGATCATCTGCGAATGGCAGTTGTAGCAACCCTCGCGCAGGTAGATGTCGCGGCCTTCGAGCGCCAGCGCCGGGTACGGCTTGACGCCGGGCGCGGGCTGCGTGGTTTCACTCGACAGGTACAGCGGCACGATTTCGACCAGGCCGCCGATGCTGATGACGGCGGCGATCCATACGCCGAGCCATGCAACTTTCTTCTCGACGGTTTCGTGATTGAAGGACATCAGGCGGGCTCCGGGATCGCGGTTTCGGGAACGGACTCGGTGCCGGCCGCGGTCTTGATCGCGTTGTAGGCCATGAGGAACATCCCCGACAGGACCATGAGGCCGCCTAACAACCGCACCGCGTAGTACGGATACGTGGCGTTCAGTGCCTCGATGAATGAATAGGTGAGCGAACCGTCGTCATTGGTGGCGCGCCACATGAGGCCCTGCATGACGCCGGCGATCCACATCGCGGCGACGTACAACACGACGCCGATGGTGGTCGTCCAGAAATGCCAGTCGATCAGCCGCGTGCTCCACATCTCTTTCTTGCCGTAGAGCTTGGGCAGCATCGCGTAGATGCAGGCGATGGTGATCATCGCCACCCAGCCGAGCGCACCCGAATGCACGTGACCAATGGTCCAGTCCGTGTAGTGAGACAGCGCGTTGACCGTCTTGATGGACATCATCGGACCTTCGAAGGTCGACATGCCGTAGAACGACAGCGCCACAACCATGAACTTGAGGATCGGATCGGTGCGCAACTTGTGCCACGCGCCGGAGAGCGTCATGAGTCCGTTGATCATGCCGCCCCAGGACGGCGCCAGCAGGATCAGCGAGAACACCATACCCAACGACTGCGCCCAGTCGGGCAGCGTGGTGTAGTGCAGGTGGTGGGGCCCGGCCCACATATATATGGAGATGAGCGCCCAGAAGTGCACGATCGACAGCCGGTACGAATACACCGGCCGGCCGGCCTGCTTGGGCACGAAGTAATACATCATGCCGAGGAAGCCGGCGGTCAGGAAAAA
>JBDTSP010000029.1:0-38528 GCA_039931065.1 Pseudomonadota bacterium | reverse complement strand
AGACGGTGTTCGAAACCAAGCTGTGCATCGAGTGCGACGCCTGCATCGACATCTGTCCGGTGGACTGCCTCACCATCACCGCGAACGGCGAGGAGGCGGATCTGCGCACGCGCCTGAAGGCGCCGGCGACGAATGTCACCCAGGCCTTGTACGTATCGCCGCCGCTCAAACACACCGCCCGCGTCATGGTCAAGGACGAAGACCTGTGCGTTCACTGCGGCCTGTGCGCGGAACGCTGCCCGACCGCTGCCTGGGACATGGGCAAGTCGTTCGTGAAGTGGCCGCAGGCCATCGACGAAGTCGCGGCGGGCGCCTGACATGACTGATCTCGTAAACAATTTCGCGATCAAAATCGCGACGGTGAACGGCACCGGTTCGGCCAGCGCCAACACGTTGCTGATGAAATCCATCTTCCGCGCCGGCATCCCGGTGATGGGCAAGAATTACTTCCCGTCGAACATCCAGGGTCTGCCGACCTGGTACGAAATACGCGTCACGAAGGATTCCTACGTCGCGCGTTCGGGAAAGATAGACGTCATGGTCGCGATGAACGCCGAGACTTATTCGCGCGACGTCCGCGAGGTCACCTCTGGCGGTTACCTGATCTACGACTGCACCTGGCCGCGCCCGGCGCTGCTGGCGCGCGACGACATCACCGTGCTCGGCGTACCGCTCGCGAAGCTCTGCAACGAGAATTTCAACGGGGTGCGGACGCGCATCCTCATGAAAAACATCTGCTACACCGGCGTGCTGGCGGCGCTGCTCGATCTCGACATCGCGAAGATCCGCGAGCTGCTGGCCGAGACCTACGCGAAAAAACCCGCGCTGGTCGAGTCGAACATGAAGGCCATCGAGCTCGGCTACAACTACACGCGTGAAAACTTCAAGTGCCCGCTGCCCGTGCACGTGGCACCTCTGCCGGACGGTGGTAAGACCAAGGGCCACATCCTGATCGACGGCAATACCGCCGCGGGTCTGGGCTGCGTGTTCGCGGGCGCCACGGTCGGCGCCTGGTATCCGATCACGCCGTCGACCTCGTTGATGGACGCCTTCAAGAGCTTCTCCGACAAGCTGCGGGTCGACCCCGAAACCGGCAAGAAGAACTTCGCGTTCATCCAGGCGGAAGACGAATTGGCCGCCATCGGCATGGTGCTGGGCGCTTCCTGGAACGGTGCACGCGCCTTCACCGCGACCTCGGGTCCCGGGGTCTCGCTGATGAACGAATTCCTGGGCCTCGCGTATTACGCCGAGGTGCCCGCGGTGTTGTTCGACATCCAGCGCGTGGGCCCGTCGACCGGCATGCCGACCCGCACGCAGCAGTGCGACATCCTCGAGGGCGCGTACGCCTCGCATGGCGACACCAAACACGTCTGCCTGTTTCCGCGCGACCCCGAGGAATGTTTCTACTTCGCGCGCGACGCGTTCGATCTGGCCGAACGGCTGCAGACGCCGATCATGGTGATGAGCGATCTCGACATCGGCATGAACGACTGGATGTGCCCCGATCTCAAGTGGGACGACAGCTACGTTCCCGATCGCGGCAAGGTCCTCGGCAAGGAAGCGATCGAGAAGCTGGAGAAATTCCATCGTTATCTCGACGTGGATGGCGACGGCATTCCGTACCGCACCTTGCCCGGCGTACATCCCAAGGGCGCGTATTTCACGCGCGGCTCGGGCCACACACAATACGGCGCGTACACCGAGGATTCCGCCGAATACCAGATCGTGCTTGATCGGCTGACGCGCAAGTTCCACACCGCGAAACGCTTCGTGCCGAAACCGGTCATCGAACAGGATGCGCACATCGACATCGGCGTGGTGGCGTACGGCAGCACAGATGGTGCGGTGCGCGAAGCGCTCGATATTCTCGCGGCGCACGGGGTGAAGACCAACTACATGCGGCTGCGGGCCTTTCCGTTCGGCGAGGAAGTCGAGAAGTTTCTCGAGCAGCAGAAGCTGGTGTTCGTCATCGAACAGAATCGCGACGCGCAGATGCGTTCGCTGCTGATACTCGAAACGCGCGTCGAGAAAGCCAAGCTGCGTTCGCTGCTGCATTACAGCGGGTTGCCGATTTCTTCCGAGTTCATCGTCAAGGGCGTGTTGGCCGAAATCGAGCCCAAGACGCGCAAAGCTGACGTCAAAGGTGTCGCATGACATTCCTGCCGAAGCCGAAAGTCCGCCATCCGTCGCTGCCCAAAAATACGCTCGGCCTCACGCGGCGCGATTACGAAGGCGGCTTGTCGACGCTGTGCGCGGGCTGCGGCCACGACTCGATCACCGCGGCCATCATCGAAGCTTCGTGGGGTCTCGACATCGAGCCGCAGAACATGGTGAAGCTCTCCGGCATCGGCTGTTCGTCGAAGACCACGGCCTATTTCGTCAGCGGCGGACACGGCTTCAACTCCGTGCACGGCCGCATGCCGTCGATCGCGATGGGTGCGAACGCCGCCAATCGCAACCTCACATACATCGGGGTTTCGGGCGACGGCGATACCTTGTCGATCGGTCTCGGCCAGTTCTGCCATGCGATCCGCCGCAATCTCAACATGGCCTACATCATCGAAAACAACGGCGTGTACGGCCTCACCAAGGGCCAGTTTTCCGCCTCCGCCGACCTCGGCACCAAGGCCAAGAAAGGCGAGGTGAATCAGCAGCCGCCGATCGATCCGGTGTTGCTGGCGCTCACCCTGGGCGCCACCTTCGTTGCGCGCAGTTTCTCGGGCGACAAACAACAGCTGGTGCCGCTCATCCAGGCCGCGTTGCGACACAAGGGATTCGCGCTGATCGACGTGCTTTCACCCTGCGTGACCTTCAACGATCACGAAGGCTCCACGAAGAGTTATGAGTACACGCGCGAGCATTACGACGCCGCGGTGCATGCCGATTTCGTGCCGTTTCAGCGGGAAATCTCGGCGGATTACGCCGCAGGCGATGCCTTGCCCGTGGTGCTGCACGACGGCAGCCGGATCCTGCTGCGCAAGATCGACGCCAACTACGACCCGACCGATCGCGCCAAGGCGACCGCCGACATCGGCGAGAGGTTGAAAAAAGGTGAATTCCTGACCGGGCTTTTATATGTGGATCCGAGTGGCAAGGACTTCCACGATGTCAATGAGACACCGGCTATTCCGCTCAATCAGATACCCCACAACCGGCTGTCGCCGGGGTCGGCGGCCTTGGCGAAAGTTCTGGCCAGATATCGTTAGCCGCGCTATGTTTCGGCCCGCAATGCAGGTTCGAAAGGCTCAGGAGTCGACATGACCGAAGAAGAGAAGTCCCAGAAATTCACCTCCAAAGTGCGCCGCGGGCTCACATGGGTTAGCACGGTTTCCGCAACGGAACTTGCGCGCGTCAAACAGGAAGCTGGCGGTGGCCGCATTCCGGGCATGACCGCCGCGCAGTTGTCGGATATCGAAGCCGCCTTGCTGTGGATTTCACAGAACAAGGAAGAGGCGAATGGGTAAGGGCGATCGCCGCACCAAGCGCGGCAAGTTATATGCGGGGTCTTTTGGTAAGTCCCGTCCGAAGAGTCCAGCTAAGAAAAAAGCACGAGCTGCGAAGGCGAAGAAGAAAGGTTAAGGCCTAGAAAGAAAGCTGATAGCCAGACGTCGAAGCACAGGTCCAACGAAGCCCGCGTAGTCAAATACGCGGGCTTCGTTATTTCTGGGGTCTCGCGGGATCAGGTCGCCGGATTGGCGGTTACCTGCAGCGACTTGATGCCGCGGTACCGGTTGATGATCTCGAGCGCCGTCTGGTTGTTAGGCGGCAGCGCAACGTCGCTGGTCGAGATCGGCGTAGTACGCTGACCCCAGCGCACGACGTGCCCGGTGAAGGTCAATCCGCCGCCGAACGACGGCATCAGCAACAATGCCCCGGGCTTCACGCGGCCTTGTTCCAGCGCTTCGCACAGCGCCACCGGCACCGTGGCCGCCGACATGTTGCCGTACCGTTCGACGTTGGTGAACACCCGCTCCATGGGCACGCCGGTCTTCTTGGCGACCGCCTCGATGATGCGCATGTTGGCCTGGTGCGGAATGACCAGGTCCACGTCGTCGGCGCTCTTGCCGAGTTTGCCGAGCGCCTCCGCGCAGGCCGTGGTCATGCCATGCACGGCCTTCTTGAAGATCTCCTGGCCTTCAAATTGCCACTCGGTCTTGCCGAGGATGCGGTTCTGGTGCGAATAGGCGCCGCCCATGCCGTGGACCCGCAGGATTTCCCGCGCTTCGCCGTAACAGCCGAGCCGCTCGGCTAACAAGCCCTCCTCCCGGTCGGTGGCCTGCAGGACGACCGCCGCCGCGCCGTCGCCGAACAACACCGCCACGTTGCGATCGCTCCAGTCCATGAACGGCGAGATCAGTTCGGAACCGATGACCAGCGCATTGCCGATCACGCCGGTCTTGATCAGGGCCGTCGCGGTAGATAGCGAATACAGGAAACTGGTGCAGGCCGTGTTCACGTCCATCGCGGCACAGCCGTCGGCACCGATACGCTTCTGGATGCCGGAGGCCATGTTCGGCACCTGGTCGTCGTAACTCGTGGAACCGAACACGATGAGTTCGATTTTCGCGCCGTCGAGGCCGGCGCAGGCGAGCGCGCGCGCGGCGGCGGCGTAACTCATCTCGCCCAGGGAAACGTGAGAAATCCGCCGCTCCCGGATGCCCGTGCGCGAGGTGATCCACTCGTCGTTGGTCTCGAGGAAGGTGCCGATATCGGGATTGCTCAGCACGGCCGGGGGCAGGCACTTCCCCCAGCCGACGATGGCCGCACCCCTCGTAGTCGTTGGCATGGGTGGGGAGGATAGCGGAATGGCAAGGCGGGCTCCTCTCCCGTACAGTCCATGCCCATGACTGAACACAATTTTTCGCGCTGGCGTCCGCATCCCTGGCACGGCCTGGACCTCGGGGAAGACGCGCCCCGCATCGTCAACGCCTACATCGAGATAACCCCGTTCGACATGATCAAGTACGAGATCGACAAGGTCTCGGGTTACCTGCGCGTGGACCGGCCGCAGCGCTCATCGAGCCACCCGCCCGCGTTGTACGGGTTCATCCCGAAGACCTATTGCGGTGAACGGGTCGCTAAACTGGCGCCGGGTTCGGAGCGGGGCGACGGTGATCCGCTCGACATCTGCGTGATCAGCGAGCGGCCCATCGAACGCTCGGAAGTCATCCTGCGCGCGCGCGTCATCGGCGGCATCAAGCTGCTCGATCGCGGCGAAGCCGACGACAAGATCATCGGCGTTCTCGAAGGTGATTACGTCTGGGATCACGTCAAGGACATCTCGCAGCTCGCGCCCGTGCTGGTCGAGCGTCTCGAGCACTACTTCGGAACCTACAAGATGGTGCCGGGCGAGCCTAACAAGATGAAGATCTCGGGCAAGTATGGCTACGAACACGCGAAGGAAGTGATCGAAGCCTCGACGGCCGACTACGACGAGACGTTTGGCGACGCCGCGCAGGACCGTCGCAGGAGCTGAAATGGGGTGAATGTCCCCATTCAATTCCGACGGCGCATGTAGCGCATGAGGGCCGCAGCCAGCAACGCCGCGCAGGGTGCAAGGGACCACGACACCGCGACGTATTGCGCCGGCAACTGGCCACCCACCGCCAGCCCTAACAACAGCGCGGGCACGCCGGCAAACAGGCCGTGCAGGAACGGGCTGTTGGCGCCGAGCACTCCTGCCCACACGCCGGAAATGAACTGCACCAGCGCCCAGGCTGCGGCGATACGCTCGTCGCCGGCCGTTCCCGGCATGGCGAACGCCACCAGGGATGCGCCGCCGAGATTGATCACGCCGCTGACCAGCAACGCGCCGGGACGCAGTCCCCTGGCGGGCGAAATCGGATTCACGGGTTCGGTATTCAAGTGGGTAGTCTCGCGTCAGGGACAGCGCCCGGCAAGATATATGAACCCCATCGCAGTTGCGCTAACGTTGGCGCCCATGAAAACCGCTCGCGCTTTCGTCGCACTGCTGCTGATTGCCTGCTGCGCACTGCCGTCCGGCGCGCGAGCGGACACGAAGCGGGCCCCGGGTCACGAAGACATATGGCTCATGAAACGCGTGGGCGCGCCGGTGGTGAGCCCCGATGGCCGCTGGATCGTGGTGAGTGTCGTCGAACCCGCCTACGACGAGAATTCGCAACTCAGCGATCTGTGGTTGATCGACACCAGCGCGCGCGACTCGAGCCGCAGGCTGACCTCGACGCGGCGCCCCGAGAGTGGCGTCACCTGGAGCGCGGACAGCCACCGCATCCTGTTCAGCGCGCAACGCGACAACGACGACGCTCCGCAGGTCTATTCGCTCGATCTCGCTGCCGGTGGCGAGGCGCAGCGCCTGACTACCCTGTCGGGTGGCGCCCGCGTGCCGGTCGTATCGCACGATGGCCGGCAGCTCGCCTTCGTGTCGATCATGTTTCCGGACGCCCGCGACGACGCGGCTAACAAGGAGAGGATCCAGGCGCATCGGGATCGAAAGTCACTGGCGCGCATCTACGATGGGTTCCCGGTGCGCAGCTGGGATCACTGGCTCGACAATCGGCAGGCGCGCATCTTCGTATTGCCACTCGACAAAAATGGCCTGCCGACCGGGGCGCCGCGCGATCTGACCTTCGGAACGAAACTGGCCGCCAACCCGGGATTCGCCGGCAGGCAGGCCGACATCGGCGAAGAAATCGACATCGAATTCACACCGGACAACAAGGCGCTGGTGTTCGCCGCGACCACCAATCGCAACGCCGCCGCCTACGCGTTCAGCGATTCGCAGCTGTTCCAGGTCGACATCACCGGTGGCGAGCCGCGGCAACTCACGCGCGGTTCGGATAGCTGGTCGCAACCGCATTTCACACCCGACGGACATACGTTGCTGGCCGTGCTCGAAGCGCAGGGTGACACGTACGTGTACAACCAGTCCCGGCTCGCGGCGTTCGCCTGGCCGGGCGACGGCAAACATCGGATCGTTACGGACGGGCTCGACCGCGCGGTGAACAGCTTCGCCGTCTCTCCGGATTCGCGCATGGTCTACTTCACCGCCGAAGATGCTGGCAACGAGAAGGTGTATTCAGTGCGCGTCGAGGGCGGCGCCGTGCAGACATTGTTTGGCGTCGACAAGGGCAGCTACTCGAACCTCACGATTCCATCGCACGCCAGCCATGCGGCGATGTACGCAATCTGGGAAAGCGCCGGTGCACCGGGCGAGATTGCGCTGGTCACTCCTTTCGGCAAGCCATTGCTGCTGACCAAGTTCAACGCCGCGCGCGCCGCGCAGCTCGACCTGCCGCCGGTCGAGAGCTTCTGGTTCACAAGCCGCAAGGGCAAACGTATCCACAGTCTCGTGGTGCGGCCGCCCGGTTTCGATCCCGCGAAAAAGTACCCGCTGGTGGTGTTGATCCACGGCGGTCCGCACGCCATGTGGCGCGACCAGTTCTTCATCCGCTGGAATTACCACCTGCTCGCGGCGCCCGGATACGTGCTGCTGCTGACCAACTACTCGGGTTCGACCGGTTTCGGCGAGGGTTTCGCGCGTTCGATCCAGGGCGATCCGCTCAAGGGCCCCGGGGACGAGATCAACGAGGCGGCCGACGCCGCCATCAAGGCTTTCGGTTTCATCGATGGGGGCAGGCAGTGCGCCGGCGGCGCGAGTTATGGCGGCCACCTGTCGAACTGGCTGCAGGGCACCACGACCCGCTACAAGTGCCTGTTCAGCCATGCCGGCCTCGTGAATCTCGAGAGCCAGTGGGGTACCAGCGACACTATCTACTCGCGCGAGATCAACATGGGCGGGCCACCGTGGGAGCAGGGCCCGGTGTGGCGCGAGCAGAATCCCATTCGCCTGGCCGCGAAGTTCCGCACGCCGGTGCTGGTCACCGTGGGTGAGAACGACTTCCGCGTGCCACTCAACAATTCACTCGAGTACTGGAGCGCACTGCAGCGGATGCAGGTGCCGAGCCGGCTGATCGTGTTCCCCGAAGAGAATCACTGGGTGCTCAAGGGCGAGGACAGCCGCCTGTTCTACGCGGAGGTCGCCGCGTGGTTCGATCGCTGGCTCAAGCCCGAACGTTAAGGAAAACATTTTGTCCGACGAGTGGGATTTCTACTTCGCCCGCGTGAACGATGCGGTCTCCTCGATTTTCGTGGATCTGGGGATCCGCGCCGACGCACCCGTCGAGAAGCGTCCCTGGTTGTTGTGGGTATGGGTGGAGATGCAGTCCGCCCGGCCAGACGGGCTTTCTTCCAGCGAGGAGTCGCCGAAGCTGCACGAAATCGGCGAGTCACTCGACGGGATCATCTCGGCGACCTGCGGGGCGCAGCTGGTTGGGCGCATCACCGGTGGCGGACGGCGCGAGTTCTATTTCTACGCGACGGAACCCGGCGAGCTCGACACCGCTACGGCAAATGCCATGAAACGTTTCGATACCTACAAGTACGAAACCGGCAGCAGCTACCAGCCCGATTGGGAGCAGTACATCAACCTGCTTTATCCCTCGGACTCGAATCTCGAGCGTATGCAGAATCGCCGGCTGCTCGAGGCGCTGGAAGAACAGGGCGACGTACACGAGGTTGCGCGCAAGGTGGACCACTGGATGTACTTCGCAGATGAGGCCGCGCGCACGATCTGCCGCGATACGCTCGTCGCCATCGAGTTCACGGTTGAAGATGAGAGCCTGGCGGACGAAGCCGATGACCCGATGCCCTATGTGCTCGTGATGTCACGCGTCGATCCAGTCGATTCACATACGATAAACGGCGTCACCCTCGAGCTCGCGCGTCTCGCTTCCGAGAACGGCGGCAGTTATGACGGCTGGGGCTGCGACGCGATGAAGGGAGAGACGCTGCAGTAGCAGCTGGAAACTCATGCAACGCAGTCCGACCGTGGCGGACACGGCTAGGCGCTCGAGCCCCGCGTCGATTTCCGCTTTCCCTGACGGCTACGTCGACTTCGCGAACACCACGGTCAGGTTGTTAGCCGGCATACGCACAGCCTGCTGAAATTGCAGGCCGTGTCCGGCCGCGACACGGGTCACCTCTGCGAGATCGCGCAGGCCCCATTCGGCGTTGCGCCGCTTGAGCGAGGCATCGAAATCGAGATTGGACTGCGCCGCAGTGCCGTTCTCGAGGTAGGGCCCGTACATCACGAGTTTGCCGCCGGTGCGCAGATGGCGGGCGGCGCCGCGACACAACGCTTCGGTCGCCGACCGCGGCGAGATGTGGATCATGTTGATACACAGGATGGCGTCGAATTCGGCGGCCACGGGCCAGCGGCCGTCGTGCACGTCGAGCGCAACCGGGCTTTCGACATTGGTGAGACCGGCCGCGCGGATGCGCACGATCATGCTGTCGCGCGAGGCGGCGTCGGGTTCGGTGGGTTGAAAGGTGATTGACGGCAACTGGCTCGCGAAGAAACACACGTGCTGGCCGGCGCCGGAGGCGATCTCGAGAACGGTGCCGCTCGCCGGCAGCACGGTTTCGAGCACGGTCAGGATCGGATCCTTGTTGCGTTCCGCCGCGGGGGAGCTCAACAGCTCATTGCTCATGTCTGATTGCGCTCGGTGCGGATGCGCCTGACCGTCATCCACATGAACAGGCTGATGACCGAGAGCAACACGCCCATCATCACGGCCAGCCACCAGTGGAACCGCCAGGCTTCGAGCAGCCCCCAGGCGACGCCGATCGGCGTCATGACTAACAAGATGGGTTTCGCGATCTTCATGGATCATGTGGCGCGGATGAAGTGGTGTCAGGCGGGGAAAGTCGGGATTGCGCAAGCGTACACGCGTAGCGCGACGCTCGCACAATCCCGACTTTCCCCGCCTGACACCCTCAACGTCACCTGCTACAGGATGTAACGGGAGAGGTCCTCGTCCTTGGCCAGCGCGCCCAGATGCAGATCGACGTAGGCCGCGTCGATCTCGAGCTTGCTGCCGCCTTGCTCCGCGGCATCGAACGACACGGTCTCGAGCAGCCGCTCCATCACGGTATGCAGCCGGCGCGCGCCGATGTTCTCGGTCTTCTCGTTGACGCTGAAGGCGATCTCGGCGATGCGCCGCACGCCGCCCTCGGCGAACTGCACGTCGACCTGTTCGGTGCCCATCAGGGCGCGGTACTGGGCGGTCAGCGAAGCATCCGGCTCGGTGAGGATGCGCACGAAGTCATCGACTTTCAGCGAATCCAGTTCAACGCGGATCGGGAAGCGGCCCTGCAACTCGGGGATGAGATCGGAAGGCTTGGACATGTGGAACGCGCCCGAGGCGATGAACAACACGTGATCGGTCTTGATGACGCCGTACTTGGTGGACACGGTGCATCCCTCGACCAGCGGCAGCAGGTCGCGCTGCACGCCTTCGCGCGACACATCGGCGCCGAGCGTTTCCTGGCGGCGGGCGATCTTGTCGATTTCGTCGATGAACACGATGCCGTTCTGCTCGGCATTGTTCAATGCGCGTGCCCGCAGCTCTTCTTCGTTGACGAGTTTGCCGGCTTCTTCTTCGACCAGGAGTTTCAGCGCTTCTTTCACTTTGAGCTTGCGCGGCTTGGTCCGGTTGCCGCCGAGATTCGCGAACATGCTGGAGAGCTGCTCCTGCATTTCTTCCATGCCGGGCGGCGCCATGATCTGCACGCCGGGCGCGATCGCGCGCAGGTCGAGTTCAATCTCGCGGTCGTTCAGCGAACCTTCGCGCAACATCTTGCGGAATTTCTGCCGCGTCTCGGCATCACGCGGCGAGACCTCGGCATCGGTGGAGAATCCCATCATCTTGGGATGCGGCAGCAGGGCATCCAGCACCCGCTCTTCTGCGGCATCGCCGGCGCGATCGCGGACTTTGGCGGTCTCTTCCTCGCGCGCCATCTTCACGGCGACTTCGGCCAGGTCCTTGATGATCGAATCCACCTCGCGGCCGACGTAGCCGACCTCGGTGAACTTGGTAGCTTCCACCTTCACGAACGGCGCCTTGGCGAGCCGCGCGAGCCGGCGCGCGATCTCGGTCTTGCCGCAGCCGGTCGGGCCGATCATGAGAATGTTCTTGGGCGTAATTTCCTGCCGCATCGGATCTTCGATCTGCATGCGGCGCCAGCGATTGCGCAGCGCGATCGCGACCGAGCGTTTGGCAGCTCCCTGCCCGACGATGTGTTTGTCCAGTTCAGAAACGATTTCGCGCGGCGTCATTAGTCAGGCCTTCAATTCTTCGATCGTGAGATTGCGATTGGTGTAGATGCAGACGTCGGCGGCGATGTTCAGCGCCTTCTCGACGATGTCGCGCGCTGCCAGCTCGGTGTTCTCGATCAGCGCACGTGCGGCACTCTGCGCGAACGGTCCGCCGGAGCCGATCGCGACCACGTCGTGGTCGGGCTCGATCACATCGCCGTTGCCGGAGATCACGAACAGGTTGTGGGTATCGCCGACTAACAACAAGGCCTCCAGTCGGCGCAGATATCGATCGCTACGCCAGTCCTTTGCAAGTTCGATAGCCGCGCGAGTCAGATTGCCGAACTTGTCGAGTTTGCCCTCGAAGCGTTCGAACAGCGTGAAGGCATCGGCCGTGCCGCCGGCGAATCCGCCGAGCACCTTGCCGTTGCCAAGCGGCCGCACCTTGCGGGCATTGCCCTTCATCACAGTGTTCCCGAGGGTGACCTGTCCGTCGCCGCCGATGGAAACGGCGCCATTACGCCGCACGGCCAGGATGGTGGTACCGTGCGGATCAAACTTTTCGCTCATTGAGACCTACGTCTTGCGTTTTGCCCGAGGGTGGGAAGCGTCGTAGGTGCGGGCCAGGTGGGCGAAATCAAGGTGGGTGTAGATCTGCGTCGTGGAGATGTCGGCATGGCCGAGCAGCTCCTGCACGCCGCGCAAATCCTTACTCGATTCAAGCAGATGGGTCGCGAAGGAATGCCTGAACAAGTGCGGATAGACGCGGCTCGGCAGACCCTTGCGTTTCGCCCAGTAGGCAATCCGCAGCTGGATTGCGCGGTGCTTGAGACGCGTGCCGTTCTGGCCGACGAACAGCGCAGTTTCATCGACGCCGGCGAGCGCCACGCGCTCGCGCAACCAGACGCGGATCGCGGTGTCGGCCTTGCGTCCCACCGGCACGATACGGGTCTTGGAGCCTTTACCGAGCACACGCACCGTGCGATCGGGCAGATCGATGCTCGCGATGTCGAGACCGACCAGCTCCGAGAGCCGCAGTCCGGATGAATAGAAGAGCTCCATGATGGCGCGGTCGCGTATGGCCAGGGCATCTTCGGCCGGGATGTCGAGCAGCTGGTTGAGCTGGTCGGCGTCGAGTGTGCCGGGCAGGCGCTTCGCCGCCTTGGGCGCGCGAATATCCACGGCCGGATTGCTCTTCAGCACGCCCTCGCGCATCAGGTAGTTGAAGAAACCGCGCGCGGCGGACAGGCGCCGCTGCACGCTGCGCGGGCTCAATCCACCGGCATGTGAACGCGCGGCGAACATGCGCACGTGTTGGCTGTCGATGCGCCGCCAGTCGTCGAGATCGCCGCGTTCGGCGTATTCAGCCAGCGCGCGCAGATCGCGCGCGTAGTTGGATGCGGTGTGCGGCGAGAGACGCCGCTCGTAACCGAGATGCTTGAGATAGCCGTCGATCCGGGTTCGATCGAGGGCCACGCGTCAGTTGCGCAGCAGAGAGTCGGTGATGAGCTCACCCATTCTCTTCAGGAACTCCGTGCTCATGCCCGGATGGAAGCGTTCGCGTTCGGCGCTGCCGAGCGCCAGCAGGCCCACGGAGCCGCCATCGCCCAGCGGCACCAGCGCCACGGAGCCGATGCTCGCGGCTTCAGGGCCGAACAGGAAATCGCGCTGCGTGTCGCGCACCTGGCCGCAGCGCGGCTTGCCCGTGGCGAGCAGCGCTTCGAAGGAACGGATGTTCACGTCGTCCGGCGCGACCGCGCGCAGGAACGGTTCGTAGTCTGCCTTGCGCAGGCTCTCGATCGGCGCGGTCAGCAGCAGAACCGACTGAAACGCATCGAAGTCTTCGCGCAAGGAAGCCTCGAGAGACGTCAGCGCCGCGATCGCGGAGGGCGCCCGCAACAGGCGCCGTGTGAAGCGATGGATGCGTTCAGCGAGCCCGTCATTGGCGCGCGCGACCGCGATGAATTCGGCGAGGCGGCGATCCGCGTCGGTTTTCTGTTCGCGCAGGACTTCCACCTGGCGCTCGACCAGCGAGACGGTGGACCCGGTGCGAATGTGCGGCAGGCGCATGCGTGCCAGCAGCGGCTGGTGACGTTCGAAGAAATCGGGATTCAGACTGAGAAAACGCTCGATGCGCTCTTCATCCGTCTGATCTGCGGCCAAACCACGTGCGGTTTGAGTGCTCATGCTGTTCGGCTCTCCCTTTGAACCCCGAAACTAGATCTCGACCTGGCCCGTGAAAGATACAGCGGTTGGGCCCTTCATCCAAATATGTTCGCCTGGCGCGGAAAAATTGATCTCGAGTTTTCCGCCCGGCAATTCGACGCTGACGGTCGCATCCAGGCGCCCGTGTCGTCTGCCTACCGCGACAGCGGCGCAGGCACCGGTGCCGCAGGCCTGTGTTTCGCCGACGCCACGCTCGAACACGCGCAAGCGTATGTGCGCGCGATCGACGATCTCCATGAAGCCGACATTCACGCGCTTCGGAAAACGCGGATGACGCTCGATCGCAGGCCCCAGGCGATCGACGGGTGCGCTCGACACGGAATTGACGGTGAGTACGGCGTGCGGGTTTCCCATCGACACGGCACCGATTTCAACTTCAGTGCCAGCGACCGCCAGCGGATAAACATGCGCTTCGGCCGACGCGTCGAACGGCAGGGATTTGGGGTCGAAGTTGGGCACACCCATGTCGACCGAAATCAGATTGGCATCGTGGACACGCGCGCGGATGAGGCCGGCGGGGCTATCGAGAACGATCTCGCCCTGACCATCGCCGGCGGCGCCACTGCGACGATGCAGGAACGCCGCGAGACAACGCACGCCGTTACCGCATTGCTCAACCTCACCACCGTCGGCGTTGAAGATGCGGTAGTAGACCTGCGTGCCGGCGCGACGCGGCGGCTCGAGCACCAGTGCCTGATCGAAGCCGATGCCGGTATGCCGCGCCGAAAGCTCGCGCCATTGCGCCGGCGTCGGCAGCTGGCCGTCACGCGGGGCATCGAACACGATGAAATCGTTGCCGAGGCCGTGCATTTTGGTGAACTCGAGCTGCATGGTGCGAAGAATACCTTAGGCTTTGGCGGTATGCGTCTCACGCCCTGGTTGGTTGCCGCGCTCGTGTGTTTCGCGATCTGGCGCCTGTATTCGACTCGCGACATTCACCACGGGCCGGGCGTGCTTGCGGCCGCGGATCCCGTCCAGCAGATCATCGATTCCGCGCCGGTCATTGAGCGCGGCGAATTCCGCCTGCGGCCACGAGCCGAATTCGATGCCACCGTGCGCATCCTGCATAGAGAGGACTATTCCTTCGGCGCATTGGCATCGCTGGTGCCGACGGATTTCGCAGTGGGTTGGGGCCGCATGTCCGACAGCGCGGTGCTCGAGGGTATCGAGATCAGCCAGGCCAACCGGTTCTATTTCTGGCGCACGGAGCGCTGGCCGATCCAACGCAACGAAATCGAATCTCACTCGGCGAACTGGCACGTGATCCCGGACAACGACTCGGTCCGCAGCGTGCTCGGGAGCCTGCGATCGGGATACGTCGTGGAACTGCGAGGGCGACTGGTCGATATCGAAGGCAGGGAAGGCGGTATGTCCACCTCGCTGTCGCGCAGCGACACCGGGGCCGGTGCCTGCGAGATACTGCTGGCCTCGTCCGCACGCGTACTGGAGCCACGCTGAGATGAAAGCGGCCGATTCTCAGGTAGTTAGTACACCGGTCATCGAGGATGCCGTGGCCGAGGATGCGCCATTGCTGGCCGAACTCGCCGCGCGCACCTTCTTCGAGGCCTTCGCCGCCGACAACGATCCGGAAGACATGCGCCGGCACCTCGAGAAGTCGTACACGGCGGAGCTGCACCTGGCGGAGATACGCAATCCCGCGATCGATACCTTGCTCATGCGCGGCGACGGTGGCGCGCCGCTGGCATACGCGCAATTACGCGCCGGACATGTCTCGGAGGGCGTCCCGGCCGAAGGCAGCGTCGAACTGTGGCGGTTCTACGTCGACCGGCCGTGGCATGGGCAGGGCCTCGCGCACACTCTCATGGCGGCCGCGAAGGCACGCGCGCGCAGGCGTGGCGCTTCCACGTTGTGGCTGGGTGTCTGGGAGCGCAACGCGCGCGCGCAGGCGTTCTATGCCAAACACGGCTTCCGCAAGGTCGGCAACCACATCTTCGTCGTCGGCAGCGATCCGCAGACCGATGACATCCTGCTGTGTGAACTCGCGCAGTGAACGCACACATCGAGCAAGTCGGCTTGTGGGTGCGCGACGGGACGGCGGTGAATGAACTGGCGGCGCACAATTCGCTGGAGATAGAGGTCAGCAATCTACCCGCCAACCGCATCCGCGATCTCGACATTCGCAAGGTCGACTGGAAGATCATGCGCGACATCAGTCTCGCGAGTCTCAAGTACGGCAAGTTCGATGCCTCCGGTTGGGCGGCCGCACCCTCGGGCCTGCTCGGGCCGGTGATGCTGGTGCCGCTCGATCTAGTTAGGCCGCGCTGAGGTGTTTCAGTCTCCGAGCGACGCCCGGTCGCGGAACATGCAGCGATTCATCACGGTGAAGATGCCGGCCGCGCGCGCCTTTTCCGCCGCGGCATCGTCGACCACGCCATCCTGCAGCCACAGGGCCGGCACTCTCAGGCGAATGGCCTCATCGACAATGGCCGCCACGTGTTCGGAACGTCTGAAAACATCCACCGCGTCGATAGGCCCGGCACCCGCAAGGGCGGACCCAAGGTCCGGCCAGGCGCGCTCCCCGAGAATGTTCAGGGACGCCGGATTGACCGGCACGATCCGATAGCCAAACTTCTGCAGCGCGCGCGCCACGTTGTGGCTCGGGCGTCCGGGAGTTTCCGAAAGTCCGAGGATGGCGATGTTCTTGATCCGGCGCAGGAACGCGTCGATCTCGGTTTTCGTGGGGTTCTCGAACATGAGACGGCCTCGTGTTGTGATAGCGTCCCGTCACGAAACCTGGGAGGGTCGTGATGAGAGTTGCCAATATAACTTCTGTGTGGATAGTTTGTGCCGCGTTTGCGGCGCCCGCGTTCGCGGCGGATCCGGCGTCCGAACCGGAAGCGGCCACACCCGCCGGCGCGGCAGAACACACGATCGCGGGCGAAGAACCGGCAGCGAGCACGGTAGCGCCATTCAAGTATCAGACCGGCGATGTGGTGCTGCCTAACAAGGTTGCGACGCTGCATCTCGGCGAAAAGTACCATTACCTCGACGTAGCCGAGACCAACCGGCTGCTCAGGGAATGGGGCAATCCACCCGACGACGAAACGCAAGGCGCGATCCTGCCCGCGGAAGTCGACCCGATGGCGGAAGGCGGCTGGGCCGTGTTCCTCACCTACATCGATGACGGCCACGTCGACGATTCCGATGCCGCCAAGATCGACTACGACGACATGCTGAAGGACATGAAGGAAGGCGCAGAGGACAACAACTCCGCCCGCAAGGACGCGGGTTACGCGCCCCTGCACCTCGTCAAATGGGCCGAGCCGCCGCGTTACGACATCGCCACAAAGAAGCTCTACTGGGCGAAGGAAATCGATTTCGAGGGCAGCAAAGTACACACGCTCAACTACGACGTGCGTGTGCTGGGCCGCGAGGGCGTCTTGTCGATGGAAGCGGTCGCGAGCATCGATCAGCTCGAAATGATCCGCGGTGAAATGCGGCCGCTGCTCGACGCCGCGGAATTCAACGCCGGCCATCGTTACGCCGAATTCAACAAGAGCACGGATCGCCTGGCGGAGTACGGGCTCGGCGCGCTGATCGCCACGGGCGTGGCCGCGAAGCTCGGATTGTTCGCCAAATTGCTCGGCTTCCTGGTCATCGCCAAGAAATTCATCATTGTGGCCGTGGTCGCGATTGGTGGATTCATCGCACGCCTGTTCGGCAAGAAAAAGGACGCGGCCACCTGATCCACGAACCACCGTCAACGTTCCGCGTTCAGATCGAGCCCGGCGGCCACGACATCCGCGTGCCGCCGGGCGAGAACGTGCTGGCGGCGGCGCTGGCGGCCGGAATTCCGCTGCCCTATAGCTGCCGCGCCGGGCGCTGCGCCTCGTGCAAGTCGAGACTGTTGTCGGGCACGATCGAATATCCGGCGGGAACCCCTCCCGGTATCACGCCTTCGGAAGTCGCACGCGGCGAAGTGCTGCTTTGCCAGGCGCGGCCACGAAGCGATCTGCAAATCGAATCTTTACGGGTCCCCGTGCGTGCCTCCGGCGCCGCGACCGGCGAAATCATTTCCATCGAACCGCTGGCCATGGGTGCGCTGCGCGTGCGATTACGCATCCTTGCAGGAACGTGCGAGGCGAAACCGGGCCAGTACGTAGACGTGCGCAATCACGCCGGTGACGGCGAACGGCTGGCGGTGACGGCGCGTGGCGAAAACGAGTTGGATCTCGAGGCCGTGGACGACGGCAGCGTCCTGCATCGATGGCTGGCCGGACAGGCCGCGCATGGCTCCGCGTTGCGAGTCGCGGGGCCGTTCGACCGCCCGCGCCAGGGAACCTAGATCCGGAAACGATCCTTGAGATCGCCGGCCATGCGCCGGCTGACCTCGAGCGCACCGGGAAAGCCGCGCAGATGCACGAAATGCTGCCCACTGGCGTCGCGCGCGATGCGCTCCAGAAAGCGGGTGTTGACCAGGGCGTTGCGATGAATACGCACGAAGCTCGCCGAGAACTCGTCTTCGAGCGTCTTGAGCGAATCTTCGATGAGATCCTCGCCCTTCACGTGTTTCACGGTGGTGTATTTCTGGTCCGCCTGGAAACAGAACACTTCCTCGATCGGGATGAGCTTGAGTCCATCGCGGCCGCGCACGCCGACGTGTGAGCGGCGGGCTGGCTCGCGGGCGGACAAGGCCACCTGCTGCATCTGCGGGCGCGTCAGCCGCGCGGCCTTGGCGAGCGCAGCGCGCAGTTTCTCCGCGCGAATCGGTTTCAGTAGATAGGCAACGGCCTCCGACTCGAAGGCCTGCAGCGCGTATTCATCGAAAGCGGTGGTGAAGATGACCGCGGGCGGTTCCGGATGCGCGGCCAGATGGCGGGCGACTTCGAGTCCATCCACGCCCGGCATGCGTACGTCGAGCAACACGATGTCGGGCGTCAGGCTGTCGACCATCTGCAGCGCCTGCTCGCCGTGCCCCGCTTCGCCGACCACGTCGAATCCGCCGTTCTCAGCCAGCATGGAGCGCAGTCGCTCGCGCGCCGGCGGTTCGTCATCGACGATGAGCACGCGCATGTTCACGCCGTGCGCGCGCCTTCGCTGGCGGCAAATGGAAAGCGCAGTGTCACGATGTATTCCTCGCCGAAGCGCCCGGCCTTGACCGTGGCGCGCTCGTCGTACATGAGCTCGAGCCGTTCCTTGATGTTGGCGAGCGCCAACCGGTTGCCATCGCGTACCGTGAGGTTCGCGAGCGGCAAGGGATTACGCACGACAATGGTGATCATGCCTTTGTTGAATTCGCCCGTGACAGTGACGGTGCCGCCTTCCGGCCGCGGTTCGACGCCGTGATAGATCGCGTTCTCGAGCAGCGGCTGCAGCGTGAGGCCCGGCACCAGCGCATCGCTCGGCAACACGTCGATTTTCCAGTCGACCACCAGCCGGTCGCCGAGACGCAGCTGTTCCATGCGCTGGTAGGTGCGCGCGACGTCGATCTCCTCCGCCAGCGAGATCTGGTTGCGCTTCTCGTTGAGATTGGCGCGGAACAGTTCGGCGAGATCGAGGACCGCTTCCTCGGCGCGCGCCGGGTTGCTGCGGGTCAACGCCGCGATGGTGTTCATGCTGTTGAACAGAAAATGCGGACGGATGCGGGCCTGTAACGCGTGCACGCGCGCCTGGGCCTGCAGTTCGACGTTGTGCCGCCATTCGTACGTCACGTAGAAGTAACGCAGCGCCAGCGCGGTCACGATCAGCGTGATGAAGGCATTACGCACCAGGAACGACCACGGGTCGTCGGGAATCATTCCGCTGTTGGCGAACCAGCCGGCGCGACTGCCAAAGTAATACGCCACCGCGGAGATCATCGCGACCAGCGAGGTGGTCATCGCCAGCACGATCGCCGATCCTTTGGCCAGGGTCTGGCGATGGAGATAGGCGCGCAGCAGGCACAACAACGCGGCGCCGAACAGGCCTACCCACAACAGGAACATTGAAGTGCGGCCGAGATCCGGCCAGAAGCCGGACGCCGCCTCGGTGCGCGCCAGCGACAACACCAGCGCGGTCAGTTCGCAGATGATGACGACCGCCAGCACCGCGCGCGCCTTGCAGAAGTCGGGTAGATAGAGCTGGCGGGCGCCATCGGGTTCGCGCGCCGGTCCGCTCATGAGTCGCGTCGCGACGCACTGTCGAACAGCGCCTGCTTGAGGCGATGCGTCGCCGAAATGTCTTCGTCGCCGTAGCCCTGCGCGATCAACTCGGCGTATTCGGCCAGCATCGAGTCGACCACCGGCAACGAGACGCCGAAGCGCGCCGCCATGTCGCGGCAGATGCCGAGATCCTTGGCGTGCAACTTGATGCGAAAGCCGGCCGGGTAAGTGCCGCGCACCATGTTCGGGGCGCGATGCACGAAGTACCAGCTCGAGCCGGCGCCGGCGCCGAGCGTCGATACGACCCGCTCGAGTGGCAGCTGGTGCGCGCCGGCGAAGGCCATGGCCTCGGCGCAGGCGCGAATGATGCCCGCGCACATGATCTGGTTCGTGGCCTTGGTCGCCTGTCCCGCGCCTGCGGGACCGAAGTGTTCGATGGTCTTGCCCATCGCGGCGAGGATGGGGCGGCTCGCTTCATAGGCCGCGGGTTCACCGCCGCACATGATCGCCAACGCGGCGTTCTTCGCGCCCTCCGTGCCGCCGCTCACCGGGGCGTCGAGGAAGCGCACGCCACGCTCGGCCAGAAATTTTTCGGCCCAGCGCGCCGTGTCGGCGCTCACCGTGGAGCAGTCGATGACCAGCGCGCCCTTGGCGAGTCCGGGCGCCATGGCCTCGACGACGGCATGTACATCGGCATCCGCGGAAACGCAGATCACCGCAACGTCGAGCAGGCTCGCGAACTTGTCGAGGGTGGCGGGTGCCGCGCATCCGAGCTCGGCGGAAAGTGCCTGCGCTTTTTCAGCGCTGCGATTCCAGACGGCGGCCAGCAGCCCCGCCTTGTGGAGATTTTTCGCCATGGGCGCACCCATGGCACCGAGTCCTGCAAATCCGACGCGCGTCATAGGCGCGGATTATCAGGCGCAAACGCCACAAAGCAAAACGCCCATTGTCAGGCGCAAGCGCCACATAGGAAAACGCCAACCCTTTCCTTTGGAAAGGGTTGGCGTCCGTAAAGTTGAAAGAGAAAAGTTAGCCTTGCGGGCCGCAGATGGTTTCCACCTGCTTGGCCGCTTCGACGCGCTGCTGTGAAAGCTCGGCATCGGACAGGTAGGTGCGTTTGCCGTCCTTGCCTTCGTTGTACATGCGGCGCGACTGGATCGAGGTCTGGTAGCTGGCGCGCGCCTGCTTGCAGCGCTCGGCCCGCGTGGCTTCGAGATCCTTGGCGACGGTGGCGGCGATGCGCTGATCGCTCTGCGCATCGCTGATGCGCTGATTGCTGTCGGCCAGCGTGCGATTGCTCGCCGCCTGCTGAGTGGCATAGGCCTGCTGGGTGACTTCGGCCGGACGCTGCGAACCGGTTGCGACACGCACGGCGCCGGGAATCGGCTTGTCCGTGTACATCGTGTTGCCACGATCATCCACGTATTTGTAAACGTCGCCTGCTTGCGCTGCCGCGCTGAGCAGAACACCCGCCATGACGATCAGAATTTTCGAGTGACGCATACGCTTCCTCCGGTACCCGGATTATGCAGGGAGTGGCGTATGAGAACCCTTGATCTCCATCACAGACAAGCCCCCAAAAGGGGGCGAAATCGACAAAAGAAAGGGCCTCCCAGGGTTTTGCCGACGAGGGGTTCGGCGGCCTGGGAGGCCCTGTTTTGAAAGTTCCCGCAGCGGAGCCCTTTTGCGAGGGCCCGTGCGGGAGATCACATTGCAGGATCAGCCGTTGTAGGCACGCTCGCCGTGCGAAACGGTGTCCAGACCTTCGCGTTCCTGCTCTTCCGTCACGCGCAGGCCGATCGTCAGATCGATGACCTTGAACGCGACCAGGGAGACGATGCCCGACCAGAGCAGCGTGACGCCCACGCCCCAGGCCTGCGAGATCACGTGTGTGGCGATGCTGTAGTCCGCCGCGGGCGGGAAGGCATTCGCCACGTAGTCGTACACGTCGGTGCCGCCGAGCGCCGGGTCATTGAACACGCCCGTGAGCAGCGCGCCGACGATGCCGCCGATGCAGTGCACGCCGAACACGTCGAGCGAGTCGTCGTATTTCAGCATTTTCTTGAGCCCCGATACCGCCCAGAGGCAGATGAGGGCGGCGAGGACGCCGATCGCGATCGAGCCCATCGGACCCACCCAGCCGCAGGCCGGGGTGATGGCGACGAGGCCCGCGACCGCGCCGGAAGCGGCACCTAGCATCGTGGGCGAACCCTTCACCATCCACTCACCGAACATCCAGGCGAGCGTAGCGGCGGCGGTGGCGAGCAGCGTGTTCGTGAACACCAGCGTCGCGAAACCGTTCGCTTCGAGGTTGGAACCGACGTTGAAGCCGAACCAGCCCACCCACAGCAGCGCCGAACCGATCATGACCATCGGCACGTTGTGCGGCGGCAGCGCGCTTTGACCGTAGCCGAGTCGTTTGCCGATCAGGATGCAACCGATGAGGCCCGCGATGCCCGCGTTGATGTGCACGACCGTTCCACCGGCAAAGTCGAGAGCACCCTTGTTGAACAGGAAGCCCGCATTCACGTTGGCAGCGGCACCCGCTTCAGCCGTGGTGAACGCATCCGGGCCGGACCAGAACCAGACCATGTGCGCGATCGGGTAATACGCGAACGCGAGCCAGATCAGGATGAACACCAGCAAGGCGCTGAACTTGATGCGTTCCGCAAACGCGCCGACGATGAGCGCGGGCGTGATGGCCGCGAAGGTCGCCTGGAAGCAGAAGAAGCCGAGCTCGGGGATGTTCGTGGCCTTGCTGAACGTGCCGGTGAGCGAATCGCCGGTCATGCCCTTCAGGAACACTTTGCTGAATCCGCCGAAGAATGCGTTGCTGCCTTCGGTGAACGCGACGCTGTAGCCGAAGACGGCGAACAGCAGCACACCGACGCAGAAGACGATCATGACCTGCATTAGCAGCGACAGGACGTTCTTGCTGCGGACCATGCCGCCGTAGAACAGCGCCAGACCCGGGATGGTCATGAGGATGACCAGCACGGTGCTCGTCATGAGCCAGGAAACGTCACCTTTGTTAGGTGGCGGCGGCGCATCCTGCGCGAATACCAAGGCCGGCAACATCATCAGCAGCACTGCGCCGAGACCGCGCATGAGGCTGCTACCCTTCGTTCTCTTCCCTTCTTCTATTTGCATGTAAAAGCTCCTCAACGACATCTCAGGCTGCCGCCGCGCCGGATTCGCGAGTACGTATCCGTACCGCTTCCCCGACTGGCGCCAGGAAAATCTTGCCGTCGCCCGTTTTTCCCGTGCGACACACATTGCTGATGGCTTCCACGACCGCCTCCGCTGAACCCTCGTCGAGCACAATCTCGACGCGCAGCTTCGGCACGAACTCCACCTGATATTCGGAACCTTTGTAGAGCTCCGAATGCCCCCGCTGCCTTCCGTAACCGGTGACCTCGGTTACGGTGATCCCCTGCACGCCCAGTCGCGCGACGGCCATCTGAAGGTCGTCGAGCTTCCACGGGCGGATGATTGCAGTGATCATTTTCATCGCTTTGGCATCGTTATCCGATGGATCGCGCGCTTTGCGCCCGCGTATGCTCCCAGTCAGTCAATGTTCTTAGCCTGTGTTCGAAGTGCAGGTTCCATGCCAGCCCCGAAGCCCGCGAAGAGGGGGCCGCTGCGGCGCGAAAGAAGGCAGCCTTCCGGTGCCGGCGCCCGAAATTGGGGCGATGGATTTGAGCGCGCAACAAAACAGGGCAGAGTGACGACAACTTGTTAGGAGAGCCACCGGTGGAGATTCCCAGGGTCGAAGAATTGCTACGCAGCCTGATGCAAGGGTTGCCTCCCGGGCTCGTATCCGGTGCCAGCGGCCTGCGCGAAGACCTCGAAAACAACTTTCGAGCGGTGCTGCGCGCCAACCTGAGCAAGCTCGATCTCGCCGGGCGCGACGAGTTCGATGCCCAGCGCAAAGTCCTCGAACGCAGCCGTGCGAGGCTCGAAGAGCTCGAGCAGCGGGTGGCCGAGCTCGAATCGAAATCGTCGGGCAACTCAGGCCGCTGACGTTTCGTTTTGCATAACGCCAGCAAGGATGCCGGCGTCTCGTTCCGGTCGCACCCAAGGAGGGGTCATGGGAATCGCACGCGTGGCCAGCCGCGCGCAACTCGGGCTCGCAGCCCCGCGCGTGGCCGTCGAGGTGCACCTGGGCGGCGGCCTGCCTACCTTCGGCATCGTCGGGTTGCCGGCGACCGCGGTCAAAGAGAGCAAGGATCGCGTGCGTGCCGCGCTCGCGAATTCCGGCTTCGAATTCCCCGCCGGGCGCATCACGGTCAATCTATCGCCGGCCGATCTACCCAAGGAAGGTTGCCGCTACGACTTGCCGATTGCGCTCGGCATCCTGCTCGCTTCCGGGCAACTAGAATTCGCGGAAGCCCTGCTCGATCACTGCGAGTTCTACGGCGAGCTCGGGTTGACCGGCGAGCTCAAGCCGGTAAAAGGCGTGTTGCTGGCGGCGGCGCATGCCGGGCGCGAAGCCCGCAGCGTGCTCGTGCCGGCCGACAATCTGCAGGAAGCACGGCTCGCGGCCCCGGCGGCGGCCCACGGCGCCGCCAGTTTGTTAGCCGTGTGCGAAATGCTCGACCGCTGCGCGCCGCTCGCGGCAATTCCGCCGGACGATTGGCGTGCGTCATTCCTGCCGCCAGGTGCGCCTGCGCATGCGACGCTCGACGTCGCCGATGTGCGTGGCCAGGCGCAGCCGAAGCGTGCGCTGCTGATCGCGGCCGCCGGCGGTCACTCATTGCTGCTGGTCGGGCCACCGGGAACCGGCAAGAGCATGTTGGCGCAACGGTTGCCAGGCCTGCTGCCGCATCTCGATTCTGGCGATGCACTCGACGTCGCCTCCATCGCGTCGGTCAGCGGGCGCGGATTCGCCGCGCGCGACTACGGTCGCCGGCCGTTTCGCGCGCCGCATCACAGCGCCTCGGCCAGCGCGATCATCGGCGGCGGTCCCCACGTGCGCCCCGGCGAAGTGAGCCTCGCGCATCACGGCGTCCTGTTCCTCGACGAGTTGCCGGAGTTCAACCGCAGCGTCCTCGAGAGCCTGCGCGAGCCGCTCGAGACGGGCATCGTCGCGATCGCCCGCGCGAAATTGCAGGTGGAATATCCCGCCCGGTTTCAACTGATCGCAGCGATGAATCCCTGTCCGTGCGGTTACCTTGGCGACGTCTCCGGGCGCTGCCGCTGCGCGCCGCCGGTAATTGCACGGTACCGCGCGCGCATCTCGGGGCCGTTGCTCGATCGCATCGACCTGCGGGTCGAAGTGCCCGCCGTGCCGAGCGAGGAGTTGTTAGGTGAGGGTCCGCTCCAGGATCCCGCGACCTGCACCACAGGACTCGCGCGGCGAGTGAGCGCCGCTCGCAAGCTGCAGCAGGCGCGCCTCGGCAAACTGAACGCGGATCTGAGCAGCAAGGAAATCAACGAGGCCTGCGGGCTGGATCGCAATTGTCGGCGCCTGCTGGCACAGGCACGCGCGAAGCTGCAGCTGTCGGCGCGCGGCATCCATCGAGTGTTGCGCGTCGCGCGCACCATCGCCGATCTGGCCATGGTCGAATCAGCCATGTCCGATGCGGAAAGGCCGGCGGCGGAAAAGCAAACGGGGCCAAGGATTCAATCCATCGGCCCCGTTCATCTCGCCGAAGCCTTGCAGCTGCGGCGAGCGATCGAATAGTTAGGCGTTACTTGTTCAGCTCGACGATGTGATCCACGGCCTGCTTGATCAAATCGTCCGGCCAGTCGGCGCGGCCACCCTTGGCGGGCATCACGCCGGTCTTGCCGTTGAAGCCGATCAGCGCGTGGTTGTAGAGAGTCGCCTTGCCCTGCGCGATGCGCGGACCCCAGGCGGCCTTGTCGCCAACCTTCGGTGCACCTGCGATGCCGGCACCGTGACACGCCACGCAGGCGGTCTCATAGGCAGCGGTGCCGTTCTCCGGAATCGCGGCGGCCGCAACCGGCGGCCCTGCGCTTTCGATCTTGAGGGCCGAGTTGTCCTGGCCGGCGACCGCTACGCGGGCGACCGGCTGCAACCTGGCTTCTGTGCTTTCGACGAAGCGCGGATCGGTCGTCACCTGCTTGAGCTGGTGATCGGCACCGACATGGCGGGCGAAGGCGAACAGCCCCAGGGTCACGGCAAACAAGATGCCGAGAATGAGACTGAAATTATTGAAGAAATGCGAGTCTTGTTTGCTCATGGGCGCGAAGTATATCTGTCAGTTTGTCGTGAGTAATCTGGCGCGCCCGACTGGATTCGAACCAGTGACCCCTGCCTTCGGAGGGCAGTACTCTATCCAGCTGAGCTACGGGCGCGGGGGAGCGGATTCTAGCCCGTCACAGCCAGCCTTTCTGCTTGAAGTACACGAATGGCCCAATGGCGGACACGAGCATCACGCCCATGGCCGCCCAGAAGCCCCATTCCTCGTGCAGCCAGGGCATCTTCGAGAAATTCATGCCGAAAATCGCCCCGATGACCGAGGGTGGCAGCAGGAATACCGTGACCACCGAAAAGATCTTCAGGATGTTGTTCTGGTCGATGTTGATGAGCCCGAGGGTGGCGTCCAGGATGAACGACACCTTCGTCCCGAGGAACGAGGCGTGATCGCTCATGGCCATCACGTCCCGGGTCAGCGTCCGTAAACGCGCCCGGACTTCCGTCGACATCGGCACCGAGGTGCTCTGCTGCGCGAAAGTCAGGAGCCGGCCGAGGCTGACGAGGCTCTCCCGCGCCTTCGAGATCAGTTCGCCGTTCTGGCCGAGCCGTTCGAGAGTCTTGCGGAAGTCGCGGAATGCACCGCGCTGGCGACGCGACGCGCTGAAGACCTCGACTGACGCGCCATCGAGATCCGTGGCCACGCGTTCGATCACATCGGCAACGCGGTTGATGACCGCTTCGAGCAACCCCGCCAGCACCGCCGGGGGCGTGTTGCAGGAACCCGGATGACGCTCGGCATAGGCAATGAAGCGCCTGAACGGCAGCGGATCGACGTACCGATTGGTGACCAGTTTGGCGGCCGAGAGAATGAACGTGATCTGGGTACTCTCGGGCAGATCGCTGTCGAGTTTCGTGACGACCGTCGCCGTCATGTACAACGCGCCGTCTTCTTCGTACAGGCGGTTCGAAGCTTCGATCTCGCGCATCTCATCGCGCGTCGGGACATCGATGCTGAGAAAGCTCTCGACCTGTTTCTCTTCGCTCGGGGTGGGCTCGAGCAGATCGAGCCAGATGGCCTCGCCGGGAATCTCCGCGCCCGCGCGCAGCTCGAAACGCGCGAGGCCCTGGGGTTGTGCAATGAAGGCGCTCAGCATTGTGAGTTGCTGCTAGCCAGGCGCCGGGAAAGAGGCCAGCGGCGAGCCGCTAGCGGCCCTTCTCGCTGGCCGCCAGGTCGTTGATCAACGAGAGCAACTGGGGCGCGCCGCCGGCAGGCCCTACGCCGGTTTCGTATTTGCCGTTCACGATGACGAGCGGCACGCTGGCCACGGCGAATTGCTCCGTCAGGTCGCGGGCGCGCTGCACGTTCGCCTCCACCGGCATCGAATCGTAGGCGGCGTTGAAGCTCTTCTCGGAAACGCCCTGGTCCTTGAGGAATTCCATCTGAATCACACGCGCTTCTTCGTCAGTCTGCGCGGCGAGGGGTTTTCCGCCGCGGTGAATGGCGTCGAAAATCTTGGCGTGCAGGTCGGGACGATTGAGCGCCTGGATCGTGTAGAAAAGCTTGGCGTGTTGCCGATGCGACGGGCCCCAGACGACGGGGACGCGCACGAATTCGATGAACTCGGGCTTGCCGGTCTTCCAGCTCTCGAGCGCCGGGTCGAGCGCGTAACAATGACCGCAGCCGTACCAGAAGACTTCGACGACTTCGACCTTGCCCGGGCCGACGGCCGGCGGATGCGGCGTTTCCAGCAGCGTGTAGTTAGTCCCGAGGCGCCACTCGCCGATGTTCTTGGGGATGGCGGAAGCGCGGGCCGGGGCGGCCTGCGCCGCGGCGGCAGGCGCCGGCTTGTCCGCGGCCGGAGTGGCGACGCGTGCGCAGGCTTGCAGGGAGAACGAGCCCGCGATGGCGGCTGCGAGCAAGCTGGCGAAAACATTCGCTCGGGTCATCGTCGAAACTCCAGGCGGTGGTAGTTAGCGCAGCCCCTGCAGATACGACGCCAGATTGCGGATGTCTTCCGGCGTCAGCCGCGCGGCGATGGTGGTCATCATCACGCTGTTGCGCGTCTGACTGACCTTCGCCGGATCGGTGGCGTCACGGTAGCGATTCTGTGTCAGGTAATCCTGAAGCTGCTTCACGGTGTAGACCGAATGCTGCGCGCGAAGTGCCGGATAACCCGAGCCCGAATTGCCCTGGCCCGAAGGGCCGTGGCATGAGGTGCAGGCCGGGATGTTGCGTGCGACGTCGCCCGAACGGTAGAGCGCCTCGCCCGCCTTCCAGTAGGAAGGATCGGCTTCGAGGCCGGACGGAGTCTGCGCCGAGAAGAACGCTGCCACGTCGGCGGCATCCTGATCGCTGAGTGTGTCGACAATCGGCTGCATGATGGGGTTGTTGCGTTTTTTCGACTTGAACATCGCGATCTGTTCGCGGATGTAGACAGCGTTCTGGCCAGCCAGAACCGGCCATTCCGGATTCGTGCTGTTGCCATTCACGCCGTGGCACGCGCTGCAGACCGCGGCTTTCGTGGAGCCGGCGTCGACTGAGCCCTTGAGTAGGTCTTCGGCGGACGCGACGTTGGCGAAACCTAATGCGGCACAAACGAACGCAGCGGCGACGCTTGCGGAAAATCTTCTCTCAATCATGGTCTTGCGGGCTCCCTGAACGGCGGCGAATTGTACACTAGCGTGTGTCGCATCAGCCTAGCCCCCCATGAGCCAGTTTCCGAACGTCCACTTCCTGCTGTCCGCGGCGAGTGAAGAGCAGTTTCCGCCGGATGTCGGCGCCGAGGTCGCATTCGCGGGACGCTCCAATTCCGGTAAATCGAGCGCCATCAACGCGATCATGGTTCGCAATGGATTGGCCCGTGCGAGCAAGACTCCGGGGCGTACGCGACTGCTGAATTTCTTCGAGGTCGAAGAGGGGCGGCGCATCCTCGACCTGCCCGGATATGGATACGCCGAGGCCAGTCCGGTCGAGAAAAAGCAGTGGATCGGGCTCATCGCGCGCCTGCCGGCGCGCCAATGCATCCGTGGGTTGTTCCTGATCGTGGATATCCGGCGCGGTTTGAAAGAGGGCGACGAACAATTGCTCGACTGGGCCCATGCCTCGGGCTGGACCGTCCACGTGCTGCTGACGAAGGCCGACAAGATCAACCAGCGTGAGCGCGCGGTCACCCTCAAGGACACCGAAGACCGGATCGCGGACGGAATGACGGCGCAGATATTTTCGGCGACCGACAAGATGGGTATTCCGGCGGCACAGAAGCGCCTGGATCAGATGCTTCGGCTCCCGGCCCCAGACGCCGGCTCCCCATAAAAAGAAAGCCCCGGTGGTAAACCACCGGGGCCAGACTAACCCGGCACAGGTCTCGTGTTCCGGGCTACACGCTCAGGGAGGGAAGCGTGGAGCGTTTTTACGCGCTCGGGTTATGAGACACGGCAGCCCCTGCAAAGGTTCCAACTTTTTTAAAAAAGTACTGCCGGAAAATCATGTGGTTACGATGCGACCTGTCGCGTCGGCGCTACAGAAAGGTATAGGTGACGCTCAAGGAAAGAGTGTTCACGTCGGTGTCGAAGTCGCCGAGCTTGAATCGCTCGTATTCCGCACGGACACCGATGCTGCCGAAGTGAGCCCCGACACCGACGCCGTAGGTGAATTCGTTGCCACTGTCTGAGTCGCCGAGCGAGCCCAGGCTGGTGTCGACGTTCCAGCGCGCAATACCGGCGCGGGCGTAGAAGTCGATGACCTGGAATTCCTTGAGAAACAGCACTGAGGCGGTTATCGCGTTCGAATCGATCGAAGCGCCGCCTTCCGAGTCGCTGCCGAGATCGAGGTAGTTCGCTTCGACCGCGAGCCAGTCCAGCGGGCGAAAGCCGGCGATGACCTTGAAGCCGTTGTCGTCGAGCTTGAAGTCGCCATTCAAATCATTGGCGTCGAACTTGGTCTGGGTAACACCCGCGCCCAGGTAGAAGCCGTTATCGGCGGCCGAAGCCTGCGGGGCCATGGCCAGCAGGGAAAATGTGCCGAGCACGGACAGCGCGGCGAACTTCATGTTCATGAGAGACCTCTCCTCGTTAAGGACGGCAGATTAGAGGCCGGGAACACTTAACGGTTCCTGAACTCCAGCCGGCATTGTGACGCGCAGCGCGACGTCCGACACAAACCGTCGCCAGTCGCCGACACAAACAAGAAATGTTAGGGCCGAACTAGTGGGCTTCGTCCCAGTTGGCGCCCGTGCCGACGTCCACCCGCAAGGGGACCCGCAGCGAAGCCGCGCCGGCCATGTGCTGCTGAACGGCGGCGCTCACCGCGGCGATCTTGCCGCTCTCGACCTCGAGCACCAGCTCATCGTGCACCTGCATGATCAGGCGCGCGCCGCTCGACGGCGTGCACCAGGAATCCACCGCGATCATCGCGCGCTTGATGATGTCGGCGGCCGTGCCCTGCATGGGCGCGTTTATCGCGGCGCGTTCGGCCGCCTGCTGGAACTGCTTGTTGCGCGCGTTTATGTCCGGTAGATAGAGTCGCCGGCCGAAAACGGTTTCGACGTAGCCCTGCGATTTGGCCTGTGCGCGCGTTTCTTCCATGTAACGCTTCACGCCCGGGTAACGCGCGAAATACAGGTCGATGTATTCCTGCGCCGCGCCGCGCGGGATGCCGAGCTGCTTGGCTAGGCCGAACGCGCTCATGCCGTAGATGAGCCCGAAGTTGATCGCCTTCGCCGAGCGGCGCTGGTCGGAGCTGACCTCCGCCAGCGGCGTGCCGAACACCTCGGACGCCGTTGCCTGGTGGATATCCTGATCGCTGGCAAACGCCCGTAACAACCCGTCGTCGCCAGACAGGTGCGCCATGATGCGCAGCTCAATCTGCGAGTAGTCGGCCGCCAGCAGCACGCAGCCTTCGGGCGCGACGAAAGCCTGGCGGATGCGCCGGCCCTCAGGCGTGCGAATCGGGATGTTCTGCAGGTTGGGATCCTGCGACGAGAGCCGGCCCGTGGCGGCCACCGCCTGGTGGTAACTGGTGTGTACCCGGCCGGTCTTCGCGTTGATCTGCTCGGGTAGTTTGTCCGTGTAGGTGGATTTGAGCTTGGACAGACTACGGTGTTCGAGGATGATCTTGGGCAGCGGGTAATTCTCCGCCAGCTCCTCGAGCACATCTTCGGCCGTCGACGGCTGCCCGGTCGGTGTCTTGCGCACCACGGGCAGTTGCATCTTCTCGAACAGGATCGCGCACAGCTGCTTCGGCGAATCGAGATTGAACGGCGCGCCGGCCTCGCGATGCGCTTCGGCCAGCAACTCCATGAGCCGTTTGGCGAGCTGGTTGCCCTGCGTACGCAGCATCTGACGATCGATCAGCACGCCACGCTCTTCCATGCGCAACAAGACCGGCACCAGCGGCTGCTCGCAGTCTTCGTACAAAGTCTTGAGCGCGGGCACCGTTGCGATCTGCGGCCACAACACCTCGTGCAGGCGCAGCGTGACGTCGGAATCTTCCGAAGAGTATTCCGCCGCCTTGTCGACCGGAACCTGGCTGAAGGGAATCTGCTTGGCGCCTTTTCCCGCGACATCCTCGTAGTGAATCGTGCGGATGCCGAGATAACGTTCCGCCACCGAATCCATGTCGTGGCGCGTCGCGGTGCTGTTCCAGACGTATGACTCGAGCATTGAATCGAAACGCATGCCACGCAAGTTGATGCCGTGGTTTGCGAGGACGTGAGCGTCGTACTTGAGGTGGTGACCGACCTTGCCGTGATCCCCGGATTCGAGCAGCGGCTTGAGCCTGGCAAGGCTGGCATCGCGATCGAGCTGGTCGGGTGCGCCGGCGTAGTCGTGCCGCAGGGGCAGATAGGCCGCGACTCCCGGGGCCACGGCGAACGACACGCCGACGATCTGCGCGTGCATGTATTCGAGGCTGGTGGTCTCGGTGTCGAACGCGAACAACTGCGCGGCTTCGAGCCTGGCGATCCAGCTCGTCAGCTGCGCATCGGTGGTGATGGTTTCATACAGCCGTGGAGCACTGGCGACAGCCTGGGCCTGCGCACTCAGTCCGACCGTGGCCGCCGCACCGGCGGCGACGGCCTGGCCGCTGGCGGCGGTATCGGGCGCGCCGCCCGTACCGGCGGCCGCGCTCTCGCCGCCGTCGAGCTGTTTGAGCAGCGACCGCAGTTCGAGCTTCTCGTACAAGGCGCGCAACGCTTCACTATCGGCAGGTTGCCGCTTGAGCTGGTCGATGGACAGCGGCAGCGAGACGTCGGTGCGGATGGTCGCGAGCTTGCGAGCCAGCTCGAGTGTCGACAGGCCCGCGCGCAGATTTTCTCCGACCTTGCCGTCGATGTTGGCCGCATCGGCGACCAGCGCGTCGAGCGTCGAATACTTGCCTAACCACTTGGCGGCGGTCTTGGGGCCCACCTTGTCGATGCCGGGGATGTTGTCCGAGCTGTCGCCCACCAGCGCGAGGTAGTCGATGATCTGTTCGGGGAACACGTCGAATTTCGCCTTCACGCCCTCGCGATCCAGCAACACGTTGGTCATCGTGTTGATCAACGTGATCTGTGGCGAAACGAGCTGCGCCATGTCCTTGTCGCCGGTCGATATGAGAACGCTCAGGCCGCGCCGCGCCGCATCGCAGGCGAGCGTTCCGATCACATCGTCGGCCTCCACGCCCTGCTCGCGCAGGATGGGCAAGCCCATTCCCTTGACCGCTTCGAACAGCGATTCGATCTGCGAGCGCAGATCGTCGGGCATCGGCGGCCGGTTCGCCTTGTACTCCGCGTACAGATCGTCCCGAAAGGTTTTCCCGGGTGCGTCGAATACAACGGCGATACGTTCCGGGTCGTAGTCCTTGAGGAACTTCGTCAACATGTTTATGACGATCAGGATTGCGCCGGTTGGCTGGCCGGACGAGGCGCGCAGGTACTCTGGTGCAACCATGAATGCGCGATACAAATAGGAGGAGCCGTCGACGAGGACGAGATCGGGTCGTTTCATGGAGCTCAACGCGGCGAGGAAGCCGTGCCCTTGTCGTTCTCTTCCAGGTCTTTCTTTTCCAGGTCTTTTTTCTCTTCGTCGGACTGCGGCGCCGTGACTTCGGGCGCGGGGCTGTCGCCAGCCGACGGTGAATCGACGGTTTGCGGCGAGTTCGGCGAGCTGGTCGTTTCCGGCGGCACCTGCGCGGGGCGCGTCACGACTTCGCCGGTCTTCTCGGGTAGATAGAGTGGGCCCTTCAGGCCGCAACCAGCCAGCGCGCCGGCGAGCAGCACCCACATGATTCGCAGGGCCACGGGTAAAGCCGCTGTTCGCATCACTTCCACGAATTCGAATCCTCGGTTTTGGCCCGCCATTCAACCACGGCCACGGTCAGACGCGAGATGCACACCAGTCGTTCCGCGGGATCGCGGATTTCGATGCTCCACACCTGGCTGCGGGCGCCGATGTGGAACGGGCGGGCGGTGCCGATGACGAGTCCGTCCGACACGGGGCGCAGGTGATTGGCATTGATTTCCTGGCCGAGACAGCGGAATTTCGCGCGATCTACCACGACATTGGCGGCCACGCTGCCGAGCGTCTCCGCCAGCACCAGCGAAGCGCCGCCGTGCAGGTAACCCATCGGCTGACGGGTACGCGGTTCGACCGGCATGGTGCCGCGCAGGAAGTCGTCCCCGAATTCCGTCAGTTCGATACCGAGATGCGGGGCGAGCAGGCCGATGTGGCTCGCTTTCGCGTCCTCGATGCTCGGATGGGCGAACCAGATTGCCATCTTGACCTCTCGCGGCTAACTAGAACGCGCGCGGACTTGCGTTACTTGCGGTATTTCTCGCCGATGCGGCGATACGCCTCGCGGAACGGGATGCCTTCACGCACCACCAGCGCATTCGCTTCCTCGGCGGCGTGGATCGCGGGGTCGAGTTTGATCTGCTCGGGCCGGAAACGCACCCCATCCATGGCCGACGCCATGATGGCCGCCGTCGACAACGCGAGGTCGATACCACGGAACAGCGGCGGCTTGATCAACTGCAGGTCGCGCTGATAACCCGAAGGCAGTTTCGCCACGATGCCGAGTACCTCGGCGAGACAACTCTGGGCCACCGCGGAGCGGCCGCGCACCAGCTCGAACACGTCCGGATTGCGCTTCTGCGGCATGATCGACGAGCCGGTGGTGAAGGAATCCGGCAGCGTCACGAACGCGAACTCCTGCGTGTAGAACAACAGCAGGTCGGCGGCCAACCGCCCCAGGTCCTGCATGAGCAACACGCATTCGAACAGGATCTGCGCCTCGGCCTTGCCGCGCGCGAGCTGCACGGCCGTGACCGGCGCGTGGACTTCGGAGAACCCGAGTTTGGCGCGCGTCAGTTCGCGATCGAGCGGCAGCCCCGCGACGCCATATCCCGCCGCGGAACCCAACGGGCTCTTCGACGCCCGGCGCGCGGTCGCGGCGAGCCCCGCGGCGTCGTCGCGCAACTCCGCGGCAAAACCCAGCGCCCACAACGCTACGCTGCTCGGCATGGCCTGCTGCATGTGGGTGTAGCCGGGCAGGGGGATCTGCCCCTCGCGTTTTGCGAGCCCATCGAGCGCCGTCGCGACACTCACGGCGCCCGAGGCCAATTCCTGGCCGGCGTCAAGTAGATAGAGACGCAGCGCGGTCAGCACCTGGTCGTTGCGGGAGCGGCCGAGATGAACCCGGCCGCCGGCGGCGCCGATCCGCGCCGTCAGGCGCTTCTCGAGCGCGGTCTGGCCATCCTCGTCGGCGAGCTCGATCTGCCATTCACCCGCCGCGTGTTCCGCGGCGATGGCGCTGAGGCCCGCGCGGATGGCGTCGAGGTCCGCATCGCCGAGCAGCTTTCCGGCATTGAGCATCTCGGCATGGGCGATCGAAGCGCGCACGTCGTATTTGACCAGGCGCTCGTCGAGCGCGAAGTCGTCACCGGCCGTGTAGGCCAGCACGCGTTCATCGAGCGGCGCGCCTTTGTCCCAGAGCCGGCTCATGGAGGGTTACTTGCCGACCTGCTGTTCGGCCGGCGACAACGCATTGATGTCGGCCACGATCAACGTGCCCGCACCTTCGTTGGTGAACACTTCGGCGAGGATGCCTTCGGGCGATTTGTACGACATCACGTGCACGCGGCGCACGCCGCCGCGCAGCGCGTCTTCGATCGCCTTCGCCTTCGGCAACATGCCGTCGACGATGCGTTTCTCCTCGCGCAGCCGCTTCAGGCCGTTCAGATCCGTGTACGAAATGATCGAGCTCGGGTCGTCCACGCGCTCGAGGATGCCCGGCGCGCCGGTGCACAACATGAGCTTCTCGGCCGACAACGCCGCGCCGAGCGCCGCGGCGACCGTGTCCGCGTTGATGTTGAGCAACACGCCGTTTTCGTCCGCCGAAAGCGGACTCACGACCGGCATCAGGCCATTGTCGAGCAACTTCATGATCACGTTCGTGTCGACGGCATCGATGTCGCCGACGAAGCCGTAGTCGACCGTCTCGCCGCTGTCGGCCAGTTTTACCGGCGGGCGCTTGTGCGCGCGGATCAGACCTGCATCCACGCCGCTGATACCCACCGCATCGATGTTCATTTCGCGGCACAGCGACAGCAGCTTCGTGTTGATGAGGCCGTTGAGCACCATCGATGTGGCGTCGATCGATTTCTGGTCCGTCACGCGGCGGCCCTGCACCATACGCGTGGGCACGCCGAGCTGCTCGGTGATCTCGGTGAGCTGAGGCCCACCGCCGTGCACGAACACGACACGTACGCCGAAGTAGTGAAGGATGGCGATCTGTTCGATCAGGCCGCGCACCGCGGCCGCGTCGGCGAATACGCCGCCGCCCGCCTTCACGACGAAGGTCTTGCCCTTGTACATGCGGATGTAGGGAGCCGCGCTGCGCAGGCTGCGGATGGCGGCGGCGGGGTCGGGGCGATGCATGATCATGCTGAGATTCCGTTCGGCAGGTTGTTAGTGTTGTGGCGTGGCGAGCAGGCGGTGAAGCACCGCGGTCTGCACGACCATCCGGTTGTAGGCCTCGCGTTGCACGACGCTGCGGCGGCCATCGAGCACCTCGTCGGCGACGGCGACATTACGCCGCACCGGGAGGCAGTGCATGAGTTTGCAGTCGACCGCGGCGCGCGAGAACCAGGTATCGCGCACGCACCAGTCGGCGAGCGAGGAACGCAGGCGCGAATCGGCTTCAGCGTCGCCATAACTCTGCGTCGCGCCCCACTCCTTGGCGTAGACCACGTGCGCGCCGTTGAGCGCGTCATCGCGATCGGCGGTCTCGCGCAGGGATCCGCCGGAAGCCGCGGCGGCGGCGGCGGCCTTCTGCATGACCTGCGCGGGCAGGGCAAACCCTTCGGGTCTCAACACCACGACTTCCATGCCGCGCATCGCGGCCATGTGCACGGTGGCGGCCGGCACCGCGAGCGGCAACGCGCGCGGATGGTTCACCCACGACAACACGAAGCGCGCCTTTTTCGGGACCGCGAGATCGTCGAGCGTCTTCCAGTCGGCCAGCGCCTGGCAGGGATGATTTGCCGCCGACTCCATGTTGATCACCGGTTTGTTCGCGAGGCTGACCATCTCTTTAAAGGAGGTCTCGGCCAGATCGGCCGCCAGGTCGACGCCGCCCGCAAACGCGCGGATGCCCAGAGCGTCACAATAGTGGGCCAATACTGGCACTCCTTCGCGTATATGCTCCGCGGGTGCGCCATTCATGACCGCGCCGCGCCGAGTCTCAAGCTGCCAAGTGCCCTGGCCGGCCGAAATCACGAACGAGTTGCCGCCGAGCCGCGCCATCGCCGCCTGGAAGGACGCCAGCGTGCGCAGGCTTGGATTGAAGAACAGCAGGCCGAGAATCTTGCCGGCGAGTGCCTGCGGTTCGGGCCTGGTCGCGAGGCGGTCGGCGAGCGAGAGCAGCTCGACGACTTGTTCACGTTGCAGATCCGCCAGATCGAGAAAGTGGTTCATGGGTTAGAGATCGATGAGCGCCGTGCGCAGCAGGTCGATGTGTTCCTCTTTGAGTATGAAAGCCGGCAGCAGACGCAGGATCGAAGGATCGCCCGCGGTGCCCGCCAGGATGTCCCGCGCGAGCAGGGCCTTCTGGATGTCCTTCGCGGGTTTGTTCATCTTGAGCCCGGCCAGAAATCCCAGGCCCTGGAAGCCCGTGACCGGACCGATCTTGCAGGTCTCGCGCAGGTAGTCCGATACGCGCCGCACGTTGGCCAGCAGGCCTTCGCTTTCGATCGCCTCGATGGTCGCCTCGGCCACGGCGCAGGCCATCGGGCCGCCGCCAAACGTGGTGCCGAGGTTCTCGAGCTTGAGCGACGCGGTGATCGGCGGCGTCAGCAGCAGCGCGGACACGGGGAAGCCGTTGCCGAGCGCCTTGGCGGTGGTGAGCATGTCCGGCATCACGCCGTAGTAGTTAGCCGCGAACGGGGCGCCCGAGCGACCGGCGCCACATTGCACTTCGTCGAAGATGAGCAACGCGCCGGTTTCATCGCAACGCTTGCGCAGGGCGCTCAGGAACTCCTGGCCCATGTCGAACGCGCCGCCCACACCCTGCACGGGCTCGACGATGACGGCCGCCGTCTTCTCGGTGACGTGGCTGGCGATGTCGGCCACGTCGCGCCGCTTGATCCAGCTGACGTCGAACGGCGCGCGCGGCAGGAAGAACCACTTCTGCGGCGCATTCCACGTGGTGGACGCGCAGGCAGCCGTGCGGCCGTGAAAACTCTGTTCGACCGCCGCCACGTGTGTGCGGCCCGGGCGCATCTTGAAGGCGAGCTTGAAGGCGTTTTCGTTGGCCTCGGCGCCGGAGTTGATCCAGAACACGCTGTCGAACGGCAACTTCGAAAACTTCAGCAGGCGATGCGCGGCGCGCGCGCGCACTTCCATCGGTATGGCGTTGGTCTGGAAATTCATCTGCGCGGCCTGTTCGCTCAGCGCTTTTGCCCAGCCCTTGTGGCCGTAACCGAGCGATGCCACGGCGTGCCCGCCATACAGATCGAGGATCTTGCGGCCGTCGCGCGTGTGCAGCCACACCCCGTCAGCGCCGACCACTTCGATCGGGTACTGCGCGTAAACCGGTGCGAGGCCATCGGCCGGCGCGTGATAGTCCGCGGGGATCTCGGCAAGTGTTGCGTTCATGTCGTTACTCAAGTCCAGCCGGCTGCCGGCGCCGTGAGCCCGGCGGTTTCCGGAAGGCCGAACAGGCGGTTCATCCATTGCACGGCGCCACCGGCGGCACCTTTGTTGAGGTTGTCGACCACGCTCATGACCGCCACGGTGCGGCCATTGGCCGCGGCGGAAAGATGCGCGAAGTTGCTGGCAACGATGTCCTTGATGCGCGGCGGCGTATCGAGCACGCGTACGAACGGCGCCCCGGCGTAGAACTCGCGCAACATGCCTATGACCGCGGCCGCGTCGCGCGGCGACTTGAGCCGCGCCTGCACGGTGGCGTGTATGCCGCGCGCGAACGGACCGGAATGCGGCACGAACGAGTAATCGGCGTCGACGCCCGTGGCCGCCTTCGCCAACGCGGTGATTTCCGGCGTGTGGCGATGGCCGAGCGCGCCGTACGAATACAGATCGCTGTGACGCGTCGGGTGATGCGTGCCTTCGACGGGTTTTCGGCCGGAGCCCGTGCTGCCGGTGACGCCGCTGACGAACAGGGTGGGATCGACCCAGCCGGATTTGAGCAGCGGTACGCTGGCTAACAGGATCGAAGTCGAGAAACAGCCGGGATGGCCCACGTGTTGGGTCGTCGCGGCCTTCAGGTGCTCCGGCACGGCGCAGGTGAACTGCGCCAGACGTTGCGGCGCGCCGTGCGGATGTTTGTACACCGCCTCGTAAGCGGCCGCGGTGGCGAAGCGGAAATCCGCCGAGATGTCGACGAAACGCGGCTTCGTGCCCGCGG
>JBDTSP010000028.1:0-46519 GCA_039931065.1 Pseudomonadota bacterium | reverse complement strand
GATCATCAAGGGACTGGTCGAGATCAGCGAACGCGGCCGCACCACGGCCATGATCGAAGGCGGTAGTGCCGATGCGCGTGCGCCACTCAATCCGAGCGTTCCGCGCAAGGTCACCGCGCGCGCCGTCGAAGACGTGGATTACCTCGCGATTGACGCCGACCTGCTCGACGTGATGATCACCTGGGATCAGACCGGCAACTACGAAGTCGGCGAGCTGCAGGCGCAGTTCGGCGGCGGCAACGGCGACAGCGACTGGATGACCACGCTGTTGCAGACCAAGGCGTTCCACCGTATCCCGCCCGCCAACCTGCAGGCCATCTTCATGCGCATGAACCGGCAGCTGTACCGCGCCGGCGAAGTGGTCATCAAACAAGGGGACGAAGGCGACTTCTTCTACGCCATCGTCCAGGGCCGCTGTCTCGTCACGCGCGAATCGCCGCTCAACCAGAAAGGCATCAAGCTCGCCGAACTCGGCGTCGGCGAAACGTTCGGTGAAGAAGCGCTGATCGCCGAAGCCAAACGCAATGCAACCGTCACCATGCTCTCGGACGGCGTATTGATGCGGCTCAACAAGCAGGATTTCCGCGACCTGATGCACGAGCCGCTGCTGCGCTGGGTCGATGAGCAACAGGCGCAGAAGATCATCCAGAACCGCGGCGTCTGGCTCGATGTGCGCCTGCCATCCGAATATCAGAACCTCGCGATCGAAGGCTCGATCAACATCCCGCTGTACTTCGTGCGGCTGAAATTGAACGCGATCGATCGGAACACGCCCTACGTGGTTGTTTGCGATACGGGCCGACGATCATCCGCTGCGGCGTTCATTCTGTCCGAGCGTGGCTTCGATGCGTACGTGCTGAAAGGCGGCATCACGACTTCGTCGTTGCCGATGCGCCGTCCGGGCTGAAGGAAGCGTTTGCGAAGCCTGAAGCTTCGCACGATCACATCGTATGTGTGGCTTTGTCCCCGGCCAACGCGCCGGCTAGATAGGTCTCGATCTTCTTCTGCGTCTGGCCGCGGTCCTGGTCGGAGAACTGCACGCCGATACCGGCGGTTCGTTTGCCCTGCGCGCCTTTCGGCGTCAACCAGATGACCCGGCCGGCGACCGGCAGCTTCTCGTCCTCACCCATCAGGTTCAACAACATGAACACCTCGTCGCCGAGGCGGTAGTTGCTGTTGGTGGGGATGAACAACCCGCCGTTTTTCACGAACGGCATGTAGGCCAGATAGAGGGCGCTCTTGTCCTTGATGGTGAGCGTCAGCAGTCCCGGTTTGTTTGCCCCGGTCCGCCCGGTTCGCCCTTCGGTCATTGCCTCGCCCACCGCCACAGCAGCGCTTCAACCGCCATGGTTTTGTTGATCGATGTGTGGGAAAGCTTGCGCATGTCGCGTACGGCGTCCGAGAGCTCGAATAGGCGACATATGTTGGGTGGGATTCCCTGCCCTGACAAGTGCGTTACGTCGCGAATTGACGCGGATTCGAGGATGCGTTCTGTGACCCAGCTCTCAAGGCATGCGAGGCGGATCGGAAGCTCACCTTTCGCCCAACGTTCGGCAACCGCGGGCGGCTGAAGATTGCCACTGCCGATGTCGCGCAAGGTCGTCATCGTGTCGCGCTGAAGCTGCGCGATCGCAGCCGGATCCGCCTCCAGCAAGGCGAAGGGTCCGGCCCCGGTGGCCGCCAGGGCTTCGGCCCACGGAGCGGCGCCGCGCGCGGCTTCGAGGTACGCAGCGGCAGTCTCGCGAGACGGACCGACGAGGCGCAGGCGCGAACAGCGGCTGCGCAGCGTAGGCAACAACCGGGAAGGCTGGCTCGTCACCAGCAGCACCAGCGTGCGCGCCGGCGGCTCCTCGAGCGTCTTGAGCAAGGCGTTCGCGGCGAAGTGATTCATCGCCTCGGCCGGCGCAATGATGGCCACCTTGTAGCCTCGGCCGTGCGAGGTCAGCGACAGGTCGGCGGCCAGGTCGCGAACGGATTGAATGAGGATCTGCGTTGAATCTCCTTCGGGTGATAGCCGCGTGACGTCCGGGTGCTGGTCGGCGGCGACCCAGCGGCATTGCTGGCATTCACCGCAAGGCGCACGGGCCGGCTCACGGCAATTGACGGTTTGGGCGATCCAGCGCGCCAGCTCGAGGCCACCCGCGCCCGGGTCTTCGTGAATCAGCAGACCGTGCGCGAGACGATTGCCCGCGAGCGCAGCTCTTACTTCGGCGTGCGCGACATCAAACCAGGGAGGCGCCGCGGCCGGACTCACTTCGGCACGGGTTCCAGGCCGAGCTTCTTCTCGACCGCGCTCAGCGCGGCGTCGCAGACCTGGTCGAGCCGCGCGGTGGCATCGATGACGCAGAATCGCTCCGGCGCCGACGTCGCAAGTTCGAGATAACGATTGCGTACACGATCGAAGAATTGCGCCGATTCGATCTCAAAGCGATCCATCGCGCCGCGCCGCGCCTGCATGCGCTCGAGCCCGATACGCACCGGCACGTCCAGCAGGATGGTGCAGTCGGGTGCCAGATCGCCCTGCACGGTTCGCGCGAGTTCATCGATGAGTTTGCGGTCCACTCCACGGCCGCCGCCCTGGTAGGCATGCGTCGCGTCGGTGAAGCGGTCGCACAATACCCATTCGCCGCGCGTGAGCGCCGGACGGATGAGGTTGTCGATGTGAATCTGTCGCGCGCCGAACATGAGCAGCGTCTCGGCGGTCGAACTGATGTGTTCATCACCGCGATCGAGCACCAGCGCGCGGATTCGTTCGGCAACCTTGGTGCCGCCCGGTTCGCGCGTGGCGTGAATCATGATGCCGCGGCCGCGCAGTGACTGGGTGAGCCGATCGGCCACCGTGGTCTTTCCGGCTCCCTCGATGCCTTCGAGCGTGATGAATCTGGCGGGGGTCATCGACGTTGATTCCTGAGTCGTGCGAGGTACCGCGCAACGGCGGCATTGTGTGCCTCGAGAGTCGCCGAGAATACATGCGAGCCGTCGCCCGCCCCCGTCGCGACGAAGAAAATATCGCCGGTCTCGACGGGCCGGGTCACGGCCACGAGGGCTTCGCGCGACGGCAATGCAATGGGCGTCGGCGGCAGTCCCGCGCGGGTGTAGGTGTTGTACGGTGTGTCAGTGCGCAGATCGCGCTCGCGGATGTTGCCGTCGTACGAGGGGCCGATGCCGTAGATCACCGTCGGGTCGGTCTGCAGGCGCATGTTCCGCCGCAGGCGGGTCGTGAACACGCCCGCGATCCGCGGCCGTTCGCTCGCAAGTCCGGTTTCCTTTTCCACGATGGACGCGAGCGTCAGTGCCTCGTACGCGTTTGCCAGCGGCAAGGCCGCGGCGCGCGTATTCCAGGCGCCGTCCAGAGCCTCGGTCATCTTGCGGTACGACAGCGCATAGAGATCGCGATCGCTGGTGTCCGCCGCGAAGCGATAGGTATCGGGGAAAAACCGGCCTTCGGGATGTTCGCCGGCATGGCCGATTGCCGCCATGAGCTCGGGAATCTCCTTGCCGCGCAGCGTCACCTTGACGTGTGGATGCGCCTCGACGACCCGGCGCATGTCGGAGAACCTCCAGCCTTCGACGATGGTGAGCGCCTCGAGCACGACACGCCCTTCCTCGAGCTGCCGAAGGATCTCGCGTGGGCTGGCCGCGGCGGGGATTTCGTAGTGTCCGGTCTTGATCTGCGGCGAGCCGCGGACGCGCAGCACAAGTTCCACCGCGCGGCGGTCGGCGAGCACGCCCATGGCGTCGAGTTCGCCCAGCACGGCGCGTACCGTGGCGCCGGACTTGACCATGAGGTCCACCGTTTGCAGGTGTGGTCCGGCAGCGTTCATGACGGCATTGGCCCGCTGCCAGTAGATAGCCGCGGCCGCGCCGGTCACCAGCAGCAAGACGGCGAAAGCCCACAACAGTTTACGCATCGAGGGGCTCGATGCTGGCCGCAAGCGTCGGCGCCAGGTTACTCATGAACGAATGCTCGCCCACGCGACGCAGCGGCACAACTCCGATGCGCACATTGGTGATGAAAGCCTCATCGGCGGCGAGGAACTCCGCGAGCGGTATCCGCCGCAGCTCGCACGTGATGCCGAAAATCGCGGCCTGCCGCAGCACCACGGCACGCATGACACCGCTGACGCCGCAACGATCGAGCGGCGCTGTGTAGAGCCGCCCCGCTTTCACCGCGAACACATTGCTCATGGTCCCGCAGACGACGTGGTCCGTGGCATCGAGCAGCAGGGACTCGAATACCGATTCATGTCCGGGTTCGGAAGCCGCCAGCACGTTCTCGATCCGGTTGAGGTGCTTGATGCCGGCAAGCGCCGGGTTTTCGCCGAGCCTGAGGTTCGCGATACGTGCGTCGACGCCCGCGTGGGTCGCATCGCTCGCCGGCGCCGCGAACAGACTGAGGATACGTCGCGCCGCGAAGTCGCCGCGTGGCGCATAACCGCGCCGCGGTCCGCTGCCGCGCGTCACGATGAGCTTGAGGATCGCACGGTCCGGCGCCATTGCGACCGCCGCGGCAATCTCCTCGCGCAGTTCGGACGAGGTTGCGAACTCGATGCCGAGCCGCCGGCAACCGAGATCGAGCCGCGCGCAGTGCGCGTCGAGAAAACGCGCCCGCCCGCCGCGGACGAAAATTGTTTCGGAGAGGCCGTCGCCATACTGCAGGCCGCGATCGTCCACGGGAATCGTGTTGCCCGGGACGCCGTCCACCCAGCTGCCGAGAATGTCAGCCATGAGGCGCCTCGAACGCGCGCAGCATTCCACGCGCCTTGGCGCGAGTCTCTTCGAGTTCGCGCTCCGGAATGGAGTCCGCCACGATGCCGGCACCGGCACGCAGGTCGATGTCGCTGCCGCTCACGCTGAGCGTGCGGATCAGGATGTTGAAATCGGCATCGCCATCGGTCCCTAACCACCCGAGCGAGCCGGTGTATGCGCCACGCCCCTCGCCTTCGAGCGCCGCGATCACCTGCATGCAACGCACTTTCGGACAACCGGTGATCGTGCCACCCGGAAACAGCGCGCGCAGCGCCGCGACCGCGGTTGCGTCGGCGCGTAACCGGCCGCGCACGTTCGAGACGATGTGATGCACGTGTGCGTACGACTCGGTGACCATGTATTCGTCCACCTCGACGCTGCCGGCCTCGCACACACGGCCGAGATCGTTGCGCTCGAGATCGATCAGCATCACGTGTTCGGCGCGCTCCTTCGGATGCGCGACGAGTTCCGAGGTTTCGCGCGCATCATGCTCAGCGCTGCCGAGGCGCGCGCGGGTACCGGCGATGGGCCGGGTGGCAATTTCGCGGCCGGTGATGGCCAGCAGCCGTTCCGGCGACGACGAGAGGAGGGTCATGTCGCGAAAGCGCACGCTGGCCGCGAACGGCGCGGGATTCGCAGCGCGTAACGCGGTGTAAACGTGCGGCTCGTCCAGAGGATCGCTCAGCGTGAGTCTCCAGGGGCGCGACAGATTTACCTGGTAAACATCGCCGGCGGCGATGTGCTCCTTCGCGGCGAGGACTCGCTCGATGAATAGTTGCGGCGCTTCTTCCTCGAGTTTCGACAGCAGCAACTGCCGCGGTTCCTCGCCCGCGCCGGGCGCGGCGGCCGCCTGCAGGTCTTCGATCAGCCGCCGTTGCGCCGCGACGTCGCCTGCCGGCGCCACGACGTAGACGCGGTCGCTCACGACGTCGTGGATCGCGAGCGTGTCCACCCGCAGTGCGAACGCCGACAGCGGCGCCTTGGCGCGCGGCAGATCCAGCCGGCGTTCGATCTCCGCGGCAATTTCGTAGCCGAGGTACACGATCCATCCGTCGACGAACGGCAGATCGCGGGAAGTGCTGCGCTTTCGCTGTTCGCTGCGGGTCCAGGCGTCGAGTGCGTCGAGAAACCCGCTGTGAGTGACCAGTATGCCGCTGCTGCCGAGGTTGCCATCGGCATCCCGCCAAAGCGCGGCGCGAGGCGCGGCGGTGAGCAGGCTGAAGCGCGCCAGCGGACCGTCCGCTGCACTGTCGAACAGTACGGGGTAACGCGCAGGCTGCAGCGCCGCGAGGGTCCGCAGCGCGGAGCCGGGAACGGCGACGGTCGTGATCAGAGGCGCGCGGGCGTCCACGCGGAAACGGAGATCAGCCCTTGAAGCGGCGGAAGATCAACGAGCCGTTGGTGCCGCCGAATCCAAACGAGTTCGACAACGCCGCATCGATCTTGACCGGGCGCGCGGTATTCGGCACGTAGTCGAGATCACAGTCGGGATCGGGCGTGTGGTAGTTAGTCGTGGGCGGCGCGACGTTGTCGCGGATCGCCAGGATCGAGAAGATGGCCTCGACCACGCCGGCCGCACCCAGCAGATGCCCGGTCATCGACTTGGTCGAACTCACTGGCAACTTGTAGGCGTAGTCGCCGAAGGCATTCTTGATCGCCACGGTCTCAGCCTTGTCCCCGAGCGGTGTCGAGGTCGCATGGGCGTTCAGATATTGAATGTCGGCAGGATTCAGCTTCGCGTCGCGCAACGCGTTCTGCATGGCGAGCCGCGCACCGGCGCCATCTTCCGGCGGCGCGGTGATGTGGAATGCGTCGCCGCTCATGCCGAAGCCGATGATCTCGGCATAGATCGTCGCGCCTCGCGCCTTGGCATGCTCCAGCTCTTCAAGAATCACGGCGCCACCGCCGTCACCCATGACGAATCCGTCGCGGTCCTTGTCCCACGGACGGCTCGCGCTCTCGGGATCGTCGTTACGCTCCGACAGGGCCCTCGCCTGGCTGAAGCCCGCCAGCGCCGTGGGTGTCGTCGCACACTCCGAGCCGCCCGCGATGATGATGTCGGCATCGCCATACTGAATACAGCGCATGCCGAAACCGAGCGCATGAGTCGAGGTCGTGCACGCACTGACGACACCGAGGTTTGGGCCGCGCAGCCCGAACCGGATCGAGAGGTGACCGGCCACCATGTTGCCGATGGTGCTCGGGATGTAGAACGGCGAAGTCTTCTTCGGGTTGTGAGTCCGTTCCCAGGTGATGGCCTCGTCTTCGATACCCGCGAGGCCGCCGATGCCCGAACCCATGATGGCGCCACAACGGTCGCCATTCTCCTTCGTGAAATCGAGGCCCGAATCCGCCACGGCTTGAATGCCCGCGCCCATGCCGTAATGCATGAACGGATCCATGCGGCGGGCTTCCTTGGGCGAGATATAGGCCGCAACGTCGAAGCCCGTAACTTCGCCCGCGAACCGCGTCGCGAAGGGAGTCGCATCGATGCGGGTGATCGGCTTGATGCCACTGCGGCCCGCGAGAATCGCGGCCCACGCCGTGGCAACGTCACTCCCGATTGGCGAAACGATACCGAGCCCGGTAACGACGACACGTCGGCTGGACACACTATCCTCTAAGAAGTGAGTTCAAAAGGAATGCGGTTGTCGCGCGGGTCATGGCCGGCGCAAGTCTCCGCGGCAAAGATCTCAGGACTTGCGGCGATCAGAGATGTAGCTGATTGCCTGGCTCACAGTGGTGATCTTCTCGGCGTCTTCGTCCGGAATTTCAATCTCGAATTCTTCTTCGAGCGCCATCACCAGTTCGACCGTGTCGAGCGAATCGGCTCCGAGGTCATCGACGAAAGAAGCGTCATTCACTACCTGCTCTGCCTTGACGCCCAACTGCTCGGCGACGATCGCCTTCACCTGCTGTTCAACCGTGCTCATTTCTGATTCGCCCTCAATAGGATGTTTTTGTCGCGGCGTATCCCCGGGGAACCGCAGCGGGCGCGTATTCTAGGGCAACGTTTGTTCTGCCGCCACGCTGTCAAATTGTGAGTGCTTGTTTTGGTTTGATTTTTGTTTGATTTTTGGGTGGTTTGCCTGTTGCAAACCGCCCACTAATAGGCTTACGCGGCCCCCTTTTCAGGCCATGTACATCCCGCCGTTGACGTGCAGAGTCTCGCCCGTGATGTAACTCGCCCCCGGCGAACACAGGAAAAGCACCGCCGCCGCGATGTCTTCGACCGTTCCCAGGCGTCCCATCGGCACCTGGCCGGTCAACGCGGTGCGTTGTTCGTCATTCAGGGCGCGGGTCATGTCGGTATCGATGAACCCCGGCGCCAGAGCGTTGACCGTGATGCCGCGCGAGGCGATTTCCCTGGCCAGCGATTTGGTGAACCCCAGGATGCCGGCCTTCGCGGCGGCGTAGTTTGCCTGCCCCGCATTGCCGGTCAGGCCGACGATGGACGTCAGTGACACGATGCGGCCGCGCCGCTCCTTCATCATTCGCTTGAGCACGCCTTTCGAAAGCCGGAACACGCTGGTGAGGTTGGTCGCGATGACCGCATCCCAATCGTCGGGTTTCATGCGCAACAGCAAGGTGTCGCGCGTGATTGCGGCATTGTTCACCAGGATGGTGGGCATCTCGCCGCGGCTATCGAGATCGCCTAACAGGGCGTCGATCGACGCCGCGCTGCCGACGTCCAGAACCGCGCCGCGGCCGTTGCTTCCAAGCCACGACGAGATGCCGGCGGCACCCGCCTCCGAGGTCGCCGTACCGATTACCTTGGCGCCCGCCTGGCTGAGCGCCTTGGCGATGGCCTGTCCGATTCCACGCGAAGCACCCGTCACGAGCGCGATATCATTTTGCAGCATGTGTCCTTCTCAGGCCGACGCCGCGACCAGTGCGGCATCGAAGTTTTCGGCAGTTTCGAGGGCGAACGTCTGCGTATCGCCACCGCGCGTGATGCGTTTGACCAGGCCCGCGAGCACCGCGCCCGGTCCGCACTCGACGATACGGCTGGCGCCGCCGCCGGTGAGCGCCGCCACCGTCGAAGTCCAGCGGACCGGGCTCGACAACTGGCGTATCAGCAGCGCGCGGATGTCATCGGCGGCGCTGTGTTCCTGCGCATCGACAGCGCTCACATAACGGATTTGCGGCGTGCGGATCTCGATGGCGGCAAGCCGCTCGCCGAGCCGCGCGCCGGCCGGCTTCATGAGACTGCTGTGCGATGGCACACTCACGGGTAGTTCGAGCGCACGCTTCGCGCCGCGCGCCTTGGCGGCTTCGATGGCGCGCAACACGGCAGATTTTTCGCCGGCGATGACGACCTGGCCGGGCGAATTGAAATTGACGGCCTCGACCACTCCACCGGCCGCAGCCGCCTCGCGGCAGGCAACTTCGACCTCGGCGTCTTCGAGGCCTAACAATGCGGCCATCGCGCCCGTGCCCGCCGGCACTGCCGCCTGCATAGCTTGCCCGCGAAAGCGCACCAGGTCGACGCAAGTTCCGAAGTCGATCGCCTGCGCGGCCACCAGCGCGGTGAACTCGCCGAGGCTGTGTCCCGTGACTGTTCCCGGTAACGTGCCGCCGCGCGCAAGCCACACGCGCCAGGTCGCGATGCCCGCGACCAGCATCGCGGGCTGGGTTCGTTCGGTGGCATTCAGGTCTTCCAGCGGGCCGCTCGCGCATAACTGCCACAGGTCGTAGCCGAGCACCTTCGATGCTTCATCGAAGGTGGCGCGCACGATGGGCTGCGCCGCGGCGAGTTTGCCGAGCATGCCGATCGACTGGGAACCCTGCCCCGGAAACACGAATGCAATTGAGTTGTTTGCTGACATGGCGGCGAAGTATAGCGGCAGTGTCCGGACGCGGCGCCTAGAGCGGCTCGCGGCGCGACTTCAGGAAAAATGCGACTACGAGTCCGCCCGCGGCGCCATAGAGATGTGCGTCGACAATCGTGTTGGCGGCGCCGGCGAACGGCATCGAGCCCGCGAATTGTTCGTAGGAAAGTTTCGCGATGATGAATGCCGCGAGAATCCAGCCGTCGAGGTCGCGGCGTTTGAGATGCGCCAGCGTCCCGGCGGTCATTACGCCGTGTAATGCGCCGGAGGCGCCTACGTACCATTCGAGTTCGGGATTCCGGAACCACAGGCCGGCGCTGATGGTGAGCGCCGCGAATAAATAGATAGCCGCCCAACGCAGCGGCGAATAATCGCGCGCGAACAGCGCCCACATGAGCACCACGCCCAGGCCGTTGAGGAGCGCATGTTCGGCGTCCAGGTGAACAAAGTGCCCGGTCAGCAGCCGCCACCACTGACCGGCGCCAATGGCGGCACGGTCGAAACTCAGTGCGTCACGGACGGCTTCCCCGCCGAGGACGGGCAGCGCCAGCAGCGCACAGACCGCTAGCAACGCCAAGCCGTAGCCGCGGTCGCAATTGAGCGACTTGGCCACCGCGGCTAACCCTTTACCTCTGAGATCAGCGTTCATTTGCTATCATCCGCCACCCGATTTTGCCCTCCTGACGGGGTCTTCATGCACTCGCGACTTCATCGTTCCGCCCGCGGCTTCACGCTCATCGAGATCATGGTCGTCGTGGTCATCATCGGCCTGCTGGCGGCGGTGATTCTGCCCAATATTTTCAGCAACCTTTCGAAAGCCCAGATCACCAAGGCCAAAAGCGACATCCAGGCCATCGAAGGTGGTCTCACGATGTACAAGCTCGACAACTACAAGTATCCGAACACCGACCTTGGGTTGAGCGCGCTCGTGCAGCGTCCGAACGACCCGACCGTGCGCAACTGGCGCGACGGCGGCTATCTTAAACGCGTCAGCAATGATCCCTGGGGCAACCCCTACCAGTACGTTTTTCCGGGAACGCGCGGACAGGAATTCGACCTGTATTCGTTCGGCGCCGACGGCCAGGAAGGCGGTGAAGGCGAAAATGCCGACATCGGCAACTGGAACCTCGATTAGTAACCGGGCGCGCGCAACGTCAGGGCGTGCGCGCGGTTTCACGCTCATCGAGATCATGGTGGTGGTCGTCATCATTGGCGTCATCACGGCCGTTTTCATCGTCACGTTCAGCAGCGGCCGCCATGACGAACAACTCGAGCGCGAAGCCCAGAAGCTCGATGCACTGTTCGATTACGTGCGCGAACAGGCCGAACTGCAGACCCGCGACTACGGCTTTCGCATCAACGACCGGGAATATTCCTTCGTGGTGTTCGATGTCCTCGGTAATGAATGGCGGCCGGTCGAGGAAGACGACGCGTTGCGGGTGCGGACGTTTCCCGAAGGCCTCGAGCCTTCGGTAGTGGTGGACGGCCGGAAGATCGTGCTCGACGAGAAGAAAAAGGAAATCGAGGACTTCGCGCCGACGATCCTCTTCTTCGCCAACGGCGACCTGTCGTCGTTCGAAGTGATGTTGAAACGGGAAGGCGGCGGCGAACAGGCGCGGATCTATTCCGATGAGCAGACCAATATCCAGCTGCTGCTGCCGGGTGAAACAGAAGCGGACAAGCAGGCGAACGCCAAGGCGCGCGCGCCATGAAGGTCATGCGCGGTCCCAAGCCGGCACGCGGCTTCACGCTGATCGAAGTCCTGATCGCGCTCGCCATCGTCGCGATGTCGGTCGGCGCCTTGTTAGGCACGCTCACGTCCGCGGCGAGCAACATCAGTTACCTGCGCGACAAGACCCTGGCCGAATGGGTGGCGCTCAACCGGCTGGCGGAAATCCGTACCGCGGTGTTGATGCCCGACAAGGGAAAACGCGCCGGCAACACCGTGATGGGCGGCATGCGCTGGCAATGGGAACAGGAAGTCGTGGAATTGCCGATCAAAGGGATGTTTCGAGTCGACGTGCGGGCGCGTCCGACCGGCGAGGCGGTCGACGATACGCGCGACACCCAGAAGGCCACCGCGCAGAAAGATCCCGACAGTTCCCCGAGCGGCGGCGAACTCGCGAGTGTCTCGTGGACGACCACCGTGACTGGCGTGGTCAGCTCGGCACGCTCGCCCCGGGCGTCGGCAATCGCAACACCGTGGCGCGGCAACATCACCGGCGGACCTAACAATCCGGGGACGGGAGGTCCGGGCAACACGCCGGGCGCTCCGGGAGTTCCCGGCAGCCCGAACAATCCCGGCAAGCCGGGTAATCCTGGTAATCCCCGCACGCCCCCGCCACAGACGACGCCGCGGACGGATATGTGATGCGGCGCGCCGGTTTCACGCTGGTCGAGGTCATGATCGCGATCTTCATCGCGGCGGTGATGTTCGCCATCGGTTACCGGGCGCTCAATCAAGGCTTGGTCTACAACGAATCCCTCAAGGTCTCGCAGGCGCGTATCACCGAGATCCAGCGCGGCATGCGCGTCATCGCGCAGGACTTCGCGCAGCTGGCGCCGCGCGCCGCGCGCGATACGCAGGGAAATGGTCAGCTGCTGCCGGCCATCGTCGCCAACAATCGCGACGACACCCTGGTGGTGTTTTCACGCACGGGCTGGAGCAATCCGGCCGGCGTGCAGCGCCCCGCGGAGCAACGCGTGCGTTATCGCTTCATCGACGGATCGCTGGTGCGCGAACACTGGCTTTCGCTCGATGCGGCCCTGGCCACGGAGCCGCGCCAGCGCATCATCCTGACGCGCCTGAAGACCGTCGAAATCCGGTTCCTCGATCCAGCTTCGCGCACCTGGCGTACCGAATGGCCGATCCTCACGGTGAACGGTCCGGTAGGGCCTGCAAGCATCGACGAGGTCCTGCTGCCGCGGCCGATGGCAATCGAACTCACGCTGGTGCTCGAAGACTGGGGCCGCGTGCAGCGAGTGTTCGAGGTCCCGACGTGAGGCACTTTCGTCAGCGTGGCGTGGCCCTGCTCGTCGCCATCACGATTTTTGCGATCGCCACCACGCTTGCCGCCGCCATCACCTACAACAAGGCGATGGCCGCTCGCCGCGCCGCCGCGACCTTCACGCTCGAACAGGCGCTGCAGGCCGGCATGGCGGCGGAAGCGCTGGCCGATCTCGCGCTCGAAAACAGCGGCGGCTCGGCGAAGACGACGCTCGACCAGGATTGGGCGCAGCCATTCCCGCCGACGGAGATCGAAGGCACCGGAATCTGGATCGCGGCGACCGTCGAGGATCTTGCCGCGCGCTTCAATCTCAACAGCGTCGTGAAATGGGACGCCGCCACCGGAAGCTTCGTCGCGGATACCGATCAGATTGAAATTTTCCAGCATCTGCTGAGCGACTTGAATATCGATGTCCGCTATGCCGATTTCCTGGTCGACTGGATAGATACGGACATCGCGCCGTACGGTCAGGGCGGTGAGGACACTCTGTACCTGTCCCAGACGCCGCCCTATCGTCCGCCGAACACCTTCATCAGCCACACGTCCGAGATTCTGGCGTTTCCCGGGTTCGGCGCCGAGAACTACGCCAAGATCGCGCCGTACATCGCCGCTTTGCCCAACGACGTGAAGTTCAACACCTGCACGGGCATTGGGCTGATCATCGACCTCAACCGTAACGATCCGCAGAACCAGACCGAGTTCGCGAACGTCGACTTCAGCAAGCAGGGTTCGGGTGCCGCGAGCCAGTCCTGTCGCGTGACGAAGGCGGTCTTTTCCGGAGTCATCGCCGACCCGGCGCGAAAAGCCAAGGCCGACGCCCGTGCCGACGAAACGTCGCAATGGTTCCGGCTGCGCACCAACATTCGTATTGGCACTGCGGAGTTCGTTTTGTACAGTGTTCTATTCCGCGAGCCTGACAACACGGTACGGACGATCCAGCGCAGTTTTGGAAGTGAATAACCGATGAGCGAGACCCTGGTAATCCATCTGCGCGACGGCGCCCCGGCACGCTTCCTGGTGTGCAACAGCGACGGCCAGGTGGTGGTCAACGCGCTCTCCGGCGACCTTGCGCAGGCGACAGCCATGAGCGCGGGTCGGCGCATCGCCGTCATCGTGCCCGCCGGCGAGGTTCTCGCGACCGACAGTGATGCTCCGGCGAAGGGTGCGGCGAAACTCGCGTTGGTCGTGCCGTACGCGCTCGAAGAACGCGTCGCCGATGAAATCGAAAATCTGCACTTCGCAATCGGCGAACGCTCGGCGGAAACGGGCCGTGTTCCGGTCGTGGTCGTGCAACGCGCCCGCCTCGAAGGCTGGCTGGCTGAACTGTCCGCCGCCGGACTCGCGCCGAACGCCATCTACCCGGAATCGACGTTGTTACCGGCGATGCCCGGCCAGTTGATCGCGCTGCTCGAGGGCGACTCGATCACGTTGCGCGCTGCCGACGGCCCGCCGCATGTGTTGCCCGCGTTGTCGATCCCCGATGCCTTCGAGATGGCATTGGCAACGCAGGTCTCGGCGGTTGCCGGGCTCGAGCCCGCCCCGCTCGGGCTCCTGTTGTACTCCGGGCACGACGAGTGGGAAGCGCATCAGCTGCAGATCGATGCACTGCGCGACCGCTTCACCGGCGTAAAAGTGCAGCTGTTGCCGTCGGGCCCGCTGGCGGTTCTGGCTCCCGCGGCTGCGAATGGCGATGCCGTCAATCTACTGCAGGGCGCATTCGCGGTGGCGTCATCGCTGCAACAGGGCTGGCGCGCCTGGCGCATCGCCGCGATTCTCGCGGGCTCGCTGCTGTGCCTGCATATCGGCGCACGTTATTTCGAACTGTCGAGCCTGCGAAAGAGCGAAGCTGCGCTCGACAGCAGCATCCAGGAAATTTTCCGGACCGCCATGCCCGGAGAGCAGAACGCGACGAATGCGCGTCGCCGGGTGGAAAAGCGCCTCGCCGAGATTCGCGGCGCGGGCGGCGGTGGCGCATTGCTGCCGGCCTTGTCGGCGGTCGCGAGCGCGCGCTCCGCCGCTCCTTCCGCGAAGATCGAGGGCATCACCTTCCGCGACGGCACTTTGAACCTGCGCATCAACGCGCCCGATGCGGCCAGCCTGGATGCGATCGGCCAACAACTGCGCGGCGCAAGCTTCCAGGCCGACATCCTGAGCGGCAGTGCCAGCGGTGACAGCTACAGCGGCCAGCTGCGGATCCGCAAGGCGGGCGCCTGATGCGCGCGTGGTACGAAAACCTCTCCGAACGCGATCGTCGTGTCGTCACCATCGGTGGCGCCGTGGTGGTGGTGCTCAGTTTGTTGGCCATCATCGTGCCGTTGAACACCCAGATCTCGCTGGCGCGCACGCGCATCACGACCAAACAAGGTGACCTGGCTTTCATCCAGAGCGTCGCACCGCAGGTCGCGGCCGCGGGCCCTGGCGCGGCCGGTATCGCCAGCGCCGAATCCCTCGTGGTGTTGATCGACAGCTCGGCGCGTGAAAGCGGGCTCGGGAAATCGCTGTCGAGCAGCCAGCCGACCGGCGACAAGGGCTTGCGCATCCGCCTCGACAAGGCGCCCTTCGACGCACTGGTGGCCTGGCTCGCGCGCCTCTCGCAGCAGCACGGTGTGCGAATCGAGTCGGCGGAAATCGAATCCGCCGGAGAAGTCGGGCTGGTGAATGCGGGTCTCGTCCTGAAGGTGGGTTGATGAAACGCGGCACGCTGCTGCTCACGGTCATCGCCGGCCTCGCGGTGTTCCTCATCGTCCTGGCTCTCTATCTACCCGCCTCCTGGTTTGCTGCCTTTTTGCCGCCGCAGGCGCGCTGCACCGGTCTTGCGGGCTCCATCTGGCACGGCGAGTGTCTCGGTCTCACTGTCCAGAACAACAAGCTTGGCGATGCCACCTGGAATTTCGCGGCGGGCGCCGCGCTCGGCGGCAAATTGAGCGGTGACGTGGATGTTCGCGGCGGCGCCTTGAGCGCACAGGCGGATGTCGATACCAGCTTTGGCGGCGTCGGTGAATTGCGCAATGTCGTGGCGCGGTTTCCGCTCGATCCCGCCTTCATCGCGGATCTGCCGCCTGACAAACGCGGCACCGTTTCGATCGATCTCAAGCGCGTGGTGATTGGCACTGCGCTCGCGCCTCGCCAGCTCGAAGGCACGCTCGATCTTGCCGACCTGCGTCAAGTCGGCGCCCGTCCCCTGGAACTCGGGTCTTACCGGCTGACTTTCGATGGAGTCGCGCAGCCCGACGGCACGGTGGTCGGCAAGCTGCGCGACACGGGTGGCCCGTTCGCGCTCGACGGCACGCTCACGCTCACGCCGCCCAACGCCTATCTCGTCAGCGGATTCATCACGGGCCGCACCGCGCAGGCCGAATCGATGGTGCGGGAGATATCGTTGGGCGCACGGCCGGATGCGTCCGGACGCACCACATTCTCCTTCGAGGGTTCTTTCTAGCCGCGCCTTCGAGCCTAGTCGACTGCCACTTCTCGCCACGCGCCTAGCAACGGAAAATACAGCCCGGCCCGTACCGGCTCGAGGCCGAGGCCGCGCGCCAGGTGCGCGTAACGTTTGAGCTGCGCTTCGTAACGCAGCGCTTCCGCATCGAGGAACGCGGGCAGATCCCCACCTTCGTGCGGACTGGTTTTGAAATCCACGACCCAGCGCGTGCCATCGGCAACGAAGGTGCGATCGATCACGGCATTCACGATGTGCCCTGCGCGTACGCCCGACAGTGCCAGCTCCGACTGCGCCTCGCGATGTCCGGCATCAAACAACCACCGCCCGCGTTCGTCGGCGAGCGTAGCGCGCAGAGCCTGCAACGCGCGTTCGGCGCCCGCCTCCGCCGCTGTGCCCTCGACGCCGAGTGCCTGCAGCCGCGATTCGAGCCGTGCGCGCAGCGCGGTCAATTCATCCTCGCCCGGTAGTTTGCCGTGGGCGAACCTTTCGAGCGCCTCGTGAACCACCGTGCCGACGCGCCGCGCGGTCTGCCGCACCCAGCTGAATTCGATCGCATCTTCTTCGGCATTGACCGGCACCAGTTCGCCGCGCGCGAGCACGTCCGGCGGAATTTGCCAGGCCGGTATCTGCCGCGGCAGGCGCCGCCGCTGCTGCGTGACCGCGGGCAGCACGATTTCATCTGTGTTTTCGGCGCCGATGGTTTCGAACTGGCTCATGTGCTCGCCCAACGCCGGCCACAGATTGTGCAGCAGCGTGTTGGACGGCGGCGCGAAGGAGAACACTCCGTCTTTTTCCGTGGTGCGCGGGTGCACGTACACATGCAGGGAATATCGAGCGCGGGTCAGCGCAACATAAGCCTGTCGCGCGCGCTCTTCGATGGCGCGGTCGCGATGGATGCCGCGCAGGAACTGGTTGATGTCGTCGTCGTCCTCTGCGTCGTCCTGGTCGCGAAAGCGCAGCGGCGCCATGATCAGGTGATCGCGTCCATCCTTGCGCGGCAGTTGCAGCCAGTTGAGCAGCCGCGACTCGTCGCCGCGCCCGCGCAAGCCGATGCCCAGCACGAACACGTGGTCGAACTCGAGACCCTTGGCGCCGTGAATCGTCATCAATGACACCGCGTCTGGCTGCGAGGGATCGACCGCGTACAGCCGTTGCATCATGCGCTGCAGGTCCTGTGCACGGCCGCGCGTGCGCTGCTGGTCTGCTTCATCGACTGCCGCGAGAAACCGGCGCGCGTGCGCGACGTCCGCGGCGCCGCTGCACGTGGCCGCTCCGCCCAACGCCAGCCACACGCGCTCGATCGCATGCGCGCGGCTCTCTCGTTCGCGTTCACTCCAGCCCGACAGGAGGATCGGCGTCGCGCGCAGCAGGCGCTCGAAGCCATCCGGTGTGACCCCGGCAATTCCGTTGCGCAGCGCCGTGACGATCGTGTCGGCGCCCGCTGCTTCGCTGACACGCGTGAGATCGGGCAAGGCCAATCCCACGAACGGTGCCCGCAGTACCGCCAGCCAGGCGATGCGATCGAGCGGAGAATCGAGCGCCCGCAGCAGCGCTTCGAGGTCGCGCACGACCGACACGTCGCTGAGCGGTTCGAGATTCACTCCGATGAACGGCACTTGGGCGCGCGCGAGTTCTGTGCGGATCGCGCGCAGGTGTGTGCGGGCGCTGGCCAGCACCGCGATCGATTCGTCCGGACGGTCGCGGCGGATATTGGCGATCAACCGCGTAGCGGACTGCGCCTCGGCCCGCGCGCCACCATCGAGCCCGACGCGATACACACGCGGTTCACCCTTGAGTTTCGCGCGCGCCGCCACGCTTGCCAGGTGGCGAACCGCGCTGCTGCGCGAGTCGTCCTCCGCCGGAAAAACGCGCGCGAACACGTCGTTGCACCAATGCACGAGCGCGGGCGCCGAGCGGAAATTGCGCCGCAGCTCGAGCGGCGTCAGGCGCACGTTCGCGAGCCCGCCATCGCGCACCGTGGCGAAACGGCCGACCTCGGCGTTACGAAAGCCGTAGATGGACTGCATGGGATCGCCGACCACGAACAGCGTGCGCCCGTCGCCCGCGGACCAGTCCTGCGTGAGCGACAGCAACAGGTCGTATTGATCGCGCGAGGTATCCTGAAATTCGTCAACCAGCACGTGCATGAGGCGCGTGCCCAACCGTTCGGCGAGCGGCGTCGGGCTGGCGTTCTCGGTCAGCGCGCGCCGCGCGGCGCCGGCGATCTCGGGGTGATCGCATTCACCCGCGGCATTGAACACCAACGTGAGCTGTTGCGCCGCGAGCAGCAGGATGCGCGCCAGCGCATCGAGCGCGCGCCGCGCCTTCTCCGGGATTCTGGGTTCGGGCAACGCTCCGATCCGCGCCAGCGCCGCGGCCTGACGCGAGTCGAACTCGCCGAGCGTCTGCTTCCATTCGTCCCGCAGTGCCCGGGCATCCGGATCGTCGGCGGGGACACCCATCGTCTTGTTGAGCAGTTTGCGCAACGTGCCTTCCGCGGTCAGCGCAAGCCGCGTCACGAAGCGCCAGCGCGGCAGATCGGCCAGCGACAACGTGAGCAGCGTCGGCGAGTCGCGCCACACGCCGACGTCGGCATGGGCATCCGGATCGAGATTGCCCGCGGCAAATCGCGCCAGTCGGCTGGCCTGTTCCGTGAATCCGGCGGGCAGCAAAGTCGCGGCGTTCGCCAACTCCTCGCTGACGATCGCCGTGAGACTGGCCTCGATGCGCGGCACGAGATCCTCGCCTGACAACTGCGGCAGGTTGGGCAACCACTCCGCGCGCCGCGGCAACATGGCGGCGATCAGGTCCTCGAGACGCAACCAGCGATTGTCGAGTCGCCGCAGCAACAGTTCGAGTTGCTTGCCGTACTCGGGGTCGGCTTCGGCATGGCGCATCGTCTCGCGCGCCGCGAGGTTGTAAAGATCGTCGGGAGAATCGGCTACCCCGCGCGCGAAACCGCTGCGCGAAGTGATGGGCAACGAACTTGCGAGGTAATGGTTGAACGAATCGATGGTCTGGATCCGCAGGCGCGCGGTGCTGTCTTCGATGCCCCACCGGCGCTGCGCCGCCCGAACGCGCGCCGCCGTCGCAAGGCGCAAGGTGAGCTCGTCGGCCGGCGATTTCACCGTGATGTTTCCATCCAGCGCCTGTCGTACCCGTTCGCGCATCTCGCCCGCGGCCTTGCGCGTGAACGTGATCGCAAGCACCTGCTCCGGTTCGTCGACGGTCGCCAGCAGCTGCAGATAACGCTGGGTGAGCACGGTCGTCTTGCCCGAGCCCGCCGGTGCCTGGACGATGAAGGATTCATCGACCGCGAGCGCCCGTTCGCGAGCCTGCGCGTCGGCGGTTTCGAGATCACTCATTTGAGTCCCCGAAGCGCTCGTTGTCGTCCGCGAGTTCGACGCGTCGGCAGAGCGTGGTCAACTCGCATAACCGGCATACATCCGGCGCGGCTTCGACCGTCGCGCGGCCGGCGATGTATTCCGCGGCCAGCTGACGCACGAGCTGGATCCATTCCGCGGTCTGCGCGCGCCACGCGGCGTCGATTTCGCCGGGCTGATTCTTCTGCATGCTGAGTCCCGGCAGCCCGTTCACGTCGGGCAACAATCCTTTGCGCGAACTCTTGCCGGTGAATTTTGCCCGCCCATTGGCGAGCGAGACGTTCGCCAGCGCCTGGACGTTGCGTCCGCCCTCGGCGAGCAGATAGGCGATCAACTGCGGATCGCGGAGCACGTCGCCCAGCCAGCGCAGCGGCCGCGGCTCGCCGGATTTGTAATCGAGGATGGCGAATCCACCGCCCTCGAGGGAATCGACGCGATCGATGCGTACTTCGAAGCGGCCGCCAGCGATCGCGACCTCGCGCCGTGCTTCGAGACTGACGGCTTCGAAGGCCGGACGTTGGCTCTCGAGCGCCAGCAGAGCGATGATCAATTGCTCCAGTCGGAATTTCTCGCGGTCGACCGCGAGTCGCAATTCCTCCGGCACATACCCGCGGAATACCGAGATGACGGCCGCTTCCACGGCATTGCCGACCATCCACTTGCGGACCGCGTCGTCGGTGCTGGTCAATTCGAAATGGCCCTTGAGCTTCTCCCAGATCAGCTCGAGCGCCTTGTGCAGCAACATGCCGCGCTCGCGCGGATCGATTCCCGGCGCCGGCGCTTCGAGCGGGCGCGCGGCCAGCCGCATCTCGGCGTACGCGTGGAAGGCGCATTCAGCCTGCAGTTGCAGCGGACGGACGCCGCCGGCCACCGGCAAGTTCGTGTCGATCGCCACGCCCTGCTCGTCATCCAGCAGTTCGAGATGTTCGGCCCGCGTCGCCAGGGCCAGCGCCGGAATGGTGCTGGCGGTTGACGGGTTTGCCTCTCCACCCGAACGTGCGAGCAAAGGGCTCTGCGTGCGATGCACATCCCCTTCCAGTCGGGCCCACGAACACGCAAGCGTGGAAGTGCTGGCCCGCCACGCGGCCAGTGAGGCGCGCGCGACAGTAGTTTGGCCCGCCGCGCTCGCCGCGGGAATGCCGGCCTGAACCTGCAAGCCGAATGGGATGAACACGTCGGGCCGAGGTGGCGCCGGCCACTGCGCGGCGTCGAGCCCGGCGACCCAGATCCCGTCGTAGCGCACGATCGGATCGTCATGTGAATCGGTCAATGTCACCGGCGCCTCGGCGCTGGCCGCGTCGAAGTTGCGCTCGGCCGCGAGATCGGCAAGCGCACTCGCGGCGGCGCTGGCCGAGCCGCGCGGCAACCACGCGCCGAGCGCGGAGTATTCGTCCAGCAACGCATGCCAGCGCGTGACCGTCTGCTGCTCGTCGCTGCGCAACGTGCGCGATCCATACCAGCCGAGTTGTCGCAGCGCCGTCAGGGTGCGCGGCGCCCATTCGGCGGGGGTGCGCGCTTCACCACCCAGGGTTACGGTCGCAAGCTTCAGGCGATTCGCCAGGGATTGCGCCGCCAGGTTTTCACCCGCGCTGCGTTCGAGCAGCGACACCAGATCGACCGCGTTGAATTCCAGTTGCCGCGCCTCGCGCAGCTGCGATTCGACGGCCGCGCCCGCGAAGCAATCCTGCTGATCGAGGAACGGCAATCTCAGCCACCGTACGACTTCCTCGAACCGCAGGCGGCCCGTGATGAGCCGCAGCGTCAGCAGAGCGTGCGCAATGAGCGGAAATTCCGCGAGCGGCCGCCCTCCTTCGAATGTGAAAACCGTCGAGAAGTCACGTGGCGCGTTGCCGAACCACTCCGACGGAGTCAACGTCTGCGACAACAGCCGCTCGTAGAGTCCGCGTCGTTGCCGCAGTCGCGCGTCGACGATCAGCAGGCGGCATTCGGGATCGCGCTCGAGCCGGTCGCGACACCACTGCGCGATGAGATCGAGTTCGTGTTCGTCGTTCTCCGCGACCGTAACGCTGAACCCGCCGCCGTCGCCAGGCGATGACGGGGCCGGCAGATCGGCGCCGAGTCGGCGCAATGTTTCGGCGTGCAACGCCGGTACGGTCGCAAAACCTGCCGTGACTATCTTCTGCGCCGTCGAGCGCAGATCCGGCAGCCATTCGCGCAGCGGCTTGCGGCCCTGCACGGCCGACAGCCGCATCAGTTGAGCACCCGTCTCGGACAGCAGTTCCGCTTCGGGCGACGACGACAACGCGCCGGCGCCGCGTGGGATGCGCCACTCCGCAAGCGTGCGCAATGAATTGAGCAGCGCGCGCGCCTCCGCCATTCCGCCGGCTTCGCGGCGCAACTCACGCAGGCAGGCCCACTCGGCGCCGGGCGGCAGAAGACGATCGGGAGAGGCGGCTTCAGCCCACTGCTCTTCGAGTGCACGCTCGCAGAATTGCGCGAACGTCAAAACGAGCGGCGTGTTCCAGACTGCGAGGCCGCGCGCGCGTTGGTGCTCGGCCCAAGCCACGCGAATCGCGGCCTGACGTTGGGTGCTCGGCACGATGAGCGTGGCACCGCTCTCGAGCGCGTCGGAAATTGACTGTGGTAGTCGCTGCTTATTCAATAACTTAGGAGTACTACTTGAAACGCGACTCCGCATGTACGACGGCCGATTTGTCGGTCGGTGCACGGCCAACGTATGAAGTCAGCAGTTCGTCGATACGCGCGAACACCTTCTTGAGCAACGCGGCATCGGGCAGCAGCGTGGTGCGGAAGTGATCGCGATACGGCACGTTGAAACTCGTGCCCGGCGCGAGCAGGACATGTTTCTGCTCGAGCAGGTCGAGCGCAAAAGTCTGATCGTCGAAATCCGGCAGTTCATCCGTCTTCACGCGCACGAAGGCATACATCGATCCTTTGGGCGGCGCGAGCTGCAGGAAGCGACTGGCTCGCGTGGCTTCGAGAATGGCCTTGCGCGATTCGAACAACCTGCCGCCCGGCGCCAGCAGTTCCTTGATGCTCTGATAACCGCCGAGCGCGGTTTGCACGGCCCATTGCGCCGGCACGTTCGAGCACAGTCGCAGCGAGGTCAACAATTCGAGCGCGTCCATGTAGTCGCCCGCACCGCGCAGGTTGCCGCTGAAAGCAGCCCAGCCGACCCGATAGCCGCAGGCGCGGTAGATCTTCGACAGGCCCGACATCGTGCAGCACAAGGTGTCTTTCACCAGCGTCGCCATCGGGATCGACTCGACGCCTTCGTAGGTCATCTGGTCGTAGATCTCGTCGCTGAACACGATGAGTTTGTTCGTCTCGGCCAGCTTCGCGATGGCTTCGCACACCGCGCGCGGATAGACGGCGCCGGTCGGGTTGTTAGGGTTGATGACGACGATGGCGCGCGTCTTGCGCGTGACCAGCGCGGCGATCTCGGCCGGATCGGGAACGAAATCGTTTTGCGAGTGGCAGGGATAGTAGACGGCCTTGCCGCCGTTCAAGGTGACGGCGGCCGACCAGAGTGGATAGTCGGGGCTGGGGATGAGCACCTCATCGCCGGGATTGAGCAATGCGCGCAGCGACAGGTCGATGAGCTCGCTCACGCCATTGCCGATGAAGACCTCTTCGGCGCTGATGCCGCTGACGCCGCGCATCTGCTGCTGCATGACCACGGCTTCTCGGGCCGGGAAGATACCCTTCTGGTGACAATAACCTTCGGCCATTGCCATGTTTTCGATCATCGCCAGACGCATGGTCTCGGGCGTGCGAAAGCCGAAAGCCCCCGGGTTGCCGATGTTCAGCGGAACGATCTCGTAACCTTGCCGCTCGAGTTCCTGCGCGCGCCGGGCAAGCCGGCCGCGGATCTCGTATTTGACGTGGCGCAAGCCTTCGCTGGCGCGAATCTGTGGATCCTGTGACATCGAAAATTCCGTTGGAAAAAGCGAGTCCGGAGGATAACGCGAAGCGGCCTCCCGTGCAGCGGGCGCGAGCGCGAATTGGCGCTCAATTCGTGAGTTCGCGCCACCTCAGGCAGGCCACCTGATGAGAGTTTCCGGTGTCTTCCGTGCCTGGACTCGAAGCCGCGCACTGAGGCTGCGCCGCCGGGCAACGATTGCGGAACTGGCAGCCGCTCGGCCGGTCGAGCGCCGAGGGTGTTTCGCCACGCACGTCCAGTGCATCCAGGCGCGCACGTTCCCGCGCCGGATCGAGCTGCGGGACCGCCGCTAACAACATGCGGGTGTACGGATGGCGCGGTGCCGCGAACACGGCCGCGGTAGGCCCGGCTTCCACGACTTTTCCCAGGTACATGACCATCACCCGCTCGCACAGCCGGCGCACGACCGCGAGGTTGTGGCTGACGAACACGATGCTGGTGCCATGTTCGCGCTTCAGGCCATCGAGCAGTTCGAGGATCTGCGCCTGAATGGACACGTCGAGCGCGCTCACCGCCTCGTCGCACACCAGTAGTTTGGGCTCGAGGATCATGGCGCGCGCGATCGCCACGCGCTGGCACTGCCCCCCCGAAAGTTCGCGCCCGCGCCGTTCGGCGTACCCGGCTCCCAGGCCGACACTATCCAGCATGCGCAGGACTTTCTCCGAACGTCCGGCCGCACTCAGGCCGGGGCGCAGCGCACGCAGCGGCTCGGCGATGATGTCCGCGATGCGCATGCGGGGGTCGAGGCTCGCGAACGGATCCTGGAACACCACCTGCATTCCGTCGCGCAGGCGGCGCAGCTCCTCGCCGCCGAGATCCTGCACGGCTCGGCCTAACCACACGATTTCGCCTCTGGACGCTTGCCCGAGCCTGAGCAATGCGCGCGTGAGCGTCGACTTGCCGCAGCCGGATTCACCGACCACACCCAACGCCTCGCCGTCATGGGCGTCGAACGAAACATCGTCGACCGCGGCGAGCCAACGCGCCCTGCCCAGCCAACCGCCGCGCAGACGGTGCCGGACGCTCACGTTGCGCGCCGACAAGGGCGGAGCCGACGCGTTCGACGCCGCCCGTGGCGCCGGGCCAGGCGCTTCGAGGCGCGGCGTGGCGGCCAGCAAGGCGCGGGTGTACTCGTGCGACGGCGCCGTGAGCACGCGCTCCACTGGCGCGTGCTCGAGCACTTTCCCCTGCCGCATGACGAGCACGTCGTCGGCCAGCGCTGCGATTACGCCCATGTCATGCGTGACCAGCGCCAGCGCCATGCCGCGTTCCTGGATCAGGTCGCGCAACAGTTTCAGCAGCTGGGCCTGCACCGACACGTCCAGTGCGGTGGTCGGTTCATCCGCGATCAGCAGCTTCGGATCGCAGGCCAGCGCCATTGCGATCATCGCGCGCTGGCGCATGCCGCCCGAGAGTTCATGCGGGTACTGGCGCATTCGCCGTGGCACGTCGCTCATGCGGACCTGGTCGAGCAGCTGCGCGGCGCGCGCGCGCGCGGCCTGCCAGCTCATGCCACGATGCGCGACCAGCGGCTCGGCGATCTGGTCGCCCACGCGCAGGTGCGGTGTGAGCGAGGTCATGGGGTCCTGGAAGATCATCGACACGCTGCGGCCGCGAACTTGCGCGGCGGCGGATTCGAGCAGCGCGGCGCCGTCGAGTTTCACCTCTCCTGACACCCGCGCCTGCGGAGGCAACAAACCCATGAGCGCCATGAAGACCTGGGTCTTTCCCGCGCCGGATTCGCCGATCACGCCGAGGCAGCGGCGCGGCGCGATCTCGAAGGTGACGCCGTCGACCACCGGCTGACCGGCGTAGGCCACCGACAGCGAGTTCACCGAGAGCAGCGGCGTCTCACTCATCGCGCGACTCGAGCGTGGCACGCAGGCCATCGCCCAGCACGTTGAAGGCGACTAACAACACCGTGAGCAGGGTTGCCGGCACCAGCAGCATCCAGGGCGACGATTCCATTTCCTGCGCGCCTTCGCTGATGAGACTGCCCAGGCTGGCAAAAGGCTCTTGCACGCCGAGCCCGAGGAAACTCAGGAAACTCTCGAACAGGATCAGCTGCGGAATGTTGAGCGTGGCGTATGCGATGACGGGGCCGGCCACATTCGGGACGATGTGGCGCCGCAGGATCGACGGCGTCGTCACGCCACTGGCGACCGCCGCGTCGACGAACTCGCGGCGCCGCAGGCTCAATGTTTGCCCGCGCACGATGCGCGCCATGGTCAACCAGCCCACCGCGCCGATCGCGATGAACAAGGCCGCGATGCTGCCGCGTGGAAACAGCGTCGAGAGGATGATGACGATGAATATGTAGGGCAACGCGAACACGATGTCGACGAATCGCATCATCGCGGCATCGATGCGCCCACCGATGTAACCGGCGGTCGCGCCCCAGGCGACGCCGATACAGACGCTCACGAGCGCGGCCAACACGCCGATCAGCAGCGAAATCCGCATCGCCTGCATGCCGCGCGAGAACAAGTCGCGGCCCAGCCGGTCCGTGCCGAGCCAATGGCCGCTGGCAAAATCCGGCGGGCTCGCGAGATGTTGCCAGTCGAGGGTGTCGTGCCGGAATGGACTCAACCAGGGCGCTGCCAGTGCCACGGCCGCGAGCACTGCCAATACGATCAGGGCGCCGCGAGTTCGCCCGCTCACGAGAGCCGCACCCGCGGATCGAGCCAGCCGTAGAGCAGATCCGCCAGCAGATTGCACAGCAGCGTGAACACGCCGTAGACGAGGATCATCCCCATCACCAGCGTGTAGTCGCGATTGAGCGCGCCCTGCACCAGGTAACGGCCCGAGCCGGGGAGACCGAACACGGTTTCCACCACCAGCGACCCGGTGATGATGAAGGCCACCGCCGGACCGAGATAGCTAACCACCGGGATCAACGCGGGACGCAGGGCGTGGCGGAACAGCAGGACGCGGTTCTCGAGCCCCTTGGCGCGCGCGGTGCGGATGAAGTTCGATTGCAGCACTTCCTGCATGCTGCTGCGCGTGAGCTGCGCGAGGTAAGCGATGACCGGCAGCGCCAGCGTGACCACCGGCAACACCAGGAAACTCGGGTCTCCGGGCTCGTACCCCGCGACTCGAAACAGCGGCCAATAGATCCCGAACACCAACGCGAGGACCGGGCCGACCACATACCCCGGCAGCACCACGCCGAGCAGCGAGAAATTCATCAGGGCGCGGGCCGTCCAGGAGTCTGCCCGCCAGGCCGCGTACACGCCGAGCGGCACGCCCAGCAGCAGCGCCAGCAGCGTCGCCGCGAAGCCGATAGTTAGACTGAGCGGCAGCCCTGCGCCGATCAGCTCCGTCACGCGAAAATCCTTGAACCGGAATGACGGGCCCAGATCGCCGCGGATCACCCCGCCGAGATACCGGCCGTATTGCGTCAACAGCGGTTGGTCCAGGCCGTAGGCGGCATCGAGGTTGGCGCGAATGGATGCCGGCAGCGCCTGTTCCTGGTCGAACGGACCGCCGGGCGCGAGCCGGATGATGAAGAACGAAAGCGTCAATAGGACAAACAGCGTGGGCACGAGGCCGGCAATTCGCCGCAGCGCGTAAATCAGCACTCGCTTTCCGCCCCGCTCTCGAACACCTTCACAACTCCCGCTACACTCGACACGATGGAAACCGCCCAAAATCCCCGACGGATTCTCGTCGCAATCAAACGTGTCGTCGACTACAACGTACGGATCCGCGTGAAGCCAGATGGATCGGGCGTGATGCTCGACGGCGTCAAACTCGCGATCAATCCATTCGATGCCATCGCGATCGAAGAGGCGCTGCGTATCAAGGAGCGCGGCCGGGCCGACGAAGTGGTCGTCGCGACCATCGGGCCCGCCGACTGCCAGGCAACCTTGCGAAATGCGTTGTCGATGGGCGCGCAACGCGCATTGCACGTCGTCGCCGATACCGCGCTCGAGCCGCTGGCCGTCGCGCGGGTGCTGCTCAAACTGGTCGAACGCGAGCAACCGTTCCTCGTGATCCTCGGCAAACAGGCCATCGACGATGACAACAACCAGACCGGCCAGATGCTGGCGACGTTGTGGAATCGTCCGCAGGCCACTTTCGCTTCGAAGCTCGAGCTGACGGAAACCAACGCCCGCGTGACGCGTGAAGTCGATGCCGGCCTCGAGACATTGGAAGTCGATCTGCCGGCGGTCGTCACCACCGATCTGCGCCTCAACGAACCGCGGTTCGTGAAGCTGCCGGATATCATGAAGGCGAAAACGAAACCGCTGGTTTCGATTCCACTGGCCGAGTTGGGCGGCGTCGGCACTTCGCGCGTGAAAGTGACGAAAACCGAGCCGCCAGCCGCGCGTCAGCGCGGAATCATGGTCAAGGACACGGCCGAACTGTTCGCCGAAATCCACAAGCGGGGTCTCGTATGACGCAGGTACTGGTCATCGCGGAACACGCCAATGGAAAGCTCAACGCATCCACCGCGAAATGCGTGAAGGCGGCAACCTCACTCGCCGACGCGCAGATCGTCGTCGCGGTCTTTGCTCCGCCGGGCTCTTCGGTCGCGACACAGGCGGCGCAGATCGCAGGCGTCGCGCGCGTGCTCGAGGTCTCCCACGCGGCCAACGAACACGCGCTGGCTGCAATCCTCGCGCCGCAAGTGGCCGAAGTCGCGGCGCCGTTCTCGCACGTGTTCGGGCCTTCGACCACGTTCGGCAAGGACCTGATGCCGCGCGTCGCGGCGCTGCTCGATGCGCCCCAGCTCTCCGACGTCATGAGCATCGAGAGCGCCACGCGTTTTCGCCGGCCTATCTACGCGGGCAATGCCATCACCACCGTCGAGGTTGCCGCGGGGACGAAGATCGTCGCGACCATCCGTATCGCGTCGTTCGAAGCGGCCGCCGGCGGCGGCAGCGCTAAAGTCGAATCGGTGACACCATCGGCCGAGCTGCCCTCGCATACCCGATTCGTCGATCTGGCGGCCGCGAGCAGCGATCGGCCGGATCTGCAAAGCGCATCGAAGGTGATCTCGGGTGGCCGAGCTCTCGCCAGCGCCGATGCCTTCAAGATCATTTACGGCTTGGCCGACAAGATCGGCGCCGCCGTGGGTGCATCGCGCGCCGCCGTCGACGCCGGTTACGTGCCGAGCGACATGCAGGTCGGGCAGACCGGCAAGATCATCGCGCCCGAGCTCTACATCGCGATCGGCATTTCCGGGGCGATCCAGCATCTCACGGGCATCAAGGATGCCCGCACGATCGTTGCGATCAACAAGGATGCGGAAGCGCCGATCTTCGAGGTCGCCGACATTGGAATCGTCGGCGACCTCTTCACGATCATTCCAGAATTGGAAAAACTGATCGACGCGAGCAGGAAGTAGCTCTTACAGGTGCGAAAGGACGTTCTCGGCCGTTGAGACCTTGAACTCCTTCGGCGCTTCGATATCGACGTGAGTAGCTACGCCATCCTTCACGATGAGGGCGAAGCGCTGACCGCGTGTACCCATGCCGAAGCCGCGGCCATCCATCTCGAGGCCGAGTGCCTTCGCGTAGTCACCGTTGCCGTCGGCCAGCATCGTGATCTTGTCGCCGACGTTCGAATTTTTGCCCCAGGCATTCATCACAAACACGTCGTTGACCGCCATGCAGGCGATGGTGTCGACGCCCTTCGCCTTGAAGTCACCGGCCTTGTCGACGAAGCCGGGCAGATGTTTGGCATCGCAGGTCGGCGTGAAAGCACCCGGTACCGAAAACAGCACGACCGTCTTGCCCGTGAAGAGCGCATCGCTCGTGAGGTCCGCCGGACCGTCCTTGGTCATTACCTTGAAAGTGCCCGCGGGCAACTTGTCGCCAACCTTGATCGCCATCTTGATTCTCCTGTTAATGAAATCGTCAGGGATTTTCGGTGCGGATGTTTGCGGGGAAAATCCCCGCCTTTACCAGCATTCCGGGCACCGCGTGATTGAGCGCCGATTGCAGCCACTTGCTGGTGTCGAGCAGCGCCGGCAGATCGACACCGGTGCGCACACCCATCCGGTGCAGCATGTAGATGAGATCTTCCGTCGGGATGTTGCCGGTCGCCGCGGGCGCGAAGGGGCAGCCGCCAATGCCGCCGCAACTCGCGTCGAGCGCCAGTACGCCGGCTTCGACGGCGGCGTAGGCGTTGGCCAACCCGGTGTTGCGCGTGTTGTGAAAGTGCGCCCGCAGACGCACGTTCGGCAACGCCGTGCGCAGCGCGCCGATGAGTTCCGTTACCTGCGTCGGCACCGCGACTCCGATGGTGTCGGCGACCGCGATTTCATCCGGATTGCCGGCGGCGAGCCGCTCGGCAATGTCGCGCACATGCGTGACGGGAACCTCGCCTTCGAACGGACAACCGAAAGCCGTCGAAATCGTGATCTGAGCGCGGATGCCGGCGGCGTGTGCCAGCGATGCAATGTCGAGCCAGGATTCGATGCCCTCATCGACGCTCATGCCCTGGTTGCGCTGGCTGAAGCTTTCGCTGGCCGCGATCGCCATGCCGACCTCGGTGCAGCCAGCAGCCTGGGCGCGTTCGAAGCCTTTCCGGTTCAGGACGAGGCCGATGAAACGGGACTGCGGCGCCGCGCCCGCCAACCCGGTAAACATGGCTTCCGCATCCGCCATCTGTGGCACACGCTTGGGATTCACGAAGCTTGCGATCTCGATGCGCCGCAGCCCGGCGCCCAGCAGACGCTGGACGAACTCCACCTTGACCGCCGTCGGCAGCATCTGCGATTCGCTCTGCAAACCGTCGCGGGGTCCGACCTCTACGATCTCGATGCTGCTCGAATTCATGGCGCGAATTCTATCCTCTGTTGAGCTTGACCCCCTCGGGATGCGCCGGTAGAAACGCGCGGCATGCACAGCAAGCAAACAAAGCCCGCCGGCGCGCTCGCCGATCTTCGGGTGCTGGAACTCGGCACGCTCATCGCAGGACCGTTCTGCGGGCAGTTGCTGGGGGACATGGGTGCCGAGGTCATCAAGATAGAGGCGCCCGGCCAGGGCGACCCCATGCGTCATTGGGGACCACAGAAGCGCGGTCAGCCGTCGGTGTGGTGGCCGGTGATCGGACGGAACAAAAAGGGCGTGACACTCGACCTGCGGCAAGCCGATGGCCAGAGGCTTTTCAAGGACTTGGTCAAACAAGCTGATGTAGTCATCGAGAATTTCCGGCCCGGCACGCTGGAGAAATGGGATTGCGGCTGGGAGACGCTGGCGGCCATCAATCCGCGCCTGATCATGGTCCGTGTGTCGGGGTATGGGCAGACGGGACCTTATTCCCAGCGCGCCGGTTACGGCGGAATCGGCGAAGCCATGGGTGGGCTGCGCTACATCGTCGGCGAGGCCGACCGGGCGCCATCACGCGTCGGCATCAGCATCGGCGATTCACTCGCGGCGGTTCATGCCTGCATGGGCACCCTCGCCGCGCTTCATCATCGCGAGCGCAGCGGCGTTGGCCAGGTGGTCGATGCGGCCATCTACGAATCGGTGCTGAACATGATGGAGTCGCTCGTCACCGAGTTCGACCAGCTCGGTCACGTGCGCGAACGCAGCGGTCCGATCCTGCCACGCATCGCGCCGTCCAACGTCTACCCGACGCGCGACGGCATCGTGATGATCGGTGCGAACCAGGACACCGTGTTCGCGCGTTTGTGCGAGGCCATGGGCGCGCCTTCGCTGGCACGCGACCCGCGTTATGCCGATCACACCGCGCGTGGGGACCATCAGCGCGAGCTCGACGAAGTGATCGCGAGCTGGACCGCCACGCTTGCCACCCGTGAGTTGCTCGACTTGCTCGAGAAGAGCGGCGTACCGTCCGGGCTCATCTACCGGGCCTCGGACATGCTCGACGATCCGCACTTCGCGGCGCGCCAGGCCATCGTCGAAACGGCGCATCCGCACTTCGGCAAGCTGCGCATGCAGAACGTCGCACCAAGGCTCTCCGCCAGTCCAAGTTCCATTCGCACTCCCGCGCCGGAACTGGGACAACACAACGATGAAGTGTTCGGCGGGTTGCTCGGGCTCGACGCCGCAAAAATCAGCGCCTATCGCGCCCGTGGCGTGATCTGACGCAGAAATGAAAAGGCCGGGAATGACCCGGCCTTTTCATTGATCTGTCGAAGGGCTGCTTCAGGTGTTCAGCAGCCAGAGTTTGGCGATGCGCACCATCGTCGGATCTTCCTTCACGCTGCGGAACGCCTTCGCGGCCTCGGCCTTGTTGTTGTTACGCAAGTACGCCAGACCGAGCAGCATGTTGGCTTCGTCAGCGCGCTGCTTCTGCATCGACTCGCCCTTGGCGAGATTGCCCTTCTTGATGCCGCGCTGGAGCGCTTCGATGGCCTTGGCCTCATCTCCGAAGCCCAGGTACTGCGCACCCACCTTGACGTCGGCGTCGCCGGTCGCGGCAGCGCGAGCCGCGGCTTCATTCTGTGGGAGAGCCGCTTTGTCGGCAGCGGCCTCTTTCTTGGCGGCAGCCAGCAGACGCGTGTTCACATCCTTGAGGCGCTGATCCGTGAACACGTTCTTCGTGAAACCCTGCTCGAGGACCGCCTGCGCTTCGCCGGCGAGTTTGTTCTCGAGTGCGAGCTGCGCCATTTCCTTGTACTGCTCGCCCTCGTTGAGCACGTTCACGTAGACCGCGAGACGCATGACGTTGAGCTTCTGCACGTCATCCGTGTCGGTCCGGTTGATCGCCACCATCAGGTTCTGCCAGTACTCGGGCTTCGGGTAATGGATGACCAGCTTTTCAAATACCTTCGCGACGCAGGAGTTGTCGCCGGCCTTCGCACAGGCAGCCTGAATGAGCAGCAACTGCTGTTCTTTCGGAGTCTGGCCGCGCTGATCAAGGCTGGTCAGCAGTTCGTTCATGACACGAACCGCGTCCTTGTTCTGACCTGCCTGGTAATAGGCCTGCGCAACGGCAACCATGAGATCAGGGTCTTTCGAAACCTTGAGCGCGCGATTGCCGTAGTCGATGACCTTCGGATAGTTACGCAGCGCCGAGTAGATGCCGAGGATGCTCTTGTAGCGCTCGAGCTTCTTTGCTTCCGGCATACAGGGGGAGTTGAGCCCGTTCTCGAGTTCACGGACGGCGTCGGAATCCTGCTTGAGGGAGTGATACGCGTAGCCGCGGAACTCGCTTATCCAGTACAGATCGGTCTGGGATTTGGCGCCCGGGGCCGACTCTGCTTCCTTCGTCTTGGAGAGAACTTCCTGCCAACGCTTGGCCTTCATCGCTTCCTGCGCGGCTGCCATCGGCTTGGCAATCTGTTTGCTGATCTTGCCACCACCGGTGCAACCGGCGCTCTGCGCCATTGCGGTGGAGGTCAAGCCGGCGCCGAGAAAACCAAGCGCCGCGGTCGCGATCATTGCTCTACGAATAGACACACGCACACTCCGCGTAAAGGAAGAATTAACCCTCGTATTCATCAGGTCGCACTCGCCTTAAAAATCCACAGCTTCGCAATTCGCGTCAACGCCGGATCTTTGTTGACCGTGCCGAAAGCCGTCGTGGCTTCCGCCTTTTTGTTCGCGCGCATGAAGGCGATGCCGAGCAACAGACCCGCCTCATCCGGATTCTTCACGCCGCTTTTGGCGATACCACGCTGCAGGGCTTCGATCGCCTTGTCGTTCTCGCCGTAGCTCAGGTACGCGGCGCCGAGTTTGACGTCGGAGTCGCCAGTCGGCTTGGCACGCGCGGATGCGTCCTGTTTGGGGAGCGTCGATTTGTCGAGCTCGACCGCAGTCTTGGCTTCGCCGAGGATGCGCGTGGCGAGAGCCTTCTCGCGCCCTTCCTTGAAGGCGCCTTTGGTCTGGCCCTTCTCGATGATCGCCTGCGCTTCACCGGGCAGACCCTGGCCCATCGCGAGTTGCGCCATCTCGGTGTATTGCGCGGCATCGTTCATCACGTCGACGCCATCGGCGAGCCGCAGGATGTTGAGCAGTTCCTTGTCGTTCTTGCTGACGCGCATCAGCGAATTGGTGAGGTCCTGCCAATAGTTAGGCTTCGGATAGTGCAGGACGAGCTGCTCCATCTGTTCGGCGACGCAGTCGTTGTCCTTGATGTTGTAGCAGGCGCTTTGAATGATGCGCAGTGTCTGCTCGTCGGGGCTCTTGCCATCGGCCTTGAGCTTGGCGACCACGTCCTTGAGCACTTTGACGGCGTTTTCAAAATCGTTCTGGATGTAGTACGAGTTGCCGAGGTAGATGCCCATGTCCGGGTCGGCACTGGTGTCGTACGCCTTCTTGCCGAACTCGATGGCCTTCGGGTAATCCTTGACCTGGTAGGCGACCTGGGCGATGAGCTTGGTACGCCCCGCCTTGTCGGTTTCGGTCATGCAAGGCGAATTGAGGGCTGCCTCGAGGTCCTTCAGCGCCTCGGCGTACTGCTTTAGGTTGGCATTGGCGATGCCACGGAATTCGTGGATCCAGAATTGATCGTAGAGCGATTTTTCGACCGGGACGGCTTCCGCTTCGTTCGCCTTGTCCAGCATCTGCTGCCAGTTCTTGGTGCCGCGGGCATCCTGGGCGCTCGACAGGGGCTTTTCGAGCTTCTTTGTCATCTTGCGAACGCCGCAAGCATCCGCAGGCGCAGCGGCAGTTTCCGCCGCGAACGCCGCGGACGTCATGCCAGCCAAGCCGATGACAGCGATTGCGGTTCCGAGTTTTAACCGATCACGCACTTCCGACGCTCCTTACAAAGGAGCCGCGGTCTTTGAGAGGCCGCGGCTCGGTTTGATCGAACCACCGTCAACACATCCTGCAAATTTGATGCTCGTGACGGCAGAAAGTTTCCCAATAGTTTCAGGCGTTTGGCTAGTCGCGGAACTCCGCGGTGTTCACGAAGCCCATTTTCTTCATGTGATTGCGCTGAGCCGCTGCCATTACGAGCGCAGTGGTTTCATAACGCGAACGACGATCGGGACGCAGGTGGATCTCGGGCTGCGGATCCTTGTTCGTCTCAGAACGGAAGAAGCTCTCGAGTTGCGGAATACCGCTGACCACAGTGCCGTTCCAGACAATCGTGCCGTCGAAGTCGATATCGAGCTGAATGACTTCAGGCCGAACCGGCGGCGGCGGATTGGTGGTTTGCGGCATATCGAGCTTGGTCGCGTGAGTCATGACTGGAATCGACATGATCAGCACGATGATGAGCACGAGCATCACGTCGATGAGCGGAGTCGTATTGATCTCCATCATCGGTGTGCCTTCGGAACCGCCGCCCACTGACATTGACATTCGAAATTACCTCGCAGTTCTCAGCGCGTGACGCGAATGCTGTTGGGATCCGGTTCAGTAATGAACCCGACCTTCACGATGCCGCCGCGTTGCAAATTGAAGATGACTCGCCCGACGCCTTCCCAGCGAGCATCCTTATCACCGCGGATGTGGAACTCCGGCTGCGGGACTTTGCGCGCCTCGGACACGATTCGCTGGAACAGCACCTCTTTATCGATCGAGCCGGTATTCCAATAAAGTTTGCCCTGCTTGTCGATCAGGATGGTGATGTTCTCGGGCTTGGTCACCGTAACAATGTTGCTGGCTTTCGGAATTTCGACATTCGCCATCTTCTTGATCACGGGGACCGTGATCAGAAAGATGATCAGCAACACGAGCATGATGTCGACCAGCGGAGTCGTATTGATCTCCGCGATCGAAGCCGCCTCGCCGTCGTCGCTGCCTGAACCGACACTCATCGACATGGTGTTCTACCTCTGTTGGTGAAACGTAAGACCCGGGTTACCGGGTTTACTTCTTGCCACCAGCAACAGGTGCACCCTGCGCAACGCGGGCACCGCCCACGAGATACGCATGCAGGTCAGAGGCGAAGTTACGCAGGCTCTCGCTGATGTTCTTGTTACGGCGCAGCAGCCAGTTGTAGCCCATGACGGCCGGAACGGCGACGAACAGACCGATGGCAGTCATGATCAACGCTTCACCGACGGGACCGGCGACCTTGTCGATCGAGGCCTGGCCGCTGACGCCGATGTTCACGAGCGCCTTCAGGATGCCGACGACGGTTCCGAACAGACCGACGAACGGTGCCGTGGATCCGACCGTGGCAAGGAACGCGAGACCGTTGCTGAGATTGCTGTTGACCGAGTCAACCGAGCGTTGCAGCGACATGGTCACCCACTCGTGCAGATCGATGCGATCCGTGAGGCGGCCTTCATGGTGGGCCGAGGCGCGCAGGCCGTCTTCGGCAACCAAGCGGAAGTCATTGTCTTTCGGCAGGCGGTCGACAGCTTCCTTAAGGGAGCCCGAACTCCAGAATTGCTTCTCGACCACCTTCGCACCCTGCTTGAGCCGGCGCTGATCCCACAGCTTCGAGAAGATGATGTACCAGGACACCGCGGACATGATTATGAGAATGACCAATGTCGTTTGCGCAATCGGCCCGCCGTCTCTCCAAAGAGCTTCGACGCCGTACGGGTTGGTGACTTCAGGGACAGCAGCAGCAGTAGGTTCCATGATTTCCTCGATGACGAAAAAGCGAAACGGTGCTCGAGGCACCGCATCACGGTAAATGACTAGTTGTTCTTGAGAACGAACTTGACCTTGAATTTAATGCATGACTCGGGCAGCGCAGTACCGCCCTCGGTGGCCGCCGCGTAACGAGTCGCCTTCGCGACTTTTACGGCAGCGCCGTCGAGATCCGGAAAGCCAGACGTATCCGTGACCACGGGTTCGCGTAACAGCTTGCCAGTCGGACCCACGCAGGCCTGAACGACCGGAGAGCCCTGCTCTTCCCGGCGGATCGAACCCGGCGGGTAGTAGTCCTCCGGATTCACCGGCCGCGTCATTTTTGCAGGTGCACCCGCAATACGTGGCGGCGGCGGCGGTGCCGGCGGCGGCGCACGGTCAGTGACGTCCTGAATCGCGGTGTTGGTGGTCTCCATCGGAAGGTCGATCGAGACCTCCGGCGGCGGCACTTCAACCGGCGGACGTTCCATCTCTGGCGGCGGCGGCGGTGGTGGTTGGTCTTCCTTCTTGATCTCCTCGACGATGTCAGCCTGGATCGGAGGCGCAACGAGGTGAATGACCTTTTGGGCCAAACCGGATGCGAATCCCCAGGCTACGAGGATGTGAAGACCAGTGATCGCCACGACAACAATGCCGCGACGGGTGAAAAAACTCGAGTCTTGTGCGTAAGCGGCCATGTTTTCCCGTGGTCGCGAGTGAAATTATCGGCGCGTCGAACAGGGTGGCGGAAAGTAACTAAGCTTTCCGACCAGTGCAACCGTTCGTTCGTTCCGTCCCCAAGTCTGCCCCATGTGCGCGAGCATGACTCTCTTGTTAATCGCATCAACTTTTATAGCTTCGGCGCCGATCCAAAGCCGCCGAACTGTAACCGCACCACGCGGACCTGACAACAGGTCTCTGTGAGACTGTCTCGACAGTACGCTGATTGTGAATGCGTCTTTCACTTTCAGTCGGTCACCGCGCCAAGCGATGCGCTTGACACTGTCCGCGCGTATTTTGCGAGCACGCCTTTCGTTGCATAGGCCTTGGGTGCCTGCCACTTCGCGCGGCGCTTGCGCAGCTCCGCGGCGCTCACTTCATGCTGCAGTGTGCGCTTTATCGCATCGATCGCGATGCGGTCGCCGTCCCGGATCAGGCCTATCGGTCCGCCGAGCGCGGCTTCAGGAGAGATATGTCCAACCACGAACCCATGACTGCCGCCGGAGAATCTTCCGTCAGTGATCAACGCAACTTTGTCCCCGAGCCCACGACCCATGATGGCGCCGGTCGGACTCAACATTTCGCGCATGCCAGGGCCGCCGCGCGGGCCTTCGTAGCGGATCACGACGACGTCGCCAGGTTTGACCTTGCCCGCGAGAATCGCGGCGGTCGCGCGTTCTTCGCCGTCGAAGACACGTGCCGTGCCGTTGAAGCGCAGTCCTTCCTTGCCGGAAATTTTCGCGACCGCGCCCTCGGGTGCGAGATTGCCGCTCATCACCACCAGGTGACTGTCTTTCTTGATGGGCTGATCGAGCGGGCGAACGATATCCTGCCCCACAGGGTAGTCGGCGACGTCGCGCAGATTTTGCGCAAGCGTGCGACCGGTGACTGTCATGCAGTCGCCATGTAACAGGCCGGCGTCGAGCAAACGTTTCATCAGGGGTTGAATTCCACCGATTGCGATGAGCTCTGACATTAAGTATCTGCCGCTGGGACGCACGTCGGCGAGCAGCGGTACGCGTTTACCGATACGCGTGAAGTCCTGTAGTCCGAGTCTGACTCGCGCGGAATGTGCGATCGCAAGCAGGTGCAACACGGCGTTTGTGCTGCCGCCAAGCGCGATCGTCATCGTGATCGAATTCTCGAAGGCCTTCTTCGTAAGGATCTGCGACGGCGTGATTCCGGCGCGGATCAATTCGACAACCGCGGCGCCGGCGCGGCGGCAATCGTCGCGTTTGGCGCCGCCGACCGCTTCCTGCGCGGAGCTGTTAGGCAGCGACAACCCGAGGGCTTCGATCGCCGAGGCCATCGTGTTGGCCGTGTACATGCCTCCGCAGCTGCCGGGTCCGGGAATCGCCGTACGTTCGACGTCGAGCAACTCTTCGTCGGAGACGCGTCCCGCGGCGTGACCGCCGACTGCTTCGAACACCGACACGATGTCGCGGCGCTTGAGGCCGGGCTTGATGGTGCCGCCGTAGACGAACACCGCCGGGCGATTCAACCGCGCGATCGCCATGGCACAGGCGGGGATGTTCTTGTCGCATCCGCCGATCGCCACGAAACCGTCGAAACCTTCCGCGCCCACGACGGTTTCGATCGAGTCCGCGATCACTTCGCGCGACACGAGCGAATAACGCATGCCGGGCGAACCCATCGAGATGCCATCCGAGACCGTGATGGTGTTGAACAACACGCCCTTGGCACCGGCGGCATCGACGCCCGCGATCGCCTCCGTCGCAAGTTCGTTGATGTGCATGTTGCAGGGCGTGAGGTTGGCCCAGGTCGAGGCCACCCCGATCTGCGGTTTGTGGAAATCCGCGTCCTGGAATCCAACCGCGCGCAACATCGCGCGCGACGGCGTCTGCTTGGCGCCATCGACTACCAGCCGCGAATATTTGCGTTGATCCACCGCCCCACTCTTCTTCCGCGTCATCTGTCCGTTCCTCTTGCTGAACTGCTGCCTAACTAATTTGCCGCGCGCATCACGCGCCGCATGTGCGAAAACCCCGCGGCGCCGGCGGTCACGAAGACCAGCGGCAGCACCAGCGAATACAAACCGAAGCCCGGTCGCAGCGACTCGAGCCACTGATAGATCAGGATGCCGGCGGGTGGTCCGATGGCGCCACGGACGCCGGTCAGGGTGACGTGCACGCCCATGTAGTGCTGCGCACGGCCGACCGAGGCGAAGTCATTGTGCCCGAGATTCCAGCCGAGGTTCGAACCGGCATAGGCGAAGGCAAGCATCGCCGCGCCAAACCACAGCAACGGCATCCACGCGAGCCAGGTGCCGATGGTCAGCATTGCGACCGCGGCCACCAGTGTCCACCCTTGCCGCGAGCGATATTCGATCACGTGCCCCTGGTCGAACATGCGCGCCCAGAACGGCACGAACAGCGGCAGCAGTCCGAGCGGCACGATCGACAGCAGCGCGATCTGCGTACTCGCCGACAGGTGCAGGTGTTCACTGAAGATCACCACCAGCTGCGAGGTGAGCATGAGATTGCCGCCGCCGAACACACCCATCCAGAACATGTATTCGCGGAAGTGCGGATCCTTTTTCAGGATCTCGAACAACATGCCGAGGCTGAACGGCTCGCTGCGCCCCACCACCGCGTTCTCTTCCGCCAGCAGCGCGAACTCGCGCCGCACGCGTGCGGCGCGATACAGCCACGCGGCGATGAGCCCGGCCACTGCGCCGCCGCCAAACAACCAGCGAGAATCGATCACGCCAGTGTCGAGCACCCAGGCGGCGCAGCCGGCCGCCATGGCGACGGCGAGCGAGCTCACGATGACAATGCGCCCGGTGTAGCGCCCGAGGGCGGCGCGCGGATAGTTCGCGCTCCACACGGCGGCGCGGACCGTCAGGATGCCGGTCCACACGACGCGCGCGATGAGGATGGACGCGACCGCGAATGCCAGTCCGGCGAGTGCCCGCGGAGCCACGCCCAGCAACCCGACCAGCAGCGCAAACCCGGCCTGCAATCCCACCATGAGTCCGATGCGTGCGCGGCCATGTGCAAGATTTGCCCACACGAAACTCACGACGTTCGACAGGGCCGGCGCGCCACTTACGAACGCAACCGCGAGATTCACGATCCACGGCGAAGCCGCGTTCATGAAGGTTTTCTTGATCAACACCGCGGCGGTCGCGCCTTCGACCAGTCCGAGTGTCAGGCCTAACAAGGCCCAGGGCGCGATCTCGCGGCGGAACGCCGCCTCAGCCGTCGGCGATTCAGTCTGCTTCGGTTGTCCGAACATCATCCAAAGCGCTGCCGGATCAACCGGTAGAGTGCGCGCACGGTATGCGGATCCGCGCCCACCGGGCGGCCCGGGCGTTCCTTCGGATTCCAGCCGTAGACGTCGCCGTGCAGCCAGTTGCGGCTGCGCGTGACGAATCGCTTGAGGAACAATGCGCCGATGATCGAACCTGCGAACGCATGGTTCGACACATTGTTGAGATCGGCGACCCGACTGCCGAGATCTTCCTCGTACCCGGGCCACAGCGGCATCGGCCACATCGGATCCGCCTCGCGCTCGCCGATCTGCCGCAACGTCTCGGCCAGCTCCGGCGGCGTCGAGTAGATAGCCGGCAGCTCGGGCCCTAACGCGACGCGCGCGGCACCGGTGAGCGTGGCGAGGTCGATCAGCAGGGCCGGCGTTTCGCGATCTGCTTCGGCCAGCGCATCCGCCAGCACCAGGCGCCCTTCCGCGTCGGTATTGCCGATCTCCACGGTCAGGCCCAGGCGCGACTTCAGGACGTCGCTCGGCCGGAAGGAGCGTCCCGACACGCTGTTCTCCACCGCCGGAATCAACAGGCGCAACTGCACGGGTGCATCCGCGCCCATCAACATGCGTGCGAGCGCGAGTACCAGCGCGGCGCCCCCCATGTCCTTTTTCATGAGGATCATGCCGCTCGAAGGTTTGATGTCGAGGCCGCCGGTGTCAAAGCACACGCCCTTGCCGACGAGGGTGACCAGGGGCGCGCTCTTTTTGCCCCAGCGCATGTCGATCAGGCGTGGCTCCCGCGCACTGCCCTTGCCCACCTCATATATGAGTGGATAGTTCTGCCGCAGCAGTTCCTCGCCGACGAAGATCCGGCACTCGGCCTCATGCTGCAGCGCAAGGCGCTGCACGGCCTCACCCAGTTCGGCGGGCCCCAGATCGTTGGCGGGCGTATTGATGAGATCGCGCGCTTCGCTCAGGGATTCGTTCGCGAGCCGTACGTATTCGAGATCGGTGCCGGTCGGCGGCACGAGCGAGGGCAGCTCGCTCGCGGGTTTGCGATACCGGTTGAACCGGTAGGAGCCGTATTCCCAGCCGAGCGTCAGCTGGGTTGCGCCCACCGCGCTGAAGGTGCCGGCAAAACGATAACGACCCGGCGGCAGCCGGTCCGGAAGGCCGGCGGACGTCCAGATGGTCGGTTCGCTCAAGTCGGCAGTGGGCCCGAGGCCCAGCACCGCGCCTGCGATCGAATCGCCCGAGGCCGTGGGGACCAGCAGCAGCTTCTGTTTTTCGGCTGCGAATTGCTGGGCCCGAACCCAGGAGCGCACGGCCGGCGTCTGCAGTTCGAGCCAGGCGGGCAGACCCTGCTCGCCAACCAGCCAGAGGGGTCTCGCGCCGCTGGCCTCGGCTTCATTTAGCAGGTGGGAAGTCACGGCAAAAAGTTTAAGCCAAAAACATCAGGCAATTGAGAGTGCTATTGGACCGCGCGGTCACGTTGACAATGGGCAAACACCCGTGGTGTTATTCCGCGCATTGTATGCAGGCCAAGTGCTCACACATCGACGCGTTTTCCGGCAGCGCCACGGCGGCGCGCCTGCGGTCCGTCAGGACCGGGTTCATCAAGATTGGCGTCGTAGTACTTCTTCCCCTCCCCCTGTTGCTAGACAACAGCCGGTGCGGGACGCCTGCTTGACTCGCCAACACTAGAGACAAGCTTAATCACCAAAAACCCCGCACCGGCCACTGAGCCGATGCGGGGTTTTTCTTATGCACTTACGGAGATGATCATGACGAAGTTGTACTCGGGCAAAGACGTAGACAAGAAGGCGCTCAAGAAGGCCCGGATCGCCATCCTCGGTTACGGCAGCCAGGGCCGCGCGCATGCGCTCAACCTCGCGGACAGCGGGCACGACGTGGTCGTCGGCGTACGCAAGGGCGGCGCAAGCTGGAAGAAGGCGAAGAAGGACGGCCTCAAGGTTGCCGAGCCGAACGACGCTGCCGCCGGCGCCGATCTGGTCGCCATGCTGGTGCCGGACCTGGCCCAGGCCGAGCTTTACAACAAGGTCGAGAAGTCACTGAAGAAAGGTGCGGCGCTGCTGTTCGCGCACGGCTTCAACATTCACTTCAAACAGATCAAGCCGCGGAAGGATCTGGACGTCGTCCTGATCGCGCCGAAAGGCCCCGGCGATCTCGTGCGCCGCCAATACCAGCAGGGTCGCGGCGTGCCGTCGCTGATCGCTGTCTACCAGGATTCCACCGGTAACGCGTTCGCCAAGGCTCTCGCGTATGGCCATGGCATCGGTGGCACACGTGGCGGTGTTCTCGAGACGACCTTCGCGGAAGAGACCGAGACTGATCTATTCGGCGAACAAGCCGTGCTTTGTGGCGGCACCAGCGATCTTGTGCTCAAGGGTTTCGAAACGCTGGTGGAAGCCGGCTATCAGCCCGAAGTCGCCTACTACGAGTGTCTCCATGAGCTGAAGCTCATCGTCGACCTGCTGCACGAAGGTGGTCTCACCAAGATGCACAAGTTCATCTCCGACACCGCCAAGTACGGCGACCTGACGCGCGGCCCGCGCGTGATCAACGACAAGACCAAGAAAGAGATGGGCAAGATTCTCAAGGAGATCCAGCAGGGCAAGTTCGCCAAGCAGTGGATCGCCGAGAACGCCGGCGGCCGCAAGGAATACAACCGTCTCATGCAGGCCGATCTCGATCACCAGCTGGAATCGGTCGGCGCCGACCTGCGTGCCCGCATGCCCTGGCTCGACCAGGGCCGCGGCTAACAACTTCGACTGGCCGAGGTAACATCCATGTCCCAGCGCGAACGAGTCATGATCTTCGACACGACGCTGCGCGACGGCGAGCAATCGCCCGGCTGCAGCATGGCGCAACCCGAAAAACTTCGGGTGGCGCGCGCGCTTGCGGACCTGGGTGTGGACGTCATCGAGGCGGGCTTCCCGGCCGCCTCGCGTGGCGACTGGGAAAGCGTGAACGCGGTGGCGCGCGAGGTCCAGGGGCCGATCATCTGCGGCCTGGCGCGTTGCAACCGCGACGACATCACCCACGTGGCAAAGTCCATCCAGCCGGCCGCCAACCGCCGCATCCATGTGTTCCTGGCGACCAGCGCCATCCATCGCCAGTTCAAGCTGAACATGGCGCAGGAAGAGATCATCAAGATGGCGGTCGAAGGCGTGAAGTTCGCGCGCGAATTCTGCGATGACGTCGAGTTCTCTCCCGAAGACGCTTCGCGCACCGAGCTCGACTTCCTGACGCAGGTCGTCGAGGCCGTCATCGAGGCCGGCGCGACTACAGTGAACATTCCCGACACGGTCGGGTACACCGTGCCCGACGAATTCGCCGAGCTGTTCCGTTACCTGCGCAAGAACGTACGCGGCATCGAAAAGATCCGCCTCTCCGTGCATTGCCACGACGATCTCGGCATGGCGGTCGCCAACAGTCTGACCGCCGTGGTGGCGGGCGCGCGCCAGATCGAGTGCACGATCAATGGCATCGGCGAGCGTGCCGGCAACTGCTCACTGGAAGAAGTCGTGATGGCATTGAAGACGCGCGACGCGTTTTTCAATCTCGACACCAAGATCGACACCACTCGTCTTTACCCGACCTCGCGCATGCTGGCGAACATCGTCGGCGTGCCGATCCCGCGCAACAAGGCGATCGTCGGCGAGAACGCCTTCGCGCATGAATCGGGCATTCATCAGCACGGCATGCTCAAACACCACAGCACGTACGAAATCATGCGTCCGCAGGACGTCGGCTTGTCGCGTTCCGCGCTGGTGCTGGGCAAACACAGTGGCCGGCATGCGCTGCGCGAGCGAATCAAGGAGCTGGGATTCGAACTGGACGATGTGGAATTCGCGCGCGTGTTCGAGGAGTTCAAGGCGCTCGCGGACAAGAAGAAGGAACTCTACGACGGCGACATCGAGGCGCTGGTGCTGCAGGCGGAGCACAGCGCGGTGGGTCCGTGGTCGTTGATGAACTTGCGCACCGCATCGGATGGTCCTCTTCCAGGAGGACAAGGGGCGGAAGCCACCGTCAAACTCGGGCACAGCGATGGCCGCGAGATCGAAATGCGCGCCACGGGCGACGGCCCGGTGGACGCCGCACTGAAAGCGATCGAACGCGCAACCGGGGTGCAGGTCGTCCTGCGCAAGTTCGAGGTTCGCAGCGTATCGGCCGGAGAGGACGCGCAGGGCGAGGCGCTGGTGTACGTGGAGTACAATGCGCGCACTTATCGCGGCTCGAGCGTGTCGACCAACATCGTCGAGTCCGCAACACAGGCCTTCCTGGAAGTGATCAATCGAATCGAACTCTCGCAGGCGAACTTGCAGCGCACGCGTGAGGAACGGACCGGCGCCGCGCATGTTGCGCAAGCTGCGGTCTAAACGGAGTCTTCTTTCATGCCCATACCCGCAACGAAATACATCTGGTTCAACGGGAAGTTAGTCCCCTGGGAAAAAGCGACGGTGCACGTGTTGTCGCACGCCTTGCACTACGGCTCATCGGTATTCGAAGGCGTGCGTGCCTACGAGACTCCGCGGGGTCCGGCGATCTTCCGCCTCAAGGACCACACACACCGCCTGTTCGACTCCGCGAAAATCTACCGGATGAACATGCCGTTCAACGAAGACCAGATCAACCACGCGTGCCGCGAAGTGATCTCGCAGAACGGACTCGCGCGTGGCGCCTACCTGCGCCCGGTCGCCTTCCGTGGTTACGGTGAAGCGGGGGTCGTGCCGAAGATCGACCCGCCGATCGAAGTGGCGATCGCCGGCTGGGAATGGGGCAAGTATCTCGGCGGCGCCGAAGATGAAGGCGTCGACGTTTGCGTTTCGTCCTGGCAGCGTGTGGCGCCGAATACGATTCCCGCAATGGCGAAAGCGGGCGGCAATTACCTGTCGAGCCAGTTGATCGGTCTCGAGGCGAAACGTCTCGGCTTCGTCGAAGGCATCGGTTTGTCATCCGATGGCACCGTAAGCGAGGGCGCCGGCGAGAACCTGTTCATCGTGAAAGACGGCATCCTGCATACGCCGGGTCTCGCACATTCGCTGCTCGGTGGCCTCACTCGCCACACCGTGATCACGATCGCGAAGGAGTTCGGCATCGAAGTGCGCGAGATGGCCGTGCCGCGCGAATTACTCTATATCGCCGACGAACTGTTCTTCACCGGCACCGCGACCGAAGTCGCCGCGATCCGCTCCGTGGATGCCATCCAGATCGGCAACGGCAAGCGGGGTCCGATCACGGCGAAGATCCAGGCCGCCTACTTCGGGCTCGTGCAGGGCAAGACGCAGGACAAGTACGGCTGGCTCGACTACGTCGACATGAACGCCCCGCGCGCCGCTGTCGCTGGCTAACTAGGTGTCAGGCGGGGAAAGTCGGGATTACGGGTCGAGCGTCGCGGTACTTGGCGGCCAACACCACGAAATCCCGACTTTCCCCGCCTGACACCGCTTCGGAATCTATGCAACCCAAGACAATGTTCGAAAAGGTATGGGCCGACCACGTGGTCGTAGCCGAAACCGCCGATACGCCCGCCGTATTGTTCATCGATCTGCACCTCACGCATGAAGTGACCACCCCGCAGGCATACACGGAGCTGCGCTCGCGCGGCCTGAAGCTGCGCCGGCCCGATCTGACTCTCGCGACCATGGACCACTCCACGCCCACGCGCACGGAACAGGTCTTCGGCGGCGTGCCGATCGCGGTCGACTCCGCGGCCAAACAGGTCCAGCAACTCGAAATCAACGCAGCCGAGTTCGGTGTCGAGCTTTTCAGTCTGCAGGACAGCCGTCGCGGCATCGTGCACATCATCGGACCCGAGCTCGGCCTCACGCAGCCTGGCAAGACCATCGTGTGCGGCGACAGCCACACGTCGACCCATGGCGCCTTCGGCGCCCTCGCCTTCGGCATTGGCACCACGGAAGTCGGCCACGTGCTGGCGACGCAGTGCCTGCTGCAGCGCAAGCCCAAGACCTTCGCAATTAACGTCCTCAACCGGCTGTCGAAAGGCGTCACGGCGAAAGACCTGATCCTCGCCATCATCGGCAAGATCGGCGTCTCCGGCGGCACTGGTTACGTGCTCGAATTCCGCGGCCCGGCGATCGAAGCCATGTCGATGGACGAGCGCATGACCATCTGCAACATGTCGATCGAGGCCGGCGCACGCGCCGGGATGATCGCGCCCGACGCCACGACCTTCGAATTTCTGAAGTCCACGCCGCGCGCGCCCAAAGGCGCCGACTGGGACACGGCGGTCGCGCGCTGGAGCAAACTACCGAGCGACCCGGGCGCGGTGTACGACCGATCGGTCGACATCGATGCCGCCTCGCTCGTGCCGATGGTCACTTACGGCACGCACCCCGGCATGGTGGCGCCGATCACCGGCAATGTGCCGGCGAGCGGTGACGCCGTATTCGAGAAGGCATTGGCATACATGGGCCTCACAGCAGGCGCCGCCATTGCCGATGTACCCGTCAACAACGTATTCGTCGGCAGCTGCACAAACGGCCGCTTGTCGGATCTGCGCAATGCGGCGCGGGTCCTGCGCGGCCACAAACTCGCGCAGGGCGTGAAGATGCTGGTGGTGCCGGGCTCGCAGTCGGTCAAACGCGCCGCCGAAGCCGAAGGGCTCGACCAGATCTTTCTCGCCGCCGGCGCCGAGTGGCGCGAGAGCGGCTGCTCGATGTGCCTCGGCATGAACGGCGATCTCGTTCCGGCCGGCCACTATTCCATCAGCACCAGCAATCGCAATTTCGAAGG
>JBDTSP010000027.1:0-48464 GCA_039931065.1 Pseudomonadota bacterium | reverse complement strand
TCGGTGTGCAGGTTGTAACGCGTGACGAGATCGATACCTTCTGTCTTGGTCTCCACGCCGTTGATGAAGAACCGGGCCACGGTCGCGCCGAACGGCGTGATCAGTGCGGCCACCTGCGGCGTGTTGAGGTTCTCCGACAACACGATGCGATCGCGGATGTCGATGCGATACGCGTCGATGGTGGTCTCGAAGCTGCCGAAACGCAGCACCGTGCCGAGCGAGTAGTTCTTCGACTTCTCGGGATCGAGCGGCTGCGCGCCGAGCGTGACGGCAACATCGGAGGTTGCGGGGAACGTGCCGACTTCGAACGGAACGCCGCCGATGAAGTTGGTCGCCGTCGAGGTGAAGAACTCCTGCTGCAGTCCCGGCGCGCGAAAGCCGGTCGAGACCGCGCCACGCAACGCGAACGAGTCGGTGAAATCGAAACGCCCGGCGAGTTTGCCGGTGACCGCGGAGCCGAAGTCCGAGTAATGCTCGCCGCGCAGCGCGACACTCGCGAGGAATTTCTGAGTCAGGCGCGATTCGACATCCACGTACGCGCTGAATGCGTTGCGATGTTCATCGAGTTCGTTGCTGGGCTGAAATCCGGGGAAGCCTTGCGCGCTGGCAGGCTGGCCAACGATCGGTCCGCGATCGTACGAGGCGAGCTCGCCCGCATCGATGCCGTACCCTTCGCGCCGCACTTCAATACCGAACGCCACGTTGATCGGCTCGGGCAGTGAGCCCGCTTCGAATCCGCGCACCATGCTGGCATCGAGCGTGAACTGGTCGTAGTTCATCTCGCCGGCATCGAAACTGGTCTGCGACGCGGGGCCATACGACCTGTTGAGACTGTGCTCGACGCCGTAGGTCACGGTGTTGGAGCCGTAGACCAGGCTCACATCGGCATCCCAGCCTCCAAGCTTGCCGCGCACGCCCCAGCCGGCCGCGATGTCGTCGATGTCGGTGGTGATGAGCGGCAGGAAACCATTGGGATAAATCTCCGGCACGTTGCGCGGGTCGTTGAAGATGCGCGGGAACGCCGCGGAGTTGGCATCGCGATTCTGGTAGCCGGCCCAGCCGTACAGGCTCCAGTCGTTGCCGAGCGGGATACCGGCATTGATGTAGCCGGTGATGTCGCGCACGTCGGCGTCGCCGTAGCGCGAGGTGACCGGCGAACCCGGCACCCGATTGTCGAAATCGCCGCGGCTGGTGGGATCGCGATCGCGATACTCGGCCGACAACGTGAGGAAACCTTCGCCGCCGAGCGGCAGGCCGACCCAGCCCGAGGCGGTGGTCGTGCCGCCGTCATCTTCATGACGCGAGCCGCGCTCGGTCTCGACTCGGGTGTTGTATTGGCCGTACGTGAGCGAGGCGTTGCCGCCTTCGCGCGCTTCGCGCAGTCGCAGGTTGATCACGCCGGCAATTGCATCCGAGCCGTACTGCGCGGAGGCGCCGTCGCGCAACACTTCGACCGTCTCGATCGCGGCCAGCGGAATGGCATTGAGATCGACGGCGGCCGAACCGCGGCCGACGGAGCCGTTCACGTTGACCAGCGCCGATGCATGGCGGCGCTTGCTGTTGACCAGCACCAGCGTCTGATCGGGCGCGAGCCCGCGCAGGGTTGCCGGGCGGATGTGATCCGTGCCGTCGGTGATGGACGGACGCGGGAAATCGAGCGAGGGCGCGGCGGTGGAGAGTGCCTCGGCGAGTTCGGTCGAGGCGGTCGACTGCAGCGCGCTGCTCGACAACACGTCGACGGGCGCCAGCGAGTCGAGGCGCGTGCGGCCCACGGCGCGGGTGCCGGTGACCACCACCTCGTCGATGTCGTCATCGGGGGCGGCCGCATCCTGGGCCATCAGGCCGCCGCTGGCTGCGAGCGCCAGCACGGCGCTGATCGCCGCACGCAGTGCGAGTGTTTCGAACCGATCATTGCGTTTCATCAAAACTCCTTCCTTGAGATCGTCAAGTTTGTCGTTGGAATGTCTATCTAGATTTCTTCGCGGCGCGAGCGCCGGGAATGTGATCGTGAGGTTGGCGATATCGTGACCGCGATGGTGGCGGTCCACCACCGTTTTTTCGTTGACAGGTTGTCATTCTCGCCCAGGGCCGCGCCGCCCCGCCGGTAAGTGCGCCTTCGTCATCCAGGATGCTTCGCCCTCTGTAGAATGCGTCGCCGTGCGTTACTTCAAATCCGACAATACCGCCGCGGTCAGCGAAGAAATCCTGCGAGCGATGACCGTCGCCAACAACGGCGTGGCGCTCGCCTATGGCGCGGATCGCTGGTCGGATGGGCTCGACCAGCTGTTCGGCGATTTCTTCGAAACGCGCGTGCGCGTGTTCGCGGTGTCGTCCGGAACCGCGGCCAACTCCCTCGCATTGGCCACCTTGTGCCCGCCCTGGGGCACGGTGCTCACCCACGCGGAAGCGCACATCGAGCGCGACGAATGTGGCGCGCCGGAATTTTTCACCGGCGGCGCGAAGCTCTCGTTGATCGGCGGCGCCGGCGCCAAAATCGCAGCGCCAGACCTGCTCGAGCGGCTCACCTGGTTCGAGCCGCATGTGCATGGCGTGCAACCGCGCATGTTGTCGATTACACAGGCAACCGAGCGCGGCGCCATCTATGCGCCGGACGAGATTCGCGCACTTTCGGACATCGCGCACGCGCGCGGAATGACCGTGCACATGGACGGCGCGCGCTTCGCCAATGCGGTCGTGGCTCAGAAGTCCTCCCCCGCCGAGCTCAGCTGGAAAGCCGGCGTCGACGTCTTGTCGTTTGGTGTCATCAAGAACGGCGGCATGAATGCCGAAGCCGTCGTGTTCTTCGATCCGACCCGGGTGGGCGACTTCGAGTTCCGCCGCAAACGCGCGGGGCAACTCGCCTGCAAGGGGCGGTATGCGGCGGTGCAGCTCACTACCTACCTCGAAAGCGGTCTGTGGCGGCGCAACGCGGAGCGCGCGAACCGGCTCGCGGCGCGGATTTGCGCCGCGGCGCCGCATTTGTTGAGCGAACCGTTCGCCACCAACCAGGTGTTCATGAAATTGGGCCACGAACGCATCGCCGCGTTGTCGACGGAGTTCGGTTTTTATCCCTGGGGACCGACCGGCTCGGGCGAGGCGCGGTTCGTCTGCTCGTGGGACACGCCCGAAGAGGATGTCGACGCCTTGTGCGAAGCGCTCGAGCGGCTGAGCTAGTTAGTCCGCGCGGCGCACTCAGCGCCGGAACATGAAGTAGGCGGCGCCCACGAGACAAAGGCCCGACCAGAGAAAGTCGAGCTTGAGCGGCTGCTTCATGTAGAAAAAGGCGAATGGCACGAACACCGCGAGCGTGATCACTTCCTGCATCACCTTGAGCTGGCCGAGCGACAGCTCCGTATAGCCGATGCGGTTCGCCGGCACTTGCACGAGGTATTCGAACAACGCGATGCCCCAGCTGACCAGGGCCGCGAAAATCCATGGTTTGCTCGCCATATTCCTGAGATGCGCGTACCACGCAAAGGTCATGAACACGTTCGAGATGACGAGCAGCCCTGCGCTTTGCGCCCAGGCTGGCAGGTTCACGGTCCCCGCTCCTCCGCGAGACCTGCCTGCTTGAACATGGCGAGTTCGGCACGCAACGCGGCCACTTCGGCTTCGAGAGAGGCGACGCGCGCGATGAGTTCGGTCTTGGTCGGGCCTTGGGGAGCAGGCACCTCGGCCGCTGCATCTGGATCATCGCCGCTCGCAACCGTGACGGACTCCGGCAGCTCTTCGAACAACTGCGCCCAACGCGAATCGCGCCGGCCCGCTTCGCGCGCCAGGCGCGTAACCAGTGCCCCGTCGGGCCGCGCGGCGAGCGTGGCCAGCATGCTTTCGATGAGGGCGGGATCCGAGAGCTCGGCCATGCGCGGAACCCGCGCGCGCAGTTCACCGGGCGTCTGCGGCCCACGCAGCAGCAGTTCGCAGATGATGGCGGTTTCCTGCGGCGTGAATTTGAGGCTGCCGAACTCCGTATTGCAAAAGATCTGCTGATATTTGGGGACTCGACTGCCAAAACCGGATTTCTCCACGACGAAATGCCGTCGGGACAACCCATCGACGACGAACTTGACGGTGGGTTCATCCAACTGCAGTAAAGGTTCCCGGTTGCTCTTCTGGTTACACGCATTGACCAGTGCGTTGAGCGAAAGCGGGTACTGATCGGGCGTGGTTATCTGCTTCTCGATGAGAGAACCGATGATGCGCGCCTCGATAGCCGTCAATCTGATGTTCATGCGCGAAGTATACTGGGCCGTGTCACGCCGACTGATCTTCCTGTGTGCGTTCGTGTTGCTCGCGGCGGCGTTGCTGTTCTTCCCGCTGCCGATACCGCCGACCTATGCCGGGCGAACGCTCGAAAACGCCGGCCACACCCCGCTGTTCCTGATCGCGACGCTCAGCATCTTGTTCGTGTTGCGCCACGACCTGCGCATCGAAGGAGCGCGTCTATACGCGCTGGCCGGACTCATCGGGGTTGGCGCGGGGCTCCTGAGCGAAATCATCCAGAAGCCCTTGCGTCGCGACGCATCCTGGGAAGACGTTTTCGCGGACGCCGTGGGCGTAGTTTGCGCGCTCGCGTTGTGCGCGCTGTTCGACAGGCGCGCCGCCATTGGCAAGGGTACGCGGGTGGCCGCCTCGCTGATCGCGCTGGTCTGCATCATCATGTACCTCGAGCCGATAGTTAGCATGGCACGCGCGTACCTGCACCGGAATGGCCAATTCCCCGTGCTCGCCAACTTCTCCTCGAACACCGAGCTTTATTGGGTGGTTGGGTATGGCGTCAACCGCGACATCGTACGCGGCGCGCTCGACGTGGATTTCGAGGCGGAGAATTTCCCCGGCCTGTCGCTGCACGAACCGGTGCCGGACTGGCGCGGGTTCAAGACGCTCGTGATCGACATCGAGAACCCCGAGGCGATTGCGCTCGACCTGGTCGTGCGAGTGCACGACCGGCGGCACGGCAGGACTTTCGGCGACCGGTTCAATCGGCGCTTCGACATCGCGGCAACCGAGCGCCGCGTGCTCCGGATCGCGCTCGATGACATTCGCCGCGGACCTCGCGAGCGCCTCATGGATATGGGGCAGATATCGGATATCACGCTGTTTCGCGGCGGGAAAACCGGCTCGCGGCGCGTGCGTATCTACACGGTGAAGCTCGAGTAGTTTTCGAAAAGCTGGCGTCACGTTGAACATAGCCTGCTGCGAAGCGGCAACGAGGCATTCCGGTTCGCGGCGCCGATCCTTATACTCCGCCCATGGAACCGATCGCCGACACCTTCGACGCCGCCTTCTCCAAGACCGTTGATCTCGCCAACAAGATGGCGGACAAGGACAAGGACGCGGACCTCTGGGACATCGCCGACGGCATGCTCGCCGGCGCCATTCAATACTGGTTGTATTCGCGCCAGCCCTGCGGCGACACGCGTTGCCAGGATTGCATGCCCATCAGCACCGCCGAAGGCCGCATGTCGGAACTCAAGCGCCTGATCGAACAGCTCTCCTCCGAGAGCGAGTATTTCCACACGCCCACCGATTCGAACGCCGGGCGGGCGTAACCTCCGCTAACTAGTACGGACGATCGGGCATGAACCCCGGACGCGCGAGCATTTGTAACTCCTGCAACGCCGCGTAGCCTGCGCGCCGCTAACTACAGGAGGTTCACATGTTTTCAAGAATTGGTTTCGCGCTCATCACGAGCGTGCTCGCATCGGCTGCCCTGGCGCACGGCGATCATGATCCCTCGAAGGGACACGACAAACCGCCGCCGCTCGCGGTGCTGCAGCTCGACCAGGTGCGCGACGCGACGTCGAAGTACCTCGATGTCGACAGGGCGGTCGCCGCCGGTTACGTCGACATCGGCTTGTTCGTGCCGAAGATGGGCTGGCATTACATGAAGGAAAAGCTGGTCGACGAGCGGTTCGATCCGACACGTCCGGAGCTTCTGGTCTACGCGGACGATCCCTGCGGCGGCAAACGCAAGCTGGTTGCCGTGGAGTACGCGGTGCCGCTGTCATTGTCGAACCGTGCGCCGGCGGGATTCATCGGCCATGCCGACGAGTGGGATGCCAACCAGGATTTCCAGCTGTGGACGCTGCATGCCTGGCTGTACGAGTTCAACACCGACGGTGTGTTCGCTCCGTTCAATCCGCGCGTCCAGTAAGACGCAGGCCCGTGCCCGGTGGTGGTGTTACGCCACCGCCGAGGCCGCGCCCTGGCTCGCGTCCGCCAGCGACTGCTCGAGCAATACGAGACCCTCCTCGAGCTGCGCCTCGGGAATCGTCAGCGGCGCGAGAATGCGGATCACATTCGAATACAAACCGCACGACAGCAGGATCAAGCCGCGTCGGCCGGCCGCCTGCACCACGGCCTTGGTCAATTCCGCATCGGGCGCATCGGCATTGCGATTCTTGACCAGTTCGATGGCCACCATCATGCCGAGCGCGCGAACTTCGCCGATGCAATTGAACCTGGCCTGCAGGTCCTTCAGTCGAATGGCCAGTCGAGCGCCCAGGCGCTCGGCGCGCTGATTCAGTTTTTCCTTTTCGAGCACTTCGAGCACGGCCAGGCCCGCGGCGCAGGCCAGTGGCGAGCCGGCGAAGGTGCCGCCCAGACCGCCGACCACCGGCGCATCCATGATCTCCGCCTTGCCGATCACCGCCGACAGCGGCACGCCACCGGCGATGCTCTTGGCGACCGTCATGAGATCGGGTTCGACGCCTGCGTGTTCGATCGCAAAGGTCTTCCCGGTGCGCGCGAAACCGGTCTGGATTTCATCAGCGATCAGCAGGATGCCGTGTTTGTCGCACAAGGCGCGCAACGCGCGCAGGAATTCCGGCGGCGCGATGTAGAAGCCGCCTTCACCCTGCACCGGCTCGATGATGATCGCGGCGACGCGCGCCGGATCTACATCGGCCTTGAACAGGTTTTCGATGGCGTCGAGCGAGTCTTCGACCGACACGCCGTGATACGCCATGGGGAAGGGCACATGAAACACTTCCGGCAACATCGGCCCGAAGCCAGCCTTGTAGGGCTGTACCTTGCCCGTGAGCGCGATGCAGGCGAGCGTACGGCCATGAAAGCCGCCGGTGAACGCGATCACCGCCGAACGTTTCGTCGCGTAGCGCGCGATCTTGAGCGCGTTCTCTACCGCTTCGGCGCCGGTCGACAGGAAAATCGTCTTCTTGGGTGTCGGCCCCGGAGCGAGTTTGTTCAACGCCTCGGCCAACGCGATGTACGACTCGTACGGTGTCACCTGGAAACAGCCGTGCGTGATCTTCTCGAGCTGCGCGGCCATCGCCGCTTTCACGTGCGGGTGCACGTGTCCGGTATTGACAACCGCGATGCCGCTGGCGAAATCCACGTAGCGGCGACCTTCGACATCCCACAACTCGGCGTTCTGCGCGCGCTCGGCATAAACGGCGAGCGAGTTGCCGACGCCGCGCGGAATGGCCGCGATGCGGCGTTTGTGAAGGTCGGCGTTTTTGCTCATGCAATCCTCTACGCGAGTCGATGCCGGGTCAGCGGGAGAGAACGAAGTCTACGCCCGGTCGCCGCATAGATCGCATTACAGACGGCCGGAGCCACCAGTGCAGTTGCCGGCTCGCCGATGCCGCCGGGGGCCTCGCTGCTGTCGACGACGTAGGCATCGACTCGCGGCGCGTCGTTCATGCGCGCCACGCGATAACTGTCGAAATTGGTCTGCTGGACGCGGCCGGCCGAGACGTTGATCTCGCCCCACATCAGCGCCGAGTAACCGAACAGCGCCGAGCTTTCGATCTGCGCCACGACGGTATCCGGATTCACCTGCTGGCCGCAGTCGGTCGCGCAGTAGATGCGGTGCACCTTCACCTTGCCCGCATCGAGCGAGATCTCGGCGACCTGCGCCATGTACGTGCCGTAACCCTCCATCACGGAGAGGCCGTGGAAACGCCCCCTCGGTGGATAACCGAAGCGCGACTCGCGGGTCACCAGGTTCAGCACCTGCAGGAAACGCGGCTGCTTTTCCAGCAACGCCTTGCGGAATTCAGCGGCGTTCTTCCTGGCCTGGACCGCGAGTTCGTCCATGAAACTCTCGACCACGAAGCAGTTGAGCGAATGGCTCACCGACCGCCAGTAGCCGACGTCGATGCCGATCTCCTGCTGCTGGAAGTCGACGTGTACGTTCGGCACTTCGTAGGGGTAGTTAGCCGCGCCTTCCACGGCGAACGGATCGACCATCTTCTCGGTGACGGACGGGAACATGCGCGCGGTGATCGACGGGCCGGTCAGGTGCAGGTTCCAGGCGATCAGCTTGCCCTGCTGGTCGAACGCCCCGGCAACCTGGTCGAACGCCGGTGGGCGATACGCGTCGTGTGTCATGTCGTCTTCGCGGGTCCAGACGAGTTTCACCGGCTTCTTCACCGCCTTCGAACACTCGACCGCGGCGGGAATGAAATCGACTTCCAGGCGCCGGCCGAAGCCGCCGCCCAGGAACGTGGTGTGCACCTTCACCAGTTTGGGATCGACGCCGGCGGCCCTGGCCGCGGCCGCCTGGGCGATCTGCTGCACCTGGGTGGGCACGTGTATGTCGACGCCGTCGGCGCGCACGTCGGCCGTGCAGTTCTGCGGCTCGAGTGTGGCGTGCGCCAGCAGCGGCAATTCGTATTCCGCGCGCACCACGCGCGCGGCACCCTTGATCGCCGCGGCGGCATCGCCGTCGTTGCGCGCCACGCGGCCCGGGCCCGCGGCACCCTTGCGCAGCAGCTGCGAGATCTTCGCGTCGTTGAGCCCGGCGTTCGGCCCTGAATTCCATTCGATCTCGAGCTGGTCGCGGGCCTTGCGCGCGCGCCACCAGGAGTCCGCCACGACCGCGATTCCGGACGAGGTGAGTACCACGGCGGTGACTCCCGGCATCGCGCTCGCTTTCTCGCCTTTGTAGGTCTTGACCGAGCCGCCGAGCGTCGGCGATTGCGCCAGCGCGGCATACAACATGCCGGGCAGGCGCACGTCGATGCCGTAAATCGCGCTGCCATCGACCTTGGCGGGGGTGTCCTTGCGCTTTGTCGCCTTGCCGATCAGCGTGAACTGCTCGGCGGGCTTGAGCTTGACGTCCGCCGGCACGGGTAGTTTGGCGGCGGCCTCGGCCAGCTCGCCATAGCGCAGGCGGTTGTAGCTCGGCGAGAGGACCACGCCGTTCTCGACCTTGCAGTTGCGCGCGTCGATGCCCCATTCGGCGGCGGCCGCGCTGACCAGCATCTGCCGCGCGGTGGCGCCGGCCTTGCGCAGTTTTTCCCAGCCGTCGCGCACGCTGGTGCTGCCGCCGGTGATCTGCCCGCCGATCAGGTTGTTGATGTACATGTCGCCCGGCGGCGCGAACTCGACCTTGATGCGTTCGAGACCCACGCCGAGTTCTTCGGCGATCAGCATGGGCAGCGCGGTGTACACACCCTGGCCCATCTCGGACTTGTCGCAGAAGAAGGTGATGCTGTCGTTGCTGCCGATGTGCAGCCAGGCATTGGCTTCGAAAGTCTTGAGTTCGCCGCTGGCCTTCGCGGCGGGCTTGCAACCTGGCATCGCGATGGCGATGACGAGGCCGCCTGAAATCGCTGCACCGGCCTTGAGGAAGGCACGACGGGAAACGTCGGTGGGAATCGCTGACATGTGAGTCTTCTCCCCGAAAATTTCTATCGATCCATCAAGAGAGGGACTTGATCTCCGCGGCGCGCCGGATGGCGGTGCGAATGCGCTGGTAGGTTCCGCAACGGCAGATGTTGCCGGCCATGGCGGCGTCGATGTCGGCGTCGGTGGGTCTCGGCTTGGCCGCGAGCAGCGCCGAGGCCGACATGATCTGGCCGGACTGGCAGTAGCCGCATTGCGGTACGTCGTGTTCGATCCAGGCCTGCTGCACCGGGTGGCTGCGATCTTTCGAGAGTCCTTCGATCGTGGTCACCGGCTGGTCGCCGATGGCGCTGACGGGGATCTGGCAGGAACGAACCGGCTGGCCGTTCAGGTGGACCGTGCAAGCCCCGCATAACGCCATGCCGCAACCGAATTTCGTGCCGGTGAGGCCGAGGGTGTCTCGCAGCACCCATAAGAGGGGTGTGTCCCCATCGACATCGACCTCAACCGCATTGCCGTTGACGTTGAGCTTGGTCACGACGATCTCCCTCGGGTGCTTGCGCAGGACGCCGACTATATGCCCGGCGCGGTCTATGTAGGAGGGGTTCAGCTTCGCTGCGCTATGATTGCCCGCCCCAAATACTGCAAGGATTCGAGTTTGTCCGAGATTTCTCCGAAGCCGCCCATCGTCACCGAAGTCGTGATCATCGGCGCCGGTCCCTGCGGGCTGTTCCAGGTTTTCGAGCTCGGCCTGCTGGGCATGACGTGCCATCTGGTCGATTCGCTGGGCGCGCCCGGGGGCCAATGCACCGAGCTGTATCCCGACAAGCCGATCTACGACATCCCGGCGCTGCCCACCTGTGGCGCGCAGGAACTGGTCGACCGGCTGCTGCAGCAGATCGCGCCGTTCAATGCGCCGCTGCACCTCGGGCAGGAAGTCATCTCGCTCCGGAAGCGCGAGGACGGCCGCTTCGACATCGAAACCATTCTGGGCACCCGCTTCGATGCCGGTGCCGTGGTCATTGCCGGCGGCGTCGGTTCGTTTCAGCCGCGGCGCATCGGCGTGCCGAACGCGGAACTGTTCGAAGGCAAGAACATCCATTACCGGGTGCGCGACGCGGCGGGTTATCACGGCAAGAAACTGGCGATCTTCGGCGGCGGCGATTCGGCGCTCGACTGGGTGATCGATTTCGCGGGCAAGGCGGCGCAGGTCACGCACATCCACCGCCGCGCGGAATTCCGCGGCGCGCCGGCGTCGGTTGCGAAGATGCGTTCGCTGGTCGATGCGGGCGCCGTCAGATACATCGAAGGTCTCGCCGATAGCGTCATCACCACGGGCGATGTGTTCACCGGCATCAACGTCAAGGGCAACGACGGCACCTTGCACGCGGTCGAAGCCGATCACGTGTTCGCGTTCTTCGGCCTGCACCCGAAGCTCGGGCCGATTGCCGAGTGGGGCATGGAGCTCGACAAGAAAGCGCTCAGGGTCGACACCGAAAAGTTCCAGACAAGCGTCCCCGGCATTTTCGCGGTGGGCGACATCAACACCTATCCGGGTAAGAAGAAGCTGATTCTGTCTGGTTTTCACGAAGCGGCGCTCGCGGCATTCGCGATCCAGCATCATCTTTACCCCGCCAAGAAACAGTTCCTGCAATACACCACCACCAGCCCGGTGATGCAGAAACGGCTCGGCGTTCCTCACTAGCTACTACTCCTGGAGACAACCATGAAAGTCATTCGCTCCCTCACCATCGTTTCGCTGCTCGCCATCTCGGGCGGCGCGTTCGGCGCCGACAAGGTCTGCAAGGTCGAGATCGCCGGCAACGACGCGATGCAGTTCGATAAGAAAGAAATCGCGGTGGCCGCGGATTGCACCTCCGTCGAGCTCATGCTGAAACATTCGGGCAAGTTGCCGGCCCAGGCCATGGGCCACAACTGGGTGTTGTCGAAGACCGCGGACATGCAGGGCGTCGTGAACGACGGGATGGGTGCGAGCTTCGCTGCGAACCACATCAAGGTGGGCGACGCGCGCGTGATCGCGCACACCAAGATCATCGGTGGTGGTCAGAGCGACACCGTGACGTTTGCGACCTCGGTGCTGAAGAAAGGCGAGGCGTATTCGTTCTTCTGCACCTTCCCCGGTCATTCGGCGCTGATGAAGGGCGCGTTCAAGTTCGGCTGATCGATGGATAAGCGCCTCGCCGACCTGCAGCAGCAATTCGAGCTCGAACGACTCGAGGTGAACCTGTTTCGCGGCCAGAGTCGCGATACCGGCAGCCCGCAGGTGTTCGGCGGGCAGGTACTGGGGCAGGCGCTGAAGGCGGCGAGTGCGACGATCGACGTCTCCCGCAAGGTGCATTCGCTGCACGCGTATTTCCTGCGGCGCGGCGATTTCACCAAGCCCATCGTCTACAGCGTCGATCGCAGCCGCGATGGCGGTAGTTTTTCCACGCGGCGCGTGCTCGCGATCCAGGACGGCGAGCAGATCTTCATCTGTTCGGCGTCGTTCCAGATCGACGAGCAGGGGCTCGAGTACCAGGCGAGCGCGCCTGCGGTGCCGCCGCCCGAAGAGCTGCAGCCCTTGTCCAAACCGCCCCAAAGCGAGATCGACAAGCTGCCGGAGAAACTCAAGCGCTGGCTCGAGATCGAGCGGCCGTTCGAGTTCCGCCCGGTGCAGCCTTACAACCCGCTGCGACCGGTGGCCTGCGAGCCGGTGCGCCAGATCTGGATGCGCGCGGTCGACAAACTACCCGACGACGACGCGTTGCATCGCTCCCTGCTGGCTTACATGTCCGACTACTGGCTGCTCGATACGAGCACCATGCCGCACGGTTCGTCGTTCCTGCGCGGCAACCTCATCATGGCGAGCATCGATCACGCCATCTGGTTCCATCGCCCGGCGCGCGTCGACGAATGGCTGCTCTATTGCCTCGACAGCCCGAGCAGTTCGGGCGCGCGCGGTTTCGCGCGTGGCAGCCTCTATTCGCGTTCCGGAGTCCTCGTGGCGAGCACCGCGCAAGAGGGGCTCATACGGCTCGTGCAACCCCAGTCCTGACGTTTGTTGCCGCAACCCTGCTCGGGGGTTGGGCGAGCGCCGCGGTCGATGAACGCGAGGCGTTGAGCGAGTTGTGGACCGGCATTTACGACGTGTCGGAAGAACTCATCATCGGGGCCGCGCAGGATTCACCGCTCGCTCCGCTCGCCGAACAGACGCGCGTACAGATCAACGTGCGGCGCATTGAGCTTCCCTGGCTCGGCACTCACGTGTTGTATGTCGAGGAATATCCGTACGACGAACCCTTCGAGCTGCGCCGGCGTGTGTTGCTCTCCATCGAGCCCGATGTTGCCGCCGACGGCACGCTGCATCTGCGCCAGTTCACGCGCAAGGCGGATTCCGCCAATCCCGCCACGCTCACCGCCGCCGATGTCGAGTCCGTCGCGGGTTGCGATCTGTATCTCAGGCGCGAGGGCGGGCAGTTTCGCGGCGGCACGCGCGGTCGCGGCTGCCTCGATTCGGAGGCCACCGGGAAGCGCTGGCTCGACTATCGGGTGGTCATCGGCGATGGATTGTTCTGGTATCGCAAGCGGCAACTGGCGCTCGCCAACGACGAACTCGCCGAGGAAATCGCCGGCTTCCCGCACATGGATCTCGACGAGGCGCGCCTGTTCTCCTGCGGAATTTCCTGGACGAAGGACAAGGACAAACGCCGCCCGATCGACAGCGTCGATCTGCACGACCGTGGGGGGCGCGCGCGCTTTCGCACGCCGGACGGACGCGAACTGCAGCTCGAGCTGCATGGGCGCGACTGGCCGCTGTCGGCGGGGCGTGAATCGCTGGTGCTGATCCTGACGTCCGCGCGGGCCGGCAACGAGACCATTGCTTCGAGCTGGACTTCGCTCAACGCGGCGCGCGTCGGCATCGATATCGGCTGGCTGGCCGTCGACTGCGCACCGGTCGTTTCCGAGACCGGCGAACAGCGCTCCTAGCTACCGAGCGTGAACAACCAGTGGAACAGGATGAACAACATCCAGATTCCAAGGATCGTAAGCGTCGCAAACACCAGGATGATCGCGGCCGGAATCAGGATCAGGCCGCGTTTGCTGCGCCGGGCGGTCTGATGAGGCGCCTGCACCCATTGATCGAGCAGCGCGAGGTTGCGGGTCTGCGCCTTGAACACGAAATCGAAGATGTCGCCGATGATGGGCACGGTGCCGATCAATGCGTCGAGCGCGATGTTGCTGAGCATGTGCGCCTGGATTTCGACCGGAACGCGCAGGCGTCGCGCCACCTGCAATGCGTACACCGCGACCACTCCGCCGGCCAGGTCGCCCAGGCCGGGAACGAGTCCGAACAAGGCGTCGAGACCAAACCGGAAGCGGGTGCCGGGAATGCCGAACGCCTGGTCGAACAGCAGGCTGAGCATGCGCAAGCGCTCGAGGCCGTTGTCCTTGATCCTGGGGTCCATCGAGTCTAGCTACCGGGAGCGTTGCCGAGCATCGTCTGGACTTCCTGCTCGAGCGCCGGATTGAAACGGGCCGGATCAGCCATCATGAGGAAATGACCGTCACCGGCAAGCGTCACCTGGCGGAATTTCGGCAGCACCTTGCGGATCCGCACCTCGTTGACCGGCTCGCCCAGGTCGGAGTTGATCGCGACGATGGGGACGGAGATGTCCTTCAACGGCTCGACGAAGTCGTATTCCATGATGGCGCGCATCGACGCAACGCCGACTCGCGGCGGTGACAGCGACATGTCGTAGGCGATCTTCTGCTTGAGCTGCGGGTCGGCGTTCGCGGCGAAGAAGTGCTCGGTCACGAGCGAGCGCGTGGTGCCGATGAAATCCGCCTCGAACGGTTTGATGAGCGCTTCCACCTGCGCCCTGGTCGGCAACGGCGCGCCGATCGACTTGAAGGTATCGACACCGATGATGCCGATGACACGCCCCTTGAGCAGCCGCGCGGCTTCGATCGCGACGTTGCCGCCCATCGAGTGCCCGACCAGGATGATCTGCTGGTTGGGGACCGCGGCGAGCGCCGTCGCCACGTCCTGGCCGAAACGCGCCATCGTCCAGTCGCTGCGATTGCCGTCGGTGCCGCCGTGGCCCGCGAGGTCGACGGTCACCAGGGTGTACTTCTGCTTGAACTGCGGCAGCTGCTCGCGCCAGTAGTTTGAATCGCAGGACCAGCCGTGGATGAATACCAGCGCAGGTTCGCCCTGGCCATACACGCGGTATTGCACGTGCACGCCATCCGGGGCGATCCCGATGCGGGGCGCGCCCTCGGTCGGCTCGGGCTTGTCGGCGTTAGCGACGGGCGCAGCGGTGGTGGGCGGCGCTGCTTGCTTGCTGCAGGCAAGCAGCGAGCAGGCGGCCGAGACGGCGAGGACTGTCAGCAGTGTGTTGCGCATGTGCGCAACTCTAGGCGAACGAGGCTACGTAGTCACCGATGGGCATTGAAGACGTGAAGCCCGGGCTTTCAATGCCGAGCAGATTGACGAGGCCCGGCAGGCCGTGGTCCGCCTCGGTGTCGATGCGGAAATCGGGCTGCGGCTCGCCCGGTCCGTGCAGCTTCGGTCGAATCCCGGTGTAGTCGGGCACCAGCGCGCCATCGGCGAGCTTCGGCCAGTAACGCCGGATCGCGTCGTAGAACACCGCGCCGCGCGCGACGTTCACGTGATAGTCGATGTGGTCTATCCACTCGACGTCGGGGCCAAAGCGCACGCGTTTGCCGAGATCGAGCGTGGCGTGGATGCCGAGCCCTGCGGATTGCGGCACGGGGTAGATGAGATGGTGGAACGGCGAGGTGTGCGCGACGGTGAAATAGTTGCCGCGCGCGAGATGGAACTTCGGAATCCGCTCGCGCGGATATCCGTCGATCTTCGACAGCAGCGCGACCGCATCGAGTCCGGCGCTGTTCACGACGAAGCGGGCCGCCAGTTCGGTTGCGCTCTCGCCGCCGGTCTTCACCAGGAAGCCGTTCGCCGTGCGCAGCAGGCTTTCGACGCGGCAGTTGGCGACCAGCGTGCCGCCGGCATTTTCGAAATCGCCGTGCAGCGCGTGCATGTATTCGTGTTGGTCGACGATGCCGCTGGTGGGGCACAGCAGCGCGGACGTGCAGCGCACCTCGGGCTCGAGCTTGAGCGCCTCGGCGCTCGAGATCAGCCGGACGCCGTCGACGTCGTTGGTGCGGGCGCGTTCGAGCAGGTGCGCAAGGACCTTCTCTTCTTCGGCGCCGTTGGCGACGATGAGTTTGCCGCAGTTCTGATGGGCCACGCCGCGCGCGTCGAGGTACGGGTACATCGCGCGATTACCCGCCACGCAGAAGCGCGCCTTGAAGCTGTCCGGCGCGTAGTAGAGCCCGGCGTGGATGACGCCGCTGTTGCGTGCCGAGGTGATCGTACCCGGATGGGATTCCGACTCGAGCAGCAGGACCTCGCGGCCCTGGAGCGCCAACGCGCGGGCGACGGCCAGCCCGACGGCGCCCGCGCCAATCACCACACAATCTACCTGGTCAGCCATGACCCAAATGTATCAGAGGGTTCAGGGGCGCTTGAGGACCTTGCCCGGATTCATGATGCCGTTCGCATCGAGCGCCTTCTTGATAGCCCGCATGACATCCAGCTCGACCGGATCCGCATATCGCTCGAGTTCGAACACCTTCAGCTGGCCGATGCCGTGCTCGGCGGAAAAACTGCCGTTGAGCTCGCGCACCATGTCGTGGATGGCGCGTTTCGCCTTTGCTTCGACCGCCTGCAGCTGCGCGACCTGGGTGCCCGGACGCTGGTTGATGTTGAAGTGGAGGTTGCCGTCGCCGAGGTGTCCGTAGGCGACCAGGATTCCCTGCGGCACGTTCTGCTCGACCCAGGCGCCCGCGGTTGCGATGAAACGCGGGACTTGCGAGACGGGCACGGAGATATCGTGTTTGAGGTTGGCGCCATCCTTGCGCTGCGCTTCGGGCACCGACTCGCGCAGCCGCCAGAACGCCTCGCGCTCGCGCAGGCTGAGAGCCACGGAGGCGTCCTGCACCCAGCCGGATTCGAGCGCCTCGCCCAGGGTTTTCTCGAGCAATGCTTCGAGCGGTTCATTGGCGCGCGAGGATGAAATTTCGCACAGGACGTACCACGGCGACGGATCGGTCAGCGGATCGACCACGCCCGGGATATGCCGGGTGGTCAACTCCACCGCGATGCGCGGAATGAGCTCGAAGGAGCTCACGCAATCCCCGCTTGCGCTGCGCAGCGCCCCTAACAAGGAAACCGCGGCTTCCGGGTCACGCACCGCCACGAAGGCTGTCGCGAACGAACGCAAGGCGGGATACAGCTTGAGGCAGGCGGCGGTGATGATACCGAGCGAGCCTTCCGCGCCCAGGAACAGCGACTTCACGTCGTAGCCGGTGTTGTCCTTGCGCAGGCCCGTCAATGTGTTCATCACCCGGCCATCCGCCAGCACCACTTCGAGGCCGAGCACCATCTCACGCGCCATGCCGTAGCGGATGACGTTGAGGCCGCCGGCATTGGTGGAAAGATTGCCACCCAGCATGCAGCTTCCTTCGCTGCCGAGAGACAGCGGCAGGTAGCGGTCCGCGGCGGCGGCGGCGGCCTGCAACTTCGCCAGGATGCAGCCGGCCTCGGCCACCATGGTGTAGTTAGTGGTATCGAGCGCGCGCACGTGAGCGAGCCGCGCGAGCGACAACAGGACCTGGCTGCTCGAAGCATCGGGCGTCGCGCCGCCGCAATAGCCGGTGTTGCCGCCCTGCGGCACGACACCCACGCGGTGCTCGTTGCACCACGCCAGCACCCGCGCAACGGCCGCAGTATCGGCCGGTGCAAGCACCGCCAGCGCGTGACCGCGATACAGCGCGCGGTGATCGCGCAACATTGGCACGGTGCGTGCCGGGTCGGTCAACAACGCGGCGTCGTCGACCAGGTCGGCCAGCGCTTTGGGAATCGAGGCGAGATCGTTCACGCGCGCATGATAACGCGCGCGAGCGTCTTGTCAGATTACCGACACCGCAAGCGGCTTGCGCCGGCAGCCGGGTTTGGTCAGCAACATCTGCACCGTGCCGAGCTGGCGTTCCATGAAGCCGCCCTCGCAGTAACAGAGGTAGTACTCCCATAACCGCACGAAGCTGTCGCTGTAGCCGAGCTCGCGCACCTTGCCGAGGTTGCGGAAGAACCGTTCGCGCCACATGCGCAGCGTGCGTGCGTAATGCGGGCCGATGTCCTCCAGGTGGAAGATCTTGAAGTCGGTCACCTTGGCCAGGGACTTCGTCAGCGCCGCGACCGAGGGGATGAAACTACCCGGGAAAACATAGCGCTGGATGTAGTCGACCGATTTCAACGCCTGGTCGTAATACTGGTCCTGGATGGTGATCGCCTGCAACAGCATCGAGCCTTCGGGTTTGACCAGTCGCGCGCAGTGTTCGAAGTAGACGTCGAGGAAACGCGCGCCGACCGCTTCGACCATCTCGATCGACACGAGCTTGTCGTACTGGCCTTCGAGATCGCGATAGTCCTGCAACAACACCGTGATGCGGTCCGACAATCCGAGCGCGTTGATTTTCTGCACCGCGAAGTCGTATTGCGATTGCGAGATCGTCGTGGTCGTGACGCGGCAGCCGTACCGCTCGACGGCGTGGATGGCGAAGCCGCCCCAGCCGGTGCCGATCTCGACCACGTGGTCGGAGGCCTTGAGGTCGAGCTTGCGGCAGACCGACTCGAATTTCGCGGTGGACGCGACCACCAGGGACGCATCGGGACGGGGGAAGATTCCGCACGAGTACGCCATCGTCTCGTCGAGCATGAGTTTGTAGAGATCGTTGCCGAGGTCGTAGTGCGCGGCGATATTGCGTGCGCTGCCATTCTTGCTGTTGCGATTGGCCCAGTGGAACAGGCGCAGCAGCGGCCGGCTGGCGAAGGCCCAACGCGAGTCCATGCGATTCATCTGCTCGCGGTTGGCGACGAAGATGCGCACCAGGTTCACCATCTCGTCGCAGCGCCACAACCCGCGGATGTATGCCTCGCCCGCACCCACCGTGCCGCCGAACGCCGCGTCGGCGAAGGTTTGCGGGTGAGTGATGTGCAAGGTGCAGCCCACATCGAAACCGGTACGGCGTCTGCCGAACACGTGCGGCGTGCCATCGGGTTCGATGACACGCAGCTCGCCGTGTTCGAACAGCGCGAGTTGATTGAGCAGCAGTTTGCGTCCGAGGCGCGCGAGCATCGAGCCGCGCACCGGGCGCGGCATTTCAAGACTGTCGAGCAGGAGAGGCGAGTCGGTGTTCATGTTTGGGTCAACTCGGATTCGCGTTTGCGTTTGGAAGGGTGCGTGTGGAACGGCGTCCGCTTCCACAGCAGCTTGAGGGCCTGCCAGTGAATGAGCGTCACTACCTGTACGGTGAGCAGCGGGAATTGGATGAGGGCGCGCGCGAGAGCTCCGGCGGTCATTTCCTGGCGGCGCAGATTGAGCGTCGCGTCGAAGTGCGCCGCGCCGTCGCGCCAGTTCTCCATGTGGACGTGTAATCCCTCGCCGGGCACGCCGAAACACCATTCGTAACGCATGTCCATCGGCAGGAACGGCGAGACGTGGAATTGTTTTTCGAAACTGAAACGAAACGCTCGGCCATTGCTGCGGGCCGAATCGGCCACGGGTAACACGTAAGCGTGGCGTTCCTTCCAGGGTGTGTTGGTGATCTCCGCAACGATCGTCTCGACGCGCGTGTCCGCCTCGTCGAAGACGTAGTAGAAACTCACCGGGTTGAAGTTGTGGCCGAAGTAACGCAGGTGCGTCAACAAACGAATCGGGCCGCGCGGCGCCGTGCCGGTGCGCTCGCGGACCAGGTCGCGCACCGCCGCGTCCAGCGGCACGTCGGCGGGCCCGAGAAAATCCGCGCGCCGGAACCAGGCCAGCGCCGGCCGGCGTACCGACCAGAACCAGCGGTGTTCGAACAGCCGCGGCAGTTCCGAAAGGTCGATGTAACTCATGAACAGGCGATATCGAAATGCATTGCGGCTCGGGCCGAAGCGTCGATGCTGTATCCAGCCGGTGTAGAGCGCACTATGCATCGTCAAACAACCTGCAACAGCCGCGGGGGGTGGGCGGGCGTGGCGCGGATCATGCGCGCAAAGTCCTCGAGTGCCCACTCCGCACTTACCACGCCGTCCTCGTGAAAGCCGTAACGCCAGTAGGCGCCGCAGTAGAAGGTGCGATTGACCCCGCTGATCTCGCCGCGCCGCTTCTGCGCCGCGACTCCCGCCGGTAGATAGACCGGGTGATGATAGGTGATGGTCTTCAGGATCTTCGCCGGGTCGATGTCGGCCTTTCGATTGAGCGTCACCAGGAACTTGAGCGGCGCTTCGAGCGACTGCAGCACGTTCATGTCGTAGGTGAGCGCGACCCGATCACGCGTGCGGTTGTCGCGAACGTCGAGCAGGTGGAAATTCCACGCGGCGCGTGCCAGCGGCGTGCGCGGCAGCAGGCTCTCGTCGATGTGCAGGATGGCTTCGTTTTCCTGGTACGGAAACGCCGCGAGCACCGCGCGTTCCGCTTCTGAGGGGCCATCGAGCAGGCGTAATGCCTGGTCGCTGTGACAGGCGATGAACACCTGGTCGAAGCGTTCGGTGCCGCCGCCCGCGGTGTTCAGCGTGACGCCGCTGGCGTCGCGTTTCAGGCCCGTCACCCGGGTGTTCAGGCGAATGTTTTGCCGGAACGGTGCGGCGAGTTTCTGCATGTACTCGCGGGAGCCGCCCTTGACCGCCTGCCACACCGGACGCTGGTCCACGTTGAGGAAGCCGTGTTTGTCGAAGAACTCGACGAAGAAGCGCGCCGGGAACGACAACATGCCGCTCTCGGTGGCCGACCAGATCGACATCCCCATGGGCACGATGTACTGCTCGCGGAACGCGCGCGAGTAACGATTCCGGTCGAGGTAGTCGCCCAGCGTCAGCGTGTCGTCCGTATCCGCCAGCAACTCGCGGCTCGCGCGATTGAATCGCAGGATGTCGGCGATCATGCGCAGGAAGCTCGGGGAGAGCGCGTTGCGCCGCTGCGCAAACAGGGAGTTGATCGACGTGCCGTTGTATTCGAGCCCGGTGCGCTCGTCGCGCAGGCCGAAACTCATGTTCGAGTTCTGATATTCGACGCCGAGTTCTTTCAGCAGTGCGATGAAGCGCGGATAGGTCCAGTCGTTGAATACGATGAACCCGGTGTCGATCGCGTAGTGGCGGCCCTGCCAGTCGACGTCGTGTGTGTGGGTGTGGCCACCGACATGAGCGCCGGCCTCGAAGACCGTGACGTCATGATCGCGATGCAGTCGCGATGCCACGACCATGCCGGAAATGCCTGAACCGATAACCGCAATGCGCATGAAGGACCGAAGGTAGCCGTACTCCCCCAACTTACGGGGTTTCGGTCGGTCCGGATGCAGGACATCCGGGCGAGCGGGGTGCCTCGCTGGCAGTTATTTCAACGGCCGGTCGCTGGTTTGGAGATCCGGCGCGGGTGGTGGTCGCGCACGGTCAGCGGCACGGTCTTCAGCTCCCAGATGATCCCGAGCCACGACATCACTTTCAGCAGGTAGAACGTGATGTCGATTTCCCACCAGTAGAAGCCCTGGCGCGTCGAGCTCGGGTAGTGGTGGTGATTGTTGTGCCAGCCCTCACCGAGCGTGATCAAGGCGAGGAACCAGTTGTTGCGGCTCGAATCACCGGTCTTGTAACGCTGCTTGCCGAACACGTGCGACAGCGAATTGATGGTGTAGGTGCCGTGCGAGGTGAGCACCGTCGAGACGAAGAAGCCCCAGACGAGCATCTGCCAGCCATTGGTGTGCAGGCCCGGAGCCCAACGCTCGAGCGCGACGCCCAGGAAGAAAACGCCGACGGCTAACAACACCGGAACGATGATGTCGAAACGGTCCAGCCAGCGCAGCTCGGGGAAGTTCATCAGGTCGCGCACGCGTTTGAGATCGGGCGCGAAGCCTTTCTTCGACAGGAACCAGCTCATGTGCGCGCGCACGAAACCGTGCTGGATCGGCGAATGGGCATCTTCTTTCTGGTCGGAATACTGGTGATGGTCGCGGTGATGAGCGGCCCACCAGATCGGACCGCGCTGCACCGCGGAGGCGCCCAGCAAGCCGAACACGAACTGGCCAACGCGCGAGGTCTTGAACGACTTGTGCGAGAAGTAGCGGTGATAGAAACCGGTGATCGCGAACATGCGAACGAAGTAGAGCGCCACGCACACGGCGATCGCGATCGGGCTCACGCCCACGACGAAGGCAAACAAACAGGCCGCATGCATGAGGATGAACGGCAGCGTGCGCACCCAGTCGATGCTGTCCGCGGCGGGATGATCGGCGGACTCGAAGCTCGACGAGCGGCCGGTGTCGAACCAGTGCAGCACGGCGCGCCCGAGACGGGCGAGCGGATTACCCATGCTTTGAGTTTTGGCGTTCATGCGTGTTGCGGGTTCCTGTGGCAATACGGCCGAAGCGTTTTAGCGGATGCGGGCCGTTATGGCAAAAGCCCGGCCGGAATCTTGGCTGATTCCGCTCGGGCCATGCCTTGAATTGCTTAACAATCCTGGTCGTTTATCGGGCGTTATTCAGTGCCGCAATTCGCGCTTCCAGAGGCGGGTGGCTCATGAAGAGCTTCTGCCAGCCAGCGGGCGGCCCGCTGCGGATTCCAAAGGCCTGCATCTTCTCGGGCAGCGCCGTAGGGACCTGTACGGCCCGCTTCAGCGCCTCGAGCGCGCCGACCATGGAATTCGTGCCCGCAAGATGCGCACCACCCGCATCCGCGCGGAATTCGCGCTTGCGCGAGAACCACGCGACGATCATGCCCGCCAGGATACCGAGCACCACCTGGGCGATGATCACGGTGAACATGTAGCCGATGCCGGCGCCGCGCTCGTTCTTGAGGATCACGCGGTCGACCACGAAGCCGATGATCCGCGCGAGGAAGAACACGAAGGTGTTCATCACGCCCTGGATGAGCGTCAACGTCACCATGTCGCCGTTGGCGACGTGGCTGATTTCATGACCCAGCACCGCCTCGACTTCGTTGCGGCGCATGTTGTTGAGCAGGCCCGTGCTGACCGCGACCAGCGCGTTGTTCTTGTTCGCGCCGGTGGCGAAAGCGTTCGGATCCGGCGAATCGAACACGCCGACTTCCGGCATGCCGATGCCGGCCGTCTGCGCCTGTGAGCGAATGGTGTTCACCAGCCACTGTTCGGTTTCGTTGCGCGGCTCAGTGATGACCTTGACGCCCATGGCGGATTTGGCCATCCACTTGGAGATCAGCAGCGAGATGAATGCGCCGCCGAAGCCCAGCACAGCTGAGAACGCCAGCAGCGCCGGCAGGTTGAGGCCTTCCTTCGTCAGGTATCGATCGAAGCCGAATACCGAAACGACGATGGACAGGACCACCATGATTGCGACGTTGGTGGCGATGAGCAGGAATATGCGTTTCATTTTCTAGATCAGTCTCCGGTGGGCTGCGGCGATTCTGGCGCCGCGTACGGCGAATTCAATGGGGTGGGAGGCGGTCTGCAAAATCATGCTGTCAGCACGAACTCCAGGATGGCGGCGATGTCGTCCAGGGGCAGCTTGATGCCGGCGTAACCGGCCAGCCCGACGCCCGCTGGCACGGCCACCGCCGCGATGCCGGGATCTCTCAGCGCCAGCGGCTCTCCGGTGCCTCGAAATACTTCGACCCGCTTGAGCCATTCGAGTTGCTTGAAGCCCTCGACCAGCACGACGTCGACCGGGCGCAGTTGGCCGAGAAGGGTGGGGAGGCTCGCGGGCTTGGCGGAGGCGGCGATGCGCGCCCAGCCGGAATCCGAGGCCACGATGACTTCGGAGGCGCCGGCGGTGCGATGCCGGTAGCTGTCCTTGCCGGGGGTGTCGAGTTCGACCTGGTGGTGGTGCGTGTGTTTGATGGTCGACACGCTGAGCGACCGGGCCGTGATGGCCGGAATCAATCTTTCGATCAGCGTGGTCTTGCCGCTGCCCTGATGCCCGACGATGGCGACAACACGCATTGAACCCGAGCTAACTAATCAATAGTCGCTGACTTCTTCGTCATCGTCGTCGTCGTCATCATCATCGTCATCGTCGTCATCATCGTCTTCGTCTTCATCCTCATCGAAGTCTTCGTCCTCTTCATCTTCCTTGTCTGCCTGCGAATCCGCCCAGCCTTCCGGCTCCTCGGTCAGTTCGAGGTCGAGTTCGTGCCAGGTGTCGAGGTCGAGTTCTTCGATCTCGCCGTCGACGTATTCGATCTCGACGAGCTCTTCATCCTCGTCCACGGACAAAACGCGGAAGGTTTCTTCCTCTTCCTTGTTCTCATACCACTTGCCGGGAGTCGGTGCGTATTCTCTGCTCACAAGACGATGCCTCTTACGTTCCGGGCGGAGAGTTTAGGGGCTGCCTGCGAATGCGGCAACGGGATGTATTGCGTAAGATCGCCCCGGCTCATGACTACACCTTCTCCTCTAACTCGTGCACGCCGGATCGTCGTCAAGGTCGGCTCGGCGCTGCTCGTCGATCAGTCGACCGGGCAGGTCAATCGGCCATGGCTCGAGACGCTGGTGGAAGACCTGTTGCGGTTGCGTACCCGCAAGCAGGAAGTGGTACTGGTTTCGTCCGGCGCGATCGCCCTCGGTCGGCGCGAACTCAATCTCCCCAGCGGGCCGCTCAAGCTCGAACAAAGCCAGGCTGCCGCCGCCGTGGGTCAGATCGCATTGGCGCACATCTATAAGGAGCTGTTCGCCGCCGCGGGCGTTACGGTAGCCCAGATTCTGTTAACGCTCGAAGACAGCGAGCGCCGCCGTCGTTATCTCAATGCGCGCGCGACGCTGTCCGAGCTGCTCGAACTGGGTGCTTTGCCGGTCATCAACGAAAACGACACCGTGGCGACCACGGAGATCCGCTACGGCGACAACGACCGGCTCGCGGCCCGGGTCGCGCAGATGACGAGCGCGGATTGCCTGCTGCTGCTGTCGGACGTCTCCGGCCTGTATACCGCGGACCCGAACCTCGACCCTGCTGCGCGCCTCATCCCGGAAATTCGCGAGATCACCCCGCAGATCGAAGCGATGGGTGGCGGGTCGGCCTCGGCCGTGGGATCCGGAGGCATGACGACCAAGATCGCGGCCGCCAGGATCGCGACGGCCGCGGGCTGTGCCATGGCGATCACCGCGGGGGCTCCGTTGCATCCGGTGGCGCGGCTGGAACAAGGCGCGGATTGCAGCTGGTTCCTGCCTTCCTCGAACCCGGAGAACGCGCGCAAACAGTGGATCGCGGGCTCGCTCAAGCCGAGTGGCGCCGTGACCATCGACGCCGGTGCCATGCAGGCGCTGCGCTCGGGCAAGAGCCTGTTGCCGGCTGGAGTGGTCGGGGTCAGCGGGCCCTTCGCGCGCGGCGATACCGTCAGCGTGCTCGACCGGGCGGGCGTCGAAATCGCGCGCGGTATGATCGCCTACAACGATCGCGACGCGGGCCGCATCATCGGCAAGCGCAGCGCGGACATCGAAGCGCTGCTCGGGTTTCGCGGCCGCGACGAGATGATCCATCGGGACGACCTGGTGATCATGCGAACCGAGCTTGCCGCAGTCTGAAGTGACAGTTGAGGAAACTTCCGTGAACGCCGCCGTCGATCAATCCTTGCCAACGGACCAGAATCCGACCGACATCGCCGCCGTCATGAACCGGATGGGGCGCGATGCCGTCGCGGCCGCCGAAGCGTTGGCGCGCGCGACGACCGCCACCAAGAATCTGGCGCTGGCGAACATCGCCGCGGCCCTGCGCGCCAACCGCGCTGCGCTGCTGGCGGCCAACGCGCTCGACATGGAAGCGGCACGCGCGAAAGGTTTGTCGGGCGCGATGCTCGACCGGCTGGCGCTCACCGACAAAGGCGTCGAGAGCATGGCGCGCGGCGTGGAAGAAATTGCCGCACTGGCCGATCCGGTCGGCGCCACGATTGCCCAGTGGACGCGCCCCAACGGGCTCGATATCGCGCGAGTGCGCGTGCCGTTGGGCGTCATCGGAATCATTTACGAGAGCCGCCCCAACGTGACCTGCGATGCCGGCGCGTTGTGCCTGAAGTCGGGCAATGCCGCCATCCTGCGCGGCGGTTCCGAAAGCGTTTTGTCGAGCCGCGCCATTCACGCTTGCCTGGTCGAAGGCTTGCAGGCGGCGGGCCTTCCGGCCGCGAGCATCCAGCTCGTGCCGATGACCGATCGCGCCGCCGTTGGATACCTGCTGTCGTCGATGACCGAATACCTCGACGTGGTCGTGCCGCGCGGCGGCAAGAGCCTGGTGGCACGGGTGCAGGAAGAGGCGCGTGTGCCCGTGATCGGGCATCTCGAAGGTGTCTGCCACGTATTCGTCGATCGCGACGCGGAGCTCGACATGGCGCGCGCCATCGTCAAGAACGCCAAGCTGCGGCGGACCGGCATCTGCGGTTCGGCGGAGACTTTGCTGGTCGACGCCGCCTGTGCCGCGACCCATCTCGCGCCGGTGGTCAGGGAACTGCTCGATGCCGGTTGTGAAGTGCGTGGCGACGCCGCGGTGCAGAAGGTCGACGCGCGCGTGAAGCCCGCCACCGAACAGGACTGGTACACCGAATATCTCGACGCCATCATCGCCGCGCGCGTGGTAGATGGCGTGGACGCCGCGATCGAACACATCGCCAAGTACGGCTCGGCTCACACCGACAGCATCGTGACCGCGAACGCCGCCACGGCGCAGCGGTTCCTGGAGCGGGTAGATAGCGCCATCGTGCTGCACAACGCGTCGACGCAGTTCGCGGATGGCGGGGAGTTCGGCATGGGGGCGGAGATCGGCATTTCGACCGACCGCTTTCACGCGCGCGGACCGGTCGGCGTCGAGCAGCTCACTTCCTATAAGTACGTCGTGCGCGGCAGCGGGCAGATCAGGCCGTAAGAGGTAAGAGGGGGCAGCCCCCGTTTCCCAGCAAAAGGGGACAGGCTTCCGATGACTGTCCCCTTTTGCTAGGAAACGGGGGCTGCCCCCTAGCGCAGCTTCGCGATCTCCGCGAGCGCGAGTCCGTGTTCGAGGAAGTACAGCACCTTGAGATTCACCAGCGCGGCGAAGTAATCGCGTGCCACGTCGGGTTGCCCGCGCGCCCAGTAAGCCTCACCGATGTAGAACAACGCCTCGCACAGCCGTTCATCCGCGCTGGTGTTTGGCTGGTCGTTGTTCGGCTGGTCACCGTCCTCGATCGGTACGCGCAGTTCCTCTTCGGTGTATTCGCCGGTCATGTAGAGCAGCAGCGGTTGCGGCCAGCCCGTTCCGGGCGTGCGCGTGACGAACTCTGGCCTGGCAACCCCGGCGCGCGCCTGCGAGAGCCAGAACATGAGCTGCCCGTATCCCGCCATGGTGCGATCGGCGTCGCCACTGGCGACGTATCTGAAGCGCGCGATGGCGTCCGCCCAGCGCTCTTCGACGAAATCGAGGTTGCCGGCGATGCGATTTGCGCTGATGACCCGCCCGTCAATGTCCAGCGAGGCGTTGATCGCAGCGCGCGAGCCCGCGTAGTCGCGCGCGTCGAACAACACACCTGCGAGCGCGGCGAGGATGTTGGCATCGCGCGGCCGGCACGCGTTCGCGCTGCGATATGCGGCGGCGGCGCCGGCGAAGTCTCCGTCGCCACTGCGTGCCGCGGCAAGTTCCGAATGAAGATCCGAATACAGCGTCGCGCCGAGACTGCCGGCGCAGACCTCGTCGGCCGGCACCTGCGCCTGCGCGAGCTGGTGCTCCGCATCGCGCACGCCGGAAACGCCGGGCGCCGCGCGCGGCCGGCCGCTCTTGAACACATGTTCGCGCGCCATATCCAGCAACGGGTGTTCGGATTTCCCGGTCTCCGCAGCCGCCGGCACGCCGGTGACCAGCATCAGCGTTGCGAGGAAATGTATCCGGGCGCGCTTCAAACGGAAGCTTTCAGCGCCTTGAGACCGCCACGCAGCGAACGGCATTCGCGCAATCCCTGTGAACGCAGCAGATCGGCGGCGGCGGCGCTGCGTTTGCCGGTGGCGCATACCAGCAGGTAGCGCCGCTCGAGACCGAGCGCGGCGGCACCGGTGAGTAGTTTGGCGGTGGGCAGGTGCAGCGACGGCTGCGCGGGTAATGGCTCCGCCGCAAGTTCGGCGGAGTCGCGCACATCGACCAGCATGAAGCCCGCGGTCTGCGCTTCCGCCAACGTCGCGAATGACACCTCGAGACTTTCCACGGGCGCCGGCGCCGGCGCCCGCGCGTCGCGATGGGCGGCGCAATCCGCGGCGCGCCGCGCGCGCAGCCGTTGGGTGTTCAACGTGACGAGATCGAATATCAACATCTCGTGGGGCGTGAGGCCGGGCAGGCCTAACAGGAACTTGAGCGCCTCGAGCGCCTGCAGGCTGCCGAACACGCCAGGCACCGGCCCCAACACACCCGCCTCCGCGCAATTGCCGACCAAGCCATCACGCGTCGCCTCGGGCCACACGCAGCGCAGGCAGGGCGAGGCGTCATCGCCGCGCACCATCTGCAACTGCCCTTCGTATTGATAGACGCTGGCAAACAACACCGGTTTGCCGGTACGCAGTGCGACATCGTTGAGCAGGAACTTGGTGGTGAAATTGTCACTGCAGTCGAGGATGAGATCGTAGCCGGCGCTCAATCGCTCGGCGTTGCCCGCATCGAGACGCAGCGCGTGGGATTCGACCCGTACGTCGGGATTGAGTGCGCGCACGCGCGCGGTCGCAAGCGTGGATTTTTCCTGCCCGCAGTCGGCCAGTGCGTACCAGGTCTGGCGATGCAGGTTCGAAGGCTCGAGACGGTCGCCATCGACGATGCCAAGCCGGCCGATGCCCGCGCCGGCCAGGTATTGCAGAACGGGAACGCCGAGGCCGCCCGCGCCGACGACCAGCACGGACGCGGAACGTAATCGCGCTTGTCCCTCGGAGCCCACTTCGCGCAATGCCATCTGGCGCGAGTAGTCAGGAGCCGGTGCCGCGCCATGATGATTCGCGTGGGGATGATCGTGTTCGTGCTGGTGTTCGTGCGCGGCAGGTTCGGCGCAGCGTTCGCAGTTCACCCAGCCGGAATCGCCATTGACGTAAGTTTCCTTCTTCCAGATCGGCAGACGGTGTTTGACCTCGTCGATGATGAAGCGGCAGGCGCGAAACGCCTCGTCGCGATGCGCCGCGCTTGCGCCGACCCACACCGCGACGTCGCCGATCGCGAGCGCGCCGATGCGGTGCACGCAGGCCGCGCGCGCCACGCCGAACTTCTCGATGGCCGCGGCGACGATGCGCGCGCCTTCCTTCTCGGCCAACTCGGCGAACGCCTCGTATTCCAGGCGCGTCACGGCGTGACCTTCGTTGTGATTGCGCACCCAGCCCTCGAAGGAGGCGAAGCCGCCGCAACTGTCGTCGCGCACCGCGCGTTGCAGCGCCGTGGTGTCGAGCGCGGTGGCGCTGAAGCGAAATGCCGCGCTCATCCGCCGGCCACCGGCGGAATGAATACCACGGCGTCACCGGGATTCAGCGGCTGCGACCATTCGCCGAACTCGGCGTTGATGGCGACGCGCAACATTTCGGCCGGCAGCGTGAACGGGTAACGCGCGGCGAGTTCAGCGTACAACTCGCGCGGCGTGCGCGAGTGCGTGTTCAAGGTCTCGTCACTGCGGCCCGCCTGTTCGCGCAACAACGCGTAATACTGCACGCGGATCTGGCGCGCGGGCGACTCGTTGTCCGTGAGGTCCGACATGGCGCGACCATACTCTTCCACGGTATTCACGTTGTCGAGCGCGCGCGCGTTCGGCTGATCGAGCAGTTCTACACCGGGCGTGTTGATCAGGAATTTACGCGGGCAATTCTTGCCCGCGGCGAGGTGGGCTTCGAGCAGCGGGCGCGCGGCGGGCTCATAGATCGCGCACAGCGGCTCGGGCAGCCCGTCGCGACTCGATTTGAACGCGATGGCGATGACGCCCCCACGCCGCGCGCCGACTAACTGGTCGAGCGTGCGGGCATCGAGATAGGGCAGGTCGCAGGCCAGCACCAGCCAGGCGGCAGCCGGGTGTTCCGCGAGCGCGGCGCTGATGCCGGCGATGGGGCCCCCGATTCCGCCGCGATCCACGATCTGCGGATACCGTGCGCGCGCGCCATCGGAACTCTGATCGGCGCGCACCGAGGCGAATACCCGCGCGACCCTGCCCTGAAGCAATTTCATCGCGGCATCGAGCTGGGTTTCGCCGGGACGGTATTCGATCTCGGCCTTGTCGCGCTGCATGCGGGTGCTGCGGCCACCCGCGAGGACGAGTCCGTAGAGCGGGGCGAATGTGCTCATGCGCGTGGTTTGCGGCGGCTGCGCTTCTTGGCCGGAGGTTGGCGCGCAAAGTCGCGTTTGCCGCCGGTCTTGCGCAACAGCCGGACCGTGCCGATCTCGATGTCATGCGACAGCGCCTTGCACATGTCGTAGATCGTCAGCGCGGCGGCGGTGGCGCCCATGAGCGCTTCCATCTCGACGCCGGTCTTGTGATTCACGGCCACGTTGCAAACGATGCGGATGAGGCCGCCCGGCCGGTCCGCGATGTCGATGGAGCAGCGCTCGAGCGCCAGCGGGTGGCAGAACGGAATGATTTCGTGGGTGCGTTTGGCCGCCATGACGCCGGCGACGATCGCCGTGTCGAACACCGGGCCCTTCTTGGTGCGATGCCCGCTGTTCGCGAGCTCGCGCGCCACCGCGCGCGGTAGTTTGACCGTGGCCTCGGCGCTGGCCTCGCGCTGGGTTGCGGTTTTGGCGCCGACATCGACCATCGTGGGGCGGTTGTTGGCGTCGAGGTGGGTGAGTCTGGTCATCTTCTCAACCGCCGATGTAGTTCATTTCGATCTTGTGCAGACCCGCGGCGTCGCGCATCGAGGCGCGTAGTTCGCTGTATCGATCGCGGCGGCCGGTCCAGACGCCGCGGACCAGGTCGTAGAGTTCATCGTCGGTCGCGCCGGCCCGCAGCGGTCCACGCAGGTCCACGCCTTCGGTCGCGAACAGGCAGGTGTAGAACGACCCATCGGACGAGATACGCGCGCGCGAACAGTCGCCGCAGAAGGGCTGCGACACCGACGAGATGAAACCGATCTCGCCCGCGCCGTCTTCGAACACATGGCGTTCGGCCACTTCACCGCGATAGTTGCGGTCGCGCGGCGCGATCGGCCAGCGCGCATGGATACGCGCCGCCAGTTCGCGCGACGGCACGACCAGCGCCGGGTTCCAGTGGTTGCGCGTGCCGACGTCCATGTATTCGATGAATCGCACGATGATGCCGGTGCCGCGAAAATGCGCCACCAGATCGAGCAGCGTGTGATCGTTCACGCCGCGCTGCACGACGGTGTTCACCTTGATCGGCGCGAGGCCCGCGCGCTGCGCATGTTCGATGCCCTCGAGCACCTCGGCGACGCCGCTGAACCCGCCGCTCATCTGCGCGAACACCCCGGCGTCCAGTGTGTCGAGACTCACGGTAATGCGATTGAGGCCGGCGGCTTTCAACTCGGTGGCGTACTTGGGCAGCAACACGCCATTGGTGGTGAGGGCGATGTCTTCGATGCCGGCGAGCGAGGTCAGGTCACCGATCAGGTCGGGAAGGTTCGGCCGCAGCAGCGGTTCGCCACCCGTGATGCGCAGCTTCTTGACCCCGGCGCGCACGAACACGCGCGCCAGCTGCAATATCTCGGCGAAGTCGAGCCGTTCGGTGGATTTAAGGAAGCGATAAGACTCGTGAAACGTTTCGCGCGGCATGCAATACGGGCAGCGGAAGTTGCAGCGATCCATCACCGAAATCCGCAGGTCATGGATGGGGCGGCGCAAGGCATCGACCGGCGGACGTGTGCCAACCGTGCCGAGGGAAATCACTTTTTCGCGCGGGTCCATGCAGTTACCAACGATAAAAACGCGCCACGAACCCTTTCGGGAACGTGTTGGGACCGGGTGGCAGTTCGACGAATCCATCGGTGCCGGCGAGCGCGGTGAAATCTCCCGAGCCATTGGTGGGCGCGGGTTCGGCGGAGGTACGCCCCCAGTCATCGCTCCGCAACCTGACTGGTAGATAGAAAGCCAGCGGCGCCTTGACCTCCGCGGGCGCCGTCAGCGCGATTCGCGGCGAATCGGCGGGCACCTGGCCCATGGCGGCGCTCAGCGCCGGCAGTACGTAACGCGCAAGGCACACGAGCGTGGACACGGGGTTGCCCGGTAACGCGAACACCGCCGGCCCCGCCTGCGACACGCCAAACCACATCGGTTTCCCGGGCCGCTGTGCGACGTGATGAAACACCATGTTCACGCCGAGTTTCTCCAGCACCTTCGGCACGAGATCGAGTTTGCCCATCGAGACGCCGCCCGAGAGGATCAACACGTCGTGGGTGCGGAGGTGAAAGCTCAGCCGCTGTTCGAGCTCACCTTCGTCGTCGCGCACGTGATCGTCGGAAACCCGCGCGAAGCCGTGTTGGCGCAACGAGGCGGTGATGCCGTAGGCATTGGAGCGGCGCACCTGGTGAGGCTCGATCGACTCGCCCGGCTCGATCAGTTCATTGCCGGTGGAAATGACCACGATCATCGGCTGCGCGCTCACGCGCACACGCGCCATGCCGGCGCCGGCCGCGATCGCAACTTCGGGCGCCGACAACCGGGTTCCGGCGGCTAACAACAATGCGCCCTGCCGGCAATCCGAGCCGCGCCGGTGCACGTTCTGCCACGCGGCCGGCGGCTTGCGGCCGATCTCCGCGAACCCGCCGTTGTGTTGCACCTGTTCGATCGGAACGACGGCATCGCAGCCGGCGGGCAACATCGCCCCGGTCATGATCTCGATGCAGGAGTCCGGGTCAGTGAGCGTGAGCGGCGGGTCGCCGGCATTCTGGGTGCCGGCGATGCGTAGTCGTCCGCCGTTGCCGGTGATGGAGGAGGTGTTCAACGCGATGCCGTCCATGGCAACGCGATCGAATGGCGGCTGGTCGCGCTCCGCGTAGACGTTCTCGCGGAGTACGGCGCCAGCGGCCTGGGTCAACGGCAAAGACTCGATCGGCAGACACGTGAGGTGCTGCTCGATGAGAGTTTCGGCTTGCGCAGGCGTCAACATGTGAACTTCGCTTACGCCATGCGGACGGCCGGCGTCAGGAAGCTTTCTTCTCCGTCACGTTTTTGGCCTTCCAGGCGCGCAGCTGCTCGTTGAAGCGCGCCGCGACGGCGGTCACTTCTTCGACGGCGGCATTGTGCTTCTGGCTCTGCACGCGCTCCATCTCCGCCTTCTGGTCGGCGGTCGCATCCGTTTGCGAGGCGACCTTTGCATCGAATTCAGACTTGATGCAGCCGAGATAGGTCTCGATGTCGGCGTTGTATTTCTCGACCGCATGTTTGGCGGTCAACATTTCATCCTTGGTCGCCTGCGTGCCGTCCGGAAATTTTCCAGGAGCGATCGGATAGTCGCAGGCGGCAAAGGCCTGCGTGCCGGCCAGAGCGCCCACCAGGAGGAGGGCATTGAACACGTGCTTCATGAATCGAATCCCCGGGTAGTGTGTTTTGTGCGCGCTATCTTAGAGGCGGCCAAGGCCGACTGTCTCGACTTTCAGATTCGAAAAAGCGCTCGTCCTTCGTAGGACTTAATGGGGACTGCGGCTTCAGCTGCGGTTCAGCTTGGCCGAGTAGTAGTCCGGGTAGTCCGGCGTCAAACCCTTGAATCGCCGGTGAATCCACAGGTACTGGTCGGGCACACGCCGCACTTCCGCCTCGACGATGCGATTGAAGCGTTCGGTGTCCGCGACCGGATCGTCGGTCGGGAAGTCTTCGAGTGCCGGGTGTATCGCGCCACGATAACCCCCGCCCGGCAGCCGCTCGAAGAAATACGGCAGCACCAGGGCGTGGGTCATTCCGGCGATGCGGGACGTTGCCGTGTTGGTGGCCGCGGGAATTCCGAACAGGTTCACCATCTGGGCGCCTTTCTTGCGGAAGCTCTGATCGGGCGCGTACCAGACGACATCGCCGTCCTTGAGGGCCTTGATGAGTGTGCGCACGTCGTCACGCGGAATCGCACGCTTGGTCTGCACCGCGCGGCGCGAATGCACGAATTCGCCGATGAGTTCGTTCTTGGTCGGGCGGTACATCACGTTCAGTGGCATACGCGCGGCCAGCGCCCGGCAGCCGATCTCGATGGAATTGAAATGCGCGGACAGCAGCAACACACCGCGGCCGGTGGCTTTCGCGGCCTCGAGGTGCTCGAGGCCGGTCATCATCGTGATGTGGCGGATGCGTTCATTCGAGGACCACCAGCTGATCGCGGTCTCGAACAACGCGCAGCCGAGGCCGGCAAAGTGCTCGCGCAGGATCATCCGCTGCTGCGCGGCGCCGAGCTCCGGCAGACACAGGTCGATGTTGCGCCGGGCGATGCGTTTGAATGGCGTGGGCAACAGGAACACGATCAACCCGAAGCCGCGCCCCAGTAGATAGAGCAGGCGGTGCGGCAGTGGCTCGAACACACGCAGGACGCCGATGCCGAGCCAGGTCGGCCAGTACTTGGGATGGAAAAAGGCTGCTTTCACGGGTGGCGAATGATAACCGGTATGCTCTCCGCCACGCGGTGGCATGAAATCATGTCCTGCGGGTAGATTGCGGAGGTTCGTGCGGCGGGGGTGGATTGCCATCGACGGGAGGATTTCATGAGAGCACTTCGCTGGTCGATGTACCTGTTCGTGGGACTCGGCCTTTTGTTGCTGACCTTCGGAGTCTCACTCGTAGTGGGCGCGCTGCGATTTCAGGCACGCGCCGCGCATGCGACGGGCACGGTTGTCGAGCTGCAGACCTCGCGCGCGAACAGTGGCAAGACGATGTACGCACCCGTCGTGCGTTATACCCCGCAGGGCCACGGCGAAATCACATTCGTTTCAGGCGGTTCGAGCAACCCTCCCGAATTCGATCCGGGCGAGCGGGTGGACGTGCTGTATGTGCCCGGCAACCCGCAAAAGGCGCAAATCGGGGGCTTTTCGTCGATGTGGTTGGGACCCGTCGTGGTCTCGGGCATGGGCCTCATGTTCACGAGCATTGGCCTGGGCTTCATTCTGTACCGCCGCATGTCCGAGAAGAAGAAAAGCTATCTCCTGGCTTACGGCACCGCGGTCGAGACTGAATTTCAGGCAGTCGAGCGCAACCAGTCGCTGATCGTAAACGGTCGCAGTCCGTGGCGCATCGTTTCACAATGGCGCAGTCCCGCAACCGGCAACGTGCACGTGTTCAATAGCGAGAATCTCTGGTTTGATCCGACTAACTACGTGAGCCCCGGCAAGATCACGGTACTGCTCGATCCGAAGAACGAACGGCGCTACTACATGGATACTTCCTTCCTGCCCAAGCGGGCGGAATCCTGAGCGCTTGAAGATCCTGGCTGCCGGCGTGCTGCACGCCGCCACCCGCCACAAGGCGGGCAGCAGTCCAGCCCCGTTCAGTTCACGCCTTGAACGTGAAGCTCATGAAAGACCGATGCGTTTCGCCAGGCCGCAGGATGCTGTTCGGGAAGTTCGCGTGGTTCGGTGCATCCGGGAAATTTTCCGGCTCGAGACAGATTGCGTGCCAGCCCGGATAGGCGGTCTTGAGGTGATACGCGCCGTACACCTGCAGCCCGGGCAGGTTGGTGCGCACCATCATGCGTACGCCGCTCGCCGGTGAGTACAGATCGCCGGCCACCCGGGCGTCCTTGTCGAGCACCCAGCAGTGATCGAACCCGCCGGTCAGCGCGATCTGCGGATGCGAGGAGGGCGGCGGCACCCGCACGGTCTTCGCGTGGCGGAAGTCGAACGGCGTGCCGGCGACCGGCGCGATCTCGCCGGTCGGCACCCGCGCGTCGTTGACCGGTAGATAGTTGCTGGCGGTCATCATGAGACGCTGCTCGTCGATCGGCCGTTGCGGATCGCCCGACAGGGTGAAATACGGATGCCAGGTGAAGCTGATCGGCGTCGGCGCATCGGTGGTGGCTTCGTACGCCAGGGTGATCGTGTTGTCGTAGATGCTGAGCAGCGCGGTGACGTCGAGATTGCCGGGGAAACCGTTGCTGCCGGCGGGCGAATGGTGCCCGAGCTTGACGTAGCTGTTGCGGCCGCCGCCGCTGCCGAGCACCTTCCACACGTACTTGCCGAAACCGACGTCGCCGCCGTGCAGCGTATTCGGTCCGTTGTTGGCGGTGAGTTTGTATTTTTCTCCATCGAGCTCGAAGGCGGCGCCGCCGATGCGATTGCCGTAGCGGCCTACGAGCTGGCCCAGGTAGGAGGTGTCCTTGAGGTAGGCCGGCAGGTCGGGCAGCGAAAGCACCAGCGGGATGCGTTTGCCCTTCACCGGCAGGGTCAAACTGCGCAGAGTGCCGCCCAGCGTGAGGATTTCGGCCTGCAGGCCGGATTCCGACCCCAGGGTGTAGACCTCGACGTCATTGCCGTCTGGCAAGCGGCCGAAATTCCGGGCCTTCCCGAACTTCTCGCCTTCCTTCATGTTTTCTTGCGCGTATGCCCCTCGAAAAGCCGTTGCAACAGGCAGAAGAGCAAGAGCAAAGCTCCGACGACGATCTTGGTCCACCATGAGCTTAAGTTTCCGTCAAAGGCCAGGAGGGTCTGGATGATGCCGAGAATCAGCACGCCGAACAATGTTCCCGCGATATAGCCCACGCCGCCCGCCAGCAAGGTGCCGCCGATGACCACCGCGGCGATGGCATCGAGCTCGAGACCCACGGCGTGCAGGCTGTAGCCGGACAACATGTAGAAGGTCATCACGATGCCGCCCAGGGCGGCAAACAGTCCGCTCAGTAGGTAGACACCGATCTTGGTGCGGGCGACGCTCAAGCCCATCAGGCGCGCGGAGGATTCGCCGCCGCCGATCGCGTAGACGGTGCGCCCGAACTCCGTCGAGTGCGCGATGCGCATGGCGACCGCGACCACGACCAATGCGATCACCGCGCCGATCGTGAGCGAGGCTCCGAACCCCACCGGAATGCGCGCCTGCGCGATGACGGCGAAAGTCGAATCGTTGATGGGGATGGATTCGGTGCTGATCAGATAACAGCAGCCGCGCGCGAGGAACATGCCGGCCAGGGTGACGATGAACGGCGCGAGATTGAAGCGCTGGATCAGGAAACCCTGCAGCGCACCGAACAACGCGCCGAACACCAGCACGAAGGCCATGGCGGCATAGGGATTCCAGCCGGCATCGAGCAGCGACGCCGCGATCATCGTGGTCAACGCGATAACCGCGCCGACCGAAAGATCGATGCCGCCCGTGAGGATCACGAACGTCATGCCGATGGCGACTACGCACAGGAAGGCGTTGTCGATGAGCAGGTTCAGGAATACCTGCGGAGAAAGAAATCCGTCGTAACGGATCGCGCCGAACGCCGCCATCGCGATGAACAATGCGATGGTGATCGTCAGCGGCAGCAGGCGGCGGCTGATCATGGTGGCGCTGCCCCGCGCCGGGCCAGGCCGGTAATCAGGGCGCGGAATTCCGGCGACTGCAGCAGCATCACGGCGAAGACCAGCGCCGCTTTCACCACCAGATTCACTTCGGGCGGTACGCCGAGCGAGTAGATCATCGAAGTCAGCGTCTGAATGATCAGCGCGCCCAGGACGGTGCCGGCGAGCGTGAAGCGTCCGCCGGTCAGCGCGGTGCCGCCAAGAGTGACCGCGAGAATTGCGTCGAGCTCGAGCAGCTGGCCGGCGTTGTTGGCGTCCGCGCTCTTGACGTTCGAGCTGATGATCAGGCCGGCGATGCCGGCCGCGAAACCGCAGAACGTGTACACACACAGCGTGATCGCGGACGAACGTACGCCGGCGACACGCGCCGCTTCCGGATTGCCGCCGATCGAGCGGATGAAGAGTCCGAGCGCGGTGCGCGACAGCAACAGGTGCAGCGCGGCGAACAACAACGCCGCGATCCACAAGGCGACCGGCAGGCCTAACAGGAATCCATTGCCGAGCTTGAAGAAAGGCGTGTAATACACGGTGATGATCTGGCCACCGGTCAGCAGCTGCGCGATGCCGCGACCGGCCACCATGAGAATGAGCGTGGCGACGATAGGCTGCATGCCCGCCTTGACGACCAGCAGGCCATTCCACAACCCGCAGGCGGCGGCAATCGCGAGCGCAGCGCCGAGCGCCAGCCACAGCGGGTATTTGCTCGCGACTTCGCCGCTGGCGTTGAAGTTGCCGCCGATCATCAATGCCGCGACCGCCGCTGCGATGGCGACCACCGCGCCGACGGAGATATCGAGGCCGCGCACGGCGATCACGAGCGTCATGCCGAGCGAGACCACCATCAAGGGCGCGGCGCGATTCAGGATGTCGATGACGCTGCCGAACAAGTGCCCATCACGCCAGGCAAGCGAGAGGAACGAGGGGTTGAACACGCTGCTTGCGACCAGCAGCAACAGCAGCGTGAGCGCCGGCCAGAACAACGCGTGTTGGGTGAGACGTCTCATGCCGCCGAGTTGCTCGCGATCATCGCGTAGACGGCGTCTTCGTCCGAACCGCGCGGCAACTCGCCGGCCTTCGACCGGTCGCGCAGCACCATGATGCGATCGGAGACGCGCACGACTTCCTCGATTTCGGCCGAGATGAACAACACCGCGGTGCCGCCTTGCGCGAGCGCGAGCACTTCGCGCATCAGTTCCTGTTTGGCCGCGACGTCGATGCCGCGCGTGGGCTCGTCGAGGATCAGCACGCGCGGATGAGTCGCGAGCCAGCGCGCGATGATGGCTTTCTGCTGGTTGCCGCCCGACAGCTGTCCGATCGGTGTTTCGATGCTGGCGGTCTTCACGCCGAGCGCGGCGACCAGTTTCTCGGCCAGCGCGCATTGTTCGGAGAACTTCAGGAACTTGCGCAACCCCATACGCGCCTGCAGCGCCAGCGCGATGTTCTCGCGAACCGACAACTCCGCCACGATGCCGCTGTGTTTGCGGTCTTCGGGGCAGAATCCCAGGCCGAGTTCGAGCGCGTCGGCGGGACCCCTGAGATCGGCCACCTGGCCGTCGATGCTGATCTCGCCCGAATCACGTTCATCGAGCGCGAACAACAGGCGGGCGAGTTCGGTGCGGCCCGATCCCAGCAGCCCCGCGAGGCCGAGCACTTCGCCAGCGCGCAGCTCGATGTCCATGGGTTTCAGATGCCCGCGCCGCGACAGGTCTTTCGCCGCGAGTACCGGCGGTTTCGCGACGGCATCCGCCGGCGCCTGCGTAACGGTCCGCTCCGCGTTCGCGACTTCGCGGCCGACCATCGCAGCCACGAGGCCACGCGCGTCGAGTTTGGCGCACGGATATTCGCCGACGAACTTGCCGTTGCGCAGGACCGTCATGCGGTCGCAGATCTCGTAAACCTGGTCGAGGAAATGGGTGACGAACAGTATCGCCACGCCCTTGTCGCGCAGGCGGCGGATCAGCGCGAACAAGGCCTGCACTTCGTCCGCATCGAGACTCGACGTGGGTTCGTCGAGGATCAACACGCGCGCATCCGTCGCCACGGCGCGCGCCACGGTCGCGAGCTGTTGCAGCGCGGCCGGCAGACCGCCAGCCAGTTGCGTCACGTCGAGGTCTATGCCGAGCCCGGCTAACAACTCGCGCGCGCGTTTGTGGGTCTCGCGCCAGTCGATCCCGCCGCCGCGCGTCCACGGGCGGCGCGGGTAACGGCCGGCGCAGATGTTCTCCGCCACCGAAAGATTGGGCAGCAGGTGGCTTTCCTGATGAACGGCCGAAAGGCCGAGTTCCTGCGCGTGAATCGGCGACTCGGGAGAGATGATTTTTCCCGATAGTTCGATGGTGCCCGCATCGGGTGAATAGACGCCGGTCAGGACCTTGATCAAGGTCGACTTGCCGGCGCCGTTCTGGCCCATCAACGCGTGCACTTCGCCGGCACGCAAGCTGAGTTCGACCCCGGCCAGTGCCTGCACTCCGGGAAAGGCGCGGGCGATGTCGCGCGCCCGCAGGACGATTTCGGGTTCGACGGTGCTCAAGTTTCAATACTTGCGCGATTGAATCTGCTGCTTCGCCGCTTCCATGGTGAACACCTGTTCTTCGACGACGATACGCTTCGGGATCGGCCGGCCCGAGACCACCTCGGTGACCGACGTCATCAGCTGCGGCCCCAACAAGGGATTGCATTCTATGGTGGCGTTCAACTTGCCGGCGATCATCGCCTCGAACGCGCCTTTCACGGCATCGATCGACACCACCAGGATTTCGCTGCCCGGGCGTTTGCCGGCCTCTTCGATCGCCTGGATCGCGCCGATGGCCATGTCGTCGTTGTGCGCGTACAGCAGGTGGATAGGCTTGCTCTCCGCCTTGAGGAAAGCCTCCATCACTTCCTTGCCTTTGGCGCGGGTGAAGTCGCCCGACTGCGAGCGGATGATCTTGAGGTGCGGGTTCGCGGCGATGATTTCCTCGAAGCCCTTCTTTCGATCGTTGGCCGGCGCGGAGCCGACCGTGCCCTGCAGTTCGACGATGTTCACGCCATCGTCGGTATCCTTGAACTTCTCCAATACCCAGCGTCCGGCCTTGCGGCCTTCTTCGACGAAGTCCGAGCCGATGAACCCGACATATAGAGAGGAGTCGGCCGTCACCGCGCGATCGGTGAGGATCACCGGAATCTTCGCGGACTGCGCTTCCTTCAACACCGTGTCCCAGCCGGTTTCGACCACCGGCGAGAAGGCGATCACGTCGACCTTCTGCGCGATGAAAGAGCGCAGCGCCTTGATCTGGTTTTCCTGCTTCTGCTGGGCATCCGAGAAACGCAGATCGATGTTGCTGGTGATCGCGGCGGACTTGATCGACTCCGTGTTCGCGGTGCGCCATTCGCTCTCGGCGCCGATCTGGCTGAAGCCGAGGACGATGCGCTCATCCTCCTTTTCGTTGGCGCAGGCAGCCAGCAACGTGCCGGCCAGGATGAGAGCGGCCAGCGTTGCGACGCGTAGTGAAAGTTTCATCCTCGTTCCCCTTGTACAGTCCACGGACGATCAGAGCGCCGTGACTTCGTTCAGCGCGAGTCCGCCGAACTCGATTTCGAGTTTGTTGATGAGCGGCGCACCCAGCGCCGGCAGGTCGATCTCGAACTCGTCGCCAGCCTGCACCTTGATGTTGTCGACGAAACTCAACGTCGCGGTGCCGAAGAAGTGCAGGTGCACGTCGCCCGGTACGCGATGTTGTTTGTACTTGAAGTGGTGGTACTCGAGATTGGCGAAGGAATGGCTCATGTTGCCTTCGCCGGTCAGGAACGCCTTCTCCCACACGACCTGGTGGCCGCGCCGGATGCGGCTCGTACCTTCCATGTGCGAGGGGAGCACGCCCGAATTGAGCATCGGGCCGACGCCGCACTGGCGCAGCTTCGAATGCGCCAGCAGTAGATAGTTACGACGCTCGGTAACGTGATCCGAGAATTCGTTGCCGATCGCGAACCCGAGACGGCGCGGGCGGCCTTCGTCGTCGATGATGTAGCAGCCGACGAGCTCGGGCTCCTCGCCATGATCCAGGGCGAAGTCGGGCGAGGCGAAGGCGCGGCCGCAGGCGACGACGTTGCCGCCATTACCCTTGTAGAACCACTCCGGTTGCATTCCGGGCGTGTCACCCGTGGGTTTGCCGCCATCGACTCCCCACTTGAACATCTTCATGGAATCGGTGAGCTCGGCATCGCCCGAGAGCTTCTGATGCATGGAGTCGCGCGCGGCGGCCGAGCCGAGATGTGTGAGCCCGGTGCCCGCGACCAGGCAATGCGCCGGATCTGCGTGCATCAACGGCGGCAGCAGCCGCGACTCGCGCAGCAAATCGGCGTACGGAATGACCGCCTCGAGCGGTTCTTCGCTAACAACCTGCGCGAGCGTCTTTCGTTCGGCGATGGCCTTGCGCGCCACCTGGTAGGTGCTCTCGAAACGCGCGAGCGGTGACACCGCGCCGTTCGCCTCGACGCGGCCGACGCGGGCGCCGCCCCGGTCGGTGAACTGCAGCAGTCTCATAACCAGCCCGCGTCGACGATGTACTCCTGCGCGGAGCAGGCGCGCGCATCGTCGGAAGCCAGGAACAACGCCATCGGCGCGACATCTTCCGGGCGCACCTTGTCAGGCAATACCTGGTTGCGCTTGATCTCGAGCTCGCCTTCGGGGTTGAGCCATTTTTCGATCTGGCGCTCGGTCATGATCCAGCCCGGCGTGATGACGTTGATGCGAATGCGATGTTCGCCGAGTTCCGCGGCGAGGCCGCGCGTCAATCCGATGACCGATGATTTCGCCGTCGTATACACCGGCATGTTGCGGCCCTTCGCGCCGTAGGAATTCGAACCGAAGTTGATGATCGAGCCGCTGCCCAACTTCTTCATTCCGGGCACGACGGCCTGGATGGCGAAGAACGCGGGGCGCTGGTTCACGGCGATGCGCGCGTCGTAATACTCGGGAGTGACATCCATGAGCGAATGGCGGTCGTCGTTGGCCACGTTGTTGATGAGGACGTGGAAGTCTCCCACGGCCTTCGCAGCGTCACGGATCGCGTTTTGCAATGCACCGATATCAGTTACGTCAACCTTGCGATACCAGGGGCGTGCCAGACCTGAAGCTTCGATCTTTTCCGCCAGCGCCTGAGAGGGCGCGGCGGCGTGATCGACGAAGGCGACCACGGCGCCCTGTCTCGCGAACGATTCGGTGAGACATCCGCCAATTCCAGAGCCGCCTCCCGTTATGAAAACGCTGCGGCCGCGAAGGCTGGGGTAACTGGCATTGCCGGCGAGGGCGTCGGAAGTGTCGCGTCGATCAGGCTGCATTCGAAGCCTCGTGAGGGATTGGAGGATCAAGAAAAGCGCTGAAGTATAGATATTACGGTGTAGCTTGTGCCAAGGTGCGGGCCGGCAAAAAGAGGCGAGGCGATGGATTCGAAGGTGAAGCGTCGGTTGCGCAGCCAGGATTGGTTCGGCAAGCAGGACAAGGACGGTTTCATTCACCGGAGCTGGCTCAAGAACCAGGGCTATCCGGATGATCTGTTCGATGGCCGCCCCGTCATCGGCATCTGCAACACCTGGAGCGAACTCACTCCCTGCAACGGACACTTCCGCGAGCTCGCGGAGTTCGTGAAGCGCGGCGTTTATGAAGCCGGCGGATTCCCGCTCGAATTTCCCGTGATGTCGCTGGGCGAGACGCAGCTCAAACCCACCGCGATGTTGTTCCGCAATCTCGCCAGCATGGATGTCGAAGAATCCATCCGCGGCAATCCGATGGATGGCGTCGTGTTGCTGATGGGCTGCGACAAGACCACTCCTTCTCTATTGATGGGCGCGGCGAGCTGCGACCTGCCGACCATCGGCATCTCCGGCGGACCGATGTTGTCAGGCCGATTCCGGGGCAAGCAGATCGGCTCGGGTACCGGCGTGTGGCAGATGTCGGAAGACGTGCGCGCCGGGAAGATGTCGCAGGAAGAATTCACCGCCGCCGAATCCTGCATGCACCGGTCGAAGGGACATTGCATGACGATGGGCACGGCATCGACGATGGCCAGCATGGTCGAGGCGCTCGGCGTCTCACTACCCGGCAACGCCGCGATTCCCGCCGTCGATTCGCGCCGCTACCGGTTGGCGCAGCAGAGCGGCCGGCGCATCGTCGAGATGGTGCGCGAAGACCTGATCCTGTCGAAGATCCTCACCCGCCCGGCGTTCGAAAACGCGATCAAGGCGAATGCCGCGATCGGCGGCTCGACCAATTCCGTGGTGCACTTGTTAGCCATCGCCGGCCGCCTGGGCGTGAAGCTCGCGCTCGAGGACTGGGACAAGCTCGGATCGCAGTTGCCTTGCCTCGTGAACCTGCAGCCGTCGGGCGAATTCCTGATGGAAGACTTCTACTACGCGGGCGGATTGCCGGCGGTGCTGAAAGAGATCGAGGCTGTGCTCGACAAGGATGCCCTGACCGCGAACGGCAAGACGATGGGCGAGAACATCGCCACCGCGCCGTGCTGGAATCGCGATGTCATCAAGGAGTTCGGTAATCCGTTCAAGGCGAACGCGGGCATCGCGATCCTGCGCGGCAACCTGGCGCCGGACGGCGCGGTGATCAAGCCCTCCGCCGCCACACCCAAACTACTCAAGCATCGCGGCAAGGCCGTCGTGTTCGAGACGATCGAAGACTTCAAGGCGAAGATCGACGATGAGAGTCTCGAGATCGACGAGAACTCCATCATGGTGTTGAAGGGTTGCGGCCCGAAGGGTTATCCCGGCATGGCCGAGGTCGGCAATATGGCGTTGCCGCCCAAGGTGCTGCGCAAGGGCATCACCGACATGGTGCGCATCTCCGATGCGCGCATGAGTGGCACGGCGTACGGCACGGTGGTGCTGCACGTGGCGCCTGAGGCCGCCGCCGGCGGCCCGCTGGCATTAGTCAGAACCGGCGACGTCATCGAGCTGGATGTCCCGGCGCGCAGGCTGCATCTCGATGTGAGCGACGCGGAGCTGGCGAAGCGCCGCGCCGCGTGGGTCGCGCCGGAACCGCCGAAGCGCGGTTACTACAAGCTGTATGTCGAACACGTCCAGCAGGCCGACAAGGGCGCGGATCTCGACTTCCTGGTCGGCGGCAGCGGCACCGCGGTTACGCGCGACTCGCACTGAGCGGCACCACTCATTAAGTCGCTGCAACTTTCGACTGACTGAGCTTGTCGATTGGGCGAGCTGCGAAGATACTCGTCCGCGGAGGCAGTCCTGACTCGACGCAATCGCCGCTGGTTTACCCACTTCCTGTCGCTGGCGTTCCTGTTCGCCCAGTTCGGCATGGTGGTGCACGCCAGTTCGCACCTCAAAGCCGATCCGCACGCGGCCCCGACCGCGAGCCAGTTATGCGGCGAATGTCTCTCCTTCGCTCCCCTCCAAAGCATGGTTGGTGGTGGTTGCACCGCCATCCTGTTCATTGCCGATACTCCCGATCGGGCGGTCGAATCCGCCGTCCCTGCCTTTGCCCCGCGCCGCGCGTTCGCGGCCTATCGCTCACGCGCGCCACCCCGTTTCCTCTGACAAACAAGTGATTCCACGCCGGCGCGCAAGCGCCCGCGTGTTTGTTGGTTTCAGAGGAGATTTCCATGACAAGTTTCAGGCCCGTGGCGGCGCTCTTGGCGCTGTCCATCCTGCCTGCAGTGGCACCCGCCGCCGACGATGCAACGTCGCTGCGTGCGGAACTGCAGGCATTGAAGAGTGAATACAGTGCGCGTGTTGACGCGCTCGAAGCGCGTATTTCGCAACTCGAGGCGGCACCCGCCGCGGCACAGGTCGCCGAGGCTCAAGTGCCGGCGCCAGAACCCGCGCCTGCCAACGCGTCCGGGGGCGGCGCATCCGCGTTCAACCCCGCCATCTCGCTGATTCTCGGCGGCAGCTTCACGAGTACATCGCGCGATCCTGGCGATTGGAACATCGCCGGTTTTCCGCCGAGTGGTGGTGAGGTGGGTCCCGGCGAACGCAGCTTCAACCTCGGTGAGTCCGAGCTCACGTTCAGCGCCAGCATTGATCCGTATTTCTCCGGCGTGTTGACCGCGGCCATCACGGGTGAAGACGACATTGGAGTTGAAGAAGCGTTCGTGCGGACGACGGCGTTGCCCGACGGTTTCACCGCAAAGCTGGGCCGATTCTTCTCCGGCTTCGGTTATCTCAACGAGGTGCACGCGCACGCGTGGGATTTCGTCGACCAGCCGCTCGTCTATCAAGCGATGTTTGGCGGACAGTTCCAGCAGAACGGCGTGCAGGTGAAGTGGCTTGCGCCCACCGATCTGTTCCTCGAATTCGGCGCGGAGGCCGGTAACGGCGACGGTTACCCCGCCACGCGCCGCGCGCGAAATGGACTGAATGGCGCGACGTTGTTCGCGCACATGGGCGGCGATGTCGGCGACTACACGAGCTGGCGCGTCGGCGGTTCCTGGCTGACGCAGAAAGCCGAAGATCGCGAGGGCGGCCTTGCGGATGCGTCCGGCGAACCGTTGTTCGATTCGTTCACGGGTGACGCGCGCACCTGGGTCGTGGATGGTGTGCTCAAGTGGGCGCCGTCACCGCGCCGCCAGCTCAAGGTGCAGGGCGAATACATGCGCCGGCGCGAGAGTGGTGCGATCGCCGCTGTGGATGGGCTCCTGCTCGCGGACGACTATCGCAACAACGAATCGGGCTGGTACCTGCAGAGCGTCTATCAATTCGCGCCGCGCTGGCGCGTGGGCGCGCGTTACGACTCGCTCGATGCGGGCACACCGCATTACGCGTTGTCGCCCGATGGCCTGTTGTCGGCCGATCCCGATCGCTTTTCCGTGATGCTCGACTGGAATCCGAGCGAGTTCTCCCGGTTGCGTGCGCAGTACGACTGGGACAACGCGCGCGACGACGGCGAGCGGGATCGCATCCTGCGCCTGCAATACATCTACGGCATCGGCGCGCACGGCGCGCACAAGTATTAGGACCAAAATCATGAAACCCATACGTATCGTTTCAATTTTGTTGATGCTGGCCGCCGCGGTGCCGGCCAACGCCGCGCTCAAGGTGCTCGCCACCACGCCCGACTGGGGCGCGCTCGCGACCGAGCTCGGCGGCGAACGCGTCAACGTGTATGTCGCGACCACCGCGCTGCAGGACGTGCATCGCGTGGAAGCAAAGCCGAGCCTGGTCGCGCGGGCGCGGACCGCGGACCTGGTGGTTGCGACGGGCGCCGAACTCGAGCTCGGCTGGCTGCCGGTGCTGATCCAGGAGTCAGGTAACTCGAAGATCCAGCCGGGTGCGGCCGGCTCGTTCGAGGCGGCTGCGTTTGTACAGAAGCTCGAGGTGCCAGCGAAGCTCGACCGCTCGATGGGCGACATCCATCCGCAGGGTAACCCCCACGTGCAACTCGATCCTCACAACATCGCCGCCATCGCACACGGACTGACGGCGAAGCTCTCGGCGCTCGAGCCTGCGCAGGCGGCGTTCTACGCAGCGCGCGGCAAGGACTTCGACGCGCGCTGGAGCGAGGCGATCAAGCGCTGGGAGGCGAAGGCCGCGCCGCTCAAGGGCGCGCAGGTGGTGATCATGCATCGCGACCAGGCGTACCTGTGCCACTGGTTAGGCCTAACCGAAGTGGCGTCGATCGAGCCCAAACCCGGTGTACCGCCGACCGCGGCCTATCTCGGTCAACTGGTAGGAAAGCTGACCGGCGCGCCGCCGAAGTTGATCCTGCTCAATGCATACAACGATCCGAAGGCCGCCAACTGGCTGTCGGAACGGGTGCATGCGCCGGCGGTGGTGCTGCCGTTCTCGGTGGGCGGATCTCCGGAGGCCAAGGATCTGTTTGGCCTCTTCGATGACACGTTGAACAAACTACTGGCCGCCAACAAATGAACAATCTTCTCACCGATCTCAGCATCCTGTTGCCGGCGTTGATCGCAGGCGTTCTCGTTGCGATTTCGCACGTGCCGCTGGGACAACAGGTGTTGTCCCGCGGCATCGTGTTCATCGATCTCGCCATCGCGCAGGTCGCGGGGCTCGGGGTGATCGTGGCCAACTGCTTCGAGCTGCCCATCGAAGGGTGGGGTGCGCAGCTCGCGGCCGGTGCCGCGGCGCTGGCCGGCGCGCTGCTGCTGACCTGGACGGAGCGCAAGCGGCCTGAAGTGCAGGAAGCGTTGATCGGCATCCTGTTCGTGCTCGCATCCACTGCGCAGATCCTATTGTTGGCCAACGATCCGCACGGCGGCGAGAACCTGAAGGATTTGTTAGCCGGGCAGATCCTGTGGGTGTCGAATTCGCAGTTGGTCCGCACGGCCGTATTGACGGCGATCTTCGCGCTGGTGTGGTTCAAGTGGCGCGACCGGATCGGGCGAGTCGGCTTCTACGTGTTGTTCGCGCTGGTCGTGACTGCCTCGGTACAAATGGTCGGTGTGTACCTGGTGTTCACGAGCCTGATCGTGCCGGCAGTCGCGACGTATCGGCACTCGCCGAAGCGGCAGTTGCTGATCGGTTATGCGCTGGCCGTGGGTAGTTATGTGGTGGGGTTGGGCGTATCGCTGGTGACCGATTTGCCCTCGAGCCCGGTGATCGTGTGGGTGATGGGAATACTTGGCTTGTTGGTGCATCTCACCGGCCGGAATGCTTCTCGAAGCGCCGGCTGAGCGGCATCACGATTGCCATCAACACGTAGGCGATGTTGCCGATCGCCGGCATGGTGAAGAAGCCGATGCCGACGGCGATGAAGCTGATCACGATCAAGGCGGTGTTGCGCACCTGGGCGCCGCGATAGGCGCCACGCGACATCGGCGCGGAGCACAGTTCGGGGTGGCGATGGACATATCGCGCGAGCAACATCGAGAACAACGCGAGCAGGACCATGTTCGCCGAATAGAAGATCTGCGCGATCACCGCGCCACCATTTTCGCCGATCAACGCCGAGCAGAACGGCATGAAACTGACGAGCGCGAGCTGGAAAATGTTGAGCCCGACCAACGGCCCGGTTACCTGGCGCACATGGCTGAAAATGCGGTGATGTGCGACCCAGAACAGCGCCAGCACCATGAAGCTGATGAGCCACGAAAAGAATTTAGGGATCAAGCCCCACACCGCGCCTGCGAGTTCGGCGGCGGAGTGGGTGTCGGCGTGTTCCGGGAACTTGAGCTCGATGACGAGCAGTGTCATCGCGACGGCGAAGATGCCGTCGGTCAGCGCTTCTAAACGGTGGGGCGAACGCCCGGCCGAGTGGTTGGAATCGGTCATGGCCGGAGTTTACCCAGGCTTGAGCCACGTTTGCCGGCACCTTTGCAGTCTCGAACACGCGCGAATGAATGCGGCTAGAATCCCGGCCCTACGCGCCCGTAGCTCAGCTGGATAGAGCACCTGGCTTCGAACCAGGTGGTCGGCGGT
>JBDTSP010000026.1:0-49882 GCA_039931065.1 Pseudomonadota bacterium | reverse complement strand
GGATGGTGGATTTCGGCGGCTGGGACATGCCGGTCAACTACGGCTCGCAGATCGAAGAGCACCACGCGGTGCGCCGCGATGCCGGTGTTTTCGACGTGTCGCACATGTGTGTGATCGACGCGCGCGGCACGCAGGTGCGCGAGTTCTTCGGCAAGTTGCTCGCCAACGACGTCGCCAAGCTAACTACCCCGGGCAAGGCTCTCTACAGCTGCATGCTGAACGAGGCCGGCGGTGTCATCGACGATCTCATCGTCTATTTTCTGACCGATACCTGGTTTCGCGTGGTGGTCAACGCCGGGACGCGCGACAAGGATCTCGAATGGATGCGCAAGCTCGCGCCCACCTTCGGCATCGAACTCATCGAGCGCACCGATCTCGCCATGCTGGCGGTGCAGGGCCCGAATGCACGCGCCAGGGTCGCCGACCTGCTACCCGCCGAACATCGAGATGCCGCGCTCGCGCTCGAAGTTTTCTTCGGCCGCGAATTGGGACCGTGGTTCGTCGCGCGCACCGGCTACACCGGTGAAGACGGTTTCGAAATCATGGTGCCAGCCGCTGAAGCAGTGCGCCTGTGGCGCGCGCTCAATGACAAGGGCGTGAAGTCCGCCGGCCTGGGCGCGCGCGACACGCTGCGTCTCGAAGCCGCGATGAATCTCTATGGCAACGACATGGACGAATCGCAGAACCCGCTCGAGTCGGGTCTCTCGTGGACCGTGTCGTTCGAAAACTCAGGCCGCGACTTCATCGGCCGCAAGGCGCTGGAATCCCTCAAGGCCGCCGGTCTCTCGAAGAAATTCGTCGCATTGCTGCTGGAAGACCGTGGCGTGTTGCGCGGCCATCAGAAAGTCGTCGTCGCCGGTCAGCCTGACGGAGAGATCACGAGCGGCACTTTCTCCCCCACGATGGAAAAATCCATCGCACTCGCCCGTGTGCCGCGCGCCACCGGCGCCACCGTGCAGGTCGACATCCGTGGCAAGTTGCTGAATGCGCGCGTCGTGAAAGCGCCGTTCGTCCGCCACGGCAAAGTATTAGTCAGTTAATCGGTCAAGCCTCACTTCGGAGCAAATGACATGAGCGATATTCCCGCCGATCTCAAGTACACCAAGTCGCACGAGTGGGTCCGCACGTTGGCCGACGGCAACGTCGAAGTCGGCATTACCGATCACGCGCAGGGCGCGCTCGGCGATCTCGTGTTCGTCGAGGTGCCCGATGCGGGCAAGGCACTGAAGGTCGGCGACACGTTCGCCGTGGTCGAGTCGGTCAAGGCGGCTTCCGACGTCTATGCGCCGGTTGCGGGTGCCGTGGTCGAAGGCAACGCCGCCCTCGGCAGCCAGCCCGAGTTGATCAATTCCGAACCGTACGGCGCCGGCTGGATCATGCGCATCAAGCCGGGCGGTGCACCCGCGGGTCTCTTGTCCGCCGCTGAGTACCAGGCGCATCTCGCCGCGGAGGGTTAAAACATGCCGTTCAATCCGCACACTCCCGACGACGTCCAGCAGATGCTGGCCGCGATCGGCGCAAAAAAAGTCGATGACCTGTTCGACGAGATCCCGAAAGAGCTGCGCATCGAAGCGCTCGCCGGCATTCCGGACGCGCTCAACGAAATGCAGATCGGCCGCCTGATGATGGCGCGCGCCGCGCAGGACGGCCTGCCACTCAATTTCATCGGTGCCGGCGCCTATGAACACCACATTCCCTCGGCGGTTTGGGCGGTGACCACGCGCGGCGAGTTCTACAGCGCCTACACGCCTTACCAGGCGGAAGCGTCGCAGGGCACGCTGCAGCTTATCTATGAATACCAGACGATGATTTCCTCGCTCACGGGCATGGAAGTCTCGAACGCGTCGCTGTACGACGGCGGCTCGGCGGTGGCGGAAGCCTCGTTGATGGCCGTACGCGCGCACCGGAAGTCCAGGACGCAGCGCATCCTCGTGCCGACCACCGTGCATCCTAACTACCGTAAGGTGGCGGTCGCGACGGCCAGCGGGCAGGGCGTACGTTTCGAGGAGATCCCGTGCCCGAAGGGCCAGATCTCGGTCGCGGATCTCGCGAAGTACCAGGGTGAGGACATCACCGCCATCGTCATCCAGCAGCCGAATTTCTTCGGCCAGCTCGAAGACGTCGACGCGATCACCGACTGGGCACATGCCAATGGCATCTTCGTCATAGGCTCGGTGAACCCGACGTCGCTGGCCATCCTCAAGCCGCCGGGCCAATGGGGCGCGAAGGGCGTCGACATCGCCTGCGGCGACTGCCAGCCGCTCGGCGTGCCGCTGTCCTCGGGCGGCCCGTACGCGGGTTTCCTCACCACGCGTATGGAATACGTGCGCCAGATGCCAGGCCGCATCGTCGGCCGCACCGTCGACGCCAACGGCAAGCAGGGTTTCGCACTCACGCTGCAGGCGCGCGAACAACACATCCGCCGCGGCAAGGCGACCTCCAACATCTGCACGAACCAGGGTTTGCTGGTCACCGCCGCGACGATCTATCTGAGCCTGATAGGCCCCGAGGGCCTCGCGCGCGTCGCAAATGCCTGTCACCAGCGGACCAACGAACTCATCACCGCGCTCGCGCGAGTCAAGGGTGTGAAGGTTGCCTTCGAGGGCGCCCGCTTCCACGAAGCCGTGTTGTTGCTGGATCGTCCGGTCGGCCCGGTGATCGCGGAGCTCGCGACCCGCGGCATCGTCGGCGGCTTCGACCTGTCGACCGACTATCCCGAGCTCGGGAATGCGCTGCTGGTCTGCGCCACCGAAACGCGCACCGCCGCCGACATCAAGGCGTACGCGGACGCGCTCACCGAAACTCTCAAAGCCGCCGTGCGCGCGGCCTGAGGCGGAACTCCCATGGCAATGCTCAAACATCCCGAAAAGATCATCTTCGAATACTCGCGGCCCGGTCGCGGCGCCTTCGGCCAGTGGCCCACGGAACGCGGCACGCCTGACAACGTGGCCAGCGACATCCCGGAGAATCTGCGCCGCAAGACGCCGCCGATGTTGCCCGAAGTCAGCGAGCTCGAAGTGGTGCGCCATTTCACGCGGCTGTCGCAGCTCAACTTCTCCATCGACACGCATTTCTATCCGCTCGGCTCGTGCACGATGAAGTACAACCCGAAGGCGTGTAACCAGTACGCGATGTTGCCCGGGTTCCTCAATCGTCATCCGCTCGCGCCCGAAGCGCTCGGGCAGGGCTTCCTCGCCTGCATGTTCGAGTTGCAGGAAATGTTGAAAGAAGTCACCGGCATGCAGGGCGTAGCACTTTCGCCGATGGCCGGCGCGCATGGCGAATTCGCCGGCGTCGCGATGATCCGCGCCTATCACCGCGCGCGCGGCGACCTGGCCCGCAACGAGATCATCGTGCCGATCGCGGCGCACGGTACCAACCCCGCGACCGCGACGATGTGCGGCTGCGTGGTGAAAGAAATCCCGGTCAACGACGAAGGCGACGTGGACGTCGAGGCGCTGAAGGCCGCGGTCGGTCCCAACACCGCCGGCATCATGCTCACCAATCCTTCCACTTGCGGCGTGTTCGAGCGTCGCATCAAGGAAGTCGCGAAGATCGTTCACGACGCCGGAGGGTTGCTCTACTACGACGGCGCCAATCTCAACGCGATCCTCGGCAAGGTGCGCCCGGGTGACATGGGCTTCGATGTCATCCACATGAACCTGCACAAGACCTTCTCCACGCCGCACGGCGGTGGTGGTCCGGGTGCCGGCGCGGTTGGCGTGAGCGCGCGCCTGCTGCCGTTCATGCCGATCCCGGTGGTGGGACGCGAGGGCGACAAGTATCGCTGGCTGACCGAGAAGGACCTGCCGCAATCCATCGGCCGCCTGTCGGCCTTCATGGGGAATGCCGGTGTGCTGCTGCGCGCGTACATCTATATGCGCATGCTCGGCCGCGAGGGCATGCACCGTGTAGGCGAGTACGCCACGCTCAATGCGAACTATCTGATGGCCCGGCTGGCGAAGGCGGGCTTCGACCCCGCGTACCCGACGCGTCGCGCCAGTCACGAGTTCATCATCACCGCCAAGAAGCAGGCGCGCGATCTCGGCGTAACCGCGATGGATTTCGCGAAGCGCCTGCTGGATTACGGCTTCCACGCGCCGACCACCTACTTCCCGCTGCTGGTGCCGGAATGCCTGCTGATCGAGCCCACCGAGACCGAGAGCAAGGAAGCGCTGGATGGATTCATCGATGCGATGATCGCCATCCAGAAGGAAGCCGAGTCGAATGCGGATCTCGTAAAATCGGCGCCGCACACCATGACGGTGAGGAGGCTCGATGACGTGCGAGCCGCACGTCAGCTCGATCTCACGTGGAAACCGGCCGCGGCATAACGGGTACCAATCATTGAAAGCGTGAGAGGGGACAGTCCCCTTTGGGGACAGTCCCCTGTAAAGTCTCGTGGATGAACGAACCCGGCGACCGATTAAAACCCACGGGCTTCACTCGCATGTTCCGCGCGTTCGGCGCGAGCATGAAGGGTTTGTCGGGCGCGTTTCGCGAGGAGGCGGCATTCCGGCAGGAACTCGCCCTGGCGGTCGTGGTCATCCCCTTGGGTCTGTGGTTAGGGCACAGCGGCATCGAGCGCGCGCTGCTGGTCGCTCCGATGTTCCTCGTGCTCATCGTGGAACTCATCAACAGCGCCATCGAGGCGACCGTCGATCGCATCGGCCTCGAGCGGCACAAACTCTCCGGCCTCGCCAAGGACATCGGTTCCGCGGCGGTGCTCATGTCGTTGACGCTGCTCGCCGTCATATGGGTCCTGGTCCTGTGGCGTTGAGCGCCTAACAATCTAGAGGGGTCTTGCATGCGTTTCAGCCGGCTTGCGATCTTCGGCCTGATGTTTGCCGCTCCCGCCATTTCCATTCCGGCCGGGGCGCAGAACGCACAGCCGCAGCTGGCCTCGCAGTCGAGCGCCACCCAGGCGGCTCTGCCGCAGAGCGAGGGTGAAAGTGCAGCCTGGCGCGGCACCCTGGCGCGCGTCGCCGAAAGCGTCGTCGCGATCGAAATCGACCAGACCCGCGCGTTCGATACCGAGTGGAATTCCTCCGCGCAGGCCACCGGCTTCGTGGTCGATGCCGAGCGCGGGCTCATCCTCACCAATCGCCACGTTGTGACACCCGGTCCGGTCACCTCTGAAGCAACCTTCCTCAATCGCGAAGAAGTGCAGCTCTACCCTGTGTATCGCGATCCGATCCACGACTTCGGCATCTATCGTTACGACCCGAAGAAGCTGCGTTTCATCCGGCCGCGTTCGCTCAATCTGTTTCCGGACGGCGCGCAGATCGGCCGCGAAATCCGCGTCATCGGCAACAACGCCGGTGAGCAGCTGTCCATTCTCGCCGGCACGCTTGCCAAGCTCGATCGCGACGCGCCCGAATACGGCATCGGCAAGTACAACGACTTCAACACCTTCTACCTGCAGGCCGCTTCGGGTACTTCGGGTGGCTCGTCGGGTTCGCCCGTCATCGACATCCAGGGGCGCGTGATCGCGCTGAACGCGGGCGGAGCCACCGGCAATGCCTCGAGCTTCTATCTACCGCTCGGTCGCGTGAAGCGCGCGCTCGAACTCATCCAGGCCGGCAAAGCGGTCTCGCGTGGCGCGTTGCAGGTCGTGTTCCACTACACGCCGTACGACGAATTGCGCCGCCTCGGTCTCGCCGAGAAAACCGAGGAGATCGCACGTAAGGCGTTTCCCGCGTTGACGGGCATGCTGGTGGTCAACGAGGTGCTGCCCGGCGGCCCTGGCGATGGCACCTTGCAGCCCGGCGACGTGTTGGTGCGCGTCAACGGCAAACTAGTCTCCGAGTTCGAGCCGCTCGAGGAAGTCACCGACGACAGCGTCGGCGGCACGGTCGATCTCGAGCTCGAGCGTGGCGGCAAGCCGATCAGCGCCAAGCTCGCCGTCGGCGACCTCCATGCGATCACGCCGTCGGCGTACCTGGAGTTCGGCGATTCGGTCGTGCACACCGTGTCCTACCAGATGGCGCGGCATTTCAACATCGCGATCAACGGCGTGTACGTCGCGAACCCCGGGTACATCTTCGGCGCCGCGGGTGTGCCGCGCGGCGGCGTGATCTCGAGCGCGAACGGCAAGTCCACCCCGAACCTCGCGGCCTTCGAAGCCGTGGTGGCGGGTCTTGCCGATGGCGAGCGATTCACCGTGCGTTACTCGACGGTCGACGATCCGAACGGTTCGAGCGTGCGCAGCGCGCGGATGGATCGCCGCTGGTTCCCGGCCAATCACTGCCTGCGCGACGATGCGGCGGGTGTGTGGCAATGCGCGGCACTGCCAGACCTCGGATTTCCGAAGCCCGACGTCGGAGGCAGCACCCGTTTCTCCAAGCCGGACGACCCTCGTGCTGCCGCGCTGGCGCCGTCTCTCGTCGGTGTCGGCTTCGACATGCCGTATTCGATCTCCGGTATCACCGAGCGCAATTATCGCGGCACGGGTCTGGTCGTCGATGCGCAACGCGGCCTGATCGTCGTCGACCGCAACACCGTGCCGGTCTCCATGGGCGACGTGCGCATCATCTTCGCCGGCACACTCGAGATTCCCGGCAAGGTCGAATTCGTGCACCCGCTGCACAACCTCGCCATCGTGAGCTACGACCCCAAGCTCATCGGCAGCACCCCGGTACGAGCCGCCAAGTTGTTAGACCGGCGAATCGTGTCAGGTGAAACCCTGTGGGCTGTCGGCATGGGACCGGACAGCGAACTCAACGCACGCGCGACGCAGGTCGCGGCGCAGACACCGATTTCGCTGCCGTTGTCACGCACGATGCAATTCCGCGAGAGCAATCTTGAAACCATCCAGCTGGTGAACGGCCCGACCGACTACGACGGCGTGCTGACCGACACGGATGGCAGGGTGGTCGCATTGTGGTCGAGCTTTGCGTGGGAGAGCGGACGGGAGCAGCAACAGGAAAATCGTGGCGTCGCCATCGGCGTCGTGCAGGACATGCTCCGCCGCGTGCAGGAAAAACAGGCGGTGTTCTCACTCGAAGCCGAACTCGTCCCGCAACCGCTCGCGGGCGCACGGCGACTGGGCCTCTCTGACGACTGGCTGCGCAAGCTCGAACTCGCGAGTCCGAATCAGCGGCAGGTCATGTCCATCGTGCGACTGGTCGGCGGTTCGCCCGCGGTCGGACGCCTCAAGCAGGGCGACATCCTGCTGGCCATCAACGACAAGGTGGTTACGCGCTTCCGCGAAGTCGAGCTGGCCGTGGCCGACAAGCCGGAGGTCAACGTCACGGTGTGGCGCGACGGCGAAGAGAAGCAGGTTCCGCTGCCGACGGCTGCGCTCACCGGCAACGACATCGATCGCATCGTCATGTGGGCCGGCGCGACGCTGCAGGCCCCTCACCGCGCGATGATCGCCCAGCGCGGCATTCCGCCCGAGGGTGTGTATGTCGGCTATTTCGCGTATGGATCGCCTTCCACGCGGTATGGCCTGTTCCCGGGGCGCCGTATCGTCGAAGTCGATGGCATCCCGACGCCCGATCTCGATGCGTTCCTGAAAGTCGTATCGGGCCGGCCCGACCGGTCGGCCATCAGGCTGCGGACGATCACCTGGAATAACGCGCCCGAAGTGATCACTTTGAAACTCGATCGACACTATTGGCCTACTTACGAGCTGCGACGCACCGATAAAGGCTGGGAGCGTCACGATCTTGAGTAATATTTTCAGGGTCTCTCGCCCCGGTCTGAACGCCGCCGATGCGGCGGCCTCCGAGCAGTGTTCATGAGGCCGTGGAGTTGTTGCCGTTTCCTAATGCCGCCGCCTTGTACAATCCCTGAATGGTTCGTGTCGTTCGTGCCACCCTCGTAGAACTGGAACAGGCTGTCACCGCTTTGCGGGACGGCGAGCTGGTCGTATTCCCGACCGAAACCGTCTATGGCCTGGGCGCAAACGCGCAAAACCCGGCGGCCGTGCGGCGCATCTTCGAGCTGAAGGAGCGGCCGGCCGATCATCCGGTGATCGTCCACCTGGACAACCCGAAATACCTGCATCGCTGGGCGCGCGAGGTGCCCGAGAACGCGCGCAAGCTGGCGGCGCGTTTCTGGCCGGGGCCTTTGACGATGGTGCTGCCGCGCTCCGAGGCCGTGCACGACGTCGTCACGGGCGGTCAGGACACCGTCGCCATCCGCGTGCCCTCGCACCCGATGGCGCAGCAGTTGTTGACCGCCTTCGGTGGTGGCATCGCGGCTCCGTCGGCCAATCGCTTCGGACGGGTGAGCCCGACGCGCGCGGAACATGTACGCGAGGAATTCGGCGATGCCGTGCGCGTGGTGCTCGACGGCGGCGAGAGCCAGATCGGCCTGGAATCGACCATCGTCGGTTTCGACGGCGAGCAGGTGCGCCTGCTACGGCCCGGATTCATCACCTATTCCCAGCTCAAGGAAGTGGTCGGTGACGTGATCGTGGGCGCGGGACCGAGTTCCCCGCGAGTGCCCGGCGCCAAGGTGTCTCACTATGCGCCAATGACCCCCATGACCATCGTGCCGGTCGATGAGATCGACAAGCGCGCTGAAACCGTTTCGGAAGGCGGGCGGCGCGTGGCGGTGCTCGCGATGCGGCTGCCGCTCAAGACCTATACATCGGTCACGTGGATCAATGCGGGCCGGCGCCCCGACGCCTACGCGCACGATCTGTATTCCAACCTGCGCGCCCTCGACAAGGCTGGCTGCGAGCAGATACTCGTGCAGGACGTGCCGAGCGAAGAAAAATGGACGGCAATCCGCGATCGACTGAGCCGCGGGGCGGCGGTGGGCGCTGCCATGGCCGGCGAACACGACCAGTTCGCGGAGACGGGCGGATATTCGGTTCTGCCGTGATGAGTGCGCGGCGCGCTAGAATGGCGCCCGTCTAACTAATCGAAGTCTGGGGGATTCATGCGCGTTGCACCACGTCTGCCACTCATCCTGTTGTCGATTTTTTCGGTCTGCGGTGTCTCATCCGCCCGCGACAAGCTCGCAGAGAGCCTCGCCGGATTGCGCCTCGAAGTCCCCTGCGCGAACCCGAAGTTCAACGACGACACCGAGTGCCATTGGGATCAATCCCTGCTGCAAATGGCCGATCCTGAATGGAAGCTCAAGCGGGAAATCGTGCGCACCTTCGGCGGCAAGCCGGGCAAGACTTATGACGTGACGTTGCATGTACGCGGCGTGGTCGAACCCAAGAACTTCAGCGGCGGCGACGTGCAGCACGAGCATTTCCAGGCGGGCGGCGAGCCCGTGAAAAACGACTACAACTTCTACAGCCTGCACGTCTCCGACCCCGAGGCGACCTACACCTTCAATCGCAACGCGCAGAAGGTCGGGCACTACACCTTTCCCATCGACTACAACGTGACGATTCCGATCCGCGGCGGCGCCGTGGTGACGATGGGTGCGTACGACTCGAACGACGTCGCGATCGCCAATCACGAACACCACGTCGTGGCCGGCGCGCCGCCGGCGCCGCAACCGTTCGACGGGCAGTTCTTTCAGCTCGACGTCGAGGCCATCAAAGCCCGCAAGCCGGAGTGATCATGCGCCTGCGAATCACGGTATTCGTACTGGCTGTCTTGGCGGCCGGCAACCCGGCGCAAGCGGAGATCACGCGTCACGGTGTGCGCATGGACGTGTACGAACACGGCTACCACGATTTTGTCCTCGGAAATCAGGGACACACGCGCGGCGATTTGCGGCGCGGCGAAATCCTGCTGCCGGGCGCACTCGATGCACTCGAGCTCACCATCAAGTTTCTGAAGCAGCCGGGTCAGTGATGTCGACGAAGCGCCGTATTTTGCCGCCAACTCTGCTGGGCATTTGCATGCTCGCGGCGCTGCTCCTGCATATCTGGTTGCCGCTGGCGTGGATTCTCTGGCCGGTAGTAAGGCTGTTGGGTGCGTTGCTGCTGCTGTTCGGCCTTTACATGACAGCTTCGGCCGCTGGCGAGTTCAATCGCGCGGGGACGCCGGTGTTGCCGTTCGAACGCTCGACGGTGCTGGTCACGGCTGGCTGGTTCCGATACACGCGCAATCCGATGTACCTCGGGATGGCGCTGATGTTGTTTGGCGGCGGCATGGCATTGGGCAGCCTGGGTGCGCTTCTGCCTACCGCTGCGTTCGTCGCGACCGTGCAATCGAACTTCATCGAAGGTGAAGAAGAGCTGCTGACCGAAACTTTCGGCGAGCATTACCGCGAATACAAGAGCCGCGTGCGCCGCTGGCTGTGAATCAATAGTGAGGCGGCTTCTCGTGCGCGGTCGCGCTCGGGCCCAGGTCGGATTCCAACGCGGCCAGTTTGTCCATCAGTTGCAGATTGCGATCTAACGCACGGTCGAGTTCTTTCTGCTGGCGGGCCACCACGTCGCTGATCTCCGCCATGGCGCGTTCGAGGTGGGCAAGTTTTTCTTCGATGGAGTCTAGGCGGGTGGACATGGGGCGCAGTGTAAAGGGGCGCGGGGAAGGGGACAGGCACCATTTTCGAGGCGAAAATGGTGCCTGTCCCCTGGGACTCGCTCAGTACCAGATGTTGTAGAGCACATCGAGCACGATGCCGGTCGCGATGGCGGTCAGTACCACGTCGCTGCCGACGCGCACCCAGTGGTAGCCGTACGGCGGCTCGTAGAGGCGATACGGGCGCCAGTCATACACGATGTACGAACTGCCGTAGTAGGAGTGCGGCAGGCGGTCACCGCGGTGCCAGGCACGATAGTAGTAACCACGCGGCTGGTGATAGAAGCCGAAGTTGAAGCGGTACCGCGCATAGTCGCGACGATCGTTGCGGCGATTGTCGTTGTAGTGCGGGTGGCGATTCCAATCGTTGCGATAGCGATCCCAGCGATCGTTCCGGTCGTTGCGACCATTGTAGTCATGGCGATTGCGGTCGGGCCGATCGTTGCGATTGCGATCGTTCCAGTCGCGGCGATCGTTGTCGCGACGGTCGTTGTCGCGACGGTCGTTGTCGCGACGGTCGTTACGATGGTTGTCGCGCTGGTAAGCGGGCGGCGAATGGTTCCCATGATCGCGCTCGTTGTTGCTGCGCTGGGGGTTGCCGCGATTGTCATGGCCGCGGTTGTCGTTACCACGATTTTCATGGCCACGATTGTCGTTGCCACGATTTTCGTTGCCACGGTTGTCGTGGGCACGGGTGTCATTGCCGCGGTCGTTGCGCGGATTCTGCGCAGCGATTTTTTCGTTGCGCTCACGGGCCGCATACGGGTTGCCTGCGGCGAATGCCGAGGCACTGGCCAGTAACGAGGCGACGATCACGAAGGTAGCGGGGCGTTTCATCTGCATCTCCTTGCGGATCACTTGCGATCCGTACGATGCCAGTATGCGCACGGCCACCTGAGCGGCTCCTGAACGTTTTCGTTCAGGTTCGTTCAGGTTGTTCAGCTTGCCGGGGCTTAAAAAAGACTTGTTTTCTCAGGGCGCGGGCGCGGGCGCGGGCGCGGGCGCACGCGCGATCGCGACGTCATGATCCGCTTCGGCATCGAGTTCAAGCCAGTCGACGAGACCAACCCGGTTGGTCCACATCGGATTCCGGTAACGCGCCGCCGTGCGCCGCGTGTAGTCCTTCCAGAATCCCGCGGCCAGTGTCAGCTGCTTTACCGCGTCGTCCTGGTGTGCGTGAGCTTTGTTTTGCGCCACATCGCCAGTGCCGTAGCGCCGCGAATCTTGGCCGCGTAGTACTTGCCGAGCAGCGCCATCGCGCGGATATCCTCGAGCGTGCCCGCAAGTTCCGTATTGTTTCGCGCCGGCGTATTGCGCGAAAATGACGTGAGCGCGGTGAGTGCAGCATCTGCGCGCGCGTCTATCTTCTTGGCGAGCTGCGGCGGCGTGGTGCCGGGCGGCAGTTCACCTTTTGCGCTGCCGGCGACGAAGTCCGGAATGGTGATGTTGTCCGTGCCCGGGTGCGCCGCTTGATTGATGAAGGTTTCGACGCTATGGAATCCGCTCTCCGTCTTCGCGGGCGCGGGGCGGCTGCGGCTGCCCTCGATGTACCACTGAAAATCGAAATTGGCCCAGTGAAATCCGGTGACCAGTGGATAGATAATCGAAGCGTTCTGCCATGCGTCGAGCAGCTTTGCGCCATCGACGCCCGGAAAGCGCTGCGCGACCAGCGCGGCAATGCGTTCGTTGTCGAGCGAAGGGTCATACCCCAGGCGGCCCCAGAGCAGGAACGGCAGCCAGTGTTTGTCGATCTCGAGTTGCCGCGGAATCGTGGGTTTGAGATCGAGGAATTCGCGGCCCCACACCCACATGTCCGAGCCGTAGTAGTAGCCCTGCGATTTTTCGTACGGAATGTTCTTCATGAACTCGCGCACGAAATCCGGCGCGGCCCAGCGGAACATCAGCGCGTCGTCGTTGCGGATGGTCCAGAGAGTCTTGAGGTCGCCCAGCGATTCGAGATATCCCTGGTGGAAGGTTTGCCTGGTCGATGACAACGCGTGCGCCTGCGCGTACTTGAAGCTGAAAACAAAATCGACGTTCGCCTGCTCGATCACCGGCTTGAAAGTTGTGGCGATGTCCTGCGCGCGGCTTTCATGTTGGCGATGGATCAGGCGGAATCGACGCTCGGGTTCGGCGCGGGCCGCGTCGAGCACGCCTTGCCCGTAGGTTGCGAACGCCCAGTTCTCCTTGGCTTCGAAACTCGTCTGGCCCATGTTCTCGCCGGCCGTGAGCCCGATGCCACGCAGCAATGGATAGGCGTGGAACATCTCGCGCACGCTGGCGCGGAAGTAGTCGACGGTCTTCGGGTTGTCGAGTGAATCGGTGATGCCGTATTTGCCGTCGACGCCGTAGGTGTAGACGTTCCAGGTGACGACGTAGAACTCGATGTTGCGATCCTTCGCGTATTGCATCACGCGCCGCCAGAAATCGATCTTCTGCGCGATGGTGAGTTTTTTGACCACTTCCTTGTTTGCGAGCATCGCCGGCGTCAGCAGATCGGTGGTGCGGGTCGAATAATCCTCCTCGAATTTGATCTTCGAACGCCACACGTCGCTCAGCGCCACGTCGGGATACCCGGGCACCTTCACCATCGATGGGAACGGATGCAGGTTCCACAGCGATATGCAGTTGTAGCGATCGCGGGCGAGCTGATCGAGATACTCGCGCCAAAAGTCGAAGTCCCAGACCGTTGCGATGTTCTGCTGCGCCGAGTCACCCATGTCGGAATAGCTGGGCGTGCGCAGGTCGAGCGGAACGTTGAACTTGGTGCCGCGCATGGGCATGTAGGGGTTGCGACGGATCTCCACGACATGCTCGATGCCACGCGTGCGGATCTGTTCCGCCAACTCGAGTCCGCCGTACATTGCGCCGGCGGCACTCGTGCTGACGATGCTCATGAGGGGATGTTTGCCGTCCCGCGTGACCACGATGGAGAAGCCTTCTGGCTTCATTTCCGGGTTTGCGGGGCTGGTTGGAAGGTTGACGGTTCTGAATCTGATCAGGACGCCGCCGGGAAACGGCATTTCATCGCTCGGACGATCACCACGCCTGACGACAGTGAACTTGCGCGCCTGCAGTGCTGATTCGATGTCGTCGACCGCAAACATCATCCGCGCGGAGCGCGGATCGAAATCGATCATCGCGTTCACGGCGCTTGCGGGTCGAGTCAGCACCGTTGCGGTGAGCACGACCCACGCCATCACGACCATTCGCGCGCCCGTCATCGCATTCTCCGCAGGCGAAACAGGCCGCGAGCGTACACTGGCCGCACCGTGAATCGTCTACCCGTCTATTTCATTTCCCATGGCGGCGGCCCGTGGTCGTACATGGAAGATCATTCGCGCGCCGCGTACGCCAAGCTCGAGGCTGCGCTCGTGGACATGCCGCGGCAGATCGGCATGACGCCGGCGGCCATCCTCATGGTCTCCGCGCATTGGGAAGAGCCCGAGTTCACTCTCACCGCGCATCCGCAGCCGCCGATGATCTACGACTACGGCGGCTTTCCGGATTTCACGTATCAGATTCACTACGACGCGCCGGGCGATCCCGCCCTGGCGGCGCGCGTCCAGGGGTTGATCGAGACCGCCGGCATGCCGGCACGGCTCGATCCGGCACGCGGTTTCGATCATGGCGCGTTCACGCCGCTGCATGTGATGTATCCACGGGCCAACGTGCCGGTGATACAGCTTTCATTGAAGGAGGGGCTCGATCCGGTCGCCCACCTGGAGCTGGGCCGCGCCATCGCGCCGCTGCGTGATGAGAACGTGCTGATCGTCGGCAGCGGCCTTTCGTATCACAACCTGCGGCAGTTCTTCAGTCCCCGTGGATGGGGCCCGTCCCGCGAATTTGACGGCTGGCTGAAAGGCGTTCTGCTGGGAGGCAGCCCAAACGATCGCGACAAACTACTGACCGCCTGGGAGGCTGCTCCTTCGGCACGCGCGGCACATCCGCGCGAGGAGCACCTGATCCCGCTGATGGTCGCCGCTGGCGCCGCCGGCGACGACATGGCGGAACTGACATATCACGAGCAGGATTTCCTCGGCGGACTCACCGTGAGTAGTTATCGCTTCTTGAATTCCCGGCTATAGTCCTCACTGCCGGGACAACACATCAAAAATCCGGCGAGGGGGTTGGCCATGATCGAGTGGTTTGCTTCACACAACGGCGTCGAACAATTGTTTCTGCTCTCCGGAATTGTCGGCGGATTGATCCTCGTCCTTCGACTCATTCTCACGATCGCGGGCCTCGACCATCACGGCGGACTGGACGCAATCCACGTCGACAGCGACTCAGGATTCCAGGCGCTCACCATCCAGGGCATCTCATCTTTCTTCGCGATGTTCGGCATTGTCGGCTTCACGCTCTATCACAATGCCGCCCTGGGTATCGTCCTGGCGATCGTCGGCGCACTTGCAGCAGGCTCCTTCTCGATGTGGGTCATCCAGAAGCTGTTCCGCTCGATGATGCGTCTTCAGTCGAGTGGCACCGTCAACATCTACGCGGCGATTGGAAGCGAAGGCTCTGTCTACCTGACCGTTACAAAGGACGGTGGCAGCGTACAGATAAATTTCGCCAACCGGCTGCGCGAATTCGATGCGGTGTCGGTCGATGGCGCAACACTGCCGACCGGCACGACGATCCGTGTGCAGGGCGTGTCGGCAAATACACTCATCGTGGCGCCGGCAGAGCGTCTACTAGTTAGTTAATCAGCGCGCGCAAGCGCGGAGGGTCTCGCATGGATCTCACAATGGCATTCTTGCCCATCCTGGTGTTTGTGCTGGTGGTGTTCTTCACCATCGCGTTTCTCGCCACGCGCTACAAACGGTGTCCATCCGACAAGATTCTCGTGGTCTACGGAAAGGTCGGTAAGGGTCAGTCGGCCATGTGTGTCCACGGCGGCGGCAAGTTCATCATCCCGCTGTTCCAGGACTACACGTACATGAGCCTGACGCCGCTCACGATTCCCATTCCGCTCACCAAGGCGTTGTCGCTGCAGAACATCCGCGTGAACGTGCCGAGCACATTCACCGTGGGTGTGAGCACCGAAGAATCGATCATGAACAACGCGGCGGAACGCCTGTTGAATCTCGATCAGGACGCAGTCGAGAGCATGGCTCGCGAAATCATCTTCGGCCAGCTGCGCCTGACGGTCGCTTCACTGACCATCGAGCAGATCAACCAGGACCGCGAGAAATTCCTGGATGCGATCCGCCGCAACGTGGCGCCCGAGCTCAACAAGATTGGTCTCTACCTGATCAACGTGAACATCACCGACATCACGGACGAGTCGGGATACATCGAGAGCATCGGCAAGAAGGCCGCGTCCGAAGCGATCAACCAGGCGAAGGTCGACGTCTCTGATCAGGACCGCAAAGGTTCGGTCGGCGAATCCGAGCAGGTGCGTGAGCGCACCATCAAGGTCGCTCAGAACGTCGCGGAGTCGGAGAAGGGCAAGAAGCAGGCCGAAGCGGATCGCCGCATCTACGTGCAGCAGCAGGAAGCGCTGGCGACGATCGGCGAAGCCGAAGCCAATCGCGACATCCAGATCAAGGTGGCGCAGAACGTCGCCACGTCTGTACAGGGCCAGAAGAAGGCCGAAGCCGAAAAACGTATTTTCGTGGAATCGCAGGAAGCCGACGCCATCGCGGGCGAGAACCGCGCGAAGGCGCTGATCGCGCAGTCGAACGCCGAGTTGTTCGTGCAGTCAGCGCAGGCGTCACAGCGTGGCCAGGTTGCGCAGTTCGACGCGGAAGCCGAGATCCAGAGGGCGCAGGCGAAAGCCGAGCTGCAGAGGCTCACAGCGCAGGAGGTGGTCCGTTCGCAGGTCGAGAAGACCAAAATCACCATTGCCGCGGAAGCCGAAGCCGAGAAGACCCGGCGAGAGGCGCAGGGCCATGCAGATGCGACCTTGCTCAAGTACGAAGCAGAGGCAAAAGGCATCCGCCAGGTGCTCGAAGCCAAGGCGGCGGGATACCAGGCGCTGGTTGCGAGTGCCAACAATGACGCGCGCGCTGCGGCGATGTTGCTGCTGACGGAAAAACTCGAGCAGCTCGTGACCCTGCAGGTCGAAGCGATCAAGGCGATCAAGATCGACAAGGTCACGGTCTGGGACGGGGGTGCGAGTGCCAATGGCGGCACCACGACGTCCAACTTCCTGGCTGGAATGGTGAAGAGCCTGCCGCCGCTGCACGATGTGGCCGCGATGGCCGGGCTCGATCTGCCGAAATTCCTGGGCGATGCGAACGCGGCAGCGTTGCCGTCCCCGAACGGCCACGACAAGTGAATTAGTGGGGACATTCCTCGTTTCCTAGCAAAAGGGGACGCGCCTGATCGCAGGCGCGTCTTTTTTTTCGCGGCCGCGAATCCGTGAACCTTTTCACCTCGTGCGCGACTCCCTTATCGTGAACACCAGGATTCCATTGGATTCTCCGGCAGATGAACTGCTGGCCATCCGTTGCCAGCTCGGCGAGCGGGCTGCCTTCGACGCATTGATCACCCGCTGGCATCCGCCCCTGTGGCGCTACTTGCGCCGGCTCGCCAACGACGATGACACCGCACACGATCTCGCACAGGAGACCTGGCTGCGTGTGCTGCGTGCGATTGCAAAGCTGCGAGAACCGGCGCGCCTGCGGCCGTGGTTGTTTGGTATCGCGCGACGGACCGCCATGGATCGACTGCGCGCGCAGTACACACAGCCGCCGATGAGCGACGTCAATCCGGAAGATATCGCGGCCGAACTACCCGACGCGAACCTCGAAGAGGAATTCGCGACTCTCGAGGTGAGTGTTGGGTCGCTGCCGATCGTCGAACGTGAAGTGCTCGCGCTGTTTTACCTGCGCGAATTGTCGCTCGAGGAGATTTCGGTGCTGGTCGAAGTACCGATCGGCACGGTGAAATCGCGGTTGTTTCGCGCGCGTCAGTTGTTGCGTCGGGATCTGAAAACCACAGGAGTTTACCAATGAGCATCCAGAACGATTCGCTGCTGTCGATCCGGAAACTTGCCTGCGGTGAGCTGTCGGTGAAGGCGCGCCTGGGTTACGTCGCGCTGCTGCTGGCATCAGCAGCGATGACGGTGGTCATCGTCTCGTTGTGGTTCACCGAGCCGTCATTGCCGCCGCGCACCCACTGGGCGTTCGGCGCGATGAGCGCCATCGGCACTTCGTGGGCGACGCTCGCGGTATGGGCGCTGACGACGCGCCGGGTCTTGTTCGCACGAGATAAGGTGATCGCCGGTTACATGGCGGTGACGTTCACATTGGCATTCGTCATCGGCGCCCTGGCCGCCGTTTTGATCAGCCAGCGAGCCGCGGCGTTTATGGCCCTGACGACGGGAGTCTTGATGCTCGGCGTCGCGGTGCGTGTGCTGGGCAGCGCGCGCCGGCGGTTCGCAGCGCTCTCGGCGCGGCGCGCGGAGCTTGCGAGGATGACTGCCTAGTCGGCAGGGACGGTGCGCTCGCGCGCCCAATCACGCAGCTCGGCGATCTTTTCGCCGAGGACGATCGACAGCGGCTTGGTCGCCTCGAATTCCGCGGCGATGAGACGCGCGCTCACTGTCTGCTTGTTGGAATGAGCGGTGTACAGGGCGGAGACGACGGCCTGTTCGAGTTCGGCGCCGGAGAACCCTTCGCAACGCGCCACCAGCGCCGTCATGTCCGGGTCGGTCAGCGCGATGCTGCGCTTCTTGCAGTGGATTCCGAGAATCTCCAGGCGCGCCGCAGGCGTGGGCAGATCGACGAAGAAGATTTCGTCGAATCGACCCTTGCGAACGAGCTCCGGTGGCAGCGCGGTGATGTCGTTCGCGGTCGCGACGATGAACACGCGCGAGCGTTGTTCGGCAAGCCAGGTGAGGAACGTGCCCAACACGCGGCGCGAGGTGCCGCCGTCGTTGTCTCCCGACGAGAGCGCCTTCTCGATCTCATCGAGCCACAACACACAGGGCGCGAGCGCTTCGGCGGAGGTGAGCGATTCGCGCAGGTTTTTTTCGGACTCGCCGTGCCATTTCGAATACAACGCGCCGAAATCGAGGCGTACCAGCGGTACGCCGAGCACTCCGGCCGCCGCGCGCGCCGCAAGGCTCTTGCCGCAGCCCTGCACGCCTAACAACAACACGCCCTTCGGGGCGTCGAGCCCGGGCGCGCTGCCGTCGAACGCGGCTTTGCGCTGCAGTATCCAGCGCCGCAGATTTTTCATGCCGCCGACTTCGGCGAACTTCGCGGTGTCCGGCTCGAACGACAACGTGCCGCCGCGATTCAGCAATTGGTATTTCGCCGCGAGCAGCGGTGTGATATCGGCCTCGGTCAGCGCGCCGTCGTTGAAGATGGCCGTGCGCGTCAGGCGCTCGCAGTCGCGCAACGTGAGGCCGGCGAGGTTGTCGACCAGTTTCTCGACGACCTTCACGTCGATGCTGGGCATGGCGCCGTTCGCCTGCGCCCACTCGCGCGCCATGCGCATGACGATCAGGTGGCGCTCGTTCTTGTCCGGCAGCTTCACCGCCACTCGAACCGCGAGGTAGTCGAGCTCGGGCGGTAATTTCACTTCGGCACTCAGCAGTACGATGGTGCGCGCGCACTTGTTGTATTCGAGCGCGATGTCCTTGAGCGCGCGAACGAACTTCGGAACTTCGAGGTATGGGTGAAAATCGAGCAACACGTAGATGCCCGCCATCGGGGTCGCCTTGAGGTGGCGCAGCAGTTGCTCGGGTTCTGAAAGTGTCCGCTGAGCGCCGCCCAGATCGACGTCGAGTCGCAGCAGGCCTTCGGTGACGGTCCACTGGAATACTCCCCAGTTCTTGCCGCGCTGCGCTTTCATCGCGGCCTCGCGAACCAGTTCGATGGCGCGCGCTTCCTCGCGGCTCTCGAGGACGACCAGCGCCGCCCGGGAAGCGAGCAGGGTCTGCAATTCCCCGGCGGGGGAGGAGTCGGCGGCCAGGGATTTCATGAGCGGCGCACTTTAGCAGTTTGCCTAATTCCGGGCCCATACCGGGTCCCATTGCGAAGCCGCGATTCCCATGACACCGTCACGCGGCTTCCCTACAATTCGCCCCCTTTTTCGCAAGAAGGCCCGAGCGGTGGCAATCAAGACACGTAAGAGCGCGACCCGCGGTTATATCGATCCTTTCAAGCCGGCCGAGATCAAACGGCTGGTCGGGGAATTCGGCTCGCCGTTGCTGATCATCGACTGCCAGCGCGTCCGCGAGCAGTACCGCAAGTTGCACAAGGCGCTGCCCGGGGTCGACCTGCATTACGCGCTCAAACCACTGCCGCATCCGTCCGTGGTCGAGACCATCGTCGAACTCGGCGGCTGGTTAGACCTTGCCACCACCGGCGAAACGCAGCTGGTCACCCAGCTCGGCATCGACCCGGCCCGCTGCATCCACACGCACCCGATCAAGCGCGACATCGATATCCGCAACGCGCTGCACCTGGGCGTCAGGATATTCGTCGCGGACAACCCCGACGAGGTGCGCAAGTTCGAGCCGTATCGCGACCAGTGCGAATTGCTGCTGCGCGTGTCATTCAGGAGTCCGGGCGCCGTCGTCGACCTGTCGCGCAAGTTCGGCTGCGATCCGGAAGATCTCATCGAGCTCGCGCGGCTCGCGCGCAAGCTCGGCATCACGGTGAAGGGCCTGTCGTTCCACGTCGGTTCGCAGGCGTCGGATTCGGCCAAACACGTCGAGGCCATCCAGGTCTGTGCCGGCCTCATGGCACTCGCGCGCCGCGAAAAGCTCGGCGTATTCGACACGCTCGACATTGGTGGCGGATATCCGATCGAATACGGCCAGAAGGTCGCCGACATCAGCCGCTTCTGCGCGCCGATCCGCGCGGCACTCGCCAAACTACCGGCGCGGGTTCGAATCATCGCCGAACCCGGCCGCTACCTGTGCGGTCCCGCCGCGATCGGCGTGGCCTCGGTGATGGGGCGCGCAAAACGCGAAGGGCACTGGTGGTATTACCTGGACGACGGCCTGTACGGTTCGTACAGCGGCCAGTTGTTCGATCACGCCAAGTACCCGGTGGAATCGCTCAAGGAAGGCGGCGAGAAGTTCCCGTCGGTGCTCGCGGGCCCGACCTGCGACAGCATCGACGTGATCGCCGAAAACCTCATGCTGCCGCAGCTCAAGGCGGGCGACCTGATCGTCGGTCGCGCGATGGGTGCCTACACGTGGGCGAGCGCGTCGGAATTCAACTTCTTCCCTAAGGCAACCGTCGTTTCGGTGAACCGCAAGCCGGGCGATACCGGTTCTGTGATTCCGCTGCCGTTTTGAATCTTGCCGGGCGACGAGCTCCGGCCGCACACTGCGTGTATGCGCATTTTACTCGTCGGTTGTTTGCTGCTGCTCGGCGCCTGTGCCGCGGCGCCACCGGCTCGCGCGCCGGTGAAGACCGGCGAGGAATTCACACTCGCGCTCGGCGAGTCCATCGGCATCGAGAGTAAAGGGGTTATTCTCAAGTTCGAGAGAGTGATCGAAGATTCCCGTTGTCCGATGAACGCGCGCTGCATCTGGGAAGGCAATGCGCGGATCGCGATCAAAGCCAGCGATTCCGCCGTGGAGCGTCACGAGCTCAACACCAGCACGCGCTTCAGTACGAGTGCAAAAATTACCAATTTCGTCCTCGAGCTGCGTCGGCTGGAACCAGATCGTCTTGCCGGTGCTCCAACGAAGGGTTACGCCGCCACTTTGTTTGTTGGGGTTCATTGAACAGAATCTGGACACGCCGCCGCTGGCTGAACACCGTGCTCGCTTCGAGCGCCGGAGTTTCGCTGGCGCGGCTGGGTTTTGCGCAGTCGCAGGGAGAAGCCACGGCCGAAGAGGCCAAACTTCCCGAGCGACGGATCGAGCTGTTCAACACGCACACGAATGAAACCGCGAAGGTGGTCTTCAAGCGTGGCAACCAGTACCAGGGCGACGCGCTCGGGGCACTGAATAACGTGTTGCGCGATCATCGCAACGGCGAGAGCCATGACATGGATGCGGGGCTATTCGACCAGCTCCACGATCTCGCCCTCGCGGCGGGCTGCGAACCGAGCTACGAAATCATCTCCGGTTACCGGTCGCCGGAAAGCAACGACAAGATGTCTTCGAAACCGGGTAGTGGGGTCGCGAAGAAATCGCTGCACATGCAGGGGCGGGCGATGGACGTGCGACTGAAGCACTGTACCTGCGAGACCCTTCGTGATCTCGCGATCGCCGCGGCGAAGGGCGGAGTGGGGTACTACCAGCGCTCGAACTTCGTGCACATCGACACCGGAGCCTTCCGCACCTGGGTTGGTTGAGCGGTGTCAGCCTGACGCCGTCGTTCACCAGGACTTCGCGAGCTTCTCGTCGTGGTGATAGATGTCCTCGAAGAACAGGACGCGCCCATCTTCGAGCGCGAGCGCGGTCGCGTAGATCAGGAACACGCGAATCGGTTCCGCCAGCGTGATGCGCGTGCCGGAATCGGCGCTCATCGCGGCGGAGATCCGCTCCGCGGTCCACTCCGGATTGTTGCGTAACACGTGTCGCGCCAGCGCCGGCGGATCGATCACGCGCACGCAGCCGTGACTGGCCGCGCGACGCGCCTGCGCGAATGCGCCCTGCGACGGTGTGTCGTGTAGATAGACGTTGTAGCGGTTCGGAAACAGGAACTTCGCGTTGCCGAGCGCGTTGCGCGCGCCGGGCTTCTGCCGCAGTCGCAGCGCGCCACTCTCGAGTGCCGCCACGCTCTCGGGCGATTGCGGCACCACCGTGCCGTCATCGCCCTGGCCGCGCACTATCTCGAAGCCGCTGCTCGCCACCCAGTCGGGCTTTGCCTTGATCTGCGGCAGCAGCTCGTTGATCAGGATGCTCCGCGGCACATCCCAGAACGGCCGCAACACCACCTGCTTCATGTCCGAGACGAACACCGGCGTGTTGTTCTGCGGGAAGGTCTTCCCCACGACCACATCCATGATGAGGATGTCCGACTCGCGGTCTTCGGTCGTTCGAAACGCGAACAACTCGAACTGCGGAATGTTCACGATGATCGGCGGGCTCGCCAACCTCGACGGCAACCAGCGCGAGCGTTCGATGGCGAACTCGATCTGCTGCACGCGCCTGGCCAGCGGCACGTTGAGCGCATCCAGCGTGGCACGTCCGAGCGCGCCATCGATATCGAGTCGATGCCGCACCTGGAACCGCACCAGCGCCATCGAGGTCACGGCATCCAGCGAGCCGTCCGTTATCTGCAACGCGGACTTTTCCAGATCGCCGAGTTGCACGAGCCGCGCACGCAGCGCGGTCATGCCGGCATACGGATCGCCCGGCTTCACGCTGGCACGGCCCGAAGAGGGCAGCGGTGGTGGCTCGCCGGCCGCCGCGAGTGCGCGATATCGCTGCAACGCCCCCCGCAGCAGGTCGTAGTGATGAAACGCCGGTTCATAGTCGGCCAGCACGGCGAGGGGGTCGGCGCTCGCCGCCAGCGCGCGGACCGCGACCGCCGTATCCACCGCGGCATTCGGCACGTCGAGATCGTGGCCGACCGCGCGTGGACTGACGCGGCCGCTGTGTACGTGCGCGACGAAGCGCGCAACCGCGCGGCTGATATCCGCGTCGAGCGCGGCGTCCGGCGGGTGAGCCTCGGCGCGGGCGAGCAACACGGCCGCCGCGTAATCCGCCGCGCGCAAACCGTATTTCTCCGCGTCCCGCATCTGCGCGAGCAGGGTTTTCGCGCTCGCGCTGAGCACGCCGGCATTTATCCATAACATCGCGCCGGCAGGCGTTGCATCATTGGCCGGGGCAGCCATTACGGGCGCTGCGAACAAATTCACGAGAACGAAGCAGAACACTAATTTCATGTGAGAGTTTTCAGCGGCTGGTGACACATAAGTATGGAACAACAAAAAGAAGTGAATTCCGTGCCCCTCGAAACCGCGATTCATCGTCGTGTCAACGACGCGCGCGCCGGTCGCGACAATACCGTGCTCGGCCGCTGCGCATCAGGCTGGGCGGTGTTCGGACATCAACAATTCGTACAGGGATATCTACTGTTGCTGCCCGACCCGGTGGTGCCGGATCTCAACGCGCTCACGCCCGAGCGTCGTTCGCAGTTCCTGCTCGACATGTCGCGGCTCGGCGATGCACTGCTGCGGACCACTGCACCGATTCGCATCAACTACGCGATCTTCGGCAACTTCGAGCCGGCGCTGCATGCCCACGTGATACCGCGTTATCGCAGCGAACCTGAAAACATGCAGACCCAGCAACCCTGGGCGTACGACTGGAACGCGGCGCCGGTTTTCGACCTGAGCGCCGCAACGCCGCTGATCAAGGCTCTGCGCGTCGAGCTTGCGCACCTGGGCGCGTTGCGCACTCCCTGATGGCGGTGCAGCCGCAATTTCTCGCGCACATCCTCGAGCAGCTCGATGCGATCGGGCGCCTGCACTCGCGCCGCATGTTCGGCGCCGTCGGGCTCTACAGCGGCGAGTTGTTCTTCGGGCTCATCGACGACGATACGGTGTTCTTCAAATCCGATGACAGCAACAACGCCGACTACACCGCGCGCAACATGCCCCGGTTCATGCCGTTCCCGGACCGGCCCGAAGCCGTGATGGCGTATTACCAGGTGCCCGCGGACATCATCGAAGACGCCGAATCACTGGTGGCTTGGGCGCGCAAGTCCGTGGGCGTGGCGCTCGCTTCGCACGCGGCGAAGCGCCAGCGCAAGGCGCGCGCAAAACCTGCGGCCAGGATCGCCAGGCCCGTGAAGAAGAAAAAGAAATCGGCTCCACGCGCGAAGCGGCCCACACGTCGCAAGTAGTAGCGCGACGGCTGCAACTCTCAGACGCGCGCTTGTGCGATCCGCACCAGATCGGCCAGCGTCTCGACCGGCGCCGAACAGGTCGACCCACGACACAGATAAGCGCGCGTCGCCGCGCCAGCCTTCTTGTCGGCGATGGCCGCATCGAGGCCCTCGAGATTCGCGGGAATCGAAAACACCAGCCGGTGCGGCGCATACAGCCGGCCGAGTTCGCGTTGCCATTTTCCGGCATCACCCGCCTGCTCGCGGATGATGACGACCTCGGGCGCCTCGAGATATTCCGCCAGCGCTTCCAGCAGGCTCATGTGACCATGCGGAAAACGGTTCATCGGCAGCCACGCCGCGCGCAGCGTGCGTTCGGCAGCCGCCAGCCAGCGCGTCTCTCCTAACAAGTAGCCCGCGCGAATCAGCGTGCGCGCCGCGATGCCGTTGCCGGCCGGAATAGCATCGTCGCTGAAACTCTTGCTCCGGTGGATCAGCGACTCGTGGTCGTCCGAGGTGAAGAAGAACCCGCCAAGCTTCGTGTCCTCGAAATGCCCGAGCATCGCGTCGAGAATTTCGCGCAGCCACGCGACGTCTGCATTGCGCCAGCGGAGCTGCAACATCTCGAGCAACGCTGTCGCGAGATAGGCGTAGTCGTCCAGATACGCATTGAGATGCGAGACGCCATCCTTCGACGTGGCCAGCAACCGGCCGCCTCCATCGGGACGAGCCTTCCACAGGTTCGAGCGGATGAAATCGAGCGCACGTTCGGCTGCCTGTCCCAAGTCTTGGCGGCCCAACGTTCGCGCGGCGATCGCCAGCCCGCGGATCGCCAAGGCGTTCCAGCTGGTGAGGATCTTGTCGTCCAGGCCCGGCCAGACGCGTTGACTGCGAATGGCGAGCAGCTTGGCGCGCGCGCTGTCGACCTGCTTTTCGACCTCGGCCACCGGGAGCTGCAGTTCCTTGGCGATCTCGTCGAACGAAACGAACACGTGGGTGTGCCACGCGCCTTCGAAATTGGGTTCCTCGTCGAATCCAAACCTGCGGCTGAACACGTTCCATTCGAGCGGCGTCAACGCGCCGTGCACCTCGGTGCGGGTCCACACATAGAACTTGCCCTCGTGACCTTCCGAATCGGCGTCGTAGGCGGAGTAGAAGCCACCCCCCATTCCGTCCGTCCAGGCGTCCTGCATCTCGCGCAGCAGCCAATCGCCGGTTTCGCTGGCAATGCGCGCGAAGAACGGGTCGCCGGTGGCAAGCGCGGCCTCCGCGTAAGTCGCGAGCAACGCCCCGTTGTCGTACAGCATCTTTTCGAAGTGCGGGATCATCCAGAACTGATCCACCGAGTAACGCGAGAAACCGCCGCCCAGCTGGTCGTAGAGGCCGCCTTCGCCCATCCTCGTCAGCGTGAGCGTGGCCATGTAGAGCGCGTGCAGGTCGGGCGCCGGGGTCACCGCCGTCGAATGCCAATGGCGCATGAGGCGATCGATCGATCCGGGATGCGGAAACTTCGGTGCGTCGCCGAAGCCGCCGTAACGTTTGTCGAACGTGGCGTTCAATTGCTCGCGCGCGCCGTCGAGCGGAGCGCGGTCGAGGACGTGAGATGCATCGACGGGCGCGGGCGTCAGATCTTCGTACACGTTCATCAAGGTGTCGTTCTGCGCGCGCAGTGCATCGTGCTGGTCGCGGTAATACTCGGACACGCGTTTCAGCAAGGTGGTGAACGCCGGCATGCCGTACCGCGCCTGGTCCGGAAAATACGTGCCGCCGAAGAACGGCTTCTGATCGTCGTGCGCGAGGAACATCGTCAGCGGCCAGCCGCCGCCGCGCTGCGTCAGCACCTGGTGGGCGAACTGGTAGATCTTGTCGATGTCGGGCCGCTCTTCGCGGTCGACCTTGATGTTCACGTACAGCTCGTTCATCAACGACGCGGTGGCCGCGTCCTCGAAGGATTCGTGCGCCATCACGTGGCACCAATGACAGGCCGAATAACCGATCGACAGCAGGATCGGCTTGCCGGAGGAGCGAGCGAGCGCCAGCGCTTCCTCGCCCCAGGGATGCCAGTCGACGGGATTGGTCGCGTGTTGCTGCAGGTAGGGACTGGTCTCCTGGGCCAATCGGTTGTTCTTCTGCGGGGGCGAATCCATAGGCCGCTAGAATAGCGCCCGATGACCATTCCCGTACTCAAACTCAAGCGCGGCGAAGATCGCCGTCTGCGCGCCGGCCACCTCTGGATCTTCAGCAACGAAGTGGACACGGCCGCCACGCCATTGACGCAATTCGAGCCGGGCGCCGCCGTGCAGGTGCTTTCCGATCGCGATCAGTTTCTCGGCCATGCCTACGTGAACCCGCGCACGCTGATCGCCGCGCGGATCGTCGGGCGCGATCCCGCCTATCCACTCGATGCATCGTTGCTGGTCCACCGCCTGCGCGTCGCGCTGGCGTTGCGCGAGAAGCTCTACCCGGAGCCGTACTACCGGCTGTTGTACGGCGAGTCCGATGGTTTGCCCGGGCTGGTGCTCGATCGCTACGGTGACGTGATCGTCGCGCAGAGCGGCACCGCGGGTATCGACCGGCTGCGTGCGGAGGTGGAAGCGGCGGTCGAAAAAGTGATCCATGCGAAGGCATTCGTCTGGAAAAACGATTCGGGCGCGCGTGAGCTCGAAGGCCTCGAGCGCAGCGTGACGCCGGGCGGAGCCGGCGAAATACCGGCCGAGATTGTCGTCCGCGAGCAGGGCGTCGATTTCGCAGCGCCGCTCGCGGACGGCCAGAAGACCGGCTGGTTCTACGACCAGGCGGCCAACCGCGAGCGCTTGCGCCGGTACCTTGCGCCCGGCGCGCGGGTGCTTGATGTCTGCAGCTACGTCGGCGCGTGGGCCATCACCGCGCTCAAGGGCGGGGCGGGCAGCGCCACCTGTGTAGACTCTTCACAGACCGCGCTCGACTACGTGGCGCGCAACGCGGCGGCCAACGGCGTCACGGTCGAGGTGATCAAGGACGATGCCTTCGATGCATTGAGGGCGCTGCAGGAAAGCGGCGCGCGGTTCGACGCGGTGATACTCGATCCGCCGGCCTTCGCCAAGCGCAAGAAGGACGCGCCACAGGCGCTGGCCGCCTATCGCAAGCTCAATCAGCTGGCGCTGCCGCTCATCGAACGGGATGGATTGCTGGTCTCCTGTTCGTGCTCGTACCACATGGGGGGCGATGAGCTTCTGTCGGCGATTCAAGGCGCAGCGCGACATAGCAGCCGCTTCGTCCAGGTTCTCGAACTGGGCGGACAGTCGCCGGATCATCCGGTGCATCCCGCGATTCCCGAAACTCGATACCTCAAATCATTTTTCTGCCGCGTCACTCGTGAAGGCTAAAATACGCGCCTCATGATTCCGTACCCTGGCTTCGACAAAATCGCTTTCGAGATTGGCCCTTTCGGCAATTTCGGTCCGCTGAAAGTGCACTGGTACGGAATCATGTACCTGGTCGCGTTCGCCGCGGCCTGGATGCTCGGGCGCGTGCGCGCCAGCCGCCCCGGGTCGACCTGGAAGCCGGTCGACATCGACGATTTCATGTTCTTCGGCATGCTCGGCACCATTCTCGGCGGTCGGCTCGGCTACGTATTGTTCTACGGCCTGTCGTTCTGGGCGAAAGACCCGTGGTATCCCTTCAAGGTGTGGGACGGCGGCATGTCGTTCCACGGCGGGTTGTTAGGCGTGATGATCGCCTTCGCCATCTTCGCCGTCCGGCGCCGGCGCCGGATCGCCGACGTGTTCGATTTCGCCGCGGCCTTGCCCGGCATCGGCATCCTTGCGGTGCGCATCGGCAATTTCATCAACGGCGAGTTGTGGGGCAAACCCACGGACGTCCCCTGGGCCCTGGTGGTCGACGGCGTGCCGCGTCATGCGACGCAGCTCTACGAAGCCGGGCTCGAGGGTGTGCTGCTGTTCATCATCATGTGGATCTACACCGCAAGGCCGCGTCCGCGCATGGCGCCGGCCGGACTGTTCCTCGTGCTCTATTCACTGGCGCGTATCACGGTTGAGTTCTGGCGGCTGCCCGACGAGCATCTCAACTATCTCGCCGGCGGCTGGGTCACGATGGGCATGTTGCTGAGCCTGCCGATGCTGCTGATCGGCCTCACGCTCGTGTTCATGGGTTATCGGCGGCGCGAGCCGTCGGGCAATTTCTCGGGCGCGGCGCAGCCGGCCTGACATGAAGCAATATCTCGACTTCATGCGGCACGTTCGCCGCAACGGCGCGCAGAAGGCGGACCGGACCGGCACGGGCACATTGTCCGTGTTCGGGCACCAGATGCGCTTCGATCTGGCCGCGGGCTTTCCGCTGCTCACCACGAAGCGCGTGCACTTCAAGTCGATCGCGTACGAGTTGTTGTGGTTCCTGCGCGGCGAGACCAACACGAAATACCTGCGCGATCACGGCGTCTCCATCTGGGACGAGTGGGCCGATTCGAACGGCGAACTCGGCCCGGTGTACGGCAAACAATGGCGCTCGTGGCCCGCGCCCGATGGCCGCGAGATCGACCAGATGTCGCAAGTCGTGCAGCAGCTGCGCACGAATCCGGATTCACGCCGCATCATCGTCAGCGCCTGGAACGTGGGTGAGCTCGACCAGATGAAGCTCATGCCCTGCCACGCGTTCTTCCAGTTCTACGTGTCGGACCGACGCCTGAGCTGCCAGCTCTATCAACGCAGCGCGGACATTTTCCTCGGCGTGCCGTTCAACATCGCCTCGTACGCGCTGCTGGTTCACATGGTGGCGCAGCAGTGCGACCTCGAAGTGGGCGAGTTCATCTGGACCGGCGGCGACTGCCACCTGTATCTCAACCATCTCGAACAGGTGGACGAACAACTGGCGCGCGTACCGCTGGCGCTGTCGAAACTCGCGCTGACGCGCCGGCCGCCGAGCCTGTTCGACTACACCTTCGAGGATTTTCAGATCGTGAATTACCAACACCACCCTGCGATCAAGGCGCCCGTTGCCATATGACGAAAAAGTCGAAGAAGAAGCCCAAGTCCAAGCCGTTCGATCAGAGCCAGCCCAAGCGCGGTGGTCCGCCGATCGTGAGTTCCCCGCTGGTCAAAGTGCGTAATTCCGCAGTTCACGGCCGCGGTGTATTCGCAGTGGCGGCGATCAAGAAGGGCACGCGCATTTTCGAGTACCTGGGTGAACGTGTATCGCACGGCGTGGCCGACAAGCGTTACGAAGACCACGATGAGAACGACAACCATACGTTCCTGTTCATCGTCGACCGGAACACGGTGATCGATGCCGCGGTCGGCGGCAACGACGCGCGCTTCATCAATCATCAGTGTTCGGGCAACTGCGAATCCGCCATCGAGAATCGCCGCGTGTTCATCGACGCCGTGCGCGACATCAAGCCGGGCGACGAACTCGGTTACGACTACGAAATCGGCCGCGACAAGGATGATCCGCCCAACGTGGACGAGGTCTACGCCTGCCGCTGCGGTTCGCCCAAGTGCCGCGGCACCATGCTCGAACCTGCGAAAAAGGAGCCCGCGAAGCGACGCAAGAAGACGAAGGCTCGCAAGAGCCGGCGTCCGGTGGCGAAGCGGCGCGGCGAACGGTCACGTCGGCGCGCCTGATAGACCAGCTCGCGGCGAGTGGCTTCGCCGTGGTCGACAATTTCGTCGATCTGGGTCTGCTGGCCGATCTGCGGGCACGCTGCCTCGAACTGCGTGACACCGGCGCGCTGCGTCCGGCGCGCATCGGCGCCGGCGAGCAGCAGAAACTCGTGCCCGAAGTGCGCGGCGATTTCATCGCGTGGTTGTCGCAGCCCGAGCGCGACGCCGAGCAGTTGTTGTTAGGCAAGTTCGAGGAGCTGCGAGCCGCGCTCAATCGCGCGCTGATGGCCGGCCTCGAGGATTTCCAGGGTCACTTCGCGGTGTACCCGGCAGGCGCCGTCTACGCCCGTCATTTCGACCGGCTGGTCGGCAACGACGTCCGCGCGATCTCCGCCGCCTTGTACCTCAACGAAAACTGGCAGCCCGATGACGGCGGGCAACTGCGCATCTACACGGGCGGCGGCAACAGCCAGGATGTCGTTCCGCAGGGCGGGCGGCTGGTGGCCTTCCAGTCCGACCGCTTCGAGCATGAGGTGTTGCCGGCGCGGCGCGAACGCCTGAGTTTCACCGGCTGGTTTCGCCGCCGGCCGCTCGAGGGGTTCGTTTGAGCGAACCGTTGATCACCCTCATCGTCGCAGTCGCGGATTCGGGCGTGATCGGCCGCAACAACACCTTGCCCTGGCATCTGCCGGAAGATCTCAAACGCTTCAAACGGCTGACCCTGGGCAAACCCATCGTGATGGGCCGCAAGACTTTCGAATCGATCGGCAAGCCGCTGCCGGGCCGGCTGAACATCGTGCTCACCCGCGAGCCTAACTATCGGCGCGACGGCATCACGGTGGTGCACGGCGTGGACGCGGCGCTGGCCGCCGCCGCCTTCGCGGCCGAGATCATGATCATCGGCGGTTCGGATCTGTTCCGGCTGTTCCTGCCGCGCGCGGGCCGCATCCATCTGACGCGGGTGCACGGCGACATCGCAGGCGATGTCATGTGGTCCGCGCTCGACGAGCGCGAGTGGATGGTGACCGAACGCGAGACGTACGCCGCCGATGAGAGGCACGCCTATTCGATGACCTTCGAGGTGTGGGAAAAACGCTAGTTATTCGCAAAAAAGCTGTATGCCGGCAGTCCGGCACGCTAAGCTCGCGGCCCTATGAAAAAACTCACCGCCCTCGCGGCACTGCTTTGCACCCTGTCCCTCACCGTCTGCACCGCGGATGCCGCCAAAGCACCGCCGGTCGCCGCGCCCACCACCGAGGAACAAAAAACTCTGTACGCACTGGGCATGCTCATCAGCCAGTCGCTGTCGAGCTTCGAACTCAAGCCTGAAGAACTCGCGATGGTGCAGAAAGGCATCAACGACGGCGTCACGGGCGTGAAATCGGACATCAAGCCGGAAGAGTACGGGCCGAAGGTGCAGGCACTGCAGCAGGCGCGTCTCGCCGTCGCGGGTGAAAAGGCCGCCGCCGCCGGCGTTGCCTTCCTCGACAAGGCTTCGAAGGAAGCCGGCGTCACCAAGACCACGAGCGGCATCGTCATCAAGCACACCAAGGTCGGCACGGGCGCATCGCCCGCGGCGACGGACCAGGTGAAGGTGCACTACGCCGGCCGCCTCATCGACGGCAAAGAGTTCGATAGTTCGATCGCGCGCGGCGAGCCGGCCACGTTCCCGCTCAGCGGCGTGATCCCGTGCTGGACCGAAGGCGTGCAGACCATGAAGGTCGGCGGCAAGGCGCAGTTCATCTGTCCCGCGAATCTGGCCTATGGCGAGCGCGGTTCGCCGCCGACGATTCCGCCGCAGTCGACGCTGGTGTTCGATGTCGAGCTGTTGGACATCGTGAAGGAAGCCGCCGGCTCCTCGAAGTAAGGCTTTGAAAAATGGGGCGCGGCGACGAAAGTTGCCGCGCCCTTCTCTTTGGCAGCAAACAACCCGGCAACGTGATCGCGCGCGCAGTTCGGGCGTCTGCCGGGCGTTCCAGGGCCGTTTTGGCGGCCAAACTGTGACCCGCTAAGGGAAAGCCTGAGAGTACGGCCCGTAGACTGCCGGGCATGTTTGACCGGCTGTGCACATTAAGAGGAGTGGTTCTTCTGCTGGCGGCGCTGTGCGCCCCGCAGGCGCAGGCGGCCACCTTCACCGGCACGGTCTTCGAGGATGCGAACTATGGCGGCGGAGCGGGCCGCGCCCGCGTCGCCTCTGGCGGCGCCGTGCTGCCGAACGTCGTCGTCGAGCTCTATCGAGTCAGCGATGGCGCCTTCATCGCCACCACGACTACGAACGCCAGCGGCGTCTACTCCCTGACTTCGGGTGCCACCGCCGCGGCGATGCGCGTACGCGTGGTGAACGGCTCGGTGCGTTCGGCGCGCACCGGTGGCGGGGCGTGTACGACCTGCGTGCCCGTGCAGACTTTTCGCACCGACGCCACGAGCGGCACCGCGGTGAACGTCACCAATCTCGTTGGCGGCGAATCGCCTGGCGTCAGTGATGCGGTGGTGAACCCCGGCGCATCGAACTACTCGACGCTGACCGCCGGCACACGGGTACCGCAGTCCATCACCACGGCGACGCCGGCGGCGAACAATTCCACGATCGCGAATCTCGATTTCGGTTTCAATTTCGATACCGTCGTGAACACGCGCGAGGTGTCGGCCTGCGCGGCGGCGAACTCGAGTTATCCCTGCCAGGGTTCGCTGCGCCAATTCGTGATCAACGCGAACGCGCTGGGAGGCGAGGGCGGTCTGAGCCAGTCCGGCAACGGACAGATCGACGGCTCGACTTCGTTCCTGCCAGGCGGTGCGGAGTCGAGCATCTTCATGATTCCGGCGGGCTCGCTCACCGGCGGCGTCGCCGTCGTGACCTTGAGCGCCGCGTTGCCGTCGATCTCGGGCGCCAGCACCCGTCTCGATGGCACCACGCAGACCGTGAACATCGGCAACACCAACGCCGGCTCGCTGGGCAGCGGCGGCGTCGTCGGCGTCGATGGCGTCTCACTACCCACGTTTCCGCGTCCGGAAGTTCAGCTCACCGCCGGGAATACCGTGGTCGTCCTCAGCGGCCCCAGCACCGCGGTGCTGGGGCTGGCGTTGCGCCAGGGCTATCTACAATTGACCGGCAGCGGATGCCTGGCGCGCAGCAACCTGGTCGGCATGACCGCCACGGGTGACAGCAGCGCCAACAGCGGTGGCACTTATGGCATCGAGTTCGCGGGCGCAAACGCGACCGTGCGCAACAACTTCGTCACCGTCAACAACTCCGGCATCCGTACGCAGGGCGGCGGAACGGGGTCGTTGATCACGCTGAACGAAGTTGCGCGCCCGACCTCCGGCCACACCGACACCTTCGACGGCATCCTGCTCGTGGGCACCGTTTCGTCCATCCAGGTCACGGCGAATCTCACGCGCGACCAGCGCGGTGGCGGGATCGAGGTGGGCTTCGGCGGAGGCGCCTCCGCCAGCAGCATCACGGTGAGCAACAACACGGTGCGCGGCAACGGCTTTGCCAATGTGGGCGGCGGCGCGTCGTCGACCGAACCCATCGGCATGGCGGCCTATGACTACAGCGGTTCGGCCGTGACCTTCAGCCGCAACCTCATCCGCGACAACGCCGGTGCGGGTGTGCTCGTCATGAACGCCAATGGCACGACGATTTCGCAGAACAGTTTCGACAGCAACGGTGGCCTGAGCATCGATCTCGATCCGCGTTCCATCGACCCCAACGGCCTGGGTGCGCCGCAGGGCGTGACGATCAATGACAACGGCGACGCGGATGCCGGCCCCAACGGGCTGCGCAATTTTCCCGTGGTGGTCGCCGCTTCGGTGAGCGGCACCGAACTATCGTTCAGCGGCTTTGCGCGGCCGGGCAGCGCGATCGAGTTGTATCTCGCGCAGGCCGATCCAACCGGCTTCGGCGAAGGGCTTACGTATCTCGGGACGTTCTCGGAGGGTTCGGGCGCCGACCTCGATGCCACGACCGGCACCTATGGCCCCGGCAACATCAACGCGCTCGCGCAGGGCACGGACAACACCAATCGCTTCGCGTTTCGCATCACGACGCCGGGCGCTGTTTCGATCGGCACTCGTCTCAGCAGCACGGCGACCCTCGGTGGAGAAACTTCGGAGTTCAGCGGCAACGTGCTCGTGACCGCAGGTCCGAACTTGATCGTGGCGAAGTCGTCGCAGACATTTTCCGATCCGGTGAACAACATCACCAACCCGAAAAGTATTCCCGGCGCCACGAAGCTTTACCTGGTGCGCGTCACCAACCAGGGCAGCGGCGCCGTCGATAGTAACGCGCTGGTGATCGTCGATCCGCTGCCGGCTAACACCCGTTTGTATGTCGCGGACCTGGCCGCACCGGGCTCAGGCCCGGTGGCGTTCGTCCAGGGCGCGCCCAGCAGCACCTTGACCTGGACCTATACGGCGCTCAACAGCGTTACAGACGATGTGGACTTTTCCAATGACGGCGGCACGACGTGGACCTACGTGCCGGTGCCAGGTGGCGATGGCAGTGATGCCGCGGTGAATGCGCTGCGCCTGCGGCCGAAGGGAACGATGGCGGGAAACGGCGGCGGCAATACCTGGTTCGAGTTGCAGTTCCGGGTGCTGATCAACTGACGTGGTCTAACTAGACAAAATGTCGTTTTTTCTGATGCGTCACTGAACGACTCATCCTGTACTGTCCACATAAACAGTCGCTCGAATTGAAGCGCAAACGGAGTTGCGCATGCGCCCCATCGACGGAATTGCGACCGGGATTGGCAGCCTCGCCGGCCAGATCAACGCGGCGAACCATCGCTGGTTGGCGGTGATCGCGGAATTTGATCGCCGCAAATGTTGGGCGGATAGCGCAACGCAGTCGTGCGCTCATTGGCTCAACTGGAAATGCAGGATGGCAATGGGATGGCCTACGGGCTCGCCGTCGAGGTGCTGATGCAGCGAGCAAAACGCGTGCGTGACGTTCCAGCGGGAGCGTGACGTTACGGCAATCCTTTGGAGCCGCGGACATCCCGAAAGGGAATCTCGGGATGAAACATCACCTTTGAATACCGCGGGATGAAGTTCGGATCCAGCCTCTCCAACTCTTCCGCTTCCTTCTTCTTCCGGCGGTATTCATCGTTCAACACCGCTTCGCGCATCTCGACGTAATTCTCGAGCGCCATCTGCGCGATGGCATCGGTGTTGGGCCGGCGCTCGGCTTCGAACGCTGCGAACAGACCCGCCCAGCTGGTATGGCGGTCCATGAGACGAATCAGTTCGGCGCAATCCTCGAACGCGCAGTTCATGCCCTGCCCGTGGAAGGGGACGATGGCGTGCGCGGCATCTCCCAGCAACAACACGTCGCCGTCGAGATGCCAGCCCTGCGTGTAGACAGTGCCGAGCGACCCCTGTGGATGTTCGAAGAACTCGCGCGTCAGATCCGGCATCAATGCGCGTGCGCTTGGGAATTCACGCGTGAAAAATCCTTCGACGGCACCGGGCGAATTCAATTCATCGAAGCTGTTCGGTCCGTGTTGTGCCAGGAACAACGTGGCGGTGAAGGTGCCATCGAGATTCGGCAACGCAATCAGCATGAACCCGCCGCGCGGCCAGATGTGCAGGGCGTTCGGCTCCATCACGTGTTTGCCGTCGCGGGCCGGAATCGTCAGTTCCTTGTAGGCGTGGGCGAGCGGTTCTTCGCGCACCGTCGCCACTTCGCGCGCAAGCAAACTATCGCGGACTTCGGAGCCCGCGCCGTCGGTGGCAATGCTGGGCTGCGGCGCGGTGTGATAGATGCGCCCGGTCGCTTCATCCCGCACCTCGAGCACGGTTTTCTCGTGCGCGAGCCCCAGACAAAGCTGGCCGAAGTTCAAGGTCACGTTCGGCAGCGCCGCCGCGGCTTCGATGAGCACGCGATTGAGGTCGGCGCGCGAAACGGAATAGATGACCTCATCCGGCCGCACGCCATACATCTGCAGCGCGACCTGGCCGTCGTATTCGTGCACCATACGGCCGCGCATCACGGTGGCCAGCGGCATCACGCGATCGAGCACGCCGGCGAGTTCCAATCCACGGATGCCGCGTGCCGCCAGCGCGAGATTGATCGAGCGGCCGCCGTTGACCAAAGACAGCCTGGGGTCGGGCCGGCGCTCGTACACCGTGACATTGAAACCACGTTTGCCCAGCAGGATGGCCAGCAAACTACCCGCGAGCCCTGCGCCGATGATGTTGACGCCGGGCACCGACGTCAGGCTCAAGCAATCTCCCTGAGCGCGGCGACCAGGGTTTCGACCAGTTCGAAGATGTCGATGAACCGGTTGTACAACGGCGTGGGTGCGATGCGGATGATGTCCGGTTCGCGCCAGTCGCAGACGATGTCGTGATCGGACAGTGCATCGAAGATGCGCCGACCGCGGCGCGGGCCACCGACGATGCGCAACGACAACATGCAGCCGCGCTCGTCCGCCGCTTCCGGCGTGAGAATCTGCACGTCGCGCGCCAGCTCGCGGATCAACCGGTCCGCGTACGCGGTGAGCCGTACGGACTTGGCGCGTAATTCGCCCATGTCCGCAGCGCGGAACATCTCGAGCGAGGCGAGCAGCGGCGCGGCCGAGAAGATAGGCGGATTGCTGACGGCCCAGCCGGCGGCACCGGGCGCCGCCCGAAACTCGGGTGCCATCTGGAAACGGGTCTGCGGCTCGTGCCCCCACCAGCCCGACAATCGCGAGGGTGCATGGCCGAAATGCCGCTCGTGGATGAACGCGCCGCCGATCGCGCCGGGGCCCGCATTCAGATACTTGTAAGAACACCACACCGCGAAATCCACGTCCCAGTCGTGCAGGTTGAGCGGCAGGTTGCCGATGGCATGTGCGAGATCGAACCCGGCGATCGCCCCCTGGTCGTGCGCGGCGCGCGTGATGCGTGCGCAATCGAATGCCTGGCCGGTGCGATATTGCACGCCGGGCCACAACACCAGCGCGAGTTCGCTGCCCAGTTCTTCGATCTTCGCTTCGATGTCTTCGATCCGCAGCGTCTCTTCGCCGGGACGCGGCGCGAGTTCGATCAGTGTTTCGCTCTCGTCGAGTTTGTGCCAGGAGAGTTGCCCGAGAATCGCGTGCCGGTCCGACGAAAACGCGCCGGCTTCGATGAGCACCTTGTCGCGCATGCCGACCGGGCGATAAAACGAGGCCATCATCAGGTGCAGATTTATCGTCAGCGAATTCATCGCGACGACTTCGTTCGCGAGCGCGCCGGTTACGTGCATCAGGCCCTTGGTGAAATTCTGCCCGTAGTCGATCCACGGTCGCGTCGCGGTGTGATGGCCGCCGACGCCGAACGCGGCCCAGTCGGCGAGCTCTTCGCTCACGTAGTCGAGCGCCGCGCGTGGCGCCAGCCCGAGCGAATGGCCGCATAGATAGATGAGGGGCAGGCCGCTCGAATTCACCGGCAGCTCGAACTGCCTGCGATACGGCGCCAGGATATCGGCGGCATCGCAATCCTGCGCGAAATCCCGCGACGTCGAGAACTGCGGCAGCAATTCGTGGCTCGCGCTCAAGGCTTGCGGCGAGGCATTCATGGCGCCAGAGGATACACAATCGGCTGGCTCGGCACGGCGTCACCGCCGATGGCGGGCACCGCCAGCGTCAGGACGCAGGGGCCGTCGGCCACTTCGTCGGGGATGAACGCGAGTTCGGTGATCGTGGCGCGCGATCGCGCTGCATCGCCGCGCGCGTGGCTGCCGGGCGGCAGGCCGAAAAACAGCCGATGCCCCACCAGGTGCCCGTCGTCGTGGGTGCGATCGACCGAGGGCACGTCGAGAACCAGGTGTTCGATGCGTTTCTCGACCAGCCATTCGACCGCTTCGCGCGTGAGGTAAGGCGGCACCAGATTCGTGTAGTCGCGGCTGCGTTTGCCGGCGTCGTTCGGCAGCGTGCGGATGATCGCCGCCACCGGGTCGACCATGCGGCCCATCGGCCAGGCTGCGCGCAAACGGCGGCGCGTGATCAGGGTGTCGGTCCCCCACGGTTGCGGATCGGTGCTCTCGCTCGATTCGCGCGCCGGCTCCGGCAACACGCTAACTACCACGGCGGGCAACAGGCCGCGCGGCACGATGCGCCAGGCGTCGCCGGATTCGCGCGTCAGATGGGCGACGCTTTCGGTGTGTGTCATCTGGCAATGCGGGTTGAGCGTGATCGTCGAGCAGTTGACGGAGGCGCCGGTCGCGACGCTGCCGGTGAAACTGCCGACGGCGAAGGGCGTCGACGACGGCGGGCCGGCGCCGAAATGCTGCGGGCCCGGAGCACCGAACTCCACGGCGATCGCGAGACTCACGCCGCGATCCAGCGCTGCGCGCACTTTCTGTCCGCCAAAGCTGAGTTCGGCAATCATGTGATCAGCGCGGCCTTTCCATGACCGTGCCACATTGTTTGCAGGTACGGTTGGCAACGTCGCCGAAAAACCGGTCGAATACCGGCGGCAGCTGCGTCTCGATGTTGGTCACTGCGACGAATTCCTCGTACAGCTTCTGGCCGCAGTTCTCGCAATACCACTGGAAGCCGTCGCGTTCGCCCGGACGGCGCGCGCGCTCGATCACGAGGCCGATGGTGTTGGCCGGGCGGCGCGGGGAGTGCGGCATGTTAGGCGGCAGCAGGAAGATCTCGCCTTCGCCGATGGGCACGTCGACACGTTTGCCGTCTTGGACCGTCGCGAGCGTGATGCCGCCCTCGAGCTGGTAGAAGAATTCCTCGCCCGGATCGACGTGGAAATCGCGGCGGGCGTTGGGGCCGCCGACCACCATGATGATGAACTCGCTGTCGGTGAAGACCTGCTTGTTGCCCACGGGCGGTTTGAGCAAGTGCCGATGCTCGTCGATCCAGCGCTTGAAATTGAAGGCGCGCAGCTCTCTCATGGGTACGTATGTTATTCGCTGACGGGGCCATGATGTGACCCTCTCCACAAATGCGCCGCCTGTCGCCTCCCGGCGTCAGCGGGGCTTGGGTTCAGGCCCCGGGCGCCGTGTTATGTTTGCGTCCACTAACAGTGTCCGGAGTGGCTGCCCCGTGAAATTCCGTTTGGTGCCCCTGGCGGCGATGGTCGTTTGCAGCTTCATGCTTAGCGCTTGCGCCATGCACATGCCGCACGTCTGGCCGTTCTACAAGAAACCCAAGGTCGGCCCGCAGGCGGTCAACGAACTCACCCTGGTCAATGCCGACGGCTCGGCGGCGACCTATCCGCAGTACTGGAAGCGCAACACGCTGGTCATCGATCTTTCCGGCGTGAGCGGCATGGGCAGCTTCGCCGCGCGCCTGCCGGATCAAAGCACCTGGCCGGTGCGCGTCGCGGTGCGCGTGCGTCCCGGCAGCGTCCAGCAGATCGAGATCCTGGGCGAGGAACGCAGTGTCCTCCCCGTGGCGCCGGAAGGCGCGTTGCCCATCGATCTCGAATTCGCACCGAGCGTGTATCGCCCCAGGACCGCGGCTATCTACATTTCGTGGGGTTCGATACCGGTGTTCGCCGACGTGCCGGTGGCGCCCGAGACGCCAGAATTCATTTCGCCGACCCAGGTGCCGAAGACCGCGCCGGCAACTGAGTCGGCAACCGAGCCGGCCGCGCCCACTGCCAGCGACATCGTGCCTCCCGCCGAAGTGGCGCCTCAGCCGTCGCCGCCGCCCGGCAACTGATGTGACTTGCAGGACAGTTGCACCGGCTCGTCCTGCGCATCGAGATTGACCGCGGTCAACGCGCCGCCCCAGACGCAGCCCGTGTCGAGCGCCAGCAGATCCTTGCGCCGCTTGAGCCCGAGCGTTGACCAGTGTCCGCAAACGACGCGTACCTCGCCGCTCGCGCGACCCGGGACGTCGAACCACGGGTAGTAATCATCGGGCTGTTCGCCCGGGGCGCCTTTCATCTTGAGATCGACGGTACCGTCGCGCTGGCAATAACGCATCCGTGTGAACACGTTGATGACGAAGCGCAGGCGATCCATGCCGCGCAAATTCTCGCTCCACTTGTCGGGCTTGTTGCCGTACATGGCGTCGAACAACGTACGCCCGTCCTCGCGCAGCACCGCCTCGACTTCGCGTGCGTATTTCGCGGCTTGCCGGGGCGTCCATTCGGGCACGAGACCCGCGTGCACCAGGAAGTCGCCGCGCGGTTCGTCGAACACCGCCAAGGGCCGCCCTGACAACCATTCGAGCAGTTGGTCGCGATCGGGGGCGTCGAGAATCTCCGCCAGCGTGTCGCCGTCCTTTTGTTTGCGCTTGGAGCCGAACGCGATCGCCAGCAGGTGCAGGTCGTGATTGCCGAGCACCACCGTCGCGTTCGCGCCCAGCGCGCGTACGAATCGCAGGGTCTCGAGGGATTGCGGGCCGCGATTGACGAGGTCGCCCACGAACCAGAGCTGGTCGCGATCGGCGGAGTAGTCGCAGCGCTCGAGCAACGCCTTCAGTTCGTCGCAACAGCCCTGGATGTCGCCGATGGCGTAGCGGGCCATGTGCGAACTAGCCGTTCAATGCAGCAGGCCCGGCATGGCCAGACGAAAGGGGGAAATGGGTGCGTCGAACTGTTCGCCGTCGTCGGCAACCATCTGGTAGCTGCCCTGCATCGCGCCGACGGGGGTCTCCAGCACCGCGCCACTGGAGTAACGAAAGCCCTGGCCGGGTTTGAGGTAGGGCTGTTCACCCACCACGCCTTCGCCGCGCACTTCCTGCACCTTGCCGTTCGAATCCGTGATGATCCAGTGACGGGTCAACAGGCGCGCGGGCACACTTCCTTCATTGCGGATGGTGATCGTGTACGAGAAGACGTAACGCCGCTCTTTCGGATCGGATTGATCTTCGAGATAGGACGTGTCGACGTCGACGCGGATCTTGTGCTGGGTCTGCTCCATGCGGGCCTAATAATACCGGACTCAAGGTTCGGGCACGTGGATCGCGATCGCGGCGAACTGCGCGGGTGTCAGCATTTCCGGACGCAGGGTCGGGTCGACACCCGCGGCGATGATGGCCTCCACTCCCACGAGGGCCTTGAGCGCATTACGCAGGGTCTTGCGCCGCTGCGAAAACGCGGCCGAAACGGTGCGTGCGAACGCGGGTGGCACGACGAATGCGGGTTCGCGCCGTACGCGCAGGCGCGCCACCGCCGACCAGACGCGCGGTGCCGGCGTGAAGGCGCCCGGGCCCACGTCGAACAGATGTTTGGCCTCGAACCAGGGGGCGAGCATCACCGTCAGGCGGCCGTACGCACCGCTGCCGGGCGCGGCGGCAATGCGATCGATGACTTCCTTCTGCAGCATCACGTGCAGGTCGTCGATGTGTTCATGCGCCGCGGCGATATGAAACAGCAGCGGCGTCGAGATGTTGTAGGGCAGGTTGCCGATCACGCGCAGCCGCGCGCCGCGCGTGCGCGCGAGGCTGGCCAGGTCGAAGTCGAGGGCATCGGCCTCGTGCAGTTCGAAGCCCTGCGGCGCGCCCCAGCGCGCCCGCAATTGCTGCGCGAGATCCCGATCGATCTCGATCGCGTCGAGCGTGCGCGATTTGCCGAGCAGCAGCTCGGTCAGCGCGCCGCGGCCCGGGCCGATCTCGAGCATCGCCTGATCAGCGGCGGGCGCGACCTCGCGCACGATGCGTTCGAGCACGCCGCGGTCATGGAGGAAGTGCTGGCCGAACCGCTTGCGCGCGAAGACCAACCTAGTTTCTACCCACGAACTCGAGCGCGAGTTGTGTCGCGGCGATCAGGCTGCACGCATCAGCGCGCCCCGTGCCGGCGAGGTCGAGCGCCGTCCCGTGATCGACCGACGTGCGCACGATGGGCAGGCCGAGGGTCACGTTGATGGCATGGCCGAAGCCTGCGTGTTTGAGCACCGGCAGCCCCTGGTCGTGGTACATGGCCAGCACGACGTCGTAGTTAGAAAGCGCGCGCGGCACGAACACAGTGTCCGCGGGGATGGGTCCATCCACCAGCATGCCCGCGGCGCGGGCGCGTTCGATGGCCGGCTGGATCACGTCGCGATCTTCGTGGCCCAGATGCCCGCTCTCGCCGGCATGCGGGTTCAGGCCGCAAACCGCGATCCGCGGCCGCGCCATGCCCCAGAGCCGGCGCAGATCGGCGTCCAGGATCGCAAGCGTGATGTCGAGCAGCGCCGGCGTGATCGCGTCGCTGACGGCGCGCAGCGGCAGATGTGTGGTCACGAGCGCGACGCGCAGCGTACCGGCGGCCAGCAGCATGACCGGGTGAGCGGAGCGGGTGCGCGTCGCGAGATATTCGGTGTGGCCCATGAACGCGAAGCCGGCATCCGCGATCACGCTTTTCTGCACCGGCGCGGTCACGATGGCGGCAAACTCACCATCGGTCGCGCCATCGATGGCGCGGTCGAGTATGGCCATGACGTGCGGCGAATTGGCGCGATCGAGTCTGCCCGCGACGCACGGCGCGGCCAGCGGAACGTCCAGGACCGTCAGGCGGCCCGGCACATGGGGCTGCGCGCTGCCGGGTAGATAGTCATCGAAGACGATGGGAAGGCCGAGCATCCGCGCCCGCTCGGCGAGCAGCGTACGGCTGCCGACGACGACGAGTCCGGCGGGGAAGTCCTGCTGGGATAACGCAAGGCAGAGATCGGGGCCGATGCCGGCAGGTTCCCCTGCGGTGACCGCTATTCTCGTCAGACCCGCCGCGATCAGAGCTTGTACTCGACGTACGCCTCATCGCGCAGGCGTCGCAGCCACAGCTCGGTCTCTTCGTCGGCTTTCGCCTCGCGCAGGGCGGCGAAGGCGCGTTGACGGCGCACATCGTCGGTGGTGTCGAACTGCCGCCGGCCTAACAACTGGATGATGTGCCAGCCGAATTGCGTGCGGAACGGCTGACTGATCTCGTCGGGCTGCAGCTGCGCGAGCTGCTTTTCGAATTCGGGTACGAAGGTGCCCGGACCCGCCCAACCCAGGTCGCCACCTTCGGCGGCCGAACCCGGATCTTCGGAAACGACGGAGGCCACGGCGGAGAAATTCTCGCCCTTGTTGAGGATGCGATCGCGGATCGCGTTGAGCTTCTGCTGCACGGTGGCGTCGTCCTGCAGCTCGTTGGGCTTGATGAGGATGTGCCGCGCGTGCACCTGGTTGACCATGACCTGCGTGTTGCCGCGCATGTCGTTGAGTTTGGCGATGTGAAAACCCGAGGGTGTGCGCATCGGCTTCGTGACGTCGCCCGGCTTCATGCCTGCGATCGCCTCGCCGAGGAAGGTCGGCAGTTCCGGGCCCTTGCGCCAGCCGAGCGAGCCCCCTTCGAGCGCGGTCTGCGCGTTCGAATAGGCGACCGCAAGGCGCGCGAAATCTTCGCCGCTGGTCGCCTTCTGATAAACCTCGTCCGCCTTCTTCTGCGCTTCGTCGAGCTGCTCCGGCGTCGCCGCCTGCGGCACGGCCACCAGGATGTGCGAGACGTTGTACTCGTTCGTCTCGGACGGCATTTTCTTCTGCCGGTCGAGGAATTGATCGATCTCGCGCGGACTCACGTTGATGCGTGCGATCACGTCACGCTGGCGGAGGATCTGCAGGGCGATTTCCTTGCGGATGCCTTCACGGTAACCCGCGTAGTCGATGCCCTGGCTCGCCAATGCGGCCGGCAGATCGGCGAGCTTGAGATTGTTGCTCTGGGCGACGTCGGCCAGAGCGTTGTTGAGCTGCTCGTCGGCGACCTTGATGCCGGCCCGGTCCGCGCGCTGCATCTGCAGTTCCTGCAGGACCAGGCGGTCGAGCACCTGCTGGCGCAAGACGTTGGTGGGCGGCGAATCGAGCTTCTGCTGACGCAGCCGCTCGGCGATGACGACCATCTGTTCGTCGAGCTCGCTCGACAACACCACGCCCTCGTTGACCGTGGCGGCGACGCGATCGAGTAATACGCCGGTGCTCGATGCCTCACGGGTCTGGGCGAAGGCGGCGGAGGCGAGGAGAGCGGCGGCGACGAAGCCGCAGACACGCGGAAATGCTTTGGAAATCATGTAGTTGTTTTTCACCGGGCGGAACTTTCCGGCGAGTATCCTCGAATTGTGCGTTCCAGGAAAGCGTCTGCTTTTCCGACACTGGCTAGTCCGTTCAGTTCCAGCTGCAGGTAGAAGCCGGTGTCCTGCTCGCCGGTGCGGCTCGAAACGAAGCGGCGCGCGACGGCGCGCAGTCGATAACAGCAAGCCCGGTATTCGAAGCCCGCGAAACGGTCGAGCATCTCGCCGTCGCGCAAACTGTAGACCACGCGGCCGTAGGCATTCCAGCGGTTGCCGATCGGCCAGGCGGATGAAACGTCTGCCTGTTCGAGCCGGTCGCGCTGGGAGCGATAGGCAAGATTCACCACGTGATCGCCATCCGGACGGTACTGCAGCCGGAACTGCGAACGCTCGCTGCGGGTGTCTTCCGGGTTCCACTGGATCCCGGCTTCGAGATTCCAGTTCTTGTACGCCGTCAGTGACAACTGCGCGATGAAGTCGGAGGTGTCGCGCGTCGCGGGCGGTTCGTCGGGCAATACGACGCGCGGCTTCTCGAAGTAGTAAGCCTGGCCCACGCTGACCGCGAGATACTGCGCGCCGGAGTTGGCGTTGAACAGGCGGCTCGTGAGGCCGAACGCGACCTGGTTGGCGTCGTTGACACGGTCCGCGCCGACGTATCGATTGTTCCGGTAAAGCTCGACCAGGTTCAGGTCGGGCAGGCCGGTGTCGAACAGCGGCAAATCGCTCTGGTCGCGGAATGGCGTGTACAGATAGAGCGCGCGCGGTTCGAGCGTGATGCGCCGCTGGTTGTGTGAGCCCGACTGCCGTTCGAACACGAGGCCGGCGTCGATCGACGCAAACGGCAGGCTGCGGGTGGGAGAAGCGTCGGTGCCCGGCGCCTGATCCTTCAGGTCGTATTGCGTGTAGCGAAACCCTCCGGACGGACGCACGAAAAATCCCGGCGCGGACCAGTCGAAGCCCACTCGCGGCGCGACATCGAGGCGCCAGCCGGTGACACCCTGGCTGCGATCGAAATTCACGAACTCGCCATCGAATCCGTATTCGACGGCGCCGAGCCCCGCATCCCAGTCGCCCGAGGCCAGGATTCGCGGCGTTCGCGCGTATGGCCGGTTCTCGTCCGGCAATTCGTCGTCGATGGTCTGGAACTGCTGCAATTGCGCGCGCACGTTCAGGTGCTCGTCGCGGTAGGTGGCCTCGGCCAGCCGTTCGGCGAACGCGACGCTGGTGCCTTCCGGCCCCTGCGCGAAATCCTCGAAATAGTCGCTGTCGCTCACATCCGTGGCGTCGATGCGGAAGCGCCATTCGCCCGGCAGCTCAGCGACATGCGCCAGCTGCAGTCGGCTGCGATCGGTGCCGGTCAGGTCGTCGCTGGGTAGGTAGTTCCAGGACAACGTGCCGCGCTGGCGGCGGGTGAGGAAACGCATCTCGCCGGACAGGTCGAGGCCGCGCCTGCCGTAGAACACCGGCTGCGCCGTGAGGTCGAAGTTGGGGCGGATGTTCCAGTAGTAAGGCTCATCGATCTGCGCTCCGCTGCGCGTGGAGCCGCCGAGACCCGGGAACAGGAAGCCGCTCTTGCGTTGTGTCCCGATCGGAAACGAGACCCAGGGTAGATAGACGATCGGCACACCCTTGAACTCGACCTTGGCGCCGCGGCCGATGCCGATCTGCTCGCGCGTGTCGAGCTCCATGCGCCTGGCCTTCATCTGCCAGGACAGGTTTTCGACCGGGCAGGTCGTGAAGGAAACGTCGTCGAGCGTCACCTTGCCGGTGGCGGCGTCCACCTGCATCGAACGCGCCGCGCCGCGCGCGTTGCGCTCCGGCAGTTCGAACTCCGTGCCTTCGAATTCCGTACCGAGGGTCGGCGAGTAGCTGCCGGAGTTGCCGCGCACCGTGAGCTGCGGGTCTTTGTATTCGACGCCGCCTTCGAGTTTGGCCTTGCCCTGCTCGGCGTCGTACTCGAGGTGATCGGTCTTGATGCTGCGGTCGCCCTGGCGCATCACGACGTTGCCGGACACCACCACGTTGCCATTCACGTCGGCCGTGAAGTTCTTGTCGTCACTCTCGATGGTGACCGGCTCGTTGGACGGATCGGTACGGATCGGTGCGGGCCGGGGAGCGCCGGTGGGCTCCGCCGGTCTGGGGCAAACGGGTTCGTCCGCGCGCGCTCCGAACGCGAGCAGCAGCGAGAGGCCGAGGCCGCAAGTCGCGGCCCTTTTCGAGGTCAATGGCACAGTGTCGCGCACTATACTTATACGAATGCTCAAGAACGACCCGCGCGCGAACCTCATCCGGACATGGCTGACACGCGACCTGCAATGGCGCATCGGACAAATCAGCGTCGCGTCGGCCGATGCGAGTTTTCGCCGCTATTTTCGGGTGTCCCGCGGGGACGTCGATCCGGCTGCCTGGGCGCCCCGGGCCGACACGCTCATCGTCATGGACGCGCCGCCCGGCAAGGAAGACATCGCTCCTTATCTCAAGGTGACGTCGCTGCTGGAGCAGGCTGGCGCGCATGTGCCGCACGTGTACGGCGCCGACCTCAAGCGCGGCTTCATCGTGATGGAAGACCTGGGCGACGCCCAGTACCTGGGCCTGCTCAAGACCGGCCGCGGCGTCGACAAACTCTATGGCGACGCGCTCACCACGCTCGCGAACATCCAGGTGCGCGGACTCAAAGCCGCGCAGATGCTCGAGCCTTACGACCGCACGCCGCTGGCGCGCGAACTCAATCTCATGCCGGAGTGGTTTCTCGAGAAGCACCTGCGGCTCGAGCTGTCGCCGGAAGAGCGCGGGTTGCTCACCGTCACGTTCGAGTTCCTGATCAACGAAGCCATGCTGCAGCCGCAGGTATTCGTCCATCGCGACTTCCATTCGCGCAACCTCATGGTGCTGCCACCGTCCATCGACAGAGGCGGCGGGCCCGGCGTCATCGACTTCCAGGATGCGCTGCGCGGACCCGTCGGTTACGACCTCGTTTCCCTGCTCAAGGATTGCTACATCAGCTGGTCGCGCGAGCGGGTCGAGCGCTGGGTGCGGGGTTATCGTCGCGTACTCGGCAATCTCGGCGCCAACGTCGGCGACAGCGAATACCAGTTCATGCGCTGGTTCGATCTCATCGGCGTACAGCGGCACATGAAAGTGCTGGGGATCTTCGCGCGCCTGTGGCACCGCGACGGCAAGATCGGTTATCTCGCCGATCTGCCGCTCACTTTCGAATACGTGCGCGATGCATGCCGCCGTTATCCCGAGCTGGTGGAGTTCGAACGTTGGCTTGCCTGGCGCGTCGCGCCGGGACTGGCGGCGGCGAACGCGCGACAACTCGAGCGGCCGAAACGCAAGCGTGCGGCCCGCCGCAAACCGGTCGTGAAAAAGCGGCCGCAGCGAGCCAAGCCGGCGGCGAAACCGAAGCGCGCGAAGAAGCGGCCTGCGAAGAAGCAGAGGACGAAGAGCCGCGCGCGTCCGCAGGTGTTGCGCCGCAAGCTCAAACGGAAGGCGCGGCCCAAACGTGCAGCCGCCCCGCAGCGTAAGAGCGCGCGAGCGTCGAAGCGCAGGCTCCAGCCCCCGCTCAAGCGCCGCGTGCGGCGCGCGCACAAGTGAAGGCGATGGTCCTCGCCGCGGGACGCGGCGAACGAATGCGGCCGCTCACCGACCGCGAACCCAAGCCACTGCTGCGCGTGGGCGGAAAGCGGCTCATCGAATACCACCTCGAGCGGCTCGCGGCCGGGGGCTTCAACGAGGTCATCGTCAACACCGCCTGGTTAGGCGACATGATCGAGCAGACGATCGGCGACGGCGCGCGTTACGGGCTCGAGATCGTCTACAGCCATGAACGTCCCGAGGCGCTCGAAACCGGCGGCGGCATCTTGAATGCATTGCCGTTGTTAGGCTCGGCCCCTTTCCTGCTGGTCAACGGCGACGTCTGGACCGATATCGATTTCGGCGCCTTGCGCCGCGATCCACCCGCAGGCTCACTCGCCCACCTCGTGCTCGTGCCCAATCCACCGCAACATGCGCGCGGCGATTTCCTGCTCGAGCGCGGCCTGGTCATCGACGGCGAGGGCACGCGACACACCTATTCCGGCATGGGCATTTACACCGCGGGATTTTTCGCCGGCTGCACCCCCGGCAAATTTCCGCTGCTGCCGCTGCTGCGCCGTGCGATTGCGCAGCGCGCATTGAGCGGCGAGTTGCATGCCGGCCGCTGGTTCGACGTCGGCACCGTCGAAAGGCTGGGCGCGCTCGATGCCGAGTTGTCGCGTGGGCGCGAGGTTTCACGGGGAGTTTGAAGATGAAGAATTACCTGACCGCGGCGGTCGTGCTGCTGCTGGTGCTCGTGGCTGCGCCCTGGGGCATCGGCATGGTGGCCGAACAACGCGTCAACAGCGGCCTCGATCAGCTGGTCAAAATCGCGCCCTATCTCAGCATCGTCGACCGCAAGTGGCAGCGCGGCTGGTTCACGTCGGAACAGGAAGTCACCTTCGAGGTGTTCGGGCCGTGGCTGCGTGCCTCGAATTCCGGGAAGCAGGAAACGCCGGCAGACACTCCTGTGGATGAAGTCGCCGCTGCCGGATCGCCGGTCGTGGCCGCGGGCGAAACGCCGCCCGCCGAGTCGCCGCCCGCCGACTCCGCCGTCCAACCCGCCGCCGCGGTGATCAGCCCTGTCAAGTTCACCGTGCGCAATCACATCGTGCACGGCCCGGTGCTGTGGTTGTCGGGTCTGGGAATTGCCCGTGTCGATTCGCACGTGGTGGTCCCGGAGACGATCCGCGCCGAACTCGTGAAGTTGTTCGGGGAAGAGTCGCCGGTTGCGGTCAGCACACGAGTGCGTTTTTTCGGCGGCGGCACCACGACGATTTCCGGCGACGCTCGTGACTTCGAGATGCCCGGCAAGGGGCAAGCGGTTTCGTACGACGCGTTCAAACTCAAGTTGGGTTATTCAGCGCATCTGGACGATGTCGAGGTCGATGGCGGCTGGCCGCGCCTCGAATTCTCCGATCGCGAAAAGGGTGGCAGCGTCCTGCTGGAAGATGCGGTCGTTTCAGGCGTGAGCCACCGGGTGCGCGGCGACCTTTACGACGGTGACTTCGATCTGTCCGTCGCAAAGGTGCGCATGGTCGGTTTGAACAAGCAGGTCACCGAAGTGGCCGGCTTGCACTACGTCGTCGACACCACCATTGACGACGACTTCATGGACGTCGCGCTGAAGATCGGTTCCGGGGCGGTCAAGGCCAAGGAGCTCGAGGAGCTCGGCGTTTCCTTGAAGGAAGTGCATTACGACTTCACCGTGCGTCGCCTGCACGTCGAGACGCTGGTGAAGTTGCTGTCCGAGATGAAGGCTTCGTACTCGCGGCCGGTCCCCACGGCCGCCGCCGTCGAGGCGGCAATGATGCAACCGATGCGGGAGGCCGGCCTCGAGTTGTTGAAGCACGATCCGGAATGGGTGATCGACCGGGTGGGTGTGGCCACTCCCGAGGGCGACGCCTACATCAAGGGCATCATCAAGCTCAAAGGCGTGACCGGGCAGGATTTTTCGGCCGGCGCGATGGGTATGCTCGGCAAGATCGAAGCCGACATCACGATCGAAGTGGCGCAGAAGCTGGTGGAGAAGATGCCGAACGGGCTCAGTTCGGTGGCCACGGTCATCGACCAGGGGTACGCAAAACGCGAGCGCGACCAGATCGTCAGCCACCTCGAATACAACAAGGGCGTGCTCAAGATCAACGGGAAAGAGCAGGGAATTCCGGGACTTGGCCCGCCAAAGGTAGGCTTCGAGTCCGAGCCCACGCCGCCGCAGCCGGAGTAGAATTCGCAGCCTCCCATGTCCACGCTCAAGAACATTCCGGTCGTCACCGAATCCCGCGCCCCGCGCAGCGGCGAGAAGTACCTGACGCCGCAGGGCTTCACCGCGATCAAGGACGGTCAGAAGTCACGTGCGGCCGAAGCTCCACCCACGGGGCGCAAGCCGAGCTGGATCCGTGCGCCGCTCGCCGCCGGCACCGGCTTTGGCGCGGTGAAGAACATCGTGCACGAGCATCGTCTGGCGACGGTGTGCGAAGAGGCCAAGTGCCCGAACATCGGCGAATGCTGGAACGCGGGCACCGCCACCATCATGTTGATGGGCGC
>JBDTSP010000025.1:0-57313 GCA_039931065.1 Pseudomonadota bacterium | reverse complement strand
CGAAAAGCCGTGTTTGCGACCCCCTCATCAACAGAATTGCTTTACCCATCCCCAATTTGCGACCGCATCAACGCCGCAGATTCTTCCGGCGTGAGGCGAAAAAGGAAGTCGATGGGAAACCGCGCGGAGTTTCGGCGCACCTGCCCATTGAGGCGCTTGGTCGATGCGCCATAAAGGGCGGCGAGTTGCGCATCGATGATGCCCCGATGGTTACGCAACAAGATGATGAGGCCCGCCACTTCAGTGGCCGAACTTGCTGTGTGAGCGGGATTGCGCGAGATGGCGATGTTTATCGATCGGGAGCCGCTACGCGGCAACCCGTTGATCTGGCGGGAATGACGGGAAATACCGCTTGTTTTCCTAAACCCGCGCAGGCTCGTGTATTCTTCCCGGCCTTCGCAAGCCGCTGAAAATCCAGACTTTCCCGATGCAAGAACGCTACGAACCGGCCGCCGTCGAGCGCGCCGCGCAAACTTTCTGGGACGAACAACGCGTATTTGAAGCGCGTGAAAATGCCGACGGCAACGCCGGCAAGTTCTATTGCCTGTCGATGTTCCCCTATCCGTCGGGCCGACTGCACATGGGCCACGTGCGCAACTACACGATCGGCGACGTCCTCACGCGCTTCGCGATGATGCAAGGCAAGAGCGTGCTGCAGCCCATGGGTTGGGACGCGTTCGGTCTGCCGGCTGAAAACGCGGCCATCAAGAACAACGTGCCGCCCGCGAAGTGGACGCGCGACAACATCGCGTACATGAAGGGTCAGCTCAAGTCGCTGGGCTTCGCCTTCGACTGGTCGCGCGAGATCACGACCTGCGACCCTGACTACTACCGCTGGAACCAGTGGTTGTTCCTGCGCATGCTCGAAAAAGGAATCGCGTATCGCAAGACCGGTGTCGTGAACTGGGATCCGGTCGATCAGACCGTGCTCGCCAACGAGCAGGTGATCGATGGCAAGGGCTGGCGCACGGGCGCCACCGTCGAGAAGCGCGAAATCCCGATGTATTACCTCGCCATCACGAAATACGCCGAGGAGCTGCTGGCCGATCTTCAGATGTTGCCCGACTGGCCCGAGCGCGTGAAGACGATGCAGGCCAACTGGATCGGCAAGTCCGAAGGTTGCGAAATCTCGTTCCCGTATTCGGAGAACACCCAGGCGTTGATGGGCGCGGCCGGCGCGCTCAAGGTTTTCACCACGCGTGCGGACACCTTGTTCGGAGTGACGTATATGGCGGTCGCGGCCGAGCATCCGCTCGCGACGGCGGCCGGCGCGCGCAATCCAGCGCTGCAAACCTTCATCGACGAATGCCGCCGCGGCAGCACGATGGAAGCCGACATCGCCACCGCGGAAAAGAAAGGCATGCGCACCGGCTTCTCCGTGCTGCATCCGTTCACCGGCAAACACGTCGAAGTCTGGGTGGCTAACTACGTGCTCATGGCGTACGGCGAGGGCGCCGTCATGGGTGTGCCAGCGCACGATGCGCGCGACTATGAATTCGCGCTCAAGAACCAGCTGTCGATCGTCCAGGTCATCAAGTCCAAGACGGGCGCATATACAAACGTCGATCCGCCCTGGGCTGATACGTACACCGAACACGGACTGACGATGAACTCGGGTGAGTTCGATGGCCTCGAGTTCCAACCGGCCATCGATGCGATCGCAGCGGCGCTGGAAAAAAAGGGCCTGGGCCGCAAACGCGTGCAATGGCGCCTGCGCGACTGGGGCATTTCCCGCCAGCGTTACTGGGGTTGCCCGGTGCCGCTCATTCATTGCGCCAAATGCGGCGTGGTGCCGGTCCCGGACGACCAGTTACCGGTGGTGTTGCCCGAAGGTCTCGTGCCCGACGGCTCCGGCAATCCGCTCAACAAGACGCCGTCGTTCTACGAATGCAAATGTCCGCAATGCGGCGCCGATGCGCGCCGCGAGACGGACACGATGGACACCTTCGTGGATTCGTCCTGGTATTTCCTGCGCTTCACCGGCACTGATGCGAAGACGATGGTGGACGCGCGCGCGAAATACTGGATGCCGGTCGATCAATACATCGGCGGCATCGAACACGCGATCCTGCACCTGCTGTACTCGCGTTTCTGGACCAAGGTGATGCGCGACATGAAACTCGTCGATATCGACGAGCCGTTCAAGAACCTGCTGACGCAGGGCATGGTGCTGCACCACATCTACTACCGCGAGCCGGCTCCGGGCCGCCGCGACTATTTCAATCCGGCCGACGTCGAAGTGACGATGGGCGCGGACAATCAGCGCACTGGCGCCATCCTGCTCACCGATAACCAACCGGTGGAATGGGACGGGCTCGGCACGATGTCCAAGTCCAAGAACAACGGCGTTGACCCGAGTAGTTTGGTCGAGCAGTTCGGGGCGGATACCGCGCGTATGTTCATGATGTTCACCGCGCCGCCCGAGCAGACGCTCGAATGGTCGGAAGAGGGCGTGCAGGGTTCGTTCCGTTTCATCCGCCGCCTGTGGAAGGCTGTGTACGACCACGTGAACGCGCCGGCACCGGCCGACGCCATCACCACGACGAAGTTCGACAAGACCACGCTGAACGCGGGGCAGAAAGAACTGCGCCGCATCGCGCATTCGACGCTCGCCAAGGTCACCGACGACATCGGCCGCCGCCGCAGCTTCAACACCGCCGTCGCGGCCGTCATGGAATTGCTCAACGCGATCGGCAAACACGACAGCTCGACGCTGGCAGGGCGCGTCGTCGCGCACGAGGCCCTGGAGGTGGCGGTGATGTGCCTGTCGCCGATGATTCCGCACGTCACGCACGAGTTGTGGACGCAACTGGGTCACTCGACCGCGCTCGCGCAGGAGAGCTGGTGGACACCTGATCCCGACGCGCTGGTGCAAGATTCCATCGAGATCTCGGTGCAGGTGAGCGGCAAGATGCGCGCCCGCGTCACGATCGCCGCGGACGCCGGTCAGGACGTCGCGGTAGCCGCCGCGCTCGCGGATGCCAACGTGCAGAAGTTCGTGGACGGCAAGCCGATCAAGAAGGCCATCTACGTGACGGGCAAGCTGGTCAATATCGTTGTCTGAGAATGTTCATATGAAGCGAATCGCCGCAATCCTGTTGGTCGCCGCGCTGGCCGGCTGCGGCTTTCACCTGCAGGGCCGTCAGCCCATGCCGGAAGCATTCGCGTACACCTTCATCGACACGCAGGACGAACAGACCGATTTCGTGCAGGACCTGCGCAAGGCGTTGATCGCTTCCGGCTCGAAGGTGATCCGTACGAAAGGATCTTCGGGCGCGACGGTTTCGGTGCACGACGACGAGCTGACGGAAAAGGTCCTCTCGGTTTCTGCGCGCAACATCCCGACCGAATACGAGCTCACCTATCGGGTGAAGTTTTCGGTCACCGCCAATGGCAAGACGCTCATCGAACACGAAGAGATTTCCGCCACACGCGACCTGAGCTTCGAGGAGTCGCAGTTGCTGGCCAAGGAACGCGAACAGGAGATCCTGCGCGAAGCGCTGGCGCGCGATCTCGTGGCGCTGGTGATGCGCCGGCTCGCGTCTCTCTAAGAATGGATGTCCTGCGCGTCGGGGGCGAAGCGCACGAATCCATCAGCGCGCTCGCACGACGATACGGCGTGACGCTGCGACACCTCGCCGCGGATGAAAACGTCCCCGGTTCCTACTGGGGCGAGAGCGAGGCTGGTTTGAAGGGCAACGAACTCTACGTTCGCGCCGACACACCTCTCCATTCGTTGCTGCACGAACTCAGCCACTACATCTGCATGTCGCCCGGGCGCCGCGCGGGTCTCGATCGCGATGCGGGCGGTGACGACGCGGAGGAATGCGCGGTCTGTTTCCTGCAGATCGTGCTCGCCGATGAACTTCCAATCCTCGGCCGCGAGCGCATGCTGCTCGACATGGATGCCTGGGGCTACACCTTCAGGCTCGGTTCGGCCCGCGCCTGGTTCAGCGAGGATGCGGCGGACGCCTGCATCTGGCTGCGCCGGAATGACGTAATAGATGAGCAGCAACGGCCCACCTTTCGCGTCAAACAATGAAAATCCTGCTCCTCGCCGCGCTCCTGGCGGGCGTGGTGCTGGTCGCGTCCTGCGGCAGCATCGCTTTTACCGTCATCAACGTGCCGGCGATGTTCGGCGATTTCGATCGCCGTGCGGATATCTCCTATGGAACCGGGCCGCGTCAGCGCCTCGACGTCTATACGCCGAAGGGCGCCGCGAATCGGCCCATCATCGTGTTCTGGTATGGCGGCGCGTGGGACCGCGGCAAGAAGTCGCAGTACCGCTTCGTCGGCGCGTCGCTGGCGCAGTCCGGTTACGTCGCCGTTCTGGCCGATTACCGGTTGTACCCGGAAGTGAAATTTCCGTTGTTCGTGCAGGATGGCGCGCAGGCGCTCGCCTGGGTAGTTGGTCACGCGAAGGATATCGGCGGCGACCCGAAGCGGATCTTCGTTGCGGGACATTCGGCCGGCGCGCATCTCGCCGCGATGCTGGCTTACGACCGATCGCAGCTCACGCGCGCGGGATTGCCGCCAGATACGGTCCGCGGGCTGATCGGCCTGTCAGGCCCGTATGCGCTCGACCCGAACACCGATACCTACCGCGCGATATTCGGCGCGCCATTCACGCCGGCGGACTGGCAACCCGTGCAGCTGGCGAAGGCCGGTGCACCGCCCGCACTGCTGTTGCACGGCGAGGCCGACGACGTGGTCTATGTGAGCCACGCGCGCAAGATGGCGGCGGCGCTCGATGCGATCGGGGTAAAGGTGACGCTGCGTGTCTATCCCGATCGCGGGCATCGCGACACGGTTGCCGCATTCGCGCGGCCGGCGCCCCACAAACTACCCGTTCTCGATGAGATCAGACGCTTCGTCGACGCGAATTGAACGCGGATACTGCAGAGGAAGAGGGGTACTCGACGTGGATGTCGGGGGATGGAGGCGGGGCACCGCCTGAAAAGAATGAGGAGTCGTTTCGGAATTGAGCTTCCGCCTCCACCAACCCGACGAATCGACCGACGGAACCCGCGTTGAGCGGACGCAAGCCCCGGTAGCAGCTGTATCGGCCGGGTGCTGTCGTACTTGAGGGCCGATTTTACAGAATTAGCTGCTCCGGAATAAAAAAGGCCGCCTCCCTCGCCGAAGGCGCCTGGACGTTACGGCGTCGTTGCTCAACTCCGCTTGGCGAACCGATCCGTTGCCTTGACGAGCTCGCGAGCGATGCCGGGTTCGAACGCGGAGTGTCCAGCGTCGGGCACGATGCGCAGATCCGATTCCGGCCAGGCGTTGTGCAGATCCCAGGCGCTGCGCGCCGGGCACACGACGTCGAAGCGTCCCTGCACGATGACCGCCGGGATGTGACGAATCTTGTGCACGTCTTCGAGCAATTGATTTGGGCGGTCGAGGAATCCGCCATTCACGAAGTAGTGGCATTCGATGCGCGCGAACGCGGCGGCAAATGTCGGGTCGGCGAATTGCTTGACGTAATTCTGATTGAACTTCATGTAGGCGAGGGCGCCTTCCCAGATGGACCACGCACGCGCGGCCTCGAGCAGCACCTCGCGGTCGTCGCTGGTCAGGCGCTTGTAGTACGACTGCATGCAGTCCTTGCGCTCGTCGGCCGACAGCGGCGCGAGATAGTGTTCCCACAGATCCGGGAACATCGCGGCCGCGCCGAGATCGTTCTGGTAGAACCACTCGAGCTCAAAACGGCGCAGCAGGAAGATGCCGCGCAGCACGAGTTCCGTGCATCGCTCGGCATGTCTCTGCGCGTACGCGAGCGCCAGCGTCGAGCCCCACGAGCCGCCGAACACCTGCCAGCGCTCGATGCCGAGGTGTTTGCGCAGCGTCTCGATGTCTTCGACCAGGTGCCAAGTGGTGTTGTCGACCAGGCTCGCGGAAGGCTTGCTCTTGCCGCAGCCGCGCTGGTCGAACAACACGATGCGATAACGCTTCGGGTCGAAGAACTGACGCATCTTCGGATCGGTGCCGCCGCCGGGTCCGCCGTGCAGGAACACGACCGGTTTGCCGTCCGGATTGCCGCTCTGTTCGTAGTAGAGGTCGTGTAGTTCGGAGACTTTGAGGAACCCCTGGTTGAACGGCTTGATGGGTGGATAGAAATCGCCGGGCTGGCGCTGCGGCGCTGCCGCGGCCTTCCGGGTCACCTTGACCGCCTTCACGGCCTTGCGTTTCGGCGCCGTCTTCACTTTCTTCTTCTTGTCAGCCATGAGTTCCTCCGGAGAGCATCGGTCCGAGCGGCGCACCGCCGACCAGGTGCATGTGCAGGTGATACACGACCTGTCCAGCGTGTTTGTTGCAGTTGACGATCAGCCGAAATCCATGCTCGGCGATGCCTTCGTTCTTCGCGATATCGCGCGCCACGACGAACATGTGGCCGAGCGTGCGCTCGTCCTCTTCGCTCACGTCGTTGACGGTCGGGATCGGCTTGTTAGGGATGATGAGCACGTGTACCGGCGCCTGCGGGCTGATATCGCGAAAGGCGGTGACCCGGTCATCCTTGAAAACGATGGTTGCCGGAATCTCGCCGGCGACGATTTTCTCGAACAGTGTAGGCATGAACGCAAGAATACGCGGCCAGCGCGCGCCTCGTCACCCGCCCTGCCGGCCAAAGAGGGGCGAAATCCCCCTTTCGCGGGTGGCTTCCGGGGGTGGACCTCGCCCATAATCGAGGCCCTTGAAACTCACCCTCGACAGCCTCCCTTCGCACCTCACGGGTGCGCCTGCCAGGGCTTATCTCCTCTCCGGCGAAGAAGCGCTGCTCGTCGGCGAAGCCGCAGACGCGATCCGCGCGCGCGCCAGGAGTGCCGGCTTCGACGAGCGGGAGGTCCACTTCATCGAACGGGTCGCCGACTGGGACGCGGTGCGCGCTTCTTCTAACAACCTTTCGTTGTTCGGCTCGCGCAAACTCATCGAGCTGCGCCTGCCGTCGGGCAAACCCGGCGCCGGCGGTTCCAACGCCATCGTCGAGTTGCTGAAGAACGCCAGCGCCGACAACGTCTATCTGATGATCACCGGCAAGCTCGAACGCGAGCAGAACAATTCCGCCTGGGTGAAGGCATTCGAAGCGACCGGCGCGTGGCTCGCGACCCGGCCCATCGAAGTGGCGCGCCTGCCGCAGTGGCTGCGCGCGCGGGCGACCGCACTCGGGCTCGAGCTAGACGATGCTGCCGTGCAGTTCATCGTCGAGCGCACCGAGGGCAACCTGCTGGCGGCGCAACAGGAACTGGAGAAGCTCAGGTTGTTGGCCACGGGCAAACGCGTCGATCTCGAGCAGGTGAAGGCATCACTCGGCGACAGCGCGCGCTTCGACGTCTTCCAGCTCGGCGAGGCGGCGCTCGGCGCAGATGTGCCGCGCGCATTGCGCATCCTGGGCGGGCTGCGCAGCGAAGGTGTCGAGGCGACGCTCGTATTGTGGTCGATCAACAAGGAAATTCACTCCGTCTGGGGGACGACGCAGAACGACGGCATGAATGCGCGCAGCTGGCAGCGCCCGTCGGCGGCGCTCGAAAACGCAAAACGCCGCGCCGCACGGTTGCCGTATGCGCGCCTCGCAGCCCGGGTCTCGCGCGCGGATCGCATGATCAAAGGTCAACTCCGTGGCGACGCCTGGGATGAAATGGCTTTGACGATCGTCGAATTCGCGGGGCGCAAGACGTTGCCAATCGCGGGATCCCCCACATGACTGTTCCGGAGGGACCGATCGGCATATTTGGCGGGACGTTCGATCCTATCCACTACGGACACCTGCGTACCGCCTTCGAGTTGTGGCAGTCGCTCAAGCTCGCCGAAGTCCGCTTCCTGCCGACCGGCAACCCGCCGCACCGCGAACGCACACTCGCGGATGCGCAGCTGCGAGTGGCAATGGTCCGGGCGGCGGTTGCGGATCAAGCCCCGTTCACGGTCGACGACCGCGAGGTCCGCCGCAGCGGCGCTTCATACACAGTCGACACATTGACCGAGCTGCGGGGGGAATTTCCCCACCGCTCCCTGTGCCTGTTGCTGGGTATGGACGCATTCCTGGGTTTGCCAAACTGGCACCGCTGGCGGGAGCTGTTCGACCTTGCTCATGTGGTGGTCGCGCATCGCCCCGGCTGGAAGGCGCCCACGCAGGGCCCCTTGGGAGAATTGATGGTCGATCGCGGCACCGGCGCCGTGAACGAATTGCACAATTCGGTCGCCGGACGCATCTACGTACACGCCGTGACGCAACTGGAAATATCCTCGACCGAATTACGTCAGATCATCGATGCGGGCCGCGACCCGCGTTTCCTGGTTCCGGACGCCGTACGCGAGATCATTCGCGAGTCCGGATGTTATGCTCGACCCAAGTAACCTACGGAGAGAAATGGCCACCAAAACCCGTCCCCGCCGCGCACCCGCGCAGGCCAAAGCTTCCATCCCGCAGACCCTGCTGCGTATCGTCAACGCCGCGCTCGATGACATGAAAGCCGTGAACGTCAAGGTCATGGACGTACGGCATCTCACCGACATCACCGACATCGTCGTAATCGCCTCCGGCAATTCCGACCGGCATGTCAAATCCATCGCCGACCGCGTGTTGCAGTTCGCGAAGCAGAACGACTTTCTTCCCATCGGCGTCGAAGGCGCCCGTGAAGGTGAATGGGTGCTGGTCGATCTGAACGACGTGGTCTGTCACGTGATGTTGCCGCGCGTGCGCGAGTTCTATGGGCTGGAAAAGCTGTGGGACGACGTTGCGCCGCCCGTGGACGAAAACCTGGTGCTCGAGCGCGCCATCTCCGCCGCGCCGAAGCCGGCGCGCCCCGTGCCGCCGCGCCGCAAGACTTCCGCGCGAGCCCGCGCCGCGCGCTGAAGCGGTTCCCCGCGCGTGCGCGTTCGCATCCTTGCGGTCGGCACGCGTATGCCCGACTGGGTGACCATCGCCTACGAGGACTACACACGCCGTCTGCGTAGTTCGATGCGTGTCGATCTGGAAGAACTCCCCGTCGGCAAGAGCAAGGCGGAAGAGGAAAAACGTTTCCTCGACCGCCTCGGCGACGACTACCTGGTCGCGCTCGACGAACACGGCAAATCCAGGACGACGCTCGAACTCGCCAAGTGGTTAGGCGAGCGGCTGCAGGACGGGACGAATCTCAGTTTCGTCATCGGCGGGCCAGACGGGCTCGGCCCCGAAATCCTCAAGAATGCAAGCTTTCGCTGGTCGTTGTCCGCATTGACCTTCCCGCACGCCATGGTGAGGGTGATGTTGGCGGAACAGCTGTATCGCGCCCACTCGGTGTTGCAGAATCACCCGTATCATCGCGAGTGAACCAAGGCCTTCAGGGCATGGCCGATATCAAACAACAAGAACGAACTTCCGCCCGGCCCGTGCTGCGACTGGCCTCCGCCTCACCACGCCGCCGCCAGTTGTTAGAGCTGATCGGCGTGCCGCACCTGGTGACGCCGGCCGACATCGACGAGACACGTAATGCCGACGAAGCGGGCCCTGTCTACGTGGCGCGGCTGGCGGCGCAGAAGGCAGCCGCGATCCGTGGGGTGTACGTCGATCTGCCGGTGCTCGCCGCCGACACCACGGTCGACGTCGGCGGAGAGATCCTCGAGAAGCCGCAGTCCGAAGATGATGCGATACGCATGCTCGAGCTGTTGTCCGGCCGTGAGCACCAGGTTCACACCGGTGTGTGCGTCATCAGTGGCAAGGCGCCAAGCGTGATCGTGTCGTCGACCGAAGTCCGGTTCCGCCGGATCAGCGCGAGCGAGATGCGTGCGTATTGGGCGAGCGGCGAGCCGCGCGGCAAGGCCGGTGCTTACGCGATCCAGGGGCTGGGTGCCGTGTTCGTCGAAAAGGTGAACGGCAGCTACTCGGGCGTGATGGGATTGCCGCTGTTCGAGACGGCGAACATCCTGAAGTCGCACGGCGTACCCGTGTGGCACGGTGTGTTGTCAGGTGAGGGGGCGGAGTGACGACGGAAATTCTCATCAACGTGGCGCCACGCGAAAATCGCGCGGCGCTCATCGAAAATGGCGTGTTGACCGAGCTGTTCATGGAACGGCAGAGCCGCCGCGGCATCGTCAGCAACCTCTACAAGGGTCGCGTGCAGCGCGTGTTGCCCGGCATGCAGGCCGCGTTCATCGACGTCGGCCTCGAGCGCACCGCCTTCCTGCATGCGGCCGACATCGCGACGCCGATCTCCGCAAGCACGTTGATCGGACAGCCCGAAGTGGTCGATATCCGCAGACTGGTGAACGAAGGCGACGACATCCTGGTCCAGGTGGTGAAGGACCCGATGGGCACCAAGGGCGCCAGGCTAACTACCTTCGTGGCGCTGCCGTCGCGCCTCATGGTCTACATGCCGCGCGGCGAGGGCATCGGAGTGTCGGCGCGTATCGAAGACGAAGCCGAACGCGCGCGCCTGAAAACGCTGGTCGCCGAATCCATCCCGCAGGACGCGACCGGCGGGTACATCGTGCGCACCGCCGCACAGGGCGCAGGCATCGAGCAGATCCGCGAGGACATCTGCTATCTCGCGCGGCTGTGGCAACACGTGAAGGAGCGCGGCTTGCGCGCCTCGGCCGGCGAGCTCGTTTACGAAGACCTGCCGCTGCCGACCCGGATGCTGCGCGACGAGCTGGCGCGCGGGGTCGATCGTGTGTTGGTCGACAATGCCGCCGCGCACGCCCGCATGCTGGAATTCGCCGCGTCGTTCATGCCCGGCAGCACCACCAGCCTCGATTTGTACACCGGCCAGCGGCCGATCTTCGATCTGCACGGCATCGAAGAGGAGATCGGCAAGGCGCTCGAGCGCAGCGTCAACCTCAAATCCGGCGGTCACCTGGTCATCGACCAGACCGAATCGATGACCACGATCGACGTGAACACCGGTGCGTTCGTCGGCCATCGCAATCTCGAAGACACGATTTTCCGCACCAACCTCGAGGCGGCGGTGGCCATCGCGCGGCAACTGCGCCTGCGCAATCTCGGCGGCATTATCATCATCGATTTCATCGACATGACTGATGCGGCGCATCGCACGCAGGTGCTCGAGGCGCTGCAGCGCGCACTGTCGGGCGATCACGCCCAGACCCATATCGCCAGCGTCTCCTCGCTTGGCCTGGTGGAGATGACCCGCAAGAGAACGCGCGACAGCCTGGAACATTTGCTTTGTGCGGCGTGTCCCAGTTGTGAAGGTCGCGGCTTCGTACGCACGCCCGAAACGGTCTGCCACGAGATATTCCGTGAAATTGTGCGCCAGAGCAGGCAGTTCCAGAGCAAGGAACTGCTAGTTTTGGCCCATCAGAATGTGATCGACCGCCTGCTCGATGACGAATCGACAGTGCTCGCGGAACTGGAGCACCAGGTGGGTCGGCCGATACGGTTACAGGTTGAAGCGCTGTACGGCTTCGATCAGTACGACGTGGTGCTGGCTTGAAGAGATGACCGACACAGCCCTCGACCAAAAGGGGGACGAAAACTCCTCGCATTGGGCGAGGCGCCTGGTGCTGGCCGGCTTTTGCCTGGGGCTCGCGGGTGCACTCGGTGTGGTGTTCACCCGGGTCGTCGCCGAGCGCGTTCCCGAACAACGCGCAACTCTCGAAAAACTCATCACCGAACGCACCGGGCTGGCCGTGCGATTCGACAACGTTCATTTCGCCTGGGGACTCGACGGCACCAGCGCGGTCTTCACGCGCGTCGAACTCACCGACAACACCGCCGGCCGCGTGCGGGTGGTGGCGCCGGAACTGCGCGTGGAGTTCGATACCTGGGATTTCCTGCGGCACCACGAGTTCTCGCTCGGCCACGTCACGTTGTCCTCGCCTGATATCGAAATCATCGGCGATCCCGAAGAGCCGTTGATGAAGCGCGCGGCCGTGACGGCGAAGGTCGCTGCGCGCGCGGGCGCCAGTCGCGACGACGAAGCGGCGCTGGTACGCCGGTACTTATCGTGGGCCGAGCTCATGCCGACCGGACGCATCGAGGTCGAGGCGGCGCGTGTGCACCTCATTCGCCGCGGCGAACACGCCGCCCGCAACAGCTTCACACTCAGCCAGGCAGTGGTCAGCCGTGGCGCTTCCACCTTCAACGCCTACGGCACGATGCTGCTCGCGCAGGACGTCGGCCAGTCTTTGTTCGTGTCGGCCAAACTCAACGGCCTGGGGCCGGCGGGCAAACCTTCGGGCGACCTGCGCCTGATCGCGCGGCGCGTGTTCCTCGACCGGCTTTCTTTGCCGGGTATCCGTGGCCGCGGCACGCTCGATGCCAAACTACATTTGAAAGCAGGGCGCATTGATTCGGGCAAGTGGCAGGCGAGCGCGCGTGAGCTCGAATTGAACGAAGAAGTTCCGAGCGGTGGGGAAACGCGCTTCGACCATCTCACCGTCAACGGCACGTTGGCGCGCGATGCCGGCGACGTAGTGCTGGATTTCACCGACCTGCAGCTCACACGCGGTGCGCGGCTGGAACGCGCGCCCAATATTTCCGCTCGCTTGACTCTCGCTCCCGGCTCCATCCGCATCGCGCGTACCACGGTGCGCGCCGACCGGGTGCCATTCATGGCCACGGAATTCATCGCCGGTGTCCTCGCGGGGCAACTCAGCTCCTCATTGCCCGCGGCGCCGGGCGGCTGGATCCCCATCGCGGGAGAGTTGCGTGCGTTGCGTTTCGATTCGGGCGCGCGGCTCGAATCGAGCGCTGCCTGGGTTTTCAGCGCGCAGCTCTCGGGCGGCGATTTCACGCGGCCTGAGGACAATGTCCAGGTCGCAGGTCTGGCCGCACGCGTGCGTTTCGACGCGCAGCAGCTGGAACTCATTTTCGATCCGGCCAATGCTGTGTCTTTGCGCATGAACCCGGCGCAGGAGCCGCGTCCGCTCTCGCTCTCGGGACATCTGGTGGTCATGACGAACCCGCAAGCGCCGGGCATGCACTTCGATGAATTCACCGTCCACAACGACAGCGCAATTTTCTCGGCAAGTGGCGCGTGGGTTGAAGACAACGCCGGCCAGCCGCTGGCGATCAGAGTCGCGAATCTCGACCGCGCATTACTCGGCGACATGTGGACGCTCGTCTCTCGCGCTGCGGCGCCACCCGCGATGTTCACCGATGTCACCGGGGGCAACGTTGTCGAAGGCACCTTGCAGCTGACCATGACCCGCGATCCTGCCGGCGCACCGGCGGTGAACTGGCAGCGTTCGAGCGGCAAGCTCGCACTGGCTGCGCTGACGACCTCCGGCGCGGACATCCCGCGTCTGACGGCAGGCAGCGGTGCACTGGAATTCGCGCGCGGCGGCGCGCAAATGCGCCTCGCGTCCGGGCAGCTTGACGACCTCACGCTCACCGGCGCGCGCCTCGACTGGCCGCGCACCGGGGTCCCGCGTATGCACGTCACGCTCGAAGGTGCGTTGACATCGCCGTTGCTGCGTACCGTTCTCGCAGATCAGGGTCTCGAGCGCTTGACCGGCAAGATCTCACTCGAGGCCGACGCGCGCGGGATGAACGAGCTGCGCCGGGCCGATCTGTGGCGGGTGACAGCCCACATCAGCGATGCCACCGTGCCGCTCGCCGGTGGACTGCCCGCCATCGAAAAACTAAACGGCACCCTGCGTTACGGAAACCGTCAATTGCGAGCGCTGGCGCTCGAGGGCAGCTGGCTCGGCGGCCCGGTTGAAATCGATGCACGCCGTGCCCCGGCTTCCGCGGTAGTGGCGCGCGGCCTCAACCTCGCCGTGAGCGGCGCCGCGGACGCCGCGCCATTGCTCAAGTTGTTAGGCCAAGGCGCGCTGGGTGATCAAGTCGACGGCCGGCTTGCATGGAGCGGTTCGGCACAACGCCTCACGGGCAACGACGCATGGCAGATCTCGCTTGCGACCAATCTCGGTGGTGTCGAGAGCCGCCTGCCCGAACCCTTCGACAAGCTTCGTGCACGCGCGCTGCCGGTCAGCGCGCAGTTGCGGGTCGATGCCGGCGGCGTGCGTTCATTCGAGATCGATGGCGACCGCGTAAAGGTGCGTGGCCAGGTCGATGGCAAAGTCACCGCCGCGCATTTCGAAGTGCAGGGTGTCGCTGGAAATCTGCGGCGCGCGGACAATGCCGATCCGCAGCTCGAAGTCGACACTCTGGAACTGAAACGCGCGCCGGCGCTGCTGGCCGTGGCCGGTGCGCTGCTGCCGGCGAACGGGGATCTCGCTCTCACGATCGGCAAACTGCGTTACTCCGAGCGCAGCCTGGGTGCGCTACACGCGTCGATCTCGCGACGCGACGACAATATCGAGTTTTCGCTCGAGTCGCCGCAGGCGGCACTGCATCAATTGGCCGCGCAGGGCCGCTGCAGCGCGGGCTTCTGCCGCGCGCAGTTCAGCGCCGATACCGGTCACCTTCCCGCGCTGCTGCGCGGTGTACAGCTGCCGAAGGAATGGCCCACCGAAACCCTGCACGCCGCCGGCGAACTCGACTGGCCGATGCAGGCAGACGACCTGACTGGCGCGTTGACCGGCCGCTTCGATCTCGAAACGCAGGGTGCCGACAGCAATCACCAGCTGGTCGCGAACGCCTCGCTCGACAATGGACAGATCCAGCTCGACAACGTGCAGGGCAGCGGCCCCGCCTCCGATCAGGTGTTCCGCGGATCGGGGCGCGTCAGCCTGCTGGCACGCAATTACGATCTCACGGTCGACTACGAACAGGTCGCGCTGGCCGCGACCGCGGTGCCGGCACCGGCGCGTGCGCCGCTCACGCGCGCCTGGAACGCGTTACGCGGCTCGGTCGCGAAACGCGGCCTGGCAGCCGCTCCGGAGAGCCGTCGCGTGCAGTGGCACGGCACCTGGGAAGGCGCAGGCGCCGAAGGCCCGTCGTCTAAATAATCGATGGTTGAAGTGATAGATTGACCGCCATGCGAGTTGCGGCGATCCAGATGACCTCCGGGCATGACATCGGTGCGAACCTCACGGCCGCCGGACTCTTCCTGACAGAGGCCGCGCGTCTCAACGCCGGGTTGGCAGCGCTGCCGGAAAATTTCGCCTTCATGGGCCTGAACAGCGGCGACAAGCGCGCCATCGCCGAGCCGGACGGTGCCGGGCGGATCCAGAACTTCCTTGCAGACACCGCGCGACGCCTCAAGATATGGATCGTCGGCGGAACCGTGCCCCTGCGACAGAATTCGGACGGACGGGTCAGCGCGTCGTGCCTGGTGTACGACGCGCAGGGCCAGCGGGCGGCGCGGTACGACAAGATTCACCTGTTCGACGTGGACGTGCCCGGCAGCACCGAGTCGCATCGCGAATCCGCCCATACGGTGCCGGGTCACGATGCCAGGCTCGTCGATACGCCGGCGGGAAAACTCGGCCTCGCCGTGTGTTACGACATGCGGTTTCCCGAGCTGTTTCGGGTCCTGTCGCGCCAGGGCGCGGAGGTGTTCGTGGTGCCGTCGGCGTTCACGGTGCCGACCGGCGAGGCGCATTGGGAAAGCCTGTTGCGCGCCCGGGCCATCGAAAACCTGAGCGCGTTGATCGCGCCGGCGCAGTGGGGCGTGCATCCGAGCGGGCGGGCGACATTTGGAGATTCGATGATCATCGATCACTGGGGCAAGGTTCTGGTGCGGATGCCAAGCGGCACGGGCTGCGTGGTGGCCGATCTCGACACCGCCGGGCGAATCGATGCCCGCACGCGATTCCCGGCGCTCGAACATCGCGTCATTTACAACACGTAAGGTGAATCCTTGAACGCAGTGACCAAATCCGAACCGCTCGACATTGCACGCGAACTCATCCTGCGGCCGGGTGGACTCGACGACTCGCGTCTCGATCTGGCGCTCGCTCAGGTCATGTCGAGTTCGGTGGACGCAGCCGATCTCTACTTCCAGTTCTCCCGCGAGGAGAGCTGGGCGCTGGAAGACGGCATCGTCAAGGAAGGCAGTGCCAGCATCGAACAGGGTGTCGGTGTACGCGCCGTGGCCGGTGAGAAGACCGGCTTCGCCTATTCCGACGAAATTGTGTTGCCGGCGCTCGAAGAAGCGTCGCGCGCCGCGCGGGCGATCGCGGTGCGCGGCACCGAACGCCCCGCGAACGCCATTCTGCCGCTCAGCGGCCACAAGCTCTATCTACCCATCGACCCGGTCAGCAGCTTCACTTCGAGCGAAAAAGTGGCCTGGCTGGAGCGGGTGGATCGCGAGACCCGCAAGATGGATCCGCGCGTGCAGCAGGTCATGGCGAGCGTCGTCGCTGTGCACGAAGTCGTGTTGATCGCCAACAGCGAAGGACATCTCGCGGCCGACGTGCGGCCGCTGGTGCGCTTCAACGTGTCGGTCATCGTCGAACAGAATGGCAGGCGCGAGCAGGGCTACGCGGGCGCCGGTGGGCGTATCACGCTGCCCGAACTGGTGGCTGCCGACAAACCGCTGCAGCTGGCGCGCGAGGCCGTACGCCAGGCATTGGTGAATCTCGACGCCGTGCCCGCGCCCGCAGGATCGATGACCGTGGTGCTCGGGCCGGGCTGGCCCGGCATCCTGCTGCACGAGGCCATCGGCCACGGGTTGGAGGGCGACTTCAATCGCAAGGGCACGTCCGCCTTCGCGGGCCGCATCGGCGAGCGCGTTGCATCCGAACTCTGCACGATCGTCGACGACGGCACACTCTCGCGCCGGCGCGGCTCGCTCAACATCGATGACGAAGGCACCGCGACCCAGTGCACCACGCTCATCGAAAATGGCGTGCTCAAGGGTTACCTGCAGGACAAGATGAACGCGCGCCTGACCGGCACACACTCCACCGGCAACGGCCGGCGTGAATCGTTCGCGCACATCACGTTGCCGCGCATGACCAACACCTACATGCGCCCCGGCAAGACGCCACCCGGGGAAATCCTGGAGTCGGTCGAGAAGGGCATCTACGCCGTGAATTTTGGTGGCGGGCAGGTCGACATCACCTCGGGCAAATTCGTGTTCTCGGCAAGCGAAGCGTACCTCATCGAGAACGGCAAGGTCGGCGCAGCCATCAAGGGGGCGACGTTGATCGGCAACGGTCCCGACGTGCTCACGCGCGTGTCGATGGTCGGTAACGATCTCAAGCTCGACGATGGCGTTGGCACCTGCGGCAAGGAAGGGCAGAGCGTGCCGGTGGGCGTGGGTCAGCCGACTCTGCGAATCGACGGCCTCACGGTCGGAGGCACCGGCTAGTCCGCCAGCCGCGAGTGGCTCTCGAGGCGTAGCACCTTCACTCCACCGATGGTGTTCACCAGCGTCCACTCATCATCGCTCTCGGTTTCGAGTGTGACGTTCACCAGCGTCATGCGCGTGCTGCGGGTCTCGTGATAACTCACCAGCGCGGTCCATGGATGCAGCCAGCTGCGTGTCACAGTGAAATCTTCGCGTGTCAGGTGCGACTCCGGTCTGATGAGCGACATGCCCTTCGCGGCCATGCTGACGAACTCGCAGAATTCTGTCTTGCCGCCGTCGAAGTCGCGCGGCTGTTCCGGCGCGGTGTGATCTCGAATCGATACGCCCAGATTTTCGTGCAGCAGCGCGCAGTACTGATCGGACTTTCCCTGCAGTGAAAGCGACTCGAGTTCGTTCAGAAACCGGTTTGCACCGCTTTCGGACAGTTTTACCGCGCCCATGCCATAGACGCCCGCGGCAACCAGCAGCAAAAGACCGAGGATTTTCTGCAACCCGCCTCCCTGGCGCGAATCTGGCCGAAATGACATCGAATGCGGCTGCCGGGAACTCCTTACTCGCGAGCACTATCACAACGCGCGGACGGCAGGGATGTCGGCAAAGTGCGTCAGACTTTTGAGCGAATGGAATCGCTCCGCGCCTACACAATTATCAGACTCGGACATAAGCGCGTGCGCATTTTGCGACATTGGAAACTCTGTGAATCCCGGCACATCATGACCGCCAGATGGCCCAGCAAACTGCACCCGCGTTCCAACCCAACGACACCGAGCGGAGTTCTTCGAACATGCGTAATGACACAGCGGCCAGCGGCGAATTTCGTATCAATCTTCCGCCCGACGTATTGGCGGAAATGCGCCGTCAGACCGGTACTGCGCGCAGCGCGATGCAGGTCGACGGATTTCGTCCGGGCATTCTGGGCCGCTTGATGGATCTCGTGACGGGTCGCCGTCGCTGATCGGTTCAAGCCCAGTCTGACGGGCATCGTGTAAGGGCGATCCGGGCAATGACCCGGACGCCACCGGGGATAGTCAGTCATGGAAGCAGTCGGGAACCTGACGTGGCGCGCACCTTTGCCACCCACGTCAACCCGTTCCACCGAAGATGTGGAACAGCAATATCGCGTCGAAGTCGAGCTGGCGGAGCGACTGCGCTCGGCTCCCCGTACGCAACGCCTCGGGCTTTACGGCGCGGTCTACGACGAGCTCTTCCGCCGCGTCCCCTCGCACTCACAACTCACTCGCAAGGTCTCTGAGGCGGAGCGGCGCGCGGCAATCGAGCTGCGGATGTCTTCACTGCGGCGATTTCTCACTTCGAAAACCGTTTTCCTCGAAATCGGCGCAGGTGACTGCAGCCTGACGATGGAAGTCGCGAAATCCGTGCGCAAGTGCTACGCGCTCGACGTCTCGCGAGAGATCCTGAGTGGCGTGCACGATCCCAAGATCGAAACGGTGCTCTCGGATGGGTGCTCGGTGCCCGTGCCGGCCGGCGCCGTCACGCTCGCTTACAGTTTCCAGGTGATGGAGCACATCCATCCTGACGACGCGATGGAGCAACTGCGCAACCTCTACACGGCGCTTGCACCCGGGGGATCGTATTTCTGCGTGACGCCGAGCCGTCTCAACGGGCCGCACGACGTCTCGAAATACTTCGACACCGTCGCGCGCGGATTTCACCTCAAGGAATACACCGTCACGGAGCTCGAGCAGTTGTTCCGCGACGTGGGCTTCAAACGGATCCAGACCTACACCATCGTCCGCGGGCATAGCCTGCGGCTGCCGTTGGGCTTGGTAAAACTGGTTGAGGCGGGTTTCGAGAAGTTGCCCGCGAGCTGGCGACGCAGGCTCGGCCGGAAGCCGTTCATTCACCACGCCCTGTCGGCGGGTGTGCGCGCCATCAAGTAGCGCCGGAAATCTTCAGCCCGCGCCGGCCGCGTCTTCGCGGCCTTGGTCTTCGGCTTCCTCGTTCGCCGCATCGTCGACGACCGGCAGATTGTCGTGTGTATCCGCCAGGTGCCGCGCGGCATTTTCATCGACGTACAACATCTCGTGCTGACCCATGCTGATGACATCGCCATCACGCAAGGTGTGGCGGCGCACGCGTTTGCCGCGGATCACGATGCCATTGGTGCTGTTGAGATCTTCCACCACCGTGATGCCGTCGCTGCCGGTGATGAGCTGGCAGTGATGCCGGCTGATGAATTTGCTGTCGATCTGCAGATCGTTGTCCGGCGTGCGGCCCACGACCTTGCGGCCCGGCACCAGGTGCAACTCGCCCGCGGCCTTGCCGTCGGTCGACAACAACACCTTGGAAATGATGCGCGTGGCGCGATCGCCGGTCGGCGTCTTTTCGTTCAGGCCCGCTCGCGCGTTGATCGCGCTGACGCGCGCCGAGAATTCGACCCACTGCAGCTCGGCCACCGCGGAGGCGATGTCCTGCAGCGTCACGTGGTCGCGGTCTTCGTTGAACGCCGCCATCATCGCTGTGTCGCACAAGGTGTTGACCAGGCGGGGGATGCCGCCGGAATAACGCACGATCTCGGGATAGGTGTCTTCCGCGAAGATCTCGCGGCCCTCGGCGCCGGCGATTTCGAGGCGATGTTTCACGTACAGGCGCAGGTCGTCGCGCGACAACGCGCCCAGGTGAAAGCGCAATCGCACGCGTTGCGACAGCTGCACCAGCTCGGGGGAATCGAGCTTTTCGTTGAGCTCGGGCTGGCCGGCGAGAATGATGCGCAGCACCTTTTCTTTCGTGGCCTCGATGCCCGACAACATGCGGATCTCTTCGAGAACCTTTTGCGCGAGATTCTGCGCTTCGTCGATGATCAGCAGCACCTTGCGACCGGCCGCGTACTGCTCGATGAGAAAACTGTTGAGGGTCGCGATCAGCTCGGCCTTCTTCATCTTGAAGGGCGAGAAGCCGAATTGGACCAGCACCGTCTGCAGGAACTCGACCGCGTTCACCTGTGTCTGGTTGATCTGCGCGATGACCACGTCGGAATCGAGCTGACGCAGGAAACTTTCGATCAGCGTGGTCTTGCCGGCGCCGATTTCACCCGTGATCACGACGAAGCCGTCGGTGAACCAGATGGTCGATTCCATGTACGCCTTGGCGCGCGCATGAGCTCGGGACAGGAACAGGAATTGCGGGTCCGGGCTTAAGCGGAACGGCAATTCACGCAGCTTGAAGTTCTCGGAATACATGGGTTCGGGCCGATATTACGGTAAAGCCTGCTCCCATCAAGGAAACCCTGGGCGTTGTCTTACCGAATTGCGAGCCAGGTCGCGCGATCCACTCGGGACAGCAACTTGAAAGCGCGCAAATCCCGTGACTTGGGGCTGGTTTCGGTCAGTGTCAGGTGGCCCAGTTTGCGCCCCGGGCGGGCGGTTTTGCCGTAGTCGTGCCAGTGAAGTCCCGCCTCGCGCAGCAGGGGCTCGCGCGCGGGTAGTTCGCCGACCAGATTGATCATGGCCGAATGGCCCCGGGGGCGCGTGCTGCCGAGCGGCAGCCCCGAAATGGCGCGAACGTGGTTCTCGAACTGGCTGGTGTCGGCGCCTTCGATGGTCCAGTGCCCGGAGTTGTGCACGCGCGGCGCCATTTCATTGGCCACCAGCCGGCCCCTCTTCACGAAGAACTCGATGGTCAGCACGCCGACGTAGTTGAAGTGTTCCAGTAGTTTGCGCGCGGCGCGCTGGGCCTGGCGGGTCAACGCCGCGTTTCCGTAGGGCGCGCGCGTCAGGCGCAGGACGCCTTCGCGATGCACGTTGAGGTTGAGTGGATAGAACGCCACCGCGCCGTCGGCGCCGCGCACGGCGATGACGGACACTTCCGCGTCGAACGGCACGAGGTTTTCGTACAGCAGCGGCGCTTTGCCGAGAGCGTCCCAGGCCGCGTCGAGGTCGGCGGGTTTGCGCAGCACGAACTGGCCCTTGCCGTCGTAGCCCATGCGCCGCGTCTTCAGCACGCCGGGCAGGCCGATGGACTGAACCGCCTGCTCCAACGAGACGCGCGAGTCGACCGCGGCGTAACGCGTCGTCGGGATGCCGAGCAATTCGAAGCTGCGTTTCTCGCTGAGACGATCCTGCGCGGCGGCGAGCGCGCGCAGCGGCGGTGAGATGCGCGCCTTGCCGGGCAGGTTTTCAAGCGACTCGACCGGGATGTTTTCCCAGTCGAACGTGACGACCTCACATCGCTGCGAGAGCTGCGCCAACAACTTCGCGTCGCTGAATTCTCCGCTGAGTATCGGGCCGACCTGGCCGCCTGGCGTCTGCACATCGCGGTCGAGGAACAGGAAGTCGAGTCCGAGTGGATAGCCAGCGAGGGCCATCATGCGGCCCAGCTGGCCGGCGCCAACGATGCCTATGGTCATTTGACGCGGGTCATTTCGGCGCGGTGGGATCGCCGTTGGCGAGAACTTTGGCGGTCTGTTCGGCGCGAAATTTCTTGAGCGCTGCGTCGAACTCGGGGCGTTTGTTGGCGAGGATCGCGGCGGCGGCGAGCCCGGCATTCGTGGCGCCCGCCACGCCGATTGCGAAAGTTGCCACCGGAATGCCGGCCGGCATCTGCACGATCGACAACAAGGAATCGAGACCGTTGAGTGTCTTCGATTGCACCGGAACTCCGAGCACCGGCAGCGTGGTCTTGGAGGCGGTCATGCCGGGTAGGTGGGCGGCGCCACCGGCGCCCGCGATGATGACTTCGATGCCACGGTCCTGGGCGCTGGCGGCATATTCGAACAGCAGATCCGGAGTGCGGTGCGCCGAGACGACCTTCGTTTCGTAGGGGACGCCGAGCTTGTCGAGAGCTTCGGCCGCGGCGCGCATCGTCTCCCAATCGGAAGTCGAGCCCATGATGATGCCAACCAGTGGTTTCATCGCGAAATACTAGGGAAGCGACGCCTCAGCCACAAGGGGCGCGTGACGATCACGGCGCCACGTCAAACAACCCGCGGATCGCGCGGAACAGCTCGCGTGACGCGCCCGCCTTGCTCCCGGAATCGACGCGTTCGCCCGTGGCCTTGGTGATCAGCGCCTGCAAGGCCTTGCGATCTGTATCGGGCCGCCACTTGATGAGCTCGTCCAGTGCCTTGGGACCTTCGGTGAGCAGGCGCAGCCGCCACGCCTCGATGCGCTTTTGTTTTTCGGCGTCCTGAGCGTGACCCTGCGATTCGGCTACCAGTGCCGCTTCGATCGGCGCGGGGTCGATGTCGCGCATGAGTTTGCCGATGTACTGGCGTTGGCGCGCGAGCCCGCCCCGGCTGGTGATGCGTTTGGCGAGCACGATGGCATCGAACAGCGTTTCAGGCAGTTCGAGCGCGGCGAGCTCGGATTCCTTCAGCGCGATGAGTCGGGTGCCCAGGCCCTGGGCCGCGGTGGCCTCGCGCTTGCGCGCGCTTTTGCTCGGGCCGCGGAATTCTTCGAAATCGTCTTCTTCCTGCATCGTACAATTCTGCCATGCAAGCAATCGTTCAGCCCCGTCAGGAAGTCGATGGATCGCGAATTCCCGAGCTCAAGAGCATCGTTTCCGAGGCCTTGAGCCGGGCCAAGGCGCTGGGTGCCAGCCAGTCCGAGGCCGATGTGAGCCTGCAGAAGGGTCTGACTACCACCGTGCGGCTGGGCGAGGTCGAGACCGTCGAATACCAGCGCGATCGCGGCATGGGCATCACGGTGTACTTCGGCAAGCGCAAGGGGTCGGCGAGCACGGCCGATCTGTCACCGCAGTCCGTGGGCGAAATCGTCGAGAAAGCCTGCGACATCGCGCGGTATACGGCCGAGGACGAGTGCGCCGGCCTGGCCGACCCCGAAGAGCTCGCGCAGGACATCCCCGACCTCGATCTCGACCATCCCTGGGACATTTCCCCGGAGGAAGCCGTCGAGTGCGCGCGCGCCTGCGAGGCGGCCGGGCGCGCCATCGATGCGCGCATCACCAATTCCGAAGGCGCCAGCGTCGGCAGCCATCGGGGTGTGCGCGTGTATGGCAATTCGCATGGATTTCTCGCCGGGTTTCCGTCCACCAGTCATAGCGTGAGCTGCGCGCTGCTGGCGCAGGTGGGCGAGGACATGCAGCGCGACTACTGGTACGGCTCGGCGCGCGATGCGCGCGATCTCGAGAATGCCGAGAGCATCGGCCGCAAGGCCGGCATCCGTGCGGTGGCGCGGCTGGGCGCGAGAAAGATCGCGACCCAGAAAGCGCGCGTTCTGTATGCGCCGGAAGTCGCGCGCGGCCTGATCGGCCATTTTCTCGGCGCAATCCGCGGCAGCAGTCAATACCGCAAGAGTTCGTTCCTGCTGGGCGCGGCGGGCGAGCAGGTGTTCCCGTCGTTCCTCGAGTTGCACGAACGGCCGCACATCCGCAAGGCGCTCGGCAGCAGTCCGTTCGACGGTGAAGGCGTCTTCACCCGCGATCGCGAACTCGTGCAGCAGGGTGTGCTGCAAGGTTACGTGCTCGGCAGTTATTCGGCGCGCAAGCTCGGGTTGAAGACCACCGGCAACGCGGGCGGCACTCATAACCTGCTGGTCGAATCGACCGTGGGCGGCGTCGAGATCGGCGCGCTGATGCGCCAGCTCGGCACCGGGTTGTTAGTCACCGAATTGATGGGGCAGGGCGTCAACGGCGTCACCGGCGATTATTCGCGCGGTGCTTCCGGTTTCTGGGTCGAGAACGGCGTCCAGGTCTATCCGGTGCACGAGATCACCATCGCGGGGAATCTCAAGCAGATGTACCGCAACATTGCCGCGATCGGCAGCGACGTTGATCTGCGCGGCGGCGTGCGTGTTGGTTCGGTGCTGATCGAAGAGATGACGATCGCCGGAGAATGAGAAAGTGGTGTCAGGCGGGGAAAGTCGGGATTACGCCGCGACCAGCTTTTGCCAGGCGTCCGGCTTCGCGGCGTAATCCCGACTTTCCCCGCCTGACACCACTGCCTATTCCTCGATCAGGTCGCGCAGCGTCATCTCGCCGCAGCTCTTGCGCCAGGCGGCGTCCATCGTTCCCGCGATCGCATCCACCGCCGGTAGTTTGAGATTGCGGGGCGCCACCTGGCCGGCCTTCTCGTTGCGGGCGATATCCATGATTTCCTGGATCGTGATGTTGCCGAGATCGCGCGCCGGCAGCAGCCTCTCGTCGTCGGCCAGCGTCAGCAGGTGCGCGGCTTCGAGCGCGTTCACGATGCGCGAGATCGCGATGCCGGGCATGCCGAGTTCATGCGCGATGCTGTCCACCGACCAGCGGGTTTTGCCGTCGTGGTACGAACGGCCGATGAGATACATGACCTTGAGCGTAAGCGTTTCGCGCTGCACGGCGGAGAGCCGCAGCTCGGTGAGGCCGAGGCGCAGGTAGTTGCGGTTCTGCACGTAGAACGACAACTGCGCGCCGACCAGCAGGATCAGCCAGCCGAAGTAGGTCCACAACAGCGCAGCCACGATGATCGCGAAGCCGGCGTAGACAATCGTGAGGCGCGTCGAGAACACCACCATCGCGGTGAACAGTTTGCCAACGGCGGCCCAGAGGATTCCTGCGGTGACTCCGCCGATCAGCGCGGGTTTCCATTTCACCTTGGTGTTCGGTACGAACATGTAAACCGCGAAGAAAATCGCCGCGACCATGAAGTAGGGCGACACCTCGATGGCCCAGCCCGTCAGGCGATCGAAGAACGGGACGTACCGGCCGAAACCCGCAGATGCGGTGTCGAGCGCGTTGTGGGAAAGCCCGATGAAACTCACCACGACGATCGGCCCGACGATCAGCAGCGCCACGTATTCAGTTACGCGGCGCGCGAAACTGCGCGCGTGTTCGACGCGCCACAGGAAATTGAAGCCGTCCTCGACCTTCTTGATGGTGCCTAACAACGTCCAGAGCAGAAGCGCGAGCCCTAAGGAGCCGACCACGCCGGTGCTGACGCTGTCGGCGAACTGCATGACCTTGGCGGTGAATTCGCCGGCGCTCGCGCCCATCGGCTTGAAGAACTCGTAGATGACGGGTTCGAGTTCGCGGTGCGCGCCGAAGGCCTTGAGCACTGCGAACGCGAAGGCGATCAGCGGCACCAGTGACAGCAGCGTCGCGTAGACGAGGCCCATGGCGTAGAGATTGATCTGGCCGCGAGACAGGTCGCGCAGCAGCGCATAGGGATAACGCAATACGCGCAGGGTGAGCGCGCCGGGCGTTGTTCCTTCGGAATACTCGCCGAACAGGTATCGGTCGAGCCAGTTCCAGAACGCGAGGTACATTGGGGCGCAAGAGTAATTGGCTGACACCCCCATGTCACTCGATTAGATTGCCACGCATGCCGGCCAGTTTTCCTGCACGCATCGTGTGTCTCACCGAGGAGACCACCGAAACGCTCTACCTGCTGGGCGAAGATCATCGCATCGTCGGCATTTCGGGTTTCACCGTGCGGCCGCCACGCGCGCGGCGCGAGAAGCCGAAGGTGTCCGCTTTCACCAGCGCGAAGATCGACAAGATCGTGGCGCTGCAGCCGGACCTGGTATTGGGGTTTTCCGATCTGCAGGCGGATATCGCCGCGGAGCTGATCCGCGCCGGCATCGAAGTGCATGTGTTCAATCACCGCGGCGTTCAGGAAATCCTGCGCATGATCGCGACGCTTGGCGGAATGGTGGGGTGTGAGGCGAAGGCGGCGGCATTGGTCGCACAGCTCGAAGCGGGGGTCGAGAAGGTGCGGCGGAGCGCGGCGCAATTCGCGCGCCGGCCGCGCGTCTATTTCGAAGAGTGGGATGAGCCGCAGATCTCGTGCATCCGCTGGGTTTCGGAGCTCATCGGCATCGCCGGCGGCGACGACGTGTTTCCGGAGCTGGCGCGCGAATCGTTGGGCAAGAATCGCATCATCGCCGATCCGTTCGAAGCGCCACGGCGCTCACCCGACGTGATTCTGGGATCGTGGTGCGGGAAGAAGTTCCGACCGGAAATCGTGGCGGCGAGGCCCGGATGGGCGGAGGTCCCCGCGGTCCGCGAGGGGCATCTCTACGAGGTGAAGTCGTCGATCATCCTGCAGCCCGGGCCCGCGGCGTTGACGGACGGGCTGGCGGAAATCCACCGCCTCCTATCTACCTGGGCGACGCAATAAAGAGACATAAAGAGGACATTCCGAGTTTTCGGCAAAACCGTTGTTTGTTGGCATCACTTTCGCCGAAAACTCGGAATGTCCCCTTTACTCCGGTCGGGAGTGGAGGTTATGCCTGGGAAGTCAGGCGGCGAAGCGCTTCCTGATAGTTCGCGCTGGTTTTCGCGATCACTTCCGCCGGCAGCTTCGGTCCCGGCGCTTTCTTGCCCCAGTCCAGCGTCTCGAGATAATCGCGCACGAACTGCTTGTCGAACGACGGCGGGCTGATCCCCTCGCGCCAGGTGTCCGCCGGCCAGAAACGCGACGAATCGGGCGTCAGCACTTCGTCGATCAGCACGAGGCCGCCATCCGGCCCTTGAGCGAACTCGAACTTGGTATCCGCGATGATGATCCCGCGTGCACGCGCGTGTTGCGCCGCGAACTCATACAGCGCGATGGCGGTGTCGCGCACGAGAGAGGCAGTCTCGCTGCCCACGAGTTTCACCGCTTCATCGAAGCTGATCGTCTCGTCGTGATCGCCGAGCGCCGCCTTGGTCGACGGGGTGAACAGGGTCTGCGGCAGTTTCGCGGCCTGCTTGAGACCGGCCGGTAGTTTGATGCCCGAGATTGCGCCGGTATTCTGGTAGTCCTTCCAGCCCGAGCCGATGACGTAGCCGCGCACGACGGCTTCGAGCGGCACGGTTTTCAACCGCTTGACGATGACCGCGCGATCCATGAGCAGCGCCCGCTCGGCCGGATCGCTCACGAATTCATCGAGGCTGCGACCGGTCAGATGGTTAGGCACGATGTGTTGCGTGCGCCCGAACCAGAAGTTCGAGATGGAATTGAGTACGCGGCCCTTTTCGGGTATGGGATCGGGCAACACCACGTCGAACGCCGAAATCCGGTCGGTGGTGACGATCAACATGGAATCCGCGTCTATCTCATAGATGTCGCGCACCTTCCCCGTGTGGATTTTCCGGAGGCCGTGCAACGAAGTCGTGTGGACGGGCGAGGCTGGGCTTGCGGCTGGTAGCATAGTTGCCATGAATATTAGCAACGGTCGCCGATGAGCATCACCGGAAAAGTCATCGGCGCATTGATCGGGCTCATGCTGCTGCGTAGCCCCTGGGGCCTGCTGATCGGCGCCATCCTCGGACACTTCTACGATCAGAGCGTAACCCCGCGCCGCTCAAGCGGCGGCGGCGCGGGCCCCCTCGAAATCGGCGAGCGCTTCTTCACCGCGACTTTCGAAGTGATGGGATTTGTCGCCAAGTCCGATGGACGAGTCTCGGAGGCCGAAATCGCCGCCGCGCGCAAGGTGATGGCGGAGCTGCGCCTCGACGGGATTCAGATCCACGCCGCCATCGCGCACTTCACACGAGGCAAGAACGCGGATTTCGACCTCGATACCACCATGCAACAGTTCTCCAAGGCCTGCGCGCACCGGCCCGACCTGCAGCGCGTATTCCTCGAATTGCAGGTACGCGCCGCATTGGAGGGCGTCGACATGCAGGGCGCGGCGCGCGGCGCCGTGCAACGCGTTGCCGAATTGCTCGATGTTTCGCGGCTCGAGCTCGCGCACATGGAAGCCGTATTGCGCATCCGCCGTGAACAATTCAAGGCCGGCGGAGGCCGCTCGGGCGGCTCCGGCGGTCCCCAGGCGCCGCCGAAAAACGGCATGCAGCTCGGTGCGGCCTACCAGATTCTCGAGGTGGATCCGAAGGCCTCCGATGACGAGGTTGCGAAAGCCTACCGGCGGCAGCTCAGCAAACATCATCCCGACAAGCTCAAGGCCAATGGCCTGCCTGATTCGATGCTCGAACACGCCAAACAACGTACGCAGCAGGTCATCGAGGCGTACGAATCCATAAAGTCCGCCCGGCAAAGGTAGACTGCGACTCATGCTCAAGCCCTGGATTGCGCCGTCGATTCTGTCCGCGAATTTCGCGAAGCTCGGCGAAGAGGTGAACGCGGTCCTCGCCGCCGGCGCCGACGTCATCCACTTCGACGTGATGGACAATCATTACGTGCCCAATCTCACCATCGGGCCGCTGGTGTGTGAGGCGCTGCGCAAACATGGAGTCACCGCACCAATCGACGTCCACCTGATGGTGAAGCCGGTCGACCGCATCATTCCGGATTTCGCGCAGGCCGGCGCCACCTACATTTCATTCCATCCCGAGGCGAGCGATCACGTCGATCGCACGATCGGACTCATCCGCGAGCACGGCTGCAAGCCAGGGCTCGTGCTCAACCCGGCAACACCGATCGACTTCCTCGACTACACGCTGCACAGGCTCGATCTCGTGCTGCTGATGTCGGTGAATCCGGGCTTCGGCGGCCAGAAGTTCATTCCCGATGTACTCGACAAGGTACGCGCGGTGCGCAAGCTCATCGACGCGACGGGAAAGCCGATTCGTCTCGAGATCGACGGCGGCGTGAAGGTCGACAACATCGGCGAGATCGCGCGCGCGGGCGCCGACATGTTCGTCGCGGGCTCGGCGATCTTCGGCGCGCAGGACTACACGGCGACCATCAGCGCTATGCGCGCCGAGATCTCGAAAGCGAAATAGCGCGCTCGACGCAGCGCAGCTTCAGGGCGCTTCCGAATATCCGGCGCGGATCGCGCCCGCCAGCCGGTTCCTGTCCGGGTACTGCGCAACCATCTCATCCGTGATGATCTGAATCGCTTCGTCCTGCGATTTGCCGGCCTTCTTGAGTTCCGCGCTGCGGTCGCGGATGCGCGTGAGATACGCGCGATATCCGGCAATGATCGAGGTATCGCCAAACGGGCCATGGCTCGGCACGACGCGTTCGGGTCTCAGGACGTCGAGCCGATCGAGGCTGTCGAGCCAGTGGCTGATCGTCGCCGTCGGATTGGCGAATGCCGGCTGCGGTTTCATTGCGACATCGCCCGAAAACAACACGCCATCGACCAGCACCACGGTATCGCCGTGGGTGTGGTTCGTGCCCATGGAATGGATCTTCGCCTGCACGCCGCCGAGTTCGAGCGAGTAGTTTTGATCGAAAGTGATGTCCGCATCGCGGTGATGCGCGTCCTTCAACAACTCTTTGTTGAGATCGGAACGCGCGGCGAACAGGGGCACGAGGTTCATGCCGGCGCCGGCCGCGATGTCTTCGATCTGATCCCTGGAGCGGATCAGCTTCGAGTCCTTCGGGAAGACGTGCGCGCCCATGTCGTGTTCCGGGTGGACGTGTGTGGTGACGATGTAGATAGGCTTGCCCTTGCCGAGCTTGTCGACCTCGCGCAGTACCGCGGCGCCATTCCGCGTGCCCATGCCGGTGTCGATGACGAGCACGGCTTTCGTGCCGACGACGATGCCGACGTTGGGCACGAGCGAAGCGGACCCGTCGGGGATGGCCCAGACGTGGCCGGTGAGTTTTTCGGTGACGCCTTCGCGCACCATTGAAGCCGCAGCGGGCGTGGGTTGTTGGGCGAGGGTGGGTGCGGTGACCAGAGCCGCATAGAGAAACGCTGCCTTGCGCATGAGATCTCCTTGATAGCGAGGCGCATTGTCGGGGGCAAGCGGGGGAAAAGAAAACGCCCGCGTGGGCGGGCGTTTTCTACCGTCGGGTTGGAAGGGGGACAGCCCCCAGTTTTCCGAAGGCGGAAAATGGGGACTGTCCCCATTTCCTCTATCGCCTATTCGTCGTCGTCATCATCCTCATCGTCATCTGCCTCGACGCGGGCGGTGCGCGCCGCGACGGCGCCCTTGCCACCCTGCACGGGTACGACGACGGGGCGCGTCTTCATCTTCGGACGCGCATTGAAGACCACGATGGTCTTGCCGGTGGCGCGCAGCAGGCCCTGGTCTTCCAGCACCTTCAATACGCGGCCCGCCATTTCGCGCGAGCAACCGACCAGGCGCGACAGCTCCTGGCGGGACACCTTGATCTGCATGCCTTCCGGATGCGTCATCGCATCGGGTTCGCCGCACAGATCCATGATGGCGTGAGCCACACGGCCGGTGACGTCGACGAAGGCGAGATCGGACAACTTGCGATTGGTGCGATCGAGTCGCGTCGCGAGCTGTGTGGCGAGTTCGAATACCAGGCCCGGGCTTTCCGCCGCGATCTGGCGGAAGCGGGGATAGGTCATTTCCGCGAGTTCGCAATGGTTGCGCGTGCGCACCCAGGCGCTGCGCAGCGGCGACTCGTGGAACAGACCCATCTCACCGAAAAACTGACCCTTGTTGAGGTAGGCGAGAACCATCTCGTTGCCTTCCTCGTCCTCGACCATCACCTCAACGGAACCGCTGATGATGTAGTAGAGAACGTCGGGCAGATCGCCCGCATGGATCACGACCGTCTTGGACGGAACAGTGCGAATGCGGCAATAACTCAGAAATCGGTTGATCGCCGGAATGTCGCTGAGGGGTTTGACCGCCTCTTCCATCTGACTCTCCCTTGCTGCTATTTGCATCGCGCCTCTTTATTGGCTGCGTTATTAAGTCGTATTACATAACTTAATGCCACAGCGCGCAAAAGAACACGGATCAACAGTGATCCGCGTCACAGGCGCAATGCTTAAAAACGGTACGAAGTATGCGTCATCACCCTCGCGGTTCGCCGCATCAATTCGCGGATGGGCCCCGGGAGCGTTGCGCCGCCGGCACTCTGTGCCTCGCGACCGTGCCCCGCCTCGTCGTGGCACATGGCCTCGACAATGGCCCGACTGCGTAGATCTTCAGGCGGCAACTCATCGAGATGGCCTTTCAGATGACCCTCGACCTGACGTTCGGTTTCGGCGACGAACCCCAGGCTGGCGCGATCGCCGAGCAAGGCGGCCAGTGCCCCGATCCCGAAGGATCCGGCGTACCAGAGCGGGTTGAACACGCTGGGCCTGGCCCCGAGTTCCTTGAGCCGGGTTTCGCACCAGGCCAGGTGATCGGTTTCCTCGCGCGCCGCGCGCAGCATGAATGCGCGCACATCCGGGTCGCGGGCGAGCAGCGCCTGTGCGTGATAAAGCGCCTGGGCGGCCACCTCGCCGGCATGATTTACACGCATCAGGGCCGCGGATTCGCGCTTCTGTTCGTCGGTAAGGCGGGCAACCGGCAGCGAATCGGCCTTCTGGCCCTCGCGAGCCGGCACCTGCGGGGGCACGGGCACCGGCCGGCCGGCGGCCGGTGGCGCGAGCAGGGCGCGCAGGGCGCGATCCGCTGCTGAGATAAAGGTGTCGAGGGAGGGGCCCGTCGCCATGGGCCGGGATTATAGGGGGCTAACCCACGAGAGCATCAGGGGTTTTGCAAAGGCCAAAGGCGTTGAGTACACTCTGCGCCCTTTTTCCAGGGGCCCACCGCGCCAGATTGCCGCCAAATACCTGGTGGTGCTTCTGGGTCCGATGAGTGTGCTCTTCCGGTGGTTGGAGTCTGAAGATGTCTACTGTTTTTGCGAAGTCCGAAAGCGTGCGTGGCGACTGGTTCGTGGTGGATGCCACGGACAAGATCCTCGGCCGCCTCTCCACCCAGATCGCGATGCGCCTCAAGGGCAAGCACAAGGCGATCTTCAGCCCCCACGTGGACATGGGCGATCACATCGTCGTGTTGAATGCGGAGAAGATCAAAGTCACGGGCAACAAGCTCGAAGACAAGATCTACTACCACCACACGGGCGCCATCGGCGGCATCAAGTCCATCGCTCTCGGCAAGATGCTCAAGGAGCATCCCGAGCGCGCCATCGAATTCGCCGTGAAGGGCATGCTCCCCAAGGGCCCGCTCGGTCGCAAGATGTATAAAAAGCTGCACGTGTTCGCGGGCGACAAACATCCGCACGCCGCCCAGCAGCCGAAGCAACTCGAAATTTAAGGAATAGAAGAATGCCCGCTCAAGCAGCAAAGCCGCACTACGGCACCGGCCGTCGCAAGACCGCCGCCGCGCGCGTCTACATGAAAGCCGGTACCGGCAAGATCACGGTCAACGATCGTCCGCTGGACGAATTCTTCGGCCGCGAAACCGGCCGCATGATCGTGCGCCAGCCGCTCGAGCTCGTGCAGATGGCTGACAAGTTCGACTTCACCGTGTCGGTTTCGGGCGGTGGCATCACCGGCCAGGCCGGCGCCATTCGCCACGGCATCACCCGCGCACTCATGGAGTACGACGGTGAGCTGCGCAAGGCATTGCGAGTCGCCGGTTTCGTCACGCGCGATGCGCGCGAAGTCGAGCGCAAGAAGGTCGGCCGCCGGAAGGCTCGCCGTGGACCGCAGTACTCGAAGCGTTAGTCTTTCTTGAAGACTGGGCTTTAGTATTGTTCGCAGACGGCCGGATTTTGGGAGATCGTCTAGCGGTAGGACAACGGACTCTGACTCCGTTTACCTAGGTTCGAATCCTAGTCTCCCAACCAACCAGAAAACCCGCCGCGAGGCGGGTTTTCTTTTTCTGCGGAGTAGTTAGTTATGGCGCGTAGTGCCCTGCTCGTATTGACGATGATGTCGACGTTCGCGGCCGCCGCGCCGCCTGCGCCCACCGCCGCCGCGCAACTCAGCCAGATTTACGGCGAGTACTGGGAAGAGAACCTCAAGCTCAACCCGATCACCGCCACCTTCGCCGGCGACCCGCGTTACAACGCTTTGATGCCGAACATCCTGTCGGCCGAATACGAGCAGCAGAAACGCCAGTTCAACCGCAGGTATCTCGAGCGTGCCCGCGCCATCGGTCCCGTGGGCCTCACCGGACAGGACCGTCTCTCGTACGACATCTTCACGCTCAATCGCGAATCGGCGCTCGAGGAGCTCGACTATCCGGATCGCTTGATTCCCATCAACCAGTTCTACAACCCGGCCAACTCGCTGGCGCAGTTGGGTTCGGGTACCAGCGCACAGCCGTTCGTGACGGTTGCGGACTACGACGACTGGCTGAAGCGCGCTGCGCGTATCCCGGTCATCTTCGAGCAGGCCGCGCAGAACATGCGCGCAGGCGCGAAGGTGGGCATCGTCGAGCCGCGGGTGCTGATGGAAAAAGTGTTGCCGCAGCTCGAAGCCAACGCGCCCGACGATGCGGAGAAAAGCATTTTCTGGGGACCGATCAACAAGCTGCCGGCGGATTTCTCCGCCGCCGAGCGCGAACGATTGACGGTCGCTTTCCGCACGCTCATTTCGACGCAGCTGACGCCCGCATATCGCAAGTTGCGCGCGTTCATCGCGGACGAATATCTGCCGAAGGCCCAAAGCGCATTCGGCCGCGGTGCGTTGCCGAACGGCGCCAAATGGTACGAATACAACGTTCGCGACAACACCATGCGGTCGCTGACCGCCGCGAAGGTCCACCAGATCGGGCTCGACGAAGTGGCGCGTATCCAGGACGGCATGCGTGTGGTCGCGAAGGATCTCGGTTACGCGAAGCCGACGAAGTCGCTGACCGAGCTCAAGGCGTTCTTCGACTGGGTGAAGGCACGTGACGACATGTACTTCAAGTCGCGCGACGACTTGTTAGCCACTTACCAGTCATTCGGCGCGAACGTGGCGCCGCTGCTGCCGTCTTATTTCAACCTGCGGCCCAAGACCGACTACGAAGTGCGGCTGGTCGAACCGTTCCGCGAGGCGTCGGCCTCGTCGGGTTCGTACCAGGGGCCGTCGCTCGATGGCAAACGCGCGGGTGTGTTCTACGTGAATGCCTTCGACCTCAAGGCACGGCCGCGCTGGGCGCTGGCGTCGCTGTCGCTGCATGAGGCCGCGCCGGGCCATCACTTCCAGATCTCGCTGCAGCGCGAACTCAAGGAGCTGCCGATGTTCCGGCGCTTCTCGAGCGATACCGCCTTCAGCGAAGGCTGGGGACTTTATGCCGAGTATCTCGGCTATGAGATGGGCATCTACAAGGATCCGGTGGCGCGCTTCGGCGCCCTCGACGCCGAGTTGTGGCGCGCGATCCGCCTGGTGACGGATACCGGCATCCACTCCAAGGGTTGGACGCGGCAGCAGACGATCGACTACATGCTGGCGAATTCGCCTTCGGAGATGACACGCGCCGTGTCGGAAGCCGAACGTTTCTCGGCGATTCCGGGACAGGCGCTGGCGTACAAGATCGGCCAGCTCAAGATCGTGGAGCTACGGCAGCGCGCGGAAAAGGCGTTGGGCAAGAAGTTCGACGTGCGCGCATTCCATGACGAGGTGCTGAAGGACGGATCGGTTCCGCTCGAAGTGCTCGAGCTCAAGATCGACCGCTGGATCGCCGCCACGCGTTGAAGTGCTCGGAATCACACAGACTTCCGCTACCGGGCCGTCATGAAAGTCCCGTCGATCGCGCAACGGGTGCTGCTGTTCTTCCTGGGTGGCGTGTTCCTGCATTTCCTGCTGGCCGGCGCGCGCACCTTCGCCAGCTCCGGGATGAACGATGACCGTGCCGCTACCTATGCGCAGGGCGCGTTCGTGTTCGGTGGAACCTGCGTCGTGTGGTTCCTGGGGTTGCGTCAGCAGATCCCCTTGCCGAATGGCATCGCCGCGGTGCCTTGCTCGCGCTGTCGATCACACTCTACGAATGGGCGCGCCACGCCATCTGGAAGCGCGGCTTCCGTGCCGCCTGGAGCGGGTTCGTTCCGGACGAGTTGTGCGAGCGCGGCCCTTACCGCTACCTGCGCCACCCCGTGTATGCGAGCTATCTGCTGGCGTTCCTTGCGGCAGCCGTCGCGCTGCCCCATCCGGTGACGGCGGCGATCTTCGTGGTCAACGTGCTGCTGCTCATCCACGCCGTGCGCGATGAAGAACGCGTCATCGCGGGCAGTCCGCTGGCCGCGGGCTACGCGGCTTACCGCGCGCGCATCGGCATGTTCTTCCCCAGGTTCAGTCGATCAGCGCCTGGTAGATAGATGCCGTGAACTTGTCCTTGATGTCCGTATTGTTCGGGATCATCTGGATCATCAACACGGTCGTCAGGCGTTCGACCGGGTCGACGCGGTAGTAAGTGCCATAGGCGCCGCCCCAGCCCCACGAGCCCACCGAATCCATGCCGCCGACGCCGTACTTGTCGGTGGTCTCGAAACCGAATCCGAACCCCAGGCCTTTCGGATTCTTGAGATCGCCCACCTGGTTGGTGGTCATGAGCTGCACGGCGTGCGGCGAGAGCAGGCGCACCTTGCCGAGCGCGCCGCCGTTGCGCAGCGCCTCGAGGAACGTGGCGTAGTCGCGCGCGGTGGAGACTATCCCGGCGCCGCCGGAGAAGCTCTTGCGCGGCCCTTCCACATAGTGGCCCTGGCCGCGCGCGCCTTCGGGCTGGCGCACGGCCTTGCCGTCGGCGTCGCTGCCATACAACACCGCCAACCGCGCCGCCTTCCCGGGCGGTAGATAGAAATACGTGTCCGTAAGGCCAAGCGGGCCGGTGATGTGCGAGCGGATGTATTCATCGAGCGTCGCGCCCGACGCCTTCTCGACGATGCAGCCGAGGATGTCGGTGTTGTAGCCGTACTCGAACTTCTCCCCCGGCTGCGCGACGAAGGGCAGGGTGCCGAGTCTCTCGATCGTCGTGCAGATCGGCTCGTCCTTGTCGGCGAAGTACCAGCCGAAGCCGGCGGCAGGGCCCAGACCCTTGGCTTCGTACAGCGGCGCGATTTCCGGAGTCTGGCCGTATGAAATTCCGGCGGTGTGCGTCAAAAGATCGCGGATCGTGATCGGCCGTCTGGCCGCAGTGATCGTGAGGCCCGTGCCGTTGTCGTTCTTCACGCCGACCGAGGTCTTCTCGAACGTCGGAATGTATTTCCCGGCGCGGTCGTTGATGGTGAGTTTGCCTTCCTCCATCAACTGCAGGATGGCGACGCTGGTCAGCGCCTTCGATTGCGAAGCGATGCGGAATTCGGTGTCCATCGTCATCTTGCGGCCGGCTTCCTTGTCGGCCCAGCCCACCGCGTGTTCGTACACGGGTTTTCCGTCGCGCAGCACCAGCGCGACGATGCCCGCGATGCGGCCGTCGTTCACGTAGCCGTCGAGCAGCGTATCGACGCGCGCGAGGCGCTCGCTCGAAAAACCCGCCTTGAGGGTGTCGGCGGACTGCGCCGGCAGCGCCGCGAGAATTGCCACTGCGGCCGCAGAGACGAGATGCGCGATCTTGCTGTTCATGAGTTCCCCGCTCGATTTTGTTCGATTCGCCCGCGAGCCTACCGTATTCGCGCGCTCACGGCAGCCAACACAGCCCCATGCCAAATGGCAGGAGCCCGACCGGATACAACTTGCCGGCACCGCGATGGCGATCACTCCGGGCAAGGCAAGGAAGGCGAGCAGTGCGCGCCACAACACTCCGTCTAACTATCTGGCACGGACGTCGGAAAGCCAGGTTCCAACGGCGCGCGCCTCGGCATCGTGTTCTTCGTCGCGCCATGTTTCGGCCAGGCCCGCCTCGTACCACCGCTGCATCGACGGCAACGCGAGCAGCTGCGCGGCATAGCGGCGCGCCGCGGCGCCGACCGGCGGGTCGTACGTCTGCAGGCGGAATGCCACCGGCGCGAAGAATGCATCTGCCGCGCAGAAGCGGTTGCCGGTGAGGAACGGACCGCCGAAGCGATCGATGCCGTCGGCCCATAACTCTTCGATACGGCCGAGATCGCGTTTGAGCGACGCATCGACTGAATGCAGCTGCACGCGGATGCCGCAATTCATGCTACAGATGTTACGCAGCGCCTGGAACCCCGAATGCATCTCCGCCGCCGCGGAGCGCGCCCAGGCACGGGGCGCCGCCTCGGCCGGCCATACACCGGGATGACGCTCCCCGACGTACTCCGTGATCGACAGCGAGTCCCAGACCGTCGTGGCGCCGTCGACCAGGCAGGGCACCTTGCCGGTCGGCGAGAAGTTGCGGAACGCGTCCGGGTTCGCGGGTCCGCCGAATGGCACGACCACTTCGCGAAACGGGATCCTGAGCTCGCTCATCAGCACCCAGGGGCGCAGCGACCAAGAGGAGTAATTCTTGTTGGCGATGTAGAGGTCGAACATGGCTCAGTGGAAAAGGTTGCCGATGAACTCGAGCAGTGTGCCGAGGCCGTCGATGCTCATGAAAGTCTGATTCGCAACATTACCAGGGAACTTGCGGGCGCGTGTCTGTCGCAGGTAAAGCGTCGCTTCGTGTTTGTCGAAGTACATTCCAACACAAGTTGAGCAGACGTCGAGTTCGACGAGCCCGATTCGCATGACACGGTACGTATCGGATGTGCAGTCCGGACATTTGAGCGCGCGCTGCGATGACGCCGAATCGCGGGCGGCTTCCATGATCCGCGAGAAGGTCTGTGTTTTCGAATACTTGAGCAGGAAGTCCTGCAGCGCATCCGCCCGGATGCAGTGACCGCCGCAACTTGGACACCCAAAGCCGGCGATGTCGTCCCAGCGAACGAGGTCGGTCGGTGTTCGACAGGCAGGGCAGACCGGGTTCATGAGATTCAAGCGAGCGGCTTGCTCACCAGTTCGAAACCATTGCGGCCGCTGAACCCGCGCCGTTGATAAAACGCGCGCGCGGCCTCGTTGTCGCGGCCGATCTGCAACGCGACGTGGGTACACCCGGCCGTACGGAAGTGAGCCTCGCCGGCGTCCAGCAGTTTTCCGCCGAGCCCCATACCGCGATGGCGATTCACGACGAACAACTCGTCGATCTCCGCCGTGAGGCCCTGGAGCTCGAGACTGAAGACGAACACGGCCAGCAGGTAGCCCGCGGGCATTCCGCCGACGGTGGCGATCCAGGCACGGCCGAGGACGGGGTCCTTGAGCACCTGTTCGAGCAGCGATGCAACGCGGGAGGCGTCGAAGCCCTCGATGGCCTCGAAGCGCCAGTACTGCTCGACCAGCGGCACCAGCGCGGCGCTGTCGCGCGGCACGGCGAGCCGGATTTGGATGTCTTCGTTCACGGGTACGCTAACTAACATCCGGCAGCCACAATGTCACCACCGCTCCACCGCCATCGCGGTTGGCGATGCGCAGGCGGCCGCCATGCGCCTCGACGATCTCGCGGCACAACGTGAGCCCGAGGCCGGTGCCGGTCTCCTTGGTCGAATAGAACGGCACCAGCGCGTTCTCGAGCGCCGCTGTCGTGAAGCCCGGGCCGCGGTCGCGTACTTCGATCGAGAACCCCCGGGCGGACGAGCGGACCTCGAGTTCGAGCGCGTCGCCCTCCGAGCCCGACTCGCGCGCGTTCTTGAGCAGGTTGATCAGCGCCTGTTCGATCTGCGCGGTGTCGAAGCTGGCGTTACGGTTCGGCAGCGGGCCCGCCACCGTGAACGCGACGACGGAGCGCAGACGTTCGAGCAACACCGCCCACGCCACGGGTGCCAGCCGTGGATGCGGCAGCTTGGCGAACTGCGAATAACCCTCGATGAACCCGGCCAGGTGTTTGGCGCGGTCTTCGATGGTTGCGAACACGCGTTGCAACTGCTCCGGGTTCGGCGGTGAACGCGCCAGGATCTGGCCCGAGTGAGCGAGCGACGAAATGGGCGCGAGCGAATTGTTCAGCTCGTGCGCGATCACGCGGATCACTTTTTTCCAGGTCGCCACTTCCTGAGAGTTGATCTCGCGCGTGAGCTGCTTGAGCAGCAGCAGCCGATGGGGCAGCGCGTTGAGCAGGAAGCGCCGCTGCGACACGTGATACACCTGCGGCTCGCCTGCGAGTTCGAGCGTGAACAAGGTATCGCCGCCGCGTTCGATTGCCTCGCACAGCGGCGCGGCTGCGTGCTCGAGGTATTTCGCGAAGCGCTCGCCCTCGAGCTTGCGTCCGGCGCCGAACAACTGGCGCGCGGTGGTATTGCTGTAGATCACGGCGTCGGCTTCGTTGGTGAGCACCAGCGCGAGCGGCGTGGTCTGGATCACGGTGTCGAGCATGAGCTCGCGCTGGTACAGGCTTTGCCGTTCGATGCGCAGCCGGTCGCCCAGGCCGTTGTAATTGGAAACCAGTTCACCGAGTTCATCGTCGGTGGCGCGCGTCACGCTCATGCTGAAGTCTCGGTCCTTGAGACTCAGGACGCCGTCGTTCAACGCGCGCGCCATCCCGCTCCAGCGGGCCGTGAGCCGCGCGCCGGACCAGGCGACCAGGGGCACGAGCAACAACGCGGACAGCGCCGCCGCCAACCAGGGGATTTCGATGTACACACTCAGGGCGATGCTGAGCAGCACGGCGAGCAGCGCGATACCGCCGAGCCAGAGCGTCGCCCAGCCGGCCATGGAAAAAGAACGAGTGCGCATGTGAGCGTGAAAACCCGCGACCCGCAATCCGCGTCTGCTAGGGCAGTCGCCCCGGGGATTCCTTGATACCGAGTTTTTCCATGCGGCGATAGAGGGCCTGGCGGCTCATGCCGAGCTGGCGCGCCGCTTGCGCCACAGTGTTGGCGTTCTCGGCGAGCACGCGTTCGATGGTCTTGCGATCGAGGACCGGCTCATCGGAACGCGCCGGCAATACTGCGGGCAGGTTCAGCGTCACTGCCGTGATCGCAGCAGCGCCCGCGAGCAGCGCAGCGCGTTGCAGCACGTTGCGCAGCTCACGGACATTGCCGGGCCAGGAATAGTTGAGCAGCGCACGTTCGGCATCGCTGCCGAGCCGCGCGCCGGGCGGCAGGAAGGCGCGCGTCAGCGGCAACACGTCGTCGCGGCGCTCCGCAAGTGGCGGCAGTGCCAATTCGATGACGCTCAACCGATAGTAAAGATCCTCGCGGAAGCGGCCTTCGCGCATTGCTTCGCGTAACGGCATGTTGGTGGCCGCGACGATCCGCACGTTGGCGCGCCGGGTCGTGTTCGAACCCAGCCGTTCGTATTCGCCGGTCTGCAACACGCGCAGTAGTTTGGCCTGGCCGGCGAGCGGCAGGTTGCCGATCTCGTCGAGGAACATCGTGCCGCCATCGGCGGCCTCGAAACGCCCGGCGCGTGCCTTGGCGCCAGTGAACGCACCGGCCTCGGTGCCGAACAATTCCGCCTCGATCAGTTGATCGGGCAGGGCGCCGGCGTTCACCTTGATGTAAGGCTGATTCTTGCGCGGCGAATTGGCGTGCACGATGTCGGCCAGCACTTCCTTGCCGGCGCCGTTCGGGCCCGTGATGAGCACCGGCACATCCGCGTGTGCCACCTGCGCCGCCATCGACGCCACGGTGTGCAGCGCGTCGCTCTCGTAGATGAGCCCGCGCAGGTCGTAGCGCTCCGCGAGCTGGGCACGGGCTTCGGCGCGCGTGGCGCGGGTCGAGATGTTTTCTTCGACCGCGGCGCGCAGCTCGAGCAGGTTGCGCACCGTCGTCAGCAGGCGCGAGTCGTCCCAGGGCTTGGCGATGTAATCCGCGGCGCCGGCCTTCACCAGGTCGACGGCGGTCTCGAGATGCGTCCACGCCGTGAGCAGGATGACCGGCACGTCCGGATGCAGTGAGCGCAGCTCGCGAAACAGGGCGATACCTTCCTCGCCCGAAGTGGCCTCGCGACGGAAATTCATGTCCTGGATGACCAGGTCGACTTCCTCGGATCGCACGGTGGCGAGTGCCTCGGCTGGAGAGGCAGCGCCGAGCACTCGCGCACCGTGCAGGGACAACAGGACCTGGAAGGCCGTGCGCACGGCCTCACTATCGTCAGCAACCAGTACGGTTCTATGAGCCAGACGGTCCTCGACATTCGAAGTGACTGAAGTCATGGCTAAGACGCTCGGGGAGAGCCTGAGGTTGCAAGCATTGGCCATGAATTCACGCTGGGTGCCCACCTAGATGTTTCGGGTGGCCATGGCGGGAGACACTTTTGCGGCGCGCAACGAGGGCTGCCAGGCGGCAGCTTGGCCCACTATCCACAGGCCCAGCACTCCACTGACGAGGTAATACAAGCTCAGGCGGGGCAGCTGGTACTGGGTCGAGAGCCAGTACCCGATGCCGAGCGCCAGGCAGCAGCCCACGACGACGCCCAGGGTCGTGATCAACCAGTTCTCGGTCATGAAGTAGCGCACGATGTCGCGCTTGCGTGCCCCTACCGCGCGTCGCGTGCCGATCTGCCGCGTACGCGTGTTCACGTTGAAAGTAGCGAGCCCGAAGATGCCCAGCGAGCTGAATACCAGTACGAGTCCGGTGACGGTCGAAAGCGTTACCGCCATGAGCGAATCGCCCGCATAACCTCTGCGTTTCATATCCGACATCTTTTTTGCTTCATCCAGCCGCCGATTCGGATCGCGCTTGAGCAGGGCGACTTCGACGGCCGCAATGACACGGTCGAGCTGGCCCGGTTGCACGCGGATCACGTACTGCGTGGAAGCATCGGGACCAATACTCGGGGTCAGCATGGTGCGATCGACTTTGTCCCATCCCACCCACGACCCTTGCATACGCTCGATCACACCGATGATCCGGATCGGATGGCTCTGGTCGTCGTACATCGTGTTGCCGAGGATCGGTTTGTCCTTGAACAGGGCTTTGCCCAAGGCTTCGCTGATGACACCGGTCGGCTGCCAAGCGGTTCCGCGCTCGGTTCTGAAAATGACCGCGCCGGGATCGAAGGTCTTGCCCGCCGACAACTTGACTCCCAGAGTCTGCACGGCGTGTTCGTCCGTTTCGAAGGTGTTCGCGGGCGAGTTCTCACCCTTCTTGTCAGGCAGCGAAAAGAACAAAGTCGAATTGCCGCTTCCCGACAACGGCACCTGGTTCATCGGGGCCGCGTCGACGATGCCGGGCATCTGCCGCAACAGCGCCATGTCCTCGCGCACCATGGCCAGATAGTCGTGGTCAGGCTCGTAAGAGGTGACCCAGAAGGAAAAGATGTTCTGGTCGTCGATGCCGGAGGGCCGGCCTATGTGGCTCACGCGCTGGTAGGTGAGGAACACCGCATTGACGACGATCGCGAGCGTGATCGCGATCTGCAACGAGACGAGGATTGCGCCGGCGCGATTGCGCAGCAGCGAAGAGAGGATCGGTCGGATTTCCATGTCACTGCACCTTGAGGTAGGAGGCCGGGGCCGCACGCCCGATGCGCCATGCCGGATAGAGCCCGGCGGCAATGCCGGCGGCGATCGCGATGGCAACGCAGATCAGGAAGTTGGCCTCGTCGAACGGCAGCACGCGCGTTGCTTCGTCGACGAAGCGGCCATACCAGGCACGTAACGCCCAGATACCGCAGACGCCCAACAACCCACCGACGCCGCCGCCGGCGAGCGCGACCACACCTGCTTCGGTGAGGTGTTGCCAGAAGATGTCGCGGCGGCTGGCGCCGAGCGCGCGGCGCACGCCGGCGCTGGGCGCTGCGTTCAGGAACTTCGCCAGCAACAGCCCCACGGTGTTGACCAGGCACACGGCGAGGAACGCGAACGCCATCGTCAGCATGGCCTTGTTGTCGTCCTCGACGACCGAGTTGCGCTCGAGCCAGTCGTCCACGTCGTAGAGGTAATTGTTGAGAGGGCGCGGAAAGCGTCCATGCTTCTTCTGTTCGACGACGTAGTTGTCGAGAAACTCACGGAAGGCGCGTTGCTTCTCGGCCGTGCGCAGCTCGAACCAGGCTTCGAACGAAATGCACTCCGAGTTGAGGAACGCCTGGTAGCTGTCGATCACCTCGGTCTTCCAGCAGTTGGTGTTGCCATGACTGCCGAGCTCCATCACCTGGCCCCACGAGAACGGCAGGTAGGCGTCCTCCAGATCCTGGAATGCGCCGTTGCTCACGTCGAAGTACTTGGGCATTGGTTCCCAGTCATCGAGCACACCGACCACACGGAATTCGCGGTTCTTGAAGAGGATTGTCTTGCCGACGCTGTTGGCGCCGCCGAAAGCCTCCTGGTTGCCTTTCTTGGAGAGCACCAGCACCGGGTCGGGACCTGCGTCCGCCTTGGCGTTCCAGGGACCGCCGTATAGAAATGGCACCTCGAACATCGCGAAGAAATCTGCGCTGGTCATTCGAGTCGCGAAATATTGCGGCGCCATGCCCTTGTCCGCGCGCCGGTAGGTTCCGCCGGACTTGTACATGATGACTTTGCGGTCCGGAATTCCGGAGGCGGTCAGCGCACGCGCGTCACGGTAGGTGAGCATCGTGGGAGCGAGGGTCTTGTCTCGATCGTCGTATGACTGGTCCGGATCCCAGCTGTCGATCGAAGCCGCGAACAGGATGCTGCTGCGGTCGCCGGCCGGGTTCGTGGAGGCGGCGCGATACGTGGTCAATGTGATCATGCATACCGAGATACCGAGCGCGATGGCGAACACCATGAGCGCCGTGAGGCCGGGATTGCGCTTGAAGCTGCGCAACGCAAGCTCGAGGTAGTACGCAAACATCTCAGGCTCCGGCCGTGGCGAGAGCACTGCTGCCGAGGGCTTGCGCCGCCGCCGTGGGATGCGGTTCGTAGGGCTTGAGGTCCGAAATCTGGCCGTCGACCACCTGGACGTTGCGGTGTGCGCGACGCGCGAGCTCGGGGTCGTGCGTCACCATGATGATGGTGGTGCCCATCTGGTTGATCTTCTCGAGCAGCTCCAGCACCTGGCGCGCCATCAGCGAATCGAGATTGCCGGTGGGCTCGTCGGCCAGGATCAGCTTCGGGTCTCCGGCGAGGGCGCGCGCGATCGCCACGCGTTGCTGCTGGCCACCCGAGAGCTGCGCCGGCACGTGCTTCATACGGGCTGCCAGGCCGACGATCTCGAGCGCGTTGGTGATGCGCTTGTTGCGCTCGGCCGCCTTCATGCGCCGGTAGCGCAGCGGCACGTCCACGTTGTCGAAGACGTTGAGGTCGGGCATGAGATTGAAACTCTGGAAGATGAAGCCGATCTTCTGGTTGCGCAGGCCCGAGCGGACGTCGTCGGACAGATCCGTGACTTCCACATCGTCCAGCTTGTAGCTGCCGCTCTCGTAGGGCTCGAGCAGCCCCGCGATGTTTAGAAAGGTGGTCTTGCCCGAACCCGATGGGCCGGTCACCGCCAGGAACTCACCCGCCTTCACCTCGAGCGAGAAATTGCGCAGCGCGTGCGTCTCGATGAGATCGGTACGGAAAATCTTGCTGACATTGGTCATGGAAAGCATGTCGGGTCCTCTGGAGTTCCTAGTTACCGATGAGGACGCTGGGCGCGTCCTTGTATTCGCGCATGTCGGACAGCACCACGGTGTCGCCGACTTTGAGTCCATTGCGGATTTCGATTTCGCCGATGGCCGTCGCCCCGAATTCGACGGGCAGGCGCAATGCCTCGTCGTCGCGCACCACGTAGGCGAAACGTGTGTCCGAATCGCTGAAGGGGCCGCGGCCGACCTTGAGCACATCGTTGCGTTCATCGAGAACGATGCGCACCGAGGCGCGCTGGTTTTGCCGTAGCGCCTTGGGTTGATCGGTAAAGCGCACTCGGCCAGTCACCTGGCTCTGGCGGACGTCGGGCGAGATGCCCGCGACCGCGCCGACGATCGTTCGTCCGTCGAGCATGACTTCCGCATTCATGCCGGGACGGATCTCGTTCGCATACGACTCGGCCACCTGGAATTCGATCTCCAGCGCGGAGAGGTCGACCACGGTGACTAGCGGCGCGTTTTCGACGACCTGGGCGCGCTCCTGCTGCGTGAGCGTCGCGACGATGCCCGCCACCGGCGACTTGAGCGTGAGCGCCTCGACGCGTTCGCGCAGACGCGCGACTTTGAGCGACTGCGCATCGCGCGTGAGGCGCTGGCTGCGTAGCTCGAGCTGCAGGCTGTCCTTTTCGAGGCCGCCGGTTTCGACGGCGTGGGTGTAGTTGAGCTTGGCCGTCTCGAGGTCGTCGCGCGCCCGCTCGAAGTCGCGTTGCGGAATCACGTGGATGCTCCACGCGTCCTCGGCCCGTTTGAACTCGCGCTCCGCCGCGGTGATCTGCACCTTGGCCAGGTCGCTGTCCTGGCCGCTCTTCAATATCTGCCGGCGGGCTTCGATCGTCTGGCGAGTGAGCGCTGCCTCGACGCTGGCGAGCGCGGCGCGCTCGCGATCGTACTCATTGGTGAGCGCGGCGCTGGCGACCATTCCCAGCACATCGCCAGGTTGCACGGCGTCGCCGGCGCGCACCTTATAGATGATCGTGCCTGGGGCTTCGGCGAACAGGGTCGGGCTGATCGCGGCGACGACGAGTCCCGTGGCAGCGACGTCGCGCACGAACGGCCCACGCGACACGACAGCCGTGCGCAGGCGGTCGCGCGATATCACCTTGTCGGATGACAGCCAGGCACGCGCGCTCCACACGAGCGTCACCAGCACCACGAAGGCCGCGCCCGCGATGTAGCCATAACGTTTCAAAAGGGCGCGACGGCTTTGAGGAGCGGCGACGGTCTTGTCCTGCGACTGGGTACCGCGCATCGAGATATCGCGCAAAAGCATGGTCATGCCAGTGGTAAAGCACTTCCCGTGCCAAGCGCGGCGCATTCATCTAACTGGTTGAATTGCGGCGCGAGAGCGCAGGGCAATGCGGCGGCGACCGCGAATCCAGTGTGTCCGAGTCCGGACAGCGGACGGTGTGCGGACGTCCTTTGCTTAGAAGCGTCGAATCCCGGTTGCGCCGCCGAGTATCACGAGATCGGCGGGCCGCGCGGCGAATAACCCCACGGTCACGACGCCTACGATCTGGTTGATGGCGCTTTCGAGCGCGACGGGATCGGTGATGCGCATGTCGTGCAGATCGAGGATCTGATTGCCGTTGTCGGTGATCACCTTCTCGCGCCACACGGGGCGGCCGCCAAGGCGTGTGAGCGCGCGGCTCACATATACGCGCGCCATCGGGATCACTTCGACCGGCAGGGGGAATGCGCCCAGGGTTTCGACGAGCTTGGCCTCATCGGCGATACAGACGAAGCGGCGCGAGGCGGCGGCGATGATCTTCTCGCGCGTCAGGGCGGCACCGCCGCCTTTGATGAGCTGGCGCCGCTGATTGGTCTCATCCGCGCCATCGATGTAGGTCTCGATCTCGCCGACGTCGTTCAGGTCGAGTACCTGGATGCCCGCAGCCTTCAGCCGATCGGTGGATCCGTTCGAGCTCGAGACCGCGCCTGCGATTCTGATTCCGCTCGCCGCGAGTTCGTCGATGAGGAAGTTGACGGTGCTGCCGGTGCCGACGCCGAGCACTTTGCCTGCCGCCACGAATTCGAGCGCTGCGCGCGCCGCAGCTTGTTTTCCAGTGTTTTGCGTACTCATCGCGCGATTCCGATTTGCCGGCTACAGAAACGACAATGCCCGCTTGTTAGCGGGCACTGTCTTCGAATTTGGAACCGGCGAGCGAGAAAAAATCTCGCTCGCCGAATTAACCAAGGCCAGAACTATTTCTTCTTGGCTTTTTTCTTGGCTTTCTTCTTGGCTTTCGCCATGGCAGCTCTCCAGTAGTTACGGGTTAGTCCGAGGGCGAGTATACGCAGGCGTTGACAAAATTCAAGAGAGCGTCATCGAAGTGAACTCATCGACGTCATCAACACACGTCCATCGGCATCACTCGAGCGCGAGGATGAACTTCCAATGAGCGGCACTCACGGGTGTGATCGAGAGGCGGTTGCCGCGTTTCAACAGCAGCATTCCATCTAGTTCGCGCGTCTCGTGCGCGCGCAGTTCATCGAGCGTGACGATGCGCTTCAAGCGCCTTTTGAGTTGTACGTCGACCACAAACCAGCGCGGATTTTTCGGATCGCTGCCTTCATCGTAGTGATCGTGCCTCTTGTCGAAGGCGGTGGGATCGGGATACGCGGTGCGCACGACCTGCATGATCCCCGCGACACCGACGACATCCGCGCTCGAGTGATACAGCAGCGCCTGATCGCCTTTTTTGAAGTCGTCGCGAAGCATGTTGCGTGCCTGGTAGTTGCGCACGCCGTCCCACATGGCGGTTTTCCGGGGTTTGTCGGCGAGATCATCGACTCCGAAGGTCGACGGCTCCGTCTTCATCAGCCAGTAATTCATCGATTCCCCTGTCCGTGACGATGTAGTCCATGAACACGTCGTTCGCAGTCACGGGAATGTGCGGCACGACCTGGAATGAATAGGCGAGACCCACGAGGCGCGGTCCGCGCCAATGATTGCGCAGGTGGCGGAAGGCGAGTGCGCGATCGTAGAAGCCCGCGCCATGTCCGAGGCGCGCGCCGTGGCGGTCGAACCCCACACCGGCGACAAAGATCGTGTCGAGGAACCGCGCTCCGAGCCATTCGTGGCCTTCGGGTTCGATCATTCCGAACGAATGCCGGCGCGCTCGCGGGTTGAGCGGCACGAAACGCATGCGGCGCGCGCGCATGCTGGTGATGCGAGGCAGGAAGATTTCGCAGCCGCGTTCGCGCGCGAGTTCGATGAGGGGAGCGGTGCCGAGCTCCTGCGCCATCGACGCATACAAACCGATTCGTTTGCCCGGGGCGAGCCAGCGGGAGTTGGCGATGTGGGCGGCAACCGCATGGGCCGCGCGTTCACGCGCAGCTGGCCGCAGCGCTCTGCGCGCGGCGAGGAGTTCTTTGCGGAGGGTTTGCTTCGTGATCACGAAGAGTCAGGAGAAAACGCTACCCGAGGGTGCCGGTGTAAGTCATTGCTCTCGAACCAGAGCAACAAGGTGGGACCTGCCCCGACATTTAAGGCTTTCCGCCAGAGGCGGACCTGCACAATGCTGTCAGAAAGCGTTGGTCCCGGGCGTTTACATTACGGTCGAGAGGTAACCCGACTTACTGTCGAACACCACAGGTAGCGCGGGAGTCACTCTACTACAACCTTCCTGCAGGAATGCGACGCAAGTCAGCAGATTCTTGTCTTACAGATCCAGTTGGCGTGTGCGCTGAAGCGCAGTTTCGACGCGCTCGCGCATGTGCTTCACGCGGCCACTGACATTTCCCTGCAATTCGGTGTCCTGCTTGCGCAGACGCAGCAGTTCGTTCGCCATGTTGAGCGCGGCGATGACGGCGATGCGATCCGCGCCGACGACCTTTCCGGTGTCGCGCACTTCACGCATCTTCTTGTTGAGGTATTCAGCGGAATCGAGCAGAGCGGCGCGTTCATCCTGCGGGCAGGAGATGAAGTATTCCTTTTCGAGAATACGAACGGTGACTTGCGCCGGCTCTTTCTCGCTCACGCAGTGTGCTCCATCGTCTTGAGGCGACCGATCATCGCTTCGACCCGCGCGCGCACCTGATCGTTGCGCTGCGCGAACGCGGAGCGTTCGGCGGCGAGCGATTCCTGGCGCTGGCGCAGGGCGCGATTCTCTTCCTTGAGAGTGTCGACGGCGACGAGAAGTTCTTCGATGCGGCGCTCGAGGCGGACGAATTCCGCGTCGAAGCCTGATTTGTTGTTGTCTGTCATGGCGCGGGACTATAGGGCCCGCATCGAAGGGGGGTCAATCGGTTATCCACTCGGGCATAATTCCTCCATGTTGGCCGCTACTTACGATGAATTCGAGCAAGTGTTAAGGGGTGCGCGAGCACTGCAGGACCCGGCTGAAGCGCATGGAATTCTGGCCGGTGCGCTGTGCAGCTCGTGCAATTACGGCCTCATCGAGTGGTTGGGAGAGATCCTTCCCGACGATGCGCCCGACACGGAAGCGCCGCGCAGCCCGGTGCTGCAGAACATCTACAACGCGATGGTGCGCACGCTCGTCGGCAGCGACGCGGATTTCGAGCCGCTGTTGCCGGACGATGACGCGCCGCTCGCCGAGCGCGCCGAAGCGCTGAGCTTGTGGTGCCAGGGCTTCCTTTACGGAATCGGTTCCGGGAGCACTCCGGACCCGGGCAACGTTTCGACCGAAGCCGGCGAGATCATTCGCGATCTGACCGAAATCACCCACGTCGGCGTCGATGCCGACGAGCAGACCGAAGAAAACGAGGTCGCCTTCGCGGAGGTGGTCGAGTTCGTCCGCGTCGGCGTGCAACTGTTGTTCGTCGAGCTGGCGCCCGCGCGCGGCGAGGAGCCGGCGCCCGGCGCCGCGTCCATACATTAATACGCCGTCCGCCACCGCCCGACGCAAGCCCGCCGCGGCGCGAGTGCCGTCGGCGCCCTTCGTGGGGCAGATAGGCCGTGACGAATATCGCCGCCGGCGCCGCGCGCTGATGAAGCAGATGGGCCGCGACACCATCGCCATCGTCCCGACCGCGCCGGTTCGGCTGCGCAACAACGACGTCGAATACGCGTATCGGCCCGACAGCGATTTCTTCTATCTCACCGGCTTCAACGAACCGGAGTCCGTCGCGGTGCTGGTGCCAGGGCGTCCGCAAGGTGAATACATCCTGTTCGTGCGCGACCGCGATCCGGCGCGCGAGACCTGGGACGGTCGACGTGCCGGCCCCGCGGGCGCCACGCGCGACTACGGGGCCGACGATGCCTTCCCGATCGCGGACATCGACGAGATCCTCCCGGGCCTCATGGAAAACCGTGGCAAGGTTTTCTACGCGATGGGTACACATCCGGAATTCGACCAGCGCGTCGTCGGCTGGGTCAACGGACTGCGTACTCAGGCGCGCAACGGCCGACTGCCGCCGCTCGAGATGGTCGCCCTCGATCACGTGTTGCACGATATGCGCCTGTTCAAGAGCCGCGCCGAAGTCGACACCATGCGTGAGGCCGCGCGCATCGCCGCGCGCGCACACGTGCGGGCCATGCAGTCCTGCGCGCCGGGCAAACACGAATACGAAATTGCCGCCGATGTGTTGCACGAGTTCCGGCTGCACAATGCGGATACTTCCTACCTGCCGATCGTGGGTGGCGGCGCGAACGGCTGCATCCTCCACTACCGCGAGAACGATGCGGTGTTGCGCGCGGGCGATCTGCTGTTGATCGACGCCGGATGCGAAGTCAATTGTTACGCCTCCGATATCACGCGCACCTTCCCGGTGAACGGCCGCTTCACGCCTGAACAGCGGGCGCTGTATGAAATCGTGCTGGAGGCGAACTTCGCCGCCATCGAACGCGTGAAGCCCGGCAATCACTGGAACGAACCGCACGAAGCCGCGGTGAAGGTGATCACGCAGGGTCTGATCAAGGTGGGCCTGCTGAAGGGGCGGGCCGCCAAGCTCGAAGAGTCGGGCGCGTATCGCAAATACTTCATGCACCGCACCGGCCACTGGCTCGGCATGGACGTGCACGACGTCGGCGACTACAAGCTCGGCAACGAATGGCGCGTGTTCGAGCCCGGCATGGCGCTGACCATCGAGCCCGGCATCTACGTCGCGCCGGGCACCCCGGGGGCGCCCAAGAAATTCCACGGCATCGGCATTCGTATCGAAGACGATGTGGTCGTCACGCGCGACGGCTGCGAAGTGCTGACCGACGGCGTGCCCAAGGATGCCGTCGCGATCGAGCGGCTGATGGCGTCGGTGGGATGAGCGGCGTCATGCAGGCATTCGCTTGAAAGACTGGGACGTGGTGATCGTCGGCGGAGGCATGGTCGGCGCGAGCTTCGCGCTTGCGCTGCGCGCGACTCGCCTGCGCGTCCTGCTCATCGAAAGCGTCTCGCCCGATTCGGCCGCGCAGCCGAGCTTCGACGAACGCACCACCGCGATCGGCAACGGGTCTAAACAGATCTTCGAATCGCTCGGGGTCTGGCCGGCGATGGCCGCCGAGTCCACGCCCATTCGCGCGATCCATGTCTCCGACGCGGGCCGCTTCGGAGTTGCACGGCTCGATGCGCGGGAGCAGGGCGTACACGCCTTCGGTTACGTGGTGCCCAACCGCGCGATCGGACGAGCGCTCTGGCAGGCGCTGCGCGAGGTGCCCAATGTCACTCTCGCCGTCCCAGCGCAGGTCAAGGGCGCCACGTTGCGCGATGACGGCGTGGTGCTCGATGTGGTGACCGAGGTGAGCACGGAGCGCGGGCCGGAACGGGTGACCGAACGCATCCGTGCGGCGGTTGCGGTGGCCGCGGATGGCGCGGGGTCTGTGCTGCGGGCCAGCGCCGGCATCGACGCCTCGGTCGAGGATTACGAACAGGTCGCCATCGTCGTGAATGCCGCGACCGAGCGGCCTAACAACGGCGAGGCGTTCGAACGATTCACCCCATCGGGGCCGCTCGCGGTCCTGCCGGTGACCGGGGGCGGCTACACGGTCGTGTGGGCGGTCGCGCCGGCGCGTGCCGCGGAACTGGTCGCGCTCGATGAGAACGCATTCGCTGCGGAATTGCTGTCGGCCTTCGGCTGGCGCGCCGGCCGCTGGACAAAAATCGGCCGCCGCAACACCTATCCACTTGCGTTGTCGCGCGCCGCGAAAACCGTGGCCGGTCGCGTGGTGCTCATCGGTAATGCCGCACAGTCGCTGCATCCGGTGGCGGGTCAGGGTTTCAACCTCGGCCTGCGCGACGCGGCGACGCTCGCGGAGATGCTGGCCAGCTCGGCCGTCGGGGATCCCAGCGAAGAGCTGTTGGCCCGGTTCGCCTCCTGGCGCGCCGAGGATCGTCAGGGCGTCACGCGTTTCACCGACAGCCTCGTGAAACTCTTTGGCAGCGACACTCCGGGTGTCGGCCTGGCCCGCAATTTCGGATTGCTGCTGTTCGATCTGAGCCCTGCCGCCAAACGCGCCCTGTCGCGTGTGAGCTGGGGATTCGCCGGCCGCATGCCGCGCCTGGCGCGCGGACTGCCGCTGGAATGAAACCCGACTATGACGTCGCGGTGGTCGGCGCCGGTCCGATCGGGCTCGCCACCGCCATCCTGCTCGCCAGGATCGCCGGCATTGCGCCCGCGAGCATCGTCGTCTACGACCGGCGCATTCCCGACTCGCTCGACTCCCGACATCTGCCCGCCGTGGATCTGCGCGTGTTCGCGCTGTCGCGCGCCAGCGAGAAAATCCTGCGGGCGGCCGGCGCGTGGAATGAGATCGCCGCGACGCGCAGTGCGCCTTACGAACGCATGCATGTCTGGCACGCCGATGTGCCGCCGCACGGCGGCGATGCGCTGGTGTTCGACGCCGCCGAAATGGGCGAGCGTGATCTCGGCATCATCACCGAGAACTACGTGCTGCAGGCGGCGCTGGCGGGTGCCGCGCGGCGCCTCGGAGTCGTATTGGCTGAAGGAGAAATCACGGCGCTCGAACACGAGCGCGAAGCCGTACGCCTGCGCGCCGGCGAGCGCGACGTCCGCGCGCGCGTGGTGGTCGGCGCCGATGGCGCGCAGTCGCGCGTGCGCGAGCTCGCGGGCCTGAGCGTCTCGCGTACCGACTACGGACAAACCGCGCTGGTCGCGATGGTGAGCACCGCCAGATCGCATCAGCACACCGCCTGGCAAAGATTCCTGGGCGACGGCACGCTGGCATTCCTGCCGCTCGCCGATGGGCACAGCTCCATCGTCTGGTCCATCCCCACGGCGCGGGCGGAAAAGCTGCTGGTGGCGACAGCGGAAGATTTCGAACGCGATCTCGAGAAAGATTTCGACGGCGCGCTCGGCAAGGTGAAGCTCGCGAGCGAGCGCGTAAAATTTCCGCTGTGGCGCCTTTCGGCGGACAGCTACATCAGCGCGCGCGTTGCGCTGGTCGGCGACGCGGCGCACGTGGTGCATCCGCTGGCCGGGCAGGGCGCGAACCTCGGCCTGTTAGACGCCGCCGCGCTGGCCGACGTGTTGGGCGATGCGCTGCGGACCCGCGAAGACCCGGGTGCCGAGCGCATCCTGCGGCGTTACGAGCGCTGGCGGCGCAGCGAGAATGATCTGATGAGCGGCGCCATCGATGCGTTCGATCGGCTGCTGGCGCGCGGCACAGGACGCGTGGCGGAACTCGCGCAACGCGGCATGCCGTGGGTGGGTCGCTCGACGCTGGCCAAACGTCTGTTCATCGAACGCGCGATGGGGCTGGCGGGCGAGCTGCCGCTCGCCGCGCGGTAAACCTTTCCTTGTTCGGCATCAAGAACCCACGCGTGGCCGGCATGGCCTACATGCTCGCGGGGGTCGCCTCGTTCACGCTCATGGACGCGAGTCTCAAGTGGCTGACCGCGTTTTATCCGTCGGCACAGGTGGCGGCATTGCGTGGCCTCGCGGCGTTGCCCGTGGTGTTCGTCTGGGCGCTATACGTGGGCGGCGCAGGCCAGCTGACGCGTGTCCGCTGGTCACTGCACCTGATCCGCGGCGTCTTGTCGGTCTTCATGATGATCACGTTTACTTTCGCGTTGAAGGAACTGTCGCTCTCCAAGGCATACGCGCTGTTTTTCGTCGCGCCGCTGCTGATCGCGGTGTTCTCGATCTTCATGTTGGGCGAGCGTGTGCAGCGCACGCAGTGGGTGGCGATCGTCGTCGGATTCGCCGGCGTGTTGATCGTCCTGCGGCCCGGCGCCGCCGGGTTCGGCCTGCTCGGCACGATCGCCGTACTCGGCACCGCGTTTTGTTATGCGTTGTCTTCCGTGCTGGTGAAAATCCTCGGCCGCACCGACAGCACGCAGTCGATGATTTTCTGGATGACCTGCATGCTCGCGATCGGCGCGACGCTGATCGCGCTGCCGGACTGGCAGCCGATCCGTCGCGAGCACTATCTGCTCATCGGTGGAATTGCCATCACCGGAGCCATCGGCCAATGGGGCATCACCGAGGCGTTCAAACGCGGCCCGGCGGCGACCGTCGCCCCGCTCGAATATTCGGGTCTGGCCTGGGTGATCCTGATCGACTTGTTTGTCTGGTCCGTGACGCCGGAATGGCAGACGCTGGCGGGCGCCGCGGTGATCATCGGCAGCGGACTTTACTTGTTGCGGTTCGAAGCGCGGCGCGCGGCCTGACTTTCCGCTTTTCTGTCGGATCGGTCACAGGTTCTTATCGCCATTCGGGAATACTTGCCGAATGGCGATCGAGATCGTTCCCGTAATCCTGCTGCCGACCATGGACGCGAGCCGATTCGAGCGTTGCACGTTTGCGCTCGAGGAGCGCAAGGCGACCATGACGATCTACATGCGGGAACTCGAGCCCTTCGTGGTTTTCTTCGGCCGCTTGTGTTGGCACCGGGTTACGCCGTTCGAGCAGTGCAACTCGACGATCACCGAGGGCTGTCATCTGGCGGTCGCCGAGATCAAGGGTTCGCCCGCGCTCAAGGCGCACGTGAACAAATACCAGCTGCAGGAGAAGGACGCGCAGTCCCTGCACCACTACCGCATCTTTCTCGGCGCCGGCGGCGTGCACGAAGCTTTTGCCGCCTCGGCATCGCTCAACTGGGTGGATGCGCTCAAAGGCTGGGGACGCGTGAAGTCCCTGTTCCGGCCGGTCGCGCGCACCGGCAATCGTTAGGCGTCACGCCCGATCGTTTCTTCCACTGCGTAGAAATCCTTTAGTTAGCGGCCGGGGACGCTCCTATACTTCCCCCATTGGCGTGTGTCGCCACTCTTCCGGGGGGAAGGAGCAATGTTTCCAGCGAGCCGCGCATCGATCGCGGCGCTGTTGCTGGCTGTGGGCGTGAGCGCGACAGCCAACGATGCGCCGAGCTGCCTTTCCGATTCAGTCGAAGCCCACGTGCGTCAGCAGTTCGCGACGTTCGGGCCGCTGTCGGTCAACCACGAATACTTCGGATTCATCTATCGAGTGGGCGCGACGCTCGATAGCGCCGTGGTGCGAGGATCGCGCTGCGTCGCGCGCAGTTGCGTCGTCGAGGTGGCGCGGGCCGGGGCATTGATTCCCGCCGGGGCCATCGTCGTCGGCGAGTGGCACACGCACCCGCGCCGCGGCGAAGCGCGGCTGTCGGAGGAAGACGTGCTCGGCGCGTACCGCAACCGGAATGTCGGCTGTTATTCGGCGTTCTACAGCGCCCCCGATGGCGCCATCTATTCGTGGAATCCGCGCCGCGGAATGGTGACCACCGCCATGGCGTCGCGCGTACACATTGGAAACTACCCACGAGGCCGCGAGGGCGGCGGCACCGTCGCGCGGAATTGAGTCAGCCCATGGGGAGCGCGTCGATGCGGGCGGCGCAGATGAAGTCGTTCTCGTGCAGCCCGCCGATGGCATGCGTCTGGTAACGAATGCGGCAATAACCCCAACCGCATTCGATGTCGGGGTGATGGTCCTGCGCATTGGCGATGTGCGCCACGGCATTCACGAAGCTCATCGCCCGGTAGAAGTCCGCGAACTTGAACTCGCGCTTGAGCGCCTTGCCGTCTTCGACCAGCTGCCAGCCACCTTCTTTCGACGCGAGCAGGCGGCCTAACATCTTTTGAGCTTCGGCCGGCGTCAATGCGGCGATGCCGCCGTGGCAGGGAACACACTGCTTGTTGATCAGGGTGTCGTCGTTGCTGCTCATGCGTTCAACTCCTGTTCCGCGGTCGCAGCCTGCTTGCGTGTGAAGCTGCGCGCCACGTACTTCTCGACCAGTTCCTGGAATTCTGCGGCGATACGTTCGCCCTTGAGCGTCACGGTTTTCTCGCCATCCTCATAAACCGGCGCGACCGGCCGCTCGCCCGTACCTGGCAGCGAGATTCCGATGTTGGCGTGTTTGCTTTCGCCGGGGCCGTTCACGACGCAGCCCATCACGGCCACCGTCATGTCCTCGACACCGTCGTACGACTTGCGCCATTCGGGCATGCGATGACGGAGGTGCGACTGGATCGATTGCGCGAGCTCCTGGAAATACGTGCTCGTGGTGCGGCCGCAGCCCGGGCAGGCGACCACCATCGGCATGAACGAGCGCAGGCCCATGGTCTGCAGGATTTCCTGCGCGACGATGACCTCGTTGGTGCGGTCGCCGTTGGGTTCGGGGGTGAGCGATACGCGAATCGTGTCGCCGATGCCTTCCTGCAGCAGCACCGACATGCCGGCGGTCGAGGCGACGATTCCCTTGCTGCCCATGCCGGCCTCGGTGAGGCCGAGGTGCAGCGGGTAATCGCATCGCTCGGCCAGCCGCCGGTAGATCGCGATGAGATCCTGCACGCCCGAAACCTTGGCCGAAAGAATGATGCGATCGCGCGGCAGGCCGATCTCCACGGCGCGAGCGGCGCTCTGCAGCGCGGAGGCGACCACGGCTTCACGCATGATCTCCTGCGCGGACAGCGGTGTGGCGCGCGCGTTGTTCTCGTCCATCATGCGCGTGAGCAATTCCTGGTCGAGGCTGCCCCAGTTCACGCCGATGCGCACCGGCTTCTGGTACTGGATGGCGAACTCGATCATCTCGGCGAACTGCGGATCGCGTTTGCTGCCGCGGCCCACGTTGCCCGGATTGATGCGGTACTTCGCCAGCGCCTCGGCGCAGGCCGGATGTTCGCGCAGCAGCTTGTGACCGTTGAAATGGAAGTCGCCGATGATGGGCACGCCGACACCCATCTGCGCCAGCCGGTCGCGAATCTTCGGCACGGCGGCCGCCGCCTCGTCTTCGTTGACCGTGATGCGCACGAGCTCCGAGCCCGCGCGCGCCAGCGCCTTGATCTGCTGCGCGGTGCCCTCGATATCGGCCGTGTCCGTGTTGGTCATGGACTGCACGGCGATGGGCGCGGGCCCGCCGACGGTCACGCGACCGACGTGGACGGGCAGGGTCATGCGGCGAGGCGAGCTCATCTAACTACCACTTTGCTATTTGGCGGGGGCAGCCGGGACGGCGTATCGCGATGAGTGCCAGGCCGCCATCTGCCAACGCTGGTCTTTCCAGACCCAGGTGTCGGTGTAACCGATGGCGAGTTCCTGGGATTTGCCGTCGGTGGCCACGGTCACCCTGGCGAGGCCGCGAATGACGGCGACGTCGCCGAACACGCGCACCTTCTGCATGTCCGTGGTCATCGCGATGTAGTCGCGCCGTCCGCTGGTCAACGACTCGATGAACGACGCCTTGGTGTCGACGTCCCCGTTCGAGTGCACGTAGTCGAGGTCGTCGGCGAGCAGCAGGCCGAGCGCCGTCGCGTCCGCCTCGACGTTGGCCTTGAAACGCGCGAGTTCGGCGGCCTTGACGGCCGCTTCCCGTCCTTCATCGTTGACGAGGGAAGGCGCGGACAGCGTTGTCGTGGCTGCGATTAATGCCAAAACGAATGCGTTGCGGCGCGCTTTCATGAAAGTCTCGCTCGAAGCTGCGGAAAGGGCTGCTATCATGCCACCCGTTCGCCAATTGACCAGACTCAGTCCGAGAGACCCTCTTTAATGAGGGCGCCGAAGGCGCAAGTTTCCGCCCGGAAACGCTCAGGCAAAAGAACGGCGGGGTTTGAAGGCGGGCTCTGGAGAGTGATGGCTTGGGTTTAACCGACCGGAGTCATCCACCGAAGGGGTGCGGCACGCAGCGTCTTCTATATGGAGGCAGCGCGGGCCCGATCTCTCAGGTTCAAGGACAGAGGGGCGGCGAGGAAAGTGGTGCCGGGTTGGGGTTCTCGG
>JBDTSP010000024.1:0-65736 GCA_039931065.1 Pseudomonadota bacterium | reverse complement strand
CAGCTCATGAACCACAATGTGGGCCAACAGCAAGCAGCAAGCTATCCTGCCTATCAAGGAAAATGCGACCGAAACCTCACAACTTCGAACTGCAGTAGACCGCCGCTCTAACGCTTCACTGCGCTTTCGTCCTTGCCTGCCTGGCTCCTTGCGGGACTTCTTTGCGTGGTCCTTTGCGGGTGCCCGGCGCGAACCTCGGAACAGGAACGCGGACACGAGATCGGGCCACGCATCAAGAAACGCCTTCGTCCCCTCCGGCGTGTCCGACGTCGCGCGCAGGTCAGGCGACAATTCATCGATTGCCGAGTCCGCAATGAGTCGCGCCAGTTTCATTAAAGCCTCTTCCCCTTCTGCGCTCGCGAGCCGCGCCCGCAGGGCTTTCTGAGAGGCTTCGCTGATTCGTAAACCGGGCATAGCTTGGACTCCTCTGGCGGACGGGCCTTAAAGCATAGTTCGTCAGACCGATCCCGCGGCCGTAGCAAATACAGGAGAGAGCGCCGCTGCCGACGCCCTCTCCCCGACCTCACCAAGTCAGGCCGCCAACACCTCCGTCGCCAGATCCCACAGCCGGCCATTGAGTCTCACGTCCTCCCGGATGGAAGTGATACGCCGCGTACGCGTCAGTCGGCCACTCGCAGCTCGCCGGCTCAACCCCCCGCCGAGCAGGTTCTCCTGGCATCGGTTGAGCACGCTCCACAGGTCGTCACCCACATCCTCCGCGCGCCGGCAGGTCAGCAGCTGCGACGGCTGCATGCCGCACTCCGCCAGCTCCGTGAACCGTAACGTCAGCGCCCGTTCCGCAAACTCGATCTGTTCATCCTTGAACATCGGCCGCTGCTCCATGCGCTCGACTTGTGCAGCGAGACTTCCGAACCGCTCCGAAACCTCGAGCGCACCGGTGATCACTTCGTCCACAACGTCACCGCGATGCGATGCGCAGTACGTCGGGAATGCGCCACGAGACACGATCAAGCCGTTCGTGCACACGACCCGGAAGAGACCCATCCGAAGTTGATAGGCACTGGTCCCATCGTGGCTGTTCAGGAACACAACCTCTGGCACGGCGTCCCGTAACTGCACGGTCTCAAACCGCCGCCGCAGCCGTACGACGTGCCGTGCATGCAGCGGACTCGCGCGACGCGTGTGCGCCTGCCGCGCATCGACGGGAACGAACCCCGCGCTCATGAGCCCGGACAACACGCGCTCGGTGGGAATGAACGTGTACTTGGCGGTGGTGCGCTCATGAGCCGACGACGCAAACACCGCAGGTGCGCGTTGACGAACGGCATCGAGAGACATCGCGCCGCTGAACACGTTGGCGGCCGAACCGAAAGATAGATTGGAAATGGAATTCATGATCGGATCCTCAGGATTTTCTGGGGCGGGATTGCCCGAGTCCCCGGGATCACGGCGCGCGCAGCGGTCAAGGATCGAAGACCGCCGCAGGCGGCGAGTGCGTCCCCGCACTCGTCCTTGACGGCGAGCACGGCGTGATAGGCTCAAACGATTCAGGCAATCCCGCCCCTTCTCCTCACTCTATCGCCGTCGCCACTTCTGTGTTCCCTGCACGGATGCACGCAGGATCAGGCCCACGCAAATGGTCGGCGACACGGGAGGGTGACAACGAATCGCTAGCTACTGCTACACTCGGTCACCACTTTCGACGAGGACTTGATACGTGAACAACTCGACCCGTATGCACAACGCCCCTTGGACGTCGGCTGATCTCAAGAAGATGCGTGCGTTAGCCAAAGCGAGAATGTCTGCGCGCCTGGCGGCGAAGGAACTCGGGCGCACTCCCGGTGCGGTGAAGTACAAGGCGATGGTGGAGGGAATTCGCTTCCGCTTCATCGATCAGCCCGTTGGCGTGCAGCTGAAGCTCGCGCGCAAGAAGAAACGGGCCAGCGCCAAGAAGAAGTAGCGACGGCGCCCAACTGATGCGCCCGGGATTCGCGGCGAAATGAAGAAGGACCCCGGGGCGATCCTTCTCCGTTCTTCGGACGCAGCCCTAGATGAGTCCCCTTTCTGCAAACGAGCAGGTGCTTCCAGCGCCAACGATCAAATGGTCCAGAACGCGGATGTCGACCAAGGCCAATGCGTCGCGAAGGCGTCTCGTGATGAGCTCATCTGCCTGGCTCGGTTCTGCAACACCGCTGGGATGATTGTGTGAAAAGATCACAGCGGCCGCATTGTGTCGCAGCGCGCACTTCACGACCTCTCGCGGATGGACGCTCGCACCATCGATCGTGCCCGCGAACAGGATCTCGCTTGCGATGACTCGATGGCGGTTGTCCAACGCGAGGAGCATAAACAACTCGCGCTCCTGCGGAGCTAACAATGTGGTCAAGTACTGCCGAGTCGCGCTCGGCGCACTCAGACTGACTCCCGGCGTCCCGGCAAGCCTGAGCAGGATCGAGCGAGCCTGCACGAGCACACGGAATTCTTCGGCAGACAGACTTGCTGCTGGTTGCAACAGGTCAGCACCCGATTCAGTCGGCGGCGCGTTGTACAGTTTGGGTTTGCGGACGCGTGTTTTCGTCTGACCCTGCGACACAGTGATATCGTTCATGACAGCGATCCTCGGAATCTTCTGGGCGGGATTGCCCAAGGACTCGCGATCACGGCGCGCGCAGCGGTCAAGGATCGAAGACCGCCGCAGGCGGCGAGCGCGCCGCCGCGCTCGTCCTTGACGGCGAGCACGGCGTGATAGGCTCAAACTATTCAGGCAGTCCCGCCCACTCTTCTTCCGTCTCGGCGCTCCAAAACAATGGACCCGAGCGCGATGGCCACGCCCGGGTCCGAGTTCCCAAGTCAGATTGTCAGTTTGTGTTTTGTAGGAGCGCAGGCAGCCAGCCCGTCCCGACCATCTTCTCCTCGGCCGCTTGAATGAGCGCCGCCTTCTTGAGTTTAGCGAGCATCGCAGCCGCTTCCGCCGACGCAGCACCCCGAACCACTTCGAGGACGCGCGCTCTCGGCACGCTTCCGAAGTAGTTTGCCGCCGTCGCACTCCACCAATCACGCATGTCGAGCCCGGCAGCGCGCGCAAGTTCGTCGACCGCCCCGCTCGTTTCATCTTCGGTCACGCCATCGACGCTCTGCGCGACGCAGAACGCGAGGACTGCCAGCACGTCGGCCTGCGGCTGATCGAGTAGCCAGGTGAACAAGTGCTGCGCATCTTTTGGCAGCGTGGCTTCGATCGATTCGCGCCGCGCGTTCAAGGCCACGTGAGCTTTGCTACCGGCGAGTTCCTTGGCATGCGCGCTGAGCATCGCACTCCGCACATTGATCTCCAGAGCGCTGTCGCTCAACGAACCGTAAAGCGGGAAAGTCCGCAGGACCAATCGATGAGTCAACGCGAGCAGCGCGACATCTGCTCGATCGGCCAGTACCGCCTGCAGGGCAAGCGTGCGGTGCGCAGTCAGTCGGCGCACGAGCGCTGCGGAGTGCAAGCGCGACGCTTTCGGCGCGGCGGCCGAGTTCCGGCGAGACGTTGCGAACCGCTTCGCATCATCGGGCTTGAGTAGATCTCGTTCGATGCGCACCTTGCCGTCGTGCCCGACGGTCACGACTGCGCCGGCGCAGGACTGCTGCGCTGGGTCGACGAGCTCGCGCGTCTCATCGATTGCTTCGATCTGCGAGTCCACGCCATCCATCTGCTCGGACAGTTCCGTGTACCGACTCTCGTCTTCACCTGCCGCCTCCATTTGCGCATCGATCTCGGCACGGCGCGCATTCAGAGTGTCGATTTGCGCCTGCTCCTTGTCAGTCGCCGTCCGCAGCGTTGTGCGTGCGCGGCCGTACTGGGCCCGATCCGAGTAATCCCACTGCGGACGCACCTCGACCCAGGTCACGCCTTCCTCCTTGAGCTTCGCGGCATGTTTCTCCAGCTTCTCGACCGCGAGTCGGCGCAGTAGTTCGCTGTCGAGCATCACGCCCTCATCCTCCTGCTCGAACAGATCGCGCCGAACGATGCCACCAGCCTTCTCGTACGATTTGACGCCGACGAACTTCGCGAGCGAATCGCGCGCGGAGACTTCGTGCTCCGTCAAGAGTGCGCGCAACGCGCTCGGATGCCGCTCGTAGGGCTTGAGCGCATCCCAGGCCTGCTGTTGCCGGACGTGATCGTCCGTCACGGCGAAGGCCATAAGATGTTCGAGCGTGATCTTGGCTTCGCGATAGAGCGCGACGAACGCTGGACACACGTTGGCAAGTTTCAGTCGGCGCTGCACGATGAGTGGTGATACGCCAAAGCGCGCGGCGACATGCTCGACGGACTGCCCGGCATCGATGAGCTGACGGAACGCGTCAAACTCGTCCGCGGGATGCATCGCCTCGCGCCCTGAGTTCTCCGCCAGGCTGATCTGCACCGCGCGATCGCGGCTCACGACGAGACATGGCACGGTGTAGTCGGGCTTGATGCGCTTCTGCCGGATGAGCAATTGCAGCGCGCGCCAGCGGCGGCCGCCAGCGACGACCGCGTGCGTCGTCTTTTTCTTGCCCTCGCCTCCCTCGCTCTCGTAAACATCGAGATTTTGCAGGATGCCCTCGGCGGCGATGAGATCAGCGAGCTGCTCGATTCCGGAATCGCCGCCGGTCTTGCGGACATTGATAGGCGAAAGACTCAAGTGACGCACGCCAATGAATTGAAACTGAGCATGTGTTTCGGTAGTCATGATGAACTCCAGGATTCAGTGATCTTCTGGGCGGGATTGCCCGCGTTCCCAGGATCACGGCGCGCGCAGCCGTCAAGGATCGGCAGACCGCCGCAGGCGGCGAGTGCGTCCGCGCACTCGTCCTTGACGGCGAGCACGGCGTGATAGCCTCGCTTCTCCAGTAAGCCCGCCCTTTTTTTTCCTTTGCGATTCCCGCGCTCAGCGCGTTGGATCGTCGCGGCGCGGCGTAGACACCAATGGAGACGGCGAACGCCGACGCGGCTCCGGGATCGGCGTGCCGTTCTTAAGAGACATCGTCATGACGACTCTGACGCGCTCGATGAACAACTCGCGGTCGCGCGGATCTCGAATGTGGCGTTCCGCGAACTCTCGCGCGACGTGAAGGCTGATGAAGGCACTTCGTAGCTCGGGGCGGTCGCGTAGCGCCTTCTGATCGGCAAGCTGCAGTTCGCGGTCGCGCCGCGCGCGCTGCAGGGCTTCGGCGAAAAACGCTACGCTCTCGACGACCCACTGCGCGCGGCGTGCGGTTCGCGGATGGGTCGCAGCGCGATCGACGCCAGAGGCGGGCAGTGTCACCGGTTCCGAGCCTTCGCGCCGCGCGCCGATCAATGATCCGACCTTCGGTTGCGTCGTCGATTTTTTGATCGCGCGCTCCAGGTCGACGCCCCAGAGTGTTTCGATGCCGCTGCTCGAGAGAATCTTAACGTAATAAGATGGACTACCATCCGAGCTGAACTGATAGTTAGCCCGTCCATGCGCCTCGAGTCGCCCGGTGATTAGCCTACCCGGCTGAGCCCGAGACGGCGCGACTCGGCGTTGCTGAGGGTCGTCGGTGAGTTCGCTCATCGCAAGGTCAGCGCGTCGGCGCGTAGTCCCGGTCCCGTAATCTCTCCGGCTCCTGCTCACTTCGCGCTTTCAGCCGTACAGGCTCGAGCGCTTGGCCGTATTGGATGGACTTCGCCAAGTGTTCGCGTAGCGCCTCCACGAACTGCTCGCGTGCCGCGACGCTCTCGATGCGCTGCTCGACGCCCGCGCGCGCCATCTGCAGCTGCAGATAACTACCTTCGAGCTCCGGGAACTTCTTGGTGGCATCAGCGGCGCCTGCCACCGCGTTGCGAAATACATCCGCCATCTCGCGCCGTCGATCCAGAAACTCCTTGCTCTCGACGCTCCATTGATTTCGGTGCGTCTGCAGTTCTTCCCTTCCGGTCTCGCGGCCTTCGGCATCGCGCCTCGTCGCGGGCACCGTCACCGGATCGCGTCCGATCGCGCGCACGCCAATCTCCTGGCCAATACCTGGTGTACTCAGTGACTGACGGAAGGCTCGCTCCAGATCTACGCCCCAGATTTCCCTATCGCCACGCTCCGTCTCGATACGCACGTAGTAAGACATGGGCTGATTGGGTTTGTGCTGGTAAGACGCCGGGCCGTGATCGACCAGTCGACCGACGATGAGCTCGCCCTCGGGGCGCTCACGCGTCGCCGCCGGCGAAGGCGCGCGCCGCGACCGTTGAGATTTTTCCTCGTCAGGATTGGCTGAAATGTTCATGGTCGATGGCTCCTCGCCTAGCTCCGCGTCGCGGCGCCGGGCAATCGCGCGCACCAGGCGCTCCTGCTCGAGCGCGGTGGGCTTGTAGCCGCGCACATCGAGGCCGACGAGGCGCGCGGCAAACCAGGCTTCTTTCTTGAATAGGTCGGTGCCTGCAACTGTCACGGCGCTCGCCGCGCGCTCGCGCGCGATTGCGACCATGCTCTGAATGACAACCGCATTTTCCGAACGTGTGGTCACGCGAGTGCCATGGTCGGTGAATGCCTCGGCACCATCGGGGAAAAAAAAGCTGTTCCCGATCTGGATGAACCGCTCGCGGACCGTGTCCGGGATCGGCGGCGCGCGCTTGTCCAACATCGGCGGCTTCGCGCGCGCAGCCTCGCGAGGCTTCTTGGATTCGTGATCCTGCGCTTCGCGCTTCGGGTTCGACGTTCGCGCCGGACTGAATGTCCCGCCAGTTGGTGACTGGGCGGCAAACTCGATGGCGTTTGCTTCCGCGTCCGGAGCAGTCTTTGGGCCACGTACCTTCGCGCGAGCGCGCGTTGGCTTCGTGGTCGCCTCATCGTTGGGTTTGTCAGTTGATTTTGCTCGCTTCGCCACGGCGTCTCCTACCGTTCGTGCAACACGGTGACGAAGCTTTGGACACCCGTCTTGAGCTCCTCGATAGAAAACAGCTCACCCTCGGACTTCGGCGGCAGCTTCACCTTGTCGAAGTCGATGTCAAAATCTTCCAATGTCAGTTGCTCGATCCGCTCAACGTCATCCGCAGTCGCGGCACGCATTCGCGGCGTATCCACGGTCGTTGCGGTCGAGGTTGAGACATGCGCGTCATTATCCGCGGCAGGCGGTTCTTCGCGCCGCACTCTGAGCGTCGCGCGCAGCGGAGGCGGGAACAGCCGTTTCTTGAATACCGGGTCTTCGAAGTAGCGATTTTTCTTGGCGAGGATAGGCCGCAGGCCTTCGTAGAGCAGCAGCTCTCGATCCCGCCCGAGCTCCTTTACTTCCTGCGGCAGCAGCAGTGGCCGCTTCTGCTCACTCACGCTCACGCTGCCCGGCTTGTGGCCCTTCATTGTGAAGAGGCTGCCGCGCGGCCGTGAAAGGCTTTTGACACGCACTGTCGTAAAACCCAGCTCCTGGGAGATCTCGTTCGCCTCGGCGAAGTCTTTGGGCGCGTACAACACGCGCACCGCGAGGCTCTTCATCATCGTGTCGGCGGCGTTCGCGCCATACGCCTCCCGCAGCTGCGAGTAAGCCTGGATGACGAGCAGGACGCGTACGTTGTAGCCCGGTAGATAGGATATCGCGTGTGCCAGGATCGGGATTCTTCCGGGCGCCGTCGTCTCATCAAGTAGGCACAAAACCTGGTGTCGGAGTTCTGGGTTGTGCTCCGGCAGTTCGCGCGTCTGAAGCGCGATTGCCTGCTCGATGAAAAGATTCAACAGTGGGCGCAGCAGCGATAGGTCGCCCGGCTGGATGCCGATGTAGATCGAGATCAGCCGCTTGCGCAAGTCGCGAAAGTCGAAGTCATTGCTCGACGTCGCCGCGTCGATCAACGGATTCGCCCACAGATCGAGACGGCTCGTAAAGGTCTTGCGGATCGAAGACGCTGTCACAGGCGCCAAGTCCATGATGTCCGAGATGGCGCGGACACACTGCGGCGACAGCGGACGGCTGCCACTCTGGCGTCCGGCGATCACGCGCTTCCAATGCGCTCCGAACCCTTCCGCATCACTCGCCATGCCCTGCCGCAGTACTTCCCCGAGGGTGGCGGAGAGCGACGGGGTCTCCAGCACATACAACGCCATCCCCAAGAAAAGGCCGCGTCCGCCGGCGGTCCAGAACGGATCGGTTCCCGGAATTTCCGGGAACAGAATTGCACCGATGCGCTGCACGTCTGTGATTCGCAGGTTCGGATCGGGCGACACGTAGCTCATGGGATTGAAGCAGGCCGTGTTGCCCTGAATGTCGAGCGGGTTGAAGAGGTAACACTCCTGCCCTGAGCGCGCGCGAAAGCCGGCAGTCAGATGCCAGTTCTCAAGCTTGATGTCCTGGCAAATGAGCGAGCCCGGCCACGACAAACAATTCGGAACGACGATTGCCGTTCCCTTGTCCGAGCGCGGGGGCGCGGACACGATGGCGCCCTGTTGGCCGCCGAGAATCAAATAGCGTCGTCCGACGCGGCCGAGAAACAATCCCTCTTTCGCAAACAACCCTGCGCGCTTGATCTCGCGCCGACTGGCGAAGCGCGCCTCGCCGTGTAGGGCACGCGCCTTGGGCCAGAGCGCGATGACGGCGGCAACTCCGACCAGCGCGGCGCCCGCGGCCGACGAAATCACCAGACGCTGGCGAAGATCCTCGCGATGTCCGTAGTAGTACGCGTAACGTGCGATGGTGAGCGGACTCGCCTCGCGGACGTCCGCCCTTACCCACCACAGGAAGACGAAACCAGCCAAGTACTGCGCCAACACCAGCGCCGCACCCACGGCGATGACGACGAGCCCGACGCGGACAAGCCGCGAGCGCTTAGCCGGCCGCTGCCAAGGTGCGACGCCTGCGCGCAGGGTCATACCACACCTCTTTGATGCAGCGCTCGCGATGCTCGACGCCGAACTGCACCACGACATCGATCAATAGATAGAGCATCTGCTTGATCTCATCACGCGCAAGTTCCTGGCCGGCGCGACTTTGTTTGACCAACAGCACGAGCTGCTCGAATGCGAGTTCGGCGCTCGCCGCATGAATGCTCGTAATCGAGCCCGGATGGCCGCTGTTGACGTTGCGTAAATAGTCGAAGGCCTCTTCGCCCCGTAGCTCCGCAAGCAGGATCCGATCGGGCTTCATTCGCAGACAGCTTTCGAGCAGTTGTTTTGGAGTCACGCGCGCGAGTCCCTGATCGTCCTTAGAGTAAAACAACCGCACGTGATTCGGATGCCGGTCGAGCACCAGCTCCTTGGCATCCTCGATCGTGATCAGCCGCTCATCGGGCGGGATCTCTCGAATCAGCGCCTTCGTAAAAGTGGTCTTGCCCGAACCCGTGGGCCCAGACACCAGGATGTTCTTCCGGGCGGCCACCGCACGACGCATATATAAGGAGTAGTCCCGGGCCTCTAGTAGCCGCAACAGCTCGATTTCGGTGTCGTCAGCGGCAGTACTGGCCACTCGTGTGTTCCGGAATACTCCTTTCTGAGCAAGCTCGTCCAGCGTCCACACTTCATCCGCCGGCCGGCGGATCGTGATCGCTACCGTATCTGTGGTCGTCGCTGGCGGGAGCACAATTTGAATTCGTTCGCCGCCCGGAAGTGACGCAGAGAGCAATGGCGACTCGGCATCGATACGCTGTCGCGTGGAGTTCGCGACGAGCTTTGCCAAACTCATACACCACTCGAAGGTCGTGAACGCGAGCGGCACGCAGCGCCACCCCTCGCGCGTCTCGATGTACGCCTCACCCGGCCGGTTGATGCAGATCTCGGTCACCTGCTTATCGATCAAGATCGGCCGCAGCGCGCGCAACGTGAGATCGAGCGAGGAAGACTCGATCACTGCCGGTGGGCGCCGGACTAGCTCGGCGCCTGCTCCGCTTGCGCTACCTGGCGACAGCGCGAAGCTCATACACACTCCTGAAATCCAGATCGCGCGCGACAATCACCGAGATGCGATCGCCTTGCGGCTTGACGACAGTCGGCGGGATGCTAAGGGTGGACTTCAACACCTCTGTCATGATTTGACTTGAGTTGGTGGGGCTCACTACGACGGTGTCGCCGCCTTCGCGCTGCGACTGCACCGCCGACTGCACCGTGCCGTCGATCACGCTCATGAGAATCGCCGCGCCAAAACGCTCGAAGAAGTGACGATTGACCGTGCCCGGCAAGCCCGAGCGGCCAAGCTCATCCGTTCCACCGGATGCCAACGCGACGACGACGCCCTTCGGCGTGCGCGCTTCGGTCCAGAGCACGAACACACGCGCAGAGCCTGCGCGTACCTGGCCGCGCGTTTCGCCTACAAGCTTCGTGCCGCGCTCAAGCAATACGACTGAACCATCGGCGCTGAATGTGTCAGTTGCAAGCACGCAGGTCGTCATTCCCGGCAGACTGCTGTCGATTGCTGTCTCAAGCGTGCAATCGAGAAACGCGCCCTTCGGCAGCAGCAATCTCTGTGTCGGCAGCACCTTCGCGCTCACCGCCGTCGTCACGCTCGGCCGCAGAAGACTTTCCACGTCTTCGCCCGCGGTGCCAAGCGGTGCCCCGGATGTGGGCGGCGACTGCGCCGCGCTGATGCCCGGAGATGAAAACACCGCCCCCGCCAATAACCGCTCAAGCCGCAATTCCTCCGGAGACTTGCCGGCGGGCCGGCTCCCATAGTTAGGGGCGCCGTCCACTGCCGGCCGGAGCCACGCCTCTGGAAAATCGGGCGGCGGCGGCTCTTCTGGAGCTTCGCCCAAGAGCCCTTCGAGCGCGGCGCGTGTAGGCGGCGGCGGATCAACGCGACCCAGCGGTCGCAGCGCCATTTCACCCTTCGCCTTCTCCTTGGCAGAAGACGCGGCCGCAGCTTTCGCGTGAGTTCGACTGCCGATCGAGTTCACGTAGTACCACCCCAACAATCCGACCGCGAGTACGCCCATCAAGCCTGCCGCGAGCACATTGCTGACTCGCGATTGCAGGGACGGCGGGCGTTGCGCGGCGCTGACGCCGCGTTCGCCTACTACTCCTCCATCGACGTGCACCGAGTTCGGTTCCGCAATGGAGTCGGCTGAGCTCGTAGTCGACTGTTGATTGTCTACGCGACGCCGACGAAATCGAGCGAGGAAAATCATGGCCGTGGCGCCCTGCGATCTCGCTCCACGCGCGGCGAGATCGTCCCGGAATCCAGGCGCGTTCCCGCGCCGTTGAAGCCCTTGTTGACGATGCAACCGGAGAGTCTTCCGCGCCTCAGGATGAACTTCGGCGCCAGGCGATGGATCACGACGTCACCGTCGTCCATCGAGAAGTTAAGCAGCGACTCCGATCCGTCTTCGTTGCGCACGAAGATCGCCGGCAACTCCGCGCGATCCGGGAATTTGATCCGCGTATGCACGCCATCATCCGATGTCGCAACGGGCTTCAGCGATCGATGCCCGCAGAACCAGTAGTCCGAGTTCCTGGGCAAAGCGGCTTTGGCGAGTGCCAGTTCACTCTCGATGGCGGTCTCTACGCTCTCTGCTGACTCCGGCCGCGGCGGGTACAGGAAGCGCACGGCGTAGACGATGTCATCCGCAAAGCGATTGGGCGAACGCGCTTCGGCCGAGTAGTCGAACCGGTACGCACGGCGATCGGAGTAGATGACTAGATTGGTCGCGACTATCGGCGCACGCGGCTTCAGCAGCACCGAGTTGGCGTGTGCATCAATGGTGACGCCGTCGAGATCCCCACCACCCTTGCCAGCGAAGGTCTCCCCGTCTTCCAGTACCAACTCAATGACGTAACCCACGAATCCGTGCAGCCGATAGACCTCTTCCGTGTTGTACATCGCCGTACGAATGCGGCTGTCAACTTTGCCCCGGACTGGGACCATCTCGGCTTGAACGGAATCGACGCCCGACAATCCCAATGCGAGCGTCAAGAAACCCATCGCAAACATTCGGTTCACTGTCCACGTCCGACGTTGACTGCGCTGGTGAGTGCTGGACCATCGAGCGGCAGCGTCTCAGGCTCGCTGCGAAAATCCACAATTTTGAACCCGAGCGGATTCCAGCGCCGCGCAAGTGGATCCTTCGAGGGCTCGCCATAAACGTACTGAACGGTCGCGATCCAATGAGTGACTTGATCATTGGCACTCGAGGATGCGCGACGCGCCTTGGTGTACCGCACTTGCGCCAGGTCGACGACACCATTACCGCGTTCGAAGAAACTCACCGCGCTCACCTGCGCCCGCACTGAAGAACCATCCTTGGAGGTGTTCAGCGGCGATGCGGGATTCGCGCGATCCCACAACGCCAGCCACGCTTGGTTGCGTGCTGCCGCATGAAACGCTCCGCATTCTTCGTAATCGCTTTCCGCTGTCGCGAAACTGAAGCGTTCGCAGACGGTGACGTAGTGCGTCAAAAAATAGCGCGTGACGACTTCGGACACGTCGGCCCGTCCAACGAACGTCGGCACGACGTCGACGATTCCCGTGGTGTTGTCGACCCGGATCACGAATGGATCGACGCGCTTCAGTGGCAACAGCATCGCGAGCGCCAGGATCGCGATCGCCGCGAGCGCACAGGAACCGATCGCCACACGCCATGCCAAGCGCATGCTGCGAGCATTCATCGCAGCCCGGTCGGCATCCCACGATGCCGCTTCCTCGAAATAGCGTTCGAGCGCGGGGTCGCGGCTCATCGGTCGGCCCGCCCCGCCTCAGACGCGGTAGTTGCGAGCGGCTCACTGCGCTTCGGCGCGGGTTGGTTGATCGGCTCCAGCCGCCAATCGCAGTCAACACGTCGTGCCTTCGTGCTGCAGCCGGTCGCGACAAGACAGGTGAGGGCAAGCGCAACACTGAAGAAATAGATCCGACCCGAGGCGTTCATGCGCGACCTTCAACCTTGAGCGTGTTCACCCGCGGGCGACGCTCTCTCGGCATTCGCGCGCCGACCAGCCTCTGACCCATTTTCCGGCTCATGCTGTCCCAACGGCTTTTGTCGCGATCGACGAATGCACCGCGCGAGAAATCCTTCGCGCTTCGCCCAACGCCCCGCGCGGCTCCCAACCCCGCCCCCACAAAGCGTGACACAGCACCGAAGCTCGACAGCGCCACGCCGCTCGAGAGTCCCTGCGCCATCGCCGGCACCTGTTTCATGATGAGGAAGGTGAGACCTGCCGCGACGCACACGTTCACCGCATGCGCGATCTCTATGCCTCCGCCCGCAGCAACCGCAGCCTGCGCCGACACGGAGACCACTTGCAGCATGAACGACGCGACCATCACGGTGAGAATCGTGAGAAACGCATAGTTCGAGAGCTGCGCGATCCACGATTCGAAGAATCGCTTCGTGGTCTCAAAGAACAGCATCGCGAAGAACACCGGCCCGAGCGCAATCAGCACCGAGAGTGCGATCTTGCTCAGCGCGAGCAAGAACATGGTGTAGACGGCCGTGAGGCCTACAATCACATAGACCGCGAACCCCGCAACGTAGAACGTAAAGGACTCGTCGAAGAATCCGCCCTTGGCGAGCAGCAGTGAGGCCGCATCGTCACCGTCGAACAAGATTTCATCGACGATCCCCGCCGACGTTGGCGCGCCGATCACTCCCGCCGCGAGTGACGCCGGCGCCGAGAAAAAGGTATTGACGATGACTTCGTTGTAGAGCCAGAACTGCAGCGACACGCCCAGAATCAGCGCCATCGTGAGAAGACGCTTCACGCCTTCAATGAAGGGCTGTTCGATCTTCCCCATGAGGTGTAGATAGCCCCACACCACGACGTACAACACGGCGAGCGTCACGATCGCCGGCTCCAGTACACGCGCCACTGCCGCCGTGTTGTCGGTGATGTAGCGGGCCAGAAGATTGGTGAGCCACACATCAAATTCGCCGAAGAAGCCCATCGTTGTTCCTCGCTTACCGTGCCGGCGCGGGTGGTTCGTCCGCGTCCGATTTCTTGGAAGATGCTGCCTTGTCGCTCAGTCCTACCGATGGCATATCGCGCAGTCGAACGCGGTCCTCGATCAGCGCCGCCTGGCGCGCATTGATGCAATCGGGCGTCCTCGCCAGACTCCCTGGATCCCCCTTGCAGCGATCCATCTGTAAATGCCGCAATGAAGAATCCGAACGGTATTCATCCACCGTGTAACGGGCACGGTCTGGCGAGCAACCCGTAACCGCGAGCACGAGCACAGTAGCGACGCTCCTAATAATCATGTGCTCAGGCATTGGGACTACTCATTGAGCCCGATAGGCGCAAGCCGCCGCAACGAACCGATGTTGGCGATTGCGAGCTCACCCGCACGCTGATGCCGCGAGCGTTCTTCGGCCTCCATCGCTTGGCTCAACACCATGAGCTTGGTCTGCTCGTTCTGCAGCATGAGCTGTTCGGCCGAGATCCTCGCCTGCAGATCCATCACCGCCTTCGCGTCGGTAGCGCCCGGAATTGCGTCGATGAGCTGTTGTAAAGAAGCGAATCGCGCGCTATTCACTTCCAGTGCGCGACGACTCGTTACTTGAAACATAGCCGCAGAACTACGCGCGGCGAGCAGTTGCTCGCGTTCCTGATTCGAAAGTCGCGCAAGCTGGTCTGGCGTCAGCACCGCGTTGGAATTCATCACTGCCTGCAACTGTCCGGAGAGCGCCGAATAGGCGCCCGAAGCACCATTGATCGCGGCCTCGAGCGACTGCCAGTCCGGTGGTAGATAGTTTCGCTGCTGGCCCCTCAGGAGATTCTCCATACCGCGCCCGCCGGTCATGGCCTCGTACTGCCGCTTGGCTTGCTCCAGCTGGTTGCGCGCGGTGTCTAGCTGCTGCTTAAGAGTTGCAATTTGCTCGATGAGCTGCGCGATCGCGCCCACGTCGATTACCGCCCACTGCGCCTCAGCCTTCGGGACGATCCCGAGCAACGCGACTAACACGATCAATACCAACTGCTTAGGAACTCTCATAAATAGCCTCCTTCGTGACCGAAGGTCACGATGAAAGAAACACGGGTAACCAACGTTCCGGCTCCGGCCCGACTTCGACCATGATTCGCCGCAGGGCTTCGACCGAACTCGCTCTTCCGGAAATAACCTTGAGCTCCGAATCGAATCCCTTGAGATCGAGCTGACACACCACCGAGTAGTGACCTTGCTTGACCAGGAATTGCCGCGACCCTGGCTCCAGCTGTTCTTTGATCAGCTTGAATTCGCGCTCCGAGAGCCCGAAGCCTTCGACGTACTCGGCCTCGTTGGCATCGGGATTCGGGAACAGGATCTTGGTCGGCGTCTGTTCGATGATCGTGCGGCTTATGGGACTGTCGAGCACATCGCTCGCGCTCTGCGTGGCAACCGCCATCACCGCGTTCAGCTTTCGCCAGGTCTTCGGGCCGTCCTTGGCGAAGCTCTCGAATGCGGGGTCCTCGAGTAGCCGCCAAAATTCATCCATCCAGCAGACGAGACGCCGACCATCGAGAAGACTACGGATGACGTGGAATAGATATAGCGTCGAAGGTGAGCGCACGAGCGCGTGATCGAGGAAATCCGTGACATCCACAGCGAACAGCATTGACTGTGCAAGCTGTCCCGCGAGCGAGTCCTTGATGTTGTCGAATACCCACGCATAGTCGCCGCGCGTGCACTCGCACCAGCGCGCGAGGCGGGCATGAATTCCTTCGGAGCGCGTCGCGTCGGTGAATTCGATTAGCCGTGACAAGCGGCGAGCGCCGCTTTCAAGTGCGAGCGTCCCCAGGAGAGCATGATCGAGATCCGCCTCTTCTCGCACCGAAAGGGGCGCCGTGCCTCGAACCAACGCCCGCAGCCAGATTTTCAGAAACTCGACGTTGGATGCCGTCGGCGGCAACTGCAGCGGATTGAATCCAGTTGGAACTCCGTTCTTGAGCGGTAGATACGTGCCCCCGAGTGCACGCGTCAGAATCTCCAATCCACGGTCTTTATCGAATATCACCTGCGTCGCGCCCTGCCGGCACAGCATCGCTACCAGGAATCCGATAAACACCGACTTGCCCGACCCCGTGGGTCCGCAGATGAAGGTGTGACCCGTATCTTTACGGCTTCCACCATCGGGATCGTGCGGATCGCTCGCATGTAGTGAGAAGTAATACGGCGAACGCGCACTCGTGACTAACAGCGCCAAGGCGTCGCCCCAGTGATTGCCTGTCGCACGTCCACTCGGAAAATTGTGGAACGCGGCTTTCGCGCAGAAGTTGCGCGAGGTTATTGGAGCCTTTCGCGGACGCATCGAAAAGCATCCGGGCAGTTGCGCCCAGTACGCCGCTTCCAGAGCAAGATCCTCGCGCGCTGTCGTCATGCCGGTATCGGCAAGCATTGCACGCGCCAGCGCCACATCGTCATTGAGCTTCGCGAGCGCCACTGCGTTGGTAGAGGACGACGCGGGCGTGCTACTTGATTGCAACTGCAGGGAAAAGTGATGGTCTCCCATCACGAAGTCGTTACTCGTTAGCGCATCGAGCGCATCGTGCAACTCCTCCGCCTGACTCACGGCAAAATCACCGGCGTTCGACATCTGGTTGTACTGCCGCTGTAGCAGTCCCTGCCCGGTCGCTTTGGAGAGAAACGCGAAGGACTGCGTCAACACAAACTCAAAGGGCGCCGACAGGAGTCGATCCAGCATTCCCACTGTCGTCGGCGTGGCGTACTCCTTGATTCCGAGCATCGCGCCAAATCGCGTCCGTGACGCCAACCTATATTCGATTACCTCGTTTCCAAAGATGGTCCGCGTGGTCGCCAAAACCTCGTTCAGCGGAGCACACGGCAGAGGGATGGCGCAAGAATCGGCGTTCAAAAGCAGCCCAAAGAATTCCAACACCTCGGAATAGTGACGCCCGCACCGTTCGTAGATTTTCAGTCGCTCTGGCTCGTAGCGCGTAAGCGAGGACTCCATCGTCTGCGCGAGCTTTTCACTGGCGTCGACAGCATCGACTAGCTCCACCAAAAGGCCCTGCGACGAATGCCGCGACGCGAGCCGTGAAAGCATTCCACGTGCAGCTCCGGCCACTGGTCGATATACGACGGACAAATAGATCTCGTTGACCATCAACGTTTCATTAGATAGGCGACCGCGATACTTCGCCGCCATTTCTGCCGCGAACCCGCAATCCTCGGCTGGCGGACTTGTCGGAATTTCGCGTCGGCGGACTACATGCACCCAAAGCGCAGTGTTAGCGCTGGCAATGTTGCGCCAGAGAACGTTCAGGCGTTCGTGCCAGTTGTTGAGCACTTCATCATCGACGCTCTCAAAGCTCGCACCTGCAAGCCGAAACACCTGCACATAGTCCCCTGCGTCGGTGCGAACAACGTGCGGTGAGACGTGGGTACGGTACGGAATCCGAAACGACGTCGGCAGCTCTCGCCGAAGTGCGGTTGCGCGCTTCACGACACGCGCACCGTTGCAGGCGCCCGACGCCGTCCGCTCTTGTCCGGTAGATCGATAGCAAGTGGACTGTAACTCGCGCCCTTCCAGAAGCGGATGCTGCAGAAGTGGGCCACCAGCCGCGTCTTGGCCCACATCAGCAGGAGGTCGAAATAACGTGCATCGCGCGCGCAGAGCAACATGCAAACGCCGTGAAGTGGCATCACCAGCAGCAGCACTAAAAGGTTCTTGGTCAGTAAGAAGACCTCCATCGTGAAGGCCGCATTAATAAGGAGTGCCGTATAGGTCACCCCGAACCTCATGGGCGGCCGCGTCGCTCCGACAAAAAGCGGATCTGCCGTCACTCCCGCGTTGCGATGCTCCAAGTTGCCTCCTACACACCAAACAAAGAGCGAATCCAGGCCACAATCTGCGGCGCGCCGAATATCGCCGCGATGCCGACGATGGCGCCGATCACCCACCCCCAAGAGATCTTGCCGACCGCCGCGGCCACTGACAGGCCGATGACGATCAACACCGCGATGGGAGTTGCAATAGTCAGCGCGAAGTTGACCAACGAGGTTGCGCCAGTATCGAATGGCGATGCCTGAGCGAACGCCAAAGATGGCAAGCAGACCGCGAATCGAAGAAGGGATCGGATTGCCGTGCTGCGTCTACGCGTGGTGATCATCGAACTTCCTCCGTACTCAGACGAAGGAATCAGACCATTCCCGGGATACCTTGGAAATTGTCAGTTCCCGGGGAAATATCCCCGATACCTACAACCTAAAAGAAAGCCGAACATTCCTCCGCGCCTACAGCACGCAAAAATCGACCGCTCGCTCGGTATCACGATTGAGTGATGCGGGAGGGCGCTTAAGCGAGGCGAGCTCGGATTGAAATGACAATGCGTAGTCGGCGCTGAGATGACGCAATAGCCTGGCAGTTCAGAGCCGGCGCCTAGCTATGATGCTTTCGTAGGACCACATCTCGGTGCAAAGCGACGTCGTCGTAATTCCCGCGAGGCTCTGAGTCCTCGCCGCCCACGCTGGGCTAAGCCCGAACGGAAATAAGAACTAAGTTCTTAGTCCCGCATTTCTGCCAATTCACTGCAGATTCTCAGCTTGCCAGTGAGTTGGAGCACAGCCAGCCTTTGCTGATCCGAAATGCTGGCGGCGAACAAAAGGTCTCGCCAGAACCACGGATCGTCGCCCCAACGCACCCGAACCGCGTGGGGTTCGCGCGCCGCAATCGTTCGGACCTGTTGAGGAGTCAACGCAGCGATGATATTCGCGACACGCGCCGACATTCCTAGTAGTAACTGGGCTGCGGACCGATCCCAGCGAGCGGTCTGCCATGCGAACATCATCGTCTCCTGCATCAGCTCAGCACTCGAATCATCTGGAAGTCCGTTTGAGCCTTCCGCCGCCCCGTGCTGGTGCAGGTCGATCGCCGACATTCGGTGCCACCAAACAGCATTCACAAATCGAATATCGACGAGAACAAATGGCAGCCTCGACAACGAATACCGTGCTTCGCCGGTCGCGGCGATCCACGCCTCACGATTCAGCGCCACAACGTCGGGCGCGCTGTCACAATTTTCCGCCACGCGGCAGAGCAGCTCGACGCTGCGAAGGTTCAGCTGCCGCACGAGACCGAGCGACTGGACCCCCTTCCATCTTGGCGCGGAAGGAGGCCCTGAATCGCCCCGTGCATCAATGGATGACTCTTCCATCCTCCCTCCGGAACAATCTAGAAGACGAATCGTCTCAATTGAAACGGAGGAACGCGATATCCGGTTTCGGGGTTGTTTGCCAAGATACTCAGGGTTGTTTAACCAGCTACCTGATGAGATTGGAACGGTGAATGGACGTTCACGTTAGAGACGACCAAATAGGCAGGTATTTCCGGCGCATCCAGCTGGGTTTACGCTTTCTCGCGCACGGGGCACGAGCTAGAACTACTTGCCAGTGGAGCGGTCTTACGCCAGATCAACTAGTAACACTGCGCCGTCGCTGGATGTTCAACTCAGATGAACGACTGCGCGGCCCCTCACCTACTTCGTTTGACGTTTTCTTCCGCTCGGCCCTGATCAGCAGTCAATCCGCATTGTTTGTGTGCATCTGTCGCATCGTCGGCGCGGCCAAATCGCACAGCTCGCTCGAAGGCGGCGAAAGGATCTGCGAAGCTTTCGAGATCTTCAGAGAATGGGAGCCGGATGCGCCCCTTGAGTTCGAGCAAGCCGTGCTGCTTATGGTGGGCTCGGCGGACGCAGAGAAGATCGAGTTAGTTAGTTGCTCGCACTGCCACGTTGCTGTGCTGAACGACAAGCTGGGCGACACGCGAAAGACATGCCGTCGTTGCATCCACGCCGATGTACGCGAGAAATCGGAGGCGCTCTCGTCGTCGCCAAGCAGCGGCTCGCGCCGACGTCAGTACGACTAGTACTCCGCCACCGTCCTTTCCTGCCAGGAAACCTTTGTTACATTTGAGTGTATGGCGAACTCGCCTCGCGGGATCGCACCTAGCTACTTTGTGAAAAGCGCGATTAGCCCTTCATAGAGAACAAGCACTGCGCCGAAGGCGAGCGAAGCGCCGAGCATTGGAAGAAAAGGAAAGCGTGGGCCAACTGCTGAGAGCTCAAACACCACTGATACAAGTACGCCGAGAACCAACGCGCAACTACAGACAATTCTGACCGCTGGCTCGAGTAACAGAAGTACGCCGAGAACGGGGACGCGAATAGCATTCCAGCACAAGCGCACTGCAGGTGATTGCATGTTCATGGTGGCCCTCCATGGCGTACAGGGTTCTCGCTGAACTAATCGTACCCCTTCAGCCCCGGACCAGGCAAAGCCGTGCGGTGCTCGCATTGCACACCTGTAGTGCGGGTCCAGATTCGCGGCATTTCCCCAGAATACTCTCAGCGCTGGCCAGTGAAGGATGGATTTCCCCCTGATTTTCACTGCTGCAGTTCATCACCCACTCATACAGTCTTTGTGCTCAACACTAGAAGGACAAGGACTTATCGTCATGAACGATCAACCATCAATCGCGGGCAAACCGATCGCAACTGTGAGCAACGCAACAAACGTCATGGTCTCGCCCTGGGTCAACGAGCGCTTGCCGCCGATCAACGAACTTCTGAGATCCCACGACGTAGCACGCCTCACGCGCCGACCACGTTGGGTGCTTTCCGGATTGTGTCTGCTCGGCAGATTTCCGAAGAAGCTCAAGTTCCAAGGCCGCGCGATCGGCTGGCGGCGATCCGAGGTGTTGGATTGGATCGCGCGCGACCTTGCGGTCATGGGCAACGCCCCGGCGACGTTTGGCTCTTGCGCGCGACAGCACCCAGGTCAGGCTTGCCTTCCTCTAGAATGTGTCGCTTCCACTCAAATGACACGCACATGCCACGCGCAGCGACGCAATGCGGGGTGCAAGGCGCCTCCGCGCGCAGGCCGATGATGCTGGAGCAAATAGACACCGAAGAAAGCAGCGTGGGCACTCCAGCAGTCCCCGCCTTTTACCGCATCCGGGATGTACTACACATTACTGCGTTGACGCGCCCCACGCTGTATCGGCGAATTGTGGCCGGTCGGTTTCCCCCGCCGGTGCATCTTGGGGGTCGCGTCAGTGCTTGGTCTCGGACCTCGCTCCAATCGTGGATCGCCGATCCAGAGAACTATCGCGCGCCGCAGGCTCCGCAGATTTCGGTGCGCCGCGCACGCGGCCGTCCACGAAAGTACGTCACGCCTTAGACCACCGTCAGCTCATCAATTGCAATCTAAGCTGCAGTGCGCGGCTCCGGGTCGTTCGCCTGTGCTCGTGCGTTGTTCAGTCCTTCCTGCTCTTTTTGTTCCTTCGCGCGCCGGTGCAAGTCGTCCAAGTAGTCCGCCCATGCTTGCATCATCCTCGCGCGCGGTTCCAAGTAAAGCGCATGGTTGTAGGCAGCGCTCGTGTCATCACGCTCTTGGTGCGCAAGCTGCAATTCAATGTGTTCATGTGGCCAAGCCTTCTCGTGGAGGACGGTCGAGGCCACGCCGCGAAAGCCATGGCCGGTCATGCGGCCGCGATAACCCATGCGATAGAGCGCAAACAAGATCGTGTTGTTGCTCATCGGCTTGTCTGGATTCACGTCGTTCGGAAACACGAAATCGCGGTCGAATGAAATTGCCATCAACTCCTCGATCACTGATTTCGCCTGCATGCTCAGCGCCACGACGTGCGGCGTCTTCATCTTCATGCGTTCGGCCGGGATATCCCAGCGCAAAGATTTCAGGTCAAACTCCTGCCAACGGGCTCCGATCAGTTCCGCAGTCCTCACGAAAGTTAACGACATGAGTTTGAGCGCCAGCCGCGTGTGTTCCCCACCGACGTACCCGTCAATGGCGAGCAGGAGTGCCGGCAGTTCCTTTGCGTCGACGCGTGGATAGTGCCGGCGTCTTCGAGGGGTCAGGATATCGGCTGGCCTCATGTCGGCAACCGGATTTCGCGCCGCGTAGTCGTGGGCAACGGCATAGCGCATGATCTGGCTGCAGTTCTGCAGCACGCGCTTCGCGATCTCGAATGCGCCACGCTTTTCGATTTTCTTGACGACATCACGAAACGCGGAAGTCGGAATGTCGGACGGCAGCTTCTTGCCAATCGCTGGAAAGACGTCCTCGGCCAGTCGCTTGAGTACGTAGTGAGCGTACTGCGCATGGCGATTCATAGCCCACCGAGCGTGCCATTCGCGCGCGACGGCCTCGAACGATTTGGACGCCGCCTGCTTTTCGGCGGACGGATCAGTGTCATTCGCAAGTTGCTCTCGAGCCTCAGCGAGACGCATGCGGGCGTTCGCAAGCGAAACGTCCGGATAGACACCCAGTGCCAAAGTCTTCTGCTTACCGCCATATCGATAATTGAATCGCCAATAGCGGCCGCCGCTCGGATCAATTTGGAGGTACAAGCCGTCTTGGTCCGCGAGCTTGCGGGGGCGTTCGCCAGGCTTGGCGGCGCGCAACTGCGTATCGGTGAGCATTGATGGTATCTCCTCGCTCGCCGACGCAGATACCATCAGAAGTACCATCACATCGGTGAGACACGGCGAAACAATACGAGACGCTATGAGCTCGAAACACCCGAGGTTTCAAGGGAAATTCGGGTATTCGAGACAGCGTGAGCTGCCGCGAGAAGAGTAAATGGTGGAAAGGGAGGGACTCGAACCCTCGACCCCGGCATTATGAGTGCCGTGCTCTAACCAGCTGAGCTACCTTTCCACGCTGGCCCTTCTTCTGAAGAAGGCCCCTCGATCGAGGGGCCGCGATTCTCGCGGCGCGCCGGGTGCGTGTCAAGCAAATCCTACGAAAACAACCACTTAGCCGATCGGCTCGCCCGCACGTGGGAAACCGCCTGTCAATCGGTGACATCCCGAATGTCCCGGGTTGCGATCCAGCTCTCAAATCCCCTCAGGGCCAATCAAGGGTTAGCGGAATCAAGCCGATACGCCTCATTGGGACGCTCACGGTCGGGCGTCAGGACCAGTACCGTCAATGAACAGGTTGGATTTCTCGCACCTGCCGTTACGCACGAAGCTCATCGCGGCCAGCGCGTTGACGGCTTCGATTGCGTTGCTGATCGCCGCGCTCACGCAGGGCGTCTCCTCCTATTTCTTCAGCCATAGCGAAGCCTACGAACACCTGCACGCGGCGGCGCGCGTCATCGCGGGCCGCAGTACCGCGGCAATACAGAGCCAGGACTTCGGCCAGGCCGAGGCACTGGTCAGCGCACTGCGCGTCGAACCCAACGTCGAGGAAGCGCTGCTGATCGACAGCGAGAAGCGTGTGCTCATGCACTACGCGGGCAGCAAGACGATGTTGATCCCGAGTGCCAATGGCGAACTCACGCCGATCCAGAAATGGCAACAGGAAGCGATCAAGAGCAGCGAGCACCAGCATCGCTTCGACGGATTGACGGCCCTGCATCTCGTCTACCCGATCACGGACAACGGCAAGCTGATCGGCCACCTTTACATCCGCGCGAATCTTTCCGAGTTGCAGCAGGCAATCGTCGTGCAGCTCGCGATCCTGCTCGGCAGCTCTGTCATCGCATTCGCGCTTGCCTATCTACTGGCGCAGCGCGTGCAGCGGCAGATCGCCGCCCCACTCCTGAACCTGGTCGACACGATGCAGGCGGCGGAGCGCGGCGACTATTCGAAGCGCGCGCAGGTTACCTCCGACGACGAAATCGGCCACCTGATGCGCGGTTTCAACATGATGCTCGGGCAGATCGAGAACCGCGAGCAGGAACTCGGCAAGCAACACGAATACCTCGAGTCGCAGGTCATCGAGCGCACCAAGAGCCTGGCCGAAGCGAACAAGACGCTGCGCCAGGCGATGAACGACAGCGTCGAGGCCTGCCGCACCGCCGAAGCGGCCAGCAAGGCGAAGAGCGAATTCCTCGCGCGCATGTCACACGAAATCCGCACGCCAATGAACGGCGTGCTCGGCATGACGGAGCTGCTGCTCGATTCGAAACTCGATCCGCGCCAGCGCCGCTTCGCGGCCACGATTCAGAGCTCGGCCGACGCCCTGCTCGCGATCATCAACGACATCCTCGACTTCTCGAAGATTGAAGCCGGCAAGCTGCGCCTCGAAGCGCAGGACATGGACGTCCGCCAGGTGGTCGAAGAAGTCATCGACCTGTTCGCGCAGCGCGCGCATCAGAAAGGCATCGAGCTGCTGCTCGACATCGACCCGTATCTGCATCGCTGGGCCAAGGGCGACGAACTGCGCATCCGCCAGATCCTGATGAACCTGGTCTCGAACGCGTTGAAGTTCACCGCCAGCGGCCACGTGTTGATGCGGCTGCGCGGAGTCAATCCTTCCGAGACCCACGTGTCCCTGGTCATCGACGTGGTCGACACGGGCACCGGCATCCTTCCGGAAAACCAGGCGGCGATCTTCGACGCCTTCGTGCAGGAAGACGGTTCGACGACCCGCCGTTTCGGTGGCACGGGCCTGGGGCTTGCGATCAGCCGCCAGCTCGCCACGCTCATGGGCGGCGACATCACGATGGTGAGTCAGCCCGGCGTCGGCTCGACCTTCTCGCTTGCAATCACGCTGCCGGCCGCGCCGGCCATTGCTTCGGACACTTCGCAGGGCCTGATGCTCGCCCCGGGCACCCGTGTTCTCGTGGTCGACGACAGCGCCATCAACGTGGAAATACTCGCGTCGCAGCTCGAAGCCTGGGGCTTCATCGTGTCGACGGCCTTCAGCGCGATGGAAGCACAGGCGCATCTGAACACCATGCAGGCGTCGAATACGCTTCCCAAGATCATCGTGCTCGACTGGCACATGCCCGAGCAGAACGGCGTTGACTGGTTGTCAGGCGTGCGACGCAACCCGCAATGGAAGTCGATCCCCGCGATCATGGTGAGCTCGGTCGCGGACGACATCGAACCGACCATGGTCACGCAGCTCGCGCCGATGCGCCGGCTCTCGAAGCCCGTCCGCCAGAGCATGTTGCGACGTGCGTTGCACGAAGCGCTGCAGGCTGTGCCATTCCACGAAGTCAGTTCCGCGCCCGCGATGCGCGCGCCGGAGAACGAACCGATCCTCGATCACCTCTCGGTCCTGCTGGTCGAGGACAACATGGTCAATCGCACGCTGGCGCTCGAGATGCTGCAGCGCCTGGGCTGCGACGCCATGCACGCCGGCAACGGCGTCGAGGCGCTCGATGCACTGGAGAAACAGGAATTCGACGTGGTGTTGATGGATTGCCAGATGCCCGTCATGGACGGCTTCATCGCGACGCGCAAACTGCGCGAGCGCGAGGTCTCGAAGAAACTCGAGCCGACTCGGGTGGTGGCGCTCACCGCGAATGCCCTGGCCGGCGATCGCGAGGCCTGCCTCGCCGCGGGCATGAACGACTATCTAGCCAAACCCTTCACGCTGGCGCAGCTGCGCAACATCCTGCTGCCCAGCAAAGTCTCGCGCTCCGCGGCCAACAAGGTGACGCTCGATCATTCGGCCATCGAAGCGGTGCGCCAGCTCGATCCGGACGGCAACGACCGCCTGCTGTCGCGCCTGATCGCTCTATATAGAGACGATTCTTCACAGCTGCTGGCCGACATCGACAATGGCATGAAGGTCGGAGACGCCGAAGCCGTGGCACGCGCCGCGCACACCTTGAAGAGCTCGAGCGCCAACCTTGGCGCCACGAATGTGGCGGCCATCGCCCGCAAAATCGAATCCTCGGCACGCAACGGCGACATCGCCGAGTTGCCCACGACGATGACCCAATTACGTGCTCAACGCACCGTGGCGCTGTCCGAGCTGGAAGCGCTCGACAATGCAGCGAAGGTCGCCTGACCATGACGCAGGCGGGGGGCATACCGATCCACGTACTCATCGTCGACGACGATGCGGGTTCGCGCCTGCTGATGCGCCGCGCGCTCGAACGCAGCGGCTTTTTGGTTTCCGAAGCGGCCGACGGCATGGCGGCGGTTGCCGCCGTCGAGACCGGCGAATGCAACGCCGTGTTGATGGACGTCGAAATGCCGTCGATGAACGGCTACGACGCCTGCAAGGCGATTCGCGCCCGCGATGGCGGCGCGCACTTGCCGATCATGATGGTCACGGGCCGCGACGACGTTGCGTCCATCAACCAGTCCTACCAGGCCGGCGCGACGGACTTCCTCGCGAAGCCCATCAACTGGAACCTGTTAGGCCATCGCGTGCAGTACCTGGTGCGCGGCGGCCGACTCGTGCAGGAACTCGAAGAGAGCGAAGGTCGTCAGCGCGCGATGCTGGACGCCCTGCCCGACTTGCTGCTGGTCGTCGACCTCCACGGCCGCATCGTCGACCGCCTCGGCGCGACCGATAATCACCCCTTCCTCGGCGCCGGCATGAAGGCCGATCAGAAGGTCACCGAACTCGTGACCGGCGACGCGGCGCGCGCCATCGCCCACGCGCTCGACGACTGCCGCGTGCGCAACGAGCGTACCGAGGTCGAATTCGAATGTATGCGCGAAGGCATCGAACGGCGCTTCGAAACGCGCATCGTGCCGTACGACCGCGGCCGCCTGCTGCTGGTGTTGCGCGACGTGACCGAACGTCATCGCGCCGCCAATCGCATCCGCGAGCTGGCGTTCTTCGATCCGCTCACGCAATTGCCGAACCGGCAATACCTGCTGCAGTTGCTGGAGGAAGCGCGCCGCGAGGCCGCCACCACCGGTGAACGATTCGCGGTGGTCCGCGTGAACCTGGACCAGTTCAAGCGCATCAACGACAGCATCGGCCACGGCGCCGGCGACGCGTTGCTGCAGGCCGTCGCCTCGCGGCTCAGCACCTTTCTCAAGCTCGAACAGGAGGGCGCGGTGACCATGCCGCTCGCGCGCCTGGGAGGCGACGAGTTCGCGGTGGCGATCCGTCACCTGCAATCCGACTCCGACGTGCAGAGCGCGATCACCAACATCACGGCCGCGTTCGCATCACCGTTCCTGATCCGGCATCGCGACTTTTTCGTCACCTGCACGATCGGCATCGCGATCTTTCCCGATCACGGCAGCTTCGCGGACGAACTGCTGCGTACCGCGGGCCTCGCGTTGCACGAAGCGAAAACCTCGGGCGGAAATCGCGGCGTCATCTACAGCGAACACATGCGCGCGCGTTCGGTGGCGCGGCTGGAGCTCGAGACGGAATTGCGCCGTGCGCTCGAGTGCGACGAACTGTTCCTCGTCTATCAACCGCAGATCGAAGTGGCCACGGGGCGCATCGCGAGTGTCGAGGCGCTGGTGCGCTGGCGTCATCCCACGCGCGGCATCGTGCCGCCGGATGACTTCATTCCGATCGCCGAGGAATCGGGCCTGATCGTCCCGCTGTCGGACCTGGTGATGCGCCAGGCGCTGAAGCAGATCGCCGAGTGGTGGGCGGCCGGCTGCCGCGACCTGCGCGTGGCCGTCAACGTCTCGGGCGCCCAGTTCGAAGCGCCGGGATTCCCGGACTGGGTGTTCGCACATCTCGATGAAGCGGGATTGCCCGGGGCCTGCCTGGAACTGGAAATTACCGAGAGTCTGTTGATGGTGGACGAGACGGCCGCGGCGCTCGCCGTGCGCGCGGTTCGCGAGCTCGGAGTCCACGTCGCCATCGATGACTTCGGCACGGGTTATTCGTCGCTCGCGTACCTCAAACACTTCCCGATCGAGGCGCTGAAGATCGACCGCTCGTTCGTTGCGGATCTCGGCCGCGATTCGAATGACGCCGCGATCTGCGCGGCCATCATCGCGATGGGCCGGCAGCTCGGGCTGAAAATCGTCGCGGAAGGCGTCGAGACGAAGGAACAGCTGCAGTTCCTCGCGACACACGGTTGCACTCTGGCGCAGGGCTTTTACATCGCACGTCCGGTCGAAGCGCCGGAGATGGCGAAGCTGTTGCGGATCGGCGAGAGCGACACGCAGACGATGCCGATGCTCGTGCCGCGGGAGAAAGGCGTCGATGTACCGCTGGCCGACTACGAAGCCGACCTGTTGCTCAAGGTCAGCCGTAACAAGTAGTCAGACGATCTGGCGCCACTCCGCGGCCATCACCAACGACTTGCCCTGACGGTATTCGGGCACTTCATCCCACCTGTTCCTGCAGAGAGAGAAGAGAAACGCGAATTTCCTCACCGGGTTCGATCGCGCGCCCATGCGTCGCGCCGTCCGTGGGAGCTTCGAGCGCCCGCACGTCGCCGACGACGTACAGGCGCGCGCCAGCGTCGATCATCCAGACAGAATGCCGGGTCGAAACATCCGGCTCGAGGACGGTGGGATCACCGATGCGCGCGGGATCCGCGAGATTCAACAGCAACGTCCCGGTGGTTTGCTAACGCGACGCCACCAGGGTGGCATCGATTCGCAAGAGTAGATATTCGAAGAACGGATTGCAGCTCGCGCGCATCAGTGTCTCGGCATTCACGATCAGCGTGCCGCGTTCTCCGCGGGCGGAGACCGTCCCCAGGTTGATTCCGAAATAGATGTCTGGCTGGCCGTAGCCGTACAAACCGTCCGTCGGCGGAAATGGCAGCGACACGTGCGAGAGGGAGTACAGATCGGGTGGATAGGCCTCAGCCAGCGGCCTGAGTGTCACCGACCGTGAGCCGGACGGGAAAGTGCGTGCTTCCGTGCCGCCGCCCGTGCCATTCGTCACCAGCGTCACCGAGTAGTTGCGTGGCGTCTCCGGCAGGATGCCGGTCAGGGGTTCTACGAGCGCCGGCCGCACCAGCGCCTCCACCATTGACCGGCGGTTTCGATCGAACAAGACGACTTCGTGGCCATGTTTGTCGGGTAGATAGCGATAGAACGCGTCGAACACCGCTCGTGTGCTCACGGTTGCGTCCAGGACGGATTGGAAGGTCAGAACGGGCGGCAGATTGCCCAGTTTGCCGTCAGCGAAGTCGGCGGCGATCTGGCGCTCGACCGCGCGCACCAGCTGTGAAGACTGACGCGCGCCGTTCACGGGGAACGAGTTGTACTTGAACGGGTTGTATTCGGGCAGCGTGTCGAGCCAGGCGGCCTTGGCGAACGCCGGAAACACCGCGGGCCAGCCGAGCACGCCGGCGAAGCGCGCCATGCTGGTGATTCCGATCATCGGCGACACCAGCACGAGTTGATCGGGATGCGCGAGAGTCGGATCGTCGAGCGAATCGAGTGTGTATTTGAGTGCCAACGCGCCGCCATTCGAATAGCCGACCACGTGAAGTGGCGTACCGGGGCCCGCAAGCTCACGCGCATGACGCACGGCGAGGCGCGCCGCCGCCAGCCAGTCTTCCCAACGCACCATCGTCAGCGCGCCGGGCACCGTTCCGTGGCCGGGCATGCGGACGCCGACCGCGACGAAGCCGCGCGCGCGATATTCCGCCGCAATGTGGCGCAGGCTGTAAGGAGAATCGGTCAGGCCGTGCAGCAGTACGACGGCGCCGCGCAGCGGCCCTTTCGGCATGAGGACGTAGCTGCGGTTCCAGTCGGTCGTCAGCTTCGCTGGATACATCAGGCCGCCGGCGAAGTAGCGATTCGATCGCAGCTGGTCTTCGGCAGGTAGTTTGCCGGTGACCCGCGCACTGACTTCGGCGAACACGCTGTCTTCCGCAGCGAGCCAGGATTGCCAATCGGCCGCATCGATCGCCTTGGCGTCGAGCTCGTGAGGGACGAACGTGTGCCAGAGCTTGAGCGGCGGCGCACGCCAGGCGTCATAGGCACGCACGCACAGGAAGGTGACGAGCACCAGAGCCAGCGCGATGGCGAACCTGCGGAGCCACTGGCGGATGCGCGCGATCAGGTACGGCCCCTTTTACTAGGAAATGGGGACTGTCCCCATTTTCCCCGTTTCGTCAGACGTTGAAGCGGAAGTGCATGACGTCGCCTTCCTTGACGAGGTATTCCTTGCCTTCGAGCCGCAGCTTGCCGACATCCTTCGCGCCGGCCTCGCCCTTGTACTTGATGAAATCGTCGTAGGCGATCACTTCGGCACGGATGAAACCACGCTCGAAATCCGTATGGATGACGCCCGCGGCCTGGGGCGCGGTCGAACCGCCACGCACTGTCCAGGCACGCACCTCTTTCACGCCCGCGGTGAAGTAGGTCTGCAGGCCCAACAAGTCGTAACCAGCGCGAATCACGCGGTTGAGACCCGGCTCCGTCAGTCCGAGATCCTTCAGGAAATCCGTGCGGTCGGCTTCTTCGAGCTGAGAGATCTCCGCTTCGATGGCCGCGCACACCGCAACCACCACCGCGCCTTCCGCCGTGGCGCGTGCGGTCACCGTGTCGAGATGGGCGTTGCCGGTGAAGCCGTCTTCCTTGACGTTTGCCACGTACATGACGGGTTTCGCCGTGAGCAGGTGCAGTTCCTGGCTATCGGCCTTCTCTTCCTTGGTCAGCCCCATCGATCGCACCGGTTTGCCGTCGTCGAGGTGCTTTTGCATGCGCTCGAACAGTTCCTTCTTGCGCGCGGCGTCCTTGTCGCCGCCCTTGGCGGCTTTGGTGTTTCTATCTACAGCCTTCTCCACGGATTGCAGATCGGTCAGCGCCAGTTCGGTATCGATGATGTCGATGTCCGAGAGCGGATTGACGCGGCCGGACACGTGCACGATGTCCGCGTCCTCGAAGCAACGCACGACGTGCGCGATCGCATCCGTCTCGCGGATGTGCGAAAGGAATTTGTTGCCGAGTCCTTCACCCTTCGAGGCGCCCGCCACGAGACCGGCGATGTCGACGAACTCGACCGTGGTCGGGACGACCTTCTCAGGCTTGACGATGACCGACAACGCGTCGAGCCGCAGGTCGGGCACGGGCACGATGCCGACGTTCGGATCGATGGTGCAGAACGGATAGTTCTCCGCCGCGATCTGCGCGCGCGTCAGCGCATTGAACAGCGTGGACTTGCCGACGTTGGGAAGCCCTACGATGCCGCACTTGATGCCCATTCAATTCTCCGTGGTCTTCAATTCGCGGCCGGCTTGTCAGCCGCGCGCGCGTGTAATTTGTTCATGGCGATCTGCGCCCCGGAGCGCAGCATTTCCTCGATAGCGTCGGCGCCCGCGACGATGGCCTCGTCGATGACGCGTTGTTCGTCCGCGCCGGCACGCGTCAACACGAAGTCCACGACTTCGCCCTTGCTGCCGGGATGGCTCACGCCGATGCGCAAGCGCCAGAATCCGTCTCGCTGCGCGGCGATGATGTCGCGCAGGCCATTGTGGCCGCCGTGGCCGCCACCTTCCTTCAACCGCACCGTGCCGCCCGGCAGATCGATTTCATCGTGGGCCACCAGCATCTGCGCGGGCGCGATCTTGTAGAAACCGAGCACGCTCGAGACCGGACCACCGCTGCGATTCATGAAGCTCATGGGCTTTGCGAGCCAGACCTCATCGCCGCCGATACGCACGCGCGCGAGCTCAGCCTGGTGTTTGCCTTCACTGCGAAAATTGCCGCCGTGCCGGCGCGCCAGCTCGTCCACCAGCCAGAACCCGGCGTTGTGACGCGTGCGCGCGTACTCGGACCCGGGATTGCCCAGCCCGACGATGAGTTTGAGAACGTTGCCGGCCATCTTTTCGCAGTCATAAAAGCAGCAGCGGCGCGCCGTTTGAGGAGCGCGCCGCTGCGGCATTCGACAAAGTAGTTAGCAAGAAACGGGGCGAACCTGCGTCCGCCCCGTTCCACACGGGCTACTTCTTTCCGCCTTCCTTCTTCGCGGGGGCCGCGGCGGCACCCTTCGCGTCGCCACCAGCAGCCTTGGCATCGCCAGGCTTCGCACCAGCGGCAGCCGCACCTTCGGCCGCAGCAGCACCTTCGACAGGCGCCGCGGCAACAACTTCGGCGGTCGGTTCCGGCTCTTCGGCGCGCGGCGGATGAATCGTGACGACCACGGCATCTCCCTTGGAGATCGACGGGACGCTCACGCCTTCCGGCAGCGGCAGATCGGACAGATGCTTCGACTCGTTCAGACCCATCTGGGAAAGGTCGAGCTCGATGAACTCGGGCAGATCCTTCGGCAGGCAGGAGATCTCGACGTCAGCGACGCGGTGCGATACCACGCCACCCTGCGTCTTCACACCCGGGGAAGCGGCTTCACCCTTGAAGTGAATCGGGATGTGAATGCGGATCTTCTCCGTCTCCACCACGCGCTGCATGTCGAGATGCTGAATGGCGTTGCGCGCCGGATGCATCTGCAGATCCTTGACGATCGCAGCCTGCATCTTGTCGCCGACCTTGATGTTGATGATCGAGGAATAAAACTTCTCGTTGTCCACCAGCGTCATCAGCTTCTGGTGATTGAGAGTGATTGCACGGGGTTCCTGATGACCCCCGTACAGGATTGCCGGGACGCGTCCCGCGTGACGCAGGCGGCGGCTCGCACCTTTGCCCTGCCCATCGCGGAACTCGGCGGCGAGTTCGAATGAAATACGCATGCTAAAACTCCAGTTACATCTAACAACCGGCGGGAAATGCGACCAATCCCGCCACCAGGGGGCAGCCCCCGTTTCCTAGCAAAAGGGGTCAGCCTTCAAACCTAAATCAATTCAATTCAAGTGCAATTGAGGACTGACCCCTTTTGCTAGGAAACGGGGGCTGCCCCCTCAATCCAGGTAGAGGCTGCTCACCGAATCCTCGTCGCGGATGCGACGGATCGTCTCGGCCAGCAACCCCGCGACCGACATCTGCCGGATGCGTCCACATTGTTTTGCCGCCGCCGACAACGGGATGGTGTCCGTCACCACCAGTTCGTCGATCGCCGACTTCGTGATCTTCTCGATGGCGTTGCCGGAGAGGATCGCGTGAGTGATGTACGCCACCACCTTCACCGCGCCCTCGTCCTTCAGCGCCTGCGCGCCCGCTGCCAGCGTGCCCGCCGTATCCACCATGTCATCGACCAGCACGCAGGTCTTGCCCTTGACGTCGCCGATGATGTTCATCACTTTCGACTCGTTCGGCCGCGGCCGGCGTTTGTCGATGATGGCGAGGTCGGCATCGTCGAGGCGCTTCGCGAGAGCCCGCGCGCGCACCACGCCACCCACGTCCGGCGACACGACGATCATGTTCTCGTACCGCTGCCGGTACGCATCGCCTAACAACACCGGCGACGCGTATACGTTGTCGACCGGGATATCGAAAAATCCCTGAATCTGGTCCGAGTGCAGATCGATCGTCAGCAGACGATTCACGCCGGCACTCTGGATCATGTTCGCCACCAGCTTCGCGGTGATCGCGCTGCGCGTGGCGCGCGGCCGGCGATCCTGACGCGAATACCCGAAATACGGCACGACCGCGGTGATCCGCGCCGCCGACGCACGCCGGCAGGCATCGACCATCACCAGCAATTCCATCAGGTGATCGTTGGCCGGCGGACATGTCGGCTGGATGATGAACACATCGCGGCCGCGCACGTTTTCCATCAGCTCGATGTTCACCTCACCGTCGGAAAACCTGCCGACGTAGGAACGGCCGAGCGGCGACGTCAGGTGACGCGCGATGTCGTGAGCCAGCGCCGGATTGGCATTGCCCGCGAACAACGTCAGCGTTTCTGAATCCACCTAACCACCTTACAAACTGACACTTCTTGAATGGGGACAGGGCTTAAGACGACCTGTCCCCATACTCCTATGGCTGGGGTGGAAGGATTCGAACCTCCGAATGGCGGGATCAAAACCCGCTGCCTTACCACTTGGCGACACCCCAACGGCCTAACTCTTCGAGCAATGGCGATTCGTCGAGACCCCGCGCCACGTACGCGCGCCACTGGTCAGGCACGCGTGCCGCGACGCGCTCCGCGTCCGCCGCGCGCGAAAATTCCGCGAACACGCAGGAGCCGGTACCCGTCAATCGCGCCGTCGCGTGCTGGCCGAGCCAGTCCAACGCCTCACCCACCGCCGGAAACCGCGCACGCACGACTGTCTCGCAATCGTTACGCCCACCCGTTTCCAAAAAGCCGCGCATTGTGGTTGGGGGTGAATTCCGTGTCAATTCAGCAGCCTGGAATACCGCGGCCGTGGGCACGCTTACGCCCGGAAAGATGACCAGATACCAGGCGTCGGCCCCCAAAGTCACCGGGGTGAGCCTTTCGCCCACTCCTTCCGCCCAAGCCGAGCGGCCGGCCACGAAAACCGGCACATCGGCGCCCAACGTGGCGCCAATTGCCGTGATCTCCTTTAAAGAGAGCCCCGTACGCCACATCTGATTGAGCGCAACCAGCGTGGTGGCCGCATTCGAGCTGCCACCGCCCAGCCCGCCGCCCATCGGAATGCTCTTCTTTATGGCAATGACGGCCCCGAGCCGGGTACCTGCCGCCGTCTGCAGCGCGCGGGCGGCGCGCACCGTCAAATCGTCCGCTTCGGCGACTCCGGCTGGCCCTTGGGGCCGGCTGATGACCCCGTCATCGCGAACTTCGATCTCGATCCGATCGCACAGGTCGATCAACCGAAACACCGTTTGCAGCTCGTGGTACCCGTCGGCACGTCGGCCAACGACATGCAGCATGAGGTTGAGTTTGGCCGGCGCCGGCCAGGAAGAGGCGCTCACGGCCGCCAGGTTTCGACCAGGAGTTTCAGGCGCGCGCCTTCGCGTTCGGCAGTCAGCCGGCGTGGCAGCGCGAAGCCGAGATCCGGCGCACGCGAATTGATGGTGACGCGCCAGCCGTTCTGCGCGAATCCGTGGATCTCACCGCTGGCCGCATCCTGGTTGAGCTCGGCATCACCCGGCGCGGGGATGCCTAACAACCACCAGCGCAGTTCCGACAGCGGCAACGCGAAACCCAGCCGACGTTCGAGCTCGGCGCGCGCCGCGACACCATCTAGCTGCTCACCGCGGCTGGTGAAGATCTTCAGGGACTGCCCTTCGAGCTCGACGCGCAGGCCACCGATGCCAAGCGGCCCGTCGAGTGCCAGATCCGAGCGCTGCGGCTGTTGCGCGTACCGCATGCCGGCCGAGAAGCCCTGCCCGTTGGCGGCGACCGCAACGCGACCGGTCAGCTTGTAGCGCGCGAAATTTTCGAGCGCGGCGCGTTGCTCGGACCAGGGGGCATCGGCGCCCGGCCCGGTCACGGCGGTGGTTGGCGGCGCGATCCGGCAGCCGGTGAGCAGCGCGAACCCCGCGAGCGCGGCCAGCGCGGTCTGCGCAGCGGCGCGGCGCATCGGCGCGCTGCCTAACTACCCGTGGAGGTTGGCGGTGGCAGAGCTTCCGGCGGCGAAGCGTCTTTCGCGTCCGGAGTCGGGTCGACTTTCTTGGGCGCCGGCGGTTCCATCTTCGTGCCCGTGAGCCGCTCGATGGTGGCACGCAGCGGTTTGGAATCCGGCTGGCGCGCGAGGGAACGTGCCCACAAGGCGCGCGCCTCGGCCTGCTTGCCGCTCACCCACAACAACTCGCCCCAGTGAGACGCAATCTCGGCGTCCGGGAAAATGCGGTACGCGCGCTCGAGGTTCGGCAACGCGCCGGGAATATCCCCGCGCCGGTACATCACCCAGCCGAGGCTGTCGAGAAATGCGGGGTTGTCGGGCGACGCCACCAATGCCTTGCGGATCATGGATTCGGCACGCGGCAGTTTCTCGTTGCGGTCGGCCAGTGAGTAACCGAGCGCATTCAGCAGGCTCGCATCCTCGGGACGTTCGCGCAGCAGGCTTTCGAAACTCTTCACCGAGTCTTTCGTGAGGCCGGCCTTTTCCTGCGTGAGCGCAATCTGGTAACGCACGCCGGGATGTTCGGGGAATCGTTCGAGCGCCAACTGCAACAGCGCGATGGCTTCCGTGATATGGCCCGCGTCGTCGAGCAACGCGGCCTTCGCGAATTCCACGTCGAGCGCTTCGGAGCGTTCTTTCGCGGCGAAATCGTCGAGCAGCCGGAACGCGGCGGCGCGGTCGTCACGCTGCATGAGCAGCCGTGCGGCGCGGCCGCGCACGATCAGGCCGGCGCCGGCCTCGGCGAGCTTGGTGTAGCCCTCGAGCGCCAGATCGGTGCGGCCTTCACGCTCGGCGATGGAAGATAGATAGAAAAACGCTTCAGGCGCCGCAGTCTGGGAGCCGATCAAACCACCGAAGCGGCGACCGGCCTCGGTCATGTCACCCATCTGGTAGGCGAGTTTGCCGAGGCGCAGGTCGGCCTCGTCGCGCACCGATGCGTCCGCACGCATGCTTTCCAGTTCCTGGCGCGCTTCGTCGAGGCGATCGAGCCGCAGCAATGTGTCGGCGTACGCAAAACGCTCCGTATCGGGTTCGAGCGCCGCCGCTTCCTGGGAGATGGCGATGGCGGCCACCGAATTGCCTTCGGCCGTCAGCACTCGCGCGAGCTGCGCACGCGCGGCACCCGAGGCGGGCTCGTTATCGAGCATGCGGTCCGCGAGTCTGTGAGCCATCTTGAAGTCGAATGCTTCGAGCGAGAGGTCGATGCCGGCCGCGAGCATGCGGTCGGAAACTTCCTTCGACTCGAGCATCGGACGCAGGGTTTCGAGCGCAATCGCCGTGCCGCCCGAGTCGCTGACCTCACCGATGAGCTTGACCAGCGCTTCGTCGCCGCCGAGCTCGTGCGTGCGCAGGATGGCCGCGCTCGCTTCCTGAACTTCGTACAAACGCGTCGCCGCCAGCGCCACGGCCGATGCGGCATCCGCATTGGTGGGTTCGAGCTTCTGCCAGCGCCGCGCGGCACGCGCCGCCGCACCGATCTGCTGGCATTCCGCCGCGACCTTGTTGGCGCGTTCCGAAATCTTCGCGTCGTTGGTGCCGAGAGCGGCCTTGAGATAACGATCCGCCCCACCGCGGCAATCCCCGCGCGACAGCGCCATGTCGGCCAGCACCAGTGCGGCGTTGTCTGAGTTGGTGGTGGACAGAGCACCCGCGCTGACGGGGATCAGTGCGGCCAGTGCCAGCGCAAAAGCGCGGAAAGTGGCCGGAAGAAACGCGTTTCGTTGCATGGATGGCACTATAACTGGACCTCCGCCCCTTACAATGGTTCGCGTGAAAGACACGATACGACTGCGGCTCGAAAAAATGGTCGACCGCTATGAAGAAATCGGGCGAATGCTGTCGGATCCTGCCGTCATTGGCCGACAACGCGAGTTCCGCGACCTGTCCGTGGAATATGCCCGCCTGACACCGGTCGCGGAGAAGTTCGGTGCATTCCAGGCCCTCGAACGCGAACTGGTTTCGGCGCGCGAAATGCAAGGCGATTCCGACGCGGGGATGCGCGAGATGGGCGCGGAGGAAAGCGCGCGACTCGCACCCGGAATCACTCTCGCCGAAGACGCGCTGAAGGCGCTGCTGATCCCGCGCGATCCACGCGACGACAAGAACATCTATCTCGAAGTGCGCGCCGGAACCGGTGGCGACGAGGCCGCGATTTTCGCGGGCGACCTGTTCCGCATGTACTCGCGATTCGCCGAAACTCACGGCTTCACCGTCGAGACGTTGTCGGAGAGCCAGGGCGAACACGGCGGATTTCGCGAGGTCATCAGCCGCATCGCAGGTGCAGGCGCGTTCGCGCGCTTCAAATTCGAATCGGGCGTGCACCGCGTGCAGCGGGTGCCGGCAACTGAAGCGCAGGGACGTATTCATACTTCCGCCTGCACCGTCGCGATCCTGGTGGAGCCCGACGAGGTCGAGGCCACTGACCTCAATCCCGCCGAGTTGCGCGTCGATACTTTCCGCGCCTCGGGCGCCGGCGGCCAGCACGTCAACAAGACCGATTCCGCCATCCGCATCACGCATCTGCCTACCGGCCTCGTGGTCGAGTGCCAGGACGAACGCTCGCAGCACAAGAACCGCTCGCGCGCGATGGCCCTCATGAAGGCGAAGTTGTTAGCCGCCGAGCAGCAGAAACGCGACAGCGAGGTCGCGCAGAACCGCAAGCTGCAGGTCGGCACCGGCGATCGCTCCGAGCGCATCCGCACCTACAATTTTCCGCAGGGGCGCGTCACCGATCATCGCATCAACCTCACGCTCTACAAACTCGGCGACATCATGCAGGGCCGGATCGACGAACTACTCGACGCCCTGCAGCACGAGCACCAGGCGGAGCAGCTCGCGGAGGAAGAACAGCGGGGCGCGGCGTGAATCGGGCGGCGGCGCGCGGCGTCGCAGCGCCACCCACCATCCACGCGCCGAGCACGACCGGCATCGACGCAACGATCGTGCTCGCGGGCCCTGGCGCACGCACCATCGCGTTCGTCCTCGACTGGATCATCCGCTCCGCGCTCGCGCTGATGTATTTCCTGCTGGCCGCCTGGGCCATCCTCGGCAATCTCGATTTCCAGGTGGACGCCGCTGACGAAACGCTGTGGCGGCTGGCCGGCGTGTTGCCGGCCACGATCATCTACTTCTGTTATCACCTGATCCTCGAGCCGCTGATGGCGGGGCGCACTCCGGGCAAACGCATGACCGGCATTCGCGTGCTCACGCTCGAGGGACGCGCACCGACGCTCGGACCACTGATCACACGTAATATCTTCAGGCTCGTCGATTCCCTGCCCATTCTGTACATCGTCGGATTGTTGTTCGTGATGTTCGGAAAACGTCATCTGCGGCTCGGGGATATCGCGGCCGGCACCGTACTCGCGGTTGAGCGCGTGCCGTTCCTGCACAAGCTCGACGCGTTGCGCGGCACGCCCGACCGGAACGCGGCCTGGCATGAAGCCGGCCGGCGCGCCGCCGCGTTGAGCCGCCGGCGCGGCAGCGATGTGGCGGATGCGCTGGCGGTGATCGCCGACTATCGGCGCGCGGCGCGTGAACTCGGCAGCGGGCGGCTGCAGGAAGCGCCAGCCGATACACGCCGTGCCGAGTATCTCGAAGCGGTTTACGCGGATCTGCACGACGTCATCAACCGTCCTGCGACGCGTTTCTGGCAGATGGCGCATGCACTCATGCGCGACCAGATTCCGGCGGCGCTCGGCAAGATGCGTACACACGTGCTCGGCGTCGTATTGCTGTTCGTGGTCGCAACCGTCACCGGCGCCTGGTTGGTCTACACCTACCCAGACCTGATCGCGATGTTCGCGAGCCCGCGCCTGATCGCCACCGTCGAGCGCGGCGAATTGTGGACCGACGGACTGCTCAACGTCACACCCTCCGCGGTGTTGTCGATCGACATTCTGACTAACAACATCATCGTGGCGCTGTTCGCGTTCTGCTCGGGCGTAGTGTTCGGACTCGGCACGTTCTACATCATCGGCATGAACGGCCTGTCGCTGGGCGCGGTCTTCGCGTTCACCGGACAACACGATCTCGCCGGCCGGCTGTTCGACTTCGTGGTCGCGCACGGCTGCGTGGAGTTGTCGTGTATCTGCCTGGCCGGCGCCGCCGGCGCGTACCTGGGTGAGGCGCTGGTGCGTCCGGGCGCGCTGACACGCAGCGAAGCGTTCCGGCTGGCCGCTACCGAGAGCGTGCGCGTCCTGTTCGCGCTGGTGCTGCTGTTGCTCGTTTGCGGATTCATCGAAGGATATGTATCGCCTGACCCCGAAGTGCCGCGCTGGGCGCGCGTCACCATCGGCATCGGCTACTGGCTGTTCATGATTTCGCTATTGCGCGGCTACGTGTTCGGCCGCAGCCGCATGAAATCAGCCGCATGAAAAAGGGGTGGCAGCGCGAGCCGCCGGCCACCAGAGGGTGCGCAGATCATGGCGCCGCGTCGGCGTCGGCTGTCTGCAGGTCGGGGCAGACAAACCCTTGCAGTCGTACGAGCCGAGACCCGGCGACCGCTCGATCTCGGGGCTCTTGAGCAAAGCCCGCCGCGCTCAGATGCAGAGCGTAATTGCCGGTGAAATCCATGCCCGACGCCTTGAGGAAGCCGGTGTTCCGGCTGGCCGCTGATCGCGATGTAACAGTCAGAATCGTATACGAATAGCCGCGTTTTATAACGGGAGCGTCGACGGCACGCAATTGCCAACGACATGGGTGAGCGATGCCGCTTTTGTCAACTCAGGTACGGTCACACCGAACTCGCGCGAAAATCCGCGGTCTTGAAGTCAACGCATCGCGCGTTGCCACGTTGAAGTGCCGAGGAGACCCATATGCACGCAAGCTCGAAGCTGCTCGGCCTGATCGTTGCTGCATTCGGCGCTGGTTGCGCCTGGGCAGATCCTGCCGTGGCGCCACCGGTCGAAGCCGTCCCGGCCGCGGAATCGAGCTCCGCTCTTCCCGCCGACGCCGACATTTTCGTGTACCCGTCGAAGGGCCAGGATGAGAAGCGCCTCGATCGCGATCGTTATGAGTGTCATAACTGGGCCGTCGCCCAGTCGCACTACAATCCGAGCGAGCCGCACCTCGCGCCTCATCAGCGCATCGAGGTCGTGGCCATGCCGCCACCCGGGCAGTCAACCGTTGCCGGCGCGGTGACCGGAGCCGTGATTGGCGCCGCGGTCGGCAGTCCTCGGGATACTGGCGAAGGCGCCGTGGCCGGCGCCATCGTTGGCGCGATTGCCGGGGCGTCTTCCGAGGCGGCGCGCCGCAAGGAAAACGAGCAAGTCAACAAACGCGTGAGCGCCGAACAGCAGGCAGAGCGCGGTCGCCTCGAGCGACAGGCATCCGACTATCGTCGCGCGATTTCGGCCTGCCTCGAAGGCCGCGGATACACGGTCAAGTAGCTTCGATTCCGCGACTGGAGAAAATCATGCGTACGAAAGGAAACAACCCGTTGTGGCTGGTCGCGATCGTCGCGGTCGCGTTGGGCACAGGCGCGGTACAGGCCGCCGGCAATCCATATCCGAACCGCGACAATGGCCGCAACGACCATCGCGGGCACTCGCAGCCGCGCGGCGATTCGCGCGTCGACAACCGCTACAGCCACAATCGCAGCTACCCGACGCGCGGTTACGTCGCGCCGCTGCTACCGCTGGGTTACCACTCGGTACGTTATCGCGGCTCGCCTTACTACTACTCTCGCGGCGCCTGGTACCGGCCGTACGGGCCGCGCTTCGTGGTCGTCGCGCCGCCGATCGGAATCGGCGTCGGTTTTCTGCCGCCTTACTACACACGCGTCTGGTTCGGCGGCATGCCTTACTACTACGCCGACGACACCTATTACATGTGGCGGCCCGAGCGGCGCGAATACGTCGTTACCGAGAGGCCGAGCGGCACTGCGCGCGTGGATGACAGCGCCAGTGAAGGCCGCGATGAAGTCTTCGTCTATCCGAAGAATGGGCAGAACGAGGAGCTGCAGGCCACCGATCGTTATGAGTGTCACGCCTGGGCAGTCGGCAAGACCGGCTTCGACCCCACACGCCCCTCGGGCACCGTGGACGAGTCCGAGGCCGGTTCAAAGCGCGCGGATTACCGGCGGGCCGAGGGCGCCTGCCTGGAGGCACGCGGCTACAGCGTCAAGTAATGGCGCATCACGGCAGGTACGCGTCCACCGCGTCGTCGTCGAGCGCCATCGGGTGAAACGTCTTGAGCAGCCACACCGACATCTCCTGATCGTCGATGAGGATCGTCGGCTTCGGCAGGAACGCGGTGAAACATTCCGCCAATCCCAGTTCCGTGGCGATGCGCTGCGCATAATCGGCGCCGCCGGTGCTCCAGCAATACAGGGCGAAACCGCGCGTATGCAGCCTTCGAACCTGCTCGATGACGTGCGCGATCGGATGGGGCGCGGCGCGCGCGTGATGCACCAGCGTATCGTCGACGTCGACATAGATCGCCGCGCCGCGTTTGTACGGGTCGCTCATATCCGGCGCCTGCGGCGCAACTGTAAATAGGCGTCGAGCACCGCGCGATCGAGCCGGTCGTCGGATTCATCGAGCACGACGATCCCCTTGCGACGCAGCGTCGCGACCTGCAACTGTGCCGCCTGGCGGTGTTCACGCGCCGCGAGTGCGCGGCCGGGATCGCGCCAATCGCGGGCCGGAGCCGCCGCGAGCCGCGCGATTTCGGCCGCCTGCGGCGAGGCGACGATGGGTTGGTGACGCGGCACCAGGGCCTTCAATGCCTGCATCAATTCCTCGTTACGCGCGGGCTCCGCCAGATCCGTGAGCCACACCACCAGCCCGCGATGCCGCAACATGCGCCGCACCTGGATCGCCGCCGCGACCGGATCGGATTCGCCGCGCCCGGTTTCGAGTGTCTCGAGCGCACGGCGCAACCGCGTCACCGCGCGGGTTCCACGATCCGGAAGGCAGGCAGTCAACGGGCGCTCCGCGTACACCAGCAGCCCGACGCGATCCTCGATCGAAACCGCATGTTCGGCCAGCTGCGCGGCCACGTTCGCATACAGACCGAGACGATCCAGGTCACCGGCGCGTACGCGGCTCGCGCGCCCGGCATCGATGACGATCAGGATTTCGAGGTGCTGGGCCTCGCTGTATTCGCGTGCGATCAACGCGCCGCGGCGCGCCGTCGCCTTCCAGTCGATGCGCGACAACGCATCGCCGCTCGCGTAATCGCGCAGTTGCAGAAGCTCGACTCCGGCGCCCGGCAACCGCCGCGGAGTTTCACCGGCCGACTCGCCCGCGATCGCACGCGCGCCGCGTGGCAGGCTGTCGGGCGCGACGGTGAACGATTGATCCAGCGCGACCTCGCGGCTCCACCATGCGAGTTGGAAGCGGCCCAACAACCGCCCCGGCAGGCCGCCGAAACGCGCGGCGCCGAGCCTGAGCGGCAACAGGTCAACGGGATCGCGTGTTTCATCGTCGGGCGGCAAAACGACGGTGTGGACGTCGCTGGACTGCCGCAATGCCTCCGGCAAAACGCGCGCGTATTGCAGCGTCAGGTCGCGGCCGCGGTTGTGCGAAAACGCGAACGCGCCGCCGGCCCGCAATCCGAGCTTGAGCCGCGATTCGAGCAACATGCGCAGGTCGAGGCGCGTGCCGTGCAGGTACCAGGCCTCGAACGCGAGCCCGGTGAGCAGCAGGAACGCAGGGAACAACCAGGCGCTCGCGAACGCCGGTTCGTCCGACCAGGTGCCGGCCACGCCTAACAGGGCGATCAGCGCGACGAACAGGTATCCGCGAATGGCGAGATGCATGGCGACGACTCGTTGTCCCCGCGGCCTAACGCGGCACCGGTGTGGCGTCGAGAATGGCGCCGACGACGCCGAGATCGGTATCGCCATCGAGCGCCGCCTCCGGCTTGAGCACGAGCCGGTGCGCCAGCACCCAGCGCGCCACCGCTTGCACATCGTCCGGCGCCACGAAGTCGCCCTGGCGCAAACCCGCATGCACGCGCGCCGCGCGAATCAGCGCGAGCGCGCCGCGCGTCGAGAGCCCGAGCGAGACGCGCGGATGTTCGCGCGTGGCGCGCGCCAGATCGAGCACGTAGTTCGACAACGCCTCGGAAACATGCAGCGCGCTGGCCGCGGTGCGCGCCGCGTGCAGCAGGCCGCGATCGATCCGGCCGAGGTCGGCGGGAATCGCTTCGCGTTGTTCGAGATCCGTGCCGTAACGCGTGAGGATTTCCGCTTCCGCGGCGCGCTCCGGATAACCCATGTCGATGCGCAACATGAAGCGGTCGAGCTGGGATTCCGGCAGTGGATAGGTACCCTCGAACTCACGCGGGTTCTGGGTGGCCAACACCAGGAAATCCTCCGGCAGCGTGTATTGATCGCGCTCCGAGGAAACCTGCCGCTCTTCCATTGCCTCGAGCAGCGCCGACTGCGTCTTTGGCCCGGTGCGGTTGATCTCGTCGACCAGCAACACGTCGGCGAACAAGGGACCGCGGCGAAACACGAATTCATTCTTCGATGCATCGAAGACGTGGGTGCCGACGATGTCGCTCGGCATCAGATCCGCCGTTCCCTGCACCCGCTTGAACTCGCCGCCCAGCACACGCGCCAGCGTCTTGGCCAGCAAGGTCTTGCCGAGGCCTGGCGGGCCCTGCACCAGCACGTGACCGCGCGCGATCAGCGCGATACACAACGCGCGGATGATGTCCTCCGCGCCGACGATGACGCGTGCGAGCTCGCGCTGAACGGATTGCTCGAATGTCGCGACTTCAGTGTTCATGTTTTCAGCCGTTTTTCCAGAGTGTCCAGGAGGTTTTGCAGCGGCGCGAGCGGCAGATTGCGCTCCGCATGCGCATCCGCATACCAGGTTTTCAGTTGATCGAGTTCCTGCGGCAGGATCGCCGCGTGCCGTTCGAGCCAATGCCACAGCTCGCCGCGTTCGAGGATCTCGCCGCCGGCCCCTCGCGTCGCGCGGGCTACACGCACGAAGAAATGATCGAACAGCCGCAGCGCCGTGTGAAATGGCGCGACCGTGCGCGCCACCAGCTCGCCGGCGCGCCGCACCAGTTCGGCTTCGGACGGATCATGCGACACGATGGCCGGCGCCCGCAGCCGGGTGGAGCCCAGCACCCACACCAGCCACAGCGCCAGCGCGATGAAGAGAGTCTTGAACAGGCGCGGGTCGCGGTAGAAACGCGCCGGATCGTAGTTGGCCGACAGGCCCTGGCGCAGATCGTCGAACAAGACGGCGCCGTCACGCGCAACACTCGAACTCACGATGTTCGAGAACAGCCGGGCATTGTCGTCATTGGCGAGCGCGCGGTTGGTGAACAGCGATCCGCTGGCCGAGAGCAGGATGCGTCCCTTCCCCAGTCGCTGCTCGAAAAAAGCGCCCTCGCCCTTGTCGGTACGCGCCAGGGTGAGCACGAAACTGTCGTACGGCATGCGCAGCGACCATTCTTCCGGCTCGTAATCGGTTTCCATCCCGAGCTTCTTCACACCTACCAGCAGTGCGTGTGGCCCGGTAGCCGTCAGCGGTATCTTCTCCGGTACCTCGAAGCTGTGCTTGAGCGGCTCGATCTCGGACAACTCGTCGTCTTCGTCGTCATCCTTGTTTGCGTCCCGCGCGTCCGCCTCGCGCACGCGCTGCGCAAGCGGCGTGTCGTCGAGCCGCGCCTCGCGCGCCGCGCGCGTTTCGAACTCGATCGCGGTGAGCGATTCGATCTCGCCGACGGCGCCGGGCGAGCGGCCGGCAGCCCAGCCCGGCTGATCCAGCAATCCCGCGTTGATCAACAAGGTATTTCCGGCACGCACCCACTGGTCGAGCGCGCCAAACTCATCGCCGCGAAACACTTCGACACCGGGCAACGACAGCACCAGCAGATTGCCGCGCGGCGGCAGGTCGGTCGAATGTAACGCGGTGTAACGTTCGCGAAACGAACGCACGTTGATGCCGGAGCGCTGCAACCATTCATGCAGACCGGCGTAACCGTTGCCGCGGCGCTCCGCCGTGGTCGGACGAGCGGTATCCGCATCCGGATCGAGCGACGACGCCGGCCGCAGCCACAGTCCGTAAAAGGCGGCGAACGCGGCCACCGCCAGCAACAGCGTGATGCCGCGTTCGCGCATCAACGTTTTCCCGCGCGGGCGAATTTTTCGAGCAGAGACTTCGCTGCCGCGACGGCGCCTTCCAGTACTTCGTCGGCCAGCTTCCGGTCGGCGTAACGCACCTCGTCGGCGGTCGAGGCGACCCGCTCGAGTTCAGCGCGTTCGTCGGGCGAATCGAGCTCGGCGCGGCGCGCGATGGCGCGCGCGGTCAAGCCCTCTGCCGCGGGCAGGCGCCGCGAACGCGTCAGCGCTTCACCTAACAACCGCAGCAACATGCCGGGGCGTTCGGCGAGCGGGGCCGCATTCACATCGGCCAGCATCAGGCGGCGGCGCCACTCGGCCGCCGGGTTCGCGCGCCGTGCCGCGCGCCGGATGCCGCCCAGCAGGCCCGCCGCGCGCAGCTCTCCCCAGATGACGAACAACACCAGGGCCGCCAGGATCGCGTAACCGCTGTAGGTCAACGCACGCGCGACGCCTTCGCTGGTGTGGAACTGGCGCGACCACTTCTCGAGCCAACCGGCTTCGTCGTCGTCCTTGCGGTTCTCGAACTTCTGCTTGAGCCAGCGCTTGAATCGTTCCCAGCGCGTCACGCCGGCCCGTCCCTGCTCGCCCAGTTCCGCGAGCACGGGGGCAAGCAGATCCTGGCGCGGCGCGGCGCGCGCCGGCGATTCCGAATTCGCCTGCCGCAGGAGCTCGGCCATCACGCGCAATGATTCGGCGGAGATTTCTTCACGACGCTCGCGCAAGGTGTGCGGCAACAACTCCCGCCACGGCGAGTTGTCGAGCGCCGGCAGCAGCTCGGGGCAGCGCCGCTGCACGCGTTCGATACCCACATCGAAACTCTGATCGAGCCGCGCGCGGCACGTATCTATCGCCCGTAACGCGGCATCATCGGCCGCGGCGAATGACGCGGCGATCAGGCCTAACAACAGCAACCAGCGCGTCGATCGCCGGTAGTTCACGTGCGCACTCTCGATGAGCCGGGGCCCCGCCGTTCGAGCTCGCGCAATTTCAGGTCTTCGTACGCGACGATCAGCACCGCCAGCGCAAAGGGCACCCCGATGGCGCCGACCACCAGCGCGAGCAGCGAACGCACCAGCGCGATCAGGAACAGATCGGCTCGCCCCAACATCGGGGACAACATGCCGACGACGATTGCCGAGACCGCGTAAAAGACCGCCACCATGCACACCGTCGCCAGCAACGCGCCGAACATGCGCCACGAGCGTCGCCGCGACACACGCAGGGCCTGCACGATCGCCGCGAGCGGGCCGCGACCGTCGCACCAGAACGCCGGCAGCGCGACCACGAATAGCGCCGACGGCCACAGCAATGGCACACCGACAAGCGCCAGGCCCGCCCCCGGCAGGATGTTGCTGATGGCCGCGCTCATTGAATAAAGCAGGATAGGAAAACCAAACGCGCCGAGCGTTGCGATCGAGGCCGCCGGCCAGCGCTTCAGCACCGCGAACAGCTCGCCCCGGAAGCGCGGCCGCACTCCCGTCGAGATGGCCTGCAGGCGCAGTGTGAGCACGCCGAGCAGCGCGGTGGCCAACATGGCCGCGATTGCCCAACTGACGGGCCGCAGATGAGCGGTGGCGAACACGTCAGCGCCGGGAATCGCGAACGACGGCGCCACGAACGTGGCGTAAACGGTCGGCAACTCGAATACCAGCACCGCGAGCCCCGAATACGGCAGGCAGCGCAACAGCCCGGCACGAAACAGCCGAAAAGCCGCGTCGAGCACTTCGCCCGTCATGAGCGGCCGCGCCAGCGGCAGAAGGCTGCCCGGAGCTTCGAGGGGTTGCGCGCGGCTCATGCGCGCATGATACCGATGCCACGCCGAACTCGTGCATCATCGCCGCCTCATGTTCGAAGTGTCCGACAGCGCAAGGTTGCTGGCCGAAGCGGCCGGCGTCATCACACGCCGCGATGCGGAAATACTGCTCGCGCACGCGTGGAATCTCACCCGCAGCCAGCTGTTCGTACGCGACGGCGAGCCGGTGCCGGCCGACGTCATCACACGGTTCACGGACGCCTGCGCACGGCGCGCGCGCGGATATCCCGTCGCCTATCTTCTGGGCCGGCGCGAGTTCTGGTCGCTCGATTTCGAAGTCACCGGCGCGGTGCTGGTACCTCGCCCGGAAACCGAGCTGTTAGTTCAGCGTGCGCTGGATCTCGTCGGTACCGGCGCGGCGCAGGTCGCGGACCTCGGGACCGGTTCAGGCGCAATCGCCGTAACGCTCGCGCACGAGCGCAAGCTCTGGAAAGTCACCGCGACCGACGTTTCGGCGGACGCGCTCGCAGTGGCACGTCGCAATGGCGAACGCCTCACGCCCGGCCGTCTCGAATGGCTGGCGGGGGATTGGTTCGCACCGCTCGCCGGGCGCCGTTTCGATGCCATCGTGAGCAACCCGCCCTACATTGCCGCGAACGACCCGGTACTCGGCGGCGACGGCCTCGAGCATGAGCCCCGCGGTGCGCTCACCCCCGGGGGCGACGGCACCGCCGCCCTTGCCACTCTTATAAATGGGGCGCCGGAACACCTCGTGGCCGATGGCTGGCTGGCGCTCGAACACGGCAATTCCCAGGGCGACTGGACCCGCTCCGCGCTTGTGGCGCGTGGCTTCACTCACGTAACCTCAGCCCCCGATCTCGCCGGCCACGAGCGCGTCACGACAGGCCAATGGAGCAAATGAACCGTGTCACTCGTATTTGAAACCTCGCTCGGCAACTTTGAAGTCGAGCTGTTCGAGAAAGAAGCCCCTCTGTCCGCCGCGAATTTCCAGGAGTACGTCGACGACGGCTTCTTCGATGGCCTCATTTTCCATCGCGTGATCCCGGGCTTCATGATCCAGGGCGGCGGCTTCGAACCCGGCATGAAGCAGAAGAAAGTGCGCGCGCCGATCAAGAACGAAGCCACCAACGGCCTCAAGAATTCCCGCGGCACACTCGCGATGGCGCGCACCAATGACATCAACAGCGCCACCGCGCAGTTCTTCGTCAACCTGGTCGACAACGATTTCCTCGATCACGCCGGCCCCGCTAACTACGGTTACGCCGTGTTCGGCAAGGTCACCGCGGGGATGGACGTCATCGACAAGATCGCCAAGGTCGCAACCGCCACCCGCTCCGGCCACCAGAACGTGCCGGCCGCCGACGTGGTGATCGTCAAGGCATCAACCAAGGCCGTGTGAAGAAGAACTGGCGGCGGCGACTGGCGCGATGGTTTCTCATCGGCGCGGTCGCCGTGTTTCTCATCACCGCATTGCCGGTGGTTGCCATGCGATGGATGGACCCGTGGTACAGCGCCTTCATGCTGGACGCGGCGCTCGATGCCAGTCGCGCCGGCAAGAACAACTATCACACCGACTACCGCTGGGCGGATCTCGAACAGATCTCGCCCCACGCGGCCGTGGCGGTGATCGCGGCCGAAGACCAGGTTTTTCCGTTTCACCTCGGATTCGACTTCAAGTCGATTCGCGAGGCCGTGCGCACGAACGACAAACAGGCGACGCGCCGGCATCCGCGCGTGCGCGGTGCCAGCACCATCTCGCAGCAGGTCGCGAAAAACCTGTTCCTGTGGCCGGGCCGCAGCTACGTTCGCAAGGGATGCGAGGCGTATTTCACGCTGCTGATCGAGCTCACCTGGCCGAAAGAAAGAATCCTCGAGGTGTACCTCAACATCGCGCAATTCGGCGACGGCATCTACGGTGTGGAAGCCGCGGCACGACGGTTCTGGCGCAAGCCGTCCGCGCAGCTCAACCGCTACGAAGCGGCCACCCTGGCCGCGGTGTTGCCCAACCCGATCACGTTCCGGGCAAACGCGCCCTCGCCCTATGTCACCAGGCGGCGCGACTTCATCCTCGACCAGATGCGCCGTCTCGGCGGTCCTAACTATCTGGACGAGCTGGAGAATCCGACCGCCCCTCCCAGGACGCCGGCCGGTCGCAAGGCGCAGCCTGGCTGAAGGTTTTTCGCGGCGCTGGCGTCGGTCCGCGTTACCGGATTAGTCTAGCCACCACGGTGCGCGCCATCCGCGCACCCGAGGGAGAAGAAAAATGAACGAAGCGACCAGCCTCGACGGAGGCGCCAGCATTGCCGCACCGGTAGCCGCGACGCCCGCGCGAAAGCTGTTTCCTTTCGAGTTTCGTGGCAACGGCGGCGAATATTTCCGCATCTGGATCGTCAACCTGCTGCTGACGATCATCACCCTCGGCATCTACTCCGCCTGGGCGAAGGTCCGCCGGCTGCGTTATTTCTACGGCAACACGCTGCTCGACGGTCATTCTTTCGAGTACCACGGCCGCCCGCTGGCGATCCTCAAGGGCCGACTGATCGTGGTCGGCCTCTACTTCGGATTCCTGCTCCTGGCGCAGGTGATGCCGCTCGTCGTCCTGGTGTTCCTGCCGCTGATTATCTTCGGATTGCCGTGGATCGTGATGCGCTCGCGCCTGTTCCAGCTGCGCATGAGTTCTTACCGGAATCTGCGCTTCAACTTCGCGGGCAGCTACGGCGGCGCAATGGGCGCGTTCGTGGGCTGGTACCTGCTGACGGTCATCACGTTCGGAATTCTCTATCCCGCCTGGGTGCGCAAGCGTGTGCAGTACACCCTCGACAACTCCCTGTACGGCACGCAGCCGTTCGAGTTCAAGACCGGCAACGGCGAGTATTTCAAGTTCTGCTACATCACCGCGGGCCTGAGCCTGCTCGCGTACATTGTCGGCGCCTTTGCGCTGTTCGGCCTGACGGCGATCAAGGACGTGTTCACGAGCGGCATTCCCCCGACCGGGCTCCAGATGTTGAGTGCTCTCGGAGTCGGCGGCTTCCTGCTCATATTGGTCGCCGCCATCGCCGGATTCAGCATCGCGGCTTACTACCAGGCATCGTTCATCAACGCTTCGTTCGGCGGCGTGGAGATCGGCTCCAATTCCGTTCTTTCCGATCTCAAGGTCGCGCCGCTCATGTGGATCTACGTGACGAACCTGCTCGGCATCGTCTTCACGCTGGGTTTGTTCTACCCCTGGGCCAAGGTGCGCCAGACACGTTACCAGCTCGAGAACATGCAGGTCGACTCCGACGGGAATCTCGGCGCATTCACCGCGGGCGCAACCGGCGCAACCAGCGCCGTCGGTGAAGAGGCCGGCGACTTCTTCGACGTGGACTTCGGGCTGTAGTTTGATCAGCGGCCGGTATTTCGACGGACACAGCGCGACCGCCGGCGAAGCGCGGATCGAGTTCGGCGCGGATGGCGTGGTGCGCGTTCACGGCCTCGCCGAACCTGTCGCAGTGCCGCTGGGGCAGGTCAACATTTCCGATCGCGTCGGTAACATCACGCGCCGGGTGACGTTCCCCGGCGGCGCGGTGTTCGAGACGTTCCAGAACGACGCGATGGACCGCGCCCTCGAAGTTCACAACGTGAAGCGCGCGACCGCGCTGGTGCATTGGCTGGAGGCCCGCTGGCCGGTGGCGCTCGGCTCGCTCGTGGCGGTCGCGTTGGTCTCATTCGCGTTTCTGCGCTGGGGCGTTCCTGCCCTGGCCGACTGGACGGCGAAGGTGTTGCCAACCGCAACCGATCGGGCCATCGGATCCGGCTCTCTCGACGTGCTCGATCGCGTCGCGTTCCGCAAGTCCGAGTTGTCCGACGCCAGGCAAAAGGAACTGCGCGCACGTTTCGCCCTCATGACGCGCGACCTCAAGGACGGTCACGCTTACGAACTCGAGCTGCGCCACGGGGCCGCCATCGGCGCAAACGCCTTCGCGCTGCCATCCGGCATCGTCGTCATGACCGATGAGCTGGTCGAAATGTCGAAAACCGACGACGAGCTGGTGGCCGTGCTGGCGCATGAAATCGGCCACGTGCGCGGCCGCCATGCCCTGCGCCAGTTGCTGCAGGCGGCGGGAGTTTCCGCCATCGCGCTCGCGCTGCTTGGCGACGTCAGTTCGATTTCCGGATTGTTGAGCGCCGCGCCGGCATTGCTGCACGCCAAACATTCGCGCGACTTCGAGCGCGAGGCCGATGCATTCGGGAAAAAATGGCTGCGCGAACACAATATCGCGGAATCGAACTTCGACGCGATCCTGTGCCGCATGAGCGAGGAGCATCCCGGCTCGGGCGACGTGGATTACTTCTCGTCTCATCCGGCGACCAGCGAACGCGCGCACTGCACGCCTGCGCAGCAGCGGGCTAATTGATCGAGTCGCTGCCCTGCGGCGCCGCGCCGGTGAACAGTTGCTCGACGTCGATGGCATCGAACTTGTAAGGCTTCTGGCAGAACTCGCAGGTCACGGTACACGCGCCCTGTTCCGTGATCACCGAGCGCACTTCGTCGGCGCCCAGCGAACGCAACACGTTGGCGACGCGTTCCCGCGAGCAGCGGCATTCGAACTTCACGTCGTGGCCCGAGAAAACACGCACTTCGTCCACGCCGAACATGTCGACCAGCCGCTGTTCGACAGCGTCCTCGAGCAACGTCGCGCTGGTGAGTGACGACATCGCGTCTTCGGCCTTTTGCCAGGCGATCTCGAGCGCGGGTTCGTCGATCTGCACCTGCGTGCCGCCCTCGCCCGGGATGCGCTGCACCAGCATGCCGGCGACGGCGCCCAAGCTGCTGGCCAGCAATACCCGCGTCGGCAATTGCTCTGATTGCTGGAAATACGCCTCGAGGGATTCGGCCAACGAGCCGCCGGTGATCGGCACCACGCCCTGGTAACTCGCGGCGCGATCGGCGGCCTCGACGGTGACGATGATCTGCCCCTCGCCCGTCAACGCGCGAAAACGCGCGGCATCGTCGAGTGTCGCGATGACCGGATCGTGTCGCGCCATGCCACGGACGCGAAAGTCGCTGGTGCATTGCGCGACCAGCAGGTTCACCAGCCCCTTGCCCTGCAATTGCAGCGTGAGGATGCCGTCGAACTTGAGCGTCGCGGCCAGCAGCACGACCGCGCCGACCGCCTCGCCTAACAACTGCTGCACGTCGGGCGGATAATCCTGGTGTTCGCGCAGTTGAAGCCAGGCATGCGACAGACGCACGGCGTGCCCGCGAATGGGATGTCGTTCGAGGACGAAGCGGCGGACTGCGTCTGCTTCGCTCAAGATCTCAACCTGCTAGTTTTTTCTTCAGCAGGTCGTTGAGCTGCGCGGGGTTCGCCTTGCCACCCGTGGCTTTCATGACTTGACCCACGAAGAAGCCGAACAGCTTGTCCTTGCCGGCGCGGTAGTCGGCGAGCTGGCCCGGGCTCTTCGCCATCACTTCATCGATGGCTTTCTCGATGGCGCCCGTGTCGGTGATCTGCTTCAGGCCCTTTGCTTCGATGATGGCGTCGGCGCCCTTGCCTTCGGCCCACATCGCCTCGAATACGTCCTTCGCGATCTTGCCCGAGATGGTGTTGTCGGCGATGCGGCCCAACAAGGCGGCGAGCGCGGCCGCATCGATGCGGCTCGCACCGATTTCGAGGTTGTGCTCGTTGAGCGCCGCGGCCAGCGAACCGGCCACCCAGTTGGCGGACAGCTTTGCCTGCTCTTTACTGGGCTCCTTGCCACCGGCCAACAATTTGGCAACCTCTTCGTAGTACGCGCCGAGTTCCTTCGACGACGTCAACACGCCCGCGTCGTATTCCGACAAGCCGAACTGCGTCGCGAACCGCGCGGCCTTCTGATCCGGCAGCTCCGGCAGACTGGTCGCGACGTTCGCGATATATGCGGCGTCGATCACGACCGGCAGCAGATCCGGATCGGGGAAGTAACGATAGTCGTTGGCCTCCTCTTTCGAACGCATGCTGCGTGTCTCGCCCTTGTCGGGATCCCAGAGGCGGGTTTCCTGCACAACCTTGCCGCCGCTTTCGATGACGTCGATCTGGCGCACGACTTCGTAGTTGATCGCCTTCTCGACGTAGCGGAACGAATTGATGTTCTTGATCTCGGCGCGCGTGCCGAACTTCCCGGCGCCGAACTTGCGCACCGACACGTTGGCATCGCAGCGGAACGAACCTTCCTGCATGTTGCCGTCACAGATCTCGAGATAACGCACCAGGGTGTGCACCTTCTTGAGATACGCGACCGCCTCCTTGGCCGAACGCATGTCCGGTTCGGAGACGATTTCGATGAGCGGCGTACCGGCGCGATTGAGGTCGATGCCCGACTGCTTGGGCAGACCTTCGTGCAATGACTTGCCCGCATCTTCTTCCAGATGCGCACGCGTGATGCCGATGCGCTTTTTCGTGCCGTCATCGAGCACGATGTCCATGAAGCCCTTCGCCACGATCGGCAACTCGTACTGGCTGATCTGGTAGCCCTTGGGCAGATCCGGATAGAAGTAATTCTTGCGCGCGAAGACCGAACGTTCCGCAATGGTTGCGCCGACGGCCAGCCCGAACTTCACCGCCATACGCACGACTTCGGTGTTGAGCACGGGCAACACGCCCGGATATGCGAGGTCGACCAGGCTGGCCTGGCTATTCGGAGCAGATCCGTATGCCGTGGCCGCGCCCGAGAAGATCTTCGAGAGTGTCGACAGCTGTGCGTGGATCTCGAGCCCGATGACCGTTTCCCAGGAAGCGTCACTCATGACAACTTCTCCGCTTTGAATGCGGCAGGGATTCTGCGGTGCCAATCGGTTTCCTTCTGATACGCATGCGCAACGTTGAGCAACTTCGCCTCCGCGAAATGCGCGCCGCAGATCTGCAGGCCCACCGGCAGATCGCGCACGAAACCGCACGGGATCGACAGCGCCGGCACGCCCGCGAGGTTCGCCCCGATCGTATAGATGTCGTTGAGATACATCTGGATCGGATCTGCGCTCTTGGCGCCGATGGCGAAAGCCACGTCGGGCGCGGTCGGGCCGATCAACACATCGACCTCGGCAAAGGCCCGTTTGAAATCCAGGTTGATGAGCTGACGGACGCGCTGCGCCTTGAGGTAATACGCATCGTAGTAACCGGCCGACAACACATACGTGCCGGTCATGATGCGGCGCTTCACCTCGGCGCCGAAGCCTTCGCCGCGCGAACGCTTGTAGAGGTCCATCAGGTCTTTCGGATCTTTCGCGCGGTAGCCGAAACGCACGCCGTCGAAACGCGCGAGGTTCGACGAACACTCGGCCGGCGCCACCACGTAATAGGTGGGCACGGACAAGGGCAGCGCCGGTAATTTGACCTCGACGAGCGTGGCGCCGAGCTTCTCGTACACCTTGAGCGCCTCGCGGATCAGATTCTCGACGTTGGGGTCGAGACCCTTCTCGAAGAACTCCTTGATCAGGCCGATGCGCAGACCCGTCAACGGCGCGTTCAGCGTCTCGACGTAGTTAGGCACGGGCGCATCGACGCTGGTCGAGTCACGCGGGTCGAATCCGGACATGGCCGTGAGCACCATCGCGGCGTCTTCGGCCGACTGCGAGATGAGCCCGCCCTGGTCGAGGCTCGAGGCGAACGCGATCATGCCGTAGCGCGAGACGCGACCGTAGGTGGGCTTGATGCCGGTGACGCCGCACAAGGACGCGGGCTGACGGATGGAGCCGCCCGTGTCGGTGGCGGTGGCGATCGGCGCGATGCGCGCGGCGACCGCGGCGGCCGACCCGCCCGAGGAGCCTCCCGGCACCAACGACAAATCCCAGGGATTCTTCACCGGGCCATAGAAGCTGGTCTCGTTCGACGAACCCATGGCGAACTCGTCCATGTTCGTCTTGCCGAGCGTGACCATGCCGGCGGCCCCGAGCTTCTCGACCACGGTGGCGTCATATGGCGACACGAAGTTGTCGAGCATCTTCGAGCCGCAACTGGTCTTCACGCCCTGGGTACAGAAAATGTCCTTGTGCGCGAGCGGCAGACCGGTCAGCGGACCGGCGCTTCCGTTGGCAAATGCGCCATCCGCGGCCTTGGCTTGCGCCAATGCCGACTCTCCGGTCACGGTAATGAAGGCGTTGAGCTTCGGCTGCGACGCTTCGATGCGTCCCAGCAGGGCCTTCGTGAGCTCCGTCACGGAAAATTCTTTGGCTCGCAGCTTTCGCGCGAGCTCGGCCAGCGTCAGATGATGCATTGGACTAGAGACTTCCCTATTCGATGACTTTAGGCACGAGATACAGCGCCGCTTCGACTTGCGGAGCATTGCGTTGGTAGAGCTCGTGTTGATCCTTTTCGGTCACGACATCGGGTCGCAAACGCTGCGAAACACCCGGTAATGGGTGTGCCATCGGCTCGATACCCGCAGTCTGCGCAAGCTCGAGCTCACCGACCAACGCCACGATCTTAGACAGGCTGTCCTGGTAGACGGGGATCTCGGCTTCGGTGAGCGAGAGGCGTGCGAGATGCGCGATGGAGTTGATCTGATCGCGATTGAGGCTCATCGGAAACTCAAGCAAAAGATGTTGGAAATGTGCGCGGAATCATACCTGTTGCCTTGTAGAGCGTCCTGCAGATTGTTAAATTGCCGGCACTTTTTCGCGCTTCGGCTACCACTTCATGTTCAAACGCTTGCGCGGCTATTTCTCGAGCGATCTTTCCATCGACTTGGGAACGGCCAACACCCTCATTTACGTCCGTGACAAGGGCATCGTGCTCAATGAGCCGTCCGTTGTCGCGGTGCAGGACGACCCGTCCGGTCGCGGCAAGGTCATCGTCGCCGTAGGCGCGGAGGCCAAGAACATGCTGGGCCGCACGCCGGGCCACATCAACGCGGTTCGCCCCATGAAGGACGGCGTCATCGCCGACTTCACCTACACCGAGAAGATGCTGCAGTACTTCATCGGCAAGGTGCACGGCAACCGGATGATCAAACCCTCGCCGCGCGTCCTCGTGTGCGTGCCGATCGGTTCGACCCAGGTCGAACGCCGCGCCATCAAGGAGTCGGCCGAAGGCGCCGGCGCGCGCAGCGTGCAAATAGTTAGCGAGCCGATGGCGGCCGCGGTCGGTGCGGGCCTGCCGGTGAACGAAGCGCGTGGCTCGATGGTGCTCGACATCGGCGGTGGCACATCGGAAGTCGCCGTGCTCTCGTTGAACGGCATCGTGTACGCGGCCTCCGCGCGCATCGGTGGCGATCGCTTCGACGAAGCCATCATGAATTACGTGCGCCGCAACTACGGCATCCTCATCGGTGAAGCCACCGCGGAGCGCATCAAGATCGAAATCGGCGCAGCCTACCCGGGCCAGCAGGTGCGCGAGTTGTCGGTCAAGGGCCGCAACCTCTCCGAAGGTGTGCCGCGCAGCTTCACGCTCAACTCGAACGAAATCCTCGAAGCGTTGCAGGAACCGCTGCAGGGCATCGTCGGCGCCGTGAAACAGGCGCTCGAGCAAACTCCTCCAGAGCTCGGCGCGGACGTCGCCGAGCGCGGCATCGTATTGACCGGCGGTGGCGCGCTGCTGCGCGACATCGACAAACTACTCATGGAAGAGACCGGCCTGCCGGTGGTCATCGCGGAAGATCCGCTCACCTGCGTGGCGCGTGGTGGCGGCCGCATCCTCGAGCTGCAGGACGAGGTCGGGCCCGGAAGCTTCGGTCTTGAATAGTTTCGACCTCGAATAAGAGCAACTAGTGGCCGTATTCGGCAGCGGCGGCAGCCGCATCGGCGGCGGACGCGGCCCTTCCTTTGGTGTCCGGTTTTTCTGCTACGCCGTGCTGTCGGTCCTGCTGATGTTCTACGACCGCCGCGGCGGCTGGCTCGACACTGCCCGCTATGGCCTGCAGGCGGCCGTCTATCCACTGCAACTCGCGGTGAATTCCCCTTCGGCGGCATGGCGCTGGCTGCAGGAAAGCTTCGCGACCCGCGAGACGCTGCAGAAGGAAGTGGACGCGCTGCGCAATCAACTGCGCGATCAACAACTCGTCACCATGCGCCAGGCGGCGCTGCAGACCGAGAACGCGACCTTGCGCGGCCTGAACGGCATGCTGCCCGAAGTCATCGAGAAGCGGCTGGTCGGCGAAGTCATCAACGTGGAGACCTCGATGCTGCGCCAGCGCCTGCTGGTCAATCGCGGCGGCAGCTCCGGCGTATTCCGCTCGCAGACGGTGATCACGGGCGACGGAGTCATCGGCCAGGTGTTCCGCATCGGCCCTTTCAGCTCGGAAATCATCCTCATCACCGACGCCGAACACGCCCTGCCCGTGCAGGTGCTGCGCTCCGGCGTGCGCACGATCGCGCTCGGCACCGGCCGCAGCACTGCGCTCGAACTGCCGTATGTGCCGCAGAACTACGACGTGAAAGTCGGCGACGTGCTGGTCACCTCGGGTCTCGGTCGAGTCTTCCCCTATGGCCTGCCGGTCGCGCGCGTCACGCGTGTGGACCGCGATCCGGCGCAACCGCTCGCGCAGATCCACGCGGTGCCGCTCGCGCACATCGACGCGGATCGTGAAGTGCTGTTCATCTGGGCGCGCCCAGGTCACCCGGCAGCGCCGGCGACCCCCGAGGCGCTGGCCGTTGAAGCGCCCGCGGTTGAAGCACCGAAGCCCGCCAAACCCAAACCGAAGCCGGCAGCCCCCAAGCCCGCCGGCTCTCCCGCCGCGACTCCCGCCGAGACTCCGGCCGCGACTCCGGCCGAGACTCCGGATTCCGCGACTTCCAACGAACCACCGGCACCTGCAACGCCCACGCCCGAGGCACCGACCACATGAACATGTCGCGTCGCGAACCTCGCTGGGCGGTGACCTTCACGCTGCTCATCGGCCTGATCCTGCAGACGTTGCCGCTGCCGGAATGGATCATGGTCGTGCGGCCGTCGTTCATCGCGCTGGTGGTCATCTACTGGAGCATCTTCGCGCCGCACGCTGGTGGCATTTTCGCGCCGTTCATCGCGGGACTCGCGTTCGACGTGTTCAAAGCCAACGTGCTCGGGCAGAACGCGCTGGCCTGCATCACCGTGGCGTACATCGCCATGAGCCTGCATCAGCGCTTGCGAAACCAGACCCTGGTCCAGCAATCGCTGTTCGTGTTCGCGGTGCTGACGCTCAACGAGTTCATCGTCTGGGGCATCCAGGGCTGGAGCGGCCATGCGATCTCGACGCCGTGGCGCTGGATCCAGCCGATGATCGGCGCCATGTTGTGGCCGTTCGTCGCGCTGCTGCTGGGCCGCACGCACTCGCGTAGTTAGGACGGCACCATGGGCACGGTGCGCATCAAGGATCACTGGGCCGAACAACGGCTGTTCGAGCAGCGCGCGCTGATCGCCACCATCGTCATCGTGACCCTCACGGCGGTGCTGATCGGCCGGCTGGTCGTTCTGCAGGTGATGCGCTACGACTACTACGCCGAGCTTTCTCAGGGCAATCGCGTGCGCGTCGAGCCGCTGCCGGCGCAGCGCGGCCTGATCCTCGACCGCAACGGCAAGGTGCTCGCCGAGAACCGCCCCGCCTTCCAGCTCGAGCTGGTGCGCGAGCGCGTTCCCGACGTCGAGAAGACGCTCCAGGGCCTCGTAGATATCGGCGTGATGCAGGAGGACGATCTCGACGACACACTGCGCCTCGTGCGTTCGCGCCGCAGCTTCGAGAGCGTGCCGATCCGGCTGCGACTCACCGACGAGGAGATCGCGCGCTTCGCCGTGCACCGCTTCGAATTCCCGGGCGTCGACATCGCGACGCGTCTCACGCGGTGGTATCCGCACGGCGAGCGCGCCGTGCACGCGCTCGGCTACGTGGCCGCCATCAGCGAAGCCGACGTGAAGAAGCTGGAGAAGGAGGACCAACTCTCCAAGTACGCGGGCACCTCGCTGATCGGCAAGCTCGGCATCGAAGCCTCGTATGAAGAGGAGCTGCACGGCACGGACGGCTCGCGCCAGATCCTCGTGAACGCCGCGGGCAAATCGGTCGACAAGCAGGGCACACTCAAGGCTGACCTGCCGGTCAAGAAGTCCGTCGCCGGCCGCGACGTGATCACGAGCATCGACCTGCCCACGGAGCTGGTCGCGGAACAGGGCCTCATCGGCCGGCGCGGCGCCGTCGTGGCGATCGATCCGGAAAACGGCGACGTCGTCGCGCTCGTATCGACGCCCGGCTTCGACCCCAATCCGTTCACGCGCGGCCTCACGCGCGCGGAGTACGGCGCGCTGCGCGAAAACCTCGACGTGCCGCTGCTCAATCGCGCGTTGCGCGGGCAGTATCCGTCGGGCTCCACCATCAAACCGGGCCTTGCGCTCGCGGGGCTCGTGTACCACGACGTCGACCCCAACGCGACGAAGTTCTGCCCGGGCATCTGGCGCCTGCCCGGAAGCAGTCTCGCCTTCCGCGAAGGGCGAACCGGCCGTCATGGCGCGATGGACCTGCGCCATGCCATCGCCAAATCATGCGACGTGTACTTCTACGGTCTCGCCAACGACATTGGCGTGGATAACATGGCCGAGTTCCTCGGGCAGTTCGGCTTCGGCAGCCTCACCGGTATCGACATCAGCGGCGAGAAACCGGGCCTGCTGCCGTCAAAGGAATGGAAGCGCAAGACATTCAAGCGCCCCGCGGACCAGATCTGGTTCCCCGGCGAAACGGTGAACTTCGGGATCGGCCAGGGCTACTTCCTCGTCACGCCACTGCAGCTCGCACACTACGTGTCGATCATCGCGAATCGCGGCACGTCTTATAAGCCGCGCCTCGTGATTGGCGTGCGCGATCCGGCCACGGGTGAAGTGAAGCGCTTCCCGGCCGTGAAGAACGAAGAGATCAAGAACGTCAGCGCCGAGCAGTGGCAGATCGTCACGGAAGGCATGGCCGGCACACTCCGCTACGGCACGGCCGCTGCCTTCGCCGGCAAGAACATGACCTACACGATTGCCGGCAAGACCGGCACCGCGCAGGTATTCACGGTCGCGCGCAACCAGAGCCTCGACAACCAGAAGACCGTGTCCGATCGCTTGCGCGACCACTCGTGGTTCATCGCGTTCGCGCCGGCCGAGCATCCGCGCATCGCCGTCGCGGTGATCGTGGAGAACGGCGGCTTCGGTTCGTCGATCGCATCGCCGATCGCGCGCAACGTGATGGACACGTACCTGCTCGATGCCAACGGCCAGCTCAAAGTGCCGTTGCCACCGGGCACGGTGCCGCTGACACCGGGCCCGGGCTACGGACCGCTCACTCCGGGCAAGGGCACAGCCGCGGCCGCCGCGGCTCCTCCGAAAGAGGACGCCCCGGGCACCGAGGCCGAGGACTGACCTCATGATTCACCAAGATGTCATCGTGCCGCCCGTCATCGAGGCCGACGGCTCGGCGGAGCTGCCAGCCGCGTCAGGAGACGAGTGATGGGAATCTACGAACCTATTGAAACGGGCTCGCGTAGCCAGCGCACCTTCACGGCCGCGGGCCGCATTCTCGGCGCGCTGAAACTCGACGGTCCGCTGCTGGTCGGGCTCGGCCTCATCACGCTGTACGGTTTCGTCATTCTTTATAGTGCGTCCGGCCAGAGCTGGAACCGCGTGGCGGACGCGGCAATCCGCGCCGCGCTGGGCGGCACCGCGATGTGCGTGCTGGCGCAGGTGAAGCCCGCATTCCTGCGGCGTCTCGCGCCGTTCCTGTTCGTGATCGGCGTCATCTTGCTGATCGTGGTGGATATCACCGGCCATATCGGCAAAGGCGCGCAGCGCTGGCTGAGCCTCGGCTTCTTCCGGTTCCAGCCGTCCGAGATCATGAAACTCGCCGTGCCGATGACCTGCGCCTGGTGGCTGCACGATCGTCCCCTGCCGCCGAGTTTCGCTTCGCTGGTCACGCTCGCCGTCATCATCTTGGTTCCCACGGGCCTGACGATCCTGCAGCCCGATCTGGGCACGGGCGGCCTGATCCTGATCGGCGGCATGATGGTCGTCATCATGGCCGGCCTGCAGTTCCGCGTGATCTTCGCGCTGGCGGCCGCGGGCGCGACCGCCGCCTGGCTGGCCTGGGAATACGTGCTGTACGAGTACCAGAAGCAGCGCGTCTTCATGCTGTTCGATCCCGAGGCCGACAAGCTCGGCGCGGGTTATCACATCATCCAGTCGCAGATCGCGATCGGCTCGGGCGGGGTTTTCGGCAAGGGTCTGCTGAACGGTTCTCAGGGGCAGCTCGAGTTCCTGCCCGAGCGAACCACCGACTTCATCTTCGCGATGGTGGGCGAGGAACTCGGTCTGCTGGGAGCGACAATCCTGCTGCTGCTCTATCTCTTCGTCGTCGGACGCGCGTTGTATCTCGCCGTCGAAACGCAGGACACCTTCGCGCGGCTGCTCGCGGGCAGCATCGCGCTCACCTTCTTCGTCTACGTGTTCATCAATACAGGCATGGTCAGTGGCCTGTTACCGGTTGTCGGCGTTCCGCTACCACTGGTCAGTTACGGCGGCACATCGATGGTGACCCTGCTGGCGAGCTTCGGTATCCTCATGTCCCTCTACTCGCATCGGAAGCTCGTTGCCTCGTGATGCGCCATGCGCTTGCACTGACAGCAATCATTGTTTTTTCTTCGGGTTCCGCGCTGGCGGACGGCTCGTTCACCGGCCGCACCCGTCTCGATCTCGACCGGCCTGAAATCCAGGCCTTCGTCGAGAAGACTGCGGCGTCGCAAAAAATGGAGCCGCTCGACGTTTACCGGCTGCTCGCGAAGGCCGAGCCGCAGCCGAAGATCCTCGAGCTGATCAGCAAGCCCGCGGAAAAAGTTTCGCCCTGGTACGAATACCGCGCGCGCTTCATGACCGAGCAGCGCATCTCGGAGGGCGCGCAGTTCATGCAGGAACATCGCGCACGTCTCGACAAGGCGTACAAGGACACGGGTGTCGCGCCCGAGTACGTGGTCGCGATCATCGGCGTCGAAACTTTTTACGGCCGCATCACCGGCAAGTACCGCGTGCTCGATGCACTCACCACCCTCGCTTTCGACTATCCACCGCGGCAGGAATTCTTCCGCGGCGAGCTCGAGCAGTTCATCGCGTTGTCACGCGAGGAGCAGGTCGACCCGTTGACCGCACTCGGTTCCTACGCCGGCGCGATGGGTGCAGGCCAGTTCATGCCGTCGAGTTACCGCCGTTACGCCGTCGACGGCAGCAACGACAAGCAACGCAACCTGTTCGCCGACTGGGACGACATCATCGCCAGCGTCGCTAACTACTTCAAGGCGCATGGCTGGGTGGCCGACGGCCCGGTGTTGAGCGACGCCGTGTTGCAGCCGGATGCGCCGGTCACCGCCGACCCGGGCAATCTCACGCTCAACGAAACCATCGCGGGGCTCAAGTCCAAAGGCGTCGATTTCGACAACGCCGCCCAGTCGCAGACCACACCGGTGCTGCTGATTCCCGCCGAGCAGCAGGCGGGCCCTTCGTATCGCGTCGGCTTCAAGAATTTCGAAGTGATCACGCGTTACAACCGCAGCGTCCGATATGCGATGGCCGTGCACGATCTGGCGACCACGATTGCCGGGCGCGTCGCCGCGGCCAACGAGCCGGCCACCGGGAAGACGACCAAACTCGCCGCTCATCGGCTTGCCGCAGAGACCGCAGCGCGTTGATGCGTTCCGCGTCCGCATCCCGCTGCGTCGCGCTCTTTGTCGTCTGCGTTTCACTCAGCCTTGGCGGCTGCAGCCTCACACGACGCCATCCGGAAAAACCGCGCGCCAGTGTTCCGTCGAGCATTCCATCCGGTTCGGCCGTGCCATCGGTGCCACCCGACGTGCTCAACATTCCCGATGCAGTGCCGCGCGCCGAAGCGCGCGGGACGCGTGGCAATCCGCCGTTCTACGAAGTTTTCGGCAAGCGTTACTACGTGATGGCTTCATCGCAGGGTTGGGTCGAGCGTGGCACTGCGTCCTGGTACGGCCCCGGCTTTCACGCCGCATCGACCTCGATGGGCGAGCCGTACGACATGTACGCGATGACCGCCGCGCACAAGACGCTGCCACTGCCGGCGTACGCGGAGGTCACGAACCTGCGCAACGGCAAGAAGGTGATCGTGCGCATCAACGATCGCGGACCGTTCGTCGGCGATCGCATCATCGACCTGTCCTACACCGCCGCTGCCAAACTCGACATGCTGCTGCAGGGCACGGCGCCCGTTGAAGTTCGCGTGCTCACGCCGGGAGTAACTCCGGCACCGGCGGGCGCGGGCTCGTCGCTGCCGATCGCGCCGCCAGTTCCGCCACCGGTGACGGTGGTGAACGCGCCGGCCGTGAAGATGCCAGGTGCTCCCGCGATGTTCATCCAGGCCGGCGTGTTCGCCGACCACGAAAATGCGCGGCGCCGCGTCGAGATGTTGCTGGCCGCGGGGATCGAACTCGCGAGCCTCGACGAAATCCCGCGCAACGACAAAGCGCTGCATCGGGTGCGCGTCGGCCCGATCGCGAGCGTCGAGGAGTTCGACCTCGCCATGAATCGGCTGCGCGATCTCGGGGTCGCCGATGCGCGACTGCTGACCGACTGACAGCCACAGGAGCCTGAGGCTTGGGCGTACAATCGCGCCCCTGACAGTTGCCCCGGAGCCTCGCGCGATGCCGTCATCCCGGCTGATTTTGACTCTCGTTGGTTGTGCCCTCTCTTCCGCCGCCTTTGCTGCGGTGCCCGTTCCCAAGCCGCCCGCCATCGATGCCCGCGCCTACGTGCTCATCGACTTCCAGAGCGGCCGCGTGCTCGCTGCCGACCAGCCCGAAGCGCAGATGGAGCCGGCCAGCATCACCAAGCTCGTGACCGGTTACGGAGTTTTTCGCGCCTTGCGCGAAAATCGTCTGAGCCTCACCGACAACGTCACGATCAGCGAACACGCCTGGCGTGCCGAAGGGTCACGCACTTTCGCGCAGGTTGGCACGCAGATTCCGGTCGACATCCTGATCAAGGGCATGATCGTGCAGTCCGGCAATGATGCCACCATCGCCCTGGCCGAGAAGATAGGTGGGACCGAAGACGCCTTCGTGCAGATGATGAACACTTATGCGGCCGAGCTTGGACTCAAGAACAGCCACTTCGACAATGCCTGGGGCGGGCCCGGGCCCACTCACTACATGAGCGCGCACGACATCGCGTCGCTGTCGCGGGTGCTGATTCGCGATTACCCGGAAGAATACAAGTGGTATTCCCAGCGCGAATTCGAGTACGGCGGCATCAAGCAGCAGAATCGCAACGGCTTGTTGGCCCGCGATCCGTCGGTCGACGGCATCAAGACGGGCCACACCGAAAGCGCGGGGTATTGCCTGGCGAGTTCGGCCAAGCGCGGCGACACACGCCTGATCTCGGTGGTGCTCGGCACCAAGTCGTTCAAGGCGCGCGAGGATGCGAGCGCGGCGCTGCTCAACTATGGCTTCACGTTTTTCGAAACGGTAAAGGTCAAGGGCGCCGGCGACGTGATCCTCAAGCCCGAGGTCTACAAGGGCGAGACCGATCGCGTGACCATCGTTCCGGCGAATGATGTGTGGGTGACCATCGGCCGCGGCTCCGCCGCATCGCTCAAGACCACGGCAACGGTGAAAGAACCGGTGATCGCGCCCATCAAGGCCGGCCAGGCCCTGGGTGAGCTCACCATCAGCGACGGCAAGGATGTGATCGCGCGGGTGCCGTTGGTGGCGCAGGCCGCGGTGCCGGAAGGCGGCTGGTGGACGCGCATGGTGGACGGGATTTCCCTCTGGATGAGGTAGACAGATGGGCGAACCGCTGCCGATCTGTTTCCTGAACGGTGAGTTCCTGCCGTTGCGGGAGGCGCGAATCTCGCCGCTCGATCGCGGCTTCCTGTATTCCGATGGCGCGTACGAAGTCACGCCGGTGTATGGCGGGCGGCCGTTCCGTTTCGATCAGCACCACGACCGCCTCACGCGCAGCCTGAAAGAGATCCGCATGGACGATCCGCTGGCGCGCGCGGCGTGGCGCGACCTGTATCGCGAGTTGATCGAACGCAATGGTGGCATCCGGTCCGACCTCTATATATATGTGCAGGTGACGCGCGGCGCCGAGTTCGGCCGCAGCCACGCGCCGTTGCCCGACGTGCCGCGCACCGTGTTTGCGTTCGCTTCGCCCTGGCCTGGCGCGCGTGCGGGCTGGCAGGAAAACGGCCTTCCGGCGGTCACCGCCGACGACACGCGCTGGGCGCGTTGCGACATCAAGTCCGTTTCGCTGCTGGCCAATGTGTTGCTGCGCCAGCGGGCGGTGGATGAGAACGCGACGGAGACGATCCTGCTGCGCGATGGATTTTTGACCGATGCCAGCGCATCGAGCGTGCACGTGGTCGTCGGCGGCGAACTGCGCACGCCACCGAATTCCTGGCAGCTGTTGCCCGGCACCACGCGCGGCGTCATCGAAGAGGTGGCCGTGAAGGCCGGTGTGCCATGGCGATCGACGCCGGTTTCGGAAGCGGAGCTGCGAGGGGCGGACGAGATCCTGATCGGCGCCGCGACGCGCGAAGTCCAGCCCATTTCGACGCTCGATGGCAAGCCCGTCGGCAGCGGCAAGCCCGGACCGGTGTGGCGCACATTGTTCGACGCTTACCAGGCTTACAAACGCGAGGTTTCGGACCAGCCGTGGTAGACGAACCGCCCGCAGAAGAACTGCTCAAGTTTCCGGTGGCGTATCCCATAAAGGTCGTGGGTCGCCGTGGCGAAATGGCGCGCGCCGATATCGACGCCATCGTGCGGCTGTTCGCGCCCGATCTGACCGCTGATCAGATCAAGGAACGCGAGAGCAACCAGCAGCATTTCCTGTCGATCACCTACACCATCACCGCGCAGAGCAAGGAACAGATCGTCGGCCTTGCGAACGCCCTGCAAGCGGCGAAAGGCGTGATCATGCTGATCTAGAAAGTGGTGTCAGGCGGGGAAAGTCGGGATTACTC
>JBDTSP010000023.1:0-66327 GCA_039931065.1 Pseudomonadota bacterium | reverse complement strand
GCCACCGACAACATTGGTGTCGTCGGCGTGCAATTCAGATTGGATGGAGTGAACCTTGGCGCGGAGGACACGAGCGCGCCGTACACCCGCAGCTGGGACTCGACGACTGCGAGTAACGCCATGCACTCTCTGTCGGCGATTGCGCGCGACGCGGCTGGCAACAACACGGCGTCGGCTGCGCGAACGGTGACAGTCAACAATGCCGCAGGCGACACGCAGGTGCCGACGGTTTCGTTCACCGCGCCGGCGAACGCCGCCACGGTCTCGGGCAGCGTTACCGTGAGCGCGAACGCGGCCGACAACGTCGGCGTCGTCGGCGTGCAGTTCGAGCTCGACGGCAACAACCTCGGCGCCGAAGACACCTCGGCGCCTTACTCGCTCTCATGGACCACGACGGCCACGGCCAACGGCGATCACACGCTGACTGCGATCGCGCGCGATGCTGCCGGCCTCACCGCGACGGCCACGCGCTCCGTCACCGTCACCAATGCCGCGGGCACCGCATTGACGATCGATGCCAACCAGCGCTTCCAGACCATCGATGGCTTCGGCATCAGCGCGAACTCCGCGAGCTGGGACAACGGCGAGCTGCGCCCCGCGATCGACCGGCTCATCGACGACGGAGGTTGCACGATCTGGCGCGTCGTCATCGAGATGGCGGATTGGGAAGCGACCAACGACGACGCCGATCCGAACAACTTCAACTGGGCGTACTACGACACTATCTACTCGAGCCCGCGGTTCGAGGAGCTGTGGGCGACGATGGCCTATCTGAACCAGAAAGGCGTCACCGGCCTGCTCATGCTCGACTTCATGGGACGGGGGCCCATCTGGCTGGGTGGCGCCGACCTGTCGGTTTCAATGGAAGATGAGTGGGTGGAAACGGTCGCCTCGGTCGCGTACTACGCCCGCAACAACCGGCATCTGCAGTTCGGGATGTTCGCTCCCAACAACGAGTCGGATTGGGATGGCATCGAAGGCATCCGCATGGATCGTGGGCAACATGCGCGCGTCATGCGAAAGCTCGCGCTGAAGCTCGACGCGATCGGGCTCGCCGATCTGCGCCTCGTGGGACCCGACACGGCGGCCATCGGGGCTGGCGTCAACGACTACCTGCCGGACCTGCTGGCGCAGCCCACCGTGATGGCGAAGCTCGATCACTTCGCGTTCCACAACTACGCCGGTGATTCAGGCGGCGCCAACAATGCGATCCGGAACTCCGCCTATCCAAACAAGAATTTCTGGATCTCGGAGGTCTCCAACATCTGGGATGCCCTCACGCACATGTCGCAGGGCCCCTCGGCCATCCTGGTGTGGGACGGCTACGATTCGGTCTACAACCATGCGATTCTCGCCGGCCGCGGATCGAGCCCGCCGAACGACGTGGGCAACGGCCCGGCGCTGCTCTCGTACAGCACTTCTACCCATCTCTATACGCCTCGCAAGGCCTTTTACGAATTCGCGCAGCTCTTCAAGTTCGTTCCTGCCGGCAGCGTGCGAATCGCGGCGACCGAATCGAACGGCAGCGTGACGATTTACGCGTTCCATCAGCCGGCCTCGGGTCGCGTGACGATCGTCGGCCGCAACGAAGGCAGCAGCAACGTCGCGTTCTCCGGCGTACTCACGAATCTTTCGGGCGTGACGTCGTTCGAGGTCTACCGCACGAACACTTCGTCGAACATGCAACGCGATACCGACGTTGCGGTCACGGCCGGCGCGTTTACCTTCGTCGCCTCCGGCAACAGCGTATTCACGCTCACTTACCCCGGGCCCTGATTTCCGCACTTCGGGTTCACTCCGCGCGGGTGGTTAGCCGCCATCAGTTCGGTCGATCTCCGTCGATGTCTGCTTTTCCCGACGCATACACACCGTGTATCCGTCTGGAGACATCGGATTCGAGGTGGCTTGTGGCTACAATGCCGGCGCGTCGCGGAAGAGCTGCAAGCCCTTCTCGCGCAACGCGAAATGCACGACGCTCAGTAGATAGAGTCCCGCCACGACCCGCCGTGGGACCTACGCCGCGAGGCAGGCTCCGACAGCGACAGTAGGTGGGTTCCGACAGCGGCAGCGGTGTGATTTCCCGTCAACTGCGCACAAGGGATTTAACCCGGCAAACATCGAATCCGTCCAACTCGAGCTTGCGAGTTGTCAGTTTCGGCCCGGGCAGATGGCAACTGCCGTCGATACGGAGTCTCGTGCGTCCGCCTTACTGCTTCAACCATCGACACGCCCCAGGTGTCGTCGAATCCGAGTACCCGAATACATGACTAATTCATTCAGCCTTTTGCACACCACACGCGCAAAGGGCTCAGCGCTCGCACTTGCTCTGGCAATGGCCGCCTTTCATGCGGCTCCCGCACTCGCGCAGTCCGCAGGGCTGGTAGCGGCCTACTCCTTCGATGAAGGAACGGGCACGACCGCGGCGGACAACTCCGGCAATGGCAACACGGGCACGCTCGTCAGCGGCGCCACGTGGTCCACGACCGCAAAATTCGGCTCGGCCGCGAGCTTCGACGGAGTCGACGACCGAATCGACGTCGCGGACAGCAACTCTCTCGATCTGACGTCCGGGATGACCCTCGAAGCGTGGGTCCGCCCGGCTGCGAACAGCTCGTATCGCACGGTCGTGTTGAAAGAGGTCACCGGGGAGCTCGCGTATTCGCTCTACGCAGCGGATTCCGATCATGGCGCACGGCCTTCGGGCTGGAACCGCAGCGGCAGTATTTCCCGCTACGCCGACGGCACGGGCGCGGTGCCGCTGAACAGCTATTCGCATATCGCCGTTACCTATAACGGCTCCTCGCTCGTGTTCTACGTCAACGGCGTGGTCACGAAGACCACCGCGGCAACGGGCAACATTCAGACGTCCACGATGCCGCTGCGCATCGGCGGCAACACGATCTGGGGCGAATACTTCCAGGGTCAGATCGACGAGCTGCGCGTGTACAACCGCGCCTTGTCGCAATCCGAAATTCAGACCGACATGGTGACGCCGATCAGCAGCGGCGCGGCCGATGTCGCTTCTCCTTCCGTCTCGGTGACTGCGCCGGCCAATGGCGCGACCGTCTCGGGGACCGTGACGTTGAGCGCCAACGCGGCCGACAACACCGGCGTCGCCGGCGTGCAGTTCAAGGTAGATGGAGTCAACACCGGTGCGGAAGACACCACCTCTCCGTACTCGGTTCAATGGAACACGGCCGGCGCCGGTTTCGGCAGCCATACCATCACCGCGGTGGCGCGCGATGCGGCGGCCAACACGACAACCTCAGCCGTCGTGACCGTCACCGTGAGCGGTGGCGATTCGCAGGCGCCGACGGTGTCGCTGACGGCGCCCGCGAATGGCGCGACGGTTTCGGGAACGACATCCGTGAGCGCGACCGCCACCGACAATGTCGGAGTGGTCGGTGTGCAGTTCAAGCTCGACGGCGCGAACCTCGGCGCCGAAGACACCTCATCGCCGTATTCCGTGCAATGGAGCACGACGACCGCAACCCCCGGCAGCCATCAGCTCACGGCGGTTGCGCGCGACCTGGCCGGCAATAGCTCGACTTCCACGGTAGCCGCAGTCACCGTGAACAATGGTGATGGAACGGCACCGACGGTGGCGCTCACGGCCCCCGCGGCCGGTGCCGCTGTTTCCGGTTCCGTGACCGTGAGTGCGGACGCTTCCGACAACGTCGGCGTCGTGGGCGTGCAGTTCAAGGTAGATGGAGTGGATATCGGTACGGAGGACACGAGTGCCTCGTACAGCCGCACCTGGGATTCAGCCACGGCCAGCAACGGCACCCATTCATTGACGGCCGTCGCGCGCGACGCGGCGGGCAACACGACGACGTCTGCTGCCCGCACGGTCAATGTCAACAATGGCGGCGGAGACACACAGGCGCCGACGGTTTCGCTGACCGCGCCCGCAAGCGGTGCCACGGTGGCCGGCAGCATCAGCATCACCGCGAGTGCTTCCGACAACGTCGCCGTGGTCGGCGTGCAGTTCAAGGTAGATGGCGTCAACAGCGGTGCGGAGGACACAAGATCTCCCTTCAGCCGCACCTGGGATTCGAGGACGGCCAGCAACGGCGCACATTCCCTGACGGCCGTCGCGCGGGACGCGGCGGGCAACACGACGACATCCGCGGCGCGCTCAGTAACCGTCAACAATGGCGGCGGCGACACAACGGCGCCGACGGCTTCACTGACCGCGCCCGCAAGCGGCGCAACGGTGTCCGGCAGCATCAGCATTACTGCGAATGCTTCCGACAACGTCGCGGTGGTCGGCGTGCAGTTCAAGGTAGATGGCGTGAACACGGGCACGGAAGACACGAGCTCACCCTACAGCCGTACGTGGGATTCGAGCACCGCCAGTAACGGCACGCATTCTCTGACCGCCGTCGCGCGCGACGCGGCCGGCAATTCGACGACCTCCACCGCGCGCAGCGTGACCGTCAGCAATGGCGGCGACACGCAGTCGCCGACGGTTTCTCTGACCGCCCCCGCGAACGGTGCGACGGTGTCCGGCAGCGTCAGCGTTACTGCGAACGCCTCCGACAACGTCGGCGTGGTCGGCGTGCAGTTCAGGCTCGACGGCAACACCCTGGGCTCCGAGGATCTCAGCTCGCCATATTCCGTTTCGTGGACGACGAGCGGCTCGTCTAATGGCAGCCACCAGCTCACGGCGACGGCACGCGATGCAGCCGGCCGCACCGCGGTCTCGACGATTTCGGTCACCGTGAGTAATGCCGCAGGCAACTCGCTGACCATCGACGGCAACCAGCGTTTCCAGATCATCGACGGCTTTGGCGTCAGCGCGAACTCCGCGAGCTGGAACAACGGCGAACTGCGCCCCGCGATCGACAAGCTCGTGGATGACGGCGGCTCCACCATTTGGCGCGTCATCATCGAAATGGCCGACTGGGAAGCGACGAACGACGACTCAAATCCGAACAATTTCAACTGGGCCTACTACGACACTATCTACTCGAGCCCGAAGTTCGAGGAGCTGTGGGGTACGCTCTCCTACTTGAACCAGAAGGGCGTCACCAGCCTGCTCATGCTCAACTTCATGGGTCGGGGTCCGACCTGGATGGGCGGCGCGGACCTGCCGACTTCCATGGAAGACGAATGGGTTGAGACAGTCGCTTCGGTGGTGTACTACGCGCGTTACCGGCGCAATATCCAGATTGGCCTCTTTGCGCCCAACAACGAGTCGGATTGGGATGGCATCGAAGGGATCCGCATGGACCGCTGGCAGAACGCGCGCGTCATGGCCAAGCTCGCCGCCAGACTCGACGCGATCGGCCTCGCCGATATGCGCCTCGTGGGGCCCGACACGGCCGCCATCTCGGCCGGCGTCAACGACTACATGCCGTCGCTGATGGGTGAACCCAGCGTCATGGCGAAACTGGATCACTTCGCGTTCCACAATTACGCCGGCGATTCGGGCGGCGCCAGCAACGCGATCCGCAACTCCGCTTACCCGAGCAGGAATTTCTGGATTTCGGAGGTTTCCAACGTCTGGGATGCGCTCACGCATATGTCTCAGGGCCCTTCGGCGATCCTGGTGTGGGATGGCTACGACTCGGTCTACAACCATGGAATCCTCGCCGGACGCGGATCGAGCCCGCCGAACGACGCGGGCAACGGACCCGCGTTGTTGTCGTACAGCACTTCGACGCGCCTCTACACACCGCGAACGGCGTTCTATGAGTTTGCCCAGCTCTTCAAATTCGTGCCCGCCGGCAGCATGCGTGTCGCGGCGACCGAGTCGAGCAGCAACGTGACGGTCTACGCTTTCCATCACGCGGCGTCGGGCCGCGTGACACTGGTCGGCCGAAATGCGGGCAGCAGCAGCGTCACGTTCTCCGGAGTTCTCGCGAATCTTCCGGTCGTGCCATCGTTCGAGCTGTACCGCACGAGCGGCTCGCCGGGCATGCAGCGCGGCACCGATGTCACGGTCAGCAACGGCGCCTTTTCCTTCGTCGCCTCGGGCAACAGCGTGTTCACCCTGACGTACGCGGGGCCGGCGGATACCAACCCTCCAGTTGTCTCGGTGACCGCGCCTTCGGCCGATTCCACCGCGAGGGGCACCGTTGCCGTCTCGTCCGGCACGGCGACGGACAACGTGGGAATCCAGGGCGTGCAGTTCAAGCTCGACGGCGTGTTGCTCGGCGTCGAAGACACCGCCGCGCCCTACCAAGTGCAGTGGAACACGGCGAGCGTGGCGAACGGCTCGCACTCTCTGGTCGCCGTCGCGCGCGACTGGCGCGGCAACGTCACCACCTCGGCAGCAGTGTCGGTGACGGTCGCAAACTAGCTGACCGGCTGAAAGCAGAAGGCCCCGGAGGGAAACTTCCGGGGCCTTTTCATTTTTGCGGACATCCCCGCAGGTCCGTGCGGCAAACGCGCGCCCGCATGCGCGCCGGAATGTGACCCGTGACACACATGTAGTTAGCTGCGGCGCCGTGGCCTCGCGCTGCCATGAGATCTGTTCGCGCGAGAGAACGCAGGCGTGCGGAAGACGAAGCGGCGCTCCAGCAGGCGGAACGACGACCTGCGCGCGTTGTCGGCGGTGCTCGAAAAGCTGCATTGCCATTTCATGCGCCGCTGGCAGCGGCGCGCCAACGCCGTGGACGTCGAATTCCTGATCGCCGGCGCTGACCGCCACGTGGTGGTCCTGCAGGCCCGGCCTTATCGCGTGGTGTACGCGCGCGGCCAGCGCATCTCGGAACTCGCAAGTGAGCGTTGATCGTTCAACGTGCGGTCGGGCTGGCGGCCGGACCCCGCGAACGGGTAGCCTCTCTGCATGAGCCCAACACTTGTCGTACTGATCGGTGGAGTTCTGCTGGCGATCGTCGGCGTGGTCGTCTGGGTGCGCGCCACGCGCGAGAAACCCGTAGTACCCGATGCGATCGCGACCACCACCGGCTCGAACCGGACTCTGACCGGCGTACGACCCACCGGAGGCATCGCGGCGCTCGACTGGGACGAGGCGTTGCGACGGTTCGTCGCCTATGCCCTCGATGACGCGCCGCGTGAGGCGCTGAGCCGCGCACCGGATCCCGCGCACGCGCCGGTGTTCAAGGCCGTGCAGCAGATCCTCGCGAAGATCGAGGGGAAGCCCGAATACATTCCGCGTCGTCCGTCACTGCTGCCAAAACTGCTCTCGACGGTGAACGACGCCGACGCAACGATGACGGAAATGTCGCGCATCATTGCGCAGGATCCGGCGCTCACCGGCAACCTGCTACGCATCGCGAACAGCCCGATCTATCGAAGCGGCAATACACCCATCGAAAGTATCGACCGCGCCGTGACACTGGTGGGAGTGCAGGGCATCCGCTCCATCATCGCGACCGCGCTGCTGCAGCCCTTGATGGTCGCGGGCGCGGGCGCCTTCAGCAAATTTCCCGAACTCGTCTGGGAACACACGCTGTATTCGGCGACCACGGCGGAAGCCCACGCGACGCAGATCGAAAACGCCGAGCCGTTCGTCTCGCAGTTGATCGGTCTGCTGTACGGGCTTTCCGCGATCGTGGTGTTCCGTATCGTGCGCGATCAATTCGCCGCGCAGCCGCAGCTGAATCCCGATCCGGGCAGCATTGCGCGCCTGCTCGAAACCTGGGTCGCGCCCACCGCGGGCCGGATCGCGGCCAGTTGGGAGTTGTCCCAGCGCGTGCAGTACGCGCTTGAAAGCCAGACGCTCGCCGCTGAACTGCAGATGGAAAATTCACTCGGGCGCTCGCTCAAGTTCGGCCGCGTCGCCGGCTCCGTGATCGTCCTGTGCCGCGTCGGCCGTCTGACCGAACCGGAGGCCCGTGCGATCGTGGTGTCCGGCGAGAATCGCCGTTCGCAGCTCGAGCGGCTGTGGGAAAAATTCGCCACGGCGTACCTGAAGCCGAGGGATTGAAGCCCGGATCTTCGCGGACCGGTATGGAACCGGTCCGCTCGCGTCTCATCCCGACAATAAAAACCGGCTTAAGGGTGGGAGAAAACGCGCCGTCGTGACACAGAGTCTCTGTGGAGACCGGAACCCTACTGGGATCCACACATGAGAAGGTGCGGAACAAGACCCCCGTGTCCGCGCGACTGGAGCCCCGCCTCGGCGGGGCTCTTTTTTTGTGGACTCAAACCTGCGCTCACGGTCCGGTAAGCTTGCGCCGCCAAAAAGAGGGGGAGATTTTTGATCCACGACATTCAAGGCGGCTGCATGTGCGGCGCCGTGCGCTTCTCGGCCACCGCCAATCCGGCGAACAGCATGATTTGCCACTGCCAGTCCTGCCGGCGCGTGGCCGCATCGCCCGTGGTTGCCTGGGTCACCTTCGCCAAATCCGAATTCCGCTTCACGCGTGGTACGCCGCTCAAATATGAGTCGTCACCCAAGGTGAGGCGGCGGTTCTGTGGCGCGTGCGGTTCGCCTCTGGCCTACGAACACCTCGATACCCCGGACTTCGTCGACGTCACCACGTGCAGTCTGGACGCGCCGTGGGCGTTCCCGCCCACCCATCACTCCTGGTTGAGTGACGACATCGGCTGGGTGAAGTTCGGCGATGGCTTGCCATCCTTCGAGCGATCCCGGTTTGGCGACCCGTCCTGAATTCGAAACGCAGCGCCTTTCGCTGCGCCGGCTCGAGTTCACCGACGCGCCCTTCATCGTCGAGTTGTTGAACCAGCCGTCGTTCATCAAGAACATCGGGGATCGAGGTGTGCGTTCCATCGAGGATGCGCACTCCTACCTGCGCGCCGGACCCATGGCCATGTACGAACGATTCGGCCTGGGGCTGCTGCACGTGTCGCGCAAGTCGGATGGCGCCGCGGTCGGCATGTGCGGGCTGCTCCAGCGCGACATCCTGCCGGACGTGGATCTCGGCTACGCCTTCCTGCCCGCCTATTGGGGCGGCGGTCTCGCACTCGAAGCGGCGCAGGCGACGCTGCGCCACGAAGCAGGAAAACTGGGCCTGAAACGCGTCATTGGCGTGGTCTCGCAGGGCAACGAACCCTCGATCCGCGTGCTCGAGAAGTTAGGCATGCGCTTCGAACGCATGCACCCGATGTATGCCGACGAGCCGGAAGTGCGCCTGTACGGAATAGATCTCCCGCCTACCGACGGGTGACCTTGTCGCCGATCACCTTGCCGATCTTCGCGCCGTCGTCGACGCGTAATTCCACCGGCCGCTCGAAACGCAGGTCGCCATCGACCACGCAGGTGGCGCAGATGTGGACCTTCACCGGATCTTCGTGACCGTTGTTCCAGCTCCCGCCGTTCGGCTTCTTGACCAGGAGGTCGCCGCGCACGTGTGCGCCCTCGGTGAGGTCGATGTTGCCGTTGACGGTGGTGACCGTCCCGCCGACTTCAGCGCCGTTCAACTCGATCTCGCCCGAGACGGTGGAGACGGTGCCGCCCACCTTGGTGTGCTTCGCAATCTTCACGTTGCCATTGACCGTGGAAGCTTCGCGCGCGACCGTGGCGCCGTCGCCGATCTCGAGTGATCCGTTCACCGTGTTCACGTTGCCGACCTTCGCGTCGCGCTCGATCTCGACTTCCCCGTTGACGGTATGCGCCGATTCCACCGTCGCGCCGGTTCTCACCAGCACGTTGCCGTTGACGGTGTTGACCTTGTCGTACGTCTGCCCGGCGGAAGCCTCGACCGAATCGTTGATCGCCGTGACGGAGCGGGAGTCGCCGGCAAAGGAGATTCGGCTGCCTGCCCAGGCGACGAACGCGACGAATGCGACGGCAGTAAGAGTGGCGTATTTCATGGCGGCATCCTTGAGCTCAGTTGATCACTGCACTTATAGACGACGCCTGCGCCCGGAAGGTTGAAATGGGCGCTGCGGAAAAAAAGAAGCCCCGCTTTCGCGGGGCTCATTGGTCGCTTGCTTGCTTGTTTGTGGAGGAGTGTTTCGCTCTTCTTGTTCTTATCTCGTGCGGTCTTTGTCGAGCCGCTTGAGGTAAGAGAGAGCAAGCCTTGTGCCAGAGGAATCCGGCGTGAAAATCCCGGTCCAATCGACTGAGCGGACGCCCTGAGCACGCAAAGTTCCACTTTGGGCAATATGTCACGTCGACGGCAGGGCCCCTGCTGTCAAAATCTTCGACACAAGGTTCGGGGTGGGCTGCGACATAACCCACGCCTGTTTGTCCGAAGTCGATTTGAAATCAATCGGTTGCATACGAAGCAGCGAGTGTAAATGAGCCCGACAGTTCCCAATTGCGATCGCCGCCCGCGATGGGTCGCCGCCAAAGTCCTGTTTTTACTGCTGTGCGCGCCGCTGCTGGCGCGCGCCGAGTCGATTCCGCGACCTGAAGGCATCCAGCCGGACGTGAATTTCTGGATCCGTGTCTATACCGAGGCCACGACCAACGAAGGGTTTCTGCACGACGAGCGCAACCTGGCGGTCGTCTACGACACGATCAAATTCGGCGCCGGCACCTCGCCACGCGATCGCCAACGTCTCGTCGACGATCGACGCGACAAACACATCGCCGCGCTGCGCCGGATTGTCGCGGCGCTGGGTACCGACGGCGGGCGGGACAAACTTTCAGACGACGACAAACGGCTGCTCGCGCTCTGGGGCCCCAACGCCAGTTCCATCCTTCTCAAGGAAGCGATGGAGCGCATCCGTTTCCAGCTGGGCCAGGCGGATCGTTTCAAGGAAGGCCTGATCCGCTCCTCGAGCTGGGCCACACACATCGCCGAGACCTTCGCGAACCAGGGGCTGCCGCCGGAACTCGCGGTGCTGCCGCACGTCGAGTCCTCGTTCAACGCGGCCGCCTATTCGAAGGTCGGCGCCGCGGGGCTGTGGCAATTCATGCGTTCCACCGGACGCCGTTACATGCGCGTCGACGATGCTGTCGACGAACGCCTCGACCCGTACCGCTCGACCGAGGCGGCCGCCCAACTACTCGCCTATAACTACCGCGTGCTCGGCAGCTGGCCGCTCGCATTGACGGCCTACAACCATGGCGCCGCCGGAATGCGCCGCGCCAAGGAAACCGTGGGCACGGACGATTTCGTGAAGATCAATCGCACCTACAACAGCCGCACCTTCGGTTTCGCGTCGCGCAATTTCTTCCCGTCGTTCCTCGCGGCGCTCACGATCGATGAAAATCCGGAGAAATATTTCGGACCGCTGGTGCGGCGGCCCGAGCAGAAATTCCGCGAGGTCGCCATGCCCGCGTATGTGCGTCTTTCGACGCTCGAACGCACTCTCGGCGTCGATCGTGAACAACTGCGCGTGCTGAACCCGGCCTGGCGTCCGACCATTTTCAACGGCACGCGGCTCGTGCCGCGTGGTTATCGGCTGCGGCTGCCGGCCGACAGCGCGGAGAAGTGGACCGCCGAGCTGCTGAGTTCGCGCCTCCCGGCCAACGAGTTGTATGCGGGGCAGGTGACGCCACGCACCCACAAGGTTCGCAGGGGCGAGACCATGGCCGCCATCGCGCAGCGTTACGGCATGACCGCCGAGCGCCTCGCGCAGATCAATGGTCTTTCGACCGGCGCGAGCTTGCGCGCGGGCCGGCGACTGGAATTGCCCGAACAATTGCCGCGCGTATTGAACGCGGCGGCGTCCCCCGTGGCCGCGACCGATACGACCGCCGCGGTTGCCGCGGCGTCACCGTCGCCCGGAAACGCGACCGCCGCGACCGCGCCGGCGGACGACTTCTACGTGGTGCGCCGCGGCGATTCGCTGCAGCTGATCGCCGGCCGCGTGCGTGTGCCCGAGGCGCAATTGCTGAAGATGAATTCGCTGAAGAATCCGGATTTTCTATATGAAGGCCAGCGCCTGCGCATCGCCGGCGAAGTGCCCACCCGGGTGACCGCGGCGGCTGCGGCCGAGGCGGAAGTGAAGGTCGCCGCGATCGATGCCGCGCGCGGCGAAGCCCAGCGTGAAGGCGCCGCCGTCGAGGTGGTGCGCGAGGAAACTACCCGGCCCATCGGCAGCGGCGAACCGACGCGTGGACGCGCGCGGTCCGCGGCGGCCGTGGCGATGGCAGCGGCCACCACATCGGCGGTGGCGACCTCGGTCGTGCAGGCAGCCGAGAGCGCCCGTGAGCCCGTGTCCGCGAGCCAGGCGGAGGCGTTGAGCCCCGCGCTCGGCCCGGTCGGAATCTCGCAGGGTCTGGCCGATTCGATCGACTACCAGGTCCGCGATGACGGTTCGATCCGGGTCGAAGCGACCGAAACGCTGGGGCAATACGCCGACTGGTTGCAGATCGTCACGCAGAAGTTGCGCGTGCTGAACAAACTCAAGGCGAAGCAGCCGGTGTTGCTCGGGCAGAAACTCAAGCTCGATTATTCGCGCGTCTCGCGCGAGGCCTTCGAACAGTTGCGCCGTGACTATCACGCCAAGCTGCAGGGCGAGTTCTTCGTCACGCATCGCATCGCCGGCACCGAGGTTTACATCGTGCGGCGTGGCGACTCCCTGTGGACCATGACCCAGAAATTCAGCAACCTGCCGATCTGGCTGCTGCGGCAGTACAACCCGGATACGGATCTGTCCGACCTGCGGGCGGGCACGCAGGTCGTGATGCCGAAAGTGGAGATCCAGGCGGGTAGCTAGAGCTTGCGCTTACTGCCGCGCGGCGAATTCCTTCAAGCGCGGGTCAGAGACGATCTTCACTGCGAACTGCGCTTCGACCGGGCCGTTCTTGGTTGGCTCCATCATGCGAATCGTCAGGCTCTGAGCGGCACCGAGGCGCGTAATGAGCTCGCGGTCCGTCTTGAAGTAAAACATGACGCTCCACGGGGCCGGCACCTTGTAGGGTGACTTGGCGAGACCGGCGAAACCGGGTTCACGACCCGCCGTGCCGAACGCAACCGGGCTGCCATCCACTTCCATCGTGGGCACGGTGTCGGTCATCGATGGATCGATCGGCAATGCGAGCCACAGAAAAGCTTCGCGCGTCCCCATCTGATTCGTCTCGAATGGCGCGAGGAACGCAAAACGATCGGTGTATACGCTCGGAACGGATTCCCGGTACAGCTCGACGGGTTTCCCGATCCGCGCGATGGTGACGCCAGTGTCGGCATCGAGTTGTTCGTAGACCGGGTGGTCTTGCGGCAAGGTGGCGCAGGCAGCGAGTGCGAGCGCGACCATGCCGGCCAGGAAACGCGCGCCCTGAAATCCGGTCTCAGCTTCGCGACGGCTTGTCATAATGGTTTTCCGCGGACATTCTTGCTGCATTGAACACCCCAAAGCTGTGACGCGTTCCAAATACGTCCCCGCGACCAGCCCCTATAATTTCAGTCGTTAGTAAGTGCTTGTTTTGTAATTAAATGTCGTTGACTACAAAAATCTCTGCACTGTGCGCGCCGTTGCTCGCCTGCCTGTTCGTCGGAACGGCTGCTGGCGATGCGCTGCCCTATCATGCCCGCGCCATGGCGTCCTTGGGCGCCGAAATGCCCATTGCCGATCGCGTGCTGGTGCGCAAAGGCGAGCGTCGTCTCTATCTCATGCGTGGCGACGACGTGTTGCGCGCCTATCGGGTCGCGCTCGGGCTCAACCCCGCGGGCGCCAAAGAACGCGCCGGCGATTTCCGCACTCCCGAGGGCAGTTACCGCCTCTCGCGCCGCAATACGCGCAGCGATTACTTCCTTTCGATCCAGGTTTCCTACCCGAACGACCAGGACATGAAGCACGCCCGCAGCAACGGCTGGCAGGCGGGCGGTTCGATCATGATCCATGGGCTCCCGAACGATCCGCGCCATGCGCCCGACTACTACGCCACGCAGGACTGGACCGACGGCTGCATCGCCGTCACCAACGCCGACATGGTGGAGATCTGGATGATGACGTCGGACAGCACACGGATCGATATCCAGCCCTGATCCGGGCTCTCGCGGCGGTTTTCCTCCCGTCGAGTACACTCATTCTCACCAAAAATAAGGTGAACAGAGTCGAGGGGATATTTTGGAAACCAGCATCGTCATTCCCGATTTCGTCGATGCGCGCATCGGACCGCGCGGCAGCCTCGAAAACCTTTCCCAGGCCGAGATCGAGAAACTCCTCGATTCACGCGCCGGCGGCCTCTACCAGCTGTTCCGCAAGTGCGCCCTGGCGGTCATGAATTCGGGCTCCGAGAGCGATAATGCCAAGGAGATTTTCGACCGCTACAAGGACTTCGAAGTGGAGCTGGTGCGGCAGGCCTGGGGCATCAAGCTCGAAATGAAGAACGCGCCGGGCCAGGCGTTCGTCGACGGCGAGATGATCCGCGGCATCAAGGAACACGTGTTCGCGGTGCTGCGCGACGTGATCTTCATCTCCAACGAGATCATCGAAAGCGGCCGGTTCGACCTCGAACAGCCGGCGGCGATCACCAACGCAGTGTTCCACATCCTGCGCAACGCGCGGATCCTCGACTACAAGTCCAAACCGAACCTGGTCGTCTGCTGGGGCGGTCACTCGATCGGCACCGAGGAATACCAGTACACCAAAAGGGTCGGCTACGAGCTCGGCCTGCGCGGTATGGACGTCTGTACGGGCTGCGGCCCGGGCGCCATGAAGGGCCCCATGAAGGGCGCCACGATCGGCCATGCCAAGCAGCGCATCGTGGGCGGGCGTTATATAGGGCTCACCGAGCCCGGCATCATTGCGGCCGAACCGCCGAATCCGATCGTGAACCAGCTGGTGATCATGCCGGACATCGAAAAGCGCCTCGAAGCCTTCGTGCGCATGTCGCATGGCATCGTGGTGTTCCCGGGCGGCGTGGGCACGGCCGAGGAAATCCTTTATCTGCTCGGCGTGCTGCTCGAGCCCGTCAATGTCGGCCAGTCGCTGAAAGTCGTGCTGACGGGGCCTAAATCGACGGCGGATTACTTCGTCCAGATCAAGCGTTTCATCGAGCAGACACTCGGGAAAAAGGCTGCGGATCTGCTGCACGTCATCGTCGACGACCCGGCCGAAGTCGCCCGTTACATGGTCGGCGCGATGGAAGAAGTGCGCGACTACCGGCGCGCCAACAGCGACTCGTACAACTTCAACTGGCTGCTGAAGATCCCCGCGGCGTTCCAGCATCCCTTCGAAGTGACGCACGAATCCATGCGCGGACTGCGGCTGTATCGCGACCAGCCGGCGCACGAACTGGCGGCCGACCTGCGCCGAGCGTTCTCCGGAATCGTCACCGGCAACGTGAAGGAAAACGGCGTCCGTGCCATCGAAAAGTTAGGCCCATACGAGCTGACCGGCGACGCATCGGTCATGAAACTGCTGGACGAGCTGCTGACGGCGTTCGTTGCGCAGAAGCGAATGAAACTTCCGGGCAGCGCGTACCGGCCGTGTTACCGACTCGTTGCGTAACAATAAGCAACTACAACGTTAAATCGCGGCGCGCGTTTCACGCGTGATCGCGACATAACGAAAAAATCAGTGCGAACCACCACGCATCGGCCGCAAGCAGTTGCGACCGCGTGAATCAGTTCCTGTCGTTTTGGTGCGACGAAACCGTAGGCTTACGTCAACCGAAAGGGAGTAACCGCATGAGTTCCTCAGACAGAAGCCGGGGAAATTTAGGTAACGGAGCACCGCCGCCAGTAGGCACGGATGCTTATGCCGCCTGGCTCGAGCGCATGCAGCGCACGCGTGGGCGTCATGCTGCAATCACCAAGAACCTGTACACGTGGTCTAGCTACAAGCATTGGGCGGACAAGGTGAAGGGTTCGTGGGAAGACGAGCCGGCACCCGTAGTCAAGAAGTGAGCGTCGAGAAATAACACCGCGAGATAACGCGGGTTGCGGTGAATTCCATTCGCCGGCAGATGAAGATAAAGACTGGTTTGGTGGGAAGCGGAAGATCGGGCAGGCGCCGACTGGGCGTGGCTCGCGGAGCGTTCGTGTGCCCGAAGGAAATGAGCTCTGGCCCCTTTTGCTAGGAAATGGGGCGTGTCCCCATTACGGGGTCTTGATGACGAAACGTGCGTCTTGGGCGAGGTCGTCGTCCCAATTCTCGATCACGGCCTCGGGGGCGGGTGCCGCCTGCGGGGCAGGCTGCTCCTGCAGCGGCGCGGGTTGCTCGGTGAGTACGCGCTCCGGCTCGAGCCAGGCAAGCAGGGTTTCCCACTGCGCCAGGTCCTCCTTGACCAGGTAGGACTTCATTTCGTGGATCCCCACGCCTTGTTCGGCGGCGCGCACGTAGTTCTGCGAGTCGCGCACCGTGGCGACGATCGGGATATCCAGTTTCTCCAGAAAGCGCATCAGCGACTGGAACATCAAGGTGTTTTTGCGCACCCGATTGGCGATGACGCCGATGCGGTTCTCGGCGCGCTTGATCTTCGCGACCAGCAGCAGGTCGGCGATGCAGCGCGACGCGGCGTGAATATCGATGTCCGACGGCAGCACCGGAACGATGATCTTGTTGGCGTCGCGCGTGAGTTCGGGCAGGAGGCGCGCCTCGACGGCAGCGGGGCTATCGACGACGATCTTTTCCGTGCCTTCGGGGACGCGCATCTGCCAGGCGCGAGTGGTGCGCCCGTCGTTTTCGAAGGTGGCGATTCCGTTGATCGCGGGTTGCGGCACCTTGCGCTTGCGCAACCAGCGCGTCGCCGAACCCTGCGGATCGCGATCGATCAGCAAAGTGTTGTCGCCACGGTTTGCGAAAAACGCCGCGAGGTTGATCGCGAGCGTCGTCTTACCGGAGCCGCCTTTAGGGTTTAGTACGACGATGCGTTGCATGCATCTTTCAGACTAGTTGTCAGAATGTGGTTCCGATGTGACTCACTCGAAAGACTAGCGATGGCGGGCATTTGTAGCAACCAAACGGGCAGTTGAGTGTGACTCCTGACACAGCCGCTCGCCGCCTCTGTTCCTAGAGTCGACACAAGCTTGGTTTGTGTAAGGAACGAATCGCATGGAACGTTTTCTCCTCCTCTGGGACGACCTCGACGACCTGATCGGCACCAGCCGCTACATGGTGAAGAACACCGCCATCGCGATCTGGACGACCGTCCGCCCGCGCTGAAGCCGCTGAATCCTCAGCCCCGCTCCGGGGCTTGAATTCCGAACGCGGCGCCCGCAACCTCCGGGCGCCATGACAACCCCCCAATCTCCGGAAACGGAAAATAACAAGGCGAAAGAAACCTTAGGGTTCCAAGCCGAAGTCCGTGAGCTGCTCAAGCTCATGATCCATTCGTTGTACAGCCACCGGGAGATCTTCCTGCGTGAGCTGATCTCGAACGCCTCCGACGCCAACGACAAGCTGCGCTTCGCGGCACTCAGCGATCCTGCGCTGATGGCGGGCGAACCTGAACTCGCGGTCTGGATCGAAGCCGACAAAGACAAGAAGACGTTGACCATCCGCGACAACGGCATCGGTATGAGTCGTGACGAGGCGGTCTCGCACCTGGGCACCATCGCGCGTTCTGGCACCGCGGAGTTCTTCAAGAAACTCTCCGGCGACCAGCAGAAGGATTCGCAGCTCATCGGCCAGTTCGGCGTGGGCTTCTATTCGGCCTTCATCGTGGCCGATCGGGTCGAAGTGCTCACGCGGCGCGCCGGCCTTTCCGCCTCGGAAGGGGTGCGCTGGGAATCGGCCGCGGACGGCGATTTCACGGTGGAGACCATCGAGCACGCCGCGCGCGGCACGACAATAGTTCTGCACCTCAAGGACGACGCGCAGGAATTTCTCGATGCGTGGCAACTGCGTTCGCTGGTGCGCCGCTATTCCGATCACATCGCGTTTCCGGTGCGCATGCCGAAGGAAGGCGAGGCGACCCTCGACTACGAGGCCGTCAATCGCGGCACGGCGTTGTGGGCCCGTTCAAAGGGCGAGATCAAGGACGATGAGTACGTCGAGTTCTATCGGCACCTGACGCACGACTCGGGCGAGCCGCTCACCTGGTCGCACAACCGCGTCGAAGGCAAGCGCGACTACACCAGCCTCATCTACATCCCCGCCGCGGCGCCTTACGATCTGTGGCAGCGCGAGGGCGCACGCGGGCTCAAGCTGTACGTGCGGCGCGTTTTCATCATGGACGACGCTGATCAGTTCCTGCCGTTGTACCTGCGGTTCGTCAAAGGTGTGCTCGATTCGGCCGACCTGCCGCTCAACGTCTCGCGCGAACTGCTGCAGGCCGACAGCGACGTCGAGGCCATGCGCGGCGCTCTGACGCGACGCGTGCTCGAAATGCTCGGCAAACTCGCCAAGGACGAACCGGAAAAGTACCAGGGCTTCTGGCGTGAGTTCGGCGCGGTGCTCAAGGAGGGCCTGGCCGAGGATCCCTCCAATCGCGACAAGATCCTGCCGCTGCTGAGGTTCGCGAACTCCACCCAGCAGGGCGATGAGGAGCAGACCTCACTCGCCGACTATGTCGGCCGAATGCAGACCGGCCAGGACAAGATCTACTACGTCGTCGGAGAGAATCTCGCCGCCGCGCGCAGCCATCCGGCCATCGAAGGTTTACGCACCCGCAACGTCGAAGTCCTGTTGTTAGGCCGGCGCATCGACGCCTGGGTCATGGATCACCTGCAGGAATTCGAAGGCAAGAAGTTCAAGGATGCCACCCGCGGCGATCTCGAACTCGGTGGCCTGTCGAGCACGGCGGACAAGGAAAAAGTCGAGGCCCAGCTCAAGGAGAGCAAGACGCTGCTCAAGCGCGTCAAGGACTCCCTCGGCGAACGTGTCTCGGAAGTGCGCGTCAGCACGCGACTCAAGGATTCGGCCGCGGTCCTGGTCGCCGGTGAACACGATCTTTCGGCGCCGCTGCGCCGCGCGCTCGAGGCCGCCGGTCAGCAGGCGCCCGCGGGCAAACCAGTGCTCGAACTCAACGTCGAGCATCACGTGGTCAAGTACCTCGAGCATCGTGAGGACGCGACGGAGTTCGGTGAACTGGCGCTGGTGCTCTACGAGCAGGCCATGCTGGCCGAAGGCGCGCAGCTGCCGGATCCGGGCGCGTTCGTGCAGCGGCTCAACCGTCTCTGGACCCGGCTGCCGCAATGAGGCGTGCAATAATGCCGCTCCCGCAAAACCGGAGTAGCTCGATGACCCCGAAGTCGCTGGCCTCATCACTGACCGTTGCGTTGGCCTTCTCGATGCTGGCCGCCTGTTCGTCGCGCGACAAACCCGCCGATGAATCGCAGCCCTCGGCCGCTGCCGCCCCCGCAGGCGACGCGGCTCCGTCCTCCGAACCCGTCGCCGATGCGACCTCTGCCACAGGAACCGAAAACATGCCCCTGCAGAAAATCGAACTCGCCCCCGGCGCAGGCGCCGAAATCAAATCCGGCCAGACCGCTCTCGTGCACTACACCGGCTGGCTGTACGACGCCGCCGCAACCGAAAACAAGGGCAAGAAGTTCGATAGTTCGGTCGATCGCAACGAGCCGTTCGAATTTCCGGTCGGCGCAGGCATGGTGATCAAGGGCTGGGACGAGGGCGTGGTGGGCATGAAGCCGGGCGGCAAGCGCCGCCTCGTCATTCCGCCGGAAATGGGCTACGGCGCGCGCGGTGCGGGCGGCGGCCTGATTCCCGGCGGCGCGACGCTGGTGTTCGACGTCGAGCTCGTCGAGATTCGTTGATGGCGCGCGTCGCGCTGGGCCTGGCGACGCTGGTGTTGATCGCAAGCGCAGCCCAGGCCGCGACGCTCACACACGCGGGGCGCCTCATCGACGGTGTCTCCGTGCCGGCGAAGTTCCTCGATCTCGACGAAAAGACCGGCAGCATCGCGGTCGGGAAGTTAGGCGAGCTCGTCGGCGTGCCGGGCGACCCGCTCGAGGACATAGCAGTCATGGAGCGCGTGGTGTTCGTGATGAAGGACAACACCGTCTACCAGGCGCCGTGAGCCGGACCGAGGCCCTGACGCTCGCCGGCCCGGTCGGGCCGCTCGAAAGCCGGCTCGAGACCCCGGATGGCGATTCCACGCCCGCCGTTTTCGGCGTGGTCTGCCATCCGCATCCGCTGTTCGGCGGGACGATGGACAACAAGGTCACCCACACGATCGCGCGCTCCATGATGGAATGCGGAGCTCCCACCTTCCGGTTCAACTTTCGAGGCGTGGGTGCGAGCGGCGGCACATTCGACAACGGCCGTGGCGAAGCCCTCGACCTGGCCGCGGTGGTGGCCGAAGGACGCAGGCGGTTTCCGTCCGCCGATCTGTGGTTAGGCGGATTCTCATTCGGCGCTTTCGTCGCCTTGCGTGGCGCGCAAGACCTCGCACCCGTGAAGCTGGTCGCGGTGGCGCCTCCGGTGGCGCGTTTCGAGCTGGGAACGGTGGCAAATCCCGATTGCGACTGGATGCTGGCGCAGGGCGACGCGGACGACGTGGTGCCCGCAGAGGCGGTGCTGGCCTGGGCAGCGCAACAGCCACGAAAACCGCGCCTGCACGTTCTCGCGGGCGCCGGGCACTTCTTTCACGGCAAGCTGCATGAGCTCAAACCACTCGTGCTGGATTTCCTGCGGAGTCAGTGAAGAAGAAGTGCCGAGGAAGAAGTAGTACCGGATAGGGATTGAGCCAGCGTCGGCTCATGCGATTACGCTCACGCAATCCCTACCCGGTACTACTTCTTCCGGCACTACTTCCCAAAAGACAAAAGGCCCGGGCGCTCTGAACGCCGGGCCTTTCAATCTGCATCGCGCGTCGTGGCACGCGCGAGCAAGCGCGTCTTAGTTGACCAGCGCCTTCAAGCTCTTCAGAGGCAGCACGCGGACCTTCTTGGAGGCCGGCTTCGCCTTGAACACCATCTTTTCCTTCGTGAACGGGTTGATACCTTCGCGCGCCTTCGTGGCGGGCTTCTTCACAACCTTCATCTTCAGAAGGCCGGGCATCGTGAACAGACCGGGTCCACGCAGGCTCTTCTTGATGATGCCGTTGAGTGACTCGAACACCGCGGCGACCTGCTTGCGGGACAGTTCAGCGTCTTTGCAGATCGTTGCCACGATTTCCGACTTCGTCGGTGCGCCACCTTTCTTTGCCATTCTTCGGACTCCTCATAAGAAAAAAATGCAGCGGAAAACATATCCCGCGGCGAGCGATTCGGCGCGCAACATATCACAGGCATTCCCGCGTGCAAATAATTTTCGTTGCACATGAATGCGGCAAATGCCTTGTTTTCTAGGGTTCGGCGCACATGCGCAACAACACGAGTGTCGCCGCAACACGAATTTGCGCGTAAATCGCTGTACGAATCTTCGCCATACAGCGCGCATGGCGCGCATCGAAGCGACGTTGAGGTATGCGGTTAAGTCGTTGTCGCAGCGAGGGCAGCGCCGCGTCAGACGCTGATTCCGTCGATCAAGATGATGACCGCCTGCAGCGCGATGATTGCCCAGAGGAACGACAAATCCAGGCCGCCTACAATCGAGGGAATGGTTTTGCGGACGCGGGAAAGCAACGGATCGCAAACGTAGGCGAGCAACTCGTAGATCGGCGAACTGCCGCCCTGCAAGAGCATCCCCGCGAGCCCGTAGAAGAAAATCATGACGACGTAGAGCCACAACACGGCGAGCACCAGCGTCTTCAGCACCAGCAACGCGAGGACCACGATCGCCGGAATCACGGCACCGAAGATCAGCAACACAGCGACTTTGAAGATCGCGAACAACACGATCGCGACCACCGAAGCGGTGTCGATCCGGCCCATCGGCGGCAACACGCGGCGCAGCGGCAGGATGAGCGGGTTGGTCGCTTTCACCACCGCCTCGGCGAGCGGATTGCGAAAATTGGCGCGCGCCAGTTGCATGATGAAACGCAGGATGAGGACGCCGAGATACAGCGAGGTGAGCGTATCGACGATGTAGTAGAGCGCTCTCATGTTTTCTGACTCTTGCCGAAGTCACGCGCCATTTCACGGCCCCGATCGGTCGCGGCGCCAAGCGCGGCGGCGATGATACTACGCAGGTTCGCTGCATCTAACGCGCGGACCGCGGCCTCGGTGGTGCCGCCCTTCGAGGTGACCTCGGCGCGCAGCCGTACGAGGTCGCCGTCACTGGCACGCGCCATCTGCCCCGAACCGAACAACGTCTGCAGCGCGAGCTCCTGCGCGCTCGAGCGCTCGAGCCCGAGATTGACGGCCGCGTCGATCATCAGTTCCGTGACCAGGAAGAAGTAGGCCGGACCGCTGCCGGACAACGCGGTGACGACGTCGAGCGCCTCCTCGTCGGACACCCACACCGTCGAGCCGACGGCGCCGAGTACTTCCGCTGCAAGCTTGCGGTGCGGCTCGCTCAGCGACGCAGGCGCGTACAGCGCGCTCGCGCCGGCGTTGTTGAGAGCGGGGCGGTTTGGCATGGCGCGCGCGACGGCAACGCCGGCACCGCACCAGCGTGCGATATCGGCGACGCGAATGCCCGCCGCAATCGACAACACCAGCGGCGGCCGTGGCGCGAAAACATCGGCGAGCGCCTGCGTGGTACTCGCCATGTCCTGGGGCTTGACCGCGAGCACGACGACGTCGGCGCCCGCTACCGCTTCACGGTTGTCGGCGGAGACGTGTACGCCGAGTTCGTCGGCCAGCGCGACGCGCCGCTGCTCGTGAGCTTCGCCGACACTGATGTTCTGTGGGGGCAGGCCACGCGCGATGAGCCCGCGAATCAACGCGCCGCCCATGTTGCCGCCACCGATAAAAGCCGCCCGGATGTTCATGTGCGCATGATTATTACTTTTCGTCAGGCGCGTCGTCGGCCGTTTTGGTGCTGCGCGGGCCGAAAATGGCCGTACCGATGCGCACGATGGTGGCGCCTTCGAGGATGGCCGCTTCAAAGTCCGCGCTCGTGCCCATCGACAAGGTGTCGAGCCGGTGTCCTTGTTCGTTCAAATAATCGAACACCTGGCGCGTCTCGCGGAACCACCGCCGCTGATCCTCGGGAGCATCTTCGGCCGGGGGCATACTCATGAGGCCGCGCAGGCGGATGTTTGGCAGCGCGGCGACCGCGGTGGCCAACTGCGCCACTTCGGCCGCATCGATGCCACCTTTCGATGCCTCGCCACCCACGTGCAGCTGCAGGCAGAGGTTGAGTGGCGGCGCCTGAACAGGGCGTTGGGCCGACAGGCGTTCGGCGATCTTGAGCCGGTCGACGCCGTGCACCCAGGCGAAATTCTCGGCGACCTGTCGGGTCTTGTTAGCCTGCAAGCGGCCGATGAAATGCCAGGTGAGCTCGCGCCCCGCCAGCGACTCGATTTTGGGCAGGGCTTCCTGCAGGAAATTCTCGCCAAAGTTTTCGACACCCGCGCCCGCGGCGGCGTCGATTGCTGCGCCGCTCTGACCCTTCGAAACGGCCAGAAGCGTGACCGAGTCGACACTTCGACCGGCGCCTCTGCAAGCCTCCGCAATGCGGGTTTGAGCGACTCGGACGCTCTCCGAGCAATTCTGCGGACGGGATAACATATTGATCACTGATACCCGGGTCTATACTCAACGGCGCTATTCAAGGGACACCGCATGGCCGTCGACGTCGCCCAGCTCCTCGCTTTCGCCGTAAAGAATAACGCCTCGGACTTGCATCTGTCCGCAGGCGTTCCACCGATGATTCGTGTCGACGGCGACATGAAACGTATCAACATGCCCGCGCTTTCCCACAAGGAAGTGCACGGCATGGTGTACGACATCATGAACGACAAGCAGCGCAAGAATTTCGAAGAGTTCTTTGAGACCGATTTTTCGTTCGAGATCCCGAAGCTCGCCCGATTCCGTGTCAACGCGTTCAACCAGAACCGCGGCGCGGGCGCCGTCTTTCGCAATATTCCCTCGGTCATCCTGTCGCTCGATGACCTTGCCGCGCCGAAGATCTTCCGTGACCTTTGCATGCTGCCGCGAGGTCTCGTGCTCGTCACCGGACCTACGGGCTCGGGCAAGTCCACCACGCTCGCGGGCATGGTGAATCACTGCAACGACAACCGTCCCGATCACATCATCACGATCGAGGACCCCATCGAATTCGTCCACGAGAGCAAGCGCTGTCTCATGAACCAGCGCGAGGTGCATCGTGACACGCTCGGCTTTTCAGAAGCCTTGCGCTCGGCACTGCGCGAAGATCCGGACATCGTGCTGGTCGGCGAAATGCGCGACCTCGAAACGATCCGTCTTGCGCTCACCGCCGCCGAAACCGGCCACTTGGTGTTCGGGACGCTGCACACGAGTTCGGCGGCCAAGACCATCGACCGCGTGGTCGACGTGTTCCCGGCGCAGGAAAAGGAAATGGTGCGCGCGATGTTGTCCGAATCGCTGCGCGCGGTCATTTCGCAGACGCTGCTCAAGCGCAACGGCGGTGGCCGCATCGCCGCGCACGAAATCATGATCGGCACCCCGGCGATTCGAAACCTGATTCGCGAAGGCAAGATCGCGCAGATGTTCTCGGCCATCCAGACCGGCGCCCAGGCGGGCATGCAGACGCTCGACCAGTGCCTCGCGGATCTCGTCACCAAGGGCGTGGTCAGCAAGGAAGAAGCGCGTTACAAAGCGACAAACAAGGATGCTCTGTAATGGATCGCGAACAAGGCATCAAACTCATGCAGGACCTTCTGCGTCGCGTGGTCGACAAGAAGGCGTCCGACCTGTTCATCACGGCAGGTTTTCCGCCCGCGATCAAGATCGATGGCGAGGTCCGCCCGCAGTCCGAGCGTGCCCTGACCGCCGAGCAGTCGGCAGTACTGGTGCGCGCGATCATGAACGATCGCCAGACTAAGGAATTCGACGCCACCAAGGAATGTAATTTCGCGATCGCGCCGCCGGGAATCGGCCGCTTCCGCGTCAACACCTTCGTGCAGCAGGGGCAGACCGGCTGCGTCATCCGCCTCATCAATTCGAAGATTCCGACGCTCGAAGAGCTCGAACTGCCGCCGGTGCTCAAAGAGGTGGTGCTGTCGAAGCGCGGCCTGGTGATCCTGGTCGGCGGCACCGGTTCGGGCAAGTCGACCTCGCTTGCCGCGATGGTCGGTTACCGCAATGAAAAAACCCGCGGCCACATCGTCACCATCGAAGATCCGGTCGAATACGTGCACCAGCACAAAGGCTGCGTGATCACGCACCGCGAAGTGGGCGTGGACACGGAAAACTGGCATGCGGCGCTCAAGAACACCCTGCGCCAGGCGCCCGACGTCATCCTGATCGGCGAAATCCGCGACCGGGAGACCATGGAATACGGCATTCAATTCGCCGAAACCGGTCACCTGGTGCTCGCTACGCTGCACGCGAACAGCTCCAACCAGGCGCTCGATCGCATCATCAACTTCTTCCCGGACGAGCGGCGCGAACAGTTGCTGATGGATCTCTCGCTCAACATCCGTGCGCTCGTTTCGCAGCGCCTCGTGCCTCGCGAGTCCGGCTCTGGCCGCATCGCGGCGATGGAAATCATGCTGAATTCGCCGCTGATCCAGGACCTGATCTTCAAAGGCAAGGTGCAGGAGATCAAGGACGTCATGTCGCGCTCGAACCGCGTCGGCATGAAGACCTTCGACCAGGCCCTGTATGACCTTTACGAAGCCGGCTTCATCTCGTACGAAGACGCACTGCGGAATGCCGATTCCAAGAACGAATTACGCTTGCGCATCAAGCTCGAGAGCAAGCGAGAAGTGAAGAACCTCGACGACGGCGGCACGCTGAGCATGGTCGACGAAGAGCAACAAGGCCGTTCGTTTTAAACCATGCCGAAGGTGAACGAGAAGTTCGTAGAGACCCTCGAGGTCAAGCCGCCCGCTGACGGCGCGCCGATGGTTCTGAATACGCGCCCGCTGTTCAAGCTGATGGTGGAGCGCAAGGCATCGGATCTGTTCTTCACGTCGAATTCGCCGATCAAGGTCAAGATCGAAGGCGCGATCCTGCCGATCAACAAGCAGGTACTGACGCCCGAGACCGTTCGCCAGGCGGCCTACGGCCTCATGACCGCCGACCAGCTGGAAAGCTTCAAGCGCGAACTCGAAATCGACTTTGCGATCTCCGAGCCGGGTCTCGGCCGGTTCCGCGTCAACATTTTCTACCAGCGCGGATACCCCGCGATGGTGCTGCGCTACATCAGCGCAGACATGCCCAAACTCGACCAGCTCGGGCTGCCCGACATGTTCAAGGACCTCATCATGATGAAGCGCGGGCTCATCCTGTTGGTCGGTGCCACGGGCTCGGGTAAATCGACCTCCATCGCGGCGATGATTAATCATCGCAACGAGACTTCGTCGGATCACATCGTCACGATCGAAGATCCGATCGAGTACCTGCACACCAACAAGCGCTCGATCGTGAATCAACGCGAAGTGGGCCTGGACACGAAATCTTTCGCACGCGCGTTACGCGGCGTCATGCGTGCCGCCCCGGACGTCATCCTGATCGGCGAAATCCGCGATCGCGAGACGATGGAAGCGGCGATCAATCTATCCGGCACGGGCCATCTCGTTTTGTCGACCCTGCATGCGAACAACAGCGCCGAGACGCTCGATCGCATCATCAACATGTTTCCGCAGGACCAGCACAGCCAGATCTTCCTCGACCTGTCGCAATACCTGCGCGCCATCTGCTCGCAGCGGCTGGTCGTGACCAAGGAAGGCAAACGCATCGCGGCGGTCGAAGTCATGCTGAACACGCCGTACATCACGGAACTCGTGAAGAAAGGCGACGTCAGCGCGATCAAGGAAGCCATCGTCGCAAGTTCGGAGCGCGGCGTGCAGAGTTTCGACGTGGCGTTGCTCAATCTCTACAAACAGAACCGCATCGAACTCGAAGAGGCGCTCGTCAACGCCGATTCGCGCTCGAACCTGGAAGCGAAGATCAATTTCGGCTGACCCTGAAAAGGGGACTTGCCGATTAACGGCACTGACATCCGGCTCTTCGCGCCTAGAATGCGCGCCCCCTATGCATCCTAACTACCACGAAACGTTTGTCCGCACGGCTGCTGCCGCGCTGCCGCACGCACGCATGCGTGCTCCGTCGATTCTCGCGAATCGGCGCAGCGTCACCGCGTGCGCGCTGCGCAGCGAACGGGATTTCGGTGATTTGAGCTAGCTCTTCGATTGATCGGAGAGCGGCACCAGGCAGCTCTCCGCAAGGCACTCCCAAGAGGCCCCGGTCAGCTGCCGCTGATCGGGGCCTCGTCGTTTCGGAAACGAAAAAACGGGGCGATAACCACCACAAGCTAGCTCAGACGGGTAGAGCAAGAGGTTCAGATCCTCTCGGTCGCGGGTTCGACTCCCGCGCGCCTGATGGAAGCGAACCCGATGCTGCTGCGTCTGAAGGAACTGGAGACGCTGGAGAAGGTGACGGAGAAGATCGGTTCGCTGACCGTCTACGACGGCCTCGAAGGTGTATTGAAGAACATGGTGCCGCGTCTTTCGTAGACGCGCGCATCGCAACCAGAGTGACGGATATGGACAAGAACTACGAAACGATGAACGTCGAAGGTGGGCGCCACGTGAAGATGTGGACGCACGGTGTGCCGGTGGAGGCGGAGGCCAGGATGCAGCTCGCGAACCTGGCGCGTATGCCGTTCGTGCACTCGCACCTGGCCGTGATGCCGGACGTGCACGTCGGCAAGGGTGCGACCGTGGGCTCGGTGATCGCGACGCAAGGCGCGATCATCCCGGCGGCGGTCGGCGTCGACATCGGCTGCGGAATGATGGCCGTGCAGACGCAGCTCAAGGCGAGCGATCTGCCCGAGTCGTTGGCCGTGCTGCGTTCGCGCATCGAACGCGCCGTGCCGCACGGCTCGATGAAGGGCCGTGGGCGGGCGGATCGCGGCTCCTGGGGAACGGCCCCGGAGCCGGTCGTTGCACGGTGGCGAGCGCTGAGTGAACGGTGCGGCGTCATTACGGCGAAGCAGCCCAAGCTCAAGCCCAAGGAGCCGCAGAAGCAGCTGGGAACGCTCGGCGGTGGCAACCACTTCATCGAGGTCTGTCTCGACACAGAGCAGACGGTGTGGGTGATGTTGCATTCCGGCTCGCGCGGCATCGGCAACCTGATCGGCCAGATCTTCATCGAGCTGGCCCGGCAGGACATGCAGAGGCACTTCATCAACCTGCCGGATCGCGATCTCGCGTACCTGGTCGAAGGGACCGAGCACTTCGACGACTACATCGAGGCGATGACCTGGGCGCAGGACTACGCGGCGGAAAACCGCCGCGCAATGATGGATGCCGTGTTGGCCGTGATGCGCGCAGAGTTGCGCCCGTTCCAGCTGGGAGAGGTGGCGGTGAACTGCAACCACAACTACTGCACGCGGGAGCGGCACTTCGAGGCGGATCTCATCGTGACCCGCAAGGGCGCGGTGAGCGCGAAGGCTGGCGAGCTCGGAATCATCCCGGGTTCCATGGGTGCGCGTTCGTACATCGTGCGCGGCCTGGGGAATGCGGAGAGCTTCCAGAGCTGCAGCCACGGCGCGGGTCGCGTGATGTCGCGTACCGCGGCACGCAAACGTTTCACCGTCGCGGACCACGAGGCCGCGACGGCGGGGGTCGAGTGCCGCAAGGACAAGGACGTCATCGACGAAACTCCGGCCGCGTACAAGGACATCGACGCGGTGATGGATGCACAGCGCGATCTCGTCGAGATCGCGTACACCCTGAAGCAGGTTCTCTGCGTGAAGGGTTGAGTGGGCGGGCCATGAAAGTGGCCCGTTTTTTTTTGCCCGCGATCCGGCGACCCTGCGGTCCCGTGGAAATCCCGGAAGTCGCCCGGGACTCGCCGCCGCGCGCCCTCTAATCTTTCTCGACACAGGTTCGGCGAACCCCGGGAGCTTCAAGTTGAAAAAGGAGATCATCAGGACGACGGATGCGCCCATCCAGTCGCCGCTTTACAGCCAGGCCGTCAAGGTCGGCCCGACTATCTACGTGACGGGCATGCTCGGCGCGGATCCCCGCACGAACCTGCCGGTTGGGCCCACCATCCAGGACCAGACGCGCCAGGCCCTGATCAACTGCGAGACCATCTTGCGGGCCGCGGGCGCGTCCCGCGACCATGTGGTCGAAGTCCAGGTGTTGCTCGCGCGGCCCGACGATTTCGCCGGACTCAACGAGGAGTACGCGCAGTTCTTTACCAGCGATCCGCCGACGCGCACTGTCGGCAGGCTCGGACCCGAGCTGCCGGGGCTGCTCGTGTCCATCAGGATGACCGCGGTTCTCTAGATCAGGCGAAGACGGCGCGCGAATCGAACACCGGGCCGTCGACACACACGCGTTTCATCGCAGGGCCATCGGGCGTGTTCACTTTCACCGTGCAGCCAGCGCAGCCGCCTACCGCGCAGGCCATGAATTCCTCGAGCGATACCTGACAGGGCACGCCGTGTTTTGCCGCTACCTTCGCCATGGCTTCGAGCATCGGCGTCGGGCCGCAGGAAAACACTTCGACTTCGGACCTGGCGGCTGCGTCGAGCGAGCCTAACCACTCGTCGGCCAGATGTGTGACGAAGCCGTCGAAACAACCCGGGAAGCCCGCCTTGCTGGCGAGCCGGCTCGGCACGCCCCAACCATCGAGCAAGGGCATCGCGCCGATGCTGCCCGCGGGAATTCCCGGTACGAGAATGGTCGACGGCCGAGTCTTGAATGGAAACGGTATTTCGGAACCCATGAGTACCAGTGGCTTCCAGGGCTTGCCTGGCTGCTCCAGCATCCATTCGGCCAGGAACACCATCGGCGGAATGCCGACACCGCCACCCACCAGCAAGGCGCGCGGGCGTTTCGGATCCGGGCGGAATGGCTGCCCGATCGGGCCGAGCACGGACAAGGCATCGCCAGTGCGGCGCTGGCTCAACGCGCGCAATCCGGGTCCCATGATCTTGTAGAGAATTTCGATCCAGCCTTCCCGCGCATCCACGCGCTGGATGGAAAGCGGCCGGCGCATCGGCACCGTCGGGTCGCAAGTCAGGTGCACGAAGCTGCCGGGCAACGCGCGCGCGGCGCACTTGGGGGCGGAAACGCGCAGGACGAATTGCTCGCCGGGCCATTCCTCGTGGGAGATGACCTGGCCGTCTTCGAGAAAAATGCTGCCGCGATGGGCGGGGTGGACGCCATGGCTGCGGCCGGGCTCCTCGTCGGGCAGGGCACTCATTTGCGCCCCTCGATCACTGCCTCGAGAACGGCCATGCGAACCGCCACGCCATTGCGCACCTGCTCGCGGATCACCGACTGCGCACCGTCGGCAACGTCGGAGGCGATCTCGATGCCGCGATTCATCGGCTGCGGATGCATCACGATGGCGTCTGGCCTGGCGAGCGCCAGTCGCTCCGAGGACAGGCCGAACTTGGCGAAGTAACGATCCGCATCCGGTATCGCCGCGGTGGCCATGCGTTCCTTCTGGATGCGCAACATCATGATGACGTCGACGCCCGCGATGCCGGTGTCGATGGAGGTGTGACGATCGCAGCCTGCGAATTCGCTGGCGTCAGGCATCAGCGCGTTCGGCGCGACGATGCGAATCTCGGCGACCCCGAGAGTCGCGAGGACGTGCCACGCGGACCGCGCCACGCGCGAGTGTTTGATGTCCCCGACAATGGCGATCTTGAGTCCGTCGAACTTCTGCTTCGCCTGCAGGATCGTCAGTGCATCCAGCAGCCCCTGCGTGGGGTGCGCGACGTGCGCCTCGCCCGCGGACAACACGCTCACATGCGCCCGCACGTTGGATGCGACCAGGCCCGGCACGCCAGCCTCCGCATCGCGGATCACGAACACGTCGACGTGACAGGCTTCGAGCGTGTAGATGGTGTCGAGCATGCTCTCGCCCTTCACGCGCGAAGAAAGCTGCACCTCGAGATTCACCACGTCGGCGCCGAGCCGTTTGGCAGCAAGTTCGAACGACACTCGTGTGCGGGTCGAGGGCTCGGTGAAAAGATTCGCGACCGTGGCGCCGGCCAGGCTCTGATTGTGGACCGGCGCCTCGCCGATCGGCTTCACGAATTTCTGTGCGCGAGCGAGCAGCGCTTCAATCTGCGAGCGGGACATCCCCTCGAGGGTGAGCAGGTGTCGCAGGGTGCCGTTGGCGCGAGTCTGTTGCGTCATTTCTTTGTCGTTTGAAGTTCGAACCATCGTTCCAGGATCACTGCCGCCGCCACCGCATCCACGTCTGCGCGCGTTACACGTCGCTTGCGTTCGCCGCTGGCGCGCGCGGTGCGCAGCCGTTCGTAGGCTGCCTGCGAGGAGTGACGTTCATCGACCAGGTCGACGGGCAGTGCACTGCGCTGGCCAAGATCGGCTGCGAATCGGCGGGCGGTCTCGGTGAGCGCGCTCGCCGAGCCGTCGGCATTATAGGGTTCACCGACCGCGATTCGCGCCGGACGTGTATCAGCCAGCACGCGTTCGATGGCTTTCCAATCGGGACCCAGGGGTCCGTTGGAAACCGTGGTGCGGGGGTGAGCGGAGCGGGTCAACGTGTCGCCGCTCGCGATGCCAATACGTTTGAGTCCGAAGTCGAGCGCGACGACTATTGTTGGCTTTCCGGGAGCCGGGTCAGGCATGACCGGAGAATGACGTGAGCTGCGCAGGTTCGACCCCGAGCAACCGGAGCGTCGCGAGCCAGCGCTCCTCGTAAGGCAGATCGAAAATCACGCTTTCATCCGCCGGCACCGACAACCATGAGTTGTCGAGCATTTCCTTTTCGAGCTGGCCGGCTTCCCAGCCTGCGTAACCCAGGGCGATGAAGGCTTTGTCGGGGCCGGAGCCGGAGGCCATGGCCGCGAGCACGTCGCGCGAGGTGGTGACCTGGATCTGGTCGGAAATCTTGTGTGTGCTGTCCCATTCGCCGCCCGGACGATGGAGGACGAAGCCGCGGTCCTGGTGCACCGGACCGCCACGCAGGACCGGCAGATCGGCCGCTTTCTTGTCGGTGGGCTCGATCTTCATCTGTTCGAAGACTTCGCTGAGCGTCATCGACAGCGGACGATTGAGCACGATGCCGAGCGCACCCTTCTCGCCGTGTTCGCAGATCAGTGAAACAGTCTGCGAAAAGTTCGGGTCGCTGAGCTGGGGCATCGCAATCAGCAGATGGTTCGAAAGACTGGTGACGCCGCTCATAGGCGGCAACTTTACCGTGAATCCGCCGGCGCGGTCACGGCTCCGCGGCCAACCTTCTGGCCGTCGAACTCCCAGCCGTAGGTGAAACGCAACAGCCGGTACTTGTCGGCGAGTTCCTTCGGGAAAGGATCGAACGGACTCGCCAGTTTCAAGATGTCCGTCGCCGCCTGATCGAGTTTGGCCGAGCCGCTGGAGCGGCGAATGGTGGCCGATTCGAGCGTGCCGTCGGCCAGGATGACCACTTCGACGTCGGGGTTGCGAGTTCCTGGTGCACGCCACGCGGCCTGCGGGAAATTCAATGTGCCGAGCCGCTCGATCTTGAGTCGCCAGGCGACCAGGTATGGCGCCACCAACGCTTGGCGGGTGTCAGGCGTCACCCACAATTCGTCGCGCTGTGGGCCGCGGATTTTCTGGTCTTCGGTCTCGTCTTGCCCAAGCTTGTCGTGTTCGTTGTTGCCGTCGGTCTGCACCGGCACTTCGGCCGCTTCGGTCAGGCTGGCGGGCGGCGCGAAGTAGAGGATGTCGGGCTGCGGGGCGGTGGTAGTTAGCGCGCGGTTATCGGCTACAGCGAGCAATGCGCCGGCATCTTCCGCCAGCGTCGTGCCGTCCGCGCGGCCGTTGCGCGCCTCGTGTTCGGCCGCCGCGCGGGGCGAGCGCGCCTCCGCCGGATCGATGCTGTTGCCGGAGCCGAGCTGCGTGCGCTGGGCGAGGTATGTGGCGGTCTCGTTGCGTTGGGCTTCGGGGACGTCTTCGGAAACGATCAGGACTTCCAATCCCGGTGCGGCAGCCGAGTCGTGCCGCACGGAACCGAAGGTGACGCCGACGATGATCACCCCGTGAACCAGGGCCGCCATGAACACGGTCGTGGTGAGGCGATCGCGCGTGGGCGCGATACCTTCGCGCAATTGCAGCGCGCGGGCACTCATTTCAAGCCTGTTTCGCGCCTATGCGGCGCGCCAATGCGTCAATAACCATGTCTCCAATATTGAGCCCGAACTGGCTGTCTAGTTCACGAATTCCTGTCGGACTCGTGACGTTGATCTCGGTCACGAAGCCACCGATGACGTCGATCCCCACGAACACCATGCCGAGTTCGGCGAGCTTGGGACCGATCTCGGCCGCTAACCACCGGTCGCGTTCGTTCAGTTCGCGGCCGACACCCTTGGCTCCCGCCGCGAGGTTGCCGCGATTGTCGTGAGCCGCCGGAATCCGGGCGAGCGCGTAGGGGACTGGCTGACCGTCGATCAACAGCACGCGCGAGTCGCCGCTGGCGGAGATCTCGGGCACGTAGCGCTGCGCGATGGCAAAGCGCTGCCCGTTGTCGGTCAGTGTTTCGATGATCACCGGCAGGTTCTTGTCGCCCTTTTCGGTGACGAAAATCGACTTGCCGCCCATGCCGTCGAGCGGCTTGACGACGATCTTGACGTGCTCCGCGGCGAACGCCGTGATGTCGGTGGCGCTGCGGGTGATCAACGTGGGCGCGCAGCACTGCGGAAACCACGCGGTGTACACCTTTTCGTTCATGTCGCGCAGGCCCTGCGGCTTGTTCGCGACGAATGCGCCCTGCAACTCGGCGCGCTCCAGAATGTACGTGGTGTAGATGTATTCGGCGTCGAACGGCGGGTCCTTGCGCATGAAAACGCAATCGAAGTCGCCGAGTTTCATGACGCTCTGCTCGCCGAGTTCGAACCAGCGCGCCGGGTCGTTGAAGACCTGGAGAGGGCGTCCGCGCCCGAGCGCCAAGCCGTCGCGCAGGAACAGGTCGGACTGCTCGAAATACGTGAGCCTCCAGCCACGAGCGGCGGCCGCAAGCAACATCGCAAGTGTGGAGTCCTTCGCAAATTTGGCCTTCGCGATCGGGTCCATCACCACGGCAAGACTAGGTGTTTTCGGCATCGACAACTCCGACCTCAAAAACGTGACGTGACCGGCATAGCCGGGGGTATGCCTATATGTTAAAACGCCCCACAGCTTGCCAAGCGTCGTCACTTATTAATAGCGGCGCGACAATGATTTCTTTTGTCCATTTTTTTGGCCTTTTTTTGTTTGTTTCAGGAGAGGTTTAGGTGAACGACACCAGCTCCCACCTCAAGGGTCTGAAGGTCCTCGTCATCGACGACAGCAAGACCATTCGCAAGACCGCCGAGACTCTGCTCGCCAAAGAAGGCTGCGAGGTCTACACGGCGGTGGATGGTTTCGATGCGCTCGCGAAGGTGGCGGACTACACCCCCGACATCGTGTTCGTCGACATCATGATGCCGCGGCTCGATGGCTACCAGACGTGCTCGCTCATCAAGCACAACAAAGTCTTCAAATCGATTCCGGTGATCATGCTGTCATCGAAAGACGGTCTGTTCGATCGCGCCCGCGGGCGCATCGTGGGATCGGAGTACTACCTTACGAAACCTTTCACGAAAGACGAACTGCTGTCTGCCATCGAGACGCACGTCGCTGCGAGGTGAGTATGGCTCTGATTTTGATCGTGGATGATTCCCCGACCGAAGTGCACGTCATGAAGAAGGCGTTGGAGAGGTCTGGCTACCAGACCGCCACCGCCGCGGACGGCGCGGAAGGCGTGCGCATGGCGCGCGAGATGACTCCCGATCTCATTTTCATGGACGTCGTCATGCCGGGCATCAATGGCTACCAGGCCACCCGCACGCTGGCGAACGATCCGAAGACCAAAACCATCCCGATCATCATGGTCACGTCCAAGGGACAGGAGACCGACAAGATCTGGGGTCTGCGCCAGGGCGCGGTCGATTACATGGTCAAGCCTGTGTCGCCCGATCAGCTCGTGGCGAAGGCGCAGGCTACCCTTGCGGCCTGACCTGACGTCATGACCGAAATCGTTTCGCTCAAACACCTGCGCGACAAGCCCTTCGAACTGCTGGCCGAGCTCGAGCGTCGTGGCCGCGCGGTTACCGCCGCCGCCGCTTCGGAAAACCCGGGCGCACGCGAGTGGGTGGGTGTGGCGTTCCGCATGGCCGGCGAGCTGTATCTCGCGGCGCGCGAAGAAACGCGCGAAGTGTTGGCCGTGCCACCCGGACTCACGCGGGTTCCAGGTGCCAAGCCCTGGGTGAAAGGCATCGCCAATGTGCGCGGGCAATTGCTGCCGATTCTCGATCTGCGTCAGTACCTGGGGTCGGGTCTCACGCCCAACAGCCGCAACGTGCGCGTCATTGTCGTCAATCACCGTGAAGTGCCGGCGGGCCTGGTGGTCGATGAAGTGCTGGGCTTCCGTCGATTTTCCGAATCCGAATTTTCCGGTGACGCGCCACCGACGGTGGTGCGTTGCGAACGTTATCTCGCCGGCGCCTTCCGGCGCGGCCCGGAGCAGTGGCCGGTGTTGAGCCTGCGTCAGCTGGTCGAGAGCCCGTCCTTCCAGGAGGCCGCGGCATGAACAGCGAAGTCGCCGGCGGCTCACGCACGCTCAAATCGCTCAGCAGCCTCGTGACCATCACACTCGTGCTGCTGGTGCTCAGCGCCGCGAGCTGGTTGGCCGCCTGGCTCCTCAAGCTCGACATCCTCTACGCCCTCGCAGCTGCGTTCACCCTGGCGACGGCCGTTCCGCCATTCCTCGTCTACGGCCGTATCAAGGTGATCGAAAGCGACTTCTTGCATCGCGAGGCGTTGTCGCTGGCGCAGCGCAAGGAAACCGAACGTAACCAGCAGGCCATTCTGCGCCTGCTCGACGAACTCGCTCCGCTCGCCGATGGCGATCTCACCGTGCAGGCCACGGTGACCGAAGACATCACCGGCACAATCGCGGATTCCATCAACTACGCCATCGGCGTGTTGCGCGACCTGGTCGCTACGATCAACCAGTCGGCCATCCAGCTGGACGGCGCCACGCGGCAAACGCAGGCGTTGTCCGCGCATCTGGCGAAGGCTTCGAGCGCCCAATCGAAGCAGATCGTCGGCGCCACCGAATCCGCCAGCAACATGGCGAGCAGCACCGAGGCCATCTCGGGCAATTCCGAGCGCGCCTCGGACGTCGCGCGTCACTCGGTCGATGTCGCCCACAAGGGTGGCGATGCGGTGCGCCGCACGATCGATGGCATGAACACCATCCGCGAGACCATTCAGGAAACCAGCAAACGCATCAAGCGGCTGGGTGAGAGCTCGCAGGAAATCGGCAACATCGTCGAACTCATCAACGACATCGCCGAGCAGACCAACATTCTCGCCTTGAACGCATCCATCCAGGCCTCGATGGCCGGTGATGCGGGCCGCGGCTTCGCGGTGGTCGCCGACGAAGTCCAGCGCCTCGCCGAACGCGCCGCCGCCGCGACCCGCCAGATCGAAACCCTGGTGCGCGCGATTCAGGCGGATACGAACGAAGCCGTCGTCTCGATGGAGCGCAGCACCACCGACGTGGTGGGCGGAGCCCTGCTCGCCGAAAATGCCGGCGCGGCACTGGAAGAGATCGAGCAGGTCTCGAACCAGATCGCGAGTCTCGTGCAGAACATTTTCTCGAGCTCACGCCAGCAGGTGAGCGAGGCGCAGAAGATCGCGCGGAACATGCAGGTCCTCAAGGAGATCTCGACGCAGACCGCCGAGTCGACCACCGCGACCTCGCAGAGTATTTCGAAACTCGCGCAGCTGTCGGCTGCGATGCGTCAGTCCGCCTCCGGTTTCCGGTTGCCGGGCGCGCCCGTACCGCGCCAGGTGGCGGCGGCCGGCGCGGCCATCGCGGCGGCCGCGGCCGCGACTACCGGAGTCAGTCCTCAGCCGAAGCCGGGCGCCACCGCGCGCACGCGCACGGTTTCGTTGGCCTCGTAACACGGATAGATCGACCACCGAATGCCTGAAGTCGCCTCACAGACGCTGGATCTCGTCGGCCGCGAGCTGAACAACACGCTCAACGAAGCGCGCACCGCGCTCGAGACCTTCGTCGAACAACCCGAAAACGTGGTGCTGATGCAGCGCTGCGTGTCCGACCTGCACCAGGTGCAAGGTGTGCTGCGTCTGCTGGAGATCTTCGGCGCCGCGCTGCTCGCCGAGGAAATGGAGCAGGTCACCCACTATCTACTTACGCCCGCTTCGCAGAAGAACCAGGCCGAGACTCTCGACGCGCTCATGCGCGCCATGGTGCAGCTGCCGAGTTACGTCGAGCGGGTGCTCGCCGGCGGCCGCGATCTGGCGCTGGTGTTGTTGCCGCTGCTCAACGATCTGCGCGCGGTGCGTGGCAGCCCGCTGCTGTCCGAAGGCACGCTGCTGCTGCTCAATCTCAAGTCTGATCAGCAGGCCGCGCCGATCCAGCCCGCGGCTGGCGAACCGGCCCTTAGCGTCGCGCAGTGGGCGCGCCGCCTGCGTACGCGTTTCCAGCTCGGCCTCGTGGGCTGGATCCGCAACGAACGTACCGAACAGAATCTCGAGATACTCGAAACCGTCGCTCACCAGCTCGAACAGGTGGCCACGCGCCAGTCGGTGTTCCAGCTCTGGTGGGTGGTCGGCGCCGTCATCGAAGCGCTGCGCGAGGGCGGACTCGAGACCGGCGTCTCCGTCAAGAGATTGTTAGGCTTGGCCGATCGCGAGATCCTGCAGCTCTACACGCAGGGTGAAGGCCGCTACTCGCAGAGTCCGCCGGTCGAACTGCTCAATAATCTGCTGTATTACATCGCGCGCGCCACCAGCGACGGTCCGAAAATCACGGCGGTGCGTGCGTCGTTCAAGTTGAACGAACTGCTCAACGTCGACGATTCGGTGGAGCAGGAACGCGAGAACCTGTCCGCGCCCTCGGTCAAGCTCATGCGCACCGTGTCGGCGGCGATCCGCGAGGATCTGGGCAAGGTCAAGGACGTGCTGGACATCTTCGTCCGGCGCGGTGGCCAGCCCGCCGAACTCGAACCGCAGGTCGGCATGTTGCGCAAGATCGGCGACACGTTGGGCGTGTTGGGCCTGGGCGAACTGCGCCAGCTCGTGCTCGAGGAGACCAGCCGGCTCGAGGCGATGGCCGCCGGCAAGACGCCCGCCGATCACGCGGCGCTCGTGCACATCGCAGCCACTCTCATCAATGTCGAGGATCGCCTCGACCGCGATCTGATCGGTCTCATCGTCCCCAAGACCGCCAAACCCGCCGAAGACACGGAATCGGTCGATGCGGAATTCCAGCAGGTGCAATCGGCGGTGCTGCGCGAGTGCAGCGTGAACCTGGTGCGCGTGAAGGAAGCCATCGCCTCGAATGTCGCGGGCACCCTCGACGTCGGCGCGCTCGACGCCTGGCCCGGCCTGATCGCCGGCATGAAGGCCGGCTTGCTCATGTTGGGCAAGACGCGCGCCGTCGAGATCGTCGATGGCATCGCGAAACATCTCAAGGAACTGCTGCAGCCCGGTGGCACGGCCGTTCCGCCTAACTACCTCGACCGGCTGGCGGACGCGGTGGTCAGCCTCGAGTACTACATGGAGACGCTGCAGGCCGGCCGCGCGGATCCGTGGTACATGCTCGACAACGCGCAGACCTGCCTGTCCGCGCTCACGCAGATGCCGAAGCGCGTGGTGCCCACGGTGCCGCCGCTCGGGCCCGAGGCGTATGCCGCCACCGTGTTGCTGGCCGATGCCGGCGCCACCGCACGCGCCCATGCGCTGCAGGCTGGCGTAGCGCCGCCCGGCTTTCATGGAGCCCCCACGCTGCACCAGTCCGCGCAGCAACGCGTCGGCGGGTCCAAGCCGATCCACATCGATCCCGAGTTGCTCACTCTTTATATAGAGGAAGCCCGGGAAGAGGTCGCCCGCATCGCCAAGCTGTTCCCGGCCTGGGAACAGAATCCGCTCGAAACGGATGCATTGGCCGGTGTGCGCCGCTCGTTCCACACACTCAAGGGTTCTGGCCGCATGGTCGGCGCCAGCGACATTGCCGAGTTCGCCTGGGCCATCGAAAACCTGCTGAACAAGGTGATCGAAAATACCCTGCAGCGCTCACCCGCCATTCTCGCGACCGTGCGCGACGCGTCCGCGCTCGCGGGTGAACTGGTCAATGCGCTGGAAGCGAACCAGGCCGCGCCGGCGAAGGCGCAGGACATCATCGATCGTGCGCACGCGTTGGCCGCCAACAAGGGTCCGGCCGGCGTGCAGACCGCGACCATGGAAATCCTCGAGCGAACGATGGACACCCGTCGCGACGACGTCATCGCCGCGACCAATCGTGTTCCCACGTTGCAGCCGCCGGTGGCGGCACCCACTCCTCCGTCGCCCGCGGACACTGCCGAGGTCGCGCCGGGCGATGGCTCCATCGAAGTGGTCGAAGACTGGGCTTTCAACGATTCCGAAAACCAGGGCGGCGAGGAAATCGTCCTGTCGAGCCCGGACGAAGATTCCAGCGCCGACATGCAACTGCGCGAAATCTATAGCCGCGAGACGCAGGTGAACATCGCCGCGGTGTTGCGTTTCGTCGAAGTCGAACGCACGCGGGGCTCGCCGCATGCCGTGAGCGAGGAGGCGTATCGCGCCTGCCATACCTTGTCGGGCAGCTCCCGCATGGCCGAGGCGCGCCATGGCATCCGCCTCACCGCACCGCTCGAACATTGGGTGCGAAAATCTTTCGACAGCGGCGTCGGTCTCGAAACCCACGATCTCGATCTGATGGCGGATTGCATGAACGCCATGCAGTCCGTTGCAGCGCATCTCGATGAGTCGACCGGGTTCTTCCAGTCGCACGGTGCATTGCAGGCTCGAATCGAACAGGCCACAGAAGAACTCGAGCAGCGCATCGTCGCTGCCGCGCGCGCCGCGGAACTCGCGGCCGACCCGCAGCCGCTCGCGCATGCGGCCCCGCCTCCTGTCGCGCCGGCGGTCGCGGCGCCTCCCGCTTCCTTTCCACCCAGTTCCCCACAAGCAATAGCGGCTGCCGCGCCCGTCGCTGACGTGGTCGAAGACGTGTTGACCGATTTCGATCAGGAAATCGCCAGCATCTTCACCGACGAGGCGGTCGAGCTCATCGATGCTTCGCAGGGCGCACTGGCCGAGTGGAACGAGAATCGCAGCAGCGTCGATGGACTCGATGCACTGAAGCGTCCGCTGCATACGTTGAAGGGCGGCGCGCGCATGGCTGGCCTCATGCCCATGGGCGATCTGAGTCATGAGCTCGAAACCCTTTTCATGCAGATCGACAGCGGGGTGATCCCGGCTGACGATCGCGCCTTCGGTCTGGCACAGACGGCGCTCGACGAATTGGCGCGTATGCGTGAATCCGTCAGTACCGGGAAAGGCGTGACCACCGCGCGCGGATTGATCGCGAAGATCCATGCACTCAGCACTCCGGGCAGTGCCGCTGCCGCTCCGGCGGTGCAAGCGCCCGCGCCAGTCTCCGCGCCGATACCCGTGATGATGGCCCCAGAGCCGAAGCCCGAACTCGAAGCCGAACCCGCGCCCGCATTCTTCGCGCCGCCGCCGAAGCCCACGCCGCCGTCCATTCCGACACTGTCGGCCGTGCCGACACCGATGCCGATGTCGCCGCCCCCACCGCGCGATGAAGCCATCGCCGAACCGCCGGTGCTCGCGCCCGTGTGGGCGCCGCCGCCTGTGATCCCGGTTGCGACCATCGTGACTCCGACGCCGGCGCCTGAGCCCACGTCGGTCGTTATGCGCGCTGCCGCGAAAGATCCGATCTCCGCGGGTTACGCCAAAGATGTCGACTCCGATGGCCCATTGCTGCCGCCCGGTGCCGTCCCTCCGGGACGCGAACCGGCCGCTCCGGCCGATCGTCCGGAACTTGCACGTGTCGACGCCGAGTTGCTGGACCAGTTGCTCAACAATTCTGGCGAGGCGAGTATCGCGCGCGCCCGTCTCGAACAGCAGATCGGCTCGATCGACTTCAACGTCGGTGAATTGTCGCGCACGGTCACGCGCCTCAAGGAACAGCTGCGCAAGCTCGAGCTCGAAACCGAAGCGCAGATCCTGCATCGCTACGAAGAAGAGGGCGGGCAGCGCGGCGAGTTCGATCCGCTCGAGCTCGATCGTTATTCGTCGATCCAGCAGTTTTCGCGCGGCCTCGCCGAAACCGCCAACGACGTCGGCAGCATCCAGCAGCTGCTCGAGAACCTCACCAAGGACACGCAGAACCTGTTGACGCAGCAGGCGCGTACCATCACCGAACTGCAGAACGGCCTGATGCGTACCCGCATGGTGCCGTTCCAGCGCCACGTGCAGCGCCTCGCGCGCATCGTGCGCCAGGCGGCCACCGACACGGGCAAGAAGGCCGAGCTCGCGATCGAAGGCGCCTCCGGCGAGCTCGACCGGCAAGTGCTCGAGCGCATGATGCCGCCGTTCGAACACATGCTGCGCAACGCGGTCGCGCACGGCATCGAGAAGCCCGAAGACCGCAAGAAGGCCGGCAAGAACGAGAGCGGCACGATCACCATCGCGCTGCATCGCGAAGGCTCGGAGGTCGTGGTCGAGGTTTCCGACGACGGCGCCGGCATGAATCTCAAGGCGATCCGTGACAAGGGCATTTCGCTCGGCATGGTGCGCTCCGATCAGCAGCTCTCCGACGAAGACATCCTGCAGCTCGTGCTCGAACCCGGCTTCTCGACGGCGGGCGCGGTCAGCACGTTGTCCGGCCGCGGCGTGGGCATGGACGTGGTCGCGAGCGAGATCAAGAAGCTAGGCGGCGCGTTGCACATGGAGACGAAGCTGGGTGAGGGCTCGCGCTTCACCATCCGCCTGCCATTGACGCTGGCGATCAGCCACGCGCTCATCCTGCGCGCCAACGACGAGTTGTACGCACTGCCGCTGCCCACCGTCGAAGGTGTGGTGCGCCTGTCGCGTACGGAAGTCGAAGCCCACCTGGGCAGCGACGCTCCGCCATTCGAATACGGCGGGCAGAAATACAAATTCCAGCACCTGGCGTTCTACGTCGGGCGCGAGCCGGGTCCGCTGCCGGATGGCGATGTGACCGTGCCGGTCATCCTGGTGCGCGCCGGCGAACATTCCACCGGTCTCGTCACCGACGAACTGGTCGGCAGCCGCGAGATCGTGGTGAAGAGCGTCGGGCCGCAGATCTCCGCGATCCGCGGAATTTCCGGTGCCACGATTCTCGGCGACGGGCGCATCGTCATCATTCTCGACATCGGCGCGCTGGTGCGCACCGATTTCCGCGCGCGCACCGAGCCGGTGATGCCGCGCGAGAAGACGGACACCCGCAGCGTGGCGTTGGTGGTCGACGACTCGATCACCGTACGCCGCGTGACGCAGCGACTGCTGGAGCGCAACGGCATGCGCGTGTTGACCGCGCGCGACGGCGTGGACGCGATGGAAATGCTCCAGGAACATACGCCCGACATCATCCTGCTCGACATCGAAATGCCGCGGATGGACGGTTACGAGGTCGCGACGCAGGTGCGCGCGGATCCGCGCCTGGCGGTGATCCCGATCATCATGATCACCTCGCGGGTCGGTGAGAAACACCGCGCGCGCGCCATCGAGATCGGAGTCGACGATTACCTCGGCAAGCCGTACCAGGAAGCGCAGTTGCTCGAGGCCATCGAGCCGTTGATCGCGCGCCGCCGCGAGCAACACCTGCGGGAGGCTAACTGATCATGGCGGAGAGAATTTCCGAGATCTACAGCCTGCTGATCCCGCTGCTCGACGGCCGCCTGATCGTGCCGCGATCGTGCGTCGCGGAAGTGGTCGGCTTCCAGACTCCGTCGGAGATGCCCGGCGCGCCGCCGTGGTACCTCGGCATGTTTGCCTGGGGAAGCCGTCAAATTCCGCTGATCTCTTTTGAAGGGACCTGTGGCCAGACTATTCCGCCGCTCACGGGTCGCACGCGCGTGGTGGTGTTGTTCGCGCTCGGGTCGCAGGTGGAAGGTGGTTACTACGGAATGGTGTCGCAGGGCTTCCCGCAGCTGGTGCGCGTCAGCGCAGACATCCTGCGGGCCGATCCGACCAAAACTTTTCCCGAACGTACGCCGATCATCTCCCAGGTGCGCATGATCAATGAGGCACCGTGGATTCCCGATCTAGAACGCATCGAAGAAATGATTTCCGAGGAGACCTCCGTCCTCGTCGAATAGCGGTGCCGGAATAGCGGTGCCGGGTGGGGGTTCTCGGGGTTCGCCGTTTGAGGCGTTCATAAAGTGTCTGCTCGGTTTCTCGGCAAACCCCGAGAACCCCTACCCGGCACCCACCGGTCGCACCATGGCGTCGAGCAGATGTTCGAGCGTCGCGTCGAGTTCGTTGCAACGACCGGTATGCACGGTCGAGGTCTGGATGATCGTGCTGCGCGGCGCCACCAGCCAGTCGAAACGTTCGCGCTTCGATAGTTTGCCAATCGGCCCCGAGTCCTTGCCGCCCGCGCAGATGATCGGGATGCTCGCGAGATGCCGGCGCACTGCTTCGATATCGACCGACCCGTCGAGCATGCGCACACGCGCGTCGTCGAGTTCGATGCGCGCTTCGAGGAAATCCTGTTCCTTGCACCAGACGATGACGCCGGCGTTCACGAACTCCTGGCGTTCCACGCGCGGTACCACGCGGATCACCGCGTAGTCATAAGAGCGCTGCGCGTGCACGTTGTGCCTCCTCGAGAAATGCACGCGGCGCCTGCAGGCGCCGCGACAGATGTTGAACATAGGCCGCGCGGGCCGCGGCAGGCGTCGCAAACGCTTGGTCGGTGGCCAGCCACGCATCGGGAACCAGCGCGACCACCTCGCCGATGAGCTCGGGCGTGATACGGGCGGACAGGGCGGCGTCCGCTTCGCCGAGCCGGGCCGCGTATTTCAGCAACACGTGATCCTTGATGGCCGGGAACGGATTTGCGGACGTGTCGGAGCCTGCGCTCCAGCCGTGGTGAAAATAAAGGGCGGCGCCGTGATCTATCAACCACAGGCGCCGGTGCCACATGAGCATGTTGGCGTTGCGAGCGGTGCGATCGACGTTGCTGGTGCAGGCGTCGAGCCAGACGATGGAAGATGCCAGCAACTCGTCGGGTTTGTCGACGACCGGATCGAAGGTGACCGAGCCTGGTAGATAGTCGAAGGCGAGATTGAGTCCGGCGCTGGCACGCATGAGCTGCTGAATCTCCGCGTCCGGCTCGGCCCGGGCCAGGTCCGGGTCCAGCTCGATGAAGACGATCTCGGGTATGGCGAGGCCGGCGGCGCGCGCCAGTTCACCGACGATGATTTCCGCCACCAGCACTTTCGGTCCCTGCCCGGCGCCGCGGAACTTGAGTACGTACATGCCCGCGTCGTCCGCTTCGACGATCGCGGGCAACGACCCGCCCTCACGCAGCGGCGTGACGTAGCGGGTGGCGCTGACGGTGCGGAGCTTCATGCGCCGCCATTCCCGATCAAAGGTCCGATCACTTGTCGTCCCAGTGGAAGTGATGCATCAGCCGGTGCAGCAAAGGCGTGAACAGCAGTGCTGCAGTCACGATGAAAACCAGGCCGGCATACAGCGCGAAGAACCCCGCAAACAATTTTCCCGCGTCGGTCACGGGCGGATTCACCGGCCCCATGCCGCCCAGCAGCATCGCGGTGTTGAGGAAGCCGTCGAGGGCCGGCAGGTGTTCGAACTGGCAATAACCCCACATGCCGATGCCGATCGAAACGGCCATGACGCTCGAGGCGAGGGCGGTATGCGCGAGCATGCGGCGCACGAAGCGCGGGCGCTCGAGTGGTTTCTGGTTCTTCGATTCGTACATGTGTGCTCTCGCGACGCGTGGAGACGGCTAACGGCGCAATCCCAACACGAGGATCCCGGCGCTGACCAGAGCAATCCCCAACCATTCGCGCACACCGGGACGTTCGTCCAGGAACGACACCGCGAAGATCGCGACCAACAACAGGCTCGCCTTGTCGACCGACGCCACCAGCGCGGCATCGCCCATCTGCAGCGCCCGGAAGTAGCACACCCAGGACGCGCCCGTGGCCAGCGCAGAGAGAAAGAGGAAGCCGAGCGTTTTCGGCGGCAACGCCAGTGGATTGCTCCACTTGCCGGTCGCCATGACCAGTATCGCGAGCAGTATCAGGATGACGGCGGTTCGGATCAGTGTCGCGAAATCCGAGTCGACGCCGGCGAGGCCAAGCTTCGCAAATATCGTAGTGAGAGCGGCGAACACGGCCGACAACAGCGCCCATGTGAACCATTGGGAAGCGCCGCTCATGCCGCAAAATCTCCAGCTACCGCCTGCAATACCGCGAGCGCGGACAGACCTGCGGTCTCGGTGCGCAGGACACGCGGGCCCAGCCGGTACGCGCTGAAGCCATTCGAACTCGCGAAACTGCGCTCATTCTCGGCGAGGCCGCCTTCGGGGCCGATCAGCAACACCACCGGTTGCCGGCTCTGCGTCGCCGCTTTCGCGAGCGCCGCATCGGCATCCGCGGCCAGCAGGCAACGCAGCGCATCGGCGGCCAGGCCGCCGAGGGAATCTCCGAGCGGCAGCGGCACGCCGATTTCCGGCACGCGGTTCCGCCCACATTGTTCGCAGGCGGAAATCGCGATCGCCTGCCAGTGGTCGCGTTTGCGTTCACGCTGGTGCGCGTCGAGCTTGACGATGGAGCGTTCGGCCAGCACAGGGACGATGCGCGATACGCCGAGCTCGGTGGCCTTCTGGACGATGAGGTCCATGCGCTCGCCGCGGGCGACTCCCTGCAGCAGGGTGATCTGCAGCGGCGATTCACGCTCGATGGCGTCGTGCCGCGTGACGCGCGCCAGCACCTGTTTGCCGTTGCCCGGCAACAATGAGGCAGCGTATTCCCCGCCGGCACCATTGAACAGGGTAAACGGCGCGCCGGCCTCGAGCCGCAGCACCCGCGTGAGATGAGCGCCGGCCTGCGCCGGCAGCTCGGCCTGGATACCGACCGCCAGCGGCCCCGCGACGAAGATGCGCGTCAGGCGCACGCGAGCTCCACGCCTTCGGTCGCGATCTGCGCCAGCAGCGCAATCTCGTCGGAAGTGATGATGTAGGGCGGCATGAAGTAGATAGTCGCGCCGATCGGCCGGATCAATGCCCCGCGCGACAACGCATGGCGATAGATACGCAAGCCACGGCGCTCCTGCCATGGGAACGGCGTGCGCGTCTTCGGGTCCTGCATCAGTTCGATGGCGAGGATCATGCCGCGCTGGCGGATTTCGGCCACGTGGCGATGATTCCGCAGGTGTTCCACGCTGCCCAGCATCGCCCTGGCGGTCGCGCGGTTGCGTTCGAGCACGGGTTCATCGCGAAAGATGGCGAGCGTGGCGTTGGCCGCAGCGCAGGCCAGCGGGTTGCCCGTATAACTATGCGAATGCAGGAAGGCATTCAGCTTCGTGTATTCGTCGTAGAAGGCGTCGAAGACGGAGTCAGTCGTGAGCACCACGGACAGCGGCAGGTAACCGCCGGTCAATCCTTTCGACAGGCACAGGTAGTCAGGCCGGATACCGGCCTGCTCGCAGGCGAACATCGTGCCGGTGCGCCCGAATCCCACCGCGATTTCATCCGCGATCAGATGTACGCCATATTTGTCGCAGGCTGCGCGCAGTAGTTTGAGATAGAGCGGATCGTACATGCGCATCCCGCCCGCGCATTGCACCAGCGGCTCCACGATGACGGCCGCGACTTCCGCATGATGCCGGGCAAGCGCGCTTTCCATATGTTCGAACATGAGCGCCGCGTGTTCGGCTTCACTCGCGCCGGTCGCGCGCGTGAAGGCGTCTGGTGATGGCACGGTGATCACGTCCATCAACAATGGGCGGTAGATGGACTTGTAAAGATCGACGTCGCCGACGGCGAGCGCACCGAGCGTTTCGCCGTGATAACTGTTGGAAAGGGTGATGAAACGCGTCTTGCGCTCCTGGCCGCTGTTGCGCCAGAAATGAAAGCTCATCTTCACCGCCACTTCGATGGCGGCCGAGCCGTTGTCGGCGAAGAAACATCGATTGAGACCCGGCGGCGCGAGGCGCAGCAACTGTTCGGCCAGGGTGACCGCCGGCTCGTGCGTGAAGCCTGCGAATATCGCGTGTTCGAGTTTTTCCAGCTGCTCACGTAACGCGGCATTGATACGCGGATTGGCGTGGCCGAACAGATTGACCCACCACGAACTGATGCCGTCGAGGTATCGCATGCCTTCGAAGTCTTCGAGCCAGACACCCGAGCCCGCGCGCAGCGGGATCATCGGCACGGTCTCGTGATCCTTCATCTGCGTGCACGGATGCCATACGTGCGCGAGATCGCGTTCCATCCAGGATTTGTTGTCGTTGCTCGACATCGTGCGCGGGCCAGAAGCGGGCGGCTATTGTGGCATGGCGGTATGGCAAGATGGCCGCGAGGAGCAGTCATGCGTGTCGATGTCGCTACCGGCCTGCTGGCCGGCGTAAAACAAGTATTGTCTCCGTTCTTCGACGAACGGCCGACCGGAGTCGCGCCCGATCTCATCGTGTTGCACGGGATCAGCCTGCCGCCGGGAGAATTCGGCGGGCCGTGGGTGGCGCGATTGTTCACCGGCAACCTGCCTGCGGCTGCACATCCTTCGTTCGTCGAGCGCGCAGCGTTGCGGGTCTCGGCGCACCTGTTGATCCGCCGCAATGGCGAGGTGGAGCAGTTCGTCTCGTTCAACGACCGTTCCTGGCACGCGGGGAAGTCAGCGTGGCAGGGGCGCGAGGCCTGTAACGACTACTCGATCGGCATTGAGTGTGAGGGCACGGATGAAGTGCCCTATGAGGCGGCGCAATACGCCGCCTTGCGCGTGTTGTTGCCGATGTTGTTAGAGGTGTATCCGGCGATCACGCGGGAGCGGATCGTGGGGCATTCGGATGTTGCGCCGGGCCGCAAGACGGATCCGGGCGACTCGTTCGACTGGTCAAAGGTCAGATAAAAGGGGACATTCCGAGTTATTGAGAACAAAAAACAACATGCCTATCTAGGTGAGGCAATTGTGCGCGTCGCACCTGGGCATGTTGCTTTTTGTTCTCAATAACTCGGAATGTCCCCTTTAACGGCCGCGGTCGTGGCGCCAGAGCACCTCTGAGCCATTCTCGTGGCGCGCCAACACGCGCGCGATCACGAACAGCAGGTCCGACAACCGGTTGAGGTACTGCGGCACTTCCACGTTGACCTGCTCGGTCGACGCGAGCGTCCACACGCAGCGCTCGGCTCGCCGCACGACGCAGCGCGCGAGATGGCAGGCCGCGGCCGCAGGCCCGCCGCCCGGCAGGATGAAATCCTTGAGCGCGGGTAATGGTTCGTTGAACCCATCGAGCACCTGTTCGAGCTGCGTGATGCGTTGCGCCTTGATGACGGCCATTCCGGGAATACACAACTCGCCACCGAGATCGAACAGGTCATGCTGGATCTCGACGAGGCAGCGCGACACCTCGGCCGGCAAACCCGGCACCGCCAGCACGACACCCAAGGCGCTGTTCGCCTCATCGACCGTGCCATACGCCTCGACGCGCGCGTGATTCTTGGGAACCCGGGTCCCGTCGCCGAGACCCGTCGTGCCGTCATCGCCTGTGCGCGTATAGATCTTGCTCAGACGATTGCCCATACCAACTCCGGCCAGTGTTTCGACCGATTCAGTCGAAGCTGTAGCGTACTCCAACCGTGTACGAGCGGCCCTCGGTGCGATAACCCTGCGCGAGCACATAGTTTTCGTCGAGCAGATTCTCGAGCCGGCCCTGCAGCGTCAGCGCGTCGTTCACGCGATACCGCAGCGTGGCATTCACCAGCGCGTACGAATCGAGCGTCACCGTCGGAAAGCCGAAATCCTTGCGGTTGCCATAGGCCGCGATGTCGACGCCGAGATCGAGCGCGCCGACGTCGCGATTGACGGCCAGCACCAGCGCCTCACGCGAGCGGCGCAACAGCCGCTCGTCGGTCGTTTCGTCGCGCGGGTCCTGCAACGTCAGTTCGGCGCGTGTATTCCAGGCTTCGCCGTTGAAACGGTAACCGAGTTCCACGCCCTTTATGCGGGCGCGCGCGACGTTCTGGTTCTGCCCTTCGAAGGTATTGAAGTCGATGGTCACATAGTCGATCAGATCGCGGATGCGATTGTCGAACGCCGACAGTGAAACCTGCTGGCGCGCGCCTATCTTCTGGCGCACGGAGAGCTCGACCTGACGCGAGACTTCCGGATCGAGATCCCGGTTGCCGCCGAAGCCGAAACGGTCGGTGCTGTCCGGCGCGCGGAACGCGCTGCCGCCCGAAAGCACCACACGTGTCCCGCGGTCGTTGCCGACCCCGAATTCCGCGTTCCACGTGAGCTGGTTGCCGAAGGTTTCGTGATCGACGTGGCCGAGTGCGAGGCGCGAGGTGAGCCGGCCGATTTCGAATTGGTCCTGCACGAACGCCTGCGTCACGAGCGTGTTTTCGTCGATCACCGTGGTGAAGGACTGCGCACGGGTGTTCTCGTCGCTGCGCTGCACGCCGAACGTGAGCGAATGCGCGCCGATCTTGGCCAGATCGAGCTGCACGTCGACGGTGCCGCGGCGGGTGCGTGCGTAGTCGAACACTTTCGGACCGAAGCCCGGCTGGAGCTGATTTATGTCGTCGAGCGCGCGGCTGAAATTGGCGCGGACACCGAAGTTGTCGGCGGCACGGTATTCGGTCTCGAAGGAATACACGCTGTTCTCGAAATCCTGCGAAGCGGGTGTGTACGGTGGATCGCTGAAGGTCTGCGCGGAATATTCCGTGCGGCCGGCAGCGCGCCAGCCACGCACACGAAACGTGAGTTCATCGGTCGCGGCCAGCTCGGCGGAGATGCGGCCGGTGACATTGCGATAGCCGCGGTCCAGATTGTCTTCGGTGAATGCAGGCATGCCGGAACTCGTCGCATAACTGCCGCCAAAGCCGAACCTGAACTTGCCCGCGGACACCGCCGCGTCGCTGAACAACTGCTGCGTGTGGTCGGCACCGTAGGTCGCGCCGGCGGTGACGCCGTTCTTTGCGGCCCCGCGGGTAAACAGCTGCACCACACCGCCGATCGCGTCGCTGCCGTACAGGGAGGAGCGCGGACCTTTCACGATCTCGATGCGTTCGAGCGATTCGGGCGCGATGTTCTGCAATGCGGCGCCGCCGATGGTGCCGGGGTTGATTCGCACGCCGTCGATGAGCACCACGGTGTGATTGCTTTCGGTGCCGCGCGTGAACAGGGAAGTAGTTTGGCCGGGGCCGCCGTTGCGCGCGATCTCGAGCCCGGCATGTTGTTGCAGCAACTCGCTGACGTCGCTTGCGAGCGAACGTTCGATGTCGCCGCGCGTGATCACGATGACCGGCGCGCCGACCGAATCGAGCGGCAACGGCGTACGTGTCGCGGTGATGATGGTTTGTTCGAGCTCGTCCTGCGCGAAGGTCGTCGACGAGGTGAGAGCGGCCGCGGCAGCGAAAGCCAGCCGCGCTGAAGCGAATTTCAGGGTCATGATCCAAGCCTTTCCATGCACGCCCGCATGGCAGTTACGGTGAACGCCCTGGAGCACGCGCGGAGAGAAAGGCCTGGAGCCCCTTCCCGATGCCCGCCGCATCCCTGGGAAAATACCGATCGGCCGGTCTCCGGACTCTCGAACTGAAGCCTTTCGGCTTCGATGCGTCGCCTTCCCGAGCCTTCCGGCTCAGTGGCAGTTGACACACTTGGGTTCGATTACCGTTGCGGGGGCAGTGCTGGAATCACCGTATTGGCGGCTCACCAGCTTCCCGTAACCTTTCGGCGGGGCGCACTCTAGCGAGATTCCCCGCGGATTGACAGTTCCGGCAGGGCTCACGCAGGCTTCGCCGCCATGCCCACAAACGAACCGTCACAGGAACTGAAAGCCGCGCTCGACGCGGCCCAGGCCGCCGCGGAAGTCATCCGCGGCTTCTACCAACGCAACGTCAGGATCGAGGTCAAGGCGGACAAGACGCCGGTGACCGAAGCCGACGTGCGTTCGGAGGAGGCGATCCGCGACCTCCTCATGAAGCGTTTCCCGTCGCATGGCTTCTACGGCGAGGAAACCGGCAAATCCGACATGGATGCCGAGAGCGTCTGGCTGGTGGACCCGATCGACGGCACCAAATCATTCGTGCGCGAATGCCCGTTCTTTTCCACACAGATCGCGCTGATGCGCGGCGGCCGTTTCGTGCTGGGCGTATCGATGGCGCCAGCCTACGACGAGCTCGCCTGGGCGGAGCGCGGCAGCGGCGCGTTTCTCAACGGCAAACGGATTCAGGTCAGCAAGGTGCCGGCGCTCGACGCCGCGATCGTTTCGACCGGCAATCTCAAGACCCTGGCGGCATCGCCGGCCTGGGCGCGTTTCGGTAGTTTGATCGGCGGGATCAACCGCATCCGCGGCTACGGCGATTTCGTGCACTACCACCTGCTGGCGCGCGGCGCGCTCGACGTGGTGCTCGAGTCGGACGTGAATATCCTCGATTTCGCGCCGCTCACCGTCATCGTCGAGGAGGCCGGCGGCAAGTTCACCGATCTGAAAGGCGGGCCCATAGGGCTCGCCACGACGCACGTGCTCGCCAGCAACGGCGCGCTGCACGAAGCCGTGTTGAACACGATCCGCTTCGGAGCCTGAACGATGTCGGTGTTCCTGCGCTGGGGAATTTTCGGAATTCTCGGCGTGGCTGCGCTGCTGTACGCCTACAACGCCAGCAAACGCATGGCCGAGCGCCATATGCAGCAGGCGCAGCCGGCAGCCCAGGCGGCACAGAACGCGGCACCCGCGGCCGACGAGCCACCGGCATCGGCGCCCGAATTGGCCACCCCGACGCCGCCGGTCGAACGTGCCCCCCCGCCGCCCGCGCATTGCGAGACGGAGCTCGCGATCGCGCAGCGCGCCATCGAGGCGCGCCGCAGTGGCGAACCGCTCGACCGCCTGCTGCGTAGCCAGGAAATCGCTTTCGAGAGTTCGCCGCTGCGCCGCGCGCGGCTCGAAAGAGTCGCGCTGCGTTACTTCGACTACGAGGGTGAATTCCAGCCCGAGGCGCTGCGCATCGCCGTCATCAGCGATTGCATGCAGTCGAGCCCGTGAACGCTTGCCCGGCCGTTATTCCGGCGTCACGAACCGCTGTGCGCCGACCTGTGCCTGCAGGTAGTTCAATCCATACAGACGTTTGAGCTGAGCGGCATCCAGCGCCGCGCACGCGATCACCTGCGCCGCGCCGTCGCTCGCCAGCAGGCAGACGCGATCCGCGAAACGCAGCGCGAGGTTGGGTTCGTGCAGGCTCGCGATGACTGCCGCGCCGGTGCGGGTGAGCGCGCGCAGCTGTTCGAGTATCCCGAGCTGCTGGGCCGGGTCGAGATGATTGGTGGGTTCGTCCAGTAGATAGATAGATGGCGCCTGCACCAGCAGCCGCGCGATCGCCGCGCGCCGCTGTTCGCCGCCCGACAACGTGGCGAGTTCACGCGCGGCGAACGACCCGAGCGCGGTCGCATCGAGCGCCTGCGCCACGCGTGCGGCGTCGTCGGCGCCCGCGACGTCCCACAGGCCGAGGTGCGCGAACCTGCCTAACAAGACGGATTCGCGCAGCGTACCCTGCGGCGGCGCGTCCGGATCCTGCGGCAGGAACCCCAGGCGCGTGGCCACTTCCTTGCGCGTGCGCTGCGCGATCGGAACTCCCCCGAGCAGCACCTCGCCCGCGCTCGCGGCGCGCAAACCGGCGAGTGTCCGCAGCAGCAGCGACTTTCCGGTGCCGTTGCCGCCCAGCAGCGCGATGAATTCCCCCGCGCCGATAGTCAGATTCAGAGCGTCAACCAGCAGCCGGTTCGGCACCGAGACCTGCAACGCGCGTGTTTCGAGCAACGGCGCGTTCACTCGCGCAGCCAGCAGATTTCGAGCGCGGTGGCGGCGCCGACCCGCACGTCGGCCAGCGAGTCGGGCATTTCGAAGTTGTTCGGATCGAGCGCCCGGCGCCCGGCCATGATTTCGGTGAGCACCTGCGGATACAGTGGCTTGCGTTCCGGCTCCACGTAGCCGATCGGAAAGACCGGCGCCAGCGTCTCGGGGTCGTATTTGTCGGTGGCGCCGAGCGTGTGCAGGATCTCGTGGGCGATGACCACGTTGTTAGGCGCGGTCATTTCACGTTCGGCAAAGGCGTGCACCACGCCCACCAGCCCTTTCTGCAAGCCGACCGAATGCGGCACGGACCCGGTTGACGACGCGCCGTGGTACAGCACGAAGATGCGGATCTGCGGCGGCGCGCGTCCGGCCGGATGCGAGTTGCGGCGCGCGTACAGGCGCAGCTTGAGGCTCCACCACAGGGTCGACAGCACATTCGCGTCGGGCGCGCGCGCCGGCGGATGCTCGTGCACCTCCGGATAGAGGTCGACACGGACCGGACGGTCTATCCCGATGCCATTTCTCTGTGCCTCGCCATTGATGAAGTGTTCGATGTCGGCGAACTTTTCCGTCGAGAGCGCGGTGATGTAGTTCTCGCCGGGCTCCTTGCCGTCGGCGTTGATCGGGAACACGCCGATCCACAGGGTTTCATCCCAGTCGGTGGTGCTGAGGCGGTCGTACCAGTTGCCGTAGGCTGCGATGGCGAGCACCAGCAGCAGGATCGCGATGCGCAGTTTGCGCCACATGGCCGGCCCTCAAGGTTGCAGGCGCGTCGAGACCCAGGGGCCCGCGCTGAAGCCCGCGCCGGCCGTAGTTAGCGAGCGGGTCCAGCGCGCGCGTTCGTGAATACGCGCCGCGCCCTCGATCCACAGCTCCACCGCGTCCGCCCACAGGTAGTAGCCGCCCCAGAACGGCGGCCGCGGAATCGTCGCCGACTGCGGCTGATTGATGTTCTCGAGCGTGGGGTGGGGCGCGCCGAAACGGTCGGCGGCGGCGTTGACCGCGGCATTCAGCTGCTCACGAGAGTCGAGCGGCTGGCTCTGCGCGCTGGCCCAGGCACCGAGGCGGCGCTGCCAGTTGCGCGAGGCGAAGTAGGCGTCGCTCTCCGCGGCCGGCGCCTTGACGATGATGCCTTCGAATCGCACCTGCCGGTGCGCGTGATCCCAATGCATGACCAGCGCCGCGCGCGGGTTCTGCTCGAGTTCGCGGCCCTTGCGTGAGTCGTAATTGGACACGAAGGAAACACGGCCCTGCGCGATGTCGAAGTCCTTGCAGAGCACCACACGTGCCGAGGGCGACCCCGCCGGGGTGGCCGTGGCCAGCACCATGGCGTCGGGGTTGGGCTGCTGGCGCGCCGCTAATGCGGTGGCGAGCCAGGCGCTCGCGAGCGCCATCGGCTCCGTGGGCAGCGGGTCGGGCAGAAGGTCGTTATACAGATCCATGGCCGATATGTTATCCGCCAACGGCTTCACCTTGCAGACCTGCGTCGCAGTCGATAAAAGCTAGTGCTGTTTCAACGTTATCAGGGTGCTCCATGAGCTCGCTCGACGACCTGCGCCGCAGGATCAACGAACTCGACCGTCAGATCCTCGAACTGGTAGGGAAACGCCAGGAAACGAGCCGTGAGGTGGCGCGCGCCAAACGCGCCACCGGGCATGCCACCCGTGACTACAACCGCGAGCGTGATGTGTTGCTGGCGGCGCGCGAGGCGGGCAAGCAGTACGGCGTTTCACCCCAGGTCGCCGAGAGCATCCTCAAGCTCCTGATCCGCTCGTCTCTAACTACCCAGGAGCAGGCGAGCGTGGCTGCAAACAACGCCGGCAGCGGCCGCACCGCGCTGGTGATCGGTGGCGCCGGCAAGATGGGCCGCTGGTTCGCCGACTTCATGGCGTCGCAGGGTTTTGCCGTCGAAGTCGCGGATCCCGCGGGCGCGCCCGCCGGCTTCTCGCACCTGCCCGACTGGCGCACTTCCGCCCTGGACCACGATTTCATCGTCATCGCAACGCCGCTCGGTGCCACCGACAAGATCCTGCGCGAGATCGCGATGCGCCGCCCCAAGGGCGTGATCTTCGACGTCGGCTCACTCAAGTCGCCGCTGCGCGCGGGTCTGAATGCGCTCAAGTCGCACGGTTGCCGCGTGACATCGCTGCATCCGATGTTCGGCCCGAGTACCGAGTTGCTGTCGGGCCGCCACGTCATATTCGTCGAAGCGGGGTCTCCCGAGGCCACCCAATCGGCGCGCGACTTGTTCGCCTCGACCATGGTCGAACAGGTGGTGATGTCGCTGGAAGAGCACGATCGTCTGATCGCCTACGTTCTCGGCCTGTCGCACGCGTTGAACATTGCCTTCTTCACGGCGCTGGCGGAGAGCGGCGAGGCGGCACCCAGGCTCGCGAAGTTGTCGTCGACCACGTTCGACTCGCAACTCGACGTCGCATCTCTCGTGGCACAGGAGAGCCCGGAGCTGTACTTCGAAATCCAGAGCCTGAACGATTACGGAGCGGAATCCCTGGAGGCGCTGTCGCAGGCGGTGGAAAAGCTGCGTACCGCGGTGCTTTCGCAGGATTTCGAATCGTTTGCCACGCTCATGCGGCGCGGCCGCGAGTATCTCGAGGACCGTCGGCAGGTCGCCGAACGTCGCGCCTGAGCTCATGAGCGAGCGCGATCCGTACGCGGGCACCGAACAGCAATTACGCGAGCGACTGCGTGGCTTGACCGACGAGGTCCAGCGTAATGAGTTGCTGTTGCGCAAGACCCAGGCGCGCGAGGTCGAGTTGCTGCGCGCGCATTCGCTCGGCGAGTTGTTCGTACGCATCGTCACGGGCTTGCGCGACGCTTATGGCCTCGACACAGTGACGTTGTCGCTGTTCGATCCGCAATACGAGCTGCGCCACCTGTCTGGCAACGAAAACCTGCCGATCGACGTCATCGAGGAGGTACGGTTCATCGATTCGGTGTCGCCGCTGGCGCCCAAGCTCGTGAACTTCGATCGTCCCTGGCTCGGGGTCTACAACGCCGCGGACCACGAATTGCTGGTGTCACCGACGATGATCCGCGGCAGCATCGCGCTGATACCGCTGCCGCGCGACAACCGCGCGATCGGGGTCATCGCGTTCGGCAGCCGTGACGCACAGAGATTCACCAGCGACCTGGCGGCGGATTTTCTCGCGCACCTGGGCGTGGTGGTCGCAATCAGCCTCGAAAATGCGGTGAATCGCGCTCGCCTGGTACGCAGCGGTGTGACGGACTTCCTGACCGGCTGGCACAACCGCCGCTATTTCCACAATCGATTGCGCGAAGAGCTGGCGCGCGCCGAACGATCCGGCAAAGTGCTCGCCTGCCTGATGATCGACATCGATCACTTCAAGGAAATCAACGATCGGTTCGGACACCTGGCGGGTGACGAGGCATTGAAGGAAGTCGCGCGCCGGGCGGAAGCGGAGATTCGCGCGGGCGACACCGGCGCCCGTTTCGGCGGCGATGAGTTCGCGATCCTGCTTGGCGGCGCGGAACTCCCGGCTGCCGTGAAACTCGCCGAGCGCATCCATCACGTGGTCGGTGCCACGCCGATCCGTGTACATGGTGGCGCGCATGTCACGGTGACGTTGTCCATCGGCGTCGCCACTGCGCGTCCGGAGCCGCGTTCACATGACTACAAGGCGCTGGCGGAACGCCTGATCGCCGAAGCCGATGGCGCGCTGTATCGCGCCAAGAGCGCCGGGCGGGATCGCGTCGAAGTCTCGACACACGTCATCGGCTAGTCAGATACGCGGGCCTTCGAGCCGCCGCAGCAGCACCAGGAAAACCGGCACGCCTAACAAGGCCATGATTGCGCCGACCGGCAACTGGCGCGGCGCCGCCGCCGTACGGGCCACGAGATCCGCCGCCGCTAACAAGGTGCCGCCGGCCAGCGCGGCCGCCGGCACGACCACGCGATGCAGCGCGGTCCGGAATGCCAGCCGTACCAGGTGCGGAATGACCATGCCGATGAAGCCGATCGTGCCGCCCTGGATCACCGCGCCGGCGGTGAGCAGGCCGGCCAGCGCGACGATCACTACGCGCCAGCGCGGCAGATCGAGCCCCAGGCTCTGCGCGCTGGTGTCTCCCGTCGCGAGCACGTCGAGCGGGCGCGCGACCAGCATGACGGCGCCGGTGGCTAACAAGGCGGCGGCGGCCATCGTCCAGGGCCGCGCGGCCCAGCCGAGGTCGCCCGCCAGCCAGAACATCATGCCGCGCAACTGGCCGTTGTCGGCCAGCACGAGGACCAGCGTCACCAAGGCGCCGCAGGCGCTCGCGACCACGACGCCGGTCAACAACACGCGGACGGTGGCGCCGCCGCGCGCCAGCGCGAGCACCAGGATGGTAGTGAGCATCGCGCCCGCCGCCGCCGAGCTCTGCACGAACCACAACGATCCACCCCCCAGCATCGCGAGCAGGGCGCCGAGCGCCGATCCTCCGGATACCCCCAGTACGTAGGAATCGGCGAGCGGATTGCGAAACAGGGCTTGCAGCAGAACGCCAGCGACCGCGAGCAGCGCGCCGATGCCGAAGGCGGACAGCAGCCGTGGGGCGCGCAGCTCCATGACGACGGTGCGTGCGGGCTCGGACAGGTCGCCGAGCAGCGCCGCCATGCCCGCCCGCGCGCCGATTCCGGTGGAACCGGTGACGAGCGCGAGACAGGCAACACTTGCGGCCAACGCGACAAGCAAGGCAAATCGCAGGCTGACGGATGGGCGCGAGGTCACGGCGCATTGTCCGATAAAACCGGAAGCGCTGCCTTGTTCGGCCGCGTGTCACCCGGTAAAACGGTCTCATGAGTGATTGGATCGACGCCGAGGGTTATCGCGCCAATGTCGGCATCCTGTTGATGCGCGACAACGGCGAGGTATTCCTCGGACAGCGCACGGGCGGCCGCGGCTGGCAGTTTCCGCAGGGCGGCGTGCGCCAGGGTGAGCCGGTCGAACAGGCGTTGTTCCGCGAGTTGCAGGAGGAAATCGGCCTCACGCGCGAACACGTTCAGCTCGCCGGTTCGACGGCCGACTGGATCCATTACCGCCTTCCCAAGCGATACGTGCGCCGCGGGCGCGGACCTACCTGTATCGGGCAAAAACAGCGCTGGTTCCTGTTGCGGCTGGCGGTCAAGGAAAGCGACGTCACTTTCAGCTTCGCCCACACCACTGAGCCTGAGTTCGACGGTTGGCGCTGGTCAAACTACTGGGAGCCGGTGCGCGAAGTGATCTATTTCAAACGGTCCGTGTACGTTCGCATGTTGACCGAACTTGCGGGCGTGGCATTTCCCAACGGCGCGCCACCGCTGCCCGACTGGTGGCAATCCGAAATTTCTGCCGCAGCGGACGCCTGAGCTAAATGCCCGGACTTCCACCGAAACTCGTCGTCACCACGTACGCGCCCACGCGCCGCTGGATCACGATCGTGGTGTTACTGCTGATAGTTGCTGGCGGCATATACGGCATGTTCGAGTTCGGCCGTTACAGCGCGGGCTACGACACGGTGGCGGCTCTCAAACAGCGCGCGGCATTGCGCGGCGAGATCGAAGCCGCCGAGGCAACCATTTCCGAGCTGCGCGCCAAAGTGGCGCAACTGGAATCCTCGACCGTAGGGCAGACCCGGGAGCGCGAAGAGGTGCAGCGCACGATCGGAGATTTGCAAGCCCAGGTGGCCCGCGCCAACCAGGAATTGGCCTTTTTCCGCGGGATCGTCACGCAAAATGCGAACTCCGCCGAAGTAAAAATCCAGCAGGCGCGTATGGTGGCCACCGCCACGACAAACAAGTTTCGGATACGCGTAACCCTGGTCCAGCCGATGAAGCCGGATGCAGTGGTGAGCGGCGTCGTCGTTTTGTCGGTCGATGGCGAGGTCGACGGCAAGCCCGGGCGTGCGGATTTCGCGACACTCTCGGGCGGCAAGCGACGTGAGATACCCTTCACCTTTCGATATCTCGAGAACATCGAAGAGGAAATCACCATGCCCCCAGGCATGAAACCCGAACAACTGCTGGTCGAAGTACGCTCCAATCGCCGTGGATCCGCGCCGGTGCAGCAGTCTTACGTCTGGACTGTCGATCCGCAGTAGGCGGAACGGAGACAATAAATGTTCGGTCGACGCAAGCACACATCCACCCGCATCGATACGCTTCTCGGCAAGACCGCGACGCTCAACGGCGACCTGGAATTTTCCGGTGGCCTGCATCTGGACGGCCGCGTGAACGGCAACGTGCGCAGCTCCGCGGACGACGGCGGGGCGCTGTCGGTGAGCGAAAGCGGCTTCATAGAAGGCAGCGTCGAGGTGACCAATATCGTCATGAACGGCACGGTCAACGGCGACATGCATGCCCGTGAGCGCCTGGTGCTCGGCGGCTCGGCCTGTGTAAACGGCAATGTCCACTACGGCGTGATTGAAATGGCGCCCGGCGCCGTCATAACGGGGAAGCTGATTCCCCTGAGTAACGGAAAGGCGCCCGAGGCCGCGGAAACCACGGCCGACGGATCTCCCGCGGTTGCGGCGGCAAAATCTGGCGCGTAGTGTGCAGTCCATGATCGATACCGAGACCCTGACGTTTACCGATGCCGCCGCCCGCAAGGTCGGCGACCTGATCCGTGGCGAGGGCAATCCGAACCTCAAACTGCGCGTTTTCGTGCAGGGCGGCGGGTGCTCCGGAATGCAGTACGGATTCGAATTCGACGAGCAGGAACAGGACGGCGACACTTGTGTCGAAAATCTCGGCGTCAAACTGTTGATCGATCCTATGAGCGTGCAATACCTCACCGGCGCCGAAATCGATTACCGCGAAGGCCTCGACGGCGCGCAGTTCGTGATTCGCAATCCGAGCGCGCAGACGACCTGCGGCTGCGGTTCGTCCTTCTCCGCCTGATCCACGCCCCCTGACGTGGCGCGACGCGCTCCGAAGTCCGTTCCGGACGTCTTGGCGGCGGTCGATCTCGGTTCCAACAGCTTCCACATGGTGGTCGCGCGTTACACGCACGGCCAGTTGGTCATTCTCGATCGCCTGCGCGAGATGGTGCGTCTCGGCGCCGGCATCGAAGCGGATGGCCGGCTGAACAAGGATGTCGCCGTGCGCGCACTCGCCTGCCTCGAGCGATTCGGACAGCGCTTGCGGGACATGCGGCCCGACAGCGTGCGCGTCGTCGGCACGAATGCCTTGCGCCGCGCGCGCCGCAAGGAAGCCTTCGTGGAACGTGCGCGCGAGGCCATCGGCCATCCCATCGAAATCGTTTCCGGTATCGAAGAAGCCCGGCTCATCTATTCGGGCGTCTCACACACGATGCCCGCCGGCCCCGGCCGGCGCCTCGTCTGCGACATCGGTGGCGGCAGCACCGAGATCATCATCGGCGAAGGACTCCAGCCGCTCGAACTCGAAAGCCTCCAGACCGGCTGCGTGCGCGTCAGCGAGGAATTCTTCGCCGAAGGTCGCTTGAGTCAAAAACGCATGCAGCGCGCCCGGGTTGCCGCGCGCCAGGCCATTGAACCTTACCAGGCAGCCTTCCGCCGCCGCGGGTTCGATGAGGCAGTGGGTAGTTCGGGCACTGTGCGCGCCATCGGCGACAGCATTCGCGAACTCGATCCGGCCGCCGCCGACATCGGCGCCGACGGACTCGAACGGATCATCCACGAGCTCGGTCAACTCGAACACATCCGCGATCTCAAGCTCAATTCGGTCACCGACGATCGCAAGCTCTCATTCGCCGGCGGCGTGGCGATTCTCGCCGAGCTCTTCGAGCAGCTGGGAATCGAATCGATGCGTGTCGCGGATGGCGCGATGCGCGAAGGCCTGTTGTACGACTTGCTAGGTCGTTACACCGACGAAGACGCGCGCGAGCGCACCGTACGCAGCATGCAGGAGCGTTACCACGTCGATATGGCGCAGGCGGAGCGGGTCGAAAACACGGCGGTCAATTTTCTCGAGCAGGTGGAAGGGGCCTGGCCGATGGCGGATCCGGAGATCGAGCTGATCCTGCGCTGGGCGGCGCGGTTGCACGAGATCGGGCTCGATGTCGCGCACAGCGGTTATCACCGCCATGGCGCCTATCTACTGGCCAACGCCGACATGGCCGGGTTCCCGCGCGAAGAGCAGAAGCTGCTCGCCATCATGGTGGGCAGCCATCGCCGCAAGCCGGCCATCGAGGAGGCGGGCGATCTGACCGCGCCATGGGATAAACGCGCGCCGCCGATGACACTGTTGCTGCGTATCGCAGTCTTGTTGAATCGCGGCCGCAGCACGGTGCCATTGCCGCAGATCAAACTCACCGCACGGGTCGATTCCCTGGAGCTGCGTTTTCCGCCGGAATGGCTGGGCGATCACCCGCTGACGGTCGCGGATCTGCAAGCGGAAATCGAAAATCTCAAGGACGTCGGCTTCCGGCTGCGCGTCTTCACGGCCAAGTGAGGTTTTCTAGGGGGCGATGATCGGCGCGCTGCCGGCCGCATATCGTCTGAGCAGGTCACCCTGGGCGTCCCGCGCTTTTTCATCGCCACGCTCGCAGCGCGTATACCGCCCGTCGCGCTCGAGTTTCCACGCATGGGTGTTGTCGGAAAGATAGGAATTGAGATCGCGCAGTATGCGTTTGCGATGAGTCTGCTCGCGCACCGGGAAAGCGATCTCCACGCGCCGGAAGAAATTGCGCTCCATCCAGTCGGCGCTGGCGAGATACAACTCGCTCGCGTCGCCGTTGCCGAAGTAGAAGACACGCGAGTGTTCGAGGAATCGTCCGACGATCGATCGCACGCGGATGTTCTCTGAAACACCGGGGATTCCTGGCCGTAACGCACACAGTCCGCGGACGATCAGGTCCACCTGCACGCCGGCCAGTGATGCCCGGTACAGCGCCTCGATGATCTGCGGCTCAACCAGCGAGTTCATCTTGGCGATGATGCGGGCGGGTTTGCCGGCGGCGGCGAGCTGCGTTTCGCGCTGGATTTTCTCCACCATCGCTTCGTGCAGGCCGAACGGCGACTGGATCAGTTTTGTCAGCCGTGGCGTCTGCGTGAGGCTGGTGAGTTGCAGAAACAACTCGTGTACGTCCTGCCCGATTTCCGGATCGCAGGTGAACAGGCTGTAGTCGGTGTAACCACGCGCGGTGCGCGGATGGTAGTTTCCCGTGCCGAGGTGGCAATATCGACGCAGGCCTTCCGCTTCGCGCCGGACCACCATCGACATCTTGGCGTGTGTCTTGAAACCCACCACGCCGTACATGACGTGTGCGCCGGCCTCCTGCAAACGATTGGACAGCTCGATGTTGGCTTCCTCGTCGAAGCGCGCGCGCAGTTCGACGATGACGGTGACGTCCTTGCCGGAGCCTGCCGCGGCGACCAGCGCATCGACGATCGGCGATTCGTTGCCGGTGCGATAAAGAGTCTGCTTGATGGCGAGTACGCGAGGGTCGGCCGCGGCGCCGCGCAGAAAATCCAGCACCGGTCCGAAGCTGTGGAACGGGTGATGCAGCAGCACGTCTTTCTGGCGGATGACTGACAAAAGGTCGGTAGAGCCTGCGACCCGGCGCGGCAGTCCGGGGGTGAAGATCGGATATTTGAGGTCCGGTCGCTGCACCAGGTCGTAGATAGCCTCGAGTCGATTCAGGTTGACCGGGCCCGAGACCTCGTAGAAATCGACCTTTCCGAGCGCGAACTGACGCATGAGGAACGAATCGAGATCGGGCGGGCAATCGTGCGAGACCTCCAGACGTACCGCAGCGCCATAACGCCGATGTGCGAGTTCGCCTTCGAGCGCGCGGCGCAGGTCGTCGACCTCTTCGTCGTCGACGAACAGATCGCTGTTGCGCGTGACGCGGAATTGGTAGCAACCCAGCACTTCCATGCCGGAGAAGAGTTTCGAGACGAACTGTTGAACGATGCCCGTGAGCAGCACGAACCGCCGGCGGCCACTCTCCTCGGGCAGCGCGACGACGCGTGGCAGTGAACGCGGCGCCTGGACGATCGCGAGGTCGGTGTCGCGGCCGAACGCATCCTTGCCGGCGAGTCGCACGATGAAATTCAGGCTCTTGTTCTGGGTGCGGGGAAATGGACGCGCGGGGTCGAGGCCCAGTGGCGACAACACGGGCTCCACTTCGCGTTCGAAGTATTGCTCAAGCCATTGCGAGGTGGCGCTGTCCCAGATGTCGCGCGCGACGAGCTCGATGCCCTCGTTGCGCAACGCCGGCAGGAGGACGTCGTTGAGGCAGTCATACTGCGCTTCGACCAGCCCGCAGGTGCGGTCGTGAATGGCCTGCAGCTGGTCGGCGATGACCAGCCCGTCGCGGCCCGGTTGATCCGAGCCGAGCTCGATACGCTGTTTGAGGCCGGCAACCCGAATCTCGAAAAACTCGTCGAGATTGTTAGATGAGATGCACAGGAACTTGAGCCGCTCGAGCAAGGGCAACCTGGCATCGAGCGCCTGCGCGAGCACGCGCCCGTTGAATTCGAGCAGCGACAACTCGCGGTTGATGTAGTGCTCGGGTGAGCGGAGGTCGGGCTGATCCATGGCGCGGGTCCGGAGTGGGAATATCAGACCACAGAGCCGCCCGGATTAATGTGACAGTTGCTTCAGGCTGTCAGCGAGCCACCAGAGCAGGGCCCGCCGGCAGGTCGAGTGCATTGACCAGCTCCGCCGTGGCCGCGAGAAAACGTTCGCGTTCGGATGCAGCAATCGGCTCAGCATCGGGCAGCGGCACCGTTTGCGGGTTCTGGTGTTTGCCGCGGATGCGGTATTCGTAATGCAGGTGCGGTCCGGTAGCGAGGCCGGTCATGCCGACATAACCGATGACGCTGCCGAGTTCGACGTGTTGACCGCGCTTGAGCTTCGCCGCGAAGCGCGACATGTGGCCATACACCGTCACGACTCCCGAACCGTGTTCGAGTTCGATGACGTTGCCGTAACCGCCTTGTCGTCCGATGAAACGCACGCGACCTTCGCCAGCGGCGCGCACCGGCGTGCCCACCGGGGCCGCGTAATCGACGCCCTTGTGCGCGCGGATGCGGTTTAGCACCGGGTGGCGACGCGAAGGATTGAAGCGGGAGCTGATACGCGAGAACTGCACGGGCGCGCGGATGAATGCTTTCCGCAGGCTCTTGCCGTCCGGCGTGTAGTACTGGGCGTGACCGTCCGCGTCGACATAACGAATGGCCCGATACTCGCGTCCCTGGTTGACGAACTTGGCGGCGAGAATATTTCCCGTACGCAGCGGAACGCCGTCCTGGAAAACCTCTTCGTATACGACCGAGAAGCGATCGCCCGACTGGATGTCGAGCACGAAGTCGATGTCGTACTGGAAGATTTCGGCGAGATCGAAAGCGACGCGCTCGTTGAGGTCGGCATCCGCCGCGGCCTGAAAGAGTGAGCTGTCGATGAATGCGCTGGCCGAGCGCGTCCGGACCTCGAGCGGGTTCTCGAGCACGTCCGTGTTGAATCCATTCGCGTCGCGCGTGACCTTGAGCGTCTCGCTGTCGGAGAGCTTGCGTTCGAGCCCGACCAGTTCGCCGCCTCGGTGCATGAATCGCAATAGTTCACCGGGTTTGAGCCGATCAACCTGGCTGCGCAGCTCGGGCAGATTGCGCAAGGAAGCGAGATCGCCAAGGTTCAGCTCGAAGCGGCGGAACAGGCGATCCATCGTGTCGTTGCGGCTGACTACCACTTCGATCGTGGAGAAACCGACGCTGGCTTCCTGGGGCGCAGCAGCAATCGTCACGTTCGTCACGGGTGCATCCACCCGAGCCTGCCTCGGCTCGGGCACAGGATCGCGCGGCAAGCCGGCGAGGGCGCCGACGATTGCGAACAGGCCGATCTGCAGTGTGACGACAATCCGGGTCGAAATCCCCGGGATGGTGGACTTGATGAACAAGGGCACGATCTATACAACGTAACGCACGGATCGACAAAGGGTCAATCGCTGCCGCCGCGGGATGTGATCGCCGTCTGAACCGTCCGTGATCCCCTAATAACAAGCCGATGAGTCGACGCCGAGTAATGAACGCCGAAATGCAGGATCAGATTGCCGAACTGGTGCGGGGAACGCATGAAGTGCTCGTGGAAAGCGAGCTTGTAAAAAAGTTAACGCGCGGCAAGCCGCTGCGCATCAAGGCCGGCTTCGACCCGACGGCGCCGGATCTGCATCTCGGCCACACGGTTCTCATCAACAAGATGAGGCAATTCCAGAATTTCGGGCACGAGGTGACGTTCCTGATCGGCGACTTCACGGGAATGATCGGCGATCCGACCGGGCGCAACGCGACCCGTCCGCCATTGACCCGCGACCAGGTCGAGGCGAATGCCAGAACTTACCAGGAACAGATCTTCAAGATCCTCGATCGCGAAAAGACCCGCATCGATTTCAATTCACGCTGGTTCGGCAGCATGAATGCGGCGGGTCTGATCGAGATCGCCGGGCGCCACACGGTGGCGCGCATGCTCGAACGCGACGATTTCGCGAAGCGCTACAAGGGTAATCAGCCGATCGCGATCCACGAATTTCTGTATCCGCTCGTTCAGGGTTATGACTCCGTGGCGCTCAAGAGCGACGTGGAGCTCGGCGGTACCGATCAGAAATTCAACCTGCTGGTAGGGCGGCAACTGCAGGAAAGCTACGGTCAGGAAGCGCAGATCGTGATGACTGTGCCGCTGCTCGAGGGCCTCGACGGCGTGAACAAGATGTCGAAGTCGTTAGGCAACTACATTGGAATTCACGAACCCGCGGACATTCAGTTCGGCAAGTTGATGTCGATTTCAGACGATCTCATGTGGCGATATTTCGAGTTGTTGTCGTTCAGGCCGCTCGGTGAAATAGCTGCATTGCGCACTGCCATCGCGGAGGGCCGCAATCCGCGCGACGTCAAATTCGAGCTCGGCGTGGAGATAGTTGAGCGCTTCCACGGCGCTGGCGCCGGTGTTCGGTCGCGCGATGGTTTCATCGCGCGGTTCCAGCAGGGTCACGTTCCGGAACAGATAGAACGCGTCGTCCTAACTACCGACGGCTCGCCGCAGCGGCTGGCAAACGTGCTGAAAGGCGCAGGCTTGGTAGCGAGTACATCGGACGGCAATCGGATGATCGACCAGGGCGCTGTGCGGATCGGCGAGAGCGCCGAAACGCTCGCCAAAGTCTCCGGCCGCGAGCACACGCTGCCCGTAGGGAATTTCCTGGTACAGGTCGGAAAGCACAAATTCCGCTGGGTTGCGCTGCAGCGAGGCTGATTGAGGCGGGTAAGCGCGGCGAATTAGCCGAGGCCTCCGAAAGTCGACGAAAATCCGGGCCAAAAAAACGTTAGCAGTCAGTGGTTTAGGCATTGTCCGACGGTCGATATGACAACGCGTTGACAGACCGGATTCCCCCCCTATAATGCGCCCCCTCACGCACCGACGGCCTTCGGGTCCAAGCGCGGTGAGTGAGAAAAATGTTTGAAACAAAGTTGACGGAATTTGGCTCCGGCCTATAATTCCGCCCCCTTCTGCGGCCCAAGCGGCCGTAGCGCTGTCTAAAAATTTGCAGGTAATTTGTGTGGGGACTCGCGTCAATGCATCTTTTGGAGGCATTAACCGAGTAACCAAAAAGTCCAGAAATGGACCTTAAAAAGTCCAGCGATGGGCCTATGGATACTCTTTGATTTGAAGTTCGAAGATCTTTAAGTGAAGAGTTTGATCCTGGCTCAGATTGAACGCTGGCGGCGTG
>JBDTSP010000022.1:0-66891 GCA_039931065.1 Pseudomonadota bacterium | reverse complement strand
ACAAGGGCGGCGGCGTGCTATACATCGGCACCAAGGGCAAGCTCATGCACGACACCTACGGCTTAAACCCGCGGCTGCTGCCCAAGTCGCTGCACGAGAGCACGGGCAAGCCGAAGGAGATCTATCCACGCATCAAGACCAGTCACGAGATGAACTGGATCGACGCGATCCGCGGCACGCAGAAAACCACCAGCCCGTTCGAATACTCGGCCCGTCTCACCGAGATCATGTTGTTAGGCGTGGCCGCGCTCAACGCCGGCAAGAAGATCGACTACGACGGCGCGAACATGAAGATCACGAACGTCGCGGATTCGGATTCGCTGCTCAAGCGCAAGTACCGCGCGGGCTGGGAACCCGGCTGATCTTCGCACTCAGAACTGGAACCGCACCATGAACTCGCCGGCGCGCGAGTGACCGAACTGCTCGTCGGCGTCCTTGAAGTTGACGCCCAGGGAGAACGTGTCGCTCACTTGACGCATCAGGGCGACTTCCCAGAAGTTGTCCCAGCCCTTGATTTCGTGATGCCGTTCGCCGGCGGAATCCAGCAGCACCCGGTCGTTGGACGACAGACTCCAGCGTGCGCGGCCGACGCGCGGCGTCAGGTGCCAGCCATCGGCGAATTCGACCTGCCAGCCGACTGCGCCGAAGCCCTGCGTCATTTCGAAGTCGGAGTCGTTGTCGAAGATATTTGCGTGAATCGCATTCGAACGTCCGACCTCGATCACCAGACCGAACGGCGCGTGATAACCGACGGTGGCGCCGACTTGCAGTGAATCGAAACCAAGCGTCTCCGGCTGCTGGTACAGACGTCCGCTGTCGATGCGGATGTGGTTGGAGCCGACGAACGGTGTGATGTACATCTTGCCGCGGCCGTCCGCGTGCGCAGCCGTTGCGCCGAGCGACGCGGCAATCGCGACAGCTACCCACTTTGATTTCCCCATCTCGTTCTCCTCTCGCGTCGAAGGCGCGGGCGGCTGGACCATAACTTCGGTATCCCGCCCTAACAACTTCGCGCGACAGGTATCGGAATCCGGTACCGCGCGGCCAGCGGCGCGCGCCCTTGCGGCGCATTTTTCGCCGCAGTGGCTTTTGCATAACGTCGAACGGAGGCCAGGCGGCCGGCAATCTGGCCTGTCTCCGGGGTATCCCTGAGATATGCTACCGGGCAGTCAATTGTCGAGCGGGCGGCATGGAATCTTCAGAGCTGATGCGTTTGCGTGCCGCGATCGTCCGCGATCCGGGAAATGCCGAGCTGCGCTACCTGCTCGGCGCCGAGCTCGCGCAGCGGCGCGAATACACCGAGGCGGTGGCGCAGATGCGCAGCGCCCTCGACATAGACCCCAAATTGCATTTCGCGCGGCTGCAGCTCGGCCTGCTCTACCTCACGATGTCGCAGCCCGAAGATTCACTGGCAACCTGGGCGCCGCTCGAAGACCTCGAAGAAACGGCGGCGTTGAAAGCCTTCAAGCGCGGCCTCGAAGCGCTTATTCGCGACGATTTTTCAGCCTGCGTCGGCTTCCTGCAGAAAGGTATTGCGTTGAATACGCAGAACGCCCCGCTCAACCACGACATGTCGCAGCTCATCGATAAAGTGCGTGATGGCAGCGTAATCGCCGCACCGCAGCCGGCGCCGCGCGCCAATTTTTCCCAATACGGCGAGCCTTCGCACACCAAGCATTGATCCTCGCCGCGCCGCTGGTGTTGCGCCGCAAGCCCGGTCTTGTTATCAAGCTGCATGACCGAATCACAGCCTGACGACTTCTCGTTGCCGTCGTGGGCCTACAACGATGCCGAATTCCTCGCGCTCGAGCGCGAGCGGGTGTTCCGGCCGTCCTGGCAGATCATCTGCCACCTCTCCGAGATCCCGAATCCCGGCGACTACCAGTGTTTCGACTTCATCGGCGAAATGCTGTTCGCGTTGCGCGGCAACGACTGCACGGTGCGCGTATTCCACAACGTCTGCCGGCATCGTGCGTCGCGACTGCTCGACGGGCCCCGCGGGCATTGCACCCGCCGTATCGTCTGCCCCTATCACGCCTGGTCGTATGACCTCGAAGGCCACCTGTCATCGGTCGGCAATCGCCACGCGTTCCCGCATCTCGACATCGCGCGCGAAGCACTGGTGCCGGTGGAAATGGAAATCTGGTCGGGTTTCGTGTTCGCGCGCATCCAGGGTGGCGGCCCGAGCGTCGCGCAGATGATGGAGCCGTACGCCGGCGAGATCGGACCTCACAAGTTCGAAGATCTGAAACCCGTCGGCCGCGTCACCTTGCGGCCTCGCAAGGTGAACTGGAAAAACGTCGGCGACAATTACTCCGACGGATTACACATCCCGGTCGCGCATCCCGGACTCACGCGATTGTTTGGCAGCACATACCGGGTCGAGACACGCGAGTGGATCGACCGGATGTCGGGCGAACTCTCGGAACAGCCCTCGCGCAACTGGGCCGAGCGGATGTATCAAAAACATCTGCCGGTGGCCGAAACCCTGCCGGCGGACAAACAACGCACCTGGGTCTACTTCAAGTTGTGGCCCAATTTCGCGTTCGATGTGTATCCCGACCAGGTCGACATCATGCAGTGGCTGCCGATCTCGCCCACGGAGACCTTGATCCGCGAGATCGGGTACGCGCGCCCGGACTCAAGGCGGGAAATGCGCGTGGCCCGTTACTGCAATTGGCGCATCAATCGCCAGGTCAACGAAGAAGACCGCGTGCTCATCGAGCGCGTACAGGCGGGCATGGCATCGGGAAGTTATCGGCACGGTCCGCTCGCCCACGGCGAAGTCTGTTTGCGCAGCTTCGGCCGCCGCCTGCGATCGTTGATCCCCGAATGCAACGACCCGTCGCCGCCGCAGGCGGGCTGGTCACGCGTCGCCGCCAGAAGCTGACGCGAGTGGCCGGTCATCGAAAGCTCGGACCGGTACTCGCCACCGTTGTCGTCGCCGGCAACATGATCGGCTCGGGCATCTTCATGTTGCCCGCCACTCTCGCCAACGTCGGCAGCCTCACCCTCATTGGCTGGGTCATCGCCTCCATCGGCGCACTCGCGCTGGCGCTGTTGTTCAGCCGGCTCGCCAGCCGAAAGCCGCTGGCCGGTGGTCCTGCGACTTATGCGTTCGATGCCTTCGGCCCGTTCGTCGGCATGCAGTCGAGCCTGTGGTACTGGGCCGCCTGCCTGATCGGCAACGTCGCCATTGCGGCCGCCGCGGCCGGATATCTCGCGGCGTTCTTCGGCATCTCGCCGGGCTCGGCTGGCCTCGCCGGGATCACGGTCGGGCTGCTGTGGCTGGCCACGTTCACCAATCTGGTGAGCCCGCGGTTCGCCGGGATGGTCGACGGGCCGCTGCTCATCGCGGGACTGATCCCGCTTCTGCTCGTGGTGACCTTCGGCTGGCAGACCTTCGAGCTGTCGCAGTTCAAGGCTTCGTGGAACGTCAGCGGCGAGCCTATCTACAAGGCACTGCCCAATTCCCTGGTGCTGGTGTTCTGGGCATTCACGGGCCTGGAAAGCGCGTCGGTCGCCGCAGCGGTGGTCGAGAATCCCGAACGCAATGTACCCATCGCCACCCTGGCCGGTGTGTCCATCGCCGCACTCTTATATATAGCCGCCAGTGCCGCAATCATGGGAATGGCCCCGGCCGACGAGCTCGCCAACTCGACCGCACCGTTCGCACTGGTCGCGGCCAAGATGTTCGGCAGCGTCGCGGGCCCCCTGGTCGCCTGCGCCGGTATGCTCAAGGCGTTCGGCACATTGGTCGGCTGGGTGTTGCTCTCGGCGCAGGTGAGCCGCGCCGCTGCCGATCACGGATTGCTGCCGCAATTGTTCGCGCGGACCCGCTCCGGGGACACGCCGGTGGCCGGCCTGATGATCGCCGGCTTGTTAGGGACGATCGCGATCGTTCTCACGATCTCACCCACGCTGGGGCAGCAGTTCGGATTGCTTTCGGAAGCTTCGACCCTGTTCGCGCTGCTCACCTATCTGGGCGCCTGCGCCGCGGCACTGCGTTACCGGGTTGCCGGCGAGAAGGCGCTCGCGATTGTCGGCGCGGCGTTCTGCGTGTTCGTCATCGGCGCGTCGAGCATGCCGGTGCTCGAAGCAACGGCGATCTGCATGTTGATATTCGTGCTGTGTTACGTGCCGCTGGCGCGTCGCAAGTACCTGTTGCCGGATGCGGCCGTGCGCACCGGGCAACACGCCGTGGTGGGCGAGCGCCACGACGACGCCGCGAATCGCTGAGTTACTCGGGCCGAAGGGGCCCGATCAGGAAGATGACGGCAGTAGATTTCATGCTGACAACCTCATGGCGTGCCACTCGAGATGCGCCGCGATGAAACTCTGGATGAAGAAGTAGCCGTGATCGTAGCCGTCGCGCATGTTCAGCTCGAGCGGCAGGCCGGTGCCCTTGCAGGCCAGCGCCAGCAAGCCCGGCTTGAGTTGCTCGCCCAGGAATTTGTCGGCCGAACCCTGATCGATGAGGATGCCGCCCGGAGTCTTGTGCCCGGCCTTCACGAGCTCGGTGGCGTCGTACTGCGACCAGTCCGCGCGATAGGCACCGAGATAACCGGTGAATGCCTTCACTCCCCACGGACTTTGAATGGGCGCCACGATGGGCGCGAATGCCGAAACGGATTTGTACTTGTCCGGGTTCTTGAGCGCGATGGTGAGCGCACCGTGCCCACCCATCGAGTGGCCCATGATGCCGCTGCGCGCGACGTCGACCTTGAAGTTGCCGGCGATCACGGTGGGTAACTCGTCCACGACGTAGCTGTACATACGGTAGTTGGCCGACCACGGTTCCTGCGTGGCGTTGAGATAGAAACCCGCGGCGATGCCGAAATCCCAGGAGTCGCGATCGCCCGGCAATACGACACGCGGACTCGTATCGGGCGCCACCAGCATGATTCCGAGGCGGGCGGCATGTTCGAGCGCGCCGCCCTTGGTGACGAAGGTCTCCTCGGTGCAGGTGAGTCCGGCGAGACAGTAGAGCACCGGCACGGGGCCGTTCGCGGCCTGCGGCGGCACATAGACGGCAAAACGCATGTCGCAGTTGTTGGCCTGCGAGCGGTGCTGGTAATAACCCAGCACGCCGCCGAAACAGGCGTGCCGGGAGAGCGTGGCTAACAACATCAGGTCTCGAGCATTCCCTTGGCTTTGGCCACGTGTGTGGCGATGTGATCCATCAGCGCGGGCGACAGACGGTCGTACGGCGCGAGGCGCAATTTTTTTATGGATGACGTCAGAAGGTGACGACCGAGCGAATGGACTCGCCCTTGTGCATCAGATCGAAAGCGTCGTTGATCTTGTCGAGCGGCATCACGTGCGTGATCAGATCGTCGATGTTGATTTTCTTGTCCATGTACCAGTCGACGATCTTCGGCACATCGGTACGGCCACGCGCGCCGCCGAAGGCCGTACCCTTCCACACACGCCCGGTCACCAGCTGGAACGGACGCGTCTTTATCTCCTGGCCCGAGCCGGCAACACCGATGATGACCGACACGCCCCAGCCGCGGTGCGTGCACTCGAGCGCCTGGCGCATCAGGTCCACATGGCCGACACATTCGAAGCTGTAGTCCGCGCCGCCGTCGGTGAGCGCAACCAGGTAGGGCACGAGATCGCCCTGCACTTCCTTCGGATTGACGAAATGCGTCATGCCGAATTTCTCGGCCATCACCTTCCGCTTGGGGTTGATGTCGACACCGATGATCTTGTTGGCGCCTGCCATCCGTGCGCCCTGGATAACGTTGAGGCCGATACCGCCGAGCCCGAACACGACGACGTTGTCGCCCGGCTGGACCTTCGCAGTGTTGATCACCGCGCCGATACCCGTGGTGACGCCGCAGCCGATGTAGCAGATCTTCTCGAAGGGCGCGTCCTCGCGCACCTTGGCGAGTGCGATCTCCGGCAGCACGGTGTAGTTGGAGAAGGTGCTGCAGCCCATGTAGTGGTGCACCTTCTCGTTGCCGATGCTGAAGCGGCTGGTGCCGTCGGGCATCACGCCCTGGCCCTGCGTCGCGCGGATCGCCGTGCATAGATTCGTCTTGTGCGAAGTGCAGGATTTGCACTGCCGGCATTCCGGTGTGTAGAGCGGAATGACGTGGTCGCCCTTCTTCAGCGTGGTGACGCCGGGGCCGACATCAACGACGACGCCCGCGCCTTCGTGGCCGAACACCACCGGGAACAAACCTTCCGGATCGCCGCCGGAGCGCGTGAATTCATCCGTGTGGCAGACGCCGGACGCCTTGATTTCCACCAGCACTTCGCCAGCCTTGGGACCCGCGAGATCGAGCGTGACAACTTCGAGTGGTTGGCCGGCTTTCCAGCCGATCGCAGCGCGGGTCTTCATTTTCAGGTCGTCCCTTCGTCGTGAGCGGGACATTGTATAGAGCAGGTTCGCGGTTTGCTGCTGCGACGCCGCGGCATCAGGAAGTGACGGGGATTTCCGATTCGCTCCGGCACCGGACTCGCGCTGCACCATCGGGCTTCGGGCAGCAGTAGCGCGCATCTCATCGGCATATTTCTAAGGATCAACGTGTAATTGGCGCCCGCCTTTTTTCCGCATCCTGTAGTCGCAGGCCCGTTCAGAGGATCGACGCGCCCTCGTCAGCCGCGGTCGCGCCTTCGCGCAAGCGGGTGAACAACTCGCGGCCGACGCCGTAGGTGGTCTCCGCCGCCTCGGGGACGACCGGCTCGCGCGCCTGGAAGACAGCGGCGTCGACCTGAACCTCGAGCACGCCCGCGCGCGCATCGAGCTTGATGATGTCGCCGTCGCGCAGGCGCGAAATCGGGCCGAGCGCCGCGCCTTCCGGCGTCAGGTGGATGGCCGCGGGAACCTTGCCCGACGCACCCGACATGCGGCCGTCGGTCACGATGGCCACGCGCCGGCCCTTGGCTAACAACGCCGAGCAGGCCGGAATCAATTTGTGCAGTTCGGGCATGCCATTGGCGCGCGGACCCTGCCCGCGTACCACCGCGATGAAATCGCCGTCGATGCCGGCCTTGAGCGCGGCGCCCATCGCCTCCTGGCTCTCGAACACCCGGGCGGGTGCCGTGATCTCCCAATACTTCGGATCGACCGCGGAGGTCTTGATGACCGACTTGCCGAGGTTTCCGCGCAGTAATTTCAACCCGCCATCCGCCGAGAATGGATTGCTGACGGGCCGCAGGATTTTTTCATCGTGCGATTTGGCGGCGCCTTCGCGCCACACGAGCTTCGAATCCTGCAGGAACGGCTCTTTCGCGTAAGCACCCAGACCCGGGCCCCAGATGGTCATCGCGGATTCGTGCACGAGGCCGGCGTCGATCAACTCGCGCACGACGAACGCCATGCCACCGGCGGCGTGGAACTGGTTGATGTCCGCTTCGCCGTTCGGATAGACGCGCGCGATCAGTGGCGTGACGCGCGACAGATCCGCCATGTCTTCCCAGGTGATCGTGAGCCCCACCGCCCGCGCCATGGCGACGAGGTGGATCACGTGATTCGTCGAGCCACCCGTCGCCATCAGTCCGACGATCGCGTTCACGAACGAGCGTTCGTCGATGACCTCGACGAACGGCAGGTAGTTAGGGCCGAGCGCGGTGGTCTCGGCCACCCGCTGCGTGGCGGCGACGGTGAGCGCATGACGCAGCGGCGTGTTCGGCGCCACGAATGCCGCGCCCGGCACGTGCAGACCCATGATTTCCATGAGCATCTGGTTGGAATTGGCGGTGCCGTAGAACGTGCAGGTGCCGGCGTCGTGGTACGAGCCCATCTCGGCCGCCAGCAATTCTTCGCGCGTCGCGAGCCCTTCGGCGTAACGCTGTCGGACTTCCGCCTTGGCCTTGTTCGCGATGCCGGTCGGCATGGGCCCGCCGGGCACGAATACGATGGGCATCTGCCCGAACGCCGCCGCGCCGATGAACAGGCCCGGAACGATCTTGTCGCAGATGCCTAGCAACAACGAGGCGTCAAAGGCCTCGTGCGAAAGCGCCAACGCGGTGGACAGCGCGATGATGTCGCGGCTGAACAGCGAGAGTTCCATGCCCGCGCGACCCTGCGTGACCCCGTCGCACATCGCCGGCACGCCGCCCGCGACCTGCGCGGTGGCGCCGACGACACGCGCCGCGGCGCGGATCACTTCGGGGTACGGCTCGTACGGCCGGTGCGCGGACAACATGTCGTTGTACGAGGTGACGACGCCGATGTTCGGAATCACCGACTGCTGCAGGTTGGCCTTGTCGACCCCCGCCGCCGCCATGACATGCGCGAGGTTCGCGCAGGCCAGCTTGCCGCGCGCCGGCTCGATCAGCTTTCGCTTGCGGGTACGCTCGAGATATTCGCCGCGTGCAGCCGCGGAGCGGCCGCCGATGCGTTCAGTGACCTCGATGAGGACGGTGTTGAGCTTCTGGGTGGACATGATTATTCATACCAGCTGTGGCCGTGCCGCTCGGTCAGAGCGATCGCAGCCGTGGGCCCCCAGGTGCCGGCAGGATACGGCTTCACCAGCTGACGCGTCGAGCGCCAGCTCGACTGGATGCCGTCGATCCACCTCCAGGCGGCCTCGACTTCATCGCGACGCACGAACAACGTGGTATTCCCCTTGAGCGCGTCGAGCAGCAGGCGCTCATAGGCGATACGCGTACGGCCGCCGCTCTCGTCTTTAGGCAATGACAACTCGAGCGGCACTTCACGCAGGCGTACGCCCTCGAGCCCGGGTTGTTTGCTGAGGATTTCGAGCGTGACGCTTTCCCGTGGCTGCAGGCGGATCACCAGCCGGTTTGCCTGCAGTGTCGGTTCGTCCGCGGCGAAGATGTTGTGCGGCACGGTCTTGAACTGGATCGCGATATCCGTGCGGCGCGATTGCAGACGCTTGCCGGTCCGCAGATAGAACGGCACGCCGGCCCAACGCCAGTTGTCGATCTCGGCGCGCAGCGCCACGAACGTCTCGGTTCCGCTCGTGCCTTTCGCGCCCTGCTCGTGGTTGTAACCGGGCACCGCCGCGCCGCCGGAATTGCCGGCCGCGTATTGGCCGCGCACGGTGTTCGTGGCGGCGGTGGCCGCGGTGAAGGGACGCAGGCTGCGGATCACCTTCGTTTTCTCGTTGCGCACTTCGTTGGGTTCAAACAGGTGCGGTGGTTCCATCGCGACCAGCGAAAGCAGCTGCAACATGTGGTTCTGGGCCATGTCGCGCAGCGCGCCCGCTTCGTCGTAATAACCAGTGCGGCCTTCGAGGCCGACAGTCTCGGCTACCGTGATCTGCACGTTGTCTATCGACGAAGCATTCCACAACGGCTCGAACAAAGAGTTCGCGAAACGCAAGGCCAGCAGGTTCTGCACCGCCTCTTTTCCAAGGTAATGGTCAATGCGGAAGATGCGGTCTTCGTGGAAGACGCCGCCCACGGCTTCGTTGATCGCGGTGCTCGAGGCGAGATCCGTGCCGATCGGCTTCTCGAGGATGATGCGGCAGTGCTCGCAGGCGAGCCCGGCGGCGGCGAGGCTCAGGCAGGTGGACCCGTAGAACTTCGGCGACGTCGCCATGAAATAGAGAATCTTGTTGTTGCCCGCGAGTGCGTTCTGCAACGCTTCGGTGCCCTTCGCGCTGCCGTCGCCGGCCTCGAACGGCGCGTATGTAACGCGTGTCAGCAGATCCGCGAGGGCATCTTCCTTGAGGTATTCCGCCGGTACGTACTTGCGCAGCGCGGCTTCGACGATCTTGCGGAACTCCCCGTCGGGCATCGCGTTGCGCGCGGAGCCCACGAAGTTGAGCGTCGGCGGAACGAGCTTCTCGCGGCACAGGTGATACAGCGAAGGCCAGACCATGCGCTGCGAAAGATCGCCGGTGGCACCGAACAGGACAAATTTCTGGATAGACGTTTTCATGAATTGAGCAGGCGCGCGGCGCCAAGCAATTCGACGTGCGGGTGGGAAATGGTTTCGAGCGGGATGTTGCGCATCGCAGGCGTGAACCGCCCTTTGTATTCGAAGCCGGCGCGTACGCGACGCTCGAGCGTGGGACGGTCGAAGTGCTGCAACATCGTGCCGGAGATCAACACGCCCTGCCAGGCGCCGAGCGTCAAGGCGAGATCACCGGCGAACGAGCCTAACAACTCGCAGAACAGCCCGGCGGCTTCGACGCAATTGGAGTCGCTGCCGGCGGTGGCACGCGTGGTGATTTCAGCGGCGGACAATTCGGGCACCTGCTGGCCCTGCGTTTCGCTCAAGGCGAGGTAGACATTGGCGAGGCCGGCGCCGCTCAATACGCGTTCGGCCGAGACACGACCGTATTTCTTGCGCAGCCAGCGCAGGACTTCGATGGACTTCTCGTTGGTGGGAGCGAACGAGGCGTGACCGCCTTCGGTCGCGAGCACGGTGAATACGCCCGCATTTGCAACCACACCGCCCACCCCAAGACCGGTGCCCACCCCGAGGATGGCGCAGACGCCCTGAGACATCGGCAGGCCGAAGCGCTGCGGCCCGATCGGCTTGAGATCGGCGCCACGCAGTGCACCAACCGCGTGGCCAACCGCTTCGAAATCGTTGATGACGTGCAGGTCGTCGAACCGCTGCGATTCGCTGAAGCTGCGTGCCGAGAAATTCCAGGCGCTGTTGGTGAGCTGAACTCGGTCCTTTTCGACCCGGCCCGCGACCGCGACGGCGGCCCGGTTCAAACCTTCGGGCACACCGGGGGTCTCCCTTCGATAGTGCTGGGCGGCATCGGCTATGGATTGATGGGCGCGCACGGCGTAGCGACGCACGCAGTGGACATTGACCGGCGTGCCCTCAGGGCCACCGACGGCGATTCCGAAGCGGATGTGCGTTCCGCCGACGTCGGCCACCAGGCCAAGAACCGCAGAGCGATCGAAGAAATCTCCAGTCACCAAAAGCTCCGAAAAGGCGGCAAAGATTGCGCCCGCATAGACAGCGCTGTCAATCAAACGGGGCCCGGATTCTAGCGGCTAATTGACCTAATGGTGGGACGGCCCACGCAAAGTTTTCGCTGGATTGACAACGCTGTCTGACACCAAGACAATTTTGCCCAACAGGGGGTCTTGTCATGAGCCGCATCACGATTCACGACGTTTCGAAGGCCGCAGGCGTTTCGATAAAGACTGTCTCGCGCGTGCTCAACAGCGAGCCGAATGTCCGCAGCGAGACTCGCGCGCGCGTCCTCAAACTGGTCGAAGAACTCAACTACCACCCGAGTCTTTCGGCACGCAGCCTCGCCGGCCGCAGCTCCAATCTCATCGGGCTCATCTACCAGAACCCCAGTGCTAACTACGTCGTCGACCTGCAGAAAGGCGCGCTGGAGCGCTGCCACACGCGCGGTTATCGCTTGCTGGTTCATCCGTGCGAAGGTACCGATGTCTCGAGCGTGCGCGATCTCGCTGGCCTCGTGCTCGAGTCGCATCTCGATGGCGTGATACTCGCGCCGCCGTTGTCCGACTCGACCGAAGTGCTGGCGGAGCTGCAGAAACATCGCATCCGTTTCGTGCGCATCGCGCCCACCGTCGATCTCGACGCGTATTCGTGCGTGTTCATGAATGATGTCGCGGCGGCGCGCGAAATGACCGAATACCTCATCGCGCTCGGCCATGAACGCATTGGCTTCATCAATGGCCCGCCAGGACATCCGGTTACCGAGCAGCGTTATCTCGGCTACACACTCGCGTTGCGCTCACACGGACTCGATGTCGATCCGCAACTGGTCGATCGCGGCGAATTCACGTTTGACTCGGGGTTAGCCGCCGCGCGGCGCTTGTTGTCTCGCGCGACACGGCCGACCGCGGTGTTCGCGAGCAACGACGACATGGCGGCCGGCACGATCATGGCGGCGCATGAAATGGGTTTGTCGATCCCGCAACGCCTGTCGGTCGCGGGTTTCGACGACAGTTATGTCGCGCAAGTCATCTGGCCGCGCCTGACAACCGTGCACCAGCCAACCTACGAGATGGCCCACCAGGCCGCGGACATGTTGTTCCGCTCGCTGGGCGACGAAGCGCCGCCGAAGAGCGTCGAGATTCCCTATCGCATGGTCTGCAGGGAATCGACCGGGCCGCGTCCGACCAACTAGAACCAGCGCTCGCCGGGGCGCCGGGTGTTAGTTAGAGCCTAACCCACGCGCGCGAGCGCGCTGATCTCCGCGACCGCAACGACGAGGTGATAGAAACTGCTGGCCGGCGCCGGCTCATCGACGATGTTGCCGTTGACGTCTATGCGGTCGTACCACAGTCCCGGAATCGCAGTGGCGAGATACCGGTGCAGCGAATCCGCGGCGGACGCCGCCATCGCGAAGTACTTCGCCTCGCCTGTCAGCCGCGCGGCCAGTGCCGCCGCCTTGAGCCGCTCGGTCTGTGGCCAGAGACGCGCACTCGCGTCATGCGGAGAAAAGTCGTCGAGGACCTGTTGCAGAGCGAGACCGTTGCGCACGCTGTTCGCTTCGGTGACGTCGATGAGCTTAAGCGCGGTCGCCCTCGCCTTCGCGTGTTTGTCGCCGGCCCAACGCAACAGCAGCCAGGCCCATTCGAATTGATGTCCGGGCTCCACGATCCGGCCCTTCACACCTTCGGCGAACTTCCAGTCGGGGTCGAAGAACTCGTGGAGGATGCCGTTGCGGTCGAAGAAATGCGCCAGCGCGAACTCGGCGATCTCGTCGGCGAGCGGCTTCCACAGGCTGGTCTCGGACGCCACCTCGCAACCCGCGAGTGTGGCCTCGAACAGGTGCATGTGCGGGTTCGATTCGAGCGGCAGCGTGGTCGGCACACCGTTCTCGAAGCCACCGGTGGCGCGTTTCGTGTGCTTCAACACGGCCTGCAGCAGAACCTGCGCCTGGCTCTCGCGCAGCGCGCGGCAGTCGCCAAGCGTCGCGCCGAGGTTGAACGCCAGCAGACCGAACGCCTGGTCGTAGGTGATGGCACGATCATCGGCGACCGAGCCGTCCGCATTGATGAGCGTGCGGAACAGACCGTCGGGACGCTGGAACTTTTCGAACCAGAAATCGAGGCCGTGTTGCACCAGCCCCGCCGCATCACCCTTCCAGCCGAGTGAGGTGCCCATCGCAAAGCAATAGGCCTGGCGGGGCGTGACGCGTGAACGACGCGGCTCCGCGAAAGGCTTGCCGTCCTGGCTCAGCCTTTCGAAGTAGCCGCCCTTCGGGTCGACGCCGCGAGTCGACCACAGTGGATAGGCAGCATCGAGCAGCCAGCCGCACAGCTGGCTGTGTTGTGTTTGGATGCGTGCCTTGTCGTCCATGCCTTTATCCCTTTCAGTGACCCGCGGTGGCCGTCGCCGTCCCGTGGACGTAAGTCTTCGCCTTGCTTGAGGCGATCGCAAAGACAACGATGATCGCGTATGCCACGGCTGGCAGGAAGTACGCGGTATGCAGTCCCGATGCGTCGGCGATCGTGCCGAAGATGAACGGCAGGATCGCGCCGCCCACGATGGCCAGGCACAGAAGCCCCGAGGTCGCCGCCGGCGATGCCGTCGAGCGCTCCAGGGTCGACGTGAAGATCACGGGGAACATGATCGAATTGAAGAGGCCGATCGACAACGCGAGATACCCGGCATTGGGGCCGTGGATCTGGCTCACCGTCAGGCACAGCGCCGTGGCGACCAGCGCGAACACCGCGAGCAGCAACGGTGCGCGTTCCTTCACCAGGAACAGCAGGCCGCTGCCGATCAGGCGGCCGACCATCGCGCCGCCCCAATAGTAGCTGACCATCTTCCCGGCCTCATCGAGCGGAATATTCAGGATGTCCGGCTCGGCGAGGAAGTTGGTCATCGCGCTGCCGATCGACACCTCGGCGCCGACATACAGGAAAATCGCGCACCCGCCGAACACGGCCCAGGGCGATTTGAGCGCGGTCGCAACCGAAGTCGTCTGCCCTTCATCCACCGGCTTGGTGACATCGAGCAACCTGCGGAAGGCGAAGATGAAGATCGCGAGCAACACGAGCGCGGCCGCCATCGCGAGGAACACGTAGTCGATGCGGCGGAAAGAGTCGGCCCGCAGTTCCGGCGTGACCTCGGCGCCGTGCGTGACGGCGAAGATGCCACCCGCGAGGATCAGCGGTGACACGAGCCGTGGCGCGAGCCAGGTGCCGAACGAATTGAACGTCTGCGAGAACGTGAGCCGGAAATGCGAACGTTCCGGCGGTCCAAGCGCCGCGGCGAGCGGATTCGCGACCACCTGCAGGATCGTGATGCCGCTTGCGATGATGAACAACGCGACCAGCACCAGCCCGTAGGTTTCGAAATACGTAGCGGCCGGCATGACCAGGCAGCCGGCGACCATCACGCCCAGGGCGAAGATGATCGATTTGCTGTTGCCGAGCCGCGCGATCAGCGCGGCGGCCGGCAGCGAGACGATGAAGTACGCCATGAAAAAGGCGAACTGCGTCAGCATGGCCTCGGCGTAGCTGAGCTTGAAGATAGCCTTCAGCGCCGCGATCAGCGGATCGACCGAGACGGTGATGAATCCCCACATGAAAAACAGGGTTGTCACCGTCGCAAAACCGGCGCGCATGCCTTTGTTGTTAGAGTTCATCGGACCCCTCGTGAAGTTACGGTGTAGAAACTGAGCTCAGAGCGCCGCGACCTTCATGAGCGCGGTGCGTGATGGAAGCAGACGGTGGCTGAACGGCAGGATCGCGGCGCCGACCGCCGGGGCGTCGTCGGACAAGGCGGCGCGCGCTACCGGCGCGATGGCCGGCACGGTGGCGGTGTGCGCTCCGAGCCGTTGATTGAGCCTGGTCGCGATCTGGTCGACGATGCTGGCCGGCAGGCGCCCGCCGATCAGCACCGCTTCCGGATTCATCAGGCAATTGATCGACAGAATCGTGTCGAGCAGGGTGTCGACGGCGATCTCGATCCAGGCATCGATGATGGCCTGTCCCTTCTCGTCGAGACCGGTGAGTTCGTGCGGCGCCGACACCCTTATGCCCTGCGCCGCGAGCCGGCTGTACAACGCCGACAACGAGACGATGTTCTGGATCTGACGTTCATGGCCGGAAGCATCGCGGCCGCGCAACATGCCGATCTCGCCGCTGCGCCCGCCCGCGCCCCGAAAATGATTGCCGTCGATTACGAGGCTGCCACCGAGCGCCGCGGTGATCAGGATGTAGAAAAACGTCTGGTACTTCTTGCCGAGGCCGAATTGCATTTCGCCCATCGTCGCGGCCGCCGCGTCGTTCTCGACGAACACCGGCACGGGCAACGTCTCGCGCAGCAGTGAGGCGATGTCGGTCGAACCCCAGACGCCGTAGTCGGACGGCTGATGCGGCAGCGCCGCCTTCGGCATGTCGTCCGGCAATGCCACGCCGATGCCGACCAGCCGGTCGCGGCCGATCCCGACCTTCGCCAGTAGTTTGCCGACGCCCATGCGGAAGAATTTCTCGACATCCTTCGGCATCGCGAAATTCTGTTCGCGTGATGCCCGCGCGCGCACGCGACCCTCGAAATCCAGCACCAGCATGGTGATGTGATCGCGGTCGATGTTGAGGCCGATCGAAAACCAGCTATCGGGATTGATGACGAGTTTGGTCGCGGGCTGGCCGCGGCCGCCGCGCCGGCGCCCGGCATCCTGGATCAGTTGCTCGTTCAGCAGGCGTTTGGTGATGTTCGCGATGGCCGGCGCCGTGAGGCCGGTGATCTTCGCGAGCTCGGCACGCGTGATCGGCCCGTTGACGCGAATCGCGTGCAGCGTGACGCGCTGATTGTGGTCGCCGGCCCGTTCGAGATTGGTCCCCGACAGGCGCATGTGCTTGCCGGAGCGTTCGCTCATCGGTTGGCGGCGCTCGCGATGGGGGTCTTCATCACCCGGCCCTCGGCATCGGCCGCGAGCGCCAGCGCACCGAGCGGACCGGCCATCGTGCCGAGCCCCGGCGGAACGATGAACTGCGCGAGGTCCTGCTCGAGCTCGGGTGCCTCGACGTAACCGTTGAGGCTGCGCTTCAGTTCCTGCTGGATGCGCCCGAACAGGTGCGTTTGCGCGGCCATGACGCCACCGCCGAGAAAAATGCGCGCCGGCGCGGTGGTCAGCACCATCGTGTGCAGCAACTGCGCGAGCCCGTGCGCGACGAAATCCCACGCCGGATGATCGGGTGGCAGTTGTGAGGCCGGCATGCCGGCGCGCGCTTCGATGGCAGGGCCTGACGCCAGGCCTTCGATGCAATCGCCGTGGAACGAACAGATGCCGGCGAACTTGTCGCCACTCTTGCGCGCCACGCGGATGTGGCCGAGTTCGGTGTGGTTCATGCCGAACACCGAGCGGCCGCGCACGATGGAGCCGACGCCGATACCCGTGCCCACGGTGACGTAGGCGAAATCTTCGAGACCGCGGGCCGCGCCCCAGCGCCCTTCCGCGAGCGCGGCGCCGTTCACGTCGGTATCGAAGCCGACCGGTACGCCAACACGGCGCGTAAGCCGCTGCCCGACATCGGTGTCGCGCCAGCCGGCCTTGGTGGTCGAGGTTATGTAACCGAAGGTGCCCGAACCCGGCCGCAGGTCGACCGGCCCGAATGACGCGATGCCGAGCGCGCCGGGCATGCCGTATTGCGAGCGCCAGCGATCGAGCACCGCCTCGATCTGCCGCAACGTTTCCTCGCGTTCACCGGTCGGCAGGCGTTCGATCGCGCGCACGTCGTGCGGCCCGCTGCCGAGGATGCACACACACTTGGTGCCGCCCAACTCGACGCCGGCGAGTAGTTTGGTCGAGGGTGACAAGTATTTCAGCCTTGACCCAGGGCCGCCGCGGCGGCCTTGCGTGCGCCGGCGAGGCGCGCATTCGCCGCGGCGAAGAAACTGTCGTGCGAAGGCGCCGCGGCCAGATCCGCCGAGACTTTCTGGCTGATCGCGAGCATCAGGCGTTTGACCTGTTCGAAGTCGACGGTGTCGACGAGCGGATCGTAATCGCGCGGCGTGATTCCCATGCCTTCGAAGATCCAGAACCAGTCGAGATCCGTGAAGGCTTCGGGACTGGTCTGGATGATGCGCCCGGTGGCGCGATACATCTCGACGCGCCGCGCGAGCGTTTCGGGCAGGACCATCGACGCGCACTGCTGCCAGAACGGCGACTCGTCGCGCAGCGGCAGGCAGTAGTGCAGGATGGTGAAGTCACGGACACGCTCGAGTTCGTCGCCGATGGCGGCGTTGTAGCTCGCAATATTGGCGGGGTCAAACTGCTTGTCCGGAAAGTGATCGAGCAGATTGAACATTGCGTTGGATAACAGGTGCAATTCCGCGGCCGACAGCGGCTCTATGCAACCGGCGGCGGAACCGAGCGCAATGACGTTTTTGTCCCAGAATTTCTGGCGGCGGCCGGCACGAAACTCGAGCTGGCGCGGCTCGGCGAGAAAATCGGCGCCAACCGATGCGCGCAGGTCCGCTAACGCCGCCACGTCGTCCTGGTGCGCGCTCGAATAAACCTGCCCGACGCTCAAATTCTGTTGCAGCGGAATGCGCCACTGCCAGCCGGCGGCGCGCGCCGCGATTCGCGCGTACGGCGGACGCACTTCTTCGAGCGGCGCCGGCGCGGACACGATCCGGTCGCAGGGCAACCATTGCTGCCAGCTCTCGAACGCGGACCCCATGATCTCGCCGATGAGCTGGCCGCGCGCGCCGCTGCAGTCGATGAACAGATCGGCGCGCAACTTGCCACCGTCCTCGAACTGCAGCTCGTCGAGGTTGCCGCTCTCGTCGCGCGTCGCGCTAACTACCTTGCGCGCGAGACGAATCGTCCCGGCCCGTTCCGCGACCGTGCGCAGGTAACGAGTCGCGAGGCCGGCATCGATATTGAGCGCGTAACGCATGTGTTGCGCGACGCCCAGTGAATTGGTGGGGAAAATGAAGCGATTGGCGGATGCCATCGCGATTTCCTGGCTGAAGTGCTCGAGCTTGGGCGCAAGGCCCGCGGTCTTGGCCTTGTGCCAGAAGTGATAGAAGGGCCGGCGCTCGATCGACGCGCCGAGCGTGCCGAAGGGATGCCAGAAAGAGCTCGCCGGACCCGTCCAGTCGTCGAGGCGGGCTCCCAGGCTGTAGGTCGACTGCGTCTTGTCGATGAAGTCGTTCTGGTCGACCCCGAGGAACCGGAGCAACTCGAGGAACTGCGGCTGCGTCGCTTCGGCGAGTCCGGGCGCGACCGGCTCTGGTACCTCGATAACGTGGATAGAGCATTGGCCGCCGAGCTTGCGTCCCAGGATGGCCGCAGCGGTCCAGCCGGCGGTGCCGCCACCGACCACGGCGATCCGCCTGATTCTTCGATCCGGTCCCATTGTTATCTTTCGAACCCCTGCCCGAGCGGTGCGCGAGGCTAGCCGCGCACCCAAAACCTGTCAACGAATCGCAAGTAGACCCTCGAATTCCTGCGGCAGAGAGCATAGGCTGTCCGCGCTCAAAAACAGGAGTTTTCGATGTCCCCTTCCATGTCTCATGTCCGTAAATGTGGCGCGGCGCTGATGCTAGTGCCTTTCCTGTTGATGCTCGGATGCAAAGACGCCGTCAAGGACAAACCGGCCGACGCCGCCAAAGCCGACGACCCCACCGCAATTCATCCCGAGCTTTGGCCCTCGCCCAAGTGGCCGTTCGAAAAAGACGCCGCGCTCGAAGAGAAGATTGCCGCGCTGCTCAAGAAGATGACAGTCGAAGAGAAAGTGGGTCAGACAGTGCAAGGCGACATCGCCAGCATCACCCCCGCGGACATGAAGAAGTATCACCTGGGTTCAGTGTTGAACGGCGGCGGATCCGCGCCGGGCAACGACGAATTCGCGCCGCCGAAGAAATGGCTTGCGCTGGCTGACGAGTTCTACGCCGCCTCCATCGATACCAGCGATGGCGGTGTCGGCATCCCGATGATCTGGGGCACCGATGCGATGCACGGCCACAGCAACATCGTGGGCGCGGTGCTGTTCCCGCACAACGTCGGCCTAGGCGCCACGCGAAATCCGAAGTTGTTAGGTGAGATCGCGCGCGTCACCGCCGAGCAGGTGCGTACCACCGGCTTCGAGTGGACCTTCGCGCCGACCGTCACCGTGCCGCAGGACGACCGCTGGGGTCGCGCCTACGAGGGTTACTCGGAAGATCCGGGTGTGGTCGCCTCGTTTGCCGGCGCTTTCGTGAAGGGCCTGCAGGGCGAGCCCGGCAGCCCCGACTTCCTCAACGGTCACCACGTCATCTCGTCGACCAAACATTTCCTGGCCGACGGCGGCACGGAAAATGGCCGCGACCAGGGTGATGCAAAGATTTCCGAAACCGCCCTGCGCGACATCCACAACGCGGGTTACGTGCCGGCCATCGAAGCGGGCGTACAAACCATCATGATCTCGTTCTCGAGCTGGAATGGCATCAAGCACACCGGCAACAAGAGCCTGATCACCGACGTGCTCAAGAAGCGCATGAACTTCGACGGCTTCACCGTCGGCGACTGGAACGCGCACGGCCAGGTCGAAGGCTGCACGAACGACAACTGCCCGCAGGCGTTGAACGCCGGCCTCGACATGTACATGGCGCCGGACAGCTGGCGCGGGCTGTACGAAAATCTCGTCAAGCAGGTCAAGGACGGCACCGTGCCGATGGAGCGTCTCGACGACGCCGTCACGCGCATCCTGCGCGTGAAGTTCCGCGCGGGACTATTCGAAGCGGGTCCGCCGTCGAAGCGCGCGCTCGCCGGCGACTTCAAGATGCTGGCCGCCCCGGAGCAACGCGCGCTGGCGCGCGACGCCGTGCGCCAGACGCTGGTGCTGCTCAAGAACAACGGCGGCCTGTTGCCGCTGGCGGCTAACAAACATGTGCTCGTGACCGGCGACGGCGCCGACAACATCTCCAAACAAAGCGGTGGCTGGACGATCACCTGGCAGGGCACCGGCCTTACCAACGCCAACTTCCCCGGCGGCACGTCGGTGTGGGGCGGCGTGAAGGCGGCCACCAAGACGGGGGGCGGCAGCGCCGAGATGTCGACCGATGGTTCGTACAAGAAGAAGCCCGACTACGCCATCGTGGTGTTCGGCGAAAATCCGTACGCGGAATTCCAGGGCGATCTGAAGGTGCTGACGCTGCCGGGTACGATGACCCAGCATCTCGACATCATGAAGAAGTTGCATGACGAGCAGATCCCCGTGGTCGCCATTCTCCTGTCGGGTCGTCCGCTGTGGCAGAACCGCGAGCTCAACCTCGCAAACGCCTACGTCGCGGCCTGGTTGCCGGGCAGCGAAGGCGGCGGCATCTCGGACGTGTTGTTCCGCAAGAAAGACGGCTCGGTGAACTACGACTTCACCGGCAAGTTGTCGTACTCGTGGCCGCGTGACGCCGCGGGCACGCCGCTCAATGTGGGCCAGGACGGGTATGACCCGTTGTTCGCGTTCGGCTTCGGTATGACGTATGCCGCGCCCGCGGAGCTTCCGGCACTGTCCGAAGATCCGGGCATTCCGGCCGAGCTGATGATGGCCGGCTCGTACTTCGAGAAGGGCCAGGCCGTGCAGCCCTGGTCGCTGCGCGTATCGAACGGCTCGGACACGACACGCATCACGACCGTGCCGGTCGAAAGCGTCGGTGGCCGCGTGAAGGTCACCGCGGTCGACGACCAGGTGCAGGAAGGCGGCCGCCGCTTCGTCTTCACCGGCGACGGCAAGGCGACCATTCAGATCACCAGCGAAGGCTCGGTCGATCTGTCGCGCGAAGCCAATGGCGACGTCATGTTGTTAGTGCGGCTGCGCCGCGACGCGGAGGCGCCGAAAGACCTTACGATCGGCATGGCCTGTGGCGCCGGCTGCGGTGGCGCGCTGCCCGTCTCGGAAGCGCTGTCCGGCATGCCCGCGGGCAAATGGCTCACGCTTGGCATTCCGCTCAAGTGCTTCGCGAAGGCGGGTGTGGACTTGAGCAAGGTCAACGAGTCGCTGACCGTTACGTCGGAAAGCAAGCTCGACTTGTCGGTCTCACAGGTCAAGGTCGGCACCGTCGCCGACAAGACCCTAGCCTGCAACTAGGGGGCAGCCCCCTTTCCTAGCAAAAGGGGTCAGTCGTCAGAATGCAAAAGGGCACTCATCAGAGTGCCCTTTTCATTTCTAACTAGGCGAGTCGAGGGCTGACCCCTTTTGCTAGGAAAGGGGGGCTGCCCCCTACCGCAGTTGGCTGTCCTTGCTGCCGCGGCGGTTGTAGCCGGCGTTGTGCACGGCCTCGCGGTCGCAGGCTTCCTGGCAGGCCACACAAAGCCGCACCCCGGGAATCGCCTCGCGTCGTGCTTCAGGAATGGCCGCGCCGCAGTTGGCGCACGACTCCAGTGACGGCCCGGTCGGCAAGCGGCTCTTCGCGCGCTTGATCGCATCCTTGACCGTCGCGTCGATCTGATCCTGAACCGCGCCTTCCTTTGCCCAACCGGTTGCCATGGCTTCCCCCCGCCTGAGGCAGGTCGATCTGGTGAAGCCGGATTTATTGCCTTCCCGCGGCGGAATTCAACCCCGCTTTCCCTTGAGGGCCGCCTCGGCGACGGGCCGCATCGCCGCGTAACCCGCGGCAGTCGGATGAACCTCGTCCTGCGCGAGTTCCTTCCTGACGTTGCCCTGCGCATCGCTGAGCACGCGGGCGTAGTCCGCGTAGCGGGCGCCGATCTGCTTTGCATAACCGCGCATCCACTCGTTCATCGCGAGCGCGGCGGGCTTGGGTAGAGCCTCCGGCCGCCACCAGTACTTCGACGCCGGCGGCACCGAACCCAGCACCACGCGAATCTTGTGCGCGTGGGCGATTTCGCACATCGCCATGAGGTTGTTGCGGGAATCCCCGGGTGTCATCGGACCTGTGTTGTGAGCAATGTCGTTCGTGCCGGCCATGATGTGCACCACGCGCGGCTTGAGCGCGATGACATCCGCGTACATACGCACCAGCAACTGCGGCGTGGTCTGCGCGCTGATGCCGCGCCCGACATTCCCCTTCGAGAGAAAATCCGGGTCCGTACGCGCCCAGCCTTCGGTGATCGAATCGCCGAGGAACACGGCGTCCACCTTCGCGCCGTCGGCTAACAACTTCGCGTTGTCGTCACGATAACGCCCGAGCCAGGCCCAGTCCGTGAGCAACAGCGGCGGCTGCAGCGCGGGCGCAGTCTTCGGCTGCTCGCCGCAGCCTTCGGGAACCTGCGCGAGCGCGGGCAGCGTTACGCCTGCGCAAAGGGTCCCGGCGATGATCGAACGTCGGCTGATCGAGTGCATGTCATTCCCCTTCGTTGAGGAGGCAAATATGGCGAGAGCCGCCATCGACTGCAACCATCAGGAGCGGGAGCGCCCCGCCAATGCCTTGTCCATCGACTCGAGCTCGACGCCGCGGGTTTCCGGGAACACCGCCAGCACCACGAAGAACTGCAGCACCATACATGCCGCGAAGAACGCGAACGGCAGCGCCTGCGTATAGACGGCGATCATCGGGAACGACTGGCCGATGATCGCGTTCATGCCCCAGTGCGTCGCGCTGCCCAGCGCCTGCCCGCGCGAGCGCACGGCCGTCGGGAAGATCTCGGCGAGATATACCCAGATCACCGCGCCCTGCGAGAACGCGAAGAAGCTGATGAAGACGATCAGCATCGCGAGCAGCAAACCCTTGCCCTGCCCCGTGCCCATGATGACGGCGACGCCGGCCAGCGCGCAGGCCGTGCCGATCGCGCCTATCAACAGCAGCTTCTTTCGCCCGATGCGATCGATGAATCGCAACGCGATCATCGTGGCGATGAGATTGGCGGCGCCGATGGCCACCGCCTGCAACGCATTCGACCAGCCGGTGAATCCCGCGGCGGCGAAGATGTCGTTGAGGTAGTACAGGATCGCGTTGATGCCCGAAAGCTGGTTGAACATCGCGAGCAGGATCGCGAGCACGATCGGTTTCCGGTAGGCCGCGACAAACAACTTCTCCGCCGAGCTCTCGCGCGCAAGCCTGGCCGAGCGTTCGAACTCCGCCAGCATCGCGTCCGGATCGGCGACGCCGACGATGGCGAGGTTCGCCTTCGCTTCGGCCGTGCGGCCGCGTAACGCCAGCCAGCGCGGACTCTGCGGAATCGTGTACATCAAAATCGCGAACACGATCGCGGGCAGCGCCGCGATGCCGAGCTTCAGGCGCCACAGGTCCGCGCCGCCGGACAGTTCCTGCACGAGAAAATTGCTGACGTAAGCAACCAGGATGCCGAACACGATGTTGAACTGGAACAGCCCGGTTAATGCGCCACGCCGCTCCGCGGGCGCGATCTCCGAGATGTAGACCGGCGCCAGCACCGACGACGCGCCGATCGCGAGGCCACCGACGAAGCGGAACACGTAGAAGGATTCGAGGTTCCAGCAGAACGCGCAGCCGAGCGCCGAAACGATGTACATGAAGCCGACGGCCTTCAGCGTGTCGCGCGACCCGTACCGATCGCCAGGCGCGCCGGCCACGAGCGCGCCGATGAACGTGCCTAACAAACCACTGGCCACCGAGAAGCCGTCCCAGAAACTGCCGGGCACGAGGTGAAACACCTGGCGCACCGAATCGACGACACCCGAGATCACCACGGTGTCGAATCCGAACAACAGGCCCGCGAGGCTCGCGGTCACGATCACGCCAAGATTCCTGGATGCAGACATTGCGATTCCCCTGCGCCGTTTTGCCGCCCATATAAGAAGAGAGGGCGTTATTAATGAAAGACTCTTTAGTTATAGTACGGCATCGCCCGCGGGGGTGGATACATGTCGAAGCGATACATCGCAGGAGACGGCATGAGACCGCAGCTAACTAGAGGCCGTCGGTCAGCAACGCATCCCACTCGGGCGTCGAGCGGAGCCAGTTGCCCTCGACGCCGCGAAGCACGTGGCGCACGTTGAGCTCGTAACCTTCTTCGGCCGGCCCCGGTAGATAGATGTAGCCGCGTTTGCGCTGCGCGTCGCAGGCGTATTTCACCAGGTGGCAGGGCGCGAGCGCCGCTCGCTGGTCGCCACAGAAGATCGTCACGTTTGCGACGGCCAGACCCGCAGGCAGTTCGACGATGCCGCGTGTCCAATCGGCGAGAGTGTGCGCGCTGGTTCGATCGCTCGAGGTGCCGGGCCCGTTCCAGATCGAAAATCGACGGGCTAGATCGGGGGCTTCGATCGTACGCGCGGCCGAATCGCCGGCCTGGATCTCGATCCGGCCGATCCCGGTTTTCGCCCACGCAAACACCGGCAACAAGGCGCCGATGACAGCCATCACTCTGGCGGATTTCACATTGCACCTCCGCGGCCGGAGACCGAAATTCACGCCGCTTTCAACCCACAGGGAATGCGAACTTCGCGAGTTTCGTGCCGCATTGCGCTGTGCGGCGGTCGGACCGTCGCGCGCCCGATAAGATGCCGCCCCATGACCCAAAAGCTCAGCAACATCGATATCGCCCAGGCCGCCAAAATGCTGCGTATCGCAGACGTGGCGCGCGAGCGCCTCGGCATCCCGGACGAAGCGCTCGAAGCCTTCGGCAAATACAAGGCCAAGGTCTCGCTCGATTTCATCGCGAAGCTCAATGGCAAGCCGAACGGCAAACTGGTGCTGGTCACCGCGATCTCGCCCACACCCGCCGGTGAAGGCAAGACCACGACCACCGTGGGTCTGGGCGATGCGCTCAACCTGTTAGGCAAGAAGGCGCTGATCTGCCTGCGCGAACCGGCGCTCGGGCCGGTGTTCGGCATGAAGGGCGGCGCGGCCGGGGGCGGTTATGCGCAGGTCGTGCCAATGGAAGACATCAACCTGCATTTCACCGGTGACTTCTCCGCGATCGCGCTGGCTAACAACCTCTTGGCCGCGCTCATCGACAATCACATCCATCACGGCAACGAGGTCGGCTTCGACGTGCGGCGTATCACGTGGCGGCGCGTGCTCGATGTGAACGACCGTTCGCTGCGCGAGATCGCCATCGGACTGGGTGGGCCGGCGAACGGCTTCCCGCGCCAGGATGGCTTCGACATCGTGGTGGCATCCGAAGTCATGGCGATCTTCTGCCTCGCGACCAGTCTCGCGGACCTGAAAGAACGCCTCGGCAAGATCGTGATCGGCTACACCCGCGACCAGAAGACGATCCTGGCGCGCGACATCAGCGCGCACGGCGCAATGACCGCCCTGTTGCGCGACGCGTTGGCCCCGAACCTCGTGCAGACGCTCGAGAACAACCCCGCCTTCATCCACGGCGGGCCGTTCGCCAACATCGCCCACGGCTGCAATTCCGTGATGGCCACCGGCACCGCGTTGAAACTCGCGGACTACGTCGTGACCGAGGCCGGCTTCGGCGCGGACCTGGGCGCGGAGAAGTTCGTCGACATCAAGTGCCGCAAGGCGAACCTGACGCCGTCGGCCGCCGTCATCGTCGCGACGATTCGCGCGCTCAAGTATCACGGCGGCGTGGACGTGAAGGATGTCGGCAGGGAAAACCTGGTCGCGCTCGAGCACGGCATCGTCAATCTCGAGCGGCACATACACAACGTCCGCAACGCGTATGGGCTCAACGGCGTCGTCGCGATCAACCATCGCAGCGAAGACACCGACGCCGAGATTCTCCTGTTGCAGCAGCGGCTCGCGCATCTCGACGTGAAGATCATCGTGGCGAAGCACTTCGCCGAAGGCGGCAAGGGCGCGCTCGAGCTTGCGCGGGAAGTCGTGCGCCTGTGCGACCTGCCCAACAACTTCCGCTACGTGTACGAGTCGGATCAGAGCCTGTGGGAGAAGATGAAGGCCATCGCCACGCAGATCTACGGCGCGCTCGATATCGTCGCGGACAGCAAGATCCGCGGCCAGATCAAGGCGCTGCAGGAAGGCGGCTACGGCCACTACCCCGTGTGCGTGGCGAAGACGCAGTATTCGTTCAGCACCGACCCGAAGCTGCGCGGCGCGCCCTCCGGGCACGTCGTGAACATCCGCGAAGTGCGGCTCGCGGCCGGAGCGGAATTCATCGTGATGATCTGTGGCGACATCATGACCATGCCGGGCCTGCCCAAAGTGCCGGCGGCCAATTCGATCGACGTCGACGCCAGCGGAAAGATCGTCGGCCTCTTCTAATGGGGACAGTCCCCATTTCCTAGGAAATGGGGACTGTCCCCATTTATCCTCGCGGCATGCCAGCCGCAGACAGCGCGCGCATCCGCGCCGAGATCGACGCCCTGTATCGCCGCGAATCGCGCCGCATCTTCGCGACGCTGATCCGCCTGCTCGGCGACTTCGAACGCGCCGAGGAGGCGCTGCACGAAGCCTTCCGTGCCGCCATGGAAAAATGGCCGGGTGAAGGGCTGCCGCAGAATCCGGTTTCATGGCTGGTCTCGGCCGGCCGGTTCAAATCCATCGACAAGCAGCGGCGCGACCAGCGTTTCGATCATCTCGAAGACCGGCCCGACGTGTCCGAGTCCCTCACCGACAACGCGCCAGCGTTCGACGAGCGCGAAGAACTGCTCGAAGACGACCGGCTGCGGCTCGTGTTCACCTGCTGCCATCCGGCGATCGCGCCCGACGCGCAGGTCGCGCTCACCCTGCGTGAAGTCTGCGGCCTCGCCACCGAAGAAATCGCCGCCGCGTTCCTGACGCCCGCGCCGACCATCGCGCAGCGCATCGTGCGTGCGAAGGGCAAGATCCGCGACGCGAACATTCCTTACCAGGTGCCCTCGCGCGAGCAGCTGCCGGCGCGCGTCGATAGCGTGCTGCGCGTGGTGTACCTGGTGTTCAACGAAGGTTATTCCGCAAGCTCCGGCGATTCCGCTACCCGCGCCGATCTTTCCGGCGAGGCGATCCGGCTCGGACGGCTGTTACTCGAACTCATCCCCGAACCCGAAGTGCAGGGTTTGCTGGCGCTGATGCTGCTGCACGAATCCCGCCGTGAGACGCGCGCCACGGCCGACGGCGATCTCATCCTGCTCGACGAGCAGGATCGTTCGCGCTGGAATCGCAAACTTATCGAAGAAGGCGCGACGCTGACGCGCGCGGCCCTGTCGTCGCCGCGCGTCGGCCCGTATTCGCTGCAAGCCGCGATCGCCGCGGTGCATGCCGAGTCGCCGAGCGCCGCCGAGACGGACTGGAGCGAGATCATCGGGCTCTACGACCTGCTGCTGCGGATCATGCCCTCGCACATCATCGCGTTGAATCGGACCGTGGCGGTCGCGCAGTTGCAGGGCCCGGAGCTTGCGCTCGAACATCTTGACGGCCTGTTGGCCGACGGCGTTCTCGACGACTACCAGCTCGCGCACGCCGCACGCGCCGACTTCTGCCGGCGCCTCGGGCGCAACGCCGAGGCACGCTCGGCCTACACGCGCGCCATCGAACTCACCGCGCAAGGTCCTGCGCGCCGTTTTCTTGAACGGCGGCTCGCGGCACTGCCGGCCTGAGCTACAGAATCAACCACTTGGATGCGCCGACAACGATCTTCGGCAGCGCTGTCGAATCCGGACGACGCTGTTCGACTATGTCTCAAGGAGCCCGCCATGAAGTACCTCTGCCTCGTTTACTTGTCGCCCGAGCACTGGAACTCCGCGCCGGACGACGCTTGTCTGGCGTGCGGCGAGAATCTGCGACAGAAGGGACAGATGCTGGGCGGTTCGCCGCTGCATCCCGCGCACACGGCGACCACCGTACGCGTTCGTAACGGCCAGGTGTCCGTCACCGACGGGCCGTTCGCCGAAACCAAAGAGCAACTCGCGGGCTTCTACATGATCGAGGCGCGCGATCTCAACGATGCCATCCAGATCGCCGCGAAGATTCCGCCGGCACAGTTCGGCAGCATCGAGGTGCGCCCCACCCGTGAGCTCGTCCCGGGAGTGCTGCAGGCCGCGGCAGCCGTCGGCCCCTGACCTCATAAACCCTTGATTTTGTGACGCGAGTTCGCGCGGCGGCCAAGGCCTGCCGCAGCGAATCAAGTGCCTGATATCCCGGCCGTTAACGGGACGGGTCACCAGAAGAACCGTGTCATGCAAAGCTCTGCCCAGACTGCCGTCCACGACGATCTCGATCGCATCGTTCATGCGGCCATAGCCGACGAATCACTCGACTTGCCATCACCGCCGCAGGTCGCAGCCGAGATCATGCGGTTGACGCGTGGCGATGCAGCCGGCGACGAAGCGGGCAACACCAGTTCGCAGGAGCTCGCGGCGCTGATCCAGCGCGACCTCGCGCTCGCCGGGCAGGTGATGCGCGTCGCGAACTCCGCGCTGTACGCCCGCCGCACGCCGGTCGTCACACTGCCCCAGGCTATCGCGTGGCTCGGCATCCGCGAGGTCCGCAACATTGCTTTCGCGGTCGCCGTGCAAAGCCAGGTTTTTTCCTCGACTTATTTCCGCCAGGAAATGAACGAGCTGTGGCGCGAATCGGTGATCACCGCGCTGTTCGCGCAGGAGATCGCGCGGCTCAAGCGTCGCAATGTCGAATCCGCGTACCTCTGCGGCCTGTTGCACCGGGCCGGCATGGCCGTGATCCTGAGCCGCGTCGGCAGCGCGATTCTCAAACACCGCGTCACCGCGGAGGCCGCCGTCGTGGTCCAGCTCGCGGAGCGTCACGAGGCGCGCGTCGGCACTCATCTCGCCATCGCATGGACTCTGCCGCCGGTGGTGTCCGCGGCGATTTCGCATTGGCGCAATCCGCCCCAGGCCGAGATGGCGCGCATCGAAGTGATGGAAGTCGCGCTCGCACGGCAGATATCCGACGAGATGCGCACGCCCGGAGCCGGGGGCGAACTGCCGGACAGCATGTTAGGGCCCGTCTCCCAGTGGATGGACGAGCTCTCCATCTACCCGGACGAACTGTTCACGATCATGGCGCAGCGCGCCGCCATCTACGCGACGGCCGAGAGCTTTACGTGAGTTTCACGAAGGGTCTGAGCGCCGCTTACGACGTATTGGTGATCGGCTCAGGCCCGGCAGGCCAGAAGGCCGCGATCCAGGCCGCGAAGGCCGGAAAGAAAGTCGCCGTCATCGAGCGCGATCGGCGCGTCGGCGGCTCCTGCGTGCATACCGGCACGATCCCGAGCAAGAGCCTGCGCGAGCATGCGCTGCGCCAGCGCGTGCGGCACGTGAACCTGATGGACGAGCCTATCCAGTCGCTGCTCGACGGCGTCGGTGTCACCGTCGACGCGCACGATGCGTACATGACGGCGCAGCTTGAGCGTAACGACGTCGCGCTGCTGCGCGGCCGCGCCAGTTTCAACGGCCCGCATGAACTCGAGATCCGCCGGATCGACGGTTCGCAGATGATCTTGCGAGCGCCGATCGTCATCATCGCCACCGGCTCGCGGCCGCGTTCACCCGCGCACCTTGCGGTAGATCACGAACACGTGCTCGACAGCGACTCGATCCTGTCGCTGGCCTATCTGCCGCGCAGCCTGCTGGTGTTGGGCGGCGGCGTCATCGCCAGTGAATACGCCGCGACCTTCGCCGCATTGGGCTGCAAGGTGACGCAAGCCGATCAGCTCGATCAGCCGCTCGCGTTCCTCGACCCCGAGCTCACCTCTTTCTACCTGGAAGAGCTGCGCAAGAATGGCGGCGAATACATTCCGCGCGCCGAAGCCGTCAGCACCCGTTGGGACGGCATCTCGCAGGTGCGCACCGAGTTCAAGGACGGCCGCACCATCATGGCCGACAAGGTGTTGGTGGGTCTGGGCCGCCTCGCGAATGTCGATGGGCTCAAGCTCGAAGCGGCCGGCGTCGCGTTGACCAGCCGCGGACACGTGCAGGTCGACGAACACCTGCAAACCACCGCGGCGGGCGTCTACGCCGCCGGCGACGTGATCGGCCCACCCGCGCTCGCCTCGGTGTCGATGGAACAGGGCCGCCGCGCCGCCTGCCATGCGCTCGGCCTGCTGGTGCCGTCGGATCCGGTCTCGCGCCTGCCCTCGGGCGTGTACACCATCCCCGAGATCGCGACCGTCGGCCTCGACGAACACGGCGCACGCCGCCATTTCGGCGGCGCGATCGTTGGCCGCGCAAAGTTCGAGGAAATCGCGCGCGGCCAGATCAACGGCTGCCAGCGCGGCCTGCTCAAGCTCATCGCCGACCCGGGCGGCAGACGCGTGGTCGGCGTGCAAATCGTCGGCGACAGCGCGACCGAACTCGTTCACATCGGGCAGTTAGGCCTCACCGCCGAACTCGATGTCGATGCCTACGTAGACAACGTCTTCAACTTCCCCACGATGGCTGAGGCATATCGAATTGCAGCCTTCGATATTGTGAAGCAGCGCGGACGCTCGACGACCAGTGACATGGTTGCGGACGCCGTGTCGGCGGTGTTGTAGCGGGGGAGGATGATTGCGGGCGAAAATCCGCGCGCAGCGGACACGCGCTGAACTTTTTTTCGCTTCGCCTGTGATTGCATATTGAACGCGAATTCTGGAGGCCGCCGCCTCGCTGGTCGAAAATTTGGGCGGCGCGAGAGTCTGGCGAAGTACGTTGCCGGAAGCCTGTCACTTGGCGGCTTCGTGCCTGGCGTTGTTATCGACGGCGAGCTCAAAAAGCGTTCAGCACGTGTCCGCTGCGCGTTGATTTCCGCCCGCAAGAATCCTTCCCCGACGTCACCGCCGCCCCGACCTCAGCGACCGCGCGCCTCCCATCGCGCACAGCGGCCTAGTGTGCTCCGGACACACAAGCCCCACAGGAGCAGCGGGCTCCCAGCGACCGTGGAGCGCAGATAAGAGCGAAAAGTGCGGGGCGACAGTCCGCGCCCAACGGACACGCGAGGCATGGCTTTGGAGCGGCGGGTCCTTCGAATGTGGTGGCACGAAGGCGCCGAGCGGTGCCTCGCGGCGCAGTGCGCTGCCAAACGCTGGCGCAGTCCAAATTTACGAACAAACGGCGCCGGCCCCCTTCCAAGCAATCATCTCTGGAGAGCCCGCCGCGGAAAAACATGTCTCGCGGGGCCGGTGGGCGCGGACGGGACGCACCACCTCTCCCCTCCTAACTACAATCCAATCTCACTCAACCCCGGATGCCCATCCGGCCGACGCCCCATCCCCCACCGAAACTTCCGTTCTGCTTCCAAAATAGGCAAATCATTGATGCTCGCATGCCGCCTGCGCATCAACCCGAGATCATCGAACTCCCAGTTCTCGTTGCCATACGAACGGAACCACTTCCCCGAGTCGTCGCGCCATTCGTAGGCAAAGCGCACCGCGATGCGCGCGCCCTCAAACGCCCACACCTCTTTGATCAACCGATAGTCGAGCTCGCGCGCCCACTTGCGCGTCAGGAATTCCACGATCGCCGGACGGCCCGAGAAGAACTCCGCGCGATTGCGCCACACGCTATCTACCGTGTACGCGAGCGACACGCGCTCGGGATCGCGCGAATTCCATGCGTCTTCCGCCGCGCGCGCCTTCTGCGCCGCCGTCTCGCGAGTGAAGGGCGGGAACGGTGGGCGTCCTTGCCCCGGCGTGTTCATCAGAACTTCTTCGCGAAGGTGATTCCGATGGTGCGCGGCGTGTTCACCACGATGTAAGGCTGCTGACCGCACAGCGGCGTGCTGTTGGTCGGATCCGTGCCCGGCTGGAAGATTCCGCACTCGGTGAAGCGCGCGATTTCGGCGCGGCGATTCAACGCGTTCTTCACGAATAACTCGAGACCCCAGCTGTCGTTTTCGATGCCAGTCGAAAGGTCCCAGAGGCTGTACGAAGCCTGTTTGCCAAGGATCTCGCGCTCAGCGGTGCGCAGATCGGTCCACGCGCTGTCCTGGTAGACGGCCGCGACCTGCCAATGCGCCTTGAAGTCACCGAGCGGAAACTCGTTGCGGGCAACGATGTTGGCCTTGATCTTCGGCTGTACGGGCAACTCCTGTCCGACCGGTGCCGCGACAATCGTGCCTCTAGGCGCGAGCGGATCGGAACAGTTGGTGACCGGCTCGCCGAACAACGGGTCGCCTTCGAGCACATAAGGATCGGAACCGTCGTTGTTTGGCGCGCCGTAAGTCGCGCCGCAGTAGACCGCGGTGGTCTTGGCGTCGAGCAATGACACCGAGCTCGACAATGTCAGGCCGTCCTTGACGGCCCAGGTGAGATCCGCCTCGAAGCCCTTGATCCGTGCCTGGCCGGCGTTGTGGATTTCCGTCAGGCCATTGGCGCCGAGGTAGGAATACTGGAAGTCTTCCCAGTCTTCCTGGAAGACGGCGCCGTTCAGGCGCACGCGGTTTTCAGCCCAGGTGGTCTTGAAGCCGATCTCGTAGTTAGTCAGGAAGTCCGACTTGTACGGCGGCACCGTGCCGCGGCGATTGATGCCGCCAGGACGGAACCCTTCCGACCACGTGGCGTACACCATCATGTCATCGTTGATTTTGTACGTGAGGTTCAGGCGCTTGGTGTTGCCGTCTTCCTTCACTTCCTTGTCGAGGTTTACGCACGGCGCCCGGCGGAAATCGGCCGGATCGAAACAGGCCGCTTCGCCGGTCATGCCGCTGAAGCCCGCACCGTAACCGAAGAAGCCCAGCAGCGAATTGTCGGATTTGAAGAACCGCACGCCGGCGGTGGCGGACAACTTGTCGGTGATGTCGAACGTGAACTCGCCGAACGCGGCATCGTCACGGTCGGTGCGTTCCTGCTCGGTGAGCCACAAAGTGTCGGGATTGCCCGGAACCTCGAACATGTCGGTGAGGCTGGCGACGCGGTAATCCTGCGTGATCCCGTGCGTCTGCTTCTGCGTGAACGCGCCGAGCGTCATGCGCCAGCGGTATTCGGCCGGCGAAGTAACGCGCAACTCGTGACTCGTCTTGCCGTACTTGTCGTTGCCGATGATGAACTGTGACGGATCGACGAGCGCGCCGTCGTTGTCGTACATGTACGCGCCATACGAACAGCAGGTGTCGTAGAAGAACGAGTAATCCGCGTAGTCGAGTTGCGACTCGACCAGGCGGTTCAGGTGCGCACCGGCGTACGTGACATCCCAGTTGCCGAGCTTGCCCTGCACCGTCAACGCCGCCTGCGTCCACTTGTCAGTGCCGCCCTCGGGCAGCGCGTGCGCAACCTTCAGATCGCCGACCGTCGGGTCGTAGCCGAAGGCACCGTGCGAAGTGGTCTTCTGCATCATCACGGAAGGCGTGATGGTCCAGTTGTCGTTGAGGTTGATGCCGAGGGTCGCGCGAACGCCATGTTTGCCCCAGGAGTTGTAATCGTCTTCGACCTTGTCGGAATTGTCGACGGCGATTCCGGAGACCGGAAATACGCGCGTGCTCGGTACGTTGTCGATGAAGCCCGGCTCATGCTTTTTCCAGCCGACGATGCGGATCGCGGCTCTTTCGCTGAGCGGGATGTTGAGGAAGCCCTGCGCGACATAGCCGAGGCCGCCCTCGAGCGAACTGCCGGTGAGTTCATACCCGGCATCGAAAGCGTCGGGATTGGGCTTGTTGGTGATGATGCGAATCGTGCCGGCCTGCGAGCTCGCGCCATACAGCGTGCCCTGCGGGCCGGCGAGCACTTCGACGCGCGCGATGTCGTAGATCTGCACGTCGAGCGGACCGTTGATCGTGGTGATCGGCTGCTCGTCGAGATACACGCCGACGCTCGGCAGCGGACCTGAGTGGTTGGCGTTTTCGCCGCTGGCCACGCCGCGGATATAGGGACGCGAAAGACCCGGGCCCAGCGTCTGGTACGACACGTTCGGCAGGAATTTCACGTAGTCGCCGAAGTCGTCGACCTTGAGCTGGCCGAGTTGCTTCTCGCCGATCGCCTGGATCGACAGCGGCACGTCCTGCAGGCTTTCATTGCGCTTCGTCGCCGAGACCACGACCTCCTCGAGGCCCGAAGTTTCATCCGGCTGTTGTGCGTGTACGACGCCAGCACCCGCCAGCATGGCGCCGGCGATGGGCATGCCGTGCTTCAGGAGCTTTCCGTTTTCACGCTGGATCTTGCGCAATTTGCTGCGTGTCATGAGGGATCCCCGATTTGTTTTTGGAGTCGTGTGCGGCGAGTGTATGCCAGACGCCACGGAATCAACACTGGGGCGTGGCGGGATAATTCGTGAGGACCGGACCGAGCGCGTCGGCGAGGGGCGCCAGGAATGGCTCGTAGTGCCGCCACTGGTCGATGCCGTCGCGAAAGATGGGCTGGCGCACTTGTTCCGAGCTCGCCGTGCGGACCGCGCGCTGGTTTTCATGAAAACGCAGTACGGATTCCTCGAACGGCAGGCCGCAGTACGAAAGCAGCCGCCGTACCTCCGCCTCGGTGTCGTCGACCATGTTTTCGTAGAACACGCGATGCACGCGCCCGGGCAACACGGCATCGAAGTGCGCCATCAACTCGACGTAGTTGCGGTAGTAACGGCCGATTTCGCCGAGCTCGTAGGTGAAATTCTGCCCGCGCGCGAAATGCTGTTTGAAACACGAGAAGCAGCAACCCATCGGATGGCGGCGCGCGTCGACGATCTTCGCGTTCGGCAGGATCATGTGGATCAATCCGACGTGCGCGAAGTTGTTAGGCATCTTGTCGATGAAGAACGGCGCCGCGCTCTTGCGCTGGATGCGCGTCTGCGCCAGGTACTGCTCGCCGAACGCGCGCAGCTCTTCGGCGGAGAACTTCGCGAGCGCGCGCGGGTAGGCAGACTCGTCGGTGCGGGTCGTGCGCTTGCCGATGACGCGCGAGATCATGGAAATGTCCGGCAGTTCCTGCGTGCCCTCGACGAGGGAATGTGAGGCCAGGATCTGTTCGATCAGAGTCGAACCGGAACGCGGCAACCCGACCACGAAGATGGGATCCGGCGCATCGCACCCAGCGCCGGCGCGTTCGGCGAAGAACTCGCGCGTGAAGATGCGTTTGGAACGGCCGACATGCGCTTCATTGTCGTCGGCGTCGTAGCGGATCAGCTTGCGGCGCAGGGCGTTGCCTTGCGCGTAAAAGCCGAAGGACTCGGCGTACTCACCCTCGTCTTCCAGCGCCTTGCCAAGCGAGAAATAAAAGTGGAAGCGGTCGTCGTTGGTCAGATCGGAGCGTTCGAGCTGCGCGCGCATGAGGGCGATCTCATCAGCGCTGAAGCGAAATGTCTTGAGGTTGGCGAGGCTCCACCACACCTCGCCGAACTGCGGCGACAGTTCGATACACCGCCGGTAGGCCTCGATGCTGGGCGCGGTCTTGCCCGCGGTCTTGAGCGCATGCCCGAGGCTCATCCACACCTTGGGCTGGCGCGGATAGTCGGCCAGCACGGCTTTATAGAGCGCGATGGAGTCGTCGAAATCCCCGGTGCGCCCGAGAATCGCCGCCTTGAGGTTGCGCATGCCGGGATTGCCGGGCTCGTCGGCCAGCAGCCGGTTGACCTCTTCCATCGCCTGTGCCGGCTTGCTCTGCCGGTGCAGCACCATGGCGTAGTTCTGGCGCGCGGCGGTGAAACCCGGCGCGAGCTGAACGCAGCGTGCCAGCAGGATCTCGGCGTCGCCCAGGCGACCGATACGTGCCGCGACCTCCGCGAGCATGCGGATCGCCGCGACGTCGGTGGGATGACGCTTCAAGTGCTCGCGTAACTCGTGCTCCGCTTCGGGAATCCGGTTCTCGGCCAGCGCCAGCGCCGCGCTCATCAGCTTCGGATCGTTGGTGCTGTAGCGGATGTGCTGCGCGAAAGCGGCATCCGCCGCGTCGCGCATCTCGAGCGCGCTGTAGTGATCGCCGAGCGCGCGCCAGGCATCGGGCAGATCGGGCTTGAACTGCACCGCGCGCCGCAGCGCCTCGATCGCCGCGTCGCCCTGCCCCAACTTGCCGAGCGCGAGACCCGACAACGCCAGCGCATTCGGCTGGTCCGGGATGACTTTGAGAATCTCGGCGGCCTGTTCGGCCGCAGCAGCCGGCTCCCGCTCGAGCAGGCGCGCCGCGTTCTGCAACGCGAACTGGAGCGTGCCGAGCGGTTCCGCAGTGGTGTTCACGGCGTAGAGAGTGTTACTTCGCGCGCTTGCCGCCGACGTCGGTGATCAACTGGTACCAGATCTCGAGGCTCGCGTAAAAAGCGCTCACCGGAATGCGTTCATTGAGACCGTGCGAAAACTCCTCGCTCGGCTTCATGAACAGCGCCTCGACGCCATACGACGGAATTCCCGCGGCACGGAACACGAGACCGTCGCTCGCGCCGGAATCCTGGTTCGGGACGATCGGCACGCCGGGATAAACCTTGTGGATCGCGCGCGTCACGGCATCCAGCACGTCCGGACGCAGTGGCGACGCATCGCTCGACATCGGCTCGCCCACGATCTTGACCTCGACATCGCTGCCCACGATTTCCTGCAGCGTCTTTCGCACTGCGTCGATCTTGACGCCCGGGAAAATGCGGCAGTTCACGTTTGCGCTGGCCGACTGCGGCAACGCGTTGGTGGCGTGACCGCCCGACAGGAGCGTCGCGACGCAGGTGGTGCGCGTCTTGCCGACGTACGACGGATCCGCGCCGATGAGTGCCGCGGCCTTCTCGTCGCGCGGATTGTCGGCGAAGCGCACCATGGCGTCGCCCAGCTCGCCGCCTTTCATCTTGCCGGTGACGCGGAAGTTGGCGATCGTGGTGTCGCTCCACATCACCGGGAAACTGAACTGGCTCAATTTCTGCAACGCGATGGCCAGATCGTAGATCGCGTTCCTGGCCCGCGGCGCGGAGCTGTGGCCGCCGGGGTTGTGGGTAGTTAGCGTGAAATCGGCGTAGGTCTTCTCCGCCGTGCCGAGCATGAACACCGAGGGCTTGCCCGTGTGTTCGTCGAGCGCGCCGCCGCCGGCGTCGGAGTTCAGCGCGTAGTCGGCGTCGAGCAGGTCGCGGTGATCGCGCACCATCGCCACGGTCGTTGCCATCTCGGTTTCTTCATCGCCGCTGAAGAAAATGATGAGATCGCGCTTCGGCTTGAAGCCTTCTTTCTTGAGGCGCAGGAAAGTCGTGACCAGCGCCACGACGCCGTCTTTCACATCCTTGGTGCCGCGCCCGAAGAAATAGCCGCCTTCTTCGGTGAGCTTGAACGGATCGCGCACCCAATCCTCGCGTTTGGCGGTGACGACATCCATGTGCGAGAGCAACAGGATGGGTTTGCCGCCGCTGCCATCGCCGCGATAACGCGCGACGAACGCCGCGGTCTTGTCGCCCGGGGTGTCGAGCGGGAAAACCTGCACGTCTTCGGCCGGAAACCCGCCGGCGCGTAATTCAGCCGCCAGATATTCGGCCATCTCCGGGACTTTGCCATTGCCGATCGAGGTCGGAATGGCGATGACCTTTTCGAGCAGTTCGCGCGCTTTCGCGTCGAAGGGTCCGCGCGCCGGCGGCGCGGCGCTGGCTGATAAAGCCACGCACATGCCGCACAACAGCGGCAGGAATTGTTTGTTCATTTGAAACCCCGGAATTCGAATGCCGGCAATCTTACGCCCTGGCCGCCGTGTGGCGCAGGCGCGCCTTGATGAGGCCATGCGCGGTGAAGACGGCGATGAAGGGCAGGAACGAGGAGAACAGCCGATTCCCGACGAAGTAGAGGGAAACGGCCGTCGCGGCCGCGGTGATCGCCAGCAGCGCCCAGGAATTGGCGCGTACCACGCGACGCGGCGCATCGACGCCGAGGTAGCCGCGCGCATCGAACACGGTGGCGGCGAGCCCGGTTGCGAGCACCCAGTAGAGCATCGCCGTGCCTTCGAGGCGGCCATATTCGGCATTGAGCCACGGCCAGCGCGTGATGAGTGCAATCGTGCCGCTCACGAAATAGAAGGCGATACCGAGGTAGATGCGATTGAAGATCGCGCCGGCGCGCCATAACAGCACCGCACCGGCAATTGCCAGTGCAGTCGCCGCAAAATACGGGGCCCGCCACTCATCCTGCGCGCGCGGGTCCACCACCGCCATATAGATGAGGAAAACCGCGAGCGGCAACGCCTCGATGACGCGGAATGCGAAGGCTTTCATGGAATATGATTGTGCAATGGAATCGATGGCGTCCGACTGGGTTTCGGAAACCCGTTTCGGCAAATGGTTTCTGAGTACGGAAACCTGGTTTCGCGAAGTGCTTTCAAAGGCGGTGGCCGATCTGCGTGAGCTCGCAGGCCCCGGTGCCCCGGCGACTTTCGACCGCATGATGGACGTTGGCTGCGGGCAAGGGCTCGCCTTTGCGTTACTGCAGAAACACTTCGCGGCGCGCGCGATCGTCGGCGTCGATCTCGATCCACGCATGCTTGCCCTGGCCCGCGCCGCCGCGAAGCAGGCCGGCGTGCCGGTGGAAGTGCGCGCCTGTTCGGTCACGCAGCTCGATCTGCCGGACGCATCGGTGGACGGAGTGTTGTGCCATCAGCTCATCCATCACGTGGCGAATCAGCAAGGCGCGTTGCGCGAACTGCACCGCGTGCTCAAACCCGGCGGCTATCTGTTGCTGAGCGAATCCTGCGAGGCATTCATCAGGACCTGGACCGTGCGCTGGTTCTTCCGCCATCCCGAGGGCGTGCAACGGCCGGCGGAGGGCTACCTGAAGTTAGTCCGCGAGGCCGGATTCGTGTTCGACGAGGCACGCGATGTACGCACTTCCACGCCCTGGTGGTCGCTGTGGGATTTCGGCTTTACGCGCAAGCTCGGGCTGGTGCGCAAGACCCCCGTTCCCACTGAGCTACTTCTAGTAGCAAGGAAGGGGGCAGCCCCCTTTTCCTAGCAAAAGGGGACAGCCACTGCCCGAGAATCCGCGTCGGCGGGGGCGATTGCGTGTGACTGTCCCCTTTTGCTGGGAAAAGGGGGCTGCCCCCTTTATTCTCCATTCCTGCCGCGCTTGAGCGCGGCGTTTTTGCCGGAGGGCACACATGTTCGGCCGCATCGCCAACCTCTTCAAAGGGTTTCTGTCGCTGTTCGTTTCCGGCGTCGAACGCCGCAACCCCGAGGCGTTGCTCGAGCTGGAGCAGGAAAACCTGCGCAAGCAGATCGGCAACTTCAACCAGGGCCTGGCTTCCCACGCCGGGCTCGCCGAACGCCTCATGAGCCAGGTGCGCAAGCTCGAGGCCGAGCAGAAAGACCTGCGCGCGAAGACCACCGCGCACGTCCGCGCCGGCAACAACACTGCCGCCGGTCAATACGCGCTGCGCCTGCAGGCGGTCGAAGCGCAGCTCACGGAAAACCGCGTACAGCTCGAGCAGGCTGAAACCACCTACAAGAATCTGGTGAAAGCCCGCGACGTCGCCATGCAGACCGCGCGCGCCAAGATCGAAAGCCTCAAGGGCGCCATCAACGACATGCGCATGAATCAGGCCATGGCCGAGATCCAGGAACTCAGCGCCGGCATGATCACGAATATTGGCGGCGCCGGGGACACACTGAATCGCCTCGAAGGCATGGTCACGGAAGAGCGCGACAAGGCCGCCGGCCGCGCGCGCGTCGCGCGCGATGCCGTCGACATGTCGCAGGTCGTGGTCAAGGAAGCCGAGATGACGGCGCTCGCCGACCAGGCGCTGGCCGACTTCGCCGCGCGCGAAGGCATTTCGATCAAGGGCGCCGCCGCGCCGGCTCCGGCCGAGCGCTCCATGGGCACCACCGAAAAGCCCGTCGGCCAGTAGTTAGCTGAACGCCAAACCTGGAGAATCGGGCGTGCCCGCTCCCTCCGCAACGCCCAGTTGGGCCGACGAACTCGCACTCGCTTACAAGAGTGGTGCGTCCGGCCAGTTCATCTTGTTCGGCAACGTTCACGATCGTCTCGTGATCGACGACCGGCTGGTGAATCTCAGTGACTGGCTCGAAAGCACACTGCTCAAGGGTTTTGACGTCGTGCTCGGCTACGATCTGGGCACCGGGCTTCTGATCGAACGTGGCGGCGAGATCGTCAAGAAATGGCAGGGCGCCGATCTGCAGCGGCAGATGCGCGAGCCGCTGCAGGCCATTCAGTGGATAGACCGCTACCTGCGCTACCTGGGCAACCTTCGACTGCTCGGCTCCGACGCGAAGACACCCAACGTCGCCGTGATCATCCGCGGCCTCGACCAGATCCTGCCGGCCGACGGCGAAGGTTTCGAGCACGGCAGCGCCACGAGCCTGTTACGCGGCTGGTCGTGCGAGTCGCCGTTCATCGGGTTGCCGCTGGTGAGCCTGCTCATCGCCGACAATTTGAACGACGTCGAGCCGCTGATTGCCAATTCCACGAATGCGACCCGGACACGTGTGCCGCTGGCCGACGGCCCGACCCTCGAAACCGCGCTGACGTTGCTGCGGACGCAGTCACCCAAAGCGTTCGCCGCCGACGCCAACCTCGCGCAGATCGCCGCGGCGCTCACCGGCGTCACGGTCGCGAGCCTCGACAGCCTGGTGAAGCGCCGTCACTTCGAGAACAAACCGCTCGGCGAAGCCGATCTCGCGAAGCTCAAGAAAGAACTGGTCGAACGCGATTCCGCGGGCCTGGTCGAGTTCATCGAACCGAAACGCACGCTCGAGGATTACCACGGCCAGGAAGCGCTCAAGACCTGGCTGCGGCAGGACATCGCGTTGTGGCGCTCGGGCGACCTCAAGGCGCTGCCGATGGGCTATCTACTGTGCGGACCGGTCGGCACCGGCAAGACCTTTCTCGTGGAGTGCCTCGCGGGTGAAGCCGGCGTACCCGTGGTCAAGCTCAAGAATTTCCGCGATCGCTGGGTGGGCTCGAGCGAAGGCAATCTCGAAAAGATCTTCCGCCTGATCCGCGCGCTCGGCCGTTGCATGGTGTTCATCGACGAAGCGGACCAGACGCTCGGCAAGCGCGATTCCGGCAGCGGCGACAGCGGCTTGTCCGGCCGCATCTACTCGATGATCGCCCAGGAGATGTCGGACAGCGGCAATCGCGGCCGCGTGTTGTGGTTGCTGGCCTCCTCGCGCCCCGACCTCATCGAGGTCGACCTCAAGCGCCCGGGCCGCGTGGACGTGAAGGTGCCGTTGCTGCCCACCAGCACCCCGGCCGAGAGCGCGCAGCTGATCGCGTTGCTCGCCAAACGCTACGGCCTCGAACTGAAGCCCGAAGACCTGACGAGGCTCGAACCCAGGATGCCAACGCTGCTGACGCCCGGCGCCGCAGAAGCGCTGGTGGTCAAGGCTTACCGCCATTCACGTACGCAGAACGTGGCCGGCGGCGCCGCACTCGAAGCCAGCCTCGAGGGGTATCAAAACCCGGTTCCCGCCGACGTACTCGAGTTCCAGATGCGCATCGCGATCCGCGAAGCGACCGATCTCAACTTCGTGCCGCCAGCCTTTCGCGCCTGGGCGACAACCGCTCCATGAAAGGCAAACCCTCCTACCTTGTTGCAGCGTTCAACGCGCGGCCGCTCGGCATGCCGGTCCCGCCCAACTGGTTCGGCATCGCGGCGTTTGGATTTCTCGGCGGCTTCATCAACCCCGGGTTGTGGCTGATCGGGCTCGGACTCGAAGGCATGTACCTCTGGTCGCTGTCGCGCAACGAGCGTTTCCGCAAGACGGTGGACGCCCTCGCGGGCGTGAGCGACAGCACCACCCGTTACGAAGACCTGCTGGCCCACCTCGATTCCGCCGCGCAGTCGCGCCAGTACGAAATCGAGCAGGAGGCCGCCGAGATCGTGAGCCTGCTGCAGCGGGGCGACGCACACGGCTCCCAGATCGGCGACGTGCGCCAGATGGCCTGGCTGCACCTCAAACTACTCGCGGCGCGCGCCTCGTTCGCCGAAGTCATCGAGGTGGCCGATCGCGAACGCAAGAAACTCGACGACCAGGAAAAACGCTGCCGCGAACGCCTGGCCGCGCCCGACACGGACGACGAGCTGCGCCGCAGCCTCGAACAGCAGCTCGAGGTCATCCAGTCGCGCCATGCCGCGCACACCAGCGCGGAGAAACGCCTGGAACTGGTCGATGCGGAGTTGGGCCGCCTGCGTCAGCAGGTGTCGCTGGTGCGTGAGCAGGTGCTGCTGGCCACCGACGAGAACAGTATGGCGAACTCGCTCGATGCGGTGTCCGCCTCACTGAACGAAGCCAATCGCTGGCTCAAGGATCAGCGCGAGTTGTTCGCGGGCATCGACAATTTCACGGATGAGCCGCCTCCGGCGGATCTCCTGGCTTCGAAGCGCGGCGTAAAGCGCGCGGCGAAGGTTTCCGAGTGATCGTTCGTTAAGGAGTAGAAACATGGTTTCACGTCGTTCACGCGGCTCCGTTGCCGGCAACATCATCACGGTTCTGCTGCTGCTCGGCATCGTCGCGCTCGGCGCCTGGTTGTGGCTCGGGAAAAAGGCGGACGCGCCAGCGAGCGGCAACGGCTCTGCCGCCACGATCAACAGCGACAAGGTCGTCAAGACCGACACCGGCGTCGCAAAACCCGACGGCGACGTGCCCACGCCCATCGAACCGGTCACCGGAACTCCGACGCTCGAGGCGGCCAACACCTTCGTGCCGAAGGACAACATCCTGCGCATCGACATCAGCGAATACGCCGGCTACGGCGGTCTGATCGTCGCCAACGGTGGGCTCGAACCCAACGCGGAATCGTTCTTCTTCAAGGAATACGGTTTCAAGGTCGCGATCTCGATGAGCGAGGACGAAACCTGGTCGCCGCTCAACAACGGCCGCCTCGCGGCCACCGCGACCACCGCCGACGCACTGGCCGTGCTCGGCCGCCAGTTCGACGCAGTGGTGCCGGTGCAGATCGGTTATTCGCGCGGCGCCGACATGGTGGTGGTCGACAAAGGCATCGCCTCGATCAACAAGCTCGCCGGCAAGACGCTGGCCGCTTCGCAGTTCAACGAAAGCGAGTTCTTCATTCGTTTTCTCGCCCAGGAAGCCGGCGTGCCGGTGACTGTGCTGCGCGATCTCGATTCGAAGCCCGCCACAGGCTCGCTCGGCCTGGTGTTCTACGAAGACGCGTTCACCGCCTGCGATGCCTACCAACATGAGCTCGCGAGTGGCAGCGGCAAACTCAACGGTTGCGTCGGCTGGACGCCGAAGACGGACGAGGTGATCGAGGCTTCGAATGGCGCCGCCAAGGCGTTGGTGTCGAACCGCAACCTGCTGGTCGTCGCGGACATCCTCGCCGTGAACAAGGGCTTCGCGAAGGCGCATCCCGAAATGGTGAAGGGCCTGGTGCACGGCATCCTCGATGGCAACCGCCGCTTGCGTGACAACCAGGCGGAGAACATCGCCGTGGTCGCGAAGGCGTTCAAGTGGAGCGAGGCCGACGCGCGCGACGAGCTGGCGCACGTGCACCTCTCGAACCTGCCCGAGAACCGCGCATTCTTCGCCGGCACGATCGACTCCGCCGGTTCGTTCGGCGGCATCTTCCAGTCTTCGATTCTCGCGTATGGCAGCGTGATCAAGAACCCGTCGGATCCGGCGCGTTTCATGGACACGAGTTTTCTCGACGGCCTGTCCAAACGCAGCCCGTTCTCCGAGCAGAAGATCGCGATCGCGCCGATCCGCACCGCCTCGCAAGCGGCGCTCGAAGGTGATCCGCTGCTCAGCAAGGACATCCGCTTCTTCTTCGAGCCGAACTCCTCGAACCTCGACCGCAACGCGGCCCAGAATCAGGAGTATCTGCAGACGGTGAAGAGGTTCCTGCAGGTATCGCCCGGCTCAACAGTGGTGCTGCGCGGGCACGTCGACAATGCGCGCGTGAACGAATTCCGTCAGTCCGGCGGCGAACAACTCGTGCAGAGCATGGCGTTGAAGGCGATGGAGCTGTCGCGGCAACGCGCGATGGCGGTTCATGAGGCCCTGCTGGCGAAATTTCCCGAGATCGACAAGGCGCGCGTCGAAGCCGTCGGCCGCGGCTGGGAAGAACCGAGCGGTGCGACCGACAACGCGCTGAACCGCCGCGTCGAAGTTCAGTGGTTCACGATCGAGTGATCCGGTTGGTGCCGGAAGTGGTGTCAGGCGGGGAAAGTCGGGATTACGCCAGCCGACGTGTTCTCTGCGATGACATCCACGTAATCCCGACTTTCCCCGCCTGACACCACTTCCCCAAAAAAATGGGCGGAGGCTTCCTGCCCCCGCCCATTCATCGCCTTGAGCTCAACTCACCACAAACCTAGCTGATCGCGCACCGCGCCACGACGCTGCTCGAACGCGGCGTAACGGTGACCGCCACATCCGACAGCGTCACCTTGTAGTGACTGCTGTAGACCTTGTAGCTCGACTGGCAGGGCTTGCCGATCGCAATCGTTCCGACCTTTCGCCCGAGGCTGCGATAACCGCTGCTGCTGGTCAGCACCTCGTAGACATCCCGGTTGACGACCTTGAGTGACGTCGTGGTCCCGCCGGTAATCGTGATGTTCACAGTCTTGGCGGCGCTGGCGCTCGCGATGGTCTTGCTGACCACGGCGCTGTTGTCGGACTCGACGTTGCTCGCGTTCACCGCGCGCACCGCGAAATACCAGGTACCCGAAGCAAGCGCCGCGATCGTCGTGCTGGTCGCATTCGGGTCGGAGATCGACTTGCTCTGGTTGAGCGCACTCGCGCTGTTGCCGAACATCACCTTGTAACCGGTGAGATTCGTGAGCGAGCTGTTGTCGGTGTTCTTGGTCGGCTTGGTCCACGAGACCGTCGACGAACCGTTGCCCCAGCTGCAGGTCAACGTATAGGCCTTGCTGCTGGTGATCGAGGCCAGCGTTTGGCTGCCGGATGCGAACTTGGTGCCACTCCAGGCGCCGCTGGCGGTGCAGCTCGACGCCACCGGCGTCGTGGACCACGTGAGCACCGGGACGAGGCTGCCCGTCGCCGACGTCTTGTTCGCCGTGAAGGTGATCGTACCCGCTGTCTGCGCCTGCACCATCGAAGCCAGCAACAACATCGGCAGGGCCAGTAAAGCGTGTTTGAACTTGTGCATGTATTGAACCAACTCGTTGAGCCAAAGCGGAAGGCTTGTGGCGAGGCGGCAAGTGTTGGGACACACCAGTGGTTCGAGGGCGTGGATCGCGAGAACTGCGAGGGTCCAAAGACTGTCGCCAAATGAAGAACCCGCGCGACAACAGTCACTTAGAAAATGCCCGCCGAGAGACTGGTAGGGGCCAGTCGCACCAGCACGGTCATTTTGAAAAATCTACGCTAGTTAGGCCGCGACGCTGAGTGCCACGCGGCAAGAATTGCACGGCAAAGGGCCTGAATTTCAGGGTTTGGCGGTGTGGCGCCGCTCGGACCCAACGCGCTGTTCGGCGCTGCGCGAGTGGCGCGAAAAAAATGTGCGAACCGTCGCGGCCAGGTCATGTAGCCGCACGGCGACGTCGGAGGGATTCCGACCCTTTGGAGCAAGGCAAAGGAGCAGTCGCGGATGAGGCCCGGCCGGGTGCGCCCGGAGAGTGAACCTCTCCGGGCGCGGTTACGGTCAGTTGGCGCTCCACGTGAAGTTCGGAATCTCCGTGATCGCCGTGCCGATCTGGATCGTCACTTCACGATGCGACTTCAGCTCGATGTTGTGCCAGTCGCCGGTCTCCTTCGTCACGACACCCGCGTCGGTGACATACACGACGATGGGCATGCCGGTAATGCCGCCGACATTGGTCGTTTCGAGTGGCTGGCCCCAGATCGAGAACAGCTGCCCGAGCGTGAACAACGCGGGTGCCGGTGCTTCGACGTGGATCTTGCCGGACAGGTCGTGTGTGTGGATGTTGTAGAAGCAGTGCGCCGTCGCGCTCGTTTCCACGATGCCGATCTCGCCGGGTATGGCCAAGGCTTCGCCGTTCAGGAAGATCGAGACGTGTGTATGGACGTGGTAGGTCTCATCCATGGTCGGTGCGCACTCGAGACCCGCCGTGGGCTGGCCCTGGCCGCCGTCACCCGTGTCGCCCTCGCCCCAATGCGCCGCGCCAACCGTATGGTTGTCGTTGAGACTGATGGCGGTGGCCGACTGCGGCGGCAGGGTCGGCGGCGGATCGGAGGGTTGCACCGGCGGCGGTACCGGATTTGACGGCGGGTCCGCTGAATCAGAACCGCCGCCGCCGCAGCCCGCGAGCGTGACGCCTAACAGTGAGACGACGCAGGCGAGGCGCGCATATTCGAAAGACCGATTGGTCGGTTTGCAGATTCTGCTCATCGGAAATTCCCTGGGTGAGTTGTGTGTGACCTCCCAGCAACTGCAAGACCCAAGCCATAAATGCGGCCGGCCGCCCGCAAAAGGCGTCCGGCTGGCTTGTTAGGCAATTGTTGCGCGGCGCTGTCGCAAATCGAACACGGATCGCCGTATGTTCGAGACGAATCGGGGTGCCCGCTTCAGATGCCGCAGGAAAAACTTCAGGATTCGCAGGTGTGAATTACAACCCGGCGACGACCTGTTTTCGCCGCTCACAAATCCGTCAGCCAACTCGTACAGCACCTGTCGTCATCTGGGCAACGGTTTGGTGTGTGAGGCGGACATTTGTTATCAGGCTTCAGAGGGCTCGCAGCAGCCAGCGGGAGTCTCATGAATCCTTTTCGACCCGTTCTCGTGCTCGTCGTCGCCTGGTACGCGACATTTTCAGCGGCAGCCGCGGCCGCGGCACCGCCTGTCGAGCCGGACAGCGCGCCCGCTCCCATCATCGTATTCATCGCTCCCGCCGCGCGCATCCTGGATCTCACGCACCGGGCGCGGCCCGTATTTCATCGCCAGGCGCGGGGCGAGCCCCCGGTGAACGGCCGGCTGGCGATGCCTCGTTTCTTTTCACGTGTACCCCCGAATTTCTCGGGCTCGAGCGTGATCGGTTTCACCTGTTTGTCAGGATTCGTCTGCTAGTGTCGATGGTGAGGGCACTGGTTAGCGGAGAGATTTGTGAAGACCAAACAGCCCAGGCACTTTCTGCTCGCGTCGGATTTCGACCAGACGCTGAGCCACAACGATTCCGGTTTCGTGCTGAGTGAGATGTTAGGCGTCCCCGACTTCGAACAAAAAGTCGCCGGACTCGCGCGCAGTCACCTGGTTCAGCAGGGCGGCGAACTCGCCTACCTGATCCGGCACGACCCGGCTTTTCGCGGCGTGCGTCGCGAACATCTCATCGAAGCGGGCCGCCGCGTGCGCCTGAAGGGCGCGCTGCCCGCCTTCGTGGAATTCCTGGAACGCGGCATCGACGGTAACAAGTTTTCCTTTTATGTCGTCTCGGCGGCTCCGCGCGAGGTCGTGGTGTCGGCGCTCGCCGGCATCGTGCCTCCGGAGAACATCTTCGGAACCGAACTCGATTTCGATCCGCAGTCCGGCGAGGTCCGCGCGATCGAGAGCGTACGCGCCGGTTACGGAAAGGTGGCGGTGATCGACGAACTCGGCGAGCGGCTCGGCATCACCTCCGATCGTGTCATCTACGTCGGCGATGGCAGCTCCGATATCCACGTGATGCTGCATGTGAACAACGGCGACGGGTTCACGATCGCCGTTTCGGAGAATCGGCAGCTGGCGCGTATTGCGAAGAGCACCGTGCTCAGCGACAGCGCGAGCAGCGTGTTGGTCCCCGTGCTCGACCAGGTGCTCGGCCTGCGGCCATCCCATATCCGCCAGTTGCTGGAATCCGAAGGGTTGGTACTGGACGACTGGCAGCGGGACCGAACCGATCGGGTGATGATCCGCGAATTCCGCGAGTCGATGTTCGCGCCGGTGCCGGCATGAACGACGCATTGGGCTGGGTAGCCACCGCCATGTTCGTGTCGTCGTATTTCTTCAGACGCGCGGCGTTGCTGCGCGCCGCGCAGATGTCGGGCGCCGCCTTGTGGATCATCTATGGTGTGATGATCGGCGCGCTGCCCGTGATCGCGGCGAACGTGCTGGTTTTCACCGCCGCCGCGTGGACCTTGTTGCGTGCGAGGCCGGCTCTCAAGCCCGCCTGAGGGCGGGCTCCCTCTTCCGGTAGGGGCTTTTCCGGCCGGTGCTTCGGCACAATACGCCCCAGCATGGCAAGCGCTACGACAAACAACGGCCTTACGGCCGCGATCTCCGCATTCGTCATCTGGGGATTCTTCCCGATCTACCTGATGGGCCTGACAAGTGTGTCGGCCACCGAGATCACCGCGCACCGCATCGTGTGGTCCTGCGTATTCGTGCTCGCCTGGCTCGCACTCACCGGCGAATTGGGCAAACTACGCGCAGCCGTGAGCCGCACGGGCGTCCTGATACGCCTCGCGGCCAGCGCATTTTTCATCGCCGCCAACTGGGTCGCGTTCGCGTGGGCGGTGAATCATGACCGCGTTCTCGATGTAAGTCTCGGTTACTACATCGGCCCGCTGCTCAATGTCTTGTTAGGCATCTTCGTGCTGTCGGAACGGCTCGATCGAATCCAGTGGACGGCGGTAAGTTTCGCGACCGCCGGGGTTCTCTATCTTTCGATCATCGCCGGCCACGCGCCGTGGATCGCGCTCACCGTCGCAATCTCGTTCTCGCTGTACGGCCTGATCCGCAAGACGGTGGGCATCGACGCGTTGGCGGGGCTCGCCGTTGAAACCATCCTGCTGATGCCGTTCGCCGCCGGCTACCTGATCTGGTGCGAGGCGCAGGGCACGGGGGTGTTAGGGCACTCGTCCGCGAGCATCACCACCCTGCTTCTGCTGAGTGGCGTCGTCACCTCGGTGCCGCTGTTCCTGTTCGCGTACGGTGCCCGGCGGATCCCCTTTTCGACGATGGGGGTGATCCAGTTCATCGGCCCAAGCCTGCAGTTCGTCTGCGGTCTCGTCGTCTTCAGGGAACCGCTCGGCTCCGCGCGCGCGATCGGATTCGTGCTGATCTGGATCGCACTGCTCATCTATGCGGTGCACGGTTATCGAAGGGCGTCGGCGATATCCCCAAGCACAGCTGAATCCCGCGGCGGCGTCGCCGGTGGGTAACGCTTGAGAACCTTGCCGTCACGCCCGACCAGGAATTTCTCGAAATTCCATTCGATGTCGCCCGCGACTCCCGTCTCGGGCGACGTCAGGAAACGATACAACGCGTGCCGATGTGCGCCATTCACATCGAGTTTCGCGCTCATCGGAAACGTCACTCCGTAAGTCGCGCTGCAGAACTGCGCAATCTCCCGTTCGGTGCCCGGCTCCTGCGCACCGAACTGGTTGCAGGGAAATCCGACGACCGAGAAGTTTTCGGATGCCAGCTCGCGATGCAGGTCTTCGAGGTCGGCGTATTGCGGAGTCAGACCGCAGCGGCTGGCGACATTCACCGCGAGAATGACTTCCCCGCGCAGCGGGCCCAACACGTCGGGCTCGCCCGCGAGCCCCTGCACGGGAATGTCGAAGAAAGTGTTCATGAGTTCACGGCGCCACCGGCAGCATCACCGCGCTCGCAGTCGCGCCGCCACGCCAGATGCTCTGCGTGGCTTTCCGGTAATCGCCGGACTTCGCATACATGATGTTCTCGACGTAGGTCTGCGGATTGCGATCGTAGAGCGGGAACAGGGTCGACTGGATCTGCACCATGATCCGGTGACCGGGCAGGAAGACATGATTCACGTCGGGCAATGTCCAACGATAGTTCTCGACCTTGCCCGCCTTGAGCGGCGCGGGCGCAGCGAAGCTCTTGAGATAACGCCCGCGAAAGATCTCGATGCCGATCGGCAGTTCATATCCCGCCAGCCCCGGCTTCGAGCCCTGCGCCGCGCCTTCTGGCACATCGTTCGGATAGACATCGATCAGTTTCACGACCCAGTCGCTGTCGGTACCGGTGGTCGCGGCAAACAGATCGACCTGAGGCGCACCCATGATGTGAACCGCCTGCTCGAGAGGCGCGCTCTTCCACGACGCCACGTCCGGCCGCTCCGAGACGAATCGCTGGTCCTTCACCAGCCACGGCTTCCACTGGGTCGCGTCGCCCATGTTGATCGGCCGCGGGATGAACGGCACCGGCTTCGCCGGATCGCTGACGTATTCGTCGTGCCCGGCCGCCTGCGGGCGCTCGAAAGTCGCCGCGCCATTCTCCGCCAGGTAGATAGGCTTGGCGGTGCCCACCGGCCAGCGCTGCGAGGTCTGCCACTGGTTCACGCCGGTTGCGTACGTGAGCACCGGCGGAGTCTTCGGATCGGGGCCGCCCTTCAGCCAGTGATCGAAGAACGGCTTGACGTACTCCACGCGCCACTCGCGCGCGGTGTCGCCGGTGAAAGTCAGCGCGCCGAGATCGAAGCCATAGTGGTTGGCGCCCGAGTGCCGCCACGGTCCGATCACGAGCGAAACCATGTCGTTGTTCTTGTCCTTGGGCTCGAGCGCGCGATAAACCGCGGGCGCGCCGTAACTGTCTTCCTGGTCCCACTGGCCGACCTCGAGCATCGTCGGGACTTTGAGCGGCTGCGCCGCGAGCCACTTGTCGACCGCCTGCAGCGACCAGAACTCGGTGTACGCCGGATTCTCGAGGAACTTGCGCACGCCGGGATAGTGCGTGATGCCGAGCATCTTGGCGAAATCCCCCATGGATCCGGCTTCGAGGTAACGCGTGTAGTCGTCCCCGGCGCCGAGCGCGAAGTCGCCGCCGCCCTGGGCCTTGTTAGTCCCCTGGCCGACCGCGAAGTCGAGCGAGCTCACGCGAAAGGCGCCGTTGTGAAACCAGTCGTCGCCCATCCAGCCGTCGACCATCGGGCTTTGCGGAACGGCCGCTTTCAGCGCCGGATGCGGATTGATCTCCGCCATCAGGGTCGTGAAGCCGAGATAAGAAGAGCCGATGATCCCGACCTTGCCGTTCGATTCCGGAGTGTTTTTCACCAGCCATTCGATCGTGTCGTAGGCATCGGTGGATTCGTCGATGCCGGTATCGTTCAGCGGCCCTGACAAGGGGCGGTTCAGGACGAACGCGCCGTCGGAGCGATGCAACCCACGGATGTCCTGGTAGACGCGGATATAACCGTCCGCGACGAACTCGGCGTCCATCACCTCGACGATGTCGACCAGGCGCTGGCTCGCCACGCGATGGACTGATTTGTGCGCGTCGTAAGGCGTGCGCGACAGCAGGATGGGCCCGTTGCGGGTACCCTTCTTCATCACGGTGGTCGTGTAGAGCTTGGTGCCATCGCGCATGGGCACCATGGCGTCGCGGCGGATGAAGTCGGCCGCGGCGAGCGTCGACTCGTATTTCTCGACGACGTCCGGCGTCATCGGCGTTACGCGGGGCGCATCCTGGGCCATGGCGGCCGACGCGGTATAAAGACAGGCCACCAGGAAAAAACTCGAGCGGAAGAATGAATGTTTCATGGCGGAGTAGCCTATGAGGGCGACACGGCAGCCGCAAGACAGGCGAATAACCGAATGAATTCAAAGGATCGCGCTTTGTGCCTGGTTCATTCAGGCGTCGTTAAGAGACCAGGTTCCATCATGCGCACCATGTCACAACACTCATTCCGTGGCCTTGCGGCATTGTCGCTCTGCATGGTGTTTGGCCTGGCTCGCGGCCAGGAAAACGTACCCTACGATCCCGACCCGCCGGATCGAGCGGCGCGCCTGAGCTACATCCAGGGCGATGTGTCGATGCAGCCGGCCGGCGAAGACGAATGGGCAGACGCCGTCGTCAACCGCCCGCTGACCACCGGCGACAAGTTGTGGATCGATGAAAATTCACGCGCCGAGATCTATGTCGGCGCAGCGGCCGTTCGCCTCGGCAGCTACACCGGATTCTCGTTCCTCAACGTCGACGACCGCACGATCCAGATGCGCATGACGGCCGGCGTCATCGACGTGAACGTGCACGCGCTCGAGGGCAACGAGCAGATCGAAGTCGACACGCCTAACATCGCGTTGTCGATCCTGCGTCCTGGCCGCTATCGCATCGAGGTGAACGACGCGGGCGACGCCACGATCGTCAAGGTCAGCGAAGGCATGGCCGAGGCGAGCAGCGGCTCGCAAAGCACGGTCGTGCACGCCCAGCAGATGGCGACGTTCCGGGAAGAAGGCGAACTCGTGACGCAGCTCGCCACCCTGGGCGCGCCGGACGAGTTCGATTCATGGAGTCTCGAACGCGATCGGCGCGACGATCGCGCGGCCGCTTCGCAGACGGCGCGCTACGTTTCGCCCGACGTCACGGGTTACCAGGATCTCGACGACAACGGCAGCTGGAGTTCAGAGCCCGAGTACGGATATGTGTGGACGCCGCGGCGCGTCGATGTGGGTTGGTCACCCTATCAATATGGCCGCTGGGTGTGGGTTTCGCCGTGGGGCTGGACCTGGATCGACGATGCGCCGTGGGGCTACGCGCCGTTTCACTACGGCCGCTGGGCGCACGTCCGCGAGCGCTGGTGCTGGGTGCCGGGTCCGCGTCACGTACGTGCGGTGTATGCGCCGGCATTGGTTGGGTGGATAGGCTCGCCGGGCGTCGGCGTGTCGGTTTCAGTCGGCGGTGGCGGTGTGGGCTGGTTCCCGCTCGGGCCGCGCGAGGTGTATGTGCCGGGACGCCGCTTCAGCCACCGGTACGTGGAGCGTGTGAACGTCTCGAACACGGTGATCGTGAATCGCACGTACATCACCAACGTCTACAACAATCGCGAGAGGAACGTGTCGTACCGCAATCGCGGCGTGCCGGGCGCGGTAACGACCGTGTCGCGTTCGACGTTCACCTCCGCGCAGCGCGTTGGCAATCATCGCGTTCGCTACGACCATCGCGAGATCAATCGCGCGCAGGGTACCGCCGTGGCGCCGCAGATCGCGCCGGTGCGTCAGAGCCGTATGGGTGCAGATTCGAACGCGCGCCTGAACGGACGTGCGCCGCCACGGACGGTCGTCGACCGCCAGGTCGTCGTGAAACGCGATCCGCCGCCGGCCGCGCGGCAATTCATTCGGGGTGAGCGCCCCGACAAGTCTGCACGCGAACGCGTGGATGGTTCGCAGCGGCCGCAGATCGATCGCCAGGATAATCGTGGCGAGCGCGAGGCGCGTACGCCGCGCAACGATCGTCCGCAACGGGAGCGTCCGGACGTGCAGACCAACACTCGCGTGGAGCGACAGCCGCGGCAGGATCAGTCCCGGCAGGATCAGCCACGGGTTGCGGTCGCGCCGCCTGTGCAGGCAGCGCCGGCGGCAACGGAACGCGCGCGGGATGATCGGCCGCAGCGTTGGCAACGTGAGCGCGAAGCGCGCGACGACTCGCAGCAGCGCGACTCTCAACAGCATCAACGGCAGCAGTACGAGCAGCAGCAGCGTCAGAGCCAGGACAATGCGCGTGCTGTGCGTGAACCGCGGCCAGTCGAACGTCCGCGTGTGGAGCGCACGGAGCGCCAGGAACGTCCGGAGCGGCAAGAGCGGCAGCAGCCGCAGGAAAGGCAGCCGCCACAAGAACGGCAGCAGCCTCAGGAACGGCAACGGCCCGAACCCCGGCAGCGGCCCGAACCGCGGCAGCAGACCGAAAGAAGTTCGGCGCGCGAATCGAAACGCAATCAGGACGATCAGCGTAACTGAGGCGTCAAGGTTGCTGTCGATCGAACCAGCGCAGCGACATGCACGACAGACCCGCGTCGATCTTCGCGATTTCGGCGACGGGCAACGCGATCACCTTCAGGCCGTGCTGCGTGAGCATGTCCAGGGTTCGCGGGCACCCTGCCCTGATGAACACGACGCCGTTCACGCGTACCGCGTTGCACGCGTGACGCTCGTCATCCGGCGCCACCAGCACACGATACCCGCCGAACAACCCGGAGCTCGCCAACTCCGCGCTCGCAAGGATCGTCTCGTCGTCTAACAAGGCGCAATCGGTCTTGAGGTGCAACGTGCCGGGTGGAACCTCGACAACCTCGCCCTGCAGATCAATGGTGTTCAGCAGGAACTTGAGAGACGCGGCACCCGCCTGATTGGTCCGGGCCGAGAGTCCGATCAACACGCGGGTTGGAGTCACGAGAATGTCTCCGCCGTCGGCGAACCCATCGCTCAACTTCAACACGGTCGGGAACCGCGCGTTCAGTACCGAAGCCAGCTCGTTTGCCTCCGCCATGCGGGTGGGCGCTCCAGGCCGCAGCAGCAGCGCGACATCACTGAAGACCAGCGCGGGATCCTCTACGAAGATGGAATCCGGAAACTGCTCGAGCGGCGGGAGAGTTGTTACCCGCACGCCGGCGGCTTTCAATGCATCGATGTAAGCCTGGTGTTCGGCGGCGACGGCTTCGTAAACCGGCGCGGGGCCTGCGTTCGCGCGCAGTCCATTGATGACACTCTTGCCTGGCTTGCGGACGATCGCCGAGTTGAAATCGAAAACTCTCATCGGCAGTCCGCAATCGTCACGTCGATGAGCACGGAAAAATGATCGGAGGGCCAACGGCCATCTCTCAGCTGCGCCAAAAATGAATCCGGAATCGATGCGTCAGCGCAGGTCAGTGTCGCCGCGGCGAGAAGGCCTGCGAGAATCTTCCCTGTCGGCATGGCGTTTCTGCTGCCTGGCGTGCGTTGGCCAGATAGTACAGGCACAGAACGCCCGCGCGCAGGCGAATCCCCATGGCGCGACACAGATACGGAGACAGCGCCTTACTAGTTCGACGAACCGAGGCGCGACAGAAAATCCGCAACGGCACGCAGCTGTTCGAAGTCCAGCGGCTTTATGCGCTGCGCATGCAGCTGGGTGAGCGATGGGCGCCGTCCATCCACCGAGTCGTACATTTGCCTGAGCAAATACGCGGGGCGCTGGCCCGCAAGCATCGGCACCGCTTCGTCGTCATCGCCCTCGCCTTGCGGGCCGTGGCAGGACGCGCAGTGGGCACCGTAGAGACTTGCGCCCTGCGCGAGAGTGTCGGTGTCACCTCCGACACTTCCGCTCTTCCGCGGCTGCTGACTGAGATAGCTGGCCACATCCGCAATATCCTGAAACGCGCCGAGATGGTTATTCGCGCGCTGCTCCATACGGAAATCCCAGCGTTTGCCGTAGCGAAAGTCCACCAGCTGTTTGACGATCACTCGGAAATGCTGCCCGGCGATGCTCGGAGTCGAGCCGTCCGGCAACCCTTGTCCGTCGGCACCGTGGCACGCGACGCACTGCGCGAACAGCGCGGCGCCATGCTCGAAGCTGGGTGTCGCGCGCAGTGCCGCCTGGTATTCCGAGCGCGCTGGCGCCGCTGCCGACGCCGCGCAGGGCACAAGCAACAGGAGGCAAACTACCCGCAGCAACAGAAACTTCATGGTTGACGACCTCTACGGACACAGTGGGCGATCTTCATGACGAAGTCGATAGGAGAATCACCGCCCGGCACGTAGATTATGCACGGCCTATGTGCGACAACGGACAGAAGCGTGGCGCGTGGTCACGTATGAACGGTCATGAAAGCAAAGACCCTCTCCCCCGAATTGCTGCGCCAGATCGATTGCTGGTGGCGCGCCGCCAATTACCTGGCCGTCGGGCAGATATACCTGCTCGACAATCCGCTGTTGAAGCGGCCCCTCGGTCTCACCGACATCAAGCGCATGTTGCTCGGCCACTGGGGCACCACCCCCGGCCAGAATTTCATCTACGCGCACCTCAACCGGATCATCCGCAATTTCGATCTCGACATGATCTATGTCTCGGGCCCCGGACACGGCGGACCGGCGGTAGTGGCCAACACTTATCTGGAAGGCACTTACAGCGAGGTGTACCCGGACATCACCCAGGATGAGGCAGGGCTGCAGAAGCTGTTTCGGCAATTCTCGTTTCCGGGCGGGATTCCCAGTCACGTGTCACCGGAGTGCCCGGGGTCCATTCACGAGGGCGGCGAGCTTGGATATTCGCTGAGCCATTCATTCGGCGCGGCGTTCGACAATCCTTCCCTCATCGTCGCCTGTGTGGTCGGCGACGGAGAGGCCGAGACCGGTCCGCTCGCGACGGCATGGCACTCGAACAAGTTCCTCGACCCTGCCACCGACGGCGCGGTGTTGCCGATCCTGCACCTGAACGGATACAAGATCGCGAGTCCAACCTTGTTAGCTCGCATCCCTCGTGAGGAACTCGAACAGCTGTTGCGTGGGTACGGGTGGATGCCGCACTTCGTCTCGGGGAGTGAACCTGGCGCGATGCATGAGGCGATGGCCAGCACCCTCGACGCGGTGATCGGGCAGATTCACACGATTCAAAGGGCGGCGCGCCAGGAAGGCAATACCGTGCGGCCACGCTGGCCGATGATCGTGCTCGAATCACCCAAGGGCTGGACCGGACCCAAAGTCGTCGATGGCAAACAGGTGGAAGGCAGTTTCCGTGCGCACCAGGTACCCCTGCATCCCGCTGCGCACAACGATCATTTGCAATTGCTGGATGACTGGCTGCGCAGCTACCGGCCGCAAGAGCTTTTCGATGCCCGCGGTCGTCTCAAGCCCGAACTCGCGGAACTCGCGCCGCGTGGCGCGCGGCGCATGAGCGCAAACCCTCACGCCAACGGCGGCGCGTCGTTGCTCGACTTGCGGATGCCCGACTTCCGCGCTTACGCCCTGGGTGTCGCACGGCCCGGTGCGCTCATGGCGAGCGACACCCACACGCTTGGGCCCTTCCTGCGCGACATCGCGACATTGAACGAGGCAGCGCGCAACTTCCGGGTCTTTGGCCCGGACGAGACGGCATCGAATGGCCTGGGCGCCCTGTTCGAAATGACCGATCGGCAATGGGAGGGGGCCGCCAGGCCGGATGACGATCATCTCGGCCGTTCGGGGCGGGTGCTCGACTCCATGCTCAGTGAACACCAGTGCCAGGGCTGGCTCGAGGGTTATCTGCTGACCGGGCGCCATGGCCTGTTCAATTGCTACGAAGCATTCATCCACGTCATCGATTCGATGTTCAACCAGCATGCCAAGTGGCTCAAGGTGACCGCGCAGATACCGTGGCGCCGGAAGCTGGCATCGCTCAACTACCTGTTGGCCTCGCATGTCTGGCGCCAGGATCACAACGGCTTTTCGCACCAGGATCCAGGCTTCATCGATCACGTCGTCAACAAGAAGGCGGACATCGTGCGCGTCTATCTTCCGCCGGACTCCAACTGCCTGTTGTCGGTCATGGACCACTGCCTGCGCAGCCGCCACTACGTGAACGTGGTGATCGCGGGCAAACACCCCGCGCCGCAGTGGCTTTCCATGGAGGCCGCCGCCGCGCATTGCGCGGCAGGCATCAGCGTATGGCCATGGGCGGGCAACGATCACGGCAACACGCCCGATGTGGTGATGGCGTGCTGCGGAGACGTGCCCACGCTCGAGACGCTCGCCGCGGTTTCGATACTGCGTGAGCAACTGCCCGAGATTCACATCCGCGTCGTCAATGTGGTCGACCTCATGAAGTTGCTGCCGCGCTCCGCGCACCCGCACGGGCTGGCCGACCTCGAATTCGACTCTCTCTTCACCACCGCCGCGCCCGTGATCTTCGCGTTTCACGGCTATCCGACGCTGATCCACCGCCTCACCTATCGCCGCAACAATCACGACAACATCCACGTTCGCGGCTACATGGAAGAAGGAACGATCACCACACCGTTCGACATGACGGTGCTCAACGAGCTCGATCGCTTCCACCTCGTCATCAGCGCCATCGAGCGCATGCCTCGCACGGGCGATCGCGGGATCCGGCTTCAGGCCCTGATGCGCGACAAGCTGCGCGAACACTATCTATATATCCGCCAACACGGCGAAGACATGCCCGAGGTTCGCAACTGGCAGTGGCCGCCTGGCGCCGACGAAGCAAGTCACTAGGGGATGCCAACATCATGCCCGTCCCATCCGTTCGCGCGCCTGCCAGCCAATGAACGCGCTGTCGTTGCTTGCCCTGCTCGTCTGCGTGGCCGCGTTGTGCGCTGCCTTCATTGTCGATTTCGGCGCCAGGCACTGGACACGCCGGATCCGGCTCATGAACGACAGACTCGAAGGGGGACGCCACGGCATCCGATCGACCGACTATCCGCCGGCGCACTTTGACTCGCGCGAACTGGAATTCCTGCCGCCCGTCGTACAACGCTTCTTTCGCGCGGCGTTGAAAGAAGGCCAGCCCATGGTGGCCGCGGCAACTGTCGATTTGATCGGTGACCTCAACCTGTCAGCCAAAGACGAGCAATGGAAATTGTTTTCGTCGCAGCAACGTGCGATCACCCATCGTCCGGGTTTTCTCTGGGACGCCCGAGTCTCGATGCTGCCGGGTGTAAACGTCCGCGTCGTCGACTCCTACATCTCCGGCGCAGGCCTCATGCACGCATCGGTACTTGGTTTGCACACGGTCGGAATGGTCCGCGGCCGTGGCGAGATTGCCCGCGGAGAGTTCATGCGCTTCTTCGCCGAGGCAGTCTGGTATCCGACCGCACTGCTGCCGAGCCAGGGCGTTCGCTGGGAAGCAGTCGACGAACACTCCGCCAACGCGACGATGGTAGATGGGCCGCTATCGGTAACCCTGCTGTTTCGATTCAACTGTGATGACCTGGTCGAATCGGTGCGCACCGAATCCCGCGGTTGCACCGTGAACGACGTGACCGTGATGCTGCCGTGGGAATGTCACCTGTCGTGTTACGAAGAACGCCATGGCATGAAAGTGCCCGGCGTGGGCGAAGCGGCATGGATACATCCGGAAGGCCGCAAATCCTATTTTCACGGCAGCGTCACCTCGCTGAGCTACGAATTCGTACCCCTGTGATGCGCCTATGTCGAGATAATCACCTTCAACGCACCTGTCTGTGACGCACGGCCGAATACGTCATAGGCGTCGATTATCTGATCCAGCTTGAACCGGTGGGTGATGAGCCGGGTCGGATCGACCTTTCCCGACTGCACCGTCTTGAGCAACATCGGCGTCGACACCGTATCAACCAGCCGCGTCGTGATCGAAATGTTTTGCGACCAGAGTCGCTCGAGATGCAAATCCACTTTCTCGCCATGGACGCCGATGTTGGCGATGATGCCGCCGGCCGCAACGAGATCCTGGCAGAGCGAAAACGTCGCCGGAATACCGACCGCCTCGATGGCCGTATCGACCCCGCGCCCGCCCGTCAGTGTTTTGACCGCCGCCGCGGCCTTTCCATCGGTGCTATTGATGGTTGCGGTGGCGCCGAAGCGGCGCGCAACCTCGAGACGCTTGTCGTCGAGATCGATCACGATGATTTGCGCTGGAGAATAGAACTGGGCCGTCAGCAGAGTCGCAAGCCCGATCGGACCCGAACCCACAATGGCAACGGTCGAGCCCGGCGAAACCTTGCCATTCAGGACACCACACTCGAAGCCGGTCGGCAGAATGTCGCTCAGCATCACCAGCGCCTCGTCATTGGCACCGGCGGGTATCGGATACAGACTCGTGTCGGCGTGCGGCGTGCGCACGTACTCGGCCTGCGTGCCGTCGATCTCGTTGCCCAGGATCCAGCCGCCCGTCGTGCAATGCGAATACATCCCGCGCCGGCAGCTTTCGCATTTGCCGCATGACGAAATACAGGAAATCAGAACGCGATCGCCTTTCTGGAATGCGGTGACACCGGCGCCCACCGAGTCGACGATTCCCACTCCTTCGTGCCCGAGGATCCGGCCCGGCGCGCAGGTCGCGACGTGCCCCTTGAGGATGTGCAAATCCGTCCCGCAGAGGGTCGTGAACTCGATTTTCACGATCGCATCGCCTGGCTTCTGGATTTCCGGTTTGGGTCGCTCCTCGAGCGCTTTCGATCCGGGTCCGCGATAAACCAGCGCTTTCATCTTGTCGATTATCCAGGCGGTGGAGCGTTGCATCGGTTCGCCAGCGAACAGACCTCGCCCCCGCCCGCGAGCATGCTGCGGTCACTTTTCCGCCCCCGGAGTTTGAAATGAAATCAGACGCGCAAATTCAACGAGAAGTCCTGGCCGAACTCGTTTGGGAACCCTCGGTGAATGCGGCCCACATCGGGGTCGAGGTTTCCAACGGCGTCGTAACCCTCGCCGGGCATGTCAGCAGCTATGTCGAAAAGCTCGGCGCGGAAAACGCCGCCCAGCGAGTCGCGGGGGTCAAGGCGATCACCGTCGAAATGGACGTCAAACTGGCGCATACCAGCCAGCGCACCGATTCCGATATCGCGCAGGCGGCGGAAAATATTCTGCAGTGGACGTCGTACGTTCCTGCCGGCCGGGTGAAGATCAAGGTCGAGAAGGGTTGGGTCACGTTATCCGGCGATGTTGAATGGGAGTTTCAGCGCCGCGCGGCGGTATCCGCCGTGAAAAACCAGAGCGGTGTGACCGGGGTCACCGACCTGATCGCAATCAAACCCGAAGTGTCAGCCAACATCGTCAAGTCCGAGATCGAAGCGGCATTGCAGCGTGGCGCCAGTCGCGATGCGAAAAGTATCGCGGTTGAAGTCGACGGTCCCGACGTGACGCTGACGGGCAACGTGAGCAGCTGGTCGGAGCGTCAGCGGGTGAAGAACTCCGCCTGGGGCACACCCGGCGTCCGCAGCGTTCAGGACAAAATGACGCTCACGTTCTGACGGAATTCCGGACTGCTGCGCTTCGCAGGGATCGAAATGAAAAGGCCCGGCCACCGAAATCGGTGACCGGGCCTGTTCATTTCTGTAATGGCGCGCCCGGAGAGATTCGAACTCCCGACCACCTGGTTCGTAGCCAGGTACTCTATCCAGCTGAGCTACGGGCGCGTGGCTCAAATTTGAGGGGCGCGATCATAGCAGAACGCCTTTCGGGGTCACGAACAAAGATAAACCTTGACTCATCAAGGGGTTGGGCCCAGTGCCAGCCGCCGCGACCACCCCCGCTCGACGCTCGGTGGCGGCGGCCCCCGATCAGGTCGCATCGCCGGTCGGGGTAGCCTGCCCAGATGCCCTACACCCTTTCCCGCACTGCGATCACTAACAATCAGCACGTCGAGTAGTTAGATGTTGGAATTGTTAGTGTGGGCCCCGTCCCGCACCGTGGTCGGATTGCTCCTACAAGCCCAGGCAGCCGGTGTGAGTACCATCGCAGCTCATTTCAACCCGGGGATCGGCGATGGCGGCGCACAAAATGACCAACGTATTGAAGAAGAACACCAAGGAACTCCAGGCCGCCTGGGCCAGAGATCTGGCCGCCGCATTGCCCAGTGGAAAGGGCAAGATTTCGATTGCCGAGGTCGATCAGCAAACCACCGAATTCATCGAACTGTTATCCGCTGCGGTGGAACACGGCAAGAACGGCGATATTTCCTCGGTCGAATTCAAACCGATTCGCGAATTCCTCGAAAGCGTCACACGTTCCCGCGTGCTGCAGGGGTTTACATCGGACGAAACCGCGACGTTCATCTTTTCATTCAAGAAGCCGCTGTTCAAGGCGATCCGTGCGGAGTCCGGCAAGGATCTCGACGTCTATGCCGACGACATCTGGTCCGCCACGCAGACGCTTGACGCGCTCGGCCTGCACACGATCAAGACGTTCCAGAAGGCGCGCGAAGACGTCATCAACCGCCAGCAGCGCGAAATGCTGGAGCTGTCCACTCCGGTGGTGAAGCTCTGGGAAGGCATCCTGGCGCTGCCGATGATTGGCACGCTCGATTCCGCGCGCACGCAGGTCGTGATGGAATCGCTGCTGCAGCGCGTGGTCGAAACCGGCGCGCAGGTCGTGATCCTCGACATCACGGGCGTTCCGACGGTGGATACGCTGGTCGCCCAGCACCTCATCAAGACGGTCACGGCGCTGCGCCTGATGGGCGCGGACTGCATCATCTCGGGCGTGCGCCCGCAGATCGCGCAAACCATCGTCCATCTGGGAGTCGACCTGCAGGGCGTCACGACCAAGGCAAATCTGGCCGATGCGTTGGCGCTCGCGCTCAAACGCACCGGCAGCTCCCTCAAGGCCTGAGCGAACTACATGGAACGTATACCCATTCTGCGGATGGGCGAGTTCCTGCTCGTCACCATCCAGGTCGACATGCACGACCAGCTGGCGATGAAGCTGCAGGACGATCTTTCGCAGGCGATTCTCAGGAACGCGACGAAGGGAGTATTGATCGACATCTCCACGCTCGAGATGGTCGATTCCTTCATCGGCCGGATGGTGGCCGACATCTCGGGCATCGGCCGGATTCTCGGCGCGGAAACGGTGCTGGTGGGCATGCAGCCGGCGGTGGCCATCACGCTGGTGGAGCTGGGCCTCTCGTTGCCAGGCGTCGCGACCGCGCTCAATGTCGAGCGGGGCATGGCGCTGTTGCGTCGGAAGATCGACGAACCGGACGAAGGCAATGACCGAACTGGCCGGTGAGGTCCCGCTGCGCTCCGAGCAGGACATCGTGCTCGCTCGTCAACTGGTGAGAAGACTCTCTCAAGACCTCGCCTTCTCCCTGGTGGACCAGACCAAGATGGTCACTGCCGCCAGTGAGCTCGCACGCAACGCCTACACCTACGGCCGTGGCGGCACCCTGCACTGGTCCATCGAGCAGAGTGGAATGCGCCGGGGACTCAAGCTCCTGTTCGCTGACGAAGGTCCGGGCATTCCCAACATGGACTTGGCAATGACGGACGGTTGGACTTCGGGTCACGGTCTCGGCATGGGTCTGACGGGCGCCAAACGCCTCGTCAACGACTTCGAGATCGACACCAAGGTGGGCGGCGGCACACGCGTCACCATCGTGCGGTGGAAATAGGTCCGGCAGCGACGAGTGGACGCAATCGTGAAATCCGGGAGCTACAACGCGCAGCAGCGCCACGTTGTCGATGACGACAGCAAGATCGGCGAAGCGCGGCGCGCCGCCCAGAATCTCGCGAATTTCCATTTCAACGTGGAAACCGCGGGGCGCGTCGCCATCGCGGCCAGCGAACTCGCCACCAATCTCATGCGTCACGCCGGCGGCGGCGAACTGCTGATCCAGGTGCTGGGGGAAGACACCTCTCCCACCCTGGAGTTGGTGGCCCTGGATCGCGGCCCGGGCATGAGCGATATCGGGCGCTGCATGACGGACGGCTATTCGACCGGTGGCACCGCCGGCACCGGACTCGGCGCGGTGCGCCGGCTCGCGCAGGATTTCGACATCTTCTCGGCGCCGGGCGCCGGCGCCATCGTGATGGCGCGCTTCGGTGAAACTCCCGCGCTTCGTTATGGCGTCATCAACTTGCCGCTGCCCGGTGAAATCGAATGTGGTGACGCATGGGCCCTGGTCGAGGAGCCGGACGGCATCGCATTGTTCGTCGTCGACGGTCTCGGGCATGGCAGCCCCGCCGCGGAAGCCGCGCAGGCGGGTGTCGGTGCGTTCATGGTCCAACCGCTGGCACAGCCGCAGGAAGTGCTATTGCGCGCGACCGCCGCCATGTCGAAAACCCGCGGCGGCGCCGGCGCCTGCGCGCGCATCGCGCGTGATGGCGCGGTGTCATACGCGGGCATCGGCAACATCTCGGGAACACTGGTGACGCCGACCAGTTCGCAGGGCCTCGCCTCCCACAACGGCACGCTCGGCATGCCGTTGCGGCGCATCCACCAGCTCGAATACCGTCGGCCGCCAGGTAGTTGGGTCATCATGCACACAGATGGCCTCACGACGCGCTGGAGCCTCAAGGATCGGCCGGATTTGTTCGCACATCATCCTGCGATCGTCGCCGCCCTGTTGTATCGCGATCAGAGCCGCAACCGCGATGACGCGACCATCGTGGTGCTCGCGTGAGCTTCGCGAACATCGAAGCGGAGCTGGCGGCGCGGAATTCCGAAATCGCCGCGTTGCGCGAGGAACTGGACGAGACCAACAAGGGCGTGGTCGCCCTCTATTCCGAGCTCGACGACAAGGCGGCCGAATTGCGTGAGGCGACTGAACTCAAGAGCCGCTTCCTGAATTACATGAGTCACGAGTTCCGCACGCCGCTGACCTCGATGACCAGCATCTCCAACATCCTGCTGTCGCGTCTCGACGGGCCGCTGACCGCCGAGCAACATAAACAGGTGGAATTCATTCGCGGCTCGGCGCGCGAACTCACCGAAATGGTCAATGACCTGCTCGATCTCGCCCGGGTCGAGGCGGGACGAGTCACGATTTCTGCCGAGTGGTTCGAGATGGTGGACCTGTTCGCGGCGCTGCGCGGCATGTTCAAGCCCATCGTCGCGACCAGCGGCATCTCGCTGGTGTTCGACGAACCGGCAGACGAAATCAAGCTCTACACCGACGATAAAAAACTCTCGCAGATCCTGCGCAATTTCATTTCCAACGCGCTCAAGTTCACCCCGGTGGGTGAAGTGCGCGTCACGGCCGCGATGTTGCCGGATGACCAGGTGGAGTTCGCCGTGACCGACACGGGCATCGGCATCGCGCCCGAACACATCTCGCAGTTGTTCGCGGATTTCGTGCAGCTCGACGTGCGGCTGCAGAAGCGGCTGCGCGGTTCGGGCCTGGGGCTGTCGCTGTCGCGCAAGTTCGCCGAGCTGCTGGGGGGCAAGGTTGCGGTTGAGAGCGTGCTCGGCAAGGGCTCGCGATTCTCGGTGGTATTGCCGGTGCGTTTTGCCGCCGGTCAGCCGCCGCAGGTTCCGGCATGAACGGCGTGGCGCAGACGGGGAAACAGCAGAAGGTCGTCGTCGTCGACGACAATCCTGCGTCCCTTTATTCCACTTCGCGCATCCTGCGCTCGGCCGGATTCGAAGTGATCGAGTGTTCGACAGGCACCGAGGCGCTGGCCGCGGCCGACAAGGATGTCGGCCTGATCGTGCTCGACATCAACCTGCCGGACATCGACGGCCTCGAGGTGTGCCGCCGCCTGCGCGCGCGCAGCAACACGACCTATCTACCCATCGTTCACCTGACCGCCACGTTCGTCGGTTCCGCGGACTACCTGCAAGGCCTGACGGCGGGCGGTGACAGTTATCTCACCCATCCGGTCGACCCGCCGGTGCTGATCGCCACCGTGCGCGCGCTGTTGTTCGCGCGCCAGGCGGACGCGGTACGCCGCAGTACTGATGTGCGCTTTCGGGCGGTGTTCGAGCTGGCGTCGAGCGGCATCGCGCTGTTCGACTCCGATCTCATCTACCAGGACGTGAACCCGGAATTCTGCAAGATAGCGGGCCGCGAACGCGGCGACATCATCGGCAAGGCCTGCATTCACCTCATCGCTCCCGGTCATGAAGACATGTGCAAGATACTGCACAAGACCCTGGAAAACGGCGGCCGATGGGAAGGTACGCTGCCCGTTGCGCGCCCCGACGGCAGCGTGGCCGACGTCGAATGGCGTATCGCCGCCGACAACACCCATGGCGCGCGCATCGCGATCGCCACGAACATCACCGAACGCGAGCGCCTGCTCGCGAGCGAACGCGCCGCGCGTACCGAGGCGGAACGCAGCAACCGGCTCAAGGATGAATTCCTGGCGACGTTGTCGCACGAGCTGCGCAACCCGTTGAACGCGATGTTGGGCTGGGCGAGCGTGCTCAAGCGCAAGAACGTCACGCCGGCGATGCTGACGCAGGGGCTCGACGCCATCGAACGCAACTCGCGCGTGCAGAGCCACCTGATCGAAGACCTGCTCGACTTCGCCGGCATCCGCTTCGGCAAGATGCGCATCGACCTCGACGCGATCGTGCCGGCGACCTCGGTCGAGTCGGCGGTCGAAGTCGTCAGCACCCAGGCACAACACAAGGGCGTCGAGATCAAGGTCCACATCGCGGATCGCGAGGCCTATGTTTTCGCGGACGATTCGCGCCTGCAGCAGGTGGTGTGGAACCTGCTCAGCAATGCCATCAAGTTCACGCCCGCCGGCGGCCGCATCAATGTCGTCGCGCAGGTCGCGGGTGAACACTACGAAATCGCCGTGAGCGACACGGGCCGCGGCATCAACCCCGAGTTTCTGCCGCAGATCTTCGAGCGATTCAGTCAGCAGGAATCGGGCACGGGCAAGAGTTTCGCGGGGTTGGGTATCGGACTCACGATCGTCAAGCACCTGGTCGACATCCAGCACGGGACGATCGAGGTGCAGAGCGAAGGCGTCGGCAAGGGCGCGACCTTTCGCGTCCGGTTGCCGCTCACCGCCAAGCGACCGAGCGAGAGTCCGAGCGATCAGAGCTCGCGCCTGAAGCGCGTGCGAGTGCTGGTGGTGGAAGACGATCTGGATGCGCGCGCGTTGATCGCGAGAATTCTCGCCGACGTGGGCGCGCAGGTTTCAGACGTCGCGGATGCCGAGGCGGCGATGCTGCACATCAAGGCGAATGTGCCGGACATCCTGATCAGCGATATCGGCATGGCGCGGCTGGATGGTTACCAGATGCTGCGCAACCTGCGCGCGGCCGGGTTCGATGCGACGCGGCTGCCGGCGATCGCGTTGACGGCGTTCTCGAGACTGCAGGATCGCAACGATGCGATGGAAGCGGGATTCCAGGCACACCTGGCGAAGCCGGTGCGCGCGGAAGCGCTGATCGCAGCCGTCGCGAACCTGGTCCCCAAGAAATAAAGGGGACATTCCTGGTTACCGCGTTCGTTGTCTCTTTTTTTCCAATTAACTCGGAATGTCCCCTTTAACTTCTACTTCCGGAAGGACAGGGTCTCCCAGACGGCGACGACAACCAGGGTCACCGACGTCGCGGCGCCCAGCGCTAGCGGCGTCACATGCTCGAGCGACGGCGTGATCACCGCAACGAGCGCCAGCAGCGCGAGCCCGGCCAGATGCGACAACGGGTAATACTTCGCGCTGGCGCGTTTGAAGTAGATATTCCCTGCCAGGTACAACGCCGGCCCGCCTAACAAGACTGCCGCCGCCCCGGGCGTCAGGTGCCCCGCCGGGTGCGCGATGGTGAGTTCATCCGCAACCGCGCAGACGACGATGCCGGCCACGATCGGGATATGAAAATACGTGTACACATTGCGCGCCATTCGCCCGGGGTCCGCGGAGCCCGCGAATTCGCGGCTGCCGCGCTCGGCGCCGATGTTGAAGTAGATCCACCACATCGCGACGCTGCCGACGAACGCCACCAGGAACGCGCAGATGGCGGGCGTGGTCGCCGGCAGCGACGCGGCGGTCGCGCCCGTCACGAGAATGGACTCCCCCAGCGCGATGATGACGAACAACGCGCAGCGTTCCGCCATGTGCGCGCCGTCGATTTTCCAGTCCGCCGTGCTCGACCTGCCGAGCCCGGGCACGTAGAAATACGCGAACGGGCCGGCGTATTCGATGGCGAGCGCGGCCAGCCACAACAACACGCGGGTCTGCCCTTCGACGCATCCGCCGGCGATCCAGAAAATCCCCGAGAACGCGAGCCAACACAGGATGCGGCGCATGTTCTGGAAGTTGCCCGGATCGTGCCCATGCACGGCGTTCAGCAGGA
>JBDTSP010000021.1:0-76332 GCA_039931065.1 Pseudomonadota bacterium | reverse complement strand
GCCGTCCTCACCACCTGCATGAACGTGTACGCGCCGGCAAACAACAGACCCTCGTGCCCGAACGCATGCGGTATCGACGCCGACAGCAGCAACCCCGCCAGCATCAGCGCGAACATCATCATGCGCACCGCGGGTTTCTCGGGGTCGATCCAGTTGGTGAACCAGCAGGTGTACATCCACACCCACCACACGGCCAGCAACAGGAACACCGTCTGCAATGCGCCGATCAGAGTCAGGTGCTCGAGCAGGGTGTGCGACAACTGCGTGACCGCGAACACGAACACCAGGTCGAAGAACAACTCGACATAGGTGACGCGGGTGTGCCCCTGGCGCGTGCGCAGCAGGTTTTGACGGGTGGCCATTCGTTTTCTCGTGGGATTCGGCCGCGAGTCTGCCACAACGCATTGCCCGCGCATTCGCGCGCCGCTAGTCTTGGATGGTGTTCACCCGGCGTCGTTTCGTAGAAGGCCTAGGCACCAGCGGGCTGTTGCTGGCAGGCCTGCGCCCGTCGTTCGCCGGCGCCGCCACTCCCGATGAACTGACCGGCCCCGACTTCGATCTGACCGTCGACGAGTCGCCGGTGAACCTGACCGGGGCACGACGCCGCGCGGTGACCGTCAACGGCCAGTTGCCGGCGCCGCTGCTGCGCATGCGCCAGGGCGACACGGTCACGATCCGCGTCACTAACAAACTGCGCGAACGCACCTCGATACACTGGCACGGGATAGTTCTGCCGGCGGACATGGACGGTGTTCCGGGACTCTCCTTCGACGGCATCGCCCCCGGCACCACCTTCACCTATCGATTCAAGGTGAACCAGTCGGGCACCTACTGGTACCACTCGCATTCGCGCTTCCAGGAGCAGATCGGGTTGTACGGGCCCATCGTCGTCGAACGGCGCGGCGGTGAGCGGCACGGCGCCGACCGTGAACACACGCTGCTGCTGTCGGACTGGACCGATCACGACCCCGAACACATCTACGCGACGCTCAAACGCCAGAGCGACTACTACAACTACGACAAACGCACCGTCGCGGATTTCATCGCCGACGCACGCGCGAAGGGTTTCGCCGCGACCGCCGCCGAGCGGCGCATGTGGGCGTCGATGCGGATGGACCCCACCGACCTAGCCGATGTCAGCGGGTATGCCTATACCTATCTACTGAACGGCGTGCCACCGGCCGGCAACTTCAGCTGCGCCTTCAAGCCAGGTGAACGCGTCCGCCTGCGCATCATCAACGGCTCGTCGATGAGCTTTTTCGACCTGCGCATTCCGGGGCTCAAGCTCACCGTCGTCGCCGCCGACGGCCAGGACGTCGAACCGGTGACGGTTGATGAACTGCGCATCGGTACGGCCGAGGTGTATGACGTCATCGTCACGCCCGGCGATGCGGCATATACGATCTTCGCGCAATCGATGGACCGGACCGGTTACGCGCGCGGCACGCTGGCGCCCCGCCCCGGCATGAGCGCGGCGGTTCCCGCGCTCGATAAACGCGCCGAACTCGGCATGGCAGACATGGGCCATGGCGCGATGGATCACAGCAAGATGGATCATTCGCCTCTGAATCACGCTCCGGCGGAATCCGGGCCGATCGTCGACATGCAGGCCGGCATGGTGATGCCGAGACTGGATGACCCGGGCATCGGGCTGCGCGACAACGGCCGGCGCGTGCTCACCTACGCCGATCTTGCGACTCTCGGCGGTCCGATCGACCGGCGCGACGCCGCGCGCGAAATCGAACTGCACCTGACCGGGCACATGGAGCGTTACATCTGGTCGTTCAACGGCCAGAAGTTCTCGGACGCCGGCCCGCTGAAACTGAACCACAACGAACGCGTCCGCGTCGTGCTCGTGAACGACACGATGATGACCCACCCGATCCACCTGCACGGCATGTGGAGCGAGCTGATCGATACACGCGGCGCGTTCCTGGTGCGCAAACACACCGTGGTCGTGCAACCCGGTCAGCGGCTCGCCTACCTGGTCACGGCCGACGCGCTGGGTAGTTGGGCTTACCACTGCCACCTGCTGTATCACATGGAAGCGGGCATGTTCCGCGAAGTGGTGGTGGCGTGAGGCGTTGGGCGTTGGCCGCATCGCTCGCCTTCGCGCCAATCGCGTTGTCACAAGGCCAGAGCGAGCTGGAGCACGTCCCGCCCGACGCGCCACAGACACGCGTCCATTCCATGCCCTACGACGAAATGGCCGAGATGATGGGAATGGACGACCGCCGGCGCTTCGGCAAGGTCATGCTCGATGAACTGGAATGGCGGAACGGGGACGACAGCGCGATCGAATGGAACGCGGCCGCCTGGTACGGCGGCGACTTCAACAAGCTGCGGCTCGAGACCGAAGGTGAACGCGTCGCGGGCGAGACGCGCGACTCCCGCACGGAGTTGCTGTGGGACCGGATCATCACGCCCTGGTGGAGCCTGCGTGCCGGCCTGCGTCATGACGCCGGCCGCGGTCCGGCGCGCGACTGGGCGGCGCTCGGTTTTGCCGGGCTCGCGCCGGGACTGGTCGACGTCTCGGCGGCGCTGTATCTGGGCGACGGCGGCCGCGGCGCCTTCAGACTAACTACGCACTACGATCTGCTGCTGTCGCAGCGATTGATCCTGCAACCCGAAGTCGAATTGAACGCATATACACGCGACGATGCGGGGCGGCTGATCGGCTCGGGTTTATCCGACCTTGCGCTGGGGTTACGGCTTCGTTACGAGTTGCGACGCGAGTTCGCGCCCTATTTTGGCGTGATCTGGGCGGCTCATTTTGGCGACAGCGCCGATTTGAGGCACGCCGCCGGTGAGTCCGACAGGGAAACCACTTTGATAGCCGGCCTTCGCGCCTGGTTCTGAGACGAATTTCCAATAGTCTGACAGCGCGAACGCGGTGCGCGCCGTACGCTCCGCGCCATGAAGACGCCCTACTCCGAACGTATCCCCGAACTTCCCCAGGGCTGGCCGTCCGCTCCGCGCGCCGAGGTAGTTAGCTTCAGCGAGGATCGCCATGCGCGTGGCCTGCGTGCGCTGCAGGAGATCACCGGCGCTTCGGGTCCCGAAGTGGTCGAATCCCTGCGCGACATCGCGCCGGACTTCGCCGAGTGGATCGTCGATTTTTCATACGGCGACGTGATGACGCGCCCCGGTCTCGATCGCCGCTCGCGGCAGTTCGCGACCATCGCGGCATTGACGGCCCTGGGGAATGCCGCCCCGCAGCTCAAGGTTCATATCGGCGGCGCACTGAACGTGGGCTGCAAGCCGCAGGAGATCATCGAAGTAATCCTGCAGATGTCGGTGTTCGCGGGTTTCCCGGCCGCGATCAACGCGCTGAACATCGCGCGCGAGGTATTCAACGAACGGCGTTAGGGCTCCATCGCGGAAAAGTGGGTCTTCATCGCAAAGTCCAAAAGCGGCCCCGGCTTCGCAATAGGGTGCCTCCCATACCAACGTATGGGAGGCTTCCTGATGAACACGTTTTTCCGCGCACTCGCGCTCGCACCCCTGATTTTCTCCGCGGCCGCCGTCGAGACTCGCGCCGCGGCGCCGCCGGCGCCGCTCGACGTCGCCCGCTTCACCCCCACGGGCGAGCTGCAGAAACCCGCCGATCTGGCGAACTGGGTGTTTCTCGGCACATCGCTCGGCATGGGTTACAACCCGGGCTCGTTCAACGCCGCGAATCCCGGTCAGTTCCAGGTCGTCCTGATGGAACCGGCCGCCTATCAACAGTTCGTGAAAAGCGGCGCCTATGCACCGGGCTCGATGTTCATGCTCGCCTTCTACAACTCGGACAAGCAGGCGCGCTCGATCAACCAGAACGGCTTCACCCAGGCCGAGCTCACTAACTACGAGATCCATGTGATCGGCAAGACCGAAGACGCGCAGCGGCACGCGTTCTACCTCTTTGGCGCCGATTCCCCGCAGGGCCAAAAGCTGCCGCCGAAGAATACCTGCGTGACCTGCCACACCGATCACGGCGCGTTCGATGGCACCTTCGCGCAGTTCTATCCCACGCTGCGTCCGCTCATTCCCAAGGAAGCCCTGGAGAAGGCCGCACGGGACCACAACATCCGATGAGGCGTAACATCCCGCGCTGCGCATGACAGAGACCTTGCATCCACTCGACCGCCCGCTGCCGCCCGACGTGGCCGCGGGCGAGTCGCCGTTCATCCAGTACTACCAGAAGTACGCCGTGTTCAGCTGGCGCTGGGCCTGGCGCCGAACGCTGTTGTTCGGTTCGATCGGCGCGCTGGCCGGAATTTCCTTCGGCGCCTCGCACGGGCTCTACGTGCGAAGCTTCGCCGAAGCGATCGCCGTTTCGCTGGCATGTTCGGCTGCCAACATCATCCTGGTCGGCGCAGGCCCCCTGCTCGCGGCGTTCTTCCGTCACCGCAATCTCTCGCGCCGCGTGGAGCGCGCATCGATCGTGTGCGTGATCATCTGCGGCTGCGTGCTCGGCTCGCTCTCGGGTGATTGGGCCTCGCGGTTTCACGATCGTCTGATGGCGCGGCACGGGCATGGGGCGAAGGCCCCGACGGATATCTCGCCTGAATTGCACCGCGTCTTTCGCGGTCTGCTGGACCTGAGCCGCAACATCCTCATCCTCTTCACCGCCAGTGGCGGCCTCGCCCTGCCCGCCTACTTCTCCGAGAAGAAACGGTGGGCGGAGCACCGGCGGCGCGCCGAGCTCGAACGGATGAGCGCGCTCAAGGGCGAAGCCGACATGAAGCTGACGCTGCTGCAGGCGCAGGTCGAGCCGCATTTCCTGTTCAATACCTTGGCGTCGGTGCGGTCGCTGGTCACCTCCGATCCGCAGCGCGCCGCGCAGACCATCGACGCGCTCGCGCAATATCTGCGCGCCACGTTGCCGAAGCTGCGCGCCGAAACCGGCACCTCGCAGTCGACACTCGGCGAACAATTCGCCATCTGCGCGAGTTACCTCGAGTTGATGAAGATAAGGCTGGGCGAACGGCTGCGCGTCGAGCTCGAACTGCCGGCCGATCTGCGCGACGTGCCGTTTCCTCCGCTGCTGCTCATCTCGCTGGTCGAGAACGCCATCAAACATGGCGCCGAGCCGAAACCCGGGGTGATCCACGTGAAGCTCACGGCGCGTGCGTTCGCCGAAGGCCAGCAGCAGCGCCTGGAGGTCAGCGTCGAGGACGATGGCGCCGGCCTCACGATGGGCATGGGCGAAGGGACCGGCCTCGCCAACATCCGCGCGCAGCTGCTGACCCGCTTCGGCTCCACCGCGTCGCTCGAGCTGTCGCAGCGCGCGTCCGGCGGAGTGTTGGCACGCCTGGTCATTCCGCGCGAGGCCGCGGTCAGGTGAGCCGCCCCACTGCCGTGATCGCCGAAGACGAATTGCCGCAGCGGCAGGAGCTGCGCGCGATGCTGGCCGAGTTGTGGCCGGAGCTGAACGTGGTCGCCGAGTGCGACGACGGCCTGGCCGCGCTCGACGCGCTCGAGCAGCACCGGCCGCAGGTCCTGTTCCTCGACATCCGCATGCCGGGAGTGAGTGGCCTCGAAGTGGCGCGCGCCGCGGGCGCGTCCTGCCAGGTCATCTTCGTCACCGCCTACGAGGAATACGCCCTGCGCGCTTTCGACCAAGGCGCGGTCGACTATCTACAGAAGCCGGTGGCGCGCGAGCGCCTGAGCCGCGCGGTGGAGCGCACCCGCGCCCGGCTCAACAACGGGACGCAGGCGGACATGGCGGCCTTGCTGGACATGGTCCAGGCAAAACTCGCGCCGGGGAAATCCGGCATCAAGTGGATCACCGCGAGTATCGGCAACTCGATGAAGATGTTCTCGATCGACGAAGTGCTGTTTTTCCAGGCGCAGGAGAAATACACCCGGGTGGTCACCGCCGACAGCGAAGGCCACATCCGCACCCCGCTCAAGGAACTGATCGCGGCGCTCGATTCGGAATCATTCTGGCAGGTGCATCGAAGCGCGATCGTACGGGTCGGTGCGATCCGGGCGGTCGAGAAAGGCGAGGACGGGAAACTGCGGCTTAGCCTCAAAGGCCACGCCGAATCCCTGCCGGTGAGCAGTGCCTTTCAGTACCGGTTCCGGGGAATGTAGCGCCAGCTAGCTAAAGGCGTAAGCTCAGCGCCGATCCATACGCGTCGGCTTGGGAATGACGGGCAACTGACGATGGCTGGCGAAGAAGAAGACGAACAAAAACGCATTCGTGCCGCGGCGCTCAAGAATGTCGAGGCGATACTCGCCGCCCGGCAACGCGCCGAGCGCGACCTGGTGGCGCTCAACGAGGCGCTCGAAGCGCGCACCGCCGAGCTCGCGGAACAGCGCGAAAAGTTCCAGGTCACGCTCGCCAGCATCGCCGATGCGGTCATCACCACCGACGCGCAGGCGCGCGTCACCTTTGTGAACCTGCCGGCGGAAGAGATGACCGGCTGGCGCGATGTGGAAGCGCACGGGCGGCCGTTGGCCGAAGTGTTCCGCATCGTCAACGAAGACACGCGCCTGCCGGCCGACAGCCCGGTCGAAAAAGCGCTCGTCACCGGCAAGGTGATCGAATCCACCAGTAACATGGCGCTCATCGCCCGCGACGGACATGAGGTGGGCATCGAGAACTCCGCCGCCGCGATTCGCGATGCGAACGGGAACATCGCCGGCGCCGTGATGGTGTTTCATGACGTGAGCCGCCGGCGCCGCACCGAGCGAACCCGGCGCGCCAACGAGGAACGCCTGAGCGCCATGTTCGCCCAGGCCGCGGTCGGTATCGCCACCGCGGACATAGACGGGAAGTTCCTCGATGCTAACTACAAATTCTGTTCGATCGTCGGCCTCGCTCTCGAGGAGCTGCGCGAGCTCACCGTCGCCGAGCTGACCCATCCCGACGATCTGCCAGTCACGAAGGAGCGTATCCGCGGGCTGCTGGCTGGCGAGATCACCAGTTACGAACTGGAGAAACGTTTCGTACACGCGAACGGCAGCCCGGTGTGGATCAGCGCCAACGTCACGTTGCTGCGCGCGGAAAACGGCGAAGCCGAACAGTTCATCGGCGTGATCCAGGACATCGCCGAACGCCGGCAGGCGGACGAAGTACGCAGTCGTCTCGCCGCCGTAGTCGAGTCCTCCGACGACGCGATCATCTCGAAGACGCTCGACGGCATCATCACGACATGGAATCCCGGCGCGGAGCGCTTGTTCGGCTATTGCGCGGAGGAAGTGATCGGCAAACCGATCACGCTGCTGATACCGCCGGAGCTGCAGGCCGAAGAGCCCGCGATCCTGGCCCGCCTGCGCTCGGGCGAACACATCGACCACTACGAGACCACGCGTGTGCGCAAGGACGGCACGCTCATCCACGTGTCGCTGACCTCCTCACCCATCAAGGATTCACGTGGCCGGATCATCGGTGCGTCGAAGATCGCACGCGACGTCACCGCGTCGAAGCAGGCCGAAGCCGCGCTGCGCGCGATCGATCAGCGTAAGGACGAATTCCTCGCGACCCTCGCGCACGAGCTGCGCAATCCGCTGGCGCCGATTCGCCAGGCCGCCGCGATCTCGAGCGCGCCTGGCGCAACGAACGAACAAAAGCTCTGGAGCCAGCAGGTCATCAGTCGCCAGGTACGCCACATGTCCGCGCTGCTCGACGACCTGCTCGACATCTCGCGCATCACGCGCGGCCGCCCCGAGTTGCGCGAGTCGCAGACTTCACTGCGGGGCGTGGTGGAAATGGCCGTCGAAACCGCGCGGCCCCTGATCGACGAGAAGCAGCATCGCCTGCTGATCGAGATGCGTGACGAGCCGGTCGAGTTCGCGGCGGATCCCCTGCGCCTGTCGCAGGTGCTGTCAAACCTGCTGACGAACGCGGCGAAATATACCGACCCGCACGGCACGATCCGCCTGCAGGCCTTCGCGGACGCGCACACAGTAACCATCTCGGTCACCGACACCGGGATCGGTTTGTCGAGGGACATGCTGAACCACGTCTTCATGATGTTCTCGCAGGTGAAGGCGACCCAGGATCGCTCGGAAGGCGGCTTGGGCATCGGCCTCGCATTGGCCAAGGCGCTGGTGCAACTGCATGGCGGCACCATCGAGGCAGACAGCGCGGGCATCGGCCATGGCAGCAAATTCACCGTGCGCATCCCGCGCCGCGCCGTCGGCGCCGTGACCGTGCCGACCGCCCCGCTGCTACGCACCGCGGCCACGCGGCGCCGCGTGCTGATCGCCGATGACAATCGCGATGCCGCCGACAGCCTCGCCATGTTGCTAGAGATGGAAGGCCACGACGTGACCGTGGTGCACGATGGCCGGCAGGCGCTGGCCAGCATCGAAAGACTCGAACCGGAGGTCGCGTTGCTGGATATCGGCATGCCCGAATTCGACGGCTACGAAGTCGCGCGTCGCGTGCGGCAGCGGCCCTCGGGCCGCGGGGTCACGTTGATCGCCGTGACGGGTTGGGGACAGGAAGCGGATCGCGCCCGCGCAATCGAAGCCGGTTTCAATATGCATTTTACGAAACCCGTCGAGCCTGAACGGTTGATCGACCTGCTGCGGGCGGGCGCGCCTCTTTGACGCGCTGACGCGCCAACATTTGCGCCTCCCCCGGGCGCTACGGTGTACGATCGAACGCCATTCTCGACGAGCAATTCCGGGGGGAAACATCTTGAGCTCGCTCGTCTCAGCCACGCGCACCGCGTCGTTGCCTCGTCATCCGCCAGGACCCCGCGGACTGCCCGTCATCGGCTGCCTGCTCTCGATACTGCGAAATCCAATGCAGACGATGGCGAAGGCCGCGCGCCAGTTCGGCGGCATCGTGCGCATCCCGATCCGCGGCAAATACCTGTATCTGGTGTCCGAGCCCGAACTGCTGCGCGAGCTGCTCGTCACGAATCGCGAAAAGTACATGAAGAACATCCGCTACCGGCACATCCAGGCGCTGGTCGGCCAGGGGATGTTGCTGAGCGAAGCGGCCGAGTGGCGCCGTCAGCGCCTGGTCACGCAACCGGAATTCAAACCCGATCACATCGACGCCCAGGTGGGCTGGATGACGGAGCTCACCGACCAGTTCCTCGATCGCTGGCGCACGCTCGCCGACAGCGGCGAATCGATCGACGTCGAGCCGGAATTCGCGCGGCTCGCGCAGCTGCTCGCCGGCCGGTACTTGTTAGGCCCGGGATTCGATTCGATCTCGGAGCGATTCTGCAAGGCCGCGGCGGGCGCGAAGGAACATTGGCCGCTGGCGCCGCGCGGGCTGGTCGCGCTGTTCAAGAAACCGTCCAGGGAAAAACTCGCCGCCTTCGACGCCGCCATCGCGGAGCTGGACGCCTGCATCTACGGCTACATCACCGAACATCGCAAGACCGGTTTCAAGGATTGCGGCGTGCTGACGCGGCTGGTGGCTGCCACCAAGGACGGCCAGCCCGAGTTCTCCGATACCTCGCTGCGCGACCAGATCTCGACCCTGTTCTTCGCGGGTCACGAGACCTCGGCAACCGCAATGTGCTGGATCCACTACCTGCTGTTCAAACACCCCGCGGTGCGCAACGCGATGCAGCTCGAGGTTTCCGAGGTGCTCGGCGAGCGCCGGGCGACCCCCGACGATCTGCGCAAGCTTCAGTACACGAGCCAGGTCATCGATGAGTCATTGCGGCTGTATTCGCCGATCCACTCCATCTCGCGCGTGGCGATGGAAAACGACACTGTCGGCGGATACCACATCCCCGCCGGCCAGACGATCGTCATGTCGATGTACGCCACGCATCGCCTGCCGCAGTACTGGCCGGATCCGGAACGTTTCGATCCCTCTCGCTTCGAACCGGCGCAGGTCGCGGCGCGTTCGCGCTTCGCCTATTTCCCGTTCGCCGCCGGGCATCGTAACTGCGTCGGCGCCGCGCAGGCGCTGGTGGAACTAAAGCTGGTCGTCGCGCGCGTCGCGCAGCGATACACGCTGGAGGTCGCGCCGGGGCAGAAGATAGAGCCCGCGCCCGGCACGACAATGTATCCTCGCCACGGAATCAGAATGACGATTCACAACCGAGCCCGATCTTGAACGAACCGGTTTCCCGCAGCGAACAGGCGCGGCAGTTCTACAACGCCGCCGCCACCGCGACCACTGACTTCTGCTTCATGAACTACGGCTACGCGCCGTTGTCGGCGGAGTTGGCGGGTTCTTCGGAACCGGAACGGTTCTGCCTGCAGCTCTATCGTCACTTGTTGGGCGACATCGATCTCACCGGGAAACGCGTGGTTGAAGTGAGCTGCGGACGCGGCGGTGGCGCGGCCCACGTGGCCGCGACGTACAAACCGCGCGAGTACATGGGTATCGACATCAGCGAGAAAAACGTGGCCCTGGCCCTGCAGCGATTCGGCGATGTGCCGGGCCTGCGCTTCGAAGTCGGAAATGCCGAAGCACTGCCACTGCCCTCGAAGGTCTGCCAGGCGCTGATCAACGTCGAGGCCTCGCACCTGTACGACAACCCGTTGCAATTCTTTTCCGAGGCGTGGCGCGTGCTCGACAGCGGCGGCACCTTTTTCCACGCGGATCTGACGTGGAAGGACAAAGATCCCGCGCGGCTCATCGAAGCCGCCGGTTTTTCACTGGATTTCGTGGAAGATATTTCTAACAACGTGCGCGAGGCGCTCGAGCTCGACAGCGAACGCCGCGAACAGATCGTGATGAGTTTTCCGGAGCCGATGCGCGAGAACTTCCGCGACTGGTCAGGCGTGAAAGGCCATCGGGCCCATCGGCGCCTCGAGACCGGCGAATGGGTTTATCGCTGCATCCGGGCCATAAAGAGATAAGAGGGGATCGACGGCCAACCCCGCTATGACTGGATGAACGCCAGCAGATCGGCGTTCACGACATCCGCATGCGTCGTGCACATTCCGTGCGGCAGCCCCGGATAAACCTTGAGCGTCCCTTTCTTGAGCAGCTTCACCGCGAGCAGCGCGGAATCCGCGAGCGGCACGATCTGGTCGTCATCGCCATGCATCACGAGTGTTGGCACGTCTATCTTCTTGAGATCCTCGGTGAAATCCGTTTCCGAGAACGCCTTGATGCAATCGTAGTGCGGCTTGATGCCGCCCTGCATGCCCTGCCGCCACCAGTTGTCGATGACGGCCGGCAGCACTTTCGCTCCCGGGCGATTGAAACCGTAGAACGGGCCCGACGGCACCGCGCGATAGAACTCCGCGCGGTTCGCCACCAGCGCGGCGCGGAAGCCGTCGAACACCTCCATGGGAAGACCACCGGGGTTCTTGTCACTTTTCAACATGACGGGTGGCACCGCGCCGATCAACACGGCCTTCGCAACGCGCCCGCCGCCGCCGTATTGCCCCACGTACCGCGCCACTTCGCCGCCGCCGGTCGAATGCCCGATGTGCACCGCATTCTTCAGATCGAGATGTTTGGCCAGCGCCGCGACATCCCGGGCATAGGTATCCATCTCGTTGCCATCGAAGGTCTGCGAGGAGCGGCCGTGACCGCGACGGTCATGCGCGATCACCCGAAAACCCTTCGACAGGAAGAACATCAGCTGCGCGTCCCAGTCGTCGCTCGAGAGCGGCCAGCCGTGATGGAACACGATGGGCTGCCCGCTGCCCCAGTCCTTGTAGAAAAGCCTGACGTGTTCTTCGATCTTGATCATGCTCATGCGGGTTCCTCGGTTACTCGAATCGATAGCTTACCTTCACGAGGAGTTGCTCATCGTCGCGCAGCCTGAAGCTGTCGCGCAGCAGCCTGCCTGAATTTTCAGCGCTGTCTTCCTGGTCGAACCCGCCGCGTCCGTAAACGACGTACACATAGGAGAGCGGCCCCAACTCGTATCGATACCGGATCTGAAATCCCAGGTTGCGCACGCTGAAATCGTCGATCGGATCCGAGGTCTCGACGGGTTCGCCATCCGGCGCGATGCGATACGCGGTCTTCTCGCGTGCATCGATCGCAATCGCCTGCAGCTTGAGCCGCAGCTCCTGGCGGGTGTTGATGGTCCAGTTGAACCCGGCATTGAGGTTCGTTTCGCGCCCGTCGAATCCGCCGACGAGGTTTTCGCCCTGCCAGACCAGCCAGTCCGGCGTAAAGGTGTGTTGCAGTCCGACGTACAGATTGAACGCGTCGCTGACGAAATACGTGGGCTCCAGATGGAGGTTGTAGCCGAGGCGGTCGTTGCCCACGAACCCGCCCGTGGACGCGTTGAGCTCGAAAAGGTACGACCAGTTGCCCTGGCGCGGCCGCTCATATTCGAAATAGGCGTTGAAGTTTCCGGGCGTGTCGGCAATTCCATTGCCGCGTGTCAACAGGCTGTCGTGACCCGCGCTGTTCACGTTGATCTGCGCGTATTGATAGGCACCGTTGCGCAGCCGGCTCTCGCGGCTCATGCGGAACTGGTCGCTCAGCTTGTTGCCGCGATCGTCATAGGCCGTGGTGACCCGCCAGCGCCAGTCCTTCGAAGCGTAACGCGATTCGGCCGGCTGATCGGTGAAACGCCGGCTGACCTGGTAGTGCAGGTAGTTGAGGCTGTTCTCCGATAGATAGCCGGCGTCGTTGAGCTGCAGCTCGTTGCCGAAATGCATCGCGATCACCTGCTGGCGCCAGCCGTGATCCATCTCGTAGTCGGCCCAGAGCGTGGCGCCGGTATCGCGGGTGTCCTGCCCGCCTGCGTCGATGTCACTGGCGATCAGGCGGGTGCGCACGTTCCAGCGCGCGGTCGGCCGCCAGTTGTGATCCGCGCCGATGACCGTCGCGGTGCGATCGAGGTACGGGCGGTTCACCTGGGTCGCCATCAACCCGAGGTTCTGCGTGCTGAAATCGCGCACCAGGCGTAACGCACTGAAGGTGCGGCCGGCTTCGTCCGCTTCGTCCGCCGCAAATATGCCGTATTTCGTGCCGCCGAAACTGCCGTTGAGCTTGAGCGCGCCGGTGATGTCGCCCGACCCCATCCCGTCGTCGGCTGGTCCGCCGATGCGACGCGTGTACAGCAGCTGGCTGTAGTCGGAGGGCGTGGTGAATTCGAACAGGCCCTGGTTCTCGGTGAAGAACGGGCGCTTGTCGCTGACGAAGGTTTCGGTGGCGTCGAAGTTGACGACCAGGTCGTCGCTTTCGACCTGTCCGAAATCCGGATTCAGGGTGGCGGTGAGCTGCACCTGGCCATTGGGCTTCCAGAACACGTCGACACCCGCGTCACCCTCGCTGCTGCCGCGCACGTTGTCGTACAACGATGAGACGTAGGGCGTCCACGCGAACAGCGAGGAGCTGTAGCTAGCCAGTTCCACCGGCGCGAAATCCGAGACGAAGCGCGGGCGTTCGAAACTCGCCTGTGGCCAGGCGACCCGTTCGCCCGTCGCGCCGATGATGCGGTCCAGGTACATCTTCACGGTGCGCTTGTCGCCCTTGGCTTCGCGCATCGATGCGATGTGCCAGGGAAGCAGGACTTCGACCGACCAGGTCTCCGGGTCGCCCGAAACCGCATGCCGCCAGTTGCCGTCCCAATCCTTGTTGAAAGAGTTTTCGTTGCTGACGATGCTGTCATAGACGCCATCGGTGGAACTGATCGTGAAGTCGTAAGCGGTGCGGCCGTCGCCATCGAAATCGACCATGACGTTGACGCGATCGACCTGGTCCTGGAAATCGCGCTGCACGCGCTGACGATTTCGCGGGACGGACGGCGGTTGAGTGTTCTTGAAGGCGATCGCGAGGCCTTCTGGCGTGGCGAGAATCCACGCCTCGGTCGCGAACGAGCCGGGCTCGCCGTTGAGCGGTTGGGTCTTGCGGAAGTCGGTGACGTGTTGGGCGGCCTGCCACTCCTCGACGCCGATAGTGCCGTCGATTTCCACACCCAGGACGGGCGCGGCGGCCGCTATCAAAAGAACCTGGGCCAGAATCCGTGCAATCCCTCGCTTGAATCTCATCCCGTCCCTCGATACGCCGGCCGCCTGCCCTATAGACGCCCGAATCCGGAAATCGGTTTGAAATCCGTCTCGGCTTCAGCTCGCCTTGGCGCGCACTCGGGCGCGGGCTTTGGCATCCGCGGTGCGCAACACGGCGAGCCCCAGCAAGCGGCGGAACGTCGGACACTGCATGTGGCCAGGCGCCGGACAGGCCGCGGCATGCCGCAGCCCGTCACGCATGGCGGTCAATTTTCGAATCGAGCCGTCCAGCTCGTCCGCTTTGCTGGCCAGCATCTTGCGATCTATCTGTCGCAACCCCTCGCGCGTGAACACACGCCCGATCTCTTCCAGTGTGAACCCGGCCGACCGACCGAGCGCGATCAGCGCCAGCCGTTCCAGCACGTCCGGGTCGAACAGGCGCCGCAGGCCGCGGCGGCCGACGGACGCGATCAGGCCCTTTTCTTCGTAAAAACGCAGGGTCGAGGCGGGAACTCCGACCTTTTTCGACACTTCATTGATATCCAGGTCGAACATGCCCTTGACCTCAAGTGGACTTGAGGTGGCACTCTAACAGCCATGAACCTTTTGACAACCACGGCTCTCATCGGTGTATTCGCAACGGCATTGACGGACCTGTGGGCCATTGTTCGACGACGCCTGCTCGGCATTCCGTTTCCGGACTTCGGCCTGGTGGGCCGATGGATAGGCCACTTCCCGCGCGGCCGCTTGCGCCACGATCGGATCGCCGCCGCGGCGCCCGTGAATGCCGAGCGGCTGATCGGCTGGACCGCCCACTACCTCATCGGCGTTTCGTTCGCGGCGCTGCTGCCGTTGGTATGGGGCGCGCAGTGGTTAGGGCACCCGACGCTCGCGCCCGCGTTGATCCTCGGCCTCGCGACCGTCGCCGCGCCGTTCCTGCTCATGCAGCCCGGCATGGGCGCAGGTATCGCGGCGAGTCGCACTCCGAATCCCGCCGCGGCGCGCATCCAGAGCATCGTCACCCACGCAGTTTTTGGCCTCGGCCTGTACGCCGGGGCATTGATCACCAGGAGATTCCTATGACTATTCCCGCCCGCTTCGCACCCCTGCTCTTCGGCGCAGTGCTGTCCGCCATCATGGTCGCGATCGTTTCAGCGTTCGTCCTGGCATCGAGCCAGGGCATTCACGCCGGATTCTTCGCCCAGTGGCTCAAGAGTTGTTTGACCACCTGGCCCGTGGCATTCCCGACGGTGACCTTGGTAGCGCCGTGGGTGCGCCGCTTCGTCAGCCTGCGGACCGCGTGACCCCGCGCTCGGTCGCATACAAACGCAAGGCGAACTGCCCGGCGCCAGTGGCGCGCAACGACATGACGTCGTTGCGCATCGCCCCGGGCACCTGGTCGAGCGTGGGCATCACCGCGCGGCATTCCGGCGCGAACACGGCCGGCGCGGCCAATGCCGCGAACGTCATGTCGGCCGCGCTGAATCGATCGCCAGCCAGAAACCGGCGCCCGTCTTTCAAACGCGCGTCCACTTCCGCGAATACCGCGCGAATGCGCTCACCCGAACGTCCCGCGCCCGCGGGCGTTACCTTGTACGCGCGGCGCAGTAGTTTGCGGGCGACCGGCAGGATGAGCGGCATCCACAGCGCTTCGCGTTTCGGTACGCCGCGCGACCACAACTCGCGCAGCAGCGCCTTCTCCGGCAGCAGGTGCGCGTAGGCCCAGCGCCGCACGTGGGTACCGAGGTCCTGGTCGAAACGACTCTCGAGTGATTCGACTTCCGTTCGCAGGCCCGCTTCGAGTGGATAGAGCATGCCGGGATGCAATGAATCCACGTGCCGCAGGATGTCGGTGGACTCGGTGAGTCGCAGATCGCCGTCGATGAGCACCGGCACCGTCCCACCCGCGGCGCGCCGCGCCACGAATCGGCTCAGCAACGGAACATGCGGTTCTTCGCGATACGGCAACGATGCGCGGTCCAGCGCCCAGCGCGCTTTCTCGCAATAGTGGCTGAGCCGGATCGTGATCAAGGTGGCGGGCACGGTTGCCACGGAATTCACTTTGCCGTCTTCTTGACCTTCCAGTCGTAGAGTTCGGCGAGCGCCATCGCGACCATCGGCATTCCCGGGTTGTTCCAGCGCGCCTTCGCGGGGTCGGCCTCGGCCTTGCACAGGGCGGTGACCTCTTCCGGATTCTTCGCGGACGCAAGCGGCTCCAGAATCATGTCCCGAACATGGGATTTCACGGACGCGACGAACTCGTCCTTGGGTTCCTGCGGCGACAGCAGCGGCACCACTTCCGCGATGCGCTCGTCGACCGAGCGAATCAGCGTGGCGTTTTTGTCCAGCCAGGTGTGCAACGCAGCCTGCCGGATCGCGACACCGGCCGGATCCGCGCTGCGGCAGCGCTCTTCGACCACTTCCGGGCCAAGCCGCCAGGCGAGGATGGCACCCATGTTCATCCCGGCCGTGCGATCGTCGGCCGCGTCGGCATGCACCCACGGCACTAACAACCCGCACGACACGACGGCCGCACCAATCTTGAGAAATGACGAACTCATGCCAGCCTCTCTGTCGCGTAACCGGAACGCCGGACAAACCTTACGGCCCTCATTGGCAGCGTCCGATCGTCTGCTATTGGCCCGGCCCCGAAAATACTCGAATACTGATCAAAGGAGCACGTCATGCCGACACCCAGCAAGACCCTGATCGAACTCGAGAACAAATTCTGGCAGGCCGTCGTCGACGAAGATGCGGATGCCGCCGTCGAACTGCTCAACGAGCCTTCCATGCTCGTGGGCGCACAGGGCGCCATGAAGTTCGACCATGAAGCGTATCGCAAGATGACGGTCAACCCGGTGAAGAAGCTGACCCGGTTCGAACTCAGCGATGTCGAAGTCGTATTCCCGAACGAGGCCACCGCGGTGCTGACCTACCACGTGAAGCAACACATCTCGGAGCAGGGCAAGACGGGTAACGCAGTGCAGGAGATGAACGACTCGTCCACCTGGATCAAGACCGGCAGCGACTGGAAGTGCGTCATGCACACCGAAACGCCGGCTGGGGACAAGCCCAGGACCAATTGATCCGGGACGTGACCGCGGCGTGCGATTCGCAGCCGCGGTCACCCTCCCTAGCTACCTCAGCGGCGCGCCTGGATCATCTTCCAGCCGTTACCGGACGGATCACGGAACCCCGCATCGACCGCGCCGTAGCGATCCACCGGTTCCTGGGTGAACTCCACGCCGCTCGCGCGCATCCGCTGGTAAGCCTCGCGGCAATCGCTGACGAGGAGCACCAGGGGCGGCATCGCGCCCTTGGCGACCATCGCCTGCATCGTCTGCGCGGTGGCCGCATCGAGCACCGGCGGGCCGGGCTTGAACAATCCGAGCTGGAAAGACGGCTGTTCCGGGTGTTGCACCGTGAGCCAGCGATAGTCGCCATTCTTCACGTCCGTGTGGACGCGGAACCCGACCTTGTCCACGTAAAACGACAGCGCTTCGTCCTGATCGCGCACATACAAACCAACGACATCCACACCCTGGCTCATTCGGACCTCCTATTTGCTGGCCCGTTTTATACCGGCGGCCGTGCGGCGCCGCTTCTCCGAAACTGCTGTCCGCAAGTCAGGCCGTCGAGCGGCCCGTTCGATGCAGACCGGCACGCCGATCGCGCCGAGTGACTCGGCCTGCTGGCGCTTTCGCAGCGCGCCCGGACTCTCGCCGGTGACGTCGCGGAAGATGCGCCCGAACGTGCCGAGGCTTTGCCAGCCCGTCTGGAACGCGACATCGGTGATCGAAAGATTCGTATCACGCAGCAAGGTCGTGGCGCGTTCGATCCGGCGCGTGAGCAGGTAACGATGCGGCGGAACACCGAAACCGTTCCTGAACTCGCGCGCGAAATGCGCCGCGGAAACGCCGCTCACGCGCGCCAGCCGCGTTACCGGCCATTCCTCGTGAGAGGCGGCGTCCATCCGGTCCTTGGCGCGCAGCAGCCGCCGCAATAGCGCAGGGTCCTGGGTCATTTCCCGTTCAATGGCGAGGCAACGCGCGCGAAACGAAAAATGCCGTCGGCAAACCCACCAGCACGATGTGCCAGAACGCATGGATGTGCAGTTGGTCGAGCGGGTAGATGCCGCGGCCGATGGCGGACAGCGGCAGGATCACGTAATTCATGGTGAGCAGGACCGCGGTGCCGTAGAGAACGCCCAGCACCAGCCATTGCCGCGGCATGAACTTCACGCGGCTCACCAGCAGATACAACAACGCCGCGCCTGACAGGCAGATGAAGAAATGCAGCGCCGCGCCGAGCACGACCATTTCCATGCCACCGTCGCGCGCGGCCTGGCCTAACAACCCGCTGGCCACGCCCTTCCAGGGCCGCGTCCATTCGCCGCCGTTCATCACGGTCTTGACGGTGGGATAAATGAAGTCCGCGAGGCCAGCAAAGAAGCCGCCGGGCAGGATGCCGCGCAGCGCAGGGTTGTTAGTGTTGCTCATGTGTCCTCCTGGATCGGGGAGCGGAAGACTACCTCCGCGCCGTGCGCTGGCGAAGGGTCGCGGCACATTCGTCCCGAACGCGGGTCGAGCTACTGCTGGTACCACTCCGCGTACGGACTGTCCTTCACCTTCTCGCGATTGAGATCCGGCGCGCCGTCGGTCCACCAGACCGGCCCGCGTTCGCCGAGCGCGATCTTCGCGGCGTCGACCGCCTTGCGTGCTGGCACCAGCTCTTCGGGGCGCCCGGATTTCATCGCCGCCTTGACCGCACGCCGCGCCGCCATCAGCTCGCTGACCAGGAGCTCGCGCTTGTCCACCGGGATATCCGGGTTCGCGCGGCGCCACAAGCGCCCGCGCACGACGAAGTAGCGGCCGTCTGGAGTGACTCTTTCGTTCATGATTCCTCGATCACCTTAGGTTTTATGCATGCTGCAAAAATTGATCTCATCGACAATGCGACGAGAAATCCGGCGAAGCCAGGAAGCTCTGCAGCACCCGCTGCCAGGCAGGCCATTCGTGTTTGCCATCCGTCAGGAACACGCGCGACGGCGGCAGCTCGGCCGTCAGCAACGAATCGGCGGCGCGTAGTTTGTCCGAAGTGCCGTACCCCGCGAAGATCAGCGGCGCAGCTTCCTTGCCCTGCGTCACCGCCTGCAGCCAGCGCCACAGCTCGCGCTGGTAGTTATCCGGGTTCATCGTCTCGACGCGCGCGGGCGGCGGCCACTTCGCAAGACCGCCCGCCTTCGTGATCTCCTCGATCAGGCCGCGGTCGCCGAGGAACGGCGCGATGGCCAACACGCCGGTCACGTCCGCCGTATGGGCGCGCGAGTAGAACAACGAGCCGAACCCGCCCATCGAGGGTCCCGCCAGCCAGATCTCCTGGTAGCCGCGCGCCCTGGCGGGCGCGATCACGTCAGCCGCGAGGCGCTCGAGCATCGTGCCTTTCATGTAGTAACCGAAGGTGGCATCGGCCGCGCGCATGTCGATGGAGCGGCCCGAATTGCGCAGTGTTTCGACGAAACCCCGCTGCTCGAAGGCTTCCGCATGGTCACCCATGCCAGGCAGCAACACGAACAGGCATTTCGCCGGCGTCGCGCTGGCGGCGTATTCGATCGATCGCATCGGCTCGGGGGCAGGCAACATGCCGGCGCAGCCACACAGCAGGACAAACAAGATCGCGAGCGGCCATTTCTTGAGCATGAGGAGCCTCCGGGTGCGGGCGGTGTCTATCTACTGTTGACCGTGAACGATTGCATTTCGCCGACCGGCGCGGCGCGGGTGCTCACGATCCGCTTCTGGGAAGAAGAATCCGGACCGCCTTGAATCAGTTCGTGGGCGTGTGCCAGAGATTGCGGCCTTCGGGATTGAGCAGCGCCGCGATCTGCGGGCCATCCCAGACCACCATGCAGCCAACCGGCAAGGCCAGCGCCAGCAGGATCTGCGGCCGCCGGTTCATGAGGGAATAGAGCGGGATTGCCTTGAGCTCAGAGGGGGCGGGCCTGGCGAAGGGCGTATCTGTCGGGCCGAGATACCAGCCGGAGTCGCGTCCCGACGGCTGCTGCCGCCGCGCGAACACATTCCGCTGGTCGAGCGTGCCGCTGCGCACGACCAGCGTCTGATCGAACCGGCAAGGCTCGGCTTTCAGATCGACCACCCGGAGCAGGTCGATCTGCGCGGTGAGCACTGTAAGCGACCTGGAGACATCTTCGCTCACGGCCTTGAAGGGATCCGACGCGAAGTCCGGCTCGCAAACCAGCAGCGACCCATCCGGTTGCTTGCGCAGATGGAAGTTGATCCAGCCGATTTCCACCGATTCGCCGTCGGCCAGCCCGCGTCCCGTGCCTTCGAAAGAAGCGACCGTATCCGCCAGCCACTGACCCTGCGTGCCGATGGAATCCGCGCAGCGCACCTGGATAGGCACTGACGCCTTGTTCGATTTCAAAGTGATCATGGGCGGACTTTAGCAGCCACGCCGCGGCTTTCAAGGAACGAATTTCGCGCATCACCACCGGTGTTACGCAGGGACTGCCCTGAGCGGCTTCGGGAACGCCGTCGCCAGTAACACCGCGCCCACGGCGACCGCCGCGGAGGCGATGTAGAGCCATGCGTAATTGTTATACGTGTCGAACACCCAGCCGCCAGCGACGGGGCCGAGCGCCATTCCGAGACTCGACAACATCGTCGCCGCGCCAAACACGGTGCCCATGATGTGTTGCGGAAAATAGTCGCGCGCGATGGATGCATACAGCGGCATGCCGCCGCCATAGGCGACGCCGAAGATCACCGCCAGCGTATAGAACTCCGACGCCTCGTTCGCTTTGAGATAAGCCGCGATCGCCAGCGCCTGCACGGACAACGTGCAGATGAGCAGGCGCTTCGCGCCGAAGCGATCGGCGAGCAAACCGATGAGCACGCGGCCGCCGAGGCCCGCCAACCCTTCGACGCTGTACACGCTGACCGCCGCCATCGAACCCAGGCCGCAGTACATGGCGTAACTCACCACGTGGAAGATAGGCCCGGAGTGCGCCGCGCAGCACAACATGAAGGTGAAACCCAGCACCAGGAACTGCGGCGAGGTCAGCGCCCTGCCGATCTCGCCCTGGTCAGGCCGCGGCGCGGGGGACCCCGCCGGCTGCGCAACCTTCGCGCTGCCGGTCGCCGGCGGCTGCCGCACGAACAGCGCCGCGGGGATCACCACCGCCCAGGCGAGGACGCCGATGGAAAACATCGCCGAACGCCAGCCATAGTGCGTGATCAGCCAGCTCGCGAAGGGCGAGATGGTGAGCGGCGCCATGCCCATGCCCGCCGACACCAACGACACCGCGAGATTGCGGCGCGTCTCGAACCAGCCCATCACCGTCGCGATCATCGGCGCGAAGAACGCGCTGGCCGCGAGGCCCACGAGAATGCCGTAGGTGAGCTGGAACGAGAGCAACGTGGTGGCGCGGCTGGCGAGCGTGAGTGCCGTGCCTAACAACACCGCGCCGCACAACGTGACGACGCGCGCGCCCCAGCGATCGCTGGCCGCGCCCCACGCGAACGAGCCGAAAGCCATCACGATGAAGTTGATGGTCATCCCGAACGAAATGCCGGCGCGCGACCAGCCGGTCTCGCCCGACATCGGCGCGAGGAAGACCGCGAGTGAGAACATCGCGCCGATGGCGACGCAGCCCATCAGGCCGCCCAGCACGACGATCACCCAACGGTAGGGAGACTCGTTCACGGCGTGAGTTGCACGTCGCGCCGGCGCACGGGCACATAGATCTCGACCTGCGAAGCGGGATTGCCGGCATCAAACGCCGCGCCGTACCTCTCGAAGAACGGCTGTCCCGGAAGCTGCGCGTAGCCGGACGACGGCAACAGGCGCTCGAAGATCTCCTGGAAGCCTTTGCTCAGCCCGGACAACGGGTAACTGAACAGCGCATACATGCCCGCCGGTAACGTGAGGCTTTCCATGCCGGCGGGAATCGGACCCGCCGCCGATACCGAGACCGCCGCCGCATAGTGCAGGACCCTCGGCGGCCCTGCTTCGTGCCGCATGACGCCGTAGCTCACGCGCGCCTCGTTGGAATTCGCGATTTCGTCGATGCGGGGCACGAACTTCGGCCACAGCGCCGGAATCTCCGGCGACATCGGCGTGGTGCGAATCTGCAGGCCGACCATGATCTGCGCCGGCCGCTCGACGATCTTGAGTGTCATGACAACTAGCCGAACGGCAACCCCGCATTTCGACAGCGCGTGCTTACTCCGAGACCCAGACGTAACCCTCGCCTTTCTGCTCGAACGTGCCGATTCCCGGAAACGGGAAATGCACCGCGTAAACGCGCTGCTTGCTCTGCGCGAGCCGGGCAATCAGCTCGGCGCGGCTCTTCGCAGCGACTTCGTGGTCGCCGTCGAAGGCGTTGATCCATTCCGGCTTCTGCACCGAGATGACGAAGTGGTGCATGGAATCGCCCACATACAGCAGCGACCCGGCGCCCGAGGTGATCAGGTAACCCGAGTGACCCGGCGTGTGGCCCTGGATCGCGATGGCCTTCACCGCCCCGGGCACGATCTCGGCGCCGGGCGCGAACGCATCGACCTTTGCCTTCATCGCCGTGACCAGCGCGTCGAGATTGCTGACGCCGACGGCCTTGGCCATTTCGCCATCCAGCCCGGTGAGGTACGTCCACTCCGGCTTGGAAATATGAATCGTCGCGTTCGGGTAGTTGAGCGCGCCTTCGGCGTTCACCAGGCCACCGACATGATCGCCATGCGCATGCGAGATGAAGATGTCCGTGACGCTTGCGGGATCGACGCCGGCTTCACCGAGCGAAGTCAGCAGCTTGCCGGCCCCCGGGCCGAAGTTCGCGCCGGCGCCGGTGTCGAACAGCAACACCCGATCCGCCGATTTCACCAGCAGCGGCTCGATGGTCAGCGCAAGTTTGTCGGTCGGTTGCCCCGCGGACTTCAGGACCGCCGCGACTTCCGCGGGCGTCTGCCCCACGCCGAACACCTTGTTGTCGTTCGGGACTTCCATGCCGCCATCACGCAGCGCCAGCGCGGACGCCTGGCCAATCGTGAACGCGTGATCGTTCGCAAGTTTCGGCGCGGGCGCGGGCGCGGGCTCGACGGCGGGCGGCGGGGGTGCTGCGGGAGCCGGAGCAGGAGCTGGCGCCTCGGCCGCCGGCGGCGGAGCGTCCGCGGTCTTCGAACAGGCGGCCTGCAGTAATGCGGCGGCAATGACGGCGATCAAAGCCGCGCGGCGCGAGGTGGAATGCAGCATGGAAGTTGTCCTGGATTTGGCGAGTCCCGGATATTACTTCATGCGCGTGTATTCGAGCCGGATGGCCAGCGATTCCTTGCCGTCGTGAGTTTCAAAGTACTCATAGCTGAAGTGGTCGTCATCACGGACCCGTAATACTTCGCGCAATGGATTCGTGTCGCCCAGAAACGTGTAGGTCTTGTTAGCCGCGTCGTAGGCGCCCGACTCCTTATATAGAGGCCTGCAGGGTGGTCGTCGGCCGGAAAAGCGCATTCGATCCGCAGCTCATCGAGAGTGACATCGCGCGGCATCGAAAACGTGGTGATCGTCTCGAAGAAACGCAGCTGGTGCAGCAGATTCGTGTGCCGGCTCTCCCGCCCGTTCATGAGCAACTGGTTGACGCGCACGGCCGCGTTGTTAGCCATCATCCGAGCGGGCTCTCGGAATATTCGGGCGCGTAGCCGCCGGCAACTAACAACCTGTTGCGTTCGCGCAGCGGCATCTCGAACGCATCGGCCAGGCGGCCGACGATCTCGCGGCTCGCCTGCGCCTTGCCCGTCTCGACATAACTCAGGTGCCGCGCCGACAGGCCCGCCGACATCGCGAGCGCGAGCTGGCTCATCCGCCGCGAGGTGCGCCACTCGCGTAGTAATCCGCCTATATTTGATTTCACGATCATGTGACATGTTATCCGGAAGAGGAATTGACACCGTGAATCCGCGCGTGCTGAAGTTTCGCCATGAAAAAATCCAGATTTCTGCTTCTGATTGCGGTTTCCGCGAGTGTATTTTCCGGGGCCTGGGCGCAGCAGCCCGGTGAAATGCCGGGCATAAGGTCTTCATCCGCCCAATCGCCGACGCGCAACGTGCAGGAAGCGACCTCGGAGACGGGCACGATCCTCAAGAAAGATTTGCGCTGGAATTCGAAGATCCCGCTGAACAAGACTTACGGAGAGCTCAACGAAGCGCAAAAGGCCGAGTTGTTCAAGATGTATGAGTCGCTTCCGCCGGGCGACGAGCCGCCATTCCCGGCCGAAGGCATCAAGCCGATATTCACTGCGATCAAGAATGCGCAGCGTGTTTTGCAGGCGCGTGGAGCGCTGGACATGGCCGTTACGGTCGGACCCGATGGCAAGGCGACCAAGGTCGACGACTTCAGCAACCTCAGAAGCACCCAGATGGCGGAAGTCGCGCAGCAGGTCTTGCTGTTGACCAAGTACAAACCCGGCATGTGCAACGGCTCGCCCTGCACGATGCAGTACCGGTTCCAGCAAAAGCTCAAGGGCGGCTAGCGCCTGAATTGACCGCCGGTGCTGACCGTGGTCAAGTTGGGGCATGAAAACCTACAAACTAATGCTCCTCATTGCGGTGTCGGCCGGCGCGCTCGGCACCGCGCACGCGCAGACGGCCAGCAACGAGCACGGCATCCCCGACGCTCCCACTCGTCAAACGGTCGAGTCGACCTCCTCGACCGGCTCGATCATCAAAAAAGACCTGCGCTGGAAGTCGAAGATTCCGCTGAACAAGACTTATGACCAGCTCACGCCGGAAGAGAAGGCGGAGCTCAACTCCATGTACGAAAAGCTCGCGGACGGCGACGAGCCGCCCTTCCCGGCGAAGGGGATGAAGCCCATTTTCAACGCCATCAAGAAGGGTCAGAGCGTGCTCCGCGCGCGTGGCGAGCTGAACTTCGGCGTGACCGTCGGACCGGACGGTGTGGCGAGCAAGGTCGATGACTTCGGTGGCGTCGGCGGTCCGAACGCCTACGAAATGTCACAGTACGTGGCGTCCATTCTGGTCAAGGCTCAATACAAACCCGCGGTGTGCCAGGGCAAGCCCTGCAGCATGCAGTTTCCGTTCAGGCTCAAACTGAACTGACGCTACCGCCTCCTCGAAATTTCGAAGCGCCGCACCAGTCCGTCTTCGGGCTCGACGTGTTCGCCCACGTCGGTGAAACCAGCCTTCAGCAATACGCGTTGTGAGGCAGCGCCGTCGAGCAGCGTGTGTGCCCTGACTATCTGGACGTTCGGTGATTGGAACGCGTATTCGACCATGCCGCGGGCCGCGGCCGTCGCATAGCCCCTGCGCTGATGTTCCGGCACGATCGCGTAGGCGATCTCGACGACGCCCTCGACGGGTGGGCCCTTGAAGCTGCCGATACCCACGTTCGTGCCATCGTCGAGGAAAAGGTTGAAGCCGTGGACCCAGGGGTCGCGCTGCGCGGAGGCCTGGAACTTCGCCCACCAATCCGCGGAGATCTGCGCACGCGCGTCGCTGTCCATCGAGTCTAGCGTCGCTTTCACTTCGTCGCGGGTTCTCGCTACCAGCTTCAACATTCCAGCAGTCTAGACTATCTACTCCGGCAGCAACATCACCGGAATTTCCGTGACAGTGTCGACCGGCAGATTGTTGAGCTTCGCCGCCTGGCGGATCGCAGCTTCATCCGGGCCGTTATAGATGCAGAAAGTCTTGGTCTTGTCCGCGTTCGCATACGAACGCTCCCAGGTGACGTCGACCGACTTGTTGTTCTCGTTCACCTGTTTCTTGACCGCCGCGTCCAAGCCGTCGAGCGCACCCGCCGGGAAAGTCCGCGTGATCAGGTAACGGCGCATGGCCGGTTTGGGAGCAAGGTCGGCATGATGGGCACTCATCTCTCATCTCCAGTGTTTGTATTGAATCGATGGCGAGAGTTTAGAGTCTGTGGGCAGCCTGACGAATGACTCGGCGTCCGGTGCTGTTGCCTGATCGTCCGAACCAGGTTTCCGACATCGAGCGCTTGCTCGCCTGACCGGCTTCACCTCGGCCCCTGACGCTTCGCAGGTCGGGCGCGCTTTGCCTTCTGTGGAATGATCGTTTCGCCGCGCGCCAGCATGGCCACCAGCGAGGCGATTTTCCGGGCGCGACCCGCCGCCGTTTTCATGTTGTTGGCGCGGAATGCGAGTGCGAACAGATTCCCGCGGCTCAACCCCGCGAGTACTCTCTTCGCCCTGGCGTTCTTGCCGATCGCCAAGGCCAGATCCTTCGGTAACTTTTCCACGGACGCTTCGCGCATGGGTGCGTACGCGGCATCCCAGCGGCCATCCTTCTTGGCGGCACCGATCTGCGCTAGACCATGGGCGGTCATGCGGCCCGCGGCGATGAGCCGGGCGACCTTGACGCGATTGACCTGGCTCCAGATGCTCTTTGCGCGCCGTGGCGTGTAGCGCTGCAGAAAAGACTGCTCGTCGAAACTCTTGCGCAGGCCGTCGATCCACCCCCAGCACAACATCACATCGAGCGCGCTAAGCGCGGTGACACTCGGCAACCCGGAATCCTTCTTGTGGATTTTGAGCCAGAGCTCCGGTTCCTTGTCGTGATGCGCGCGCAGCCAGGTCTCGAGTGCCTCGTCGGATGCGAAAGGTCTGATGCGCTTCTTGTCAGGAACTACGGCGGCCATTGCCGCGAATGTACTTCAGTTCCACCGCGGGTTGAACGATTAACCCGTCAAAGGCATCGAAACGATCCCCCGTTAGAGGTATGCGCAGCGAACCGTTCGGGCGTTGTTAGGCAGCGGCACGTGACCGAATATTGCAGCCAGCAGGAACTGTTGGAGAACTCCATGAAACTCGCGAAGGAACTGACCCAACTCTATCTACGCGTGTACTCCGTCAGTGAGCGGTCCATGTGAAGTTGGGCACTTCGGCGATGGGCGTGCCGACCTGGATCGTGATCTCCCGATGCGACAGCAATTCGAGATCGTTCCAGTCACCGGTAGCCTGGACCACCACACCATTTTGATCCGTGACGTAGACGACGATCGGTTTTCCGACCAGCCCCGCGACATTGTCGGCCGCCAGCGGCTGGCCCCAGATCTTGAACAGGTCTCCCAATGTGAACATCGCGGGCGTGGCAGCTTCGATGTGCAGCTTGCCGGAGGAATCGTGTGTATGCAGCGTGTAAAAGCATTTCTGCGTGGGGCTCAGCGTCACGATCCCGATTTGTCCGGGAACCGCCAGCGCCACCCCGTCCAGGAAGATAGATAGGTGTGAATGCACGTGGTAAGTCTCGGGCGGCTCATCGCGAAAACACTCCAGCGAGTTGACCATATCGCCTTGTCCGCCCGTCGGAGAATCACCGGCAGGCCAATGCGGAGTACCCACTCTGTGGTTGTCGTCGAGATCCACGATGATCGGTGACAACGGCGGCACGGGCGGCGGCGGCGGAACCGGTGTCGGAGCCGGGACTGGATCCGGCGTCGGCGTTGGAATCGGCGTGGGCGTCGGATCCGGTGTCGATACCGGCGGAGGAGTCTCTACCGGTGCGGGACCTACCCCGGGTGGCGCGAGCGAAACTCCTCCGGAGCCCGTGGATCGGGTGCCCTCGGTGCAACCGGCCAGTACGCCGACTGCCAAAATCGCGAAACACACAGAAATCCGTACGGTCGACGCGCTCATGGAGAAGTTGCTCGGTGAAAAGAAGCAAGTGCAAACTTCCTACACCTGAAGCCTGCGCGGAGACGGCGAACGCCCAATCCGTTCGTAGGCAATCGCCGCACCGCCTCTCAACTGTTAGAGATTTCGACACTTTCACCGAGTCTTCGCTGCCCCTCTCCACATAATCCGGCGGGACTTCGTGATGGGGCGCGAACGTTCCAGCGGGAACGCCCCCGGTATATGGTGACGGCATCCTTCGAAAGTGAATGAGAGCCTCATGCCCGTCCGCGCCCTGACCCGCATCGTTCCGCATTTCTGGTACGTCAAGGAAGCCGGGAAAGCGGCCCGGTTCTACGCGCAGACATTCCCGAAATCGCGATTCGACCGGGTGTGGACGGTGGGCTCCGAATCGCCTTCCGACCCGGCGAAGCTCACGGCCGCGTTCAGCGGTCGTTAGCAGCCATGCGTTGCCTCGCCTTGCTGGCTGCCTGCTTCGTTGCAACGCCACTGTTTGCCGCGGATGTGATCCTGCCGGAGAACATCGCGGCGCACATCAAACTACTTGCATCCGACGACTTCGAGGGACGCGCGCCGGGGACTCGGGGAGAGGCGCTGACGATCGCGTACCTCGAGCAGCAGCTCAAGACTTTCGGCCTCGAGCCGGGCAATCCGGATGGCACTTACCTCCAAAAGGTGCCGCTGGTGGGTTACCGGACCGTGCCCCGTATCGAGATCGAAGCCGCCGGTCACAAGCTGGCGCTGAATTTTCCCGACGACTTCGTGCACGATTTTCCGGCGCTGCGCGCAACGGCGTCGATCAGGAACGCGGCAGTTGTGTTTGCGGGTTACGGCATCGCCGTGCCCGCGTGGGGCTGGGACGACTACAAGGACGTCGACGTGCGCAACAAGCTGGTGATCGTGCTGAGCGGTGAGCCACCGGGCCCTGTCTTCAAAGGCGACATGCGCTCCTGGTATTCGACGCGCGAGTTCAAGTTCGACCTGGCTGCGTCCAAGGGCGCCGCGGGAATCCTCATCGTGACCGACCCGGAAAAGGCGAAAGCCTTTTCCCTCTTCCAGACGTTCGCGAAAATGGAAGGCGCCGCGCTCGAGCCCGCGCACTCACGTACCGCAACTTTGATCTCTGGCCTCATCACGATCGGCGCGGCGCGGCGGCTGATGTCGTTTGCGGGCCAGGACTTCGACCGGCTACAGGCGGCAGCATCGCTCCCCGGCGCGCATGCGGTGGTGACGAACGCGCGCGCGAAAATCTCGGTGAAGAGCCAGCTGCGAAAAATCTTCAGCCACAACGTCGTCGCGCGGATCGAAGGCTCTGACCCCATATTAAAGAGTGAGCACGTTTTGTTCAGTGCCCACTGGGACCACCTGGGAATGGATCCAACGCTTGCGGGCGACCAGATCTACAACGGCGCCATCGATGACGCCGCGGGGACGGCGCAGATGCTCGAGATCGCGCGGGCGTTCGCCACCCTTGCACACAAGCCGAAGCGGTCGATCCTGTTCGTTGCCACGACCGCCGAGGAGAAGGGATATCTCGGCTCGCGGTTCTATGCGCAGCATCCGCTCTACCCGATCTCGAAGACCGTCGCGAACATCAACCTCGATGGCGGTAACGTCTTCGGCCGTACAACCGATCTGGTAACCACCGGATACGGTCTATCTACGCTCGACGAGGTGCTCGCCGAAGCCGCACAGCAGCAGGGTCGAACACTCCTGAAAGAAGCGATCGACGATGGCGGCCTCTATTTCGCGTCGGACCAGATCGAATTCGCGAAGGTCGGAATTCCGGCGGCGTTTCCCTTCAGCGGCTTCGATTACATCGGCAAGCCGAAGGACTTCGGCGAGCAGAAGTGGGATGCCTTTTCGAAGAACGACTATCACCAGGTCTCGGACGAGGTGAGACCCGACTGGGATTATTCCGGGGCGGCAGAAGATGCGACATGGCTGATGATCGCCGGACAGTTGGTTGCCGATGCCGAGAATCGGCCGGAGTGGAAGGCCGGCAGTGAGTTCAAGAGATAGGCCGTCAGCTTGACGGCGCTACGCGAGTTCATCGAGAGCCATCCCCGGCTTGCCGTGCTCACGGGCGCGGGCGTGAGCACGGGCTCTGGTATTCCCGATTACCGCGACGAGCACGGCGAGTGGAAGCGTCCGCAGCCGGTGAATTTCGGTCCCTTCATGGCGACGCTTGCGGTACGCCAGCGCTACTGGTCACGCAGCACCGTCGGCTGGCCACTCATCGACCATGCGCAACCGAACACCGCGCATCGGGCGCTCGCGCGCCTCGAAGCGAGTGGGAAAATTTCGCTGCTGATCACCCAGAACGTCGATGGACTGCACGAGGCTGCCGGCAGCCGGAACGTCATCGATCTGCACGGCCGAATCAACCTCGTGCGTTGCATGCAATGCGCACATACGTTGCCGCGCACCGAACTGCAGAAACAATTGCTCGCGCTCAATCCGCAATGGGCCGACATCGAGGCGGCGATTGCACCCGATGGGGATGTGGACATCGAGCATCGCGATCACAGCGGCTTTGTAGTTCCCGATTGCGCGCTGTGCGGCGGCATCCTCAAACCCGACGTGGTGTTCTTCGGCGAGCCGGTGCCGCGCGAGCGGGTGACTCGCGCATTCGAAGGTGTACAGGCGGCCGATGCGTTGTTGATCGTCGGTTCATCGCTGATGGTCTATTCCGGCTATCGATTCGCAGAAGCGGCAGCGGCCGCCGGCATTCCCATCGCCGCGATCAATCTCGGCCTCACGCGCGCGGACCACTTGCTGACGCTCAAGATCAGCGCGCCGTGCGAACAGATATTGAAAGACGCGTCTGTCTGATTCGAGGCGCCTAGTCCGGCTCGACAATCTTGAATCCGCGGGCGCGTAAGCCAGCCAGATAACCATCCGGCGCGAACAGCTCCGCCATCGACACCACGGCCATCGTGCTCTTGTTCTCGCGCAACGCGCGCTCGGCGGTACTGAGCCAGACTTCGGTTCGCCGCGCGACGAACTCATCGGCGCGCTGCTGGCCGCCATACAGCGCAACGGTGCATTTGTTCTCGCCGTGACCGGGTTGCAGCGCGTACCGAGGCACGAGCTGGCGCAACGCGGCGATGTCCCCCACGGACCAGGCGTTCGCGAGACGCCGAAATCCGGAACCACCGTCCTCGACGATCTTCACCATCATTTCGAGACAGGGCACCGTCGAGCCCTGCACGATGTTGTTCAACTGCTCCTTGTGCGTCTGCCCCGGAGTGTCGAGGTCCGTCACTTTGACCCAGGCCCGGCGCGCGAGCTTCATCACCGTCAGGCTCGCGCTGAACCTCTTCTCCATGTCCATTTTCCGCAGCGCGCTCATCAGGATGCGCCGGCCCGCATAGAACGGTCGCAACTCCTCGATTCGTTCGGGAGTGCCATAGAGTTTTCGCGCGGCCTCGGCACGCGCATACAACTCGGGTGACACGACACTTTTCAATGTCTGCCCCCTGGGAAGCCTGCGTACCCTCTCCTCCGCGTCTTCCAGCAACTTGTTTGGCCAGATGACGCCAGAAAAATCGAGCAGCACTTCCTGCGAATCCGCGAGCAAGGCCTCGAATCGCCGCGACCGCCATTTCACCTTGCCGGGCTGTGGCGCAACTTCGCCCAGGATCCACAGCACGTGATCGCCGGAAGATACCTTCCACAGTCCCGGGCCCGGCTGCACTCCCGTGACCAGCACTTCCTCCATGGCCTCCTCCGCCAACGCGGGGACGGCGAGTAACAACGCAGCGATGACTGAAATGAAAAACTTCGACATTCATCCATTATGCCGCCGCGTGGCCGTCCTTCCAGGTGCATCGCATGATCGGCTTCCGGCTCGTGCGCGATTAGTTATTTCGGGTCGAAGAACTCCGGCGAATACAGCGGACGAATCTCCGCATCGCAGTCCATCATGACCGGGCATTTCCTCGCCCACTCGAGTGCTTCGTCCATGGATTTGACTTCCCATAGCGCGAAACCGCCGATCACTTCCTTCGACTCGGTGAACGGCCCGTCGATCACCGTGAGATTCTTGCCCCGGTACTGAAGGCGTTTGGCAAAGCTGGTCGGCAAGAGTCCGCCGTATGCCTGCTGGTTCAAAATGCCCGCGGCGATGAGTGCCTCGTTGTAGTTGTGCATGGCGAGCATCGCCTCTTCCGTGGGCGGCGCGGGGTTTTGGCTCCCTTCACTCATTTTCATGAACATCATGACTTTCATCGACCATCTCCCGGTTGAGGTGAATTCAGCTCCAAGGACGCCCGAGAGGCCCCCCCTGCCGACACCGGCAGCAAAATAAATTTGTATCCTGTCGGGATGCAAGATCCCGCGCACATCGACGTCGCGATTCTAGGCGCCCGGCCCAAAGCCGTCGCCGCCCTGCTGCGGTACTTCCGCGTTCTGGACACTGCCGAGGAGGCTTTTCAGGAAGCGTGCCTCCGTGCCTTGCAGACCTGGCCTCAGAAGGGATTTCCTCTCGACCCCGCCGGCTGGCTCATCACGGTCGGGCGCAATGCGGCCATCGACATCAAGCGACGCAACCGTCGCGTCGATCCGCTGACTGACGCCGATGCGCTCGCGGATGCCCGCGACAGCCTGACCCCGGAAGCCCTCGATGAGAGCCACTATCGGGACGACATCCTGCGGCTGTTGTTCGTGTGCGGGCACCCCACCTTGCCCGCGACCCAGCAGATTGCACTCGCACTTCGCGTCGTGTCCGGTCTCACCGTGGAGCAGATCGCAAAAGCATTCCTGGTGACTCCGGTCGCGATGGAACAGCGGATCACCCGCGCCAAGCGGACCATCGCGAAAGTCGGCGTCGGATTCGAGACACCCGGTGCCGCCGAGCGCCACACGCGTGTTACGACTGTCTCGACGATGATCTATCTGATCTTCAACGAAGGTTACGGAAGCACGCAGGATGCAGCCGACGCGCGCGCGGCGCTCGCGGACGAAGCCATTCGGTTAGGGCGGTTGTTGTTGAGCCTTTTTCCGGCCGATCCGGAAGTCGCCGGGCTTCTTTCCTTGATGTTGCTTCAGCAATCCCGCGCACCGGCACGCTTCGATGCGAACGGCGAACTCGTGTTGCTCGACGAGCAGGATCGGGGCCTCTGGAATCGAACACTCGTCGACGAAGGGCGCGCGCTCCTTTCGAGAGCCGCTATCTACCGGGACCCGGGCCCCTATCAACTTCAGGCGGCCATCGCCGCGCTTCATGCCCGCGCGACGAATTTTAACGACACGTCGTGGAGGGAGATCGACCTGCTTTACCAGTCGCTCGAGACGCTGCAGCCGTCGCCCGTGGTGACGCTCAATCGGGCCGTGGCTGTCTGGAAGCTGCGAGGCCCTGAGGCTGCGCTCGAGCTGATCGATCCGCTGACGAGTGAGCTGGACGCCTACTTCTATTTTCACGGCGTCCGCGGCGCGCTGCTCAAGGAGCTGAGCAGGCTCGCGGAGGCGCGGGAAGCATGGAACCGCGCCATCGCCCTTTCGAAGTCCCTCGCGGAGGCCAATCTCATAAGACGTGAACTGCATCGCCTCGCGATCACCTGATGGGGGCACAATCCGCCAATGACTGACGATACGATCGTCGATGGTTTGTTCAGCGAGCTGATGGCGGCGGCCAAGCCGTATCTGAACGCTCCCGAAACCGAAGAAGTTCAGAACCTGCTGGACGACGCCGAATACGAGCTCGCCCTGGAAACCTTCGTGTACACCTTCGTGGATGGTGGAAAGAGCGCGACCCAACACGTCTTCTCGCTCATCACGCGCCTGACGAACATGCTGCAAGTTCCGCTCGACGCACCCATTCAAAAGATCGACCGGTTGTAAGCGAGCGATGAGCCGCCTGAGCTGAAAATTGCGTCTTATCTGGCAGGAGGCCCCTGCCATGAAAAACGCGAACCATTCGATATCGTTACTGCTCGTACTGTCTGGCCTGTGCGCCGCAGCGGCGCACGCCGATCAATGGGATTCCACTGACGATCAGCCGGTCAAGTCGCGTGATTTGACGCAAGGGTCGGATGAAGCGCACGACCTCGCCGCTCGGCCCGGCCCGCTCGCCGATGTCGATTGGTCGCGGATGCCTCTCGATGCCTACAGCTCCTACGAGGTGACCGTCGACGGAGTGTCGTCGCTGGTACATCCAATCCAACTCGCCCGCTTCGATTCCTCCGCCACCTCGCTGCTGCAAACCGGCGCGGCGCCCAACGGCGCCGGCGGTTCGTCGCGCGTGCTCGAATGGTCGAATGGCAACTCGGCCACTTTCAGCACGATTCGCGTGCAGGGCGCGGCATGTGGCGCGACCTGCGGCAAGGACGCCGTGTATCGGATCCGCGCCGCGGAGACCACCATTGCGATACCGCGGTACGACAACATCGGCACGAAAACCACGACGTTGGCGATTCAGAATTTGCGGCCGACCGCGCGCACCATCACGGTGTATTTCTGGAGTCACATGGGAGTGTTGCAGACCGGTTCGACCACCACGTTTACCCTGCCGGCACATGGCTCGACGAACATGGCGACATGGATGACGACCATCAGCAGCGGCACGATAACCGTCGCGCATGACGCCGGTTATGGCGGGCTCGCGGTGAAAGCGACCACCACGGATTCTTCCACCGGGAACAGCTTTGACTCGATCGGAACGTTCAAGCCCCGGTGAGAGGGGCCTTTCAGTCAAGGGCGAATGCATAGACCTTGCCGTTGAAATCCGCCGCGTAGACGAGCCCGTCGGCGATGACCGGCGATGCCGCAAAGCCCCAGTTCTTGCCCGCCTTCACCGCCTCTGCCGAGGGTGGATCCAGATAGATCCAGCGGATCGCGCCGGTCGCGCGATCGAGCGCCAGCAGCGAGCCCGCGCGTGAACCCGGGAAGGCGCCTCTGCCCAACGTGCCGGTGACGAGCAGATGTTCAGTGACCGCGGTGCGTTGCCAGGTGTATCCGGGCACGGCCGTCTTCCAGCGCAGCGAACCGTCGGCGAGATTGATCGCGTAGACATTCGTCGCGTCGGACGAGCCCGTGTAGACGACGCCGTCGCGCACCACCGGCGGCGACTCGATCCACGAGAACCAGTAGTAATGTTTCCAGAGCTCGCGACCGGTCGCGGCATCGAGCGCGATCAGATCGTAGCTGCGGCTGCCGACCAGCACGCGATCGCCCGATACCGTCACGTCGCCCGCGATCGCGAGCTTCGAGTCGTACGTCCAGCGCGACGTGCCATCGCGCGCCGACACCGCGCGCACCTTGCCATCGTAGGCGGCGAAGATCACGTTGCCGCCGTGCAGCGCGGGCGTGGCGGTCATGATGTCGCCCGCTTCCATCTTCCACACTTCGCGGCCACTCTTCATATCGAGTGCATAGAGATGTTTGTCGCGGCTGGCGATGTACAGACGCTTCGAATCGGCGACGACACTCGAGCCGTAGCGATCCCAACGGGTCTTTGGGTGATTGCCGGGCAAACGCGGATCGTTGACGGTGTCGACGCGTGCACGCCAGACTTCGGCACCGGTTTTGCGATCCAGTTTGTAGAGGAAGCCTGAGTCCGATGCGAGGTAGACGTGCGAGCCAACCAGCGTCGGCTGCGCGCGGATGGGTTTGCCCTTTTCGAACTTCCAGAGGATCTTGCCGTCGCGGCTGATGGCGTTGAGCACGCCCGCTTCGGTGGCGACGAACAGCGTGCCGTCTTTGGCGCGTTCGATGCCGGCCCACACCGGCGCGCCGGTATCGACCGACCACACTATTTTCGGCCGCGGCGCCTGCCATTCATTGGCGGGCGGTTGTTCGAGCGGCTCGCCGCGTTTGAATTCGATCGGGATGTTGTAGACCGGCGCGGTGTCGGCCGGGATGTGGCCGCTCAGAGTCCGGGTCGTTGGATTCCAGGTCAGCGGAAAGGACTCGCCCTTGGTTTCGATCGAGTTGCCGGTGAGTTCAACTTCGCCGAACGAGTAGTCATAGACGCCGATGGCCGGGACCGACAGGAGGGCTATCTGCTTGCCATCCTTTTCGACGAAGTGCAATGCAAGGTGAGAGGACTCGCCGCCTTGCACCGGGTCGGCGGACCACCAACCGGAAAGATCCGAGGGGCGCAGGGCTTCTTGTGCTTCGGCGGGCAGCGGGCTCGAGGCGGCGACGAGAAGGAGGACGATGCAATACGCCAGTTTTTTCATGACCTCGACGTTGCGGAACCAGGATTGCCGAGTCAACGAGCGATACGGCGATCGGCTTTCCCCGTGCGCCGAGTCGACTTCCGCCGAGCGCCTCTTCAGCAGAAGTTCAGGTCCGGAGGACAACAATGGCCCCCATGAAACGCACCAAACCTGATTCGCGCACCCCGGCGTTCGACTACGGCCTCGCCCTGCAGAACGCCGTGTCCTGGCTGGGCGACCGTTACCTGCTCGCCGCACCGGTCAATCGGCGCGTTGCCGAGAGCAAACCGTTTTTCGTGGAGCCGCGTTCCTGGCACAGCCGCAGGCACTAGTTCGACGCGAGCTGCACCTGCTCGTGCGCCTTTCTGATGGCGCCCGCGAGCTCGAGCACCGCGGAGGCGTAGAAAGTCGAACGGTTGTAGCGAGTGATGACTTCGAAGTTCGTGAATCCCGCGACGAACTTCGACTGTTCGCCCGGCGTGGGTAGTTCGAAGATCGAACACAGAACGGCCGGCGGTTCCGCACCCGAGAATACGACGCCCTTGCCCTGCACATCGCCGATGTCGTGGACGCGATCAAGGCCACTGACGAGTTCCGGTTCGCTGCCGGGCAGCAGACGCACCTTTCCCGTCGGCGCTTCGCCGGAAATCCACCCGAAAGCTTTTATGTATCTGGCGACGCTGCCGATCGCATCGGCGGGACTGCCCAGAAGATCGATGGTGCCGTCACCGTCGTAGTCCACCGCGTATTTGCGGTAGCTCGACGGCATGAACTGCGGCAAGCCCACGGCGCCCGCGTACGAACCCTTGATGATCAGCGGGTCGATGCCCTGATCGCGTGCCAGCAGCAGCAGCTCCTTCAATTCGCCGCGGAAAAATTCCTGGCGACGGGTGCCGTCGAACGCGATCGTCACCAGCGCGTCGATCACCCGAAACGAACCGGTGTTTTGTCCGTAGCGGGTCTCGACGCCCAGGATTCCGAGAATCACTTCGGGCGGCACACCGAATTCGACTTCCGCGCGGCGCAGATCCGCGGCGTGCTGCGCCCAGAATTGCGTGCCGGACGAAATCAGTTCCGGCGTCAGGAATTTTTCCCGGTAACGGGAGTAAGAGCGCGCCTGAGACGGCGCGGAGCTCGGCGGCGGGCCGATCAAACGCACCGTCGTTGCGGAGTATTGGGCGTCGCCGATGACCTGCTCGAGAACCGACGTTTCGATGCCGTAGTCCGCGTGCATCGATTCGATGAACGCGCGCACGTCCGCCCGGTCGAGATAGTCCGACCCGGCAAGCGCGGGTTGCGCTGCAATGAGGCAAAGGGCGATGAAGAGTTTCAAGCCGTGAACTTAATTCCACGCGCCACTCCCGTCGGTGACCGTGGTCACTTTTTCCAATACGGGAGGGCGCTAGCGGTAACAGCGGCGAATAGTCATCATGATTCTTGAGCCGCGCGCCCGCGGAATTCCGTCTTTAACCGGCAGGAGGCTCCTGCCATGAAAAACACCGCCTTTTCGACCGCTTTCCTGGTCGCCCTGTTCGCGCTTTTCGCCGCCTTGCCGGCGCATGCGATAAAGGGCCGTCCGACCGCCATTTCATTCGTCGATCCGTACTCCGAGCGGGAGATCTACGCCTTCGTCAAAGGCGACAACGGAAACCGTTTGCGGCTCGCGTGGTTTTCACGCTTGCGCGCGTAACTGCTCGCGGCGAGCTCCAGGCCCACCCAATCGGTTTGTTCGAGCGCTGCCAATGCTGCGTCATCGAGACCGAGCTCGCGGCCAACGCCTTGCGGATCCTGTTTGAACCGTGCGCAGAATTCCACGTCCGTGAACAGCCGCGCCAGCAAGTCTTCGCAAGATTCGGCCGAGCTACGCATAGCGGCGTACCACCGCTTGTGCAGGCAATGTATTCAAAGCCGCTCGCGCCCGGTTCAGCTCTCCGAGCATCACGTCGAACGACGGATAACGACCGTCGCGCTCCAGCACGACGTCGAAGCCCGCTGACGTTTGCATCTGCAGCGCGCCGAGCAGCTCGAACACCGCGTCCGGCGGAGAGTGCACGTGATCGTCGAGCAACCGCTGTTCGCCGCCATCGCGCGAAATCCACATGCCACCCGAGAGGTGTACGGAACTCACACGTTCCAGCGGGAACGCGGCGAGGTCGGCCAGCGGATCGCGACCGGCGTTCACCGCATTGGCGTACAGGTTGTGCAGGTCGAGCAGCAGCGGCGCGCCGGCGGCATCGAGGATTTGCCGCGACCAATCCGCCTCCGTGTGCGTGCTCATCGGCGGATCGAACAGCGTGGCGATGTTCTCGAGCGCGGGCGCGATGCCCGTGATCGCTCGCGCCGATTCCACGTTGCGGGCTGTCCGCTCGATGGTGTGCGCGGTGCGCGGCGGCATGGCGAGATGCCCGACCCGCTGCCGCAGCCAGCGCCCGCACCGCTCTGCGCCTGGCGATGCAGCGTATCTGCGAATGGATAGGCCGCCGATGGCAGCGCGGACAGACCGAACACCGCCGCGATGAGTACCGCTTCAAAGCGCATGATCGCCCGCGCTGGTTCTGCGCCGCCGGACGATGACGACCGCAATGATCATCGCAATCACGGTGAGAACGATCAGGAACCCGATGTTCGAGTGACCGCCATCCAGAGCCACGCGGATCTTGATGACCGTCATCGCCAACAGCGCACCGGCAATTGCGAGAAAGGCCGGCAGGCGGCGCGCATATTCCGCGTCATCGGCGATCAGCCCCGATTTGCGCAATGGCGACGCGTAATTTTCCACCATCGCTTTCAGACGCTTGTCGTTCAGCAGCTTTCCGATTCCACGCAGCGATTTGCACTCCGCGAGCACGGCAACTTCCAGCGGATGCGTCACCCCCTGCAACGCAGCCCGCTCGCCGTTCACGATTAGCGCTTTCTTTGAAACGCTCAGGAGCCTGCGTTCGCACAGCGAAAATGCGACGGTCTTCAAGGCCTCCTTCGCCCCGGCGCGCATCGCCAGACGGGAGCGGCGGGCTTTGCGAGGACGTGCGCCTGGAGAGGACGTACAAAACGATGAGACCGATCACGCAGGCCAGCAAATAGACCGCCAGGAAGGCCGGGCCACGCATGCCGAATATGTTCATGACGCGTTACCTCGTGGGAGGAAGGGCGCGGACAGGCTTGCATGACCGCGTTGCGCCTTCAATCGAGCGACCCGTGTTTGTGGATAGCGCGCGGCTATCGCTGAAGAGGTCGCTCGTCAGTGCCGACCGGCGCCGGGACTCACGCTCGAGATCATACGTGCCGTCATATCTTTCGATATTGCCCTAACTACTTAGTGCGTCGATGGCGCTGCGCGCGTATACTTCAGCGCGTCACATGGAGGTGATCGTGCGTACCATCGATGAACTCGCCACCGAAATCTGCACCCTCGCCGGCCGCATCAACGCCGCGAATCATCGCTGGCTGCTGCTGATCGCCGAGTTCGACCGGCGCAAGGGCTGGTCCGAAAGCGCCACGCAGTCGTGCGCGCACTGGCTCAACTGGAAGTGCGGTGTTGCGATGGGCGCGGCGCGCGAGAAGGTGCGGGTGGCGCGCGCGCTCGAGAACCTGCCGAAGATTTCCGCCGCGATGGCGAATGGAGCCTTGAGTTATTCGAAGGCGCGGGAGATCACGCGCGTCGCCAGCGCCGAGACTGAAGACGCCTTGCTGATGATCGCCGAGCACGGCACCGCGCAACACGTTGAAAAACTCGTGCGCGCGTTTCGCCGCTGCCAGGAGGCCGAGGAGTTATCGCGCGAGGCGCGGCAGCAACAGGCTCGCGGCGTCAATTTTCGGTACGACGATGACGGCTCGCTCGTGCTGACTTGCCGCCTGCCCGCCGAGACCGGCGCACTGGTGATGAAGGCGCTCGATGTCGCGGTTGATCGGCAACCGGTACCGCAAGACGTTCCCGCTGGAACGTCGACGGAACCGGTACGGTTCAGCGCGCGCCGCGCCGACGCCCTCGCCCGCGTTGCGGAGAGTTTTCTCGCGCACGAAGCGATCGAAGCCAAGGGCACCGATCGCCACCAGATCATCGTTCATGTCGCCGCCGAGACATTGCGGGATCGCACCGCTGGCTGCTGCGAGATCGAGCATGGGCCATCTATTGCCGCGGAGACGGCGCGCCGGCTCGCGTGCGACTCGAGCGTGGTCGAGTTGATTGAAAACGACGACGGCAAACCGCTCAACGTGGGGCGCAAGACGCGCACGATTTCCGCCCCGCTACGCCGCCTGCTCGAGGCGCGCGACAAAGGTTGCCGGTTTCCCGGCTGCGCGAACAGCCGCTATATCGACGCGCATCACATCGACCACTGGGCGAATGGTGGAGAGACGAAGCCCTCCAATCTTTTGTCGCTGTGCCGGTTTCATCATCGTTCTGTGCACGAAGGTGGCATTCGCATCGAAATCCTGGACGACGGCGCGCTGCGATTCGTGAAGCCGAGCGGCAAGTTAGTCGACGGTGTTTTACCGGGATTCACCCAGCCGCCTGGCGACTGGCGGCATTTGCCGGCGGCAACGACCGAATGGAAATGGAGGGGTGATCGGATGGATTACGGCCTTGCCGTCGAAGTGCTGCTGCAGCAGGTCGGCCGCGCCAAGCAACTGCCAGACGTTTCCGCTGGAACGTCCTGAACGCAGGACAGCAGCATTAGTTAGCCCAAGATGTGACATGCCCAACAACCCTTAGTGGGCCGGGAAGGCTACGCTTGCCGTCAATCGCATCCTTCTAAAAGGACGGCAAGTGCTGAAGCGCAACTCGGTTTTTATCGTGACGGTCATGCTGGCGCTTACCCTCCAGCCACAGTCCGCTTTTCCCCACTCCGGCGGGACCAATGCCGACGGTTGCCATACCGACCATCGTACCGGTGGCTATCACTGCCACACCCCGAAGACACCCTCGGCCGGCAGCATCACATATTGTCATGTGATCAACGGCCAACAGAGATGTGGATATTCGAGGAACACCTGCTCGGACCTCGCGTCCCGGTATGGCGGCCACTGCGAACAGGAGTAGCTCCGGGGCGCGCAAACACAGAGTTAGGCTACCCACCATGAATCCGCGCACATACCTGATGGCCGCCTTCCTCATATCACCCGTGTGGGCCCAGGAGCCCGCCGTCGAAGCGCCAGTTACCGCCGCGCCGTCGTATGACTTGCGAGGCGACGCCGTCCAGAAAATCGTGCGCGATACGGCCGCTACACAGTTTGCGGACGTCCAGGTTTCCGATAAGCCGCCCGTCGAAGCCAAGCCTGCCGAGTTCGTCTACGTTCCGGCCGAGAAAGTGCCGGCGCCGCCAAGCGAGCCATTCCGGCGGTTGCCGGAGGCACCGCCTCGGTCAACCGGTTTCTGGTCCGCGGTGGTTGATACGTTGGTCGAAGAGGCACTCGGCATCGAGGACTACGACGACGTCACTGCCAGCAACGACATGCTGCGATGCCGGGTACAGAAAGAAACGAAGACCGGGGCGCCAGGCGTCGACAACTGCCCGAAAGTCTATTGAGGGCACCGGGCCTGGCGGTGGCGCGTTCTGGCTTTACTGAGCTGAATCACTCGAGACTCGCGGCGAGCTTGCGCAGCGCGGCCTGCGGATCAGATTCGATCGGGTCACCGTGCGAGACGATGATTCGCCGCAGGTCTGCGCGATCCGCCCAGCTGCGAAACTGACGCGCGACTTCAGCCTTGTGTTTCCCCAGCAGCAACTTCACCGGCGCGGGCACATGGGGATCATCGCCTGCAAACCCCATGACCCGCAGCAGCCAGCCGCCGATGCCATCTTCGCCGTGGATGTCGCCGATGAGGTCATTCACGATCACGGTCAGGCCGTCCTCACAATCCACTTCCAGCGCGGAGTCTCCGCCGACTTCGACATAGCGCACGCTTGCATCGCCGAAATCCGGCGTGCTCGTGTCGACCTCGACGACGGCGGCGATTTTGTCGGCGCCGGCGCCGGGCGCCACGACCGTCATCAACGGATAACGCCGCGCATAACAAGGCGCATCGAGACGGTGCATCACACTCGGCACCACCAGGAAAGCCGGGCGGCCGAAGGCTTCGAGCGCGGCCATGTCCGCATCCCGAAGCGCGATGGCGCTGAAGATCACCAGATCGCCCGACTTGAGCCGCACCGCGGTCATGCGCCGAGGGAGCTTCAGCAGCGGCATCTTCAGCTCTCCCACGACGGTGACGATTCGATCGTTCACCTGGGCCAGTTCGGCGTGCGGCAGCACGGTCCATTCTTTAAACGGAGCGGTCATGTTGGGCGTCTCTTGGATGACATGCGCGCAGTTTGAAAGGCCCGGCAACAGCCTGCTGTCAGACTGACGGCGGAAGCGCAGGTGCATGACAGGACCGCATTCGGACTTCCCGGCAGCAACGACAGACCAATACCTGCGGGCTGGGGCAATATCTGAAGAGTTGAAGCGCACCTGTGCCAGGAGTTAGGCTGGCCGACATGAAACTGAGCGCCCGGACGCACGGCGAATCGGCCCAGTTATCGGCTGGGCCCGCCGCCAAGCCCATGTGCCTGGTCCGCGATCGCAAGCGATGACTATTTCTTCCCGGCGCGATTGCTGGCTCACTGGCCTCTTCTACCTCGGTGTCGCCATCACCGGAGCACTCGGGTTTGTCCTCGTCCGCAACGCACTGTTTGTCGAGGCCAATCCGGGAAGCTTTTTCAAGGCGCAGATGCCTTCGCTGCCGGCACCCTTGCACTGTTCGGGATGGTTAACGCGACCCTTGTTCTCGTGAGCGCAGCGTTGCTCGCCACCTCGCTCGATGTCGCCCACGGGCAGACCGGGGTCGAGCCGGCCGCGAGCCACCTCGTCTATCTATTGAGCGGTCGCTTGTGGCAGGTCGGCATGGTGTTCTTCGGGCTCTGGTTGATCCCGATGGGCTGGCTCGTGCTGAAGGCGCCTTTCGGTCCACGCGCGCTCGGCTGGATCCTGATCGCGGGTGGCGTTGGATATGTGCTCAACGCATTTATAGTCGTGCTCGCGCCGCATGCCGGCACGTGGGTCGATCTTCTGCCCCTCGCAGCAACGATTGGCGAATTTTGGATGATCGGGTTGCTGCTCTGGACGGGACTGCGCCGAACAACCTGATCCTCGGGCGCGAAAACACTTCATTGTTTGGAGAAGCGAATATGCCGCGTGCAATCTCCGGGGTCGTCCCCCATCTCTGGTACATCAAAGAAGCACGAGAAGCTGCCCGGTTTTACACCCGGATCTTCCCGCGCTCGCGAATCGACCGCGTCTGGAAACTCGCAGGCGGCGGCGGCTCGGTGAACTGCGTGGAGTTCCGTTTGTTCGGACAGCCGTTCTTCGCCATGAGCGCAGGCCCGCGCGATGACTTCAACGACGCCATTTCATTCGGCGTGTACTGCCGCACGCAGAAGGAAGTCGATCGTTACTGGAACGCGATCCTCAAGAATGGCGGAAAGGAAGTCGCCTGCGGCTGGATCCACGACAAATACGGCGTTCGATGGCAGATCGTGCCGACCGCGCTCATGGACATGATGTCCGATCGTGACAAGAAGAAGGCTGCGCGGGTCGCGGCCGAGATGCAGAGTCAGGTCAAGTTCGATATCGCCAGGCTCAAGAGGGCGTTCGACGGGAAGACTGTCACGCCGCGCCCGGTGCGCGCCTCGTAGCCAATCAATCAGTGAGATTCGTAGCGTCTTGCAACGTAAAAGCCTGTAGGGCAGCGGTATTTCGAGTACCTTCGAACGCGAGCTTTGTGTCGCGGATGTCGAGCAGCGGGCCGAGCTCGTAAATGTTCGTGTAGCCGTAACTGTAGAGCACGTTGTAGGTATAGACATTCAACGAGGCGGTGAGGACCTTCGATGGAAAGGCCTTCGGCTCGTTGAGGAAGTTGTTGTTGCAGTAGATGAGCACACGCGTGGTCTTCGACGGAATCACCCTCGCGAGTTCGTCTTCCGTCATGTCGGGAAGGCTCAGGTTCGTGGAGCCGCGGATGTGCAGCAGCGCGAATTTCTCAGCACTGCGCGCATCGAGGATCACTGTCGACGGATCGCCCGACATGCGCATGAACTCGGATTCGGTGACGCGGCGGCTGCCGCGGATCTCGCCGACTTCCCGGACATTCGTCTGAAAGGTTTTGTAGTCGATGAGGAGGTTCGGGATGTCGCTGGCGAAGCACGGTGCGACATAAGCGAGAAGGATTGAAGCCGCGAAGCGTAGTGCCATGATCAACTCCCGTGTACAGATGCGAGTAGACCCGGCGGCGGGCAGTTAGTGCCGCACAGGGCATCGATTGCTGTTCGAGGCGGTATGTCGATCAACCTGGATCGCACACTCGAATTTTAGCCAGGTTTTTCAGTCGATAGCCGCCTGGGTCTTCGAACGACTTGAGGAGTGCCGCCGCCGATGCCCACTCGGTTTGAGCGTCGCTACAACGACGGCTGGCGGCAAAACTGCGTCCACGCAGTATCAGCGCTTCAACCTGCCTTTCGGTGAACACCGCGGGGTCGCCCGATTTTCGCAATTCACTCAACACTCGGTCAGCCGCCGACAAAGCGCCGGCAGAGTCGCCACGCAGTAGTTTGACCTTGCCGATGCCGATGGCCGCTTCGAGTCGATAGCGGCGAAAGCGCAGGTTGGGCGGCATCGGGGCCGACGCCACTTCCCGGTAAAGCGACTCGGCGGGCGCGGCGTCGTTGGTCGCCAGTGCCAGCGCGGCATCGCGCAGCATCAGGCCTTGCTTGAAACCCGACTCAGTGGCGGTCCCGGTCTTCTCGCGAGTCTGATGCGCGAACTGCAAGGCCTCGCGCGCCGCGGGAATATTTCCGAGAGGCAGGAGCAGGTCGAACCGGAGCTCGGATATTTTGGCGGTGACGTCGTCCGGTTTGTCCTGCGCATAGATTTTCAGCGAGCGCTCGACTTGATCGAGCGCCCGATCGAGCTGGCCACGTCGCCACCACGCCAGCGCCGCATATTCGCGGGACCATGCCGTATAGGTCCGATCGGATTCACCGTGCGCGGCAATGGATCGCGACAGCGCCCGCTCGATCAGCGCCTGCCCCGCCAGCACCTTGCCGTTGTCGACCAGAAACCGTCCGTAACGCAGACCGTTCTGAATCACCAGGTGATCGTCGCCCTCGGTTGAATGCGCGGCCACGTTCTCTGCAATCTGGAAATTCCGATTCGCTGCATCGAACTTCAATTGGTCGGCCTGGATGTCCGCCAGCAACATCGCACTGTCGCCGTAGAGGGGCGCCGTTTTTCCGTACAGTTTGAGCGCAATGTTCATGGCGTCGTGCATGGCGGCTTCGGCGGCTGGCGCATCCCTCGCACGTTTTGCGTCTGCCAGCATCCATAACGCGCCCAGGTTGGCTTCACTATCGGGTGCTTCGCGACCGAGAACCTTCGTGGCGCGTTCGGCGTACTCGAGCGCCGCAGCGCCGTTGGAATAGTGGAGAGCCTGCGCCAGATAGGAATAGGTGTATCCGGCGGACCAGGTATCGAGCTTGCCGTTGCGAGCCAACAAGGTTTCGGCTTCGCGTAAGGCCGGCAACGCGGCCTCGGTGTGGGATGCCTGCAGTAGATTGGCGCCGTACGAAGTCAGCGCCTCGGCCAGATCGACTTCTGATCCCTTGCCCATGGTTCGCAACAACTCGATCCGCTTCGTCGCCAGCGCCGCCGCTTCGTCGTAGAGTTCGAGTTCGTTGTACAGCTGGGAGATCGTTCGAAGCAGTGTGAGGCGTTCGGCCGCCGGCAAGTCGCGGTTCTGCGCCAGCTGCGTTTCGCCCTCGCCCAGTAATTCGCGCGCGGTCTTGTTACGCGCCTTGATCGGGTCCGCCTGGTTTCGCGTGCTGGACTCGAATATCGAAATCAGGAAGTTCTGCACCGCCTCGGCGCGTTGTGCTTGCGCGCGCGCAAGGCGCGCCTGCCAGAGCGCCACACCCAGACCGACGCTCAGCGCGACGAACACGAGCGTCACCGAGGCAACGGCAGTTCGATGACGCACCACGAATTTCCGGGTTCGATACCACAGGCTTTCGCGCCGTGCCTGAACGGCGTGTCCGGCGAGATGACTTTCCAGGTCCGCCGCAAATGCATCGGCGGTGTGGTAGCGGTCCGCGGACGAGGCGCGCAGAGTCTTGAGGAGAATCGTGTCGAGATCGCCCTGCAACTGGCGCGTCAACTTTCGCGCTGACGTGCTGCGTCGATGAGCGGCTTCTTCTCCGGTCACCGCCTGGCTGGGTACGCGAATGTCGGCATTCAGGATCGCCTGCTCGAGTATCGCGACGGAATCGCGGCTCAGCCGATAAGGCCGCTCGCCGCAGATCAGCTCGTAGAGGACGACGCCGAGAGAATAGACATCGGACGCTGTAGTTAGTGGCCGCCCGGCGATCTGCTCGGGCGAGGCGTAGTCGAGAGTGAGTGCCCGGCCGCCCAGGCGCGTGAGCGCGGTTTCCTCCGTTGCACCGGAGGTCAGCAGCTTGGCGATGCCGAAGTCGAGCAGCACCACTTTGCCCTGCTCGGTGACCAGGATATTGGCCGGCTTCAGGTCGCGATGAATGACGAGATGGGTGTGCGCGAATTGCACCGCCTCCAACACCTGCAGGAACAGGGTGATGCGCTGACGCAGGTCCAGCCGTTTGTCGTCGCAGTAGGCATTCAGCGCGATGCCCTCGACATACTCGAGTGCGAGGTACGGTTGGCCCGCGGCGCTGACACCCGCGTCGTAGAGGCGCGCGATGTTGGGATGGTCGAGCCCCTCGAGGATGTCGCGTTCGCGCTCGATGCGTTCGGCGAGCTCCGCGCTGAACAGGCCGGGGTGTGGCAATTTCAGGGCGACGAGGCGGCGCTTCAGCCCTTCGACGCGGCGCGCCAGCCATACTGTGCCCATGCCGCCGCGCCCGAGCTCGCGTATCAATTCATACGAATCGATGCGGCCACCTTGCAGGAGCGCGACCGACTCGGCACTGGAGCCCGTCTTGTTGACGACGGCTTCCACGTGCCGCGCGACATCGAGCGGATTCGCCACGTCGTCGACGGTCCCGACACCCAGCAATCGCGCAAGCGCGGGGCGCCAGGAGGCCCGCGTTCCATCGAGTGCCTCGAGCCACGCGGTTCGTCCCTCGGCGGGCAGCTCGAGCGCCTCGTCCAGCAAAGGCGACAGCTCGGCGTATTCAGCGGCCGTGTATTTCATCGGTCACTATGTTACCGCGCGCGCCGCGGTGCGGCCTGCAGTCGTTCAGCGCGGGACCTGCGCCATCACCTGGCCTAACTGCTGGCAGTCCGCAAGACTTCCGTTCCGGCATTGGGAGAGAACCCTTGCCCCGTCCTCGAGGCCACCGACCGGGATATTCGCGGCGGCCGCCTGTCTGCCGAGAGCGAGGCACGCGGCGAAATCGCCCGAGTAACAAGCCTGCGCATTCTTGGCGTGTTGCGTGATCTCTTCCAGCGGAATACCTGCTGCCCTCGCGCCCTTCTCCACCAGCCGCTGACATGCGCCGTAATCTTTGTTAGCGCAGGCCTGAGAAAGCGCCGCGACTTCCTGGGCGTCCGCCAGCGGAGAGCCCGGCGGCAGCGCCTGCCCGCTGAGGGCGATGCATGCGCTGACGACGCCTGCAGAACAATCCTGGGCGTTTTTGGTGATCCCGGTGATCTTGTCGAGGGGTATTCCGGCTGCCATGGCGCCCTTCTCACCCAGTCGCAAACACGCGGCGTAGTCTTCCTTGGCGCAGGCGATGGTCAAGCTGGCGATTTCCCCCGCCGTAGATCCCGGGATCGGGATATCGACCGCTCGCGCAGCGGCCGCGCCCAGTCTCACGCACGCGACGACGTCTTCATTCACGCAGCGTGTCGCGTCATTCGCGAGATCGACTGCGTCCTTCAACTCCGGCGGCAAATTCACCGCGCGCGTGCCGAGATCCACTGCGAGTGTCGCGCAGGCGAATATGACGCCTTGCACACACCCATATCCCTGAGCGATTTCCGGCGCGAAAGCGATGGTCGCGACCGTCGCCGTGACCAGACCCTCGCCGACACCCTTGACAATGTGCTGGGCCTGGTCCATGAAATCGTCCGCGTGTCCTATCTTCGAGCATATGAGGTATCTGGGTAGATAGCCTTGCGGCTGGTACCCCACACCGACGAAAGAGTCCTGCGACTTGCAGTAGGCGTTGATTCCCAGGTAATCCTGACAGCCATCGAGAATACTGTCACTGATGAGATCGTTGCCGCGACTCCAGTCTTTCATGACCCGGGTGCAGTAGGCCGTGTGAGTGCCGTAGATAGGCGAGAAGTTGTCGCGAGTGATCGGGGTCTGTTGCTGACTCCGGAAAAACCCGTTGTTGGCCAGAGCATTCACTGCCTGGTTGTCCGTGACGGTGAACGCCAGGAACCGGTTGGCAGCGAATGGAAACTGCTGCACCACTCCGGCCAGTGCCGAACCGTACGGCCAATATCCCGCCGACCCGGGCGCAGCCAGCTCCCAGGGATTCGGGCCCGCACCAGGTCTCCAGGCGCCGTTGTGCACCTTGAACATGAAGTTGACCTGACCCCGCGGATTCACCGTGACGACCTGCATCACTTCACTCTGCTTGTCCCACAAAGCCAGAATGTCCGCGGTGGGACTCGCCACACCTGGACCATTGATGACATAGGGAGCGAACCATCGGCCGTTGTGCGCTTTCCAGACGACGTTGACACCGCCGGTCCTGTCGAGTGCAAACACTTCGAGTTGTTCGTTGAGCGAATGCCAGACCGCCGCCACTTTTGAATGCGGGTATGCGAATCCTGGTGCAGTCAGGTTGAACGGCGCCTGCCATGCGCCGTTGTGCTGCTTCCAGAGTCCGCGCAGCGCTCCGGTCGTGTCTATCCAGAACACTTCGAGTTGCTCGTTCAGCGGTTGCCAGACGGCGGTGAGCGGCGCGCCCGGCGGAGCAGTGCCCGGGGGTGTGAGCGCCACCGGTTCACGCCACTGGCCGTTTTGCGCTTTCCACGTGACCCGGACCGCACCGGTCTCGTCGATCGCAAACACTTCCAGTTGATTGTTGAGCGGCTGGAACACTGCAGCCAGATGCGCGCCAGGTCGTGCGAAGTTCCGATTCGAGATGGTTCTAAGATTCCACCCGGCGTTGTGCGCCTTGAAGGCAACGAGTAGTTGGCTTTCCTTCGTGACCGTAAAGACTTCGAGTTGTTCGTTGAGAGGTTGCCATACCGCGGCCAACGGCGCGCCGGGCGGCGCCATGTAAGGGCCGGACAGGTTGTAAGAAGGTTCCCAGAAATCGAGCTCGTGTTTCCACATGCCCTTGAGTGCGCCGCGAACATCGACCGCAAATACTTCGACCTGTCCGTTCAGTGGCTGCCAAACGGCGGCGAGTTCCGGCGCGCGGGGGATCGTGGGGAGTATGCGACCCGCGTCGGTGGAATCGAGGGGGCGCAGAGCCGGCCGCACCGGCACTACCTCGGTGGCACTATCTGAAACACGGGGCTTGATAGGCGTAGGCGTGACGGCCGGAATCTGATCGGAAACGCGCGGCGAGGTCACTGTGATCGGCGGCTGCGCTGGCGTGACCACGATCGGATCGCGTTGCGCACGAACCGAACCAGTCTGGGCGGCTGCCGCAGTGCTGATGACAACAAATGCAACCCAAAAATACATGGAACGCTTTTTCACGATCGAGCCCCCGGCCGCAGGATTTTGCCTCTCAATCAGGATTACGTTCTCAGCCGCGCGGTTTGGACAGACTTGAAGAAATAGGCCCGCCGTTAGCGGTGCCTGATCGCGTCTTCGGGCTTCGCGTCGCGCCAAGGCGTCGGCACTCCCATGCGGCAAGTCGACGCCTTGGCGCAAGTACGACGCCAGCGACAAGCAGCTCGAGGCAAGACTCGCGGAGATTGCGCACCTCACGGACGCCCGGAAGCGCGAGCGTAGGGCCACGGCCATCTCCCATATATAAGAGGTGGAGTAGACCGGATGGCGGGCGGTTAGTACCTTCGATGACCGGTTACCTCTCGCCCCTCTTCAAATAGTCTTCGCTATTGGTACAGCTTGTCGTAGTAGTCCTTGTCGATATCGGTCCCTTGATGAGAAGGTAGACACCCTTTCCCGGTGCCGGCATCACCCGGTAATGCACGAGCGGGCTCGGCGACTTGAAGTACATGAAGGTGCCCGCGGTCAGCACGCCGACGACCGTGTCGTTGTCGACGATCGCGAACTTCTGCATCGCTCAGCTCCGGGGCCGTCAAATGCGTCGAGTTCAGGTTGTTCGGGCAACCCTTCTTCGCGATGAGCGCGGGCCCGCATCAAGACTTCAACCGTGTGGGTGATCGATATCTGCTTGCGGAGGCGGTGCCGCGGCGTGTTGCGGTTTCGAAGCCGTTCTTCGTGGAAGCACGGTCGTGGCAAGAGGCGAATCGCATGGTTGGGCTGATCAGCCGCAAGCGTTAGTTCGGAAAACAAATAGGCTCACACGAAAGTCCAAACGGGTGATGCGCGCCATCGTTCGCGCGCTCATACTATCCGGCCATGCAATCGACTAACTAATCGACCAGAGCGGACGGAGTGACCCATGCGAACCATCGACGACCTCGCCGGCGAGATCTGCACCCTCACCGGCCATCTCAACGCCGCCAACTATCGCCTGCTCGTCTTGATTGCAGAGTTCGACAAGCGCAATGGCTGGTCCGACGCCGCAAGCCAGAGCTGCGCGCACTGGCTCAACTGGAAATGCGGCATCGCCATGGGCGCCGCCCGCGAGAAGGTTCGTGTCGCTCGCGCCCTCGAGGCGCTGCCCAAGATCTCCGCGGCGATGGAAAGCGGCCACATCAGCTACTCCAAGGTGCGCGAGATCACGCGCATCGCCAATGCCGCGAACGAGCCCGAGCTGCTGATGATTGCCGAGCACGGCACCGCGTCGCACGTCGAGCGGCTCGTGCGGGCATACCGTCGTTGCCAGGAGGCAGAGGAGCTGTCGCGCGAGGCGATGCAGCAGGAAAGCCGCGCCGTCACGTTTCGCTATGACGACGATGGATCCCTGGTGCTCACCTGCCGGCTTCCGGCCGAGTCTGGTGCGAAGGTGATGAAGGCTCTCGATCTCGCGGTGCAGGAATTGCCGAAGGACCCGCCGCCGGAGGTTCCAGCGGGAACGTTGCCGTCGCGCCCACGTTACAGCGCGCGGCGCGCGGATGCGCTCGGCCTCGTCGCCGAGAGTTTTCTCGCGCACGGCGCGCTGGAAGTGCGCGGCACCGATCGTCACCAAATCATAGTGCACGTTGCCGAAGAAACGCTGCGCATGCGCACCGCAGGTTGCTGCGGGATCGAGGATGGCCCCGCGATCGCGGCGGAGACCGCGCGTCGCTTCGGCTGCGACGCAAGCGTGGTCACCCTGATCGAAAACGAGGATGGCGAGCCGCTCAATGTGGGACGCAAGACGCGCACCATCTCAGCGCCTTTGAGGCGTGTGTTGAACGCGCGCGACAAGGGTTGCCGCTTTCCAGGCTGCGCGAACACGCGCTGGCTCGACGCTCATCACGTGGAACACTGGGCGAATGGCGGCGAGACCAAGCCGAGCAATCTCGCGTTGCTGTGCCGGTTCCATCATCGCGCTGTGCATGAGGGTGGCATTCGAATCGAGATGCTCGACGACGGCGCGCTGCGTTTCGTGAAGCCGAGCGGTCGCTCGGTGGATAGCGTGGCCCCGGGCTGCAAGCAGCCTAGCGGCGATGCCGCGAGCATTCCCGCTGGATCGTTCAAGACCACGTGGCGCGGCGAGAAGATGGACGCGGGACTTGCGGTCGAGATCCTTCTGCAGCGAGCGCGGCACGGGAAAGACGTTCCATATGGAACGTCTGGGGAGCGCTAGCGCGAAAACACCACGCCGTGCGGCTTGCCGGTGCCCGTCCAGCCGTGCGGCCACTTGCGGTTCGCCATGTCGAAGCCGGGCTTGCCGTTGTCATCTTTGAAGGCGGTGTCGACCGCGAGCGCGTAGCAGCAATACGGTGACGATGGGAAAGTAGGATCCGCGAGCTTGATTTTCACGCTCAAGATACCCAATGGCCTTTCGCCGCGCCCGCGAGCAGGTTCAATGGCATTCTTGCATCGCCTGACAAATTCAAGGTGGCTCGACGTGAAGACAAAGAAAGAAATCGTAGACAACTGGCTGCCTCGATACACGGGCACGCCCATCGAGAGTTTCGGCGAATACTTCCTGCTGACGAACTTCGGCAACTACCTCGAGATCTTCGCGGAGCGCACAGGCGCCGAGATCATGGGCCGCGGCCGCCCCATGCCGAACGCGACGTCTGACGGGATCTCGGTCGTCAATTTCGGAATGGGCAGCGCCAACGCCGCCACTGTGATGGACTTGCTGTCCGCGCGGATGCCGAAAGCCGTCTTGTTGCTCGGCAAGTGCGGCGGGCTCAAGAAGAAAGTGGGCATCGGCGACCTGGTATTGCCGATCGCAGCCATCCGGGGTGACGGGACCAGCAACGACTACCTGCTCCCCGAAGTGCCGGCGCTACCCGCGTTCAGCCTGCAGCGAGCCGTGTCGACCGTGATCCGCGATCTGGGGCTCGACTACTGGACGGGCACGATCTACACGACCAATCGGCGTGTCTGGGAGCACGACGGCGAATTCAAGGACTATCTACGCCGCACTCGCGCCATGGCGATCGACATGGAAACCGCGACGATCTTCGCGGCGGGCTTCGCAAATCGCATTCCGACCGGAGCGCTGATGCTCGTCAGTGATCAGCCCATGGTGCCGGAGGGTGTGAAGACCGAGGCTTCGGACCGGAAGGTTACGGACGAGTTCGTGCAGAGGCATATTGAAATCGGGATCGAAGCGCTGCGGCTGATCCGGCGGCACGGAAAGAGCGTCAGGCATCTGCGTTTCGAAGATGGGTCTGGTGGCGACTAGGCCGTAGCCGGACGGGAATCGTGCCGTTGTGACAGAGAGTGCATGAGCCGCCGCGCCCGGGAAATCCGTCTTGATAGACAGGAGGCTCCTGACATGAAACACACGACGCTTGCGACTGCCTTGTTCGTCGCCCTGATCGCCCTCTTTGCCGCCCCGCCCGCGCAGGCGGTCAAAGGCCGGCCGTTCGCCATTTCATTCGTCGAAACGGGCACAGGCCGCCAGATCTACGCCTTCGTGAAAGGCGACAACAATGGCCTGGTGTCGAACCATTTCAACGGCACTAGCTGGACATGGATGGATCACGGGCTGCCGCCGGGCGCTACGTCGATCAGCAATCCGAGGGCCGTAACTTATATCGACGATCTCGGCAAACGCCGCATCTATGTGTTCGCGATCGATAACAACGGACAGCTCGTGGTGAGATTCCACAAGGGCGCGGGATACAACTGGCAGTGGTCGCAGCAGGGCGGGCCGTTCATCCACGCCGGGAGTTTGTCCGCGACAACGTTTCCCGATGACAACGGCGTGCGGCGCATCGAGGTTTACGGCATCCGCAGCAACCCTTCCGGACCGATTCCGTATCGGCTGGTCAGGCATTTCTGGAACGGCAACTCCTGGAACTGGGCCGACATGCCGGCAGTTGAAGACCAGCCGTTCCGATATTCATTCACGCAAGTGATCAACTACATCGGCAATGACGGGCGCCGGCGCATGGATGTGTATTGCAAGGCAGGGCCTACCCACGATCTGCTGAAGTACAGCTGGGTAGCCGCGCAGTGGAAGGTGGATAGTCAGCGTGGCTATGGCGATGTCGAAGACAACGCCTCGGTGGCAACCTTCACCCTGACGTCGGGCGAGCGGCGCGTGCACCTCTTTTCGAAAGACGGCACTCTCCACTGGTGGTGGGAAAACTGGCAGAACTATTGGCACACAGTGGGATTTCCCGAGCCTCTCGCCGGGGCCCAGCAAGGGTATATGAGCGCCATCGCATACCAGGATGGCAGCGGAACTCCGCACATGAATCTGTTCGTCGAGAACAACAACCGCTTGTACTTGAGACGATGGGTTGAAGACGACTGGTCCCCTTGGGAAGACCTCGGTCTCCCCTCAAGCTTGCCGAGCGGGAGTGTCGGGTATCCGATGGCGATCACATACCAGGATGGGCGCGGCGGGTCGCAACACGTTTGGGTGTTTGCGACGGGGTCGCAAGGTCATATGTATGCGAACTTCTGGAATGGGACGAGTTGGCAGTGGTATGACCGAGGAAGTGGTCCCTAGAGCTTTCGGACTATCTATGCGGGAGCAACTATCTGCTCAAGATGGGTGATTTCGGGAAGCCGCACGCGGGCGAGACGGATTGGTGCGAGATCGTGGATGGGCTTTTCTGGCGATTCATTGACCGGCATCGGGAGTTGGATGAAAGAGAAATAGCGGCACATAACCTTTCCGGGCTCTCGGGCGTCGAATGAAGCCAACCGCCAACGCCGAGGAGGCCTTGTGTTGCGACGTGATTTCGCACTCGCCCTGCTCTCACTGCCAATCGCCCGCCAGGCTGAAGGCGCCGCCAAACTGCAGAAAGGCCCGCCGCTCTATGTCGCCTCTCGCGGCCGCGGCAAGGTTTTCATCCTCGGATTCGGCGAAGCCAAGGATGCCTCGTGGGTGACATCGGACATCCGCCGCGCCTTCGAGTCGGCGTCCGATCTTTGGCTCGAAGTGAACAATGCGTGGGGGCCCGACCCGGAGGCCGCTGCGAAGCGCGAGCGGCTGACGCATGACAGCGGCGGCCGCACCTTTTTCGAGGCGTTGGATCCCGAGCTGCGCGAACGAGCCCTCGCCTATTGCGAAAAGTTAGGGATCAAGAAGGAGCAGATCGAGTCGCAGCGACCGTGGAGCGCATTCTATGTGATCAACGGCGCGTACTGGTCGCAGCACAGCGTCGCGTACCAGCCGCAGTACCCCGATGAAACACTCGCGAAGATGGCGGCCGATGCCGGAAAGGAGATTCGCTACGAGATGATGGACCGGCTCGAGTTTTCCAGGTACATGGCGGCGATGTCGGACGCCGCGCAGAGTCAGTACATCCGGTTCCTGCTGGATTTCCTGGACGACCAGTCGGCCGGGGAAAGTCAGGGAGAGTTCGGGTGGATCGAAGGCGACACCTCGGCCGGCGAAAAGGCGGTTGCGCGGATGCGGACTCGGACACCGGATCTTTATCAGTACATGCAGGTGGACAGGAATGCGTGGTGGACGCAGACGATCGATCGTTTGCTGACGAATGGCGGAAGCCACTTCATCGGCATCGGGCAGATGCACACGCTGGGCCCTGACGGAATCCCGACTAGATTGAAGCGGCTCGAGAATACGCGGGTGAGGAGGCTTTAGAGATCAATGGTGTTTTGAGGTCTCATCATGGGATGCCGGGGACGTTCCGGCTGGAACGTCCCCTATGCAGCCGAGATCAGAACGCACGGCCCGCGAAAACGAGGGAGCCACAGTTGCGCGATTGCGCGCGGATGTGAGGCGGGATGTCAGCCAACAAGCTTGTCGTAGTCCGCATGGGTACCGATCCAGAACCAATGCACGCCTTCGGGAACATCGTGCCCGATCGCTCGATAGCGACCGCGAACTTCCGACGGCAAGGCCTGATACAGAGCCCAGAACCTCGGCGAGGCCCAGTGCTTCAAATCTTGCGAGACTTCCCGCTGTTGTAGTCTTCTTTGGATTCCGACACGAGGTTGGCAAGCTTGCCGGCGTTCGCATCGCGCTCGAGCTTCGAATCCCAAGCCGCCCAGTCTTGAGCAAGAACCCACTCGCGAAGCTCGGCGAATTCCGCCGATGAAAGCTCGCGAATCTGTTGTTCGATGACTTCGATCTTGCGCATTGGCCGCACCTTAGGGCCGGGTCAAAGCGTCGTCAATGATGGATTTTTTGCGGGAATGTCGACATTCACGCTCTCCAAATCTCACTGCCAGGCATTCCGCGCCTACTTGCCATCACGTTGAAGGGACGGCAGCGTTCAGAAAAAAAGTCAGCTCAGCGCGTGACTCGTTCGCGGATCGCCGCTTCCACCTGATCGCCTCGCCGGGTGCCCCGGTGCAGCTCGCCGAATGCGCTCAGAACTATCTTCCCGTCGGCGTCGATGAGGAAGAACGCCGGCCAATAGCGGTTGTTCATGGCGCGCCAATAGGAGTAGTCGCCATCGATCATCACCGGATAGGTGATGCCCAGCTCCTTGACCGCCGCCCGCACGTTCTGCGGGACCCGCTCCTGCGCCAGCTCCGGCGTGTGCACGCTGATCACCTTCAATCCGCGCGGGCCGTACTCCTCGTGAATCGCCTTGAGCCAGGGCAGCGTGTTGCGGCAGTTGTAGCAGTCGAAGGTCCAGAACTCGACCAGTACCGGGGAGCCCTTCAGCGACGCGAGCTTGAGGGGCGCGGAGTTGATCCAGTCCGAAGGGGCTGAATGGGTGAACTCGGGCGCCGAGGCTGCCGTACCGGCGATACGTTTATTGAAGGCCATGAGTGCGAGGAGCGCGGTCGCGATGCCGCCGATGATGGGTTTCATGCGGAGTAGACCCGCGGAGGCGGAGAATTATTTCTACGCAGGCCGGCTGCGCATTTGGCGCCGCTTCTTGGTTCGGGATTCAATGAGCGCGATATGTCGAGGCTGCGCGCGCCCGCGCCGACGCGCTTGGCAGTTGCGAAAACTGTCGATTCGCAGGCGAAAGTCGCATTGCACTCGTAGAGTCAAACGAGTCTGCTTGACAGCGGTTATGGAGGGAATATCGTGCGCCTGATGCCAGTCACCCCAAAAGATCTCGCCCAGAAAGCCATGGAAATGCCTGCGGAGTCGCGTGCGGAACTCGCCGACCTGCTGGTTGAGAGTCTTGACGCTTCCGCCCTCGGAATTATCGACCGGGCCTGGGTCGAAGAAACAAAGCGCAGGCGCGATGAAGTACGCGCCGGCGATGCGAAGACAATCTCATCCGATGAAGCACTGAAGCAGGTTCGCGACAGCCTCAAGCAATGAGGCTGGAGTTTCATGAGGAAGCCCTAGCCGAGTACCAGGCCGCGGCTCTGCGGTATGCCGAACATACTCCCGAGCTTGCGATTCGATTTGTTGAAGCCGTGGAGCAGGCACTCCAGCTCGTCGCCGAATCACCGAGCTCATGGCGCGTGATTGAAGAAGATATCCATCGGTGCCTGACACGCATCTTTCCGTACGGAATCCTGTACACCGTTGAGTCCGATTTCATTCTCGTACTGGCCGTAGCGCACTGCAGCCGACAGCCGGGGTACTGGAAATCTCGGCAAGCTTCAGCTTAGTTTCCCCCACCCTTTGAAGAAGAGCTGACGAAAGTGGCCACCTTGGGCCGCTAGTCACTCGAGTGGGATGCGATCCTTGTACTTCGCGAGCCAGCCTTTGAAATCGAGAAGCTCGGGGTTCAATGAGCGCGATGTTTCCAGGCTGCGCGCGTCCGAGAATTCTTTCTCAAATTCCGTGTAGTACTGGAACATGTTGCCGATGTCGTCCGCGCCCGGGAAACCGAAGCCGCGATACACCTCCGGGCTCACCACGTTGTAGGCCACGTCTTTGCCCAACGCCTTGCCCATGTCGGCCGCCATCTGCGCGCCAGTCACGTGATCGCCCGCGATGCCGACGCGCTTGCCAATCCACTGCTTGCCCTGCTTGAAGATGCCGAACGCGCATTTGCCGATGTCTTCGGACGCGATGCCGGACAACCGCGCGTTGCCCATCGGCAGCGTGATGGCGTACTTGCCGTCCGGCCCTTTCTTCGGTCCCATGCCGAAGCCGATGAAATTGTCCCAGTAGAAGGTTGTTAGCAGGTAGGTCGTCGGCACACCCGCCTCCGCGAACAACGCGTCCGCGTCGCCCTTCGCGTCGAAGTGCGGCACTTTGTATTTCTCCATGAGCGTCGGCATGCGTGGATCCGAGAGCGGCACGCGCTTGCGTGTGTCCTCGAGCGTCGACCAGACCGCGTGTTCCAGCTTCGCCGCCTTTGCGGCCTGCGCCAGGTTGCGCGCCTGGCTCACCTCTTTGGCGGGCGTCATGTGTTCCCAGTAGTTGGTGACGCAGTACGCGCCGTAGGCGCCTTCGAACGCCTTGGCGAGCGAGGCTTCGCTGTCGAGATCCGCCTCGACCACCTCGGCGCCAAGCTTGCGCAGTGCCTCGGCCTTGTCGCCGTTCGCTTTGCGCGTGATGGCGCGCGCACGGAAGCCGCTTGCAGGATCGGCAAGGATGGCGCGGACAAGGCCGCCGCCCTGGGAACCGGTGGCGCCGACGACGGCGATTAGTTTCGAGCTGGGCATGCGTGATCTCCGGTGCTGTGGGCGGCGAGATTACACCTGGGACTGGCTCGCGGCCCACCTCCACGCATACGGTGAGACGCTCATCTTGTGGCGATTCAGATCGAGCGTGCCGTCCGTCCACCACACCGGGCGTGGATTCGAAAGGACGATGGGGTTTCTTCAACCGCAGACTCTAAGTCTGCGCGGGACTTAAGCCGATGTCAGGTCGGTCGGGCCGAAGTCTAGTACTCGATTCACGGCCGGATCTGCCCGCTCCCAGGCGGCGGCGAAACTCTTTTGCCTTTGCTCTGAGCGGCACCTCGATGTCGCAGCTGCTTTTCCCGGAAGGAGCTGAGGCGGGCGAACTCTTCTTCCAACGAAATGAAAGTCAACGCCACCTTGTAGCCAAAGCCCTCAAGCAACTTAACGCTGTTCTTTAGAGTTACCCTTGAAAAGAATGGTAGGTCTTCTGCAGAGTCAGGCCCGCCAACTATAGCAATTACAATCCGGTGAGCTCCGACCGAAGGCGGCTTCCGAGCGTCCAGAAGTTTGTGAGAAGCGGGCAGTTTCTTATTCACGAGCTCTCGGAACTCTGTGTCGGACTTAAACGTTTGAGCGGACACGACGGCCTGCGAGAAGAGGTGGCTAAGAACGCTCGATCCAGAGTATCGCTTGACATGAATCATGTCGCCGTTGATCGAGTAAAGATCACAGAACTCGATTTTGCTCGCGCCTCCGCCGTATTGAATGTTCTTAGCGTCCATCAATGCCAGCTTCCCGTCGCTCGCCTGCACGGCTCTCTCGTTGTACGCGCCCTCAGAATTGTCCTCGTATTCTGGAAGCCCCAAGCTGGCAATTGGAATCGACGCAACGATCGCATTTACGACTTTCACAAAGTGGTCGTCAATCTGATACCACTTCCCACTATTAAGTAGATAGGATTTCCCTTCGTACTTAAAATCGGCTTGGACACAACGGACAACCGGCCATTCGTGAGCAACGGAGTCATCTGCGCGAAGGGCGCGAACACGGGTCCTTTCCAGTCGATCAATCGTGATCTTCGGTGCCCCGCCCAGGTGGTCAATGAATCGATCAAGCGTCAATGATGGGTAGCGAGGCGAGCTCGTGGAAGTTCCGAACTGAAATCGACTGACATCGTTCCAATCAATGATTCCATCAGGCGCCAGCCAAATGCAGTCGGACTTTCCACGCTTTAATTCTCCGATGAGATGTTTGCTTAGCTTTTCAATCAAAAGCGAATCGCGAACTTCGTGGATCTGATCAATCCAGCCAAACGATTTTTGATACTTTTTTTCTTTAGATCTTGCAAGATAAGTTTCTAGTAGCCGGCGCAGCTGAACAAAGGTAGTTCGCGTGTTTACGTGTAGAGAATCGTATCCTGCGATCGTTTCTCCTACGTCCGCGTCAGTTGGTGTACCCGCCACGGCACGGACAAGGTCTCGCTCAATATCGAGACCGAAGTCAGCTGGGGACGCGTCGCGACTTGCTTGTATGCGGCTTTGAATTCCCTGCCGGTCGAGGCTTGCGGTATCGATACTTCGCACTTTCTCCGGATCGACCGTGTTGAGAGTCACAAAGAGACCGAATCTTTGCTCGATTGCCAATGGGTTCAACAAGTATCGGCCTGTGCCAAATGTGACGGCGAAGTGCCTGTTCTCTACTGAACATATCAACAGCGCCCCCGTGGATCTTGTCTTGCCGAACTCTTCGGGACTGACAGAGCCGCTGAAGAATTCCGTCCAAGATGGAAACTGCGCGGCCTTGCGCTTTATGTAGACGACGTGACCTTCATCAATTTCAAGCCGACGCAGAGAACCAGGCCTGATTAGTGCCTTCGTGGGATCTTTCGTTTCCTTGAGAAGGTAGATTGAAAGCGACTGAAGCGGAACATCTGACCGAGTCATCGGAGCACCTCACAAGGCAACAAGTTGTAGCCGTGTTAGTTAGTGTCCCCTAGGTAATAGCTACTCTCACTTGGCGCGGGAAAACCACTCAAGAATGAGACGGAGTTCTCGCTATGACGATGGCAGAGAACATCATTGCCTAACCTTGAGCTACCTGTCGCTTCGTGTCACGGATGTCGAGCAGCGGGCCGAGCTCGTAGATGTTCGTGTAGCCGTTCAACGAGGCGCTGAGCACCTTCGACGGAAATGCTTTCGGCTCATTGAGGAAGATGTTGTTGCGGTAGATGAGCACGCGCGTGGTCTTCGGCGGGATCACCTTCGAGAGCTCGTCTTCCGTCATGTCGAGAAGGCGCAGGTTCGTCGCGCCGCGGATGTGAAGGAGCACGAATTTTTCCGCGCTGCGCGCGTCGAGGATCACGGTCTCCGGATCGCCCGACATGCGGATGAACTCAGATTCAGTCATCTGTTTCCCAACTAAGGATTGAAGGACGGGGGAGTAGACTAGTCCGCGTTCAATCAACTGAGGAAAATCAAATGTCACGAGATGAAGCAATTGAGGCTAAGGAAAAAGAGATTCGAGAGGCCGAGAAGCTACTTATGAAGTTGTACGACGAGACGATTGAAAGGTCACCAGCCGTCATCGCGCCAATGCGCCAAGCGGCTGAAAATCCGTCGGAAATCGGGCCTGATCTGAACGACGTTGATGCGTTCAACGATACGTTTGACGCTCGCCACAAGGCGCAGGAGCGCGTTGACCGTCTTTATCGCGAATTGCGTGGCATGGAGGTCCAGCACCGAAGATCTGCTTAGTACTTACATGGGGGTGTATCACCGTCGTGCGGCCGGTGATCCCCTGTATCCAGTGGTCGTCATTGGGATCTACTGGATGGACACCCTAAGTACTGCTACGACTGCACTTTGACTGTCTCATCGCTCAGGGCGGCTTAGCCTTCCAGGCTTTTAGAGCGCTAGCGAGTCGTTCTCGCCTTTCGTTTTCTTTTTGCTAAGCCACGCCGGACTAACGAGTTCTTTGCCGACAGCTGCAACGACAATGGGGTGCCACTGCCAATTCGCTTGAAGCGCTTGACGTCGCCTCGCATTTTTTTCGCCTCAGACGTCCAAGCTCGTCGCCCCGCCAAGGACGACAAAGAAAATCCGCCTCCTTCGAGCGCCGCGAGCATCGACGGATACCTGCTCCTATACATTTCCCAAGCCGTCAAAAACTTGATCCTGACGAGAGGATCGCTGTGACTCTTCATTTGATTGTGGATGTCCCTCAGAAACCGAACCTGCCACGGCACATGGGGCGTCATGTCTTCGAGAGTGGGGTCGCCAAAGGGGAAGACACCGCCGCTGTACTGGTGCAACGTCTCAAGGCTTCGATTCAGATACACAAAGCGTAACTGATCGTCGAATCTGCGAGTCCGGAAATACTTGTTGTACTGATTACACCGCGCGTCAATGAAAAGACCGAGCGACGGAATTCGCTTTTCGCGTAGATATGCGTCTATAAGCGCTTCCCCGAAGAAGCAATCAATATTCTGGAGCGAGTAGTGCGAAAACTGTCCTGCTGTTATTACCGACCGGAAATATACGTCTTGGCCAGTCAATCGATGATGCAGGTCCTCTGCGAACTCGATTAGGTACCATACTAGATAGTCTCTGATCGACTTCGAAGTCGCGAGAGTCGAGTTGTAGACGAGTACTGTGTCGGAAAAGACAATCGTCTTGAACAAATCATGGCGGTGCACGTTGAGTGAGTCGAGAATGCTGTAGATCCTCGCAACCTTTCGGGGCTCACTTCGCGACATTTCCGAGAACCCGAGGATGTCGATATAGAGAAGGAAACGCTCCGTGGCCATGCTCGACTCCGTCTAATGTGAGATCACGGAAAACCGAAAGTCGCTACAAGCATCGACCTGACACCCGTTTTAGTCACGCCTGGACTTAGAGCCTGAGTCAGGCAATGAATCATCCGACGGGCACCCAATCCGCGCACAGAAGCTCGGCCTGCGCGAGAACGGTCTTCACGGCGTCGTCCTGCAAGTCGGGTGGATAGCCGTACTTATTCAGAATCCGCTTCACCATCACCTTGATCTTCGCTCGCGCGCTCTCGCGCAGCGTCCAGTCGATGGTTACGCTCTTCCTCACCTGCGTGATCAATTCCGCCGCGATCAGCTTGAGCTTGTCGTCGCCCATCGCGGCCAGCGCGGAGTCATTCGCGGCGAGTGCGTCGTAGAACGCCTTCTCATCCTCCGTCAGCCCCATCTCCTGGCCTGCCTTGGTGGCGGCGTCGAGATCCTTGGCGAGTTTGATCAGCTCCTCGATCACCTGCATCGTGGAGATGGCGCGGTTGTGATAGCCGTTGAGCGTCTTCTTGAGCTTCTCGCTGAACACCTGGGCCTGCACGAGGTTGCGCTTCGAGCGGACCTTGAGTTCGTCCTTGAGCAGCTTCTCCAGCAGCTCGGCGGCGACGTTCTTGTGCTTGAGGCCGCGCACTTCGGACAGGAACTGGTCGCTGAGGATGCTGATGTCGGGTTTAGATAGGCCGGCTGCGGTGAAGACATCTATCACCTCGCCGTCGGTGGTGATCGCGCTGCTCACCAACTGACGGATGGCGGCGTCGATCTGCTCGGGGCTTTTGCCGCTACTGCCACTGCGCTTGTTCAGAGCGGCCTGCAGCGCCTGGAAGTACGACACATCGTCGCGGAACTTCACTGCCTCATCGCTTGAAGCGCAAAGCGCGAAGGCGCTGGAAAGTTCCATCACCACCTGCACCCAACGCTTCTTGCCGTCTTCCTGCGTGAGGATGTGCTCTTGCCCGGCAGGTAGCAGGGCAAGACGTTCTGCCGGCTTGCCAGTAACCCACTTATCCCAGTTGAAGCCGTGCAGCATGTCGCAGGCGATACCGTGCTTCTCCAGCATCACAGCGATGGCCTGCGCAGTGTCGAAGGTCGGGTTTCCTTGGCCACCGCTCTCGGTGTAAGTAGCTAGCGCCTGCTTCAGTTGATCGGCGAGGCCAAGGTAATCCACCACCAGGCCGCCGGGCTTGTTGCGGAACACGCGGTTCACGCGGGCGATGGCCTGCATAAGGCCGTGGCCCTGCATGGGCTTGTCGGCATACATGGTGTGCAGGCACGGGGCGTCGAAGCCGGTGAGCCACATGTCGCGCACGATCACGATGCGGAACGGGTCTTTGTCGTTCTTGAAGCGGTTCGCAAGTTTGCGGCGCTTGTCCTTGCTGCGGATGTGCGGCTGCCAGTCGGGGCCGTCGTCGGCGCTGCCGGTCATCACCACCTTCACTACGCAGGCTTTGCCCTTCTCGGCTTCCGCGTCGTCGTCCTTGGCGCTGGCCCAGTCTGGGCGGAGATCAATTAACGCGTCGTAGAGATCGACGGCGATGCGGCGGCTCATGCAGACGATCATCGCCTTTCCGTCCATCGCCTCCAGGCGCTTCTCGAAGTGCGCCACCATATCGGCGGCCACCAGCGCGATGCGCTTCGGGTCGCCGACCAGCGCTTCCAGCGCGGCCCACTTGGACTTGAGCTTTTCCTTCTTCGTCAGCTCCTCGCCTTCGGTAATTTCCTCGAACTCCGCGTCGAGCTCCGGCATCGCGGCTGCGTTCAGGCTGAGCTTGGAGATGCGGCTCTCGTAGTAGATAGGCACAGTGGACTTGTCGGCCACGGCGCGCTGGATGTCGTAGATGGAGATGTAGTCGCCGAACACCGCCCGCGTGTTCGCGTCGGTCTTCTCGATGGGCGTGCCGGTGAAGCCGATGTACGAGGCATTCGGCAAGGCATCGCGGAGGTTGCTGGCGAAGCCGTAGGACATCTCGCCGGTCTTCTCATTCACCTTGCCACCGAACCCATACTGGCTGCGGTGCGCTTCATCGGCGATGACGACGATGTTCTGGCGCGCACTGAGTTCGGGCATCGCCTCGCCTTTCTCGGGCATGAACTTGTGGATGGTGGTGAACACCACACCACCGCTGGCGCGGTTCAGCAGTTCGCGCAGTTGCTCGCGGCCGCTGGCCTGCACGGGAGTCTGGCCCAGGATATCCGCACAGCGCTGGAACTGACCGAAGAGCTGGTCGTCGAGATCGTTGCGGTCGGTCAGCACCACCAGCGTAGGGTTCTGCATCGCCGGATGCCGTACCACGCGCGCGGCGTAGAAGAGCATGGAGTAACTCTTGCCCGAGCCTTGCGTGTGCCAGACCACGCCGGCGCGGCGATCGCCCGGCTTGCCGCCGTGCATCCGGCCTGCCCAGTAGGTGCCCGTGTCGTCGCGTACCGCGCCGCCGGTTCCAGCCATTCCGCTGGCACGCACCGTTTCTTCCACCGCCGCGCTCACAGCGTGGAACTGATGGTAGCCCGCGATGATCTTGTGGAGCGCGCCTGTGTCCGGGTCTTCCTCGAAGACGATGAAGTGATGTAGAAGATCGAGGAAGCGCTGCCGCTCGAACGCGCCGCGAATCAGCACCTCGAGCTCTAGCGCAGACTTCGGCGCGTCTCCCTCGCCGTCGATGGTTCGCCAGACTTTGAACCACTCCTGATTCGCTGTCAGGGAGCCCATGCGGGCATAGGTTCCATCGCTAACTACCAGCGCAGCGTTGTAGTTCAGCAGCGAGGGGATTTCCGCTTTGTAGGTTTGGAGCTGCCGGTAAGCAGCCCAAACATCTGCGTCTTCATCCGCTGCGTTCTTAAGTTCGATCAGGCCGAGAGGCAAGCCATTGAGAAAAATCACGATGTCGGGGCGTCGGTTGTGTTGCCCTTCAATCACGGTGAATTGATTCACCGCCAGCCAGTCGTTTGCCTGAACATCGCCGAAGTCGACTAACCGCACATGATCGCCCGCGATGCTGCCGTCGGGTCGCGCGTACTCCACGGGCACGCCGTCGCGCAGCACTCGATGGAAGGCGCGGTTTGTCTGTGTGAGCGATGGAGTTGCTAGCCGCAGAGTCTTGCGCAAGGCTTCTTCCCGCGCCTCTTCGGGAATGGAAACGTTCAGCAGTCGGATGGCCTCACGCAGCCGACCGACCAACACTACCTCGCCGAAAGAACCGCGCTCTGTGGCAGGTTCGCCGGGCGCAATGTGCGGTCCGTGTCCGATCCCGTAGCCCAGCTCCTTAAACCATCCGAGGGCGGCCTCTTCAACGATGGATTCGTTAAGGATCATTTTTGTCGGGCCACTGCCCCGATGCGCAGGCCAAGGAGCGATAATTGACGTGAACTCTCCAAACGAACTATTAAGCGGAACTTAATGGTTGGCGCCGGCGTCAGCTCGCCGTTCATGGTGAAGGCCTTCACCATGTACTTGTTCAAGCGTTCGGTGGCCAACCTACGGAACTGAGGGCCGCGAGGCGCCCTCACGCGGTATGGATGGTCTTGCCAGCGGCTGCAGTTAACCGGAATTTCCAGATAACTCGATCGGCCCCCAGTTCGCAGAATCGTTCGGGAGCCAAATCTCCGAATCGCGACACCATGTCGCGTTTCACGTCGCGATCCCTCTTCGAGCCGCGATTTCGCGCATCTATCGCGACGCGATGTCGGAACTCCTATCGCCATTATGATTTCAGATATTCCGGCCTGTTGCACTCGGTCGCGGGACCACGCCCAACCCGGGGTATTCATTGGCTGCGTTACCGCGCGGCGTTGGAGCTGGTGGTGACTCGCCATGCCGTTCTACGCCACCAGTTCTTCGACTATCTGCTCTCGCTCACTCCATGCAACTGGCCGGATCCCGTAATTGAGCATCGCACTTCTCGCAGGCTCCGCGACGCGATGCTCTTGGTCGTTCAGAAATGCGTACGCGCGTGACTCTGTAGACCGCACATCCTTGGTATCCATCCACTTGAACGCAATAGTCTCTGCTGTGTCGCGATTTGGGCGACTAATGGCCTGAATGATTCGCTCAGGCTGTTGGCGCGACTTTGGGATTACGAAATCGAAAAGATGATCATAGCCACTCTTCCCAGAAAACTTGACCTTTGGCGTGTAGCGGATCTCATGCAGATCGAGCCAGCTCACCACATCTTCGTAGAATAGGCTGGCAACACTGGGGGACGATAAGTAGAACAAGTCATTGACTGCGAGCATTGCTTGCATCAGGTTGTGTTTTCGCAATGCAAAGTTCTCGGCAGAGGCATTCACTTCCAGTCTCCTGTCGACGAGCTGCACACCAAAACCGTTCAGTGTCGTCTTCAAAAGTGCTTGACGCTTTGGGCTGTCGAGTTTGCAGCCCGATTGCTCCAGATCGCCTAATACATAGCCATCATCTGTTAAGGTCCATGCACCGTCAGTGCGCTTGGCGTAGATCTGCAGGTAGTCATTGTGACGATCAAGATATGGCGTCGTGATCTCGACCCAGTCGGCGACTTGACGCAACGTGGTCTTGTCACGCAGCCACGCAACGTAGCGATCCAGCAAGGCTTGGATGTCGTCGATCATCCGAATAGCCCCCTCTCGATCACTGGTCGTTGTGTGATATTGCAGCGAGTCATGAATGCTTCGAGCACTTTGATCACGTCGTCAGGTTGGATGAACCACTCCTCAGGAGCTGGAACTGCCCATTTGTCGCCCCATCCCTCTCGATAAACATGTAGATGCGGAGATGCAATCTCAGCGTCATCGGGGTTGCGATGTGGTGGCCCACAGAAATCGAGGCGGAGCAGGATGACTACTTGCCGGGCGCGACTCTGGAAGGTGCCCTTCTTGAGGTTGATGCGACCACGCGAAACATCGAGCAGGAACTCCTCTTTCTTGTTCGCCGAAATGAGCGGGATTGTTATTCCTCCTCCAAGATCGGGAAAATTCCAGCGCGTGTTATCTACGCGATGCTTCTCTGTAGCGAGCAGCGAGTCAGCTTCCGACTGCGTTAAATTGATCTCAGTCATTCTCTACTGCCTCCGGCTGCCGCACCACTAGGTCCCCGCTCAGCAGCTTCGGCAGTAGTGTGTCGCGAAGGCTGGCGAGAGTGCGAGATTGCTCAGTGTTGCGATTGATATGGGCGAACATCGGCTTCGCGATGTCGGTGAAAGCCCGAATCACGGCCAATGGCGGAACTGCGACTTTCATCTCGAGCACGCTTTCGGGGCGGATGCGCTGATGGCTGCCAGTGGTGCCGGTGACGAGCGTGCCGTAAATGCTGGCGAATGCTGAGCTGGTAAAGAGGGAAAACAGATATTCGCGCGACACATCGGGCTTCGAACAAATAACCATGAACTCCGTCGAGCAGACGGAGCGGCGCGAAGAGTGGATGTCGGGCAGCCAGATTCGCGGAATGTGCGGGTTGAGTTTTGAGAGCAGCACCGCGTCCGGCGTGACGATGAACTTGTTGCTCATGATGTCTCGACCGAGTTCCGTCTTCGGATTCCGCCCATTGTCGAATGCAGGCAGGCTGAAGTGGTCGAAGGATTCCGTCGGGAAATCGCCAGGGTTGATTGCGCCGCGGTATTGCGAGGCGAGGTCGCTGACATTTCCGACGGTCCAACTTTTCGGAATATGCCCAAGTTCGGAGTCTTGAAAGGTGTCTGGGAAGTGGGCGGCCGAGGGTGCGCCAAGGGCAACGAGACCGCGGCCGTCGAGTCTGGCGCGGACGGGATCGAAATCCACGAACCAGCTCTGGAAGAGCGCCCGCGCCATCGTTTCCAGCGTCGCGTTCATCCGCCGATTCAATTCGATTTTCTCGTCCAGCGCTCCGAGTACTGCCACGATGGCCTTCTGCTGGACAAGGGGTGGATAGGGGACGTGAATCGCTTTCAACGACGATAGCGGCTGTCCGATTCCAGGCGTTCCCACTGTGGATGCGTTCTTCAGTAGCTCTTGGCGGCCTCGTGCGGACCGGAAGAAATAGAACAGATATAGCGGCTCCACTTGGGTCCGGTCACAAGTTAGCTTCATCATGCTGCTTGACTGGACGTACTGCGGCGCGCCATTTCGAGGAACAATTCCAATTAGACCGATTGAGCCACGATGCGGAAAAAATAGGTCGTCAGCGAAAAGGATCGACGACTTAACCTCCTCCGCCTTCTCCGGAGTGATGTAAACCATCTCGCCAACCAGCTCCCGCGTGTCTGAGATATTCGTTCCTCGAATTACTGGAACGCCCGTCGGGACGTAGCAATCGCTTTTCATGCGAGAACCGAACGGACCGATCGCGATAGACGAACGACTCTTCGCCTTCAATTCGTCGATTGTCCTCGTTGGCCACTCAACCGCCACTGCCAAGCCTCCGCAGATTTTCCTTGATGGCCTGTTCCAGTTTCGATGATTCGGCGAACTGTGAATGCAATTCGGCGACTAGGCGCGGCATCTTTTCCTCAAATGGATCGCCGTCGTCTTCAACGTCCTCCGCGCCGACAAAGCGACCGGGAGTGAGCACGTAGCCGTGCACGGCGATTTCGGAATTTGTGGCCGATTTGCAGAATCCGGCGATGTCCTCGTATTGGTTCGTGCTCTTGGCTTTTCGCCAGTTGTGGTACGTAGTGGAAATCTTTTCGAGATTCTCTTCGGTCAGCTCGCGGTGGACCCGGTCGATGAGCGTGCCAAGTTTGCGTGCATCTATGAATAGCGTCTGCTTGCGGCGGTCGCGGAAGCCTCGCTTGGCGTCGGCGTTCTTATTCTTCGCCAGAAACCACAAGCAAACAGGAATCTGCGTGCTGTAGAAGAGCTGGCCAGGCATGGCGACCATGCAGTCGACGAAATCGGCGTCAATGATCGCGCGCCGAATCTCACCTTCGCCCGACTGGTTAGACGACATGCTCCCATTCGCGAGCACAAACCCCGCATACCCATTCGGCGCAAGGTGATGAATGAAGTGCTGCACCCACGCAAAGTTGGCGTTGCCCTTCGGCGGCACGCCGAACTGCCATCGCACATCGTCGTCCTTGCGAAACCAGTCGGAATCATTGAACGGCGGATTGGCCAGCACATAGTCGGCGCGCAGATCCGGATGCAGGTCGCGGCGGAACGTGTCGGCATGCTCGGGTCCGAAGTCAGCCTCGATGCCGCGCAGCGCGAGGTTCATCACCGCGAGACGGCGCGTAGTGGCGTTGCTCTCCTGGCCGTAGATGCTGATGTCCCCTAACTTGCCGCCGTGGGATTCCACGAACTTCTCCGACTGCACGAACATGCCGCCGGAGCCGCAGGCGGGGTCATAGATGCGGCCCTTGTAGGGCGCGAGCATCTCGACCAGGCAGCGCACGACGCAACTCGGCGTGTAGAACTGCCCGCCGTTCTTGCCCTCGGCGCTGGCGAAGCGGGTGAGGAAATACTCGTAAACGCGGCCGAGCAGATCGACGGAGCGGTGGGTCTTCTCGCCCTCGCTGGCGGCGGTGAGTTCGATGGTCGCGATGACGTCGATGAGTTCGCCGAGGCGCTGCTTGTCGAGGCCGGGGCGGGCGTAGTCCTTGGGCAGCACGCCCTTGAGGCGCGGGTTGTCGCGCTCGAGGGCGACCATGGCGTCGTCCACGGTCTTGCCGATGGTGGGCTGCTTGGCGCTGGCCTGCAGGTGCGACCAGCGCGCATCGGCGGGCACCCAGAAGACGTTCTCGGCTTTGTATTCGTCCGGGTCTTCGGGGTTGGCGCCGGCGTAGTCGCCCTCGCCCTTCATGAGCTTGGCGCGGTGTTCCTCGAAGGTGTCGGAGATGTACTTGAGGAAGATCAGGCCGAGGACGACGTGCTTGTACTCCGCCGCGTCCATGTTGTTGCGGAGCTTGTCGGCGGTGAGCCAGAGCTTGGCTTCGAAGCCGAGGGAGGCGGAGGACTTTGTACTCGCGGACTTGGACTTCTTTCCGGCCATTCAGATTCCTTTGTACTTGCTCGCTTGAATAGTATCAGCGGCTTCGACCTTGTGAGGCGCTCCGCCCGGGGCGTGCTTATCAAGCTGATCATCCCGATCATCGGCAAACTACCTGCGGTTTTGGCATGTCGCTCCTGATGGAGTTTGCGACTCAGCCCGGCCCGCCCGGAGCTCGGCGCGCATCCGCCAGCAGGCTCACTCTTCTTATATGCGTCGATCTGGGCTCGGTAGCACCAAAGGCCTCTGATACCGCGCCGCAGGCTGACCTCAGGAACCGCCAACCCGTCGAATTCCTTGGGGTTTTCTCGGCAGGCGCCCTCTCAGCACTCTCCCAAGCAATCCTCCCCGTTTTTCTCTACCATTCGCGACTCAAAAATCGCCCTCGGCATAGCCGCATGGCGCCTCAACTCTCTGAATCTCAACGGAACTTTGCCATGGCCCGTACTACGCCTCTTGCTGACATCCGCAACATTGGAATCATCGCGCACGTCGACGCCGGAAAGACGACGACGACCGAACGCATCCTTTACTACACGGGCAAGAAGCACACGATCGTCGAGATCCACGAGACCAAGGATTTAAAGACAACGACGACGACTGACTACCTGGAACAGGAACAGAAGCGCGGCATCACGATTCAGTCCGCGGCGGTCTCGACCTTCTGGCGCAAGAAGAAGATCAACGTCATCGACACCCCCGGGCACGTGGATTTCACGATCGAAGTGAACCGTTCGCTGCGCGTGCTCGACGGCGCGGTGGTGGTGTTCGACGGCGTGGCGGGCGTGGAGCCGCAGTCGGAGACGAACTGGCGCCTGGCTAACAACTACAACGTGCCGCGTATCTGCTACGTCAACAAGATGGACCGCAGCGGCGCGAACTTCGTGCGTTGCATGGACATGATCAAGACGCGCCTGGGCGCGCGTCCGCTCGCCGTGCAGATCCCGATCGGCTCGGAAGATCACTTCAAGGGCATGATCGATCTCGTCGAAGAGAACGCGCTCGTCTGGGACTCGGACGACAAGGACGCGAAGTGGCAGATCATCCCGGTCGGCGACGGCAAGGGCCTGGCCGAGAAGTTAGGCATCACGGTGCCGAGCGACAAGCGGATCCTCGACAACTACGCGAAGTATCGCGCGGAGCTGGTCGACACCGCGCTCGAGATGGACGACGAGGCGATGGAGAAATACCTCACGGACAACGTGCCGCCGACGGCAGACGTGTTGCGCGCCTGTATCCGCAAAGGCGTGATCCAGAGCGCCTTCAACCCGGTGCTTTGTGGCAGCTCCTATAAGAATAAAGGAGTGCAGCAGGTGCTCGACGCGGTGGTCGACTACATGCCGGCCCCGACGGACGTCGAAGCGATCAAGACGGTGGACGCGGACGGTAATCCTATTGGTGAACGCAAGACTTCGGATGACGAGCCGTTCGCCGGTCTCGCGTTCAAGGTGATCAACGACACGTACGGCGCGCTGACGTTCGTGCGCGTGTACTCGGGCGTGCTGACGAAAGGCATGTCGGTCACGAACACGACTCGCGGTAAACGCGAAAAAATCGGCCGCATGGTCGAGATGTTCGCGGCGAAGCAGAACCCGATCGAAGAAGCGCGCGCTGGCGACATCATCGCGCTGGTCTCGCTCGCGGAAACGGACACCGGCGACACGTTGTGCGATTCGGATCATGAAGTGGTCCTCGAGCGCATGCGCTTCCCGGACCCGGTTATCAGCGTATCCGTGAAGGCGAAGTCAAAGGTCGAAGCCGAGAAGTTCGGCGCAGCGCTCGGCAAGATGGTTCGTGCCGATCCCTCACTGCATCTCGAAACGGATCGTGAGACGAACGAAACCATCCTGCGCGGCATGGGCGAGCTTCACCTCGAAGTGACGCTCGATCGCATGCGCACGGAGTTCGGCGTCGAAGGCGTGATGGGCGAGCCGCAGGTGGCCTATCGCGAGAGCTTCACGAAGAGCATAGACGAACACTACGTGCACAAGAAGCAGACCGGCGGTTCGGGCCAGTTCGCCGAAGTGTGGATCAAGTTCGAGCCGCTGCCGCGCGGCACCGGGTTCGAGTTTGTCGACGACACGACTGGCGGCTCCGTGCCGCGCGAGTTCGTGCCGGCAGTCGAGAAGGGTCTCAAGATTCAGAAGGAAGACGGCGTGTTGGCGCACTTCCCCACCGTGGACTTCCGCGCCACGCTGCATGACGGTTCGTACCACGACGTTGACTCGAACGCGCTGACGTTCGAAATCGCGGCGAAGGCTTGCTTCCGTGAAGGCATCCGCAAGGCTGCCCCGCAGTTGTTAGAGCCGGTGATGAAGGTCGAAACCGTGTCCCCGGGCGACTACCTGGGTGACGTGATCGGCGACATGAACCGTCGACGTGGCACGATCCTGGAGCAGGTCGAGCGTGGGACTAACACGGCTGTGGTTGCGACGATCCCGCTGAGCGAGATGTTCGGGTATATCGGTCAGCTGCGGTCGATGAGTTCGGGTCGCGCGAGCTTCACGATGGAGTTCTCGCACTATGATCCGGTGCCGAAGAACGTGGCGGATGAGGTTATTGAGGAAGTGGCGAAGCGGCGGGCTGCGCTGAACGCTTAATGGGGACAGTCCCCTTTGGGGACAGTCTCCTTTCGATTCAGGGGCGGGTGAGAAGTCACCCGCCTTTTTCTTGAAGAGAGTAAATCGATGCCCGAATTCAGAAGCCACTCCTACGCCGCGTTTCTGTTCGATATGGATGGCACGCTGCTGGACTCATCGGCCGTCGTCGATCGAGTCTGGGGCTCATGGGCACAGCGACACATGATCGATGCGGGAAAGTTGTTGGCGGCAGTCCATGGTGTGCGATCGGAAGACACGATCCGGCGGTTCGCGGGTGCAACCGTGGATGTCGCCAAAGAAACCCTGTGGATACTCGAGGCCGAAGTAAGAGATGTCGACGGTGTCGTCGCGCTCGAGGGAATCCATTCCTTCATCGACGCACTCGATCCGGGCACGTGGGCGATCGTGACGTCCGCACCGCGCGCCTTGGCCGAAGTCCGCCTGCGTGCTGTGAATCTGCCCATCCCGGAAGTGATGATCACCGCCGAAGACGTCCAGCGCGGCAAGCCAGACCCGCAAGGATTTTTGCTCGGCGCCCAGCGGCTTGGCGTCAGCATCGGCGAGTGTCTGGTATTCGAGGATTCGCCCGCGGGAGTTGCGGCGGCGAAAGCTGCGGGCGCTCGTGTGGCGATCGTTGGCGGACGGGTTCCGGGGAACGAAGGGAATTTCGTTCTCGCCGACTACAGGTAGTTTGGGGACAGGCCCGGGTCTGTCACCCTTCGGACCGACTCAGGTCATTCTCGCTCAGATTTCCGAGAGCCGCTGCAACGTATCCGGGAACCGCTGGACGAGGCGAATGAGGAGCACTGCCTGCGCATTCGGCTTCGCGCGACCCTGTTCCCAGTTCTCGAGCGTGCGCACGTTTGTTCTCAGATAGCCCGCGAGCAATCCGCGCGAGATGTCCATGTCCTTGCGCAGTTTTGCCAATTCGCGAGCCGTAATCTTTGGCGGTGGCTTGATTTTGACGAAGTGGGTTCGCAGCGTCCGTTTGCCCATGCGGTGAGCCGCGAGATCTTCAAAACCAGCCACGAGTTCGGAAAACAAATCCCGCTTCTTCTTCAATTGAATCTCCTCCTTCGCAGTTCCGCGCGTTCCCGCAACGTACGTAGATTGCGTATATGACACAAAGCGGCATTTCTCGCAATCAACACGCGATTTTCGTCCTCTTCCATCTCCCAACCGCGCTCGACCCCGATTTCTCCGCGTTCGATCGAAAGTCGTCGCCGATTCTCTCGGCCACCACTAGCTTGGCCCCGTCACAACAACGGGAGTCCGTCATGCGCCAGTCCGTCCTCTTCTTCTTACCGCTCAGCATCCTCGCGGCCGCCACGCTCGCGGCATCCAGCCAGGACGACGCTGTGCTGGAGGCTGCGCGTCGATCGCAGCTCGAGTTCCGCCAGGGAAACCTCGCGGTCGCGGAGCCTCTGGTGAAATCGCTCGAACAGGCCGTGGCGAAATCTCCTGACAACGGGCAGCTCTGGGAGACTTTGGGACACGCGTATATGTCGCTGCAGGGATCGCTGTACGCTGGGCCACTGGACATTCCGCGCCTCATCGACACCGGCACACACGCGCGTGACGCCTATGCACGCTCGCTGGCCCTGAAAGGAGACAACGCTCTTGGGCGCGCGAGTCACGGCATGTCGCAATTCGTCGTCTCGCAGCTCAGCGGGGATGCGCCTGGCATGCAGGCAGGCATCGATGAAATGAATGCCGCGGTGCGCCAGTGGCCAACGTCCAAGGCGGTCCGGTTGACGCGCGGCTTCACAATGATTCACCTTCCGCCTGCCATGCGCGATACAAACGCCGTCATCGACGACCTCAAGTTCATCATGGACGTCGCGCCCGGCGGTCGCCAGGAAGACGTGCTGCACGTGCTGTTAGGCGACGTCTACGCGGAGGTGGGCAATCTCCCGTCCGCCCGCAAGGAATACGAGCAGGTCACAGGCGGTTCGGCGTTCGCGGCCGAACAGGTGAAGATGCGCTTCACCGACCTCGCGAAGGGCGCGATTCCCGCCGACTCCATCGTCACGGTCCGCATGGGCACGGGCACGCGCTGCTCGATGTGCCACGCACCCGGAACCGACAACTGATGGAGCGTGACCTGCTCACCGTCACGCTGGACACGATCACGTTCGCGACGGGCGCGGCGCTCAGCGCGCTGCTGGGTTTCATGCAGTGGCGGGTGGATCGCGCGACCCGGCGCGTCAGCGGGTACCTGCTGCTGTGGGTGATAGGCTTCATCTGGACGTTCGGCAGCTTCCTGCGATGCATTCTGGAGCTCGCAGGTGCTGCTCCGACTTCAACCGGGGCGCGTTTCGCGGAGACTTTCGCCTGGACCTGCACTTTGTTAGGCCCGATCGCCGTCGGGCGGCTGCTGCAGGGGGGCATCGGCACGGCCAGTCGTGTGTCGCGCGCCTTCTTGGTATTCACGCTCGGCGTGTCCCTGCTCAACCTCGTGCTGCTCATCCGCGCTAACTACATGCACAACTGGCAGCTCGAGGCCAGCGCCTATCCGACCACTTCCTTCTTCGTCGCGTTATTCGTAAGCGTCATGGCCGTCTTGCTGTATTTCGCGAATCGACCGCGCGCCGACGCGCGCCACGCGATGCCGCGCTGGTTCGCAATCGCCGCCATCCTGTTCGCCGTGTTGCATACGTCCAGCATTCTGCTCAGCCTGCTCTTCCCCGGCATGCCCAACGGGCTGCTGACGGCCACGACCCTGATCGGCAGGCATTGGACGATCCCGTGGTCGGTGCTGATCGCCGCATCGCTGGCGCAGGCGCACTACGCGGACGTCGTGCTCAAGCGCAGTTTGTGGTTGCTAACGAGCGTAGTGCTCGCCACGGTGGTTAGCGCCGGCCTCATCGGCGTCCCTGCGGGACTTCCGTTGCTGGTCACCGTGCTGGTCGCGGCGGCGTTGATGCTCGCGACGTCTCTCCTGATCCGCGCTGTCGACGCACTGGTCGATCGCGTCGTGCTCGCGCGTCCGGACTACGCCCGGGCTAGTGAGTCGCTGGATCGCGCTGCCCGCCGCGCGGCGAATCCGGATCAGCTCATCAGCATCGCGCTGGAATCCGTACGGGCGACGCTGCACGTGGACGCGCGTTGGGTAAATGCGAGTGAAACTTCATCGCCGACGCCGCTCGCTGCCGTCACGGTGAACTGCGCTGATCAACCGCCGCATCGGCTGGAGATCACGGCCAGCCACGAAGCACGCACGCTGATGCAACGCGAGCTCGCGTTCCTCGAATTCGTCGGCGCGCAGATCGAGCATCGCCTCGACGGCCTCCACTTCCATGACGAACAGCGCGCCCTGCTCCTGCGCGAAGAGCGCCTCAAACGGCTGTTGACGGAGGCGGAGCTGAAAGCGCTGCGAACCCAGGTCGATCCGCATTTCCTGTTCAATACGCTGAACACCATCGCGGATCTCATAGTCACGAATCCCGAGCAGGCGGAGCGCATGACCGAGCGCCTGGCCGAATGTTTTCGTTACGCGCTCGCGAAGCATTCGCGCGATCTATCCACACTCGACGAAGAGCTGGATTTCGCGCGTTATTACCTCGACATCGAGCGGGTTCGATTCGGCGACCGCCTGCGTGTGGAACTCGACCGCGGCGACGCGACGGGCAAGGAAAATGTGCCGTCGCTGCTGCTCCAGCCGCTGCTCGAAAACGCCATCCGCCATGGAATCGCGTCGGTGCGTGAAGGCGGGAGTGTGAGCGTCCGGGCCCGGCGCGATGGCGAACACCTTCGCCTGAGCGTCGAGGATGACGGTGTCGGTATGCGCAGCGACTCGAGCAGCGGTGTCGGATTGCGAAACGTGGAAGAGCGGCTACGCACTCTGTACGCACAGGCGGCGCAATTCCTGATCGGCAAGCGGCCCGACGGGCGCGGCACCCTGATCACCATCGTGATACCCCTGCATGCCCATTAGCGCGCTGATCGCCGACGACGAGAGCTCCGCGCGATCGCGGCTGCGCAAGCTGCTCGCCCAGCATCCATTCGAGCTCATCGAAGGAGACGCGCATGACGGCCTCGCGGCGCTGGAAGCCATCCAGAAACACCGGCCACAGGTGGTGTTTCTCGACATCGAGATGCCGGGACTGGACGG
>JBDTSP010000020.1:0-79034 GCA_039931065.1 Pseudomonadota bacterium | reverse complement strand
CCGGCTTCCACTTATCTCGGTCGCGAAATCTGTTCAAAAAAGCGGGTCCACTTCTCTAATTGGGCGCGGCAGCAAGTCGGCAGATGACCGATTCCGTCGCGCGCGGCCGGCAACGCGAGTACGCCTCCGTCGATCGCGAGTTGGATGGGGACGGGACGCAAGTCCGCGTCGTGGAGGTCGTCACAGGTTGACGCGTGCCACTGCACAATCATGACGCGTATCATCGCTTCCCTAGATCGACTCGACCAACCGAGACTCACTTTCTTCATGAGACTCCTCAAGCACGTGTCGTGCTCAAGCACCTCGTTGACCGCTCTCATCGTGGCCGTCTTCTTCTGGTCGGGCACCGCTCACGCCGCGTCGTTCTACTCAGGTAGACCCGCCGATCCGCGCGCGGTGGATTTTACCGCGCAGGCATTCGGCGCGCATGCAGACGGCACCGGTGACGATTCCGACGCGCTTCAACGAGCCATCGACCGCGTGCAGGAGACGACCGGGGCCGGCGTATTGCTGATCCCCCAGGGTCGCTATCTCTTAAGCAAGACTATCTACGTCTGGCAGGGCATTCGTCTCTTGGGATACGGAGCGACGCGTCCAGTCTTCGTGCTTGCCAAGGACACGCCGGGATTTCAGGAAGGCACCGGCCGCTACATGGTCCACTTCGCCGACAACCGGCCGGACCCGGGAGGCCCGATCGTCGATGCCACCGAGTTCACGTTCTTCAGTGGCATGAGCAACATCGATTTCGAATTGCAGGATGGAAACCCGGCGGCGATTGCCATCCGCTTCCACGTCGCGCAGCACAGCGAACTCACGCACATGAACTTCCGCATCGGAACTGCGCACGCCGCCGTGGAGGATATCGGCAACCAGGCGAGCGACATCCATGTCGAGGGCGGGGAATACGGCATCATCACCAAACGCACGGCGCCGGTGTGGCAATTCCTGCTGATGGATTCGAGTTTCGAGGGTCAGCGCGCGGCCGCCATCAAAACGCAGGAAGCCGGCTTCACACTGATTCGCGTGAGCTTCTCGAACATGCCGGTGGCGTTGCAAATCGCGTCCGGAGAAGTAGAGCAGCTATACGGCAGGGATCTCCGGATGCAGAACATCCGGGATGCGGCGTTCGTGGCGGGCAATGCCCGCAACTCGCACTCCGCGGTGACGCTGGTGAACGTTGCGTGCAGTGACGTGCCGAATTTTTCCGTGGGCGAAAATCCCCTGAAGGCACCCGGCGGCCATTACGTGGTGGATCGCTTTTCGCAGGGGCTGATGATCGGGGCGGATGGCCGGGAAAACGGCATCGTGACCAGCCACAGGGCACGCGCAGCCGCCCGCCCGGCACAGCCGCTCGCGACGGACATTCCCGCGACTCCCGCCATGGATCAATGGGTGGATGTCCGTTCGCTGGGCGCCCGGGGAGACGGCCAGACGGATGACACCGAAGCATTGCTCGCGGCCATCGACAAACATGCGGTGTTGTTCTTTCCGAGCGGCACGTACCGCGTGAGCCGCCCACTGATCCTCAAGCCCGATACGGCGCTGCTCGCTCTCAACCCGGCGACGACCCAGATTTCGCTGATCGATGGCTCGCCCGCTTTTGGCGGCGAGGACACGCCCGTGGGAATCATCGTCGCGCCAAAAGACGGACGGAACATCGTGCGCGCGCTTTCCATTACCACTGGCAACTCCAATCCGCGGGCCGCGGGCGTGATCTGGATGGCCGGAAAGAATTCATTGCTGGACGATGTGTCTTTTCCAGGCCAGCGGTTCTTCGGTTCGGGCTTTCGCGGGTTCACCTTCCGTCGGCCAACTACTTCGGCAGGCGCGCCGCCTCGGCCGAACTTCCAGTTTTCGCCGGCCGCGGCGGATCTGCTGATCACCAACGGCGGCGGCGGCATCTTCCGCAACGTCTGGCCACACGGCTCGAACGCGAGGATCGGACTTCGCGTGGAGAACACCGACACGCCCGGGAAGATCTACCAGATGTCGGTCGAGCACCACATGCGGGTGGAAGCAGAGTTCGACAACGTGCGCGGCTGGGAGATGTACGCGTTCCAGACCGAGGAGGAGAACCCCGCCGGTGCTAACGCTTATGCGGTGGATATCGAAGACTCCCGGGAACTGCTGTTCGCCAACACGTACATCTATCGCGTGTCTCGCAATGTGCTGCCCAAGACGTACGCGATCCTCACGCGGCGCGCAGGCGGAATCGCCTTCGAAAACATGAAAGTGTTCAGCCAGACGCGACTCGCATTCGACAACGCGGTGTACAACGAGGCCAACGGCGCCTTCGTGCGTTCGCATTACTTCACGCGCTTCGCGGTGAATGCGGGTTCGAAGTCACGGACTGCCTCGTCCCCGCCCGGGTCGTTGTTCGATAACGCGACGTTGCAGTTGCTGAAAAGCGGGTTCAGCAACGTTTCCGGCCTGACCGTCGACGATGACGGCACCGCCTTCTTCACCGATGCGACCAAAGGGAAAATCTTCCGATGGAACGACGCAACGCGAACCGCCGAGGTGTTGGCGGAGATCAAAGGTCAGCCGCAAGTGCTGGGCTACGTCGCGCCGGACCACCTGCTGGCGATAGCCAATGAACGCGCCGTGTATCGCCTGAGCGCAACCGCTCCCGGCGCCGCCGAACCGGTCGCGGAAACGGCTGAAGCCTTGCCGCAGACGACGCTGCTCCTGCCGGTAGGCCTGCACAACCAGCTCTCCGTGATGCAGGACATGATGGAGCGCCGCGGTTATGTCTACCGGCCGCGAAGCAACACCGCGATCGTGAGCGCGGTGTCGAACGAGCATCGCGGCTATTACTACGCGCCCGGCACCCGCACGGCGATCATGGCCGGCGGCACGTGGCGGCCCAACCTGCAGAGCTCGCAACTCGCGCCGTTCACCCCCGGCACGTCTCACTACCTGACGAGCGAGGATGATGGCCGGACTTACCGCGTGACACTCGAGGCGGACGGCAAGCTCGGGAGCTCAGTCTTCGCCGAGCGTGGCGGTACGGCGGTGGTCACCGATGCTTCCGGCAATGTGTACATCGCCGGTAGTGAGGTCTGGATATACGACCGCAACGGAAAACCCTTGGGCGTTGTCGAGGTTCCGGAGCGGCCCGGCAGCCTGGCCTTTGGCGGCCCGGATCGCCGAACGCTCTATATCGCGGCGCGAACGTCTCTCTACTCGATCCGCACGAAAACAGCGGGACGCTGAGCTCACTCCCATTCAATTGCCTCCAGCCCTGCAAAATGCCTGTTTCATATGGCTTTCCGTGGCCGAGCATTGCAGTGCTTGGCACCGGTACGGTGGCGCCACCCTCACGGGGCGGGTTGCAGGATGCGGAAGAATGCGGCGTGCGTGCCGTTGATGACCGAGTCCCTGCCCGCCGTCGCCGGAAACGGATTCAGGCGCCACACCGCCCCAACTACCAGCCAGGTTCCATCGGGCGCAACGGTGTTGCTGCGATTGGCATACTCACCGGGAATGCCGTCGTAGGAGACGTAACGGCGCTGCGCCAGATCGGGCGAATAGACGAGTAGAAAGCCTTCGAGCTCACCCGCCAGGTGGGAGCTGTGCAATGCCCCTGCGGTAACCGGGAGGCTTGGCGAGTTCGTACTGCCGGTGATGTACACGTTGCCGGCGGCATCGACGCCGATTCCCTCGGGACTGTCTCCCTGTCCGCCGCCGAGCAGCGTGCTGTGTAGCAGAGCCGCGCCGTCCGCGGAGAGAATCGACGTCGCGATATCGGATCTGGGATCGGCATCGTGAACGCTGGCATCCGTCACCGGATAGTCGAATGACCGGGAACCGACGGAAATGACCGGCTCTCCCGAGGGCGTCACCGCCAGCGAGTGCGTGTCCATGAACTCATCTTCCGCTCCACCCAGATAGGTGCAGAAGACCACGGCGCCGGTCGGCGAGAATCGCGCCAGCAGCATGTCTTCCTTGCCACGGTAGTTCGGCTGAAAGCTGCCGGGCGTCGTCGGCGCACCCGGTCCGTACTCGCCTGTCAGAAAGTAGGCCGAACCGTCGGGCAGCGCTCGAACGGCCGGGTTCGCGTCCGGCTCTGCTGTCTCGACACCGCCGAGATAAGTGCCGAACACCACGCTGGCGGCGTCGCTGGCCAGCCGCGCATAAAAAGAATCGGTGCTGCCGCGCCGCGTATTCTGCGGCGCGTTCGTCGTGACGAAGCGACTCATGTCGGTGCCGGTCACCTTGGGCAATCCGAGGTGAACGCGTCCAAGCGGATCCACATCCATGTCCCGGACGAATGCACCGCCGGACTCCCCGAAGTAGGTCGACCACAGAAGGCGCGTGCCGTCGGCGCTCAACTTGGCGACGAAGCCATCCTGCCTGCCGTAGGCGCCGCCGATGTTGTCGCCCGCGAAGGCGGGTTGAACGACGCCGGGGGTGGTGGGGAAGCCCGGACCCGCGCGACCGGCGACGTACACATTGTGGGACGCGTCGACCTCGACCGCGTAGGCGCGATCGTAGTTAGGCCCGCCAAGGTAGGTTGACCAGATCACCCGTCCCTGCGGATCGAGCTTGGTGACGAACACATCCATGTCGCCGGCGGAGCCCCGATCGGCGCCGCCGCTGGCGTAGGTCGTGTCGTAGGCGCCCGCGGTCACGGGAAAATCATCGGACGAGGTTCCACCGACCACGTAGATGTTGCCGCTCTCGTCGCGGACCACGTCGCGCGCCTGCTCGGCACCGGTCGAATTGCCGTCGAGCAGGCCGGCGCCGAGTACGGAGAAGGTAATCGTAGGTGCTGGGCTCGGAGCGGGAGCCGGCGGCGGTGGCACCGACGTGGGCGCCGGCGTTGGCGCGGGTACCGGTGCAGGCAGAGGCACTGGTACCGGCGCGGGTGCCGCTACTGGAGGACTGGCCGCGTCCGGCGACGAGCCGCCGCCACAGGCAGCCAGCGAGCATGCGATGAAAGCAGCGAATGCCGTTGCTGGTCCATGAGCCTTTTGCTTCATGGTGGAGAATCTAACCACTGAGCCCCACGTTCAGGCGACGTCCCGACTGAAGGTCGCGGCGCGCCGATGAGCGGCGGAGATCTCCCGAAATATTACATAAACAAACTAGTTAGCGTCGCAACGCACCGACACGTCGCGCTGTGCGCCAACATGAAGCTCCTTCACTCACCGACCTTTGAACCGACTCCCGCCTGGTTTCGACTCAGCCTGCCGGCCCTGCGAATCTCGCCAATGCGGTCGCCGCGGCTTGGCGTCCTGGATATTTTGAACCGCTGACCAACGCACCTCGACTCAGTCACGCCAGCGCGGCACACAGCCCATGGCAACCCAAATCACTCGAGGAGCACTGCAATGAAACGCCGACTGTCATCGTTCCTGATTCTTGCCGCAGGATCCCTGGCGCTATCCGCCTGCGGGGGCGGTGGCGGTGGTGGCGGCAGCGTCGTCGCACCCCCGCCTTCGGCCCCTGTGGTCGCCCCCTCGGCGCCCGTCGTCAGCCTGACTTTCGCCACGAAGCGGCTGGACTTCAAATGGCTCGCGGTACCTGGCGCCACCAGCTATCGATTGCTGCGCAATCCGGATGGCGGTGCCACCTTCGTCGAGGCGCGGGATCCTCTGCCTGCTGACGCCACGACCACCTCGCTCGAGGTGTCCGTCCACCTGGTGGATTGGCTCAATGCGCGTTATCGCATCCAGGCCTGCAACTCCGCCGGATGCACCCCCTCCGCCGATGTCGCCGCCGTCACCGGCTTCGAGTCCACCACGGGCTATGTGAAGGCTTCGAACACTGCCTCGGACGATCGCTTCGGGCAGGCGGTGGCGATGAGCCGCGATGGCAACACGCTGGCGGTAGGTAGTTACCTCGACGATGGTCCCGGCGACGCTACCGCCGATGCCGGCGCTGTGTATGTCTACAACCGTGATGCTTCGGGAACCTGGTCGCAGCGTGCCTATCTGACCGCTAGCAACGCCGATGCCGACGATTACTTCGGTCGCACGCTCGACATCAGCGCCGACGGCGCCACGCTGCTGGTGGGTGCGCAGGCGGAGGACAGCTTCGCCACCGGCGTGAACGGCAACAGTCTGGACAACACCGTGTCCGCTGCCGGGGCTGCTTACGTGTTCGTACGCACCAACGCCGGCTGGACCCAGCAGGCCTATCTCAAGGCGTTTAACACCGAGGCGTACGACAGCTTCGGCCGCGACGTCACGCTGAGCGACGACGGCAGCCTCGCCGTGATCGGTGCCTTGGGCGAGGACGGCAGCGCCGATGGCATCAATGGCCTGCCTAACAACCTGGCAGCAAATGCCGGCGCCGCCTACGTGTTCGCCCGCACGGGAACCGACTGGGTGCAGGAGGCCTACATCAAGTCATCGCGCTCCGGCAGCAACCAGTACTTCGGCACCCAGGTAGCCATCGACTCGGACGGCACACGGCTCGTGGTCAGCGCGCCGGGCGAAGGCAGCGGAGCCACCGGCGTCGACGGGCCGCAGAACAGCAACACGCATCCGAACTCCGGCGCCGCCTATGTGTTCGTTCGAACCGGGGGAGTCTGGGCGCAGGAAGCCTATCTCAAGGCATCTCGTGCACACGTGGATCTCGAGTTCGGTTCACGGCTCGCCATCAGCGGCAGCGGCGGCACGATCGCCATTGGCGCCATGCTCGAAGACGGCGGCTCGACCGGTGCCAACGGCAACCAGGATCTGCTGACTCAGGAGGATTCAGGAGCGGTGTATGTGTTCCAGCGTTCCGGCACTGAGTGGACTCAGCAGGCCTATCTCAAGGCCGCCAACACCGGCGCCGAAGACTACTTCGGTAGCGCCCTCGCCCTGAACAGCAATGGCAGCCAGTTGGCGATCGGCGCCCAAGGAGAAGATAGCTTCACGGCCGGCATCAACGGCAATGCCCTCGACAACTCGGGGATCGAAGTCGGCGCTGCTTATGTGTTCGTGCGGACGAATGGTGCGTGGGCTCAGCAGAGCTATCTCAAGCCATTGCATCCCGAGAACGTATTGCAGTCAGGGCTGGCGCTCGACATGAGCGGCGCGGGTACCACACTGGCCGTGGGCATGTTCGACAGCAGCGCGGCGACCGGCGTGGGCGGCAATCCCCTGGATGCGAGCATGCCGCTGGCGGGGGCGGTGTTGTTGTACTGAGGCGGGCCGCTCAGGGAGAGTGGTCCAAAGGTGAAGCGAGAGGTGTCACGGCCGTTCCTGCGGGAACGGCCTGGCCCTCACCATCGTCAACACATGTTCCCGCGGACGTTCAGCTACTTCGCCGTCGGCGTATACGTCCACACCCAGTTGTTGTTCTGCGCCGTCATGACGATCGACTTGCCGTCCGGCGTCGCTTTGATAGGGCTGTTCGCAGGAAGCATCGCGGCCATGGCGAACATCTGCGGATCCGGCGGGGCGATGTACACCGACTCCGGCGTTACGCCCCCTTTGTAGGCGCGAAGCTTCGTGCCGCACGATTCCGCGACGAGCGTTTCGGGGTGGACCCGCTTGCCGATCAGTTCGACCGCTTCGCCCGGCGCGGTTTGCTTGATCGAGACGATGTCGAAATGTTCATAGGGACCATTGATCTTGCCGGCCTTGCAGCTGAGTGTCATGCCGGAAAGGTTGGTGGCGGTGCCGGGGAGATTCTGGAATTTGGGAACACCGACGAAGATGTTCTTCTTCCGGTTCCAATCGAAGGACAGCGTCACGCGGTCGGTCACGTCAGCGTAGAGATCGGCATCCACCGGCGGTATTTGCACGTGCTTGTCTTTGATCACGCCGACGGCCTCGAAGTGGACGATCTCGACTTTCGACCACTTGGCTTCCGCAGCCGCATCGAAGTTCTGGGCGAGGCAAGGCGCGGCAAGCATTGTCATGCCGCAAACAAGGGTTGCGGCGTTGATGCTGAACTTCATGGGTGGTTCCTTGGAACGATAAAGGGGGATCTGCGTGAATCGACAAAAAATACGAGCCGTGTCTTGAGCGACGAGTATTTGCCCGAACCGCGCAAATCTCCAGTTCTTCCCTCCGGTTTTCGATCGCAAGCTCGCGAGCGCGGTGCATCCCGATCGCGAGTCCGACGCGGTCCGACGCGAAGAGAAGAACCAGCTCATGCAGCGGATCAATCAGGCGTATGCCGCGAACGATCTGCTGTCGCTGTTCGAGATCCAGATCGAGATCGACCAACTCGATCCGGAGCAGATCGAGCAACTGCGCAGCAAACTGCATGCACTCGGAGCCAGCGCGGGGGCGGACGACGAAACCGTTGATGATCACATCAATGCCCAGAAACTCGAGATGCGGTTGCGGCGCCAGGCGCGGGGCTTGCGCGCGGAAGTCACGCGTCAGGAACAGTTGCTCAAGGTACTTGCGGACAAGGCGGCAACTCGACGTTGGCTCAAGCAGCAGCGTCAATTCGCAAAGTTCGACGACGACGAAGTCGAAGACTGACTGGCAACTCCAGCCGAGAGAACGCTCTATCTCGCGGGGCGCACGTCTCTCTACTCGATCCGCACGAAGATACCGGGACGCTGAGCCGGGCTCAGTCGTGCGCGTGAACCTGGCACTGCTAGCTCACAAGCGCGGTGCCATCAGTCGCCCAAGTCGGCCGTAAAGCCGATGGGTTTGCCTTTCGGGACTGGCTCGATCACCAGCTTTCGAATGGCATCGAATACGACTTTGAATTGCCGATCGTACTTGCTCTCCAGCGCGGCGAATTGCTGCGCCAGGTCCTTGTGACTCGCGAGGACCGCTCGAAGGCGCATAAATGTACGCATGATTTCGATATTGACGTGCACTGCACGCTTGCTCCGCAGCACACTTGAAAGCATTGCGACGCCGTGTTCGGTAAAGGCGTAGGGCCGTTTTCTAAGGCTCATTGCGGCGCCGGGATTGGAAGTCACAATCTGTGACTTCCATTTTTCGAATTCCGTCACGTTCAACTGAAACATGAAATCGCCGGGGAAGCGGTCGAGATTGCGCTGAACCGCCTGATTCAATGCCTTCGTTGGCACCTGATACAAAGCGGCGAGCTCGCTATCGATCATGACTTTGTGGCCACGAATCACGTGAATGTTCTGCACAACGAAGTCGGTGCTGATGATGGAACGTCTGCTGATTGCCATCGTGTAATGGTAAAGGCAACGCAGGAGCCGCCCCGGAAATGCGCGCTCATGAATCAACCCAAAATGCGCAGCTTTCAGGCTTGACACCTCCGTACTCGAAGCGCCTGCTTTTTGACCATCTGTGGAGAGGCGCGTAGGGTATTACCAGAGAAACCAGCGGTAATACTCATGGCAACAAACATCACGAGCAAGGGGCAGGTAACGGTGCCGAAATCCATCCGGGACTATCTTGGCCTCAAGCCCGGCTCAGCCGTAATCTTCGAGCGGGCGCCAGGGGGTGAAGTGGTGTTGCGCCCAGCGAGCCGGAGCGTAAAGCGCCAGCCTTCTCGATTTGCCAAGCTACGCGGCCGCGGCACGGTGCGCATGAAGACGGACGCGATCCTCGCCCTGACACGCGGTCCGGGAAAGTGATCCTGGTCGATTCGAACGTGCTCCTTGACCTGGTGCTGGAGGACGAGGTCTGGGCGGACTGGTCCCAGCACCAGCTCGAGACGGCGAGTATTCACGAGCGCCTGGCGATCAATCCGGTGATCTACTCGGAGCTATCGATTGCCTTCGCGCGCATCGAAGAACTCGACGGAATGCTGGCCGACGCTGCCCTTGCCTACGAAGCGATACCGCGTGAGGCGTTGTTCCTGGCGGGGAAAGCCTTCATGAACTACCGCCGACGACGGGGCACCAAGCAAGGTGTGCTGCCTGACTTCTACATCGGCGCGCATGCCGCGGTGATGCAATGGCAACTGCTCACGCGCGATGCGAACCGTTATCGCAGTTACTTCCCCACGGTGCGGCTGCTCGCGCCAGAGGCTTGAATTCGCACCTTGGGACAAATAGCCGTAAGCGCAATTACTTGCGTTCATGCGGGCGCCATTTAGTAGCCCAACAGGCACACATTTACGTTGCGTCTTTTGTATCCCATGGGCTACATTCGTACCGAGATACGCCTATTAAGTAGCCCTGGGGATACAAATGAGCACTCTCGCCGACGTCGCGGAAATGCTGAAAGCAGTCCGCAACGAGCAAAACCTTACCCAGGCCGAGCTGGCAAAACGCGCGGGAGTATCTCGCCCCACGCTCACGCGAATGGAAACCCTCGCCAAAGGCGACATGAGCGTATCGGCCCTCGTGCGGTTGTTAGAGGCCGCGGGGTACGACCTCAGGGCGGTGAAGGCAGGGCACGCGCGCACACTCGAAGACATCCTGGTTGAACAGCGCTCAGCCGGCGGCAAAAAATGAAATTCGATGTTCATGTTCGCGGCAAGCGGGTGGCGCAGCTTTACCGCGAGAGCGACGAGTACGCGCTGAAATATCTGCCGGAGGCGACCGACTTCACGAGCCTCACGATGCCCGTGCGCGAAGCGTCGTGGAACTGGCCGCGCGACCTGCACCCATTCTTCCGGCAAAATCTTCCGGAAGGCTTTCTGCTCAACATCGTCCGCGAGGATTTTGGCCGCCATCTGGACGGAACGGATCTCTCGCTGCTGGCTCTGGTGGGTGGCAGTGGAATCGGGCGCGTAACGGTCACGCCGGAAGGCACAGCGCCAGGTGTGGATCTCGAGCCGCTGCAACTCGAATCTCTGTTGAAGTCGGAGACCAGCCCGAAGAAATTTGCGCAGCTCGTGCGGCAATATGCGCGCGCGGCGATTTCAGGCGCCGTGCCGAAGTTCATTGCGCCGGAGGAAGGCGCGGGCCGGACGACAGCAACGGGCAAGATAACGCTGCGCGCTGGGCGGCATATCGTGCAAGGGTCAGACGAGAAGACTCCGTTCCTTGGATTCAATGAATTCCATACGATGCGCGTGCTCGAGCGGCTGAACGTCGTGCCGGTCGCCAAGACGCGGATGTCCGACGACGGCAATCTGCTCATCGTCGATCGTTTCGATCTCGACGAAGCAGGCGCTCCTGCATTTGGCGTCGAAGATGCCTGCAGCCTGTTAGGCCTCCCACCGCACGAGAAATACGCGCCGTCGATGGAACAAGTGGTCAACGCCACCCGTGCCTATCTACCAAGCGGATCCCGCGCCGCTCAGTTGAAGAGCCTCGGCTGGCTCATCATCACGAACTACGTAGTCCGCAATGCGGACTGTCATTCCAAGAACATCGCGCTCTATTACACCAGTACCGCAGACGTCGCCTACACGCCGGCCTACGATATTGTTACTACACAGGCCTATCCACGTTACGCCGACAATCCGCCAGGCTTGTCGATCGAGGGCCGCAAGTCGTGGGCGCCGGGCAAGTCACTCGAAACCTTCTTCAAGGCCAGACTGGGAATTGCGCCACGTGATTACGCGCAAATGGCCGAACGCGTCTGCGAATCCGCTGTAGAAGTGGGGCGAGAAATGATCGCAGCGGCGAAAGCGGAGCCACGGTGGCATGGCATCGCCAAGCAGATGGCGTACGCGTGGGACGAAGGGATGGCGTCGCTTCGGAGCACACGCCGCGACAGCAAATATCGCGGACTGAAGGCTGACATCGAGGCGGCCGGATTTTCCGAGCTTGATCCACCAGATCGACCTGAAAGAGTAGGTCGCTCCAAGCTCATGGGCAGGCCGAAGAGGCGAAAGTGATTTGTTATGACGACCAAAACCTCCGTGCAGATTTCCACTCGGACCCCGAAAGGGCCGCAGACGTTGGAACAACAGCGCTTCCAATTCCTGATCCGTCAGATCGGGGATGCGCGCAAGGCATTCAGCGACCTCGAAAAGCGCATCGAGGCTTTTCGCCTGCTTCGCGGGCAAAAACTGCAGCCCATCCGTGCATCGCTGACTCGCGCGCTGCGCGAGACGGTATTTGCGATCGATCGACTGCTGGATCAGCGCGGATGGTCGCGCGCGGAACAGGCCGCTCTCAGAGATATGCTGACGGGAACTGCCGAGCTGCTGATCGAGGCCGCAGGCGAGGATCCCGAGATCAAGGCGGTCTACAACAAACACAGCAACCTGGACTTCGATACCGCCAAGGATGAGGACATCCAGCGTCTCAAGGCTGAGGCCGAAGCAGTCACCGGCTTCGACCTCGGCGGGGATGAAGGCATCCGCAGCGAAGAAGATCTGGTGCAGCGCCTCTATGAGGAAATGGCCGCGCGTGAGACTGCGGCGGAAGAGCGCGACCAGCCTCGAACGAAGAAGCCCTCGAAACGCAGCGAGGACAACGCACAGCTTGCCAGGCAGGCTTTGCGTGACATCTATCGCAAGCTCGCGAGCGCGGTGCATCCCGATCGCGAGTCCGACGCGGTCCGACGCGAAGAGAAGAACCAGCTCATGCAGCGGATCAATCAGGCGTATGCCGCGAACGATCTGCTGTCGCTGTTCGAGATCCAGATCGAGATCGACCAACTCGATCCGGAGGAGATCGGCAATCTTGGGGCAGAGCGTCTGCGCCACTACAACCGGCTGCTCGCGGAGCAGCTCGAGCAACTGCGCAGCAAGCTGCAGGCACTCGGAGCCAGCGCGGGGGCGGACGACGAAAACGATTTTGAGGACAGCTTCAATGCCCAGAAACTCGAAATGCAGTTGCGGCGTCAGGCGCGTGGCTTGCGCGCGGAAGTCACGCGTCAGGAACAGTTGCTCCGGGTACTCGCTGACAAGGGGTCAACCCGACGTTGGCTCAAGCAGCAGCGTCAATTCGCAAGGCGCGACGACGAGGAAACCGAAGACTGACTGGCAATGCCGGCGCTGATCACATCTAGCCGACTGCCCTCACCGCAAAGTCCGCCTCCGCTCCTGCGTGCGCCAGACTGCGATTGCGCCCACTGTTTTTGGCGCGGTACATCACCTTGTCCGCGCACTGAATCAGAGTCTCGATGTTTTCTTCCGTGAGCGCGCCGCTCATCAACCCGATGCTCACGGTAATCTGGATCCGTTCCCCGTGATGTTCCAGCGGAGTCTGCTCGATGACCTGCCGGATGCGTTCGGCGACTTTCCATGCGGTCGCCTCATCGGTGGCGGGTAGCAAGGCGGCAAACTCCTCGCCGCCGAGGCGGCCGAATATGTCTTCCTCGCGCAGGCCCGCACTGACCTGGCTCGCCACGTGGCGGATCGCGGCATCACCCGCCTGGTGTCCATGCGCGTCGTTGATGAGCTTGAAGTAGTCGATATCCAGAACCATGACCGACGCGACCTGCGCCTGTTGCCGCGCGTGCCCCGCGGCCCGCTTCGCGCGATCGAGGAAGTGGCGGCGATTGGCGATGCCCGTGAGCGAGTCGGTCTGCGCCTGAATGCGGAAACGTCGACGCGACCGCCACAGCAGGGAGGCGAGTAGCGCGAGGCTCCCGGCGGTCACTGCGGCCAGGATCAGATAGAGCCGCGTTGCTTCCTGCCGCCGCTGCTGGCCGTCGAGCTTGAGCTGCTGAATCTGCACCTGGTTCTCGAGCAACTGCGTCTCGTACTTCTGCATGCGCTCGTTGTGGCGCTGGGCATGCTCGAGCGTGGTGTTCGCCAGGAATTCCCATTGCTTCTTCTGCTGCCCGCGATAGAGCGAGAACAGCGTCTGCAACGACTGAACGGGACGCTCGCCACCGTACTGCTGCAGGGCCAGCACCAGCCGCTTCGGGTCCGGATCCAGCGACGCGTATCCCGGCATTCGGTTCACGGCCACGGCCTCACGCACCGCGGCATCGATATTGCCGTTCAGTAGATAGGCGCCCGCGAGCTGCGCCCGGTTGCCCGCCACGAACGCCTTTTCTTCGGTGTTGTGCTCCTCGCTGCGCGCCTGCTCGAACAGGCGGATGGCGCGCGGCACGTCATCGCGCGCCAGGGCGACCAACCCGGAGTCCAGCGCTGCAAAGAACCTGAAGTCCTTGTATTCGGGCGAGGCGTCCGCGAGGGCAAACATCTCCTTGCCGTGTAGTTCCGCCTTGTCGAGGTCTCCCATGCCGATCGCGTTGGTCACCAGGTTGTGCAGCTGGTTGTCCTTGCCGCCGACGCTGTCGGCCGCCTGATACTCCTTGTATGCAAGTGCGGAATATTCATAGGCCTGTGCAAAGAGCTGGTTCTTGCGATACAGCAGGGCCGTGGCGTTGTAGATCAGGCCGCGATCGGGGTGGCCGAGCTGCATGGACTCCGCCAGCGTCAACGCCTCGTTCAGCAGCGCCAGGCCCTTCTGCATGTGCTGCGCCGAATCGGTGTAGCAGATCGAAAGGGACGTCAGGTACTTGGGAAGTTTGGCGCGGGTGTTCAGTGTGCGCGTGAGTTCGACAGCCTTTTCGCGATCGGGACAGTACTCGGCCGTGTTGTGGGTGCGGATGTACTTGATGTATGCGCGCTCGTAGTACGCATCGGCCAGCGCCTGGTGGGGCACCGGCGAGCCATCGAGCAGGGTGATGACACGGCTGAAGGATTGCTCGGCGCTGGCGATGTCTTGAAGGATGTCTTCCTGAATCAGCCCCTGAACCACTAGATAGCGTCCCTGATCCACGTTCGAGAGGCCGTCGACGTTGGGAGCCAACCGCTTCCAGAGAGCCTGCGCCGTATCCGCGTCCTCGTTGGCGACCGCGGCCTCCATCTGCGCGAGCATGTCCGTGGGGGTGACGGCTTGCGCCAGAACCGGCCAGAAGGCCGAAAGCAACACGATCCTTGTGAGTTTCATCCGTGAGTACCTGGGGCGCAGCCGCGCGCGCCGGGATTCTAACAAAGTTCGGACGCGGATTCGTGAACTGCCGCAATCTTCCGCGCACTGCCCGAGCTGGCTGCAAGATGGTTAGGCGTGGCGACCACTGATTGCAACTGAGTGAGGCGGCCGATGCCGGTAGTTCGGGATCTGGAGAGCCTGCAATGTCGGCGTTGAACGCGTCGCGGGCGCCGGTTCTCGCCTCGGCTTCCCCCAGAGGCAAGGACCAACAGCCGCAAGCACAATGACCTGCATTCAATGAAAGGCCGCTCGCCGGATCACTCCCACACGCTCATCAAATCAGGGACTTGCCGCCCGCCTTGTAGTCGCATTCCCGCGTGTGCCGTGATTCCTCGCACGACGCGAAACCGCGACATCTGTTCAACCGCACGCGCATCGACATATGGTGCGACCCGAACCAAGGAGAGGTCCATGAAGAAGCATTTCGTTTCGGTCATCCTGCTTTGCACGGCTGCACTTTTCGCCTCGCCAAATCAGGCCGCCATCACTGCGCCCGCCGGAGCATTACCGGTCGGCATGCCTTCCAGAATGGTCGTCGGGTTGTTCGAGGGGTGGGGCGGGACCTGGATGCGGGACAGCGCCACTCCCTGGGACGTGCGTTACGCCTATCTAGTAAAAGGGTGGGCCGACAACTGGGGCTGGGGTGCACATGACGGATCGATGGCCACCGCCTTCTTCAACGAATGCAGCGCAATCAACACGATCCCCGCGGTTCAGTTCTATCAGATGCAGGGCGAAACCGGCGGCGGCGAAGGACAATTCCTTCAGAAAGCGCAGAACTCCGCAACGATGGCAACCTACTTCGGCGATTTCAAATTGCTGATGCAGCGTGCAAAGGATTTTCGCAAGCCGGTGGTCGTCATGCTCGAAGCGGACGGCTTCGCGTTCCTCCAGCAACAGTCGGGCGATAAACCGAATGCCTACGCAGCCGTCGCCGCGTCTGGGATTCCGGAACTCGCAGGTCTTCCCAACACGGTGGCCGGGTGGGGGATGGCATTCCTTCAGCTGCGCAAATCCACAGGAGCGACGAACGTCGTGCTCGGCGTGCACATTTCTGGATGGGCAAGCGGCAAGGATATCGTTCACTACTCCGTGACTGACGCGTTGCAACCCGAAGTCGACAAGGTCTATGCGTTTCTCGCACCGCTTGGTTTGGCAGCGAACGCGACCGGTGCAACGTACGATTTCCTGGTGGGCGATCCGCTGGATCGGGATGCGGATTTCTACGCGTTAACACAGGGCTCGGATCGATGGTGGAATGCGGCCGACAATGCTTCGATCAGCTCGCGCAGCTTCAATCGATATGCGGAATGGCTGCGGCTGTGGAATGCGAAATCGTCCAAACGGTGGCTGTTGTGGCAGATTCCTGTCGGCAACTCCAATCATCTGAACGTGTACAACAACGGGGCGTCGCGTCAGGGTTACAAGGACAATCGGCCCGAGTATTTCTTCGGTGCCAATTCCACGGCGCATCTCGAGAAGTTCGCCTCGAGCGGGGTCTTCGGATTGCTGTTCGGTGCGGGAGCGGGCGGGCAGAGTTCTTATCAGAACGACACCTACACCGACGGCCAGTTGTTCCTGAAGAGCAGGGCGGGAAATTTCCTGAAGGCCGGTGGCCTGGCGATTCCCGGCGGTTCCTCGACGCCCCCGCCGCCGCCACCTCCCGCAACGGACGCGACTGACTACAACTTCGAGGCGGATACGCAGGGCTGGCAGGGTTCTGCGCCGGTGGTCAGCGTGGCGCGGTCGACCAGCGTGAAGTTTGCGGGGGCGAGTTCGCTGGCGGTACGAATCAACGGCTCGGGCAGTGCAATGGTGAGCGTCGCGAATCCAGCAGCGAAGGCCAGCCAGACGGTTACGTTCCGCGTGTACTTGCCGGCGGGTGCCAGGATCAGCTCGGTACAGCCCTATCTACTGCAAGGAGCGGCCGGTGGCTGGCGTTGGACAGGAAACTGGCAGCCCATCAGCGCGCTCAAGACCGGCGCATGGAACACGCTTACCGTGCAGGTTCCTGCAGATGCCGCGTTGCTGTCTTCGCTGGGCGTGCAGTTCGCAACGAATGGCGCGTACAACGGCACCGTGTATATCGACAGCGTAAATTTCTAGCGGTGCAACTCAGGCGTGGTCGGGAAGCTGCCCGCGCCTGAGATTGCTGACACAGCAGGACTTCGCCCGTCGCCGGGCGGTCGGCTCAGCCGTGTTTATCCGGTCGTGTGACGGGAGGCTGCACCGACCACTCCGCAGGATGATCATCCTGGTCCGCCTCACCTTCTTCAAAACTTTTGTGGATCTTGCCGGGCTTGTGGTGCGCCGGTGCGTAGACGGCATAGATCTGCAGTGGCTCATCGCCGATGTTCGTGACGTTGTGCCAAGTGCCCGCGGGCACGAGGATGCACCAACCGTCCGACACTTCCTTGTCAAATGTGAGCTGATCCTTCTTCGGGCCCATTTGCACTCGGCCACGGCCGCCATCGAGGCGCAAAAACTGGTCTGTGTCCGGGTGCGCTTCGAGCCCGATGTCGTTGCCCACCGGGATCGACATCAGCGTGACTTGCAAGTATCGCCCGCTCCACGCCACGGTCCGATAGTTCTTGTTTTCGAGCGTCGCGTGTTCAAGGTCAAACGATTGCGGCTGCGGGCCAATGTCATTGATGGTCACAAAATCTCTCCCGAAAAAGTGCGTGGTGTCTGCTGCTTGTTCCAGCGCACGCATATGCACATGGATCATTCATCTGGACAATCAGCGCCTGCGGCCATCAGCCCGGAATTCGAATGCCGGCGCCTGTAGGAAGCTGGCTACGGTGCGGCTGCTCGCGCCTGAGGTTTGAGGCTGGCAAGCCTGACGTTTTGACGTCATAACGCCAAGTCGCTACCCCGTCGCAGGAGGTGACACACCATGGACACGGCGGCAATACGGGCCACGATCTATTTCGAGCCGGAGATTCACAAGGCCATTCGATTGAAGGCGGCTGACACGCATCGAACCTTGTCGGACATCGTCAACGAGGCAGTGCGGGCCGCGCTGCGGGAAGATCAGGAAGACTTGGCTGCATTCGAGGATCGTGTCGCCGAGCCTGTCATTTCGTACGAGGCGTTGCTCAAGGATCTGAAGGCGAATGGCAAGTTATGAGCTCGTCTTCAGGAAGTCCGTTGCGAAGGATCTTCGAGCGTTCCCGAAGAAGGACGTCAAGCGAATCATGGAGCGTATTCGCGCGCTGGCACTCGACCCAAGGCCACTGGGCTGCGAGAAGCTCTCTGGCCAGGAACGGTACCGAATCCGCCAAGGCGCGTATCGAATCATTTATGAGATCGTCGACGCAAAGCTGCTCGTGCTGGTTGTAAAAGTGGGTCATTCCCCCGCAGTTCGATAGTGATCCTGCATCGGGTAACGCCGCGCATACCAGCCGAAGGCGAGCGCAACGACGAGCGCGAACGCCGCGAAGAAGAACATGAGAAAGGCGTTCTGCGTGAGGCCGGTGTCCGCGACGCGCGATATCACGGCTTCATTGCGCACGGTGGCATTGACCAGCAGCACCCAGAGGTTGCCAACCGTCACCGACAGATACCAGAACGCCATGATCACGCCTTTCATGGACAGCGGCGCCTGGCTGTACGCGAACTCGAGTCCCGTCGCCGAGACGAGCACCTCGCCGAACGTCAGTAGTAGATAGGGCAGCATCTGCCAGACGATGGATACCGCATCGCCGCCGTCGATTGCGAGCTGGATGGCGCCGGCCGCGATCCAGGCGAAACCCGAAAACGCAATGCCGAAACCCATCCTCCGCAACGGCGTCACAACGACGCCCCAGCGGCGCAGCGCGGGGTAGAGCACAAGGTTGTTGAACGGAATCAGGATCATGACGAGCGCAGGATTCAGCGCCTGCATCTGCGCGGATGAGAACCACTCGGGCTTCAGCATCTGGTCGGCCTGCAGGACCCACGTCGATGCCTTCTGGTCGAACAGCGACCAGAACGGCGTCACCAGCGCGAACACGATGAGGATGCGCAGCACCGCACGAACGCCTTCGATTCGATCCAGCGGATGCACCGCGCTCGCCCGATCGAGTTGTAGATAGGCGCCGGTGCCGCCGAACGCCAGCAGGAAGACCAGCGCAAGGCAGGCGGAGGCGACGAAGCCCAGTGATCCGATCATCGCGAACGCACCGATAGCCAGCGCCCCGCCGATGGCGGCGACAATGAGCCCGGGGCGACCCTGTCCTTCGGCGCGCGCCCAAAGAGCCGTTAGCGCGACGCGCAGGAACGAATGCGGATCGGCAGGGGCGGGCGGAACGTTCACGTACTTCTTGCGCCCCGCCCAGAAGACGACGGTCGCGATGAACATCAGAATTCCGGGGATACCGAAGGCAACTGCGGGCCCGTAGTTGCGCAGGAAGATAGGCATGAGCAGCGAGGCGAAGAACGACCCGAAGTTGATGGTCCAGTAGAAAGCATCGAACACGACCTTCGCGATGTGTTTATTCGTCTGATCGAATTGATCGCCGACGAACGACACGACGAGTGGTTTGATGCCACCCGAACCCAGTGCGATCAGGAACAGCCCGGTGTAGAAGCCGGTGCGGTTGTCGTCGAACGCGGCGAGGCACGCGTGCCCCACGCAGTAGACGAGCGACAGCCACAGGATCGTGCGGTACTTGCCGAGGAGCCGATCGGCGATCCATCCGCCGAGCAGCGGAAAGAAGTACACGCCGATCACGAAGGAGTGGAATACATCCTTGGCGATCCCTGCGCGCTCGGCTTCCGGTGCGTAGAGCAGCAGCGAAGTGACGAGGAACGGCGTGAGGATGTTGCGCATCCCGTAGAAACTGAAGCGCTCGCAGGCCTCGTTGCCGATGATGTACGGGACCTGCCGCGGCACTCCCGGCTTGGCCGAAGGGGTTCGGGAATCGAGTTCGGCGGTGGCCATCGATGTCGGATCTGCGGTTCACTCGGGCGTAGGAGCGTACTCCATCCACGCCAACTCCTCCTGCCGGAGGGAACTCCGGACGACCGGTATCGATCTATGATTGCCACGGCACATGCGAAAGAGACTGACTCAATGCAAATTGACGAACCCCGCGCACAAATCGGCTACCGAGGCAGTGCACTTTCCCGGATCAAACTCCTCGCTTTAAAGAGCGTCGTAGTCCTCGGCGGAGTCTTGACGCTGGCCAGTGCGTTCGTCTTTTCCGTGGTGTTCCTCGCGATCGGACTGGTCGTCGTGCTGGTTGTCGGCGGATATCTATGGTGGCAAACGCGCGAGCTGCGCCGGCAGATTCGCGCACGGATGCAGGAGCAGTCGCAGCCGCGGTCTGACGGCAATGTCATCGAAGGCGAAGTGATTTCTCGCGACCCACCTCGGCGCTGATCGTCCCCGGCGTGGGCAGTGCCGGCGGCCAGCAAGAGCAGGGCAATGGCCGAATAGCGGGGCATTCGGCCACGTATGGCCGAGATCCAGAAGTACTTCTCCGGCAGGTGTCGAAATGAGGCCCCGCCGTTCGGCTAGAAACCAACTACCAAGGAGAAACGCATGTCCCGATACGTAGATGGATTCGTCCTGCCGATCGCGAAGAAAAACCTCGCGCGCTACCGCCGCGTCGCCCGCGTGGCCGCCAAAGTCTGGCGTGAGCACGGGGCTCTCGAGTACGTCGAGTGCGTCGCCGACCAGCTCACCAGCAAGCACGACGGCAAGACTTTCACCTCCCTCTTTCCGAAGCTCGCGAGGGTGAAATCGGGCGAGGTGGTGGTGTTCTCCTGGATCACCTACAAGTCAAAGGCCGATCAGAAACGCATCATGAAAAAGGTGATGGAGGATCCGCGCCTTTCCAGGATGATGGATCCCGCGAACATGCCCTTCGACATGAGCCGCATGGCCTGGGCTGGCTTCAAGCCGATTGTCGAAGCGTAGAATCGGCCTATTGGCTGTCGGCGTCACGAGGTAGATAGAAGATCCCTGTCGGGAAGCCGGCGGGGTTCTTTTTTTGACATGCTACTCTTGGGCCGCAGTCAATCGGAATCTGCGAGTTGCCGCAACGGCGACTACACAGGGATCCAGATCATGAACAGATCGGTCGTCGCCGCAACTCTTTCGTTGCTCGGTATTTCCTCCGCGATGGGCCAGGGAAAGATCCTGCCCGATCCCGCGAGATCCTGCGGCAACACGGCCTTCAAGCCGCACGAACTATGCTTCGAGACCCCGCAGGACGGCATCGCGCGTGCGGAATTTCTCTCGGAGAAGTTCTACGCGATCATTCTCAGAACCGCCAAGCGGTGCAGTATTTCCGAAGAGGATCGCGGTGAGGTCCAACGACTGTTTCCGCGTCTCAAGGTTTTCTCGACGCGCTTCGGGTGCGACGACGACTTCGAAGAAAACATCAGCTACACGAACACCAACGAGGACTACGCCTTCATCGCAGTCTACGCAGGGCGAACCTTGAAAGAAGCGAAGGCACGGCTGCTGGAAGTCACAGCGACGGGAAGATTTCCCGGCGCCAACATTCGCAAGATGCAGGTCAGACTCGTCTCTTCCTGAGGAGAAGCCCCCGGCGCGAAAATGCCGGGGTTCGTGAAAAAGCCTCAGGCCACCAGGCGTTTGATGTACGCGGCTATGACCTCGTCCTGACAGTTCGCGAAGAACAGTTGCTGAAACTTCTCGCCGGAGACGGCGGCTTTCAGCAATTCCTGATCGACGCTCTTGAGCACCGTCGGCATGTCTTTGCAGGACGCGGCTTTGAGTTCCTTCAGGATGCCGCGGTTCTTGGCCATGATGGCCGCGCGCTCTTTGGGATAGCCAACGCCACGCTCGTGTTCGAACAACTTGCGGTAGCAATCCTGCAGGTTGAGTTCGGCTGCCCAACCGAAACCCTTGGCGTAGGGCATCGCCAGGCAATTGCCGTCGTTGATCTGGCCGAACAGGAAGGCATCGGTCGGATCGAGCACCAATCCGCAAAATACGCCAGGCATTGAATTGCAGGCCAGCATCGATCCCATGCCGGTGCCGCACCCAGTGACGACGAAGTCGGCAGCCTTGCTGTTCAGCAGGATGCCGGCCAGCAGGCCGTTCATGACGTAGGTCAGCGAGGCTTTGTCCTCGGGCGTGTACATGCCGTAGTGATGCACGTGATGCCCCAGAGGTTCGACAACGGATTTCAGCGCGTTGTGGACGATCTCGGACTTTGCGGCCTGGCTGTTCTCGATGATGAGTGCGATCTTCATGATGGGTGTTTTCGTGGTGTGAATGGGATGAGCCATTGTGCCTCCGTTGCATGTCAGACATGGCGGCTCGCGCGCAGAAGAGCAGCCAGAGTGGAAAGATGGTGACCCGGTGGAGGCCCGCGTCGAAGACGGGCTGCACCCAGATTCCGATTTCTGTGGGCCGCTATAGTCTTATAAATCAATTATTTACTGTGAATCTTCTCAATTCTTGAATTGAGAATATTGACCAGGGCCGTGCTTGGACGTACCGTCCGCTCAGCTTCTCATTCTCAATTCAAGAATCACGAATATGGCCCGATTCGGCAGCGATCAAGTCGCCCTGAAGCCCCAGGATCTATTTGTCTTGCTCGCATTGCTGGCGCGGGGCGACGCGCCAGCAACGTATGCGGATTTGGCGGCCCGGACTGGACTTGCCATTTCGGCGGCCCACGCTGCGCTCAAGCGTGCGGCGCAGGCGGGACTCGCGAAATTTCAGGACCGACAGCCGGTTTTGCTGAAGCCGCAACTCCGGGAATTCGTCCTGCACGGCGCCAAGTACGCATTTCCCACGGTGCGTGGAAAGCTGCTGCGCGGTGTGCCCACGGCGCACGCCGCGTCTCCTCTCAATAGCGCCATCGCGCCTTCCTCAGATCCGCCGCCAGTGTGGCCTTACGCGAAAGGCCCGGTGCGAGGGATCGCCTTGGCACCCCTCTATCCGACTGTGCCAGCGGCGGCTCTGCGCGACGAAAAACTGTATGAGTTGTTGGCGCTGTTCGATGCACTTCGTTCCGGCCAGGCCCGCGAACGCAATCGCGCGCTAACAATGCTCCAAGAACGGATGCAGTGAGTCCTGCGGATCCAAACCTCGCTCGCATCGAACTGGTGGCGGCGGCGTTAGGGCCGCTGCGCGACGAGGTCGTGTTCGTTGGCGGTTGCGCGGCTGGACTGCTCATCTCGGATCCCGCGGCAACTCCAATTCGTTCCACCTTGGACGTGGATCTGATCGTGCACGTAACCTTGCTGGCCGACTACCACAAGGTCGAACAGCGTTTCGAAAAGCTGGGCTTCAAGCGCGACGTGAGCAGCGAAGCGCCTATCTGCCGCTGGAAGTACCGAAATATCGAAGTTGATCTGATGCCAACCGAAGCACGCATCCTCGGGTTTGCAAATCGCTGGTACCCACTGGCGCTCGAAACTGCGCGTTCGTGGACACTTCCTGGCGGGGCCGCCATTCGACTTGTCAGTGCTCCGGCATTTCTCGGCACCAAGTTCGAAGCGTTTGCCGGACGAGGGCAGGGTGATCTGCTGGCCAGCCACGACCTTGAAGACATTCTCAATGTGATCGCGGGAAGAACCGAACTGATTGACGAGCTGGCGGGTACGACGCCAGATTTGCGACGGTATCTCGCGGATCAATGTCGAGCACTCATGGCGCGGGCGGATTTCGAGAACTATCTACCCGGGTTGCTACAGGACGACTCCTACGGCGAACAATCCAACCTCGTGCTCGAACGCATGCGGCTCATCATTGGAGCCGGCTCCTGAACGAAATGGCGTCCCCGGAGTTCCTCCCAGCATCAAGCCGCCCCGCGCAACGCCGCACGATAGCGCCGACTGCACGGAATGCGCCCGCCGCTCTTCAACACCAGCCGTGCATCGCCGGTCTCCAGCGGCTCAATCCGCTCGAGGAAGCCGAGGTTCACGATGTAACTCCGATGCACCCGCACAAACTGCTGCGGATCGAGCCGATCCTGAATCGCCGCCATCGTCGAGCGCAGCGGATACACGCGCCCGCGAACGTGCAGGTTCACGTAATTCTCCGCAGCCTCCAGCCACTCGATATCACGCGCAGGGACGAGAAATTCGGTGCCCAGCTTGCGCACCAGGAAGCGCTCGGGTCTTTCGATTTCCTCCACCGGCGCGCCGGAATCCGGTGCGGTGAGCAACCGTGCCTCTCCCTGCATTCGCAGCAGCAGCAGGCGATAAAAGCGAATGATCATTAGAAAGACCAGATAGGCCTTCCAGTCCTTCAGGAATTCGTAGAGCAGCTCGCGCGGCCAGTAGCCAAAATCGTAGTGCGACCTTGCCAATGCATAAGCGATCTGCCGCAGCGCGACCATGCCGAGCACGTGGACCAGCGAGAACACAACGACGCCCAGCAGATGCCAGGGTAGCGTCCGCCGCCAGGTTTCGAGAGACAGCGGAAAGCGACGCTCGAAGTTCACCAGAGGCCAGACCAACGCCAGCAGCATCAGCGCGCTCGAGAACTCCCAGCTCACGGGCTCCCACCACGCGTGGTGATTCGCGCCACCGCGCTGAATTTCGATCCACGCCACGTTGCTGCCGGCGATGGCGCTGAGCAGCAGCCCACCGGCCCACAGGGCCGCCTCCCAGCGATGGCGGTGGCGCAGATAGTTTTCGAGTCGCGACGATGAGGTCATGGGCGGCGGCATTCTAGTCAACGTTTGTCACCGGCATTCGCCGCCCGTCACTGTTCGCCTTCGATTCGTCCCCTCGGGGTGGCAATTGCCGGCCAAAACGACCACGGTCGGCCAATGAAAACATTGTTCAGCCTGTTGATTGCCCTGCCGCTGCTTGCCTCCGCCGCTCCGCGGCCGGTCTCTCTGACGCCGGACAATGTGTCGAAGCTGGCATTGGCGTGGACCTACGACACGCGTGATTCGATCGCGCCTCTGGGTGGGAACAAGCCGCCGGCCTTCGAGGCGACGCCGGCCTACGCCGACGGCCGGCTGTATCTGTCAACGCCGCTCGGCACGGTGGTGGCGCTGAACGCCGCCACGGGCGTCGAACTCTGGCGCGTGCAGCTGGGCGTGCGCACCGACGTCGACTACAGCGACCCCGCCAATCGCGGGCCGACGCTGCACGGTGATCGACTGTTCGTAGGCACCATCGATGGCCGGCTGGTCTGCCTGCAGGCACGTGATGGCGCACGGTGTGCGCACTTTGGCGTCGGCGGCGAAATCGATCTGAAAGCCGGCCTGCGACATTCGCCGCAGTGGCCCGGTGAGTACGGCGTCACCTCGTCGCCTGCCGTGTGGCGCAATCTGGTGATTGTCGGGTCGAGTGTTGCCGACAACAGCCGGGTGCAGATGGCCTCTGGCGAGGTGCGTGCCTTCGATGCCGCGACGGGGGTGCTCAAGTGGACCTTCCATCCGCTGCCGGAAGGCGCGCCGGAGGGCGGCGCCAACACCTGGTCGCGCATCGTGGTGGATGCGGCGAATGCGCTCGTCTATCTACCGACCGGCAGTCCGAGTCCCGACTATTTCGGCGGACTGCGGCCCGGCAACAACGGGTTCGCGAATTCCGTCGTCGCGCTCGATGCCGCCACCGGCCGCGTGCGCTGGAGCTTTCAGACCGTGCATCACGATCTGTGGGATTACGACGTGGCCTCACCACCCTTGCTATGGCCGTCGAAGCACGGACCCGCGGTCGCGGTGGGTTCCAAGACGGGTCACCTGTTTCTCTTTCAACGACTGACTGGCAAGCCGCTTTTTCCGATTGAGGAGCGCGCGGTGCCGAAGAGCGATGTGCCCGGTGAGCAGGCATCGCTGACGCAGCCGTTCCCCGCGCGACCTGCAAGCCTGGTACCGCAGCAGATCAGTGAAGAGGATCTCTGGGGTGCAACCCCTGAGGAGCTGGCCGCATGCCGGGAGATTTTCCATACGCTGCGCAACGATGGCATCTTCACGCCGCCCTCGATCGGCGGCAGTCTGATCGTGCCCGGCAACATTGGCGGGTTGCATTGGGGTGGCGTCGCCTGGGATCCCACGCAGCGATTGCTGATCGCGCCGGTGAATCGCCTGCCTGCGATCATCCGGTTGATTCCGCAGGATCAACTGGCCGACGCGCGGCGCGCATTTCCGAAGCGCGAGACCACCGAACAACGTGGGGGTCCATTTGCCATGTCGCGCGAATTCCTTCTCTCGCCCGGAGGTGCGCCGTGCATCGCGCCGCCCTGGGGCGAACTCGTCGCCATCCATGCCGATACAGGCGAACTCGCCTGGCATGTGCCCTTCGGCGATCTGCGCGACAAGTTCAAGGCCAGCGCTCTGCCCATGCCGTTGACGCCGCCGAATCTCGGTGGGCCCACGACCACAGAATCCGGCCTGGTCTTCATCGGTGCGGCGTTCGACAAATACCTGCGCGCCTTTGATACGCGTGACGGCCGTGAATTGTGGAAAGGCGAATTGCCCACCAGCGCTCGCGCTACACCGCTGGTCTATACGTTGCCGGATGGTCGTCAGATGGTGGCCATCATGGCAGGCGGCCACCACAGCCCGGTTTCGCACATCGACAACAAGCTGGTGGCGTTCGCGCTCGGCAACTGACGTCCGCATCGCGACACGGCCTTCAGCCGTGCGTCGGCAGGCGAGGCGGATTTGACGAGGTCAGGTACCGGTAGTACTTTATGACTACCGCATAGTGTTACGGGGGCCTCATGGCCGCCACCAGTCTCAAACTGCCGGATGAACTCAAGCGTCGCATCGAGCGACTGGCCGGTGCCGCGGGTCTTTCCCCGCATGCGTTCATGCTTGAAACGCTCACGCGAGAAGCGGAGCGCGGTGAGCTTCGCGAGAGGTTCGCCGCGGACGCGGCGGCGTCAGAGCGCGAAGCGATGAAGAGCGGCAAGGCGCACGGTCTGGCCGAAACTTTTGATTACCTGGCGGCGCGCCTCGCGGGGAAAAAGGCGCGTCGGCCTCGGGCTCGCGCATGGCGCGCGTCGAAATAACCCGCCAGGCGCTCGAAGACTTCGAGCGCCTGTTCGATTTCCTCGCAGCCGAGAACCCGCGCCGGGCACGCGAGCGAATGTTGAGCGTGCGACGCGCGCTCGAACTCCTTGCGGAGCATCCACTGCTTGGGCGCGATGCTGAAGATGGGCGCCGCGAGTTGGTGTTGTCACGCGGTCGATACGGCTATGTCGCTAATTATCGATGGGTGCCGGCGCAGGACGTGGTGCTGGTGCTCGCCGTTCGTCATCAGCGCGAGGCGGGGTTTGCCGAAGAGTAGGTGGCACGCGACGCAGACGGAAGAAGCACAGACTGCCGAGGGCTTTTCGTCTCGAGCGGCGGCTACGGATAAGCCACCTCATAAACTTCCGGATAAGCAGGATGGCGTTCCGGGTGCCATTCCCCTTCCTTCAGTACGATATTGCCTAGGCCCAACCTGCGCAGCGAATCGAGACGATAGATGAACCCGTCATATTTGTATGACTTGTACAAGGGCTCGTAGCCACCGATCTGGCCATATTCGGGCAACAATGGGTTGACGCCTAACTCCTGGTAGAACCGATCTGACGCATTCATGAATTGGCGCGACCGGTAGATAGAGGCACCTCTATCTGTAAACCGGCGAGGACGCTTCGTTTAGTGCGTTAACGGATACGTGTGACCTGCCTCGGCAGCATCGCGCTTATGTCAAATTCATGATTTGAGATATGACCTGTACCGTGAAGCAGTCCGATTGCGGGCTCCGCCAGCTTGGAGGACCATTTTCCAAACATTAAAACGAGCTCATTTTGACCCTTTCGGCCGCCCACGCCATTCCGTTGCTGCCGCTGCAGCACGGGATGGCCCTGACTTTATTCGCCAATCCTCACGCAGGAGTAGACGTTCAACAGTGTCTCGCGCGCGTTCGCGAGCCCTTGGACAGGCCGCGGCTGGCGCGCGCGTGGCAAATGGTGATGGATCGTCACGAGGGAATGCGAACGCACTTCCTCGCGCGCGACGTTGAATTCTTCCAGCAGGTCTCCGATGACGCAAAGGTGGATATCACGTTCAATGAATGGCGTGATCTTTCGCCGGCAGAGCGTGATGAAGCGTTCGAGACCTTTCTGAGCGAAGACCGTCGGCGAGGCTTCGATCTGTGGAAGTGCCCGGTCTGGCGAGTGACGGCGTTCGATTGCGCGGAAGAAGGCTTCCGATTCGTCTTTTCGCACCCGCATGCAATCGTGGATGCGCGATCCGCGTTCAACATCCTGCAAGATCTCTTCGCCTTCTATGCGGACCCGGCTGCAAAGCTGCAACCGGCCGGCACCTTCCGGGACTACATGACGTGGTACGCGCGGCGCGATAACGCCACTGCGGAGGCCTGCTGGCGCGAAGTATTCAAGGGATTCGAGACACCGGCGTCGCTGCTTTTGCCGAAGCCGACCGATAAGGTCCCGGGGCTCGCTGCTTTCGAACATGTCATCGACCCTGCGCTGGGTGAGCGGATTCGCCAGGTTTCCGAACGCGAAAGGCTGCCGCTCAGCACGGTAGTCAAAGCCGCGTGGGCGATCCTGCTGGGCCGATTGAGCGCATCGAACGACGTGGTCTTCGGTGAAGTGCGCTCGGGGCGTCGAGCGGATGTACCGAACATGCAGGCCCAGGTCGGCATGTTCGTCACCACCGTGCCGGTGCGAGCAGTGATCAAGCGGGAACTGACGTTTCGCGCCCTCGTTCAACAGCTTCGCGATCTGCAAAACCTGGTCCGCGACCATGAGCACACGGCCATCCCGGACATTCAGAAGTGGTGTGGCCTTGATACGGGCACGCCGCTGTTCGACTCGGCGCTGGTGTACGACCACATGAGCGTTACCGCATTCATGAAGCGCGACGGCGGCGCATGGCTGAATCGCGAGATCGACCATCGCGAGCACACCGCCGTACCGATCACGCTGAATGTCACGGCGCTGCCGGAAATCCTGATCAAGATCTCGTGGGATCCTGAGCGATTTCCGCAAGCGTTGATGCAGCGGGTGCCCGGATACTTTCAAAATCTGCTCGAAGCATTCGCGGACGATCCGGATCGCACGGTGTCTTCGATGGAAGTGTTGGGGCACGACGAACGCGAACGCCTGCTCATCACCTGGAATAAGACCGCCAAGTCGCTGGATGACTCAGTGAGTCTGCCGCATGCCTTCGAGAAGATGGCACGAAGGTACCCGGAGCGAATCGCTGTCAGGTGCGAAGGTGAGTCACTCAGCTTTCGCGAGCTCGAGCGCGCGGTCCGGCAGCTCGCCGTCAAGATGCATGCGTTGGAGGTGAGGCGTGGCTCGCTGGTCGGGCTGTGCATTGACCGCTCGATCGGCATGCTGGTCGCGATGCTTGCGACTTTGAAGGCAGGCGCTGGATACGTGCCGCTCGATCCGTCGTTCCCGGACGATCGGCTGCAGTTCATGGTTTCGGACGCGAAGCCGGCGCTCGTCCTGGTTGGCGCGAAACACGCCGACCGCTTCGCATCGACGGGAGTGAAAGTCCTTCGGGTCGCCGAGCAGCCTTCGTTGACGAAGGGCCGTGATCAGGCTGCAGACGCTGCCCTGATCGAAGATGAACTCACAAAAGCCCAGGCCACCGACGTCGCGTACGTCATCTACACCTCCGGCTCAACCGGGCACCCCAAGGGCGTGGTGCTTACGCACCGGAACGTGCTCAACTGTTTCGCCGGTATGGATGATGTGCTCGATCTCGCGTCCAACCCGAGCGGCATGTGGCTTGCGGTCACGAGCATATCGTTCGACATTTCGGTCATCGAGCTGCTGTGGACGCTGACGCGCGGTTACGGCATCACGATCTGTCGCGACTCTGCTGACCCATTCGCAATCTTCAAGCTGCTCGAGTCACGCAGTATCTCTCATTTACAGTGCACCCCTGCGCTCGCGCGCATGCTCTTGCACGTGCCTGGCGCGTTGAATCGGCTGCGTAGTTTGCGCACGTTGATGCTCGGTGGTGAGGCGTTGGAGCAGGATCTGTTCGAAACGCTCGGCCGGCCGGTCATCAACTTATATGGGCCGACGGAAACCGCGATCTGGTCCACGGCCGCGCAGCTCATGCGTGGTGACATCAACATCGGACGTCCGATCGCCAATACGCGGCTCTACATCCTGGACGCGAACGGTGTACCTGTGCCCACCGGTGTGGCTGGCGAGTTGTACATCGGCGGGCATGGAGTCGCGGTGGGATATCTGAATCAACCGGAGCTGAGCGCCGAGCGATTTCTCCCCGATCCATTCGTGCATGGTGAGAGCGGCGCGCGGATGTATCGAACCGGCGATCTGGTCCGTTATCGAGAAGACGGCACGCTCGAGTACCTCGAACGCCTCGATAGTCAGGTGAAGATTCGTGGCCATCGCATCGAGCTCGGCGAGATCGAGGTAGCACTGCGCCGCCTGTCGCAGATTTCCAACGCAGTCGTCGTGGCACGCAGAGATCGGAAGGGGGAGAAGCGTCTCATCGCCTATTTGACGCTGGCTTCAGGATGTCTCGTTGTCGATCACGACGAGTTGCGCGCGGAGTTGAGGAGGTTGCTGCCGGAGTATGAGATCCCCGCGATCTTCCTGGTGTTGCCGAGTTTGCCGCTCACGCCGAATTTGAAGATCGATCGCAAGGCGCTGCCGGATCCTGAGCGTGTCGCGCCGATGGCGGTCACGCGGCCGGTCATTGCGCCTCGTAATGAAGTCGAGCGCGAGATCGCGCGGCTGTGGCAGGAAGTGCTGGCGGTCGAGCAGGTCAGCGTCACGGACGACTTCTTTTCGCTGGGCGGTGACTCCTTGCGCGCGGTGCAGGTGGCGCTGGGCATTCGCATGCGCCTCGGCGTGGAGATCGGGGCGGATGCGCTCCATCGGAACCCGACGCTCGAGGCGCTCGCGCAGAGCATCGTCGATCGTCCAACCGCTGCGCGCGACGCCTGGGCCACGTGGGAAACGCTCGGTGAGCGCGCGACAACTGCGCCAATCATTGGCGTGCACGGGGTGGATCGCATCTTCGTCGAGTTCGCGAAGCATCTGGGTTTGTGTGTCGAGACCATCACGAGCCGCGTGGGCTTCGATGGCAAGGTGCCGCCGTACTACCCGGCCAGGTCGGTTGAAGACATGGCGGGCCGCTACCTTGAAGCGATTCGCGAGCGCTATCCACACGGACCCTACCTGCTCATGGGATTCTGCATCGGCGGATTGATTGCCACGGAAATTGCCCGTCGGCTGATCGACGACGGGGAACAGGTGTCGTTTCTCGGCTTGTTCAATTCGCCACCCGCGACGGGTCCGGAAGACCTCCGTGCGAAGCTCACTCGTCATCGAAAGGTGCTCGCCTCGCTTGGGGTGGCGGGTGCATTCACCTACGTGGTGACTCATTCCGTGCAGAACGTGGCCAATGCGCTGCGATCGATCTTTCGGCGAGCTCGACTGGCACTACCCGGAAAGCAGCGCGCAAACATTGACGCGGGTAACGAAGCTGCGCAAGTCAGACAAAGCGTGATCGAGTTCGGCATGCGAATGGTGTACGAGTACCGCTGTCGCCCTTATGGTGGGCAAATCCATCTGTTCCATGGTGCACATTGGCCGGCGGACTACGTCAACCGCTGGTCCGGAGTCGCGAAAGGTGGCGTGACCGGCTTCCTGATGCCGGGTGGCCATCTGGAGATGATGGAAGAGCCACACGTGCGAACCGTTGCGATGCGCACTCGGGATTCGCTGCCTCCGCCTGTGTGATCCGCTTTACGCGCTTCGTTAGCGCGCGATGCGTCGAAGACAACCAGCGGTCCCCGCGTGGGACCGCTGGTCGACGAACTTCATGGGCATCCGCTGTTGAATGCCCCGGCGCCGCTACGCCTTGGCCAGCGCCTGCTCCACGTCTCCGATGATGTCGTCGATGTGCTCGATGCCCACCGAGATGCGCACCATGTCGTCGCTGACACCCGCCTTCTTCAGCTCCGCAGGCCCTAGCTGGCGATGCGTGGTCGAGGCCGGGTGACAGGCCAGCGACTTCGCGTCGCCGATGTTCACCAGCCGGAAGATCATCTTCAGCGCATCGATGAAGCGCGCGCCCGCTTCAGCGCCGCCCTTGATGCCGAAGCTCACGATGCCGGAGGCCTTGCCCTTGCAGATCTTGTCGGCGGTTGCCTTGTAGGGGCTGTCGGCCAGCGTGGCGTAGTTCACCCAGGTGATCTTGGCTTGCTTCTTGAGCCAGGCAGCGAGCGCCTCGGCGTTTGCGCAGTGCCGCTCCATGCGCAGCCCCAGTGTCTCGAGGCCCATGAGGAAGAGGAATGCATTGTGCGGCGAGAGCGCAGCGCCGGTATTGCGCAGCGGGACGACTCGGGCCCGTCCGATGAACGCCGCCGGTCCCAGCGCCTGGGTGTAGACCACGCCGTGGTATGAGGGATCCGGTTCATTCAGCAGCGGAAACCGCTCCTTGTTAGCGACCCAGTCGAATTTGCCAGAGTCGACGATCATGCCGCCGATCGAGTTGCCATGCCCACCGATGTACTTGGTGAGCGCGTGCACGACGATGTCCGCACCGAAATCGATGGGGCGGCATAGATAGGGAGTCGCCACGGTGTTGTCGACGATGAGCGGCACGCCGTGCTTGTGCGCGATCTGCGCCAGGCGCTGGATGTCCACGATGTTGCCGGCGGGATTGCCGATCGACTCGCAGAACACCGCGCGCGTCTTCTGGTCGATGAGCTTCTCCAGGCCCGCGAAGTCCGCCTGGTCGGCCAGCCGCACCTCGATGCCCTGGCGCGGGAAGGTGTGGACGAACAGATTGTACGTGCCGCCGTAGAGCTGGCTCACCGAAACGATGTTGTCGCCCGCGCTGGCGATGGTCTGTATGGCATAAGTAATCGCGGCCATGCCGGAGGCGAGCGCGAGGCCGGCAATGCCGCCTTCCATTTCCGCGACGCGCGCTTCGAGCACCGCATTCGTCGGGTTCATGATGCGGGAATAGATGTTGCCCGACACCGCGAGATTGAAAAGATCCGCCCCGTGCTGCGTGTTGTCGAAGGTGTAGGACGTGGTCTGGTAGATAGGCACGGCCGCGGCCTTGGTGGTGGCCTCGGGTTCGTAGCCGTGATGCAGGGCGATGGATTCGAGTTTCATGGATTTCCCCTCGGTTGCGATTCTTCAGACTCGGGTGCGCGGCAAGGCCTCGAATCATGACTAGATATTTGACTAGTTAAAAGTGTCTAAAAAGGCGGTAAGTTCTTCAATATCAATGTGATATGGATTTTACGGGCCGATGGAATGACTAGATACGATGTGCATTCCCGTCTCTTCTATATACCTCATCGATCAAGGCGCCAGAGACGCTGATCAGTTCGGAAGGAAAGCGCCGTCTGCAGACAAGAGCGCGACCCGCGGTACCAGCGTCAATGCAAGGAGTTGACTCCAGTGTGAAACCTGTACCTCGTGGGCATCGTAGTTAGGGATGAGAGCGGCATTTCTTTCAGGGTCGGTACCCGCCCGGGAGGTGCCGAAGTCTCCGTCACGCACCCGCTGATAGGTCCCATCTGCCCTCACAAGATGGGGCGATACGTCAGGGTTCAGGCGTGGAAAGCGCGGAGCAGGGATCCTGACGACAGTTGACGAGGCAAGCGATGCATTCTTGCAAGTGCCGGCGACTTCTGGCGCAAGTTTTTCCAGTGTGCCCGGGTTGTTACGCGCAGTGTCCTGGTTCTCGTCCACCCCTTGATTCGCGCTGGCGATAGTTAGGGCATCGGCTTCCACCCACCCGGCGGCGCTGGCGAGAACATAGGTTGTCGAATAGTGGATATCCGCTTCGTAGGCCTTGGCAGGGGTCATCGCCTGAAGCGAGACCAGCAAACAGCCACAAAGGATTTCTTTCGTTTATGCCTCAACTCTGTCGTTCTGGAAACTACAGGTAAGTGTCCCGCGAGCGCTCGAAGGTTCTCCTGGACTCATTCCTTCCGGCATTTCCGCGGTGCAGTGCCGCCGTTTGCGCAGCCCATGGAATCTCTTGGTACAGTCGCGGCCATTGGGACCCAGCCGCGCAGGCGCTGTCCCCGGCGGCCAAAAAGCCGCTGTAAAAATCAGAAATCGGGAGCAGCGCAATGATCATCAGAATTCCGGACAAATTCTTTCGTCAGGCGAAGTTGGCTGAAGACGCAGCCGGGCGCCCGCAATACCGTGTCGGCAGACGCGGTTTCGTCGGGTCCGCACTGGCGGCCGCGGCGCTGCCGCTCGGTCGGGCGTGGGCGGATGCGAACGAAGTCGAACTGCCCGAACAACTGTCAGCCATCGGGCTCGACGGCAAACCGATCGTGATCGCGCGCGCCGACATCAAGGAATTTCGCGCCAGTCTGCACGGCCAGTTGTTGTTGGCCGGAAACGAGGGATACGAACAAGCTCGCAAGATCTGGAATGGCGTGTTCGATCGTCATCCGGCGTTGATCGCGCGCTGTGCGGACGGCGAGGACGTCGTCAAAGCGGTCAACTTCGCGCGCGCGCATGGAGTGCTGACCGCGGTTCGCGGTGGAGGACACAGCATCTCCGGCCAATCGAGTTGCGAGGGCGGATTGATGATCGATCTCGCTCCCATGCAGGATATTCGCGTTGATGCGGCGAAAATGAGTGCGCAGGCGCAGGCCGGAGTGTTGTTGGGAGACCTTGATCGAAAGACCCAGGAATTGGGTTTGGTTACAACACAGGGCACTGCGTCGGACACCGGGATCGCGGGCCTGACGTTGGGCGGCGGACTCGGCCGTTTGCAGCGAAAGTTTGGTTTGGCATGCGACAACCTGATTTCAGCCGATATCGTGACGGCCGACGGCAAGACGTTGCATGTGAGTGAACATGAAAATGCCGACTTGTTCTGGGGGATTCGCGGTGGCGGCGGCAACTTCGGCATCGTCACCAAATTCGAATATCGCTTGCACAAGTTCGGCCCGAACCTGTTGGCGGGCAACCGGGCGTTTCCGATCGCCCGTGCGCGCGAGGTCATTCCCGCGTTGCTGGAGTTGATGGAACGCGCTGACGACGACCTGAGCTATACGTTTGGCCTGACCAAGTCGGCACCTCCCGGTCAGCCGGAAGGCAGTTACATCGAAATGGAGTTGATCTACACCGGCGATCTCAAGCACACCGATCGCGTGCTCGCATCGCTCGACAAGCTTGGCAAGCCCGTCTTCGACGATATCGCGGTCAAGCCGTATTTGAAGGCGCAGATGGGTGTCAGTGGCGCGGCGCCGCGATCATTGCCGCCTGGATTGCGCATCTATTCGAAGTCGGGCTTCGTGTATGGGTCCGCCGACAAACTGGTGGATGAAATGCTGGTGCAATTCGATGCGGCGCCAAAGTACCTCGGCGACATGGGATTCAGCCCGATGGGCGGGGCGGTTGGCCGCGTGAAACCCGATGCCACCGCTTTCTGGAATCGCAACTCTAACTACATGATCATGCTTCACGGTGCCTGGATGGATCCCTCGCTGGATTCCGCTGCCGTTGAGGGCGGTCGCCACATCTGGCAGGCGCTGGAACCCTATACCAAAGGCCACTACGTGAATGCAGAGCCGGGCGCCGAAGGGCAGCGCCTGCGCGACACGTATGGCGACGGCTATCCGCGCCTCGTCAAGCTCAAGAACAAGGTCGACCCGACGAACTTGTTTCGTCTGAACTCGAATATCAAGCCGACGGTTTAGGCGGACTCCGGCACGGGGTGGTCGATGCGCAGAGTTCTCACTGGCGCCACGGTTTTGTTCCTGCTCATCGCGGGCGATGCGCGCGCCGATTGGTGCGAGGCGAGCAGCGATCACTTCGTGATCTACGCGGACGAAAGCGAAAAACAGATCCGCAAGTACTCCGACAGGCTGGAGCGGTACTACAGCGCCATGAGCGCGATCCTGCCGTCCAGGAAGACGAAGCCCAGCCCGTCCAACCGCGTGACGATCTACGTCGTCGGCAGCGAACGCATCGTCCGGAAGCTTTACGGGTCTGGAAGCGATGCTCGCTACGTACAAGGCTTCTACCTGCCGCGAGCGGGCGGTGCGCTTGCGATCATCCCTCCGATCAATGTAATGGGTCGAGACGCGTCAGAGTCGGAGCTCGTGCTGATGCATGAATACGCGCATCACTTCATGTTCGAGAATGCGACCTACCTGGTGCCGCGCTGGTACGGCGAAGGATTCGCGGAGTTTTTCGCAACGACACGGTTCGAAGCCGATGGCACGGTGGGCTTGGGGCTGCCGGCCAATCATCGAGCCTACGAGCTGTATGAAAGCAAGGACGTGAGCATCGAACGGCTGCTCGACTCGAAGCTTTACGACGCCGCGAAGACGAACAGCTACGACAACTTCTACGGGCGCAGCTGGCTGCTCTTTCACTATCTATTCACCGAAGACGCGCACCGCAAGCAGCTCGTGGACTATCTGAACCGGCTGAACAGAGGGGAGGCGGAACTCAGCGCCGCGACCGCGGCTTTCGGCGATTTGAAAGCGCTGGACAAGGCGCTGGACAAATATCTGCGCCTGCCGAAGATGTCGTATATCAGGGTTTCTCCCGACCGACTGAACGTCGGGCAGATCGTCGTGCGTCGCATGAGCGAAGCCGAAGGAGCGAGCATGCCGGTTCGCATCCGTTCGAAGCGCGGCGTGAACGCGAAGATGGCGGCAGAAGTGGTCCTGGAGGCGCGCGAGGTTGCGGCGAAGTATCCGGACGAACCGGCCGTGCAAGCAGCGCTGGCTGAAGCCGAGTTGGACGCGGGCAATGATGAAGCCGCTGTGAGTGCGGCCGACAAGGCGCTTGCAACAGCTCCCGGCAACATGACCGCGCTCATACAGAAGGGCAAAGCGCTGACGCGCATGGCAACCGAAACGAAGACCGATGCGGCGTGGCTGGCGGCACGCCGGCATTTCATCTCGGTGAACAAGATAGAAAACGATAATCCCGTCCCGCTCATCTTCTACTACCTGAGCTTTGCGGAACAGGGCAAGGAGCCGACCCAGACGGCTCTCGATGGACTCGAATGGGCGTTGGAACTCGCGCCGTATGACGGGACCCTGCGAATGATGGTTGCCAGCCGGGAGATACACGACAAGCATTTTGCCGAGGCGATCCGAACGATCAGTCCTCTCGCGTATGACCCGCATCTGGGTGCGAACAATCCCGCGATTGCGTTGCTGCAAAAAGCGCGTGAGGACCTGGCGGCGCAGTCAGCGGGTAAAGAAGCGCCTCCTTGAGATTTATTCTCCGAGCGCGCCAAAGAACGAAAATCGCGAGCAGCAAACCGCTGTGCGTTCGCTCGGCATCAAGGGGCGCCAGAACGCTGTGCCGATGCAGTCCCCTCACGGTAATAAGCCTCGGCAAGCAATCCGATCAGGCTTCCCTTGGAGAATCTGAACTCCTGGTCCGCGTAGAGGCATTGTCCGTACACCTTCGCCAGCTCGTTCGTCGCTGCTACTTCCTTCGGGGATCCTGCAGCAGCGACGATGGCGTCGCGCGCGTTCACCGCATCTTTGTGAATGACGCAACTCGCAAAATTCAATAGTTCGGCGTTCGGCGGAACGAGGGGACTGTCGGCTCCCGCAATCGGTTGCTTCGTGTAGTCCACCGGTTCGGGCCCGAAGGAAGGAGCCTTCCTGGCGAACTGTGCACGCACCAAAGACGTGTAGAAGCTGCCAAGAAAGGCGGGCGCGTTGAAGCGCAGTTCTCCGGATGCGATGCATTCGGATCCCACGAGTTTGCCGAGCGCGTTGCCCTGCTCCATCGATCCGGACGGCAGGGCCAGGGCTTCGAACACGAGCGCGCGTCTTCGGCCGAGCATGCATTTCGCGTATGCGTCCATGGTCCGGCGAGCGGAGTCGCCCTTGTTCACTCCCTCGCGCTCCACACTGGCAGGGTCGGGATGGGGAAGGATGGTTTGGGCCGTCAAGGGCGAAGCGGCCACCAGGGCCACGAGAAGTGCCGCGACGCGTTTCATCTCGCGCATGGTTTGGAGAACTCCTTGCTGAACCGCAAACCGAACTCACTCGCATCTTTACTCAAATTTACCAGCGCCTGGTCGCCCGTGTTGAGCTGGAAGCTCGGGCCCGCGATCTACTGCGCTTACCTTGGCAAACCGCGGGTGGCGCTCGAACTGGTACGCCCCGCGCTGCTCCCGGGACTACAAACCCGCGAAGCAATCCACCTGGCGTCAGTGTCGGCCCGCAGTGAATGCGCGCGCGCCTCGCCACCGCTGCTCGGGTATTCCTGCTTCCGGCCGCGCCCGGTCGTTGCATCTTGCGAGAGATGCGGAACAAGACTCACGGGACGTCACCCGGTCGTGTAGCGCGTTGCGCAGCTCTCCTGCTTGCAGCCGCGACATGGCCAGCATTGTGCGGCGCGGTCGGGGGCCTCGTGCCTCAACATTCGGAGGACGTGCGACCGACACTCACACACGCGTCGAAGGGTGGCGCCACGACGCTCGAGATCACCGCGTTCGGCCGCGGCTTTCGCTTGCATCTCTCTGACAACCCACGTCTCGCGCTGGTCTCCGCCGGCAGTTCCTTGCAACTTTACAAGGGCACCCTCGAAGGCGTTCCGGGTTCCTGGGCACGCATCAGCGTTCACGACGGTCTGCCGCGCGGCGTGATCTGGGACGGGCGCGAACTGTTCATCGTGGATGCGGCGCCGGAGGCGGTCAATTACGGCGCGGCCGGCACGGTGATGTTCAAACTCTCGGACGCCGTGCTGGAGCGGGGCGTTTCTTTCACTGGCGATGCGGTGGAGAAGCCGCGCGAGGCGGCCGCCGACTATGACGTCATGATCGGCGAGCTGCGCGCCAGGACGCAGGCGCTGCAGGCCGGCGTCGCCACGGAGGGGGTCGAGATTTCCATTCTGGGCGACGCGGCCTATCTAGCACGCTACGCAAACGAAACGGAAGCCCGCGATGCGATTCTCACTCGTCTCAATATCGTGGACGGAATCTTCAGCTCGCAGGTCGGTGTCGAACTGCAGGTGGCATCGGTGAACATCGCCGGCGAACTGACCGCCGGCCTGTCCGCGACCACCGATTCGAGCGCGCTGCTCGAAGAGTTGGGTCGGTTGCGACAACAAAGCCCGGCGCTGGTCGACACTGGCCTCACGCACCTGTTCACCGGCCGCCAACTGGACGGCGACTCCGCCGGCATCGCCTATACGGTGGCGCTTTGCAGCGAGCGTTTTGCCGCCAGTCTCGCCATGGCCCACAACAGCGCCACGCTCGATGCTTTGATCACCGCGCACGAGATCGGCCATGTGTTCGGCGCTCCGCACGACGGCGTTGAGCAATGTGCATCCACGCCGCAGAACCAGTACATCATGACGCCGACGCTCAGTACGTCGATTACATCCTTCTCCCAATGCAGTCTCGATCAGATCAATGCGGTGATCGACAGTTACGCCTGCGTGGTGGCGCTTCCTCCTCCTGGCCCGGAGCCACCCGCACCGCCGGCCCCTGCGCCCTCACCTCCCGCTGACGATGGCGGCAGTGGCGGCGGCGGATCGCTCGATCCCTCCATGTTGCTGCTCATGCTCATGCTCCTGCTCCGGGCAGCGCGTACGCGTCAGCGCGCCTGACCTGCAACCTGACGGGGCTGAGTTTCCGCCGGAGCAATGTATTTCAGATCGGTAATCCTTTGAGCTCGAGCAGGATGATCGTCGCGTTCCACGCGCCATGCAGGATCATTCCCGGAATCAGGCTGCCGGTGCGCATGCGCAGCCAACCGAATATCAATCCCATGGCGAAGTGAGTCGGAAAAATCACCGGACTCAGATGCAGGACGCTGAAGAGGGCCGCCTGTACCACCCAGCCTTCACGCTCTCCCAGCACCCGGCTGAGGCGATCGAAAATGATGCCGCGAAATGCGATTTCTTCGAGCACCGCGGGCGCGAGGCTGCAGAGGGCGAGCAGTTGCCACACCGAGTAATGGTGGCGTTCCAACTCGTCGGTGATGCGTTCGAATGGAACACCGGTCTGCACGAGAAGATAGAAGACCGCACCTAACAAGGCGAACTGGATCACCGTGGCAATCGCCAGCATCGTGAGAGCGCGTCGGTCGAAGGTCGACGGGCGCAGCAGCGGCAGGATTTCGCTCCGGTAGTGGACGGCGAAGGCGACGATCACGATTCCGGCAACCAGGGATTCCCACGGCAAAAAGTCACCGGTGGGATTGACGAAGTACCCGATCCCGAAGACCAGAGATGTGATCAGCAGCAGGCCGTAGAGACAGCCGACCACGCGCAACTCCCGCCCGCGATCCGTCGAAGGTCCTGCCGGTTCGATGTCGGCTTGAAGCTCCTGTTCCGTTGCCGAAACGCGGGTTCCACAGCGAGCGCAATAGAGCGCGGCAGTGCGGAGTGCAACTCCGCACTTGACGCAGTCCGGAGCGCCTGCGGATTCGCTACTCATCCGCTGCGCTGACGGCCCCCTTGATGCCACGCACGAGCACGGCGATCACGATGGCCTTCATGACGATGCCCTGCATCAGCGTGCTGGGATCCATGATTGCTCCGGCGACCTGTACTACGACGAATACCGCGGTGGCGATCAGGATTGCGGGAAGCGGCCTTCGCTTGCTCCACCAGGCGAGCACCACCATGATCGCGGCGAGTATGAAATTCACGACGAGCACCCCGCGCTGCTCCCAAACAATCCGTGCGCGCAATTCGCCAGCCGTATAGGCGACCCCATCGATTGGTTCGAGGACGACCTGGTCCCCGAACGGCGCGAGATTCGCGAGTGCCGTCTGAGTCGTCTCGCGCGTGACATAAAACATCACGACGCCGAAGAGGGCGAACAACACTGCGAGAACCCAGATCGCGTTCGTGGCTCCTTGCACGGAATGCCTGTGCAGAAAGCGGGCCGGCGTTCCCAAAGCGTGCCCGCACTTGGCGCAGTATTCGTCGAGCAACTCGATCTCCGCCTGGCAGGAAGGACAACGCAGGTCCTTGGGCACGTAGCGGATGTCCGGAACGAGCTTGCCGTTGATCGAAAGCTCGGTCGTGCGCGAAATGGTGTCCGCCTTGAGCGTGATATCGGCGCAACGCCCGTCCGGGAGGGCGAACGCAAAGCGCTTGGAATCCCACTCTCCGTCCACCCGTCGGCCGTTCAATTCGATCTTGCGCTTCAGGAAAATTGGCTTGCGCAGCACTATTTGCGTGCCCGCATCGACTCGCCATTCGATCTTGCTCACTCGAATCTCCCGCTATTCTTGTTGTTCTGCTGCGAAGATCAGATCGCGGACACTACTGCAAACTACCGCGCGTCGCGTGGCGGTTTGGCTACTTTTCGGCGCCGTAAAGATTGAGCTCCTTGATCACCCAGGGCTGCCAGCCTTCCTTTTCCGTAATGGCAATGCGCAGGTGCCGGGCCTCTACTGGCGCGGCAAAGTTGAGACGGGCGTGGGGTTCACCCATCACGCGTGGGGCGACCATGGTCCAGTTCTTGCCGTCGTCCGACACTTCGACGCTATAGATAGGCGCCCAGCCATATTCCCTGCCGGCCTCGGCCAGCTCGCCGCTGGAGTCGATATCGATGCCGAGGATCGTGCTGCTCGCAGGCAATTCGATCGTGAGCGACTCAACGGGGAAGGGTTTGAAGTCCTTGGTGATGTATCCCGTTTTTGTATCCCCATCGACCATGGCCTCGAGCGAGGAGCCGTCGTGCACCTCCATGTTGCCGGCGAGTTTCCACTCGGGCCGGCGCTCGAAGCGTTTGCGCGGCACGCCGAGCGCCGGGATCTGGTTCGTGAGTTCCGGGATCGTCCAGTAGCTAGTGCGAGCGGCATCGGCGGTGCGCCGCGCGGCGATGGCCTCGGGCGCAACGGCGGACGCGCGATTGCCAAAGCTGTTGCGGATGTAGGTAAGTACACCGGCAAGTTCGGCGTCGGAGTACGAATTCATCGGCACCATGGGCGAGCCGTAGTCGACGCCATCAACGTTGCCCTGCAGGCCATGAAGAAGAATGGCTATCGCGGCGCGTTCATCGCCGAGCACGCGCGTCGAGCCGGCGAGCGGCGGCGCAAGGGTGTGGCCCTCGGTGCCGGGCGCGGGCGCGCCGCGGCCATCTTTGCCATGGCAGGCGAAACACAGCGAACCAAAGAGTGTGTTGCCTGCGCGATAGGACTTCAGGCCGTCGACGCCCAGCAGGCGGATGAGCTGCGGGTCCTCGCTCTTTGATTTGTCCCAGAGTTGCTCGTTGATCGCGTAGACGCCCGCGGAGGCAGACGCCTCGGCGGCGGCCCGAATGACTTTCTCGGCGTCGGGCAATCCGGCGCGACGTACCGACAGCATGGCCTGGATGGTGACGCGCGGATCGGCGTCCCGCAGCGCGCCTGACACAGCAACGCGCAGCGGCGCCTTGGCCGCGGTTTTAGGATTGAGCCGCAGCTCCGCGAGGCGCAGGCCCGCCATGCGGACCTGCGGATCCGTGGCCTTCAACGCTCGAAGGATGTGTTTGTCAGCGAGCGCGCCGAGACCGTCCAGAGTCCACAGCGCGTGCAGGCGCGGGCGGGGATCAGCGGAGTCTCCGGTCGCAAGTTTCTCGAGGGCAGGTACGACCGAAAGATCGCGGCGCAGGACGAGCAGTTTCTGCGCGGTGTCGCGCCACCAGCCATTGGGATGCGACAGGTGCTGCACCCACTCGGCGGGCGTTTCGTCGAGCATGCGCGGTTGCGGGCCGCGCTCGAACTTCTCGTGGCGCACGCGATAGATGCGGCCCCGGCCGATATGCTTTTGCAGCTCGTAGGCCTCGATCTGTTCGCGCAGGTAGCTGCCTTTTTGAGTCCAGTCTCCCTGCTGGATGATTCCGCGATACATGTCGACTAGATAGAGAGTGCCGTCGGGCGCGGTGATCATGTTGACGGGGCGGAACAGAGGATCGGCCGCGCGGATGAATTCACCCTGTTGATCTTCGTAGGCGTTGGCCAGGCGGGTGACGCCATCTTCGACCGTGATCAACGTGCGGCGCACCAGGCGGCCGACGGGCTCGGCGAAGAACAGGTTCCCGCGCAGCTCGGCCGGGAGGCGATCGCCGCGGAAAATATCCTGACCGGAGGTGGCGGTGAAATGGTTGAGGGTGTTGTTGGGGCGCAGCTGCCCGCGGCCGCCCTGGGTGTCGGGGATATGGCTGATGGGCCAGACCGTTTTGTACTGGCCGATGAGTTCGTCTGGCCCCGTGAACTGGCCGTAGATGATGTGCTGCTGGAAATGCACCGGCCCCGTTTCGTTGCCAGCGTTGACGAACCACACCTTGCCCCAGTCGTCCTGTGTGAGTCCCCACTGGCCGCCGTTGACCGGGATCTGTTCCTTGATCGCCTTGCCGTCGCGGCCGACGCGCAGTCGATAGTCGTAGTAGGTGGAGTAGATGCCATTGTCCATGGCCCACACGAGGCCGTTGGGCTGGTGCTCCATGTTGCCGCCGCGCTTGCCGCCCTTGAACCACAAGGTCTTCTGGTCGGCTACGCCGTCACCATCGCTGTCGCGGTAGACGTAGAGGTCATCGGTATTCGTCTCGCCGATGATGATGCGGTCATCGAGCGGCAGCATGATGCGCGGCAGAAGTAGTTTGTCCGCAAACACGGTGTGTTTGTCGTAGACACCATCGCCGTCGGTATCCTCGTGGCGCGAGACGCGGCTGAACGGTTCCTGCTCGCCGGTGGCGTCGGCGTCCTGCATGTAGGTTCGCATCTCGGCGACGTACATCCGGCCGTTGCCGTCGAAGGCGATCATCACCGGCTCGGCGATGTCGGGCTCGGTCAGCACCGGCTCCAGCCGATAGCCGCTCTGCAATTGCATCGTTCCGATGCTGGCCGCGGGCGACAGGGGCATGGGAAGCGGAGGCGGGGATGGCGCGACGGCCATCGTTTCGGCCGGGGCGTGGGGCGACTCGGTCGGCATCGAACAGGACGCCAGTAAAGCCAGTGCGACAATCGGAAGCAGGAGGGGTGACTTCATGGTTTGCATGGTATTCATTTACGGTGCTAGTGACCAAACGCACGTTCTTCGGATACTCTGCGAGCCAGATTCCCACGATGCGCGACTGAATCGCGCCGCAAAAGAAGCGCGGAAAACCTGACCCGCCAACCGAACGGGATAAAGCAGCCATCTTGCCTGACAAGAATTACGACGCCATCGTGGTCGGAGCCGGCCACAATGGCCTGACCAACGCCACGTACCTCGCCCGCTCCGGGCTCAAGGTGTTGTTGCTCGAGAAGAATTCGTGGATCGGTGGCGCAGCGGTGAGCCGTGAGATCGAGAAGGGCTGGACCTATTCGAACTGCTCCTACGTCTGCAGCCTGTTGCGCCCCGAGATTTTCCGCGACCTGGAACTGGCGCGGCATGGCTTGCAGGTGGTGCCCTACGGTGGCGGCGTCACCATCACGTCCAAAGGCGACATCCTCGGCAGCTACGCCGACCATGAGCTGAAGCGCCGCGAATTCGCGCGCCATAACGCCCATGACGGCGACGCATATGACCGTTACTCGACCGAGGTGATGCGCCAGTGCAAGTTCATCCGGCCGCTGCTTCTGCGCACGCCGCCAGACCCGACCTCGCTGCGGCCGCGTGACATCCGCGAATTGATCTTCCTCTCGAAGGAGTTCAAGAAGCTCGGCGAGCAGGTGATCTACGACACCATTCGTTTCTACTCGATGAGCATCGCGGATTACCTGGGCGAGTTCTTCGAATCCGATCTGATCAAGGCGACCCTGTCGGGCAGCGGCATCATCGGCACGGCGATGGGCCCTTATTCCCCGGGCACGGCCTACGTGCTGCTGCATCACTACATGGGCGATGTGGACGGATCGATCGGCTCCTGGGGTTTCGCGCGCGGCGGCATGGGCGCGGTGTCGAAGGCGCTGGGCAACGCGTTCAAATCTTTCGGCGGCGAAATCGTCACCGACGCAGACGTGACGCAGGTGCTGGTTCGCGGCAACCGCGTGACCGGCGTCGCCTGCGCCAACGGCAATGAATACCGCGCAAAAGTCGTGGTTTCCAACCTCGATCCCAAGCGCACCTTCACCAGGCTGTTCGATCCGAAGGATCTCAAGCCCGAGTTCGTCAAACGCGCGAAGAATTTCAAGATCCGTGGCTCCTCGGGCAAGTTGAACATCGCGCTCGACGGTCTGCCGGAATTCCCGGCGCTCGGCAATGACAACCCGCTGCGTTTCGGCGACCTGCATTTCCTCGAATCGCTGTCGCAGGTCGAACGCGCCTACGACGACTGGAAGAACGGCACCTGGTCGAAGGAGCCGTATCTCGACCTGCTGATTCCCTCGATGACTGATCCGACGATGACGCCGGCCGGCAAACACTGGATGAGCGTTTTCGTGCAGTACGTGCCATCGACGATCCAGGGGCGCGCCTGGACGGACGAGGATCGCAACGCCTGGAAGAACACGGTGCTCGACCAGATCGCGCGCTACAGCCCGAACTTCAAATCGCTGATCCGCCACGTCGAAGTGCGTACGCCAGACGTGATCGAGAACGAGACAGGCTTGACCGATGGCAACATCTTCCAGGGCGATCTGTCGCTCGACCAGATGCTGTTCAACCGTCCATTCCCTGGCTACGCGCAGTATCGCGGGCCGACCAAGGGTTTCTACATGTGCGGCTCGGGCACACATCCCGGTGGCGGCGTGATGGCAGCACCGGGCGCCAACGCGGCGCGCGAAATCCTGCACGACCTGAGACGTCCGAACCTTGTGCCTGAGGGCTGGCACGATGACTGAAGCCGGCAACGTCATCATCATCGGCGCTGGCCACAACGGCCTCGCCTGCGCGGCCTATCTAGCCAAGGCGGGCAAACGCGTGACGGTGCTCGAAGCAGCGGCGCAGGTCGGCGGCGCAGCGGTCACGCGCGAATTCTCGCCGGGCTTCAAGGTCTCGGCCTGCGCACACCTCTCTTATATGCTCGACGCGCGCATCGCGAGTGAGCTCGATCTTGCGCGTCACGGCCTCGCATCGGCGCGCGACAACCTCAAGACCGTCGCGCTGCAACTTGCGGGCGAGCACCTCGTGTTGAACGGCGGCAAGCTCGAGGGCGGCCGCGTCAGCGACGCCGACCGCACCGCGCTGGCGACGCATCACGCGACCATGCTCAAGTTCGCGCGCGTGCTCGGCAAACAAAATAACCGTGTTCCGCCGCGACTGATGGGCGGCGGCCGTTCCGATGCCATCGGCGCGGCGCTGCTCGGACTCGACATTCGCCGTCTCGGCCGCGACGACATGCGCGAGTTCATGCGAATCGCCGGCATCAACATTTACGACATCGTCGAAGAGTCGTTCGAATCACCGGCGCTCAAGGCCGCGCTGGCGTTCGATGCCGTGCTCGGCACCAATCTTTCGCCGCGTTCCAACAACTCGATGCTCACGCTGTTGCATCGGCTCTCGGGAATTGCCAGCGGAACCACCGGTGGTACGTCCCTGCCGGCCGGCGGCATGGGCGCGGTCAGCGAGGCCTTCGCCAGGGCGGCGACGGCAGCGGGCGTAACCATTCGCCTCTCCTCGCCGGTGAAGAACATCACGCTCAATGGCGATCGCGTCTCGGGCGTTGCACTCGAAAGCGGTGAAGCGCTGGCCGCCGACGTGGTCGTGAGCAACGCGGATCCCAAGCGCACGTTGTTCGGCCTGCTCGGCGCGCGTCATCTCGAAACCGGTTTCGTGCATCGCGTGCGGCATTTCCGCACGCGTGGCCTGGCGGCCAAACTGCATCTCGCGCTCGACTCACTGCCCGATTTTTCGCGTCTGCCTGCGGCACTCGCCGGAGAGCGGCTGGTGATCGCGCCCGACCTCGTCTACCTGGAGCATGCCTTCGACGCCGCGAAGTACGGCGAGAACTCGCCGCGCCCGGCGCTCGAGATCAGCATTCCGACCGTGTATGACCGCACCCTCGCGCCCGCCGGCAAACACGTGCTCTCGGCAGTCGTGCAGTACGCGCCGTATGCGGAATCTGCGAGCACGGATGCCGCTCGCGCGCAGCTGCTCGAGAACACGCTCAACGTGCTCGCGGAATACGCGCCTGAGATCCGCGGCAAGATCGTTGCCTCACAATTGCTGCTGCCGGCCGATCTCGAACGCGAGTTCCGCCTGACCGGTGGGCACTGGCATCACGGCGAGCTCGCGCTCGATCAATTCCTCATGCTGCGGCCGGTGCCCGGCGCGGCGCAGTACGCGATGCCGGTGACCGGTCTCTATCTATGTGGCGCGGGCGCGCATCCGGGTGGCGGCGTCATGGGCTGCGCCGGGAAGAATGCGGCGCAGGCCGTCATCAAGGCGGGGCGCGCATGAAGCCGATGGAACAGAAGGAACACTTCCGGACCGCGGTGTATCAGACGCCGTTCCACGAGCGCACCTCCGCGCTGAACAAGCTCAACGTGTGGCACCGGTGGAAGGACTACACCGTTTCGGACGCGTACTACAACGTGTCGCTCGAGTACGCGGCGATTCGCAATGCCTGCGCGGTGTTCGATCTCTCCCCGATGACCAAGCACCGCATCACCGGTCCCGACGCGCTGCCTTTCCTCGATCGTCTCCTGACGCGCGACGTGTCGAAGATCAAACCCGGCAAGGTTGGCTATGCCATCTGGTGTGACGACAATGGCCGGGTGATCGATGACGGCACCGTCTTCCACCTGAAGCCTGGCGACTATCGTCTGTGCTCGCAGGAGCGCCAGCTCGAGTGGTTAGACCGATCTGCGTTCGGATTCGATGTGAACCTGGCCGAGGAAACGCATGACGTCGCGTGCCTTGCCTTCCAGGGACCGACCAGCTGCGCCGTGCTCAAGGCCATCGGCTGCACGGGCGTCGAGAACATGAAGCCCTTCGACATCGCCTATTTCAAATTTCCGGGGCCATTCGCCGGCGGCGAGTTGATGGTGTCGCGCACCGGTTTCACCGGCGATCTCGGCTACGAGTTGTGGACCGACAACGCACACGCGCTGCCGCTGTGGGACGCGCTGTTCGACAAGGGCGCCATTCACGGAATACGCCCCATGGGCACGCATGCACTGGAGATAGCCCGCATCGAAGCGGGCTTCATGCAGGCGCACGTGGATTTCATGCCGGCCGATCAGGCCATTCATCTCGATCGTTCGCGCTCACCGTTCGAGCTCGATCTCGGTCGGCTGGTCGACTTCAAGAAGCCCAACTTCAACGGCCGCCGTGCGTTGCTCGAGGAACAGAAGCGCGGCTCGCGTTACCGCTTCGTGCGTCTCGAGATCGCCGGCAACAAAGTGGCGAAGGCCGCGTACATCTACAACCGCCAGCGCAAGGGCGAGATCGTCGGCACTGTGACTTCCGCGGAGTGGTCGCCTTCTGCGAAGACCAATATCGCGCTGGCTTCGCTGCACATGCCCTGGGGCCGACCCGGTGATGAGCTGTGGGCCGATATCTACTACCAGCGCGAGCTGCAGTGGTCGCGAGTCATGGTTCCCTGCAAGATCGTCGCAGGCGCATTCTTCGATCCGCCGCGACGGCGCGCGACACCCGCCGCCGATTTCTGATTTCGTCACTCGCCGCCAAGGCCTGACAGGGCCCGCGCTTCCGCAGGTGTCGCGTCCCTAGGCTGTCGGCAATGGCGATCCTGCCGGCATCAGACGGCGGCGCTGTTCGTCGCGCACCTGGTCGAGAGTCAGTCGCGTCGCAATCGCCACTGAATTGAGCACGGGATGTGCCGCAACACGCGGCAGGGTGAGGCCATGGGTCCGCTCCCAGGCGCGAATCCGGGCGCCGGGTGAATTGGCGGTTGCCGTCAGTTCCAGCAGATCAACGCGACGGCGTTCGTCCGCGTGCGCTTGCTCGACAGCCAGCCGAACACGGTAGTCGGAGGGCAGTTCACCGGGAATCATCGGGGGAGTGTTGTTCAATGCAGAGTTCCAGCGGATGGGGGCCGGTACTTTGCGCGCTTGTGCGCCAGATTGACATCTATGTGTCACAACGAACCCAGAAACGGCTCCCCGTAGGGCACTATTACCTTCCAATCCCCCGCGCAGAGGCATTCATGAATCTCCATATCACGATGGGCCCGCTCCTTTCGCTCATTGCCGGCGTCCTGATCCTCATTGTGCCGCGGCTGCTCAGCTACATTGTCGCGATCTACCTCATCGCCATGGGGTTGCTCGGACTGTTCGGCAGCGGCGCGTTTCGCTGAACGCAGCATCGGGAGTTTTGCAGTAGCGGCCAGGCTGGGGCGGCAATCGGCCGCCGCGCGCCTGGCTCTAACTACACCGGCACCGCGAACATCTCCCCAGGCAGGCGGATGGTAGTTCGCGCGCCCGCGGCTGCAGGTCGTCGCGAGCAACGAGCACCGGGTGCAGAGCGGGCCGCGTCTTTCCTTCACGAACACGAAGTTCAGTAGCTCATCAAAAAAAAGGGCAGTGTCTGTCCGCCAGACGAGGCGCGCCGCGTATTCCTGAATAGGGAGTACGCACATGAACCGGAAAGCCTTCGCCTCGACCCTGATTGCCGTCCGCTCAGGGATGCCCATGGGCGTCAAACGCGCTTCGCTCGTGGCGCTGCTGGCAGGCTTTCTGGCGCTGGCGGTTCTCTCGCTGCCCGCGCAGGCACGCGACCGCCCGGGCACGCCTAACAAGGGTTTCGCCGCCAACTGCGGCTACATCGAAACGGCCGAGCCCGCGATCTGCGTGGAGTTCATGAACACCGCTACCGAGAAGGTCGGCTTTCTCATGGACTGGACCGAGAACGGCACGCACATGAGCTCCGATCTTAGTGGCCGCGCCGAGTGCATCACGCGTTCGGCGCAGAACTACGGGTGCATGGCACTGCCGTGGTGGTTCTCGGGAAACACCAACCTGAAGCCGGTGACCGCCGCGCGGTTCAACAGTCAGCGCGAATTTCCCGAGGCGTTCAAGATCAAGGGCCTGCTGTGGGACGCCGAGTATTGTTTCCGCTTCCGCGCGATCGATGAGGATGGAGTCATCTCTGCGCTGTATTCCGGATTCACCTGCGCGCACACGCCCGCCGCGCCCGGTCCACCTGGCGCCCTCGATCCGCCCAAGCTCACCGGGATCCGGCCGTCGAGCGGCGAGGGTGTGATTGGCGGCGCAACGCCGTTCAAGTTGTTAGTCGAGTGGCATAGCTCACCCCGGTCTTCAGCGAACCTCGGCTGGTATGCAGTTGAGTTGTGGAGTGGCACGCAGTGGTTGCCCATCGAAAAACTCGATCCGGCGCGGGCGCCGGACCCCGTCAACCTCGAACTGCTCGTCACACACAGCAAATTCGGCAACGGCGACGATCGGCAAGCCGTGCGTGTCTGCGCGCTCAACGTGGTTGCGAGAACGTGTTCGCGCGAGAGCTGGTACTACGGCTCCCTCAAGCCAAAGCAGACCGCAGTCTCTGAACTCAAACGGTTGCAGGGCGTTGCGCGTCCGGGAGTCAGCACCACCGTATCCCGGAATCCCGCTGCGCAGGTGCTCCTGCCGCCGGGTCCGGTCTCACCGGCCATCAGCGCCACCGCGCGCCCCAGTGCGTACGCCGCAGTGGGGGCCACCGACGCCAGCCCACAGCCGCAACCCGCGCCGGCACCCGCGAGCTCGATCTTTTATGCCGTCGATGCGAGCGGCGCGCTGCTCCGGTACGTACACGACACACCCGAGGGCGGCACGACGCCTGACAAGTCGCTGGCCGCAGCCGAAGGATGGAGCGCTTATACGGACGTCATCCCCGCTGGCGGCAACCACTTCTATGCGCGCACCGGCGCTGGCGATCTCGTGTGGTTCCAGCACAGCCCGAACGATGATCCCGCGAATGCCTGGAAAGGACCGGTCGTGGTTGCGCGCGGATGGCAGACATTCACGCAGATCATCGGCGGCGGAAACGGCGTCATCTACGCCATCGCGGCCGACGGTGCGATCGTGTGGTACCGCCACGGCGGATTTGCGACCGGCGACCCCGGCGGCTGGGTCGGCCCTAACAAGCTTGCCGATGGCTGGGGCGACTTCAAGTTCATCTTCTCGAGCGGCGGTGGCGTCATCTACACCGTCACGCAGGACAACCGGCTCATGAGCAATCGCCACCTCGATCCGGTGAATGGCGCGGCCGCGTGGGGCAAGCCCGTGCAGGTCGGCAATGGCTGGGGGGCGTTCGCACAGTTGTTCTCGGCCGGCAATGGCGTGATCTACGGCCTCGCCACCGACGGCAAGCTGACTTACTACCGGCATCTCAGCTGGAACGCGCCGGCACCTACCTTCAAATGGGTCGGGCCGGTAGCAGCCGGCGACGGATTCGACCCGGCCGCGAAGCTCGTTGCCTTATTGCGCTGACAGAAAGCCCTCGAATAGACCGCTGCTTTGAAAGTAGTATCCGCAAATACGCAACGGAGTGTCGGCCGGCAGGCAGCATGCGGATCAAGTCAGGGTTCAAGGTTCTTGTAGTTTGCCTCGCGGCTCTCACGGGTTCACGGGCTCATGCCGACCTGTACACCGCGGACGCCGCATATCGCGCGAAGGACTTTCCGCGGGCGTTCGAGCTCTATCGCGAACTCGCGGAACTCGGCCACGCCGAGTCGCAGGAAACGCTCGCCATCATGTACGTCAAGGGCGAGGGCGTGAAACGCGACAACATTCTCGGTCATGCGTGGGCCGCCGTGGTGCTGGAACAGCGGCCGAGCGAGGCGGCGCAGAGCATCTACGACCAACTCCATCCGCACCTGAGTGAAGCCGGACGGAAGACCGCCGAAGAGTTGCGCGCCAGGTTCGGCAATGATGCGCTGCAGAAAAACATCCTGGGGACCGCGAAAATTCCGGTCGCGCCGCAGACGGTGCGGTGCAGGCTCAAGTTTCCGGCGAACCCGGATGACTTTTTTCCGCCCGAGGCAGCCGAAAAAGGCATCGGGGGCTTTGCGATCATCGATGCGAGAGTTTTCAGTGACGGCCGCGATCACGATCCACACGCGGCCCGGCTTATCCCCGCTCAGCCGTTCGACGGTCCTGCCATGCTGGTATCGATGAACACTCTGTACAGCCCGCAAACTGAGAATGGCAACGCCGAGCGGTGCACGGTTCGATTCAAGGTTCTCTTCAAGATAAGGCGCGGACGCGCGGCCAACACGGTCGAGCAGGATCTGGACGCGATCAGGAAAAAAGCTGTCGCCGGCGATCCGGATTCGCAATTGTTCTACGGGTTACTGCTTCAAAACGCCGACAGCCCACCGCCCGAAGAGGTGCCAATCGACTGGTTCATCAAGGCTGCACAGGCCGGCAACGCCTTCGCGCAATACCTGGTGGGCCACGATCGCATGAACTCGTTCAGGTTCCAGGCCGATGAAGCGAAAGGAGTCTTCTGGCTCGACAAGGCCGCACGGGCCGGGGACAGCGATGCCCAGCTCGAACTGGCTAACTACTACCTGCGCGACGCCTCGAGTGCGGGTAACGCGCGCAAGGCAGTCGAGCTGCTCGGGCAGGCGTTCGATGCGAACCGCCCGGAAGCACGGTTCTATCTTGCGGCGCTGCTCGCGAGTAATCCGGACTCCGCGGTTCGCGATCCGAAACGCGCGCTGGAAATCTTCGCGAAGGAGCGGGGCATCTACGAACTGAACCCCATCGCCTGGGAGATTCGCGCCGCGGCGCACGCCAACCTGGGCGAGTTCGACGATGCAAACGATCTGGAGAAACGTGCGATTCGCATGGCGAAGGTTTTTCACTGGAATACGGCGCCCATGGACGCCCGACTCGCCGCCTACCAGCAGAAGAAATCCTGGACGGGCGATCTGCTGGCGTTCTACTGACGGCGCGGCGCGCCGAAGTCCTGCACCCAGTAAATCCGTCCCCGCTTGCTGCCGGTGGCAACTCCCACGCCTATGTGCTGAAACTCCGGCTCCATGATGTTCGCGCAGTGACCCGGGCTCGCCAGCCAGCCGGCGACAACTTCCTCCGCCGACTCCGGCCCGAAAGCGATGTTCTCGCCCGTGAGGCGCGACCCATAGCCGGCACGAAGTACCCGGTCCTTCGGCTGACTGCCGTCGGCGCCGCGATGAGCGAAGAAGTTTCGTCGCGCCATGTTGCGCGCATGATCGCCGGCCGCATCGTCGAGTTGCCGTGAAGTACTGAGCGGCTGTGCTGCGGCGAACTTCTCGGCGCCGCATTTCCTGCCCTTGCTCCTGGCAACGTTGACCAGCTCCACGACGCGGGCCCTCACAGTGGCGCTGGACATACGCCCGACCGTCGCATCGGCGGCGTATGTGCCGGAGGTCAGCGCAATCGCTGCCAGAACCGCGATGCCACGCAGCCGCAGTTTTCCACACAGATGAGTCATCAGGCCAGGCATGACAGGCAGTTTCCGGGTGTCCCGCTGAACGGCCGGTGAACTGGCTTGCAGGAGAACTTTCCTGCGACCTGACGTTCGAGCGTCATTGAGGCGCGAAGAACGGGATCTGTGAGCGTTGATGCTCTGCGTCACCAGAAGACGCCAATCGCCGACAGCGTGTGATCACGCAGAAAATCGCCGACAGTCCGCATCGATGCTGGATACGGCGCATGGTGCGGCGGTATCGGATGCGCTGACGTCGCGCCCATCCGCCGCGGTCAAGGAGGACTGACATGAAACTCACGAACGCATTTTCGGCATCCATGCTGTTGGCCGCCGGCGCCTCGGCGGCATTTGCCGACGAGGTCCCGCGCGTCATTCCCGCCCCGGACACCGTGCAGGAAGCGCCCGCCAGCGGCCGGCGTTCTGCGGCACCCGCTGCGGAAGTGGCGCGCGACCCGAACTATCGCACGCTCGATGGCAGCGGCAATAATCTCGCAGACCCGACCATGAACGCGGTTGGAATGCGGCTCATGCGCCGCATGACCGTCGATTACGCGGATGGCGTGTCGCAGATGGCCGCGCCCAACTTTGCGGGGCCACGAGTCATCAGCAACGCAGTTGCTGCGCAATCCGCCTCCATCCCGAATCGCCGTCGCGCCAGCGATTTCCTCTGGCAGTGGGGCCAGTTCCTCGATCACGACATGGACCTGAGCGAAACGGCGAATCCGGCCGAACCGGCGCACGTGCCGGTGCCTTTGGGCGACCCATTCTTCGATCCATCCGGCACGGGAGCCGCGGTCATCGATTTCACACGCTCCGCATACGATCACACCGGCGGCACGGGCCCGGCGGACCCGCGCCAGCAAACCAACGTGCTGAGCGGGTGGATAGATGCGTCAAACGTCTACGGCTCGGACAGCACACGCGCGGCCGCGTTGCGGAAGTTCTCGGGCGGACTACTCAGGAACAGCGCGGGCGATCTGCTGCCATTCAATACGGCAGGGCTGCAGAACGCGGGTGGCAGCGGCGCGGAATTGTTCCTGGCGGGCGACGTACGCGCCAACGAACAGGTGGCGTTGACGGCGATGCACACCTTGTTCATGCGCGAGCACAACCGGCTGGCGCGCCAGATTGCGCGCGAACAGCCGCAGCTCGCAGACGAGGCTATCTACCAGCTGGCGCGGCGCCTGGTCGGTGCCGAGATGCAGGTGATCACTTATCGAGAATTCATCCCGGCGCTGCTCGGAGGCGAGTTGCCGGCGTATCGCGGCTACCAGCCGCGGGTCGACGCGCGCATCATGAACGAATTTTCCGCCGCGGCCTTTCGCTTCGGACACAGCCTGTTGAGCCCGACGTTGCGCCGGCTCGATTCGCGCGGCCGGACGATTGCCGCGGGCGACCTGCCGCTGCGCGTGTCGTTCTTCGCGCCCCAGGAAATCTCGCGCGACGGAATCTCGCCGCTGCTGCGCGGCATGGCACGCCAGGTCTGCCAGGAGCTCGATGCATTCGTCGTGGATGACGTGCGCAACTTTCTGTTTGGCGCTCCCGGGCAGGGCGGGTTCGATTTGCCTTCGCTCAACATCCAGCGCGGACGGGACCACGGTTTGCCGCGTTACAACGACGCGCGCCGTGCCATGAACTTGCCGGCGAAGACCAGCTTCGCCGCAATAACTTCAAACGCAACGCTGCGGCGGCGCCTCGCAAGCGTCTATGCGAGTCCGGATGACATCGATCTGTGGGTGGGCGGGCTTGCGGAAGACCACGTCAGCGGCGCGCAGGTGGGCGAACTGTTGTTTGGGATCTTCAAGGAACAATTCCTGGCGCTGCGCGATGGCGACCGCTTCTGGTATCAGCGCGCGCTCGGGTCGCGTGAACTCGGCCTGGTGCAGAACGTGCGCTTGTCCGATGTCATCCGCCGCAACACCGATATTCGCAGTGAGATTCCCAGCGACGTATTCCGGGCGCCTTGATCTATTCGAGCTCGATCGCGGGTTCCTGATAATGGGTCGGCGCGAGCCGGCGTCAATCAGGGCTTTGATACCGCGCCTTCACGAACTCGAGGTAGAGAGAGCCGAATCTCTGGTACAGGTCCCGGATCGCAAAGTTGTCCTGCTCGCACTGGCTCATTGCCTGTAGCGACTGATCGATGTTGTTGATGTAGATCTGGTACTTCTTGTCGTAGGTCTTGCGCAGGTCGGACACCGCTTCGGTGATCTGCGGCTTGCCCGCCAACTGCCAGGCCAATGCCTGGGTCGAATGGATTCCCGAGACCGCATCGCCAAAACGCGTCATGCGGTCCGCGTATTCGATCGTCTGATGCGTGGTCGACCAGGCTACGTGCAAGTAGCGTCGATTGAATTGCACGGTGCTCTCGTTTTTCTGCACGCACTGTGCGCAGGTTGAGCCGGCTTCCGCACAGCCCGAGGGAACCTGCTGATCGTCGCCGTTTTTCGAGGGATCGTACTGATTGTCGGAAGGATCAAGGGGGTCATAGGAGCCATCGCCGCTGCCGCTACCGCTGCCGCTACCACTACCACTACCACTACCACTACCGCTGCCGCTTCCACTGCCGCTCCCGCTGCCTCCGTCCCCACTGGGGTAGTTAGGCTCTCCCTTGGGATTCTGGGTGGTGCCCTCGCCCTCGGCCGATCCAGAATTGTCTTCGGATTTGCCACTTTCCTGGCCTGACCCTTGTGAGGAACCGTCCTGCCCGCTGCCATCGCCGCCTTTGGTCTGCGACGAACTCTGGCCCGACCCGTCCTGGCCACTGCCATCGCCACCCTTGGTCTGCGACGAACTCTGACCGGAACCGTCCTGGCCGCTACCGTCGCCACCTTTAGTCTGCGACGAACTCTGGCCGGACCCGTCTTGGCCACTGCCGTCGCCGCCTTTGGTCTGCGACGAGCTCTGGCCCGAGCCACTCTGTCCACTGCCGTCGCCACCTTTGGTCTGCGACGAGCTCTGGCCCGAGCCACTCTGTCCACTGCCGTCGCCGCCCTTGGTTTGCGACGAGCTCTGGCCCGAGCCACTCTGGCCACCCGGTGGCGTAATGCCCCAGTCTGCCGGGCTCTGGCCGCCTTGGCCGCTACCGGTAAATCCTCCGAGTGACCCATTCACGGCGGTTGGAGCCATGAGCAATGGCGTCACCAATGCAATTCCCAGCGCCATTCCAATCGACCTGGTGACCAATTTTTTCATGACGCCTGCTTCCTCTTTCTGAACGCCAAGGCTAACAAGATGAAGACGATGATGGCCGCGCCGCCGCCGGCCCACCACCACCAGTGCGACTTGCCGCCGCCCTTGAACTGCGATTCCGGCACGAAAACCGGTCGGGTTTTCGGCACGATGTCCGGCCCCACCCACACGACCATCTTGTATGGCGTGTTTGCATTCGGCGAGGTGATCGAGATCTGGAATTCACCCTGTGTGCGGAACTTGAAATTGACCTGACCTTCCTCGCCGGTGGTTGCCTCGCGCAGAACTTCGTCCCACTTGTTCTTCGTCAGCTTCACGTGGACGACACCACCCGAGTTGACCGCGCGCACGGTGACCGAGACGGGCTTCAACATGTAGAGGTTTTCAACGAAGAACCGGTCGGGAGTACTGCCGGCGTCGCCCTTGACCAGTGCTGCATCACCCTTGGGAATGTCGGGCACCTTGCGCAGATCCAGCTTGTAGACCGGAATCTTGTCGTCGGGCGTCTGTGCCGACGCCAGCGCGGCAATGCCCGCGCACAACAATCCCGCGAGCAACAGTCTGGACGTCATCATGGGTTCCCTTCCTTCGAGATATCGCGGATTTCCACGCGGCGATTGAGTGCACGACCTGCGGCGGTTTCATTGTCGGCCACCGGTCGCGATTCACCGAAGCCTTCCGCATTGAGGCGCGTGCCGGCGATGCCCTTGTCGGTGAGCCACTTCACGACCGCCTGCGCCCGGCGTTTCGACAGGTCGAGATTGTAGGTGTCGCTGGCCTGTGAATCGGTATGGCCGCCGATCTCGATGCGCAGGGCCGGCTTGCCCTTGAGCACTGCGAGCACCTGATTCAGTGTGGCTTCGGATTCGGACTTGAGCGTCGCCTTGTCGGTGTCGAAATAAATTCCGTACAGATCCACCTTGCCCTCGTTTTCGAGGCGCTCTGCCAGATCGTCCTTGACGTGCTCGAGACGCAATTTCAGATCGACGACTTCGCCCGCGAGCAGATCCGCCTGTTCGGAGCCGGTGACGTAGTCCGGGTGACTGCCCGTGGTGACGACGAGTCCGGCCGGCACTTCCTTGAGCTCGAATTTTCCGTCCTTGCCGGTCGTCGCCTTTTGCACATTCGCGGCGGAGACGAGTGCGCCGTCGATGGGCTCCTCGCTGTCCTTGTCGACCACGATGCCGCGGATCGTGCCGGCGTACGTGAACCCTTTCGGGTTGATGAGCAGGCGCGCGAAGTCGAATGCGAAACCGTCGGCGATCCCGGTGCTCGTATCGTCGACCAGGATCTCGAGTTTGCCGTCGGCGAGCAGGTCGAGATATTCGGGCAGTAGTTTGATGGTGACCAGCTTGCCGATCGGGCCGGTCTGGTTGAGCTTGTTGATCGTGGTCTCGATGTCCGGTGCGGACCGGCCGTCGAGCGTCACGACAAAGCGGGACTTGAGCTTGGGCGCCTGGAAATCGTCGACGAACAATTGCAGCACGGCGCCCTTGATCGAAACGCCGGCCGTGTCGAAGTTGATCGAAAGCGCCTGCGGCTGATTCTCGTCGCGCATCGTATCGTTGGCATATCCGTCGTGACTCTTCGCCCTGAAAGGCGCGCTCGAGCTCACCATGATGCGGTCTGTGCCGCGCGGGTCATCTTCCTCCGGCGCCCATGGAAACTTGTGAATCGGCGTCGGCTTGCCGGAGAAAGGATCGAAACCCGAAGGCCAGCCGAAACCCAGGTTGTCGATGTCACCCACTTGTACGAGCAGCTCCGCTTCCTTCGCGTTCTTCACTTCGCGATGGACCGCGGCCCAGTCGGGCGGCAGATCGAGTGTGGGTTGTTTGACGATGGCTCTCTGCCGGCCTTCGCGCTGCTGCTCCATCAGGTATTTATCCATGGCCGCCTGTTTCTGCTCAGGCGTCGCGTCAGGATCCCGATCGACCTTCATCCACTCGAGCTGCAATCGCAGGATCTTCGCCGCGCGCTGACTTTCCGGCGTGCCTTCGGCCTCCTTGGCGAGCAGCTTGTCTTCCAGGACCTGGTCGCGCGCGCGATTTTTCTCGTCGCGCTTTTCCTGGTCCTTGCGTTTCAGGTCGTCGAGAGCGTCTTTGAGCGGGTTCCGGGGGCGTTCGGTGGAAATCTCGGGCGCGGATTCCTCGCTGGCTGCCTCCGCCTGCGGAGACTCTTCTTTCTTGCCGCAGCCCACGAGCAACACAAGAGCGGCGATCGCCGCCCGCGAACCAGCAAACATACGAGACATGCGACCTCCCGAAAACACGCATCTTCGCGCGCAGACTGTACGCTGGACCGTGCGTGGTTCAAAGTCACGGGTGTTCGTGCTTGCAGACCTTTGCATGCGGGGCCGCTTCGCGGCACAGTGCGCCTTGAATACTGGAGGGAGGCTCGATGATCATTCGAACCTGCGGATTGCTAGTGATCCTCGCATCGGTGGCGCTCGCCTCGTGCTCGAAAAAAGATGAGGCGCAGGAACGGCGCGAGGCGGCGTCACGGGTCGCCGAGCAGGTACCGGGCGGACCGGCCACGCTGCCGACGATGGATTCGGATCCCGGCGATTCAGGCATGAGCCCCGCGGCCAACACATCCGCCGGCGCCATGCCCTCGGAAGGCGGTCCGGCGCAGATGGCCGTGATGGCAGAAGAGTTCGACGTCAGCTCCGTGATGCCGACTACCGCAAGTCTGCCGCCGTTTCCGTTCTTCAAGGATCCCGAGGGGCTCGAGAACAATCTCAAGGGCACGGACACCTTGAAGTCCTTCGACCGGCACGGCTTCATCGCCGGCGGCAGGTTCGTCACGCAGGAGGGACGCGAAGCGCTGTTCCAGTACAACCTCGAGAATCCGGACAGCGGGCGCCACTACTCTGAGATCGAGTTCCTGCGCAACTACGAGAACGCCATTTCCTCGCTCGGCGGCCAGATGATCAGCCGCGTGCAGTTCACGCCTGAAGTGGTGGCCGCCGCGGGTGGACGCGAGCAGATCGAGAAGTATTGGGCCGCTTCCTCGCCGCCGGTGCCCGAAGCCGAACACCAGACCTATCTACTGCGCACTGCCGACAAGGAATACTGGATCCACGTGAGCACCGGCGGAATCGTCCCGCCCATGGGTTTCGTCACGGTGCTCGAGAAGCAGGGCATGAAATCCTCGCTGGGCTTTCTCGATGCCGCTGCCATGAAGAAAGAGCTCGACGCGAAGGGCCGGGTCGCGTTGTACATCAACTTCGACACCGACAAGGCCACCTTGCGTCCCGACGCCCAGCCTATCGTGGCCGAGGTCAACAAGCTGCTGACGGCGGATCCGGCGCTCAAGCTGTCGATCGAAGGACACACCGACAACACCGGCGGCGCCGATCACAACCGCGAGCTCGCCACGGCACGTGCGCGCAGTGTGCTGGGCGCGCTCGTCGGGCTTGGCGTCGATCCATCGCGCCTGGGTTCCAAGGGTTTCGGCCCTGACAAACCGCTCGCCGACAATTCCACCGACGAGGGGCGCGCGAAGAATCGCCGCGTCGAGCTCGTCAAGATCAATTGAGGAGGATTCCCATGAAGAAGTTTCTATTCGTCAGCTCGATTCTGATTGCGAGCAGTGCGATTGCCGGTGTCCGGGTGGAGAGCGTCACGCGTGACATCAAGACCCAGGCGCAGCAGGGTGAAATGCAGACCGTGCTGCTGCAGAACGGCATGGTGCGCGTCAAGGGCAATACCGGCGGCAGCATGATCCTCAAGGGCTCGTCCATGATCATCATCGACGACAAGAAAAAACAGTATCGCGAGATGTCCAAGGAAGACATGAAGAAGATGGCGAACCAGGCGGGCGCCGTCATGTCGCAGATGCAGGAACGGATGAAGAACATGACGCCCGAGCAGCGCGCCATGATGGAAAAGATGATGGGCAATCAGATGCCGGGCGGGGCGGGCGCCATGGGTGGCGCGGCCAAGGCGGATGTTTATGCGGCCAAGGATCTCGGCAAGAGCGCGACCGTCGAAGGCCGCAAATGCCAGCTCTGGTCGATGTCGCGTAATGGCAAGCTCGCCCAGGAGCTGTGTGTGGTGCCGTTCAATTCGTTGCCGGGCAATGAAGACTTCGCGAAAGCATTCAAGGAATTGGCGGAGGCCTTCGCCGACATGGCGAGCGCGGTGCCCGGTGCGGATCAAACCGCCAAGGCCTATGCGGCGATCAACGGTTATCCGGTGCGCACGCGCTACTACGAAAGTGATGGCAAGTTCCGCGCCACGGAAAACGTCATGACGAAGTGGGTGGCGGAAACTCTTCCCGCATCTACGTTCGAAGTGCCGGCGGGTTACAAGAAAATGGAAATGCCGAAGATGGGCGTGAACTGAGCCTTCAGCTCCCCGGACCCCCTCTAACTAGCCCGCTTTCACCGCCGCAGGAGCGAAGACCCTGCGGATGGGCCACTATGTGACGGAAATATGACGCCGCCACCGCAATAGAACTGCAATCTTCTCGTCGGACACTTGGCGCACGAAAAAAGACGCCAGGAGATCGAGAAGATGAAATCTGTACAGTGGATCACCGCGGCCGCCATCGTGGCGACCCTCGCAGGTTGTGGTGCGGACGATATTTCATCGCCGGGTAACAGCGGCAATGTGACGATCAACAACAACGCGCCGCCCGCGACCAATCCGAATCCGCCGCCGCCGGCCACGACCCTGGTAACACCAGCCACCGGCTGTCCGACCATTTCGGATCCGGCCGGCCTGCACGACGCCGGCACGATCACCGGGCCAACCGGTGAATATCGCGTCTGCGAACTGCCGAATCGGTTCACGGTCAACGCCACGCTGGAAAAATTCGCGGGCCTTCTCTACTCGATCAATGGACGGGTCGATGTCGGTCTCGATCGCGGCGCCGCGCCGACCGCCGATGCGGCCGTGATCCTGACCGTGAGGCCGGGTGTCATCGTTTACGGCGCCACCGGCACCTCGTGGCTGGTCGTCAATCGCGGAAATCGCATGCAGGCCGTGGGCACGGCGACATCGCCGATCGTTTTCACCAGCCGTGACAACGTCCTGGGCCTCGCGAACGATGACTCGCAAGGCCAGTGGGGTGGCGTGGTGATGTTAGGCCGCGCACCGATCACCGATTGCACCGTGGCACCGGCCGCGACGCCTGGCACCGTGGCTTGCGAGCGCCAGACTGAAGGCGCGGTCGATCCGGCCTACTTCGGCGGCGCGACGGCGAATGACAACAGCGGCACCCTGGATTACGTGCAAATCCGTTACTCGGGTTACGTGCTCTCGGGCAACAACGAGCTGCAGTCACTGACGCTGGGTGGCGTCGGCAGCGGCACGAAAATCAGCCACTTCCATTCGCACAACAGCTCGGACGATGGGTTCGAGATCTTCGGTGGCAGCCCGTCGCTACGAAACGTCGTCGTGACCGGCGCGGATGACGACAACGTCGACCTGGACACGGGTTTCCAGGGCACGCTGCAGTACGTCATCGCCATTCAGAAGTCCTCTGGCAATCCGGACTCCATGATCGAGCTCGATTCGGCCAACGCGCTGGAGGACAACACACCGCGCACGCACATGAAGATCGCAAATTTCACGTTCGTGCATCGCAACCCGGCGTCAAGCAACAACGCCGCGATGCTGTTCCGCGGCAAGTCTGACTCGACCCTGGTCAATGGCGTGATCACGAGCCCGATGGCGTGTCTGCGTCTGAACGGCACCAACATCCTCACGGCCGATGCGCCGAATCTGAAGCTGGGCGCACCGGTGTTCCAGTCTGTCGTCATGCAGTGTGGCGCCGGGCCGTTTGTCGGCACCGGCGGGGTGACGGTGCAGCAGGTCACGGACGTGTTCAATGCGGGAACAAACAACAACTCCGCGTTCACGGCCAGCCTCGGCGGCACGTATATCAACGGCGCGAACGAGACGGCGGTGACGGCCACGGATCCGAAGACGCTCGATGCGGCATTCGACACGACGACTTATGTCGGCGCGGTGAAGGATGCGGCCGACACCTGGTACGCGGGCTGGACCTGCAACTCCGCGACGGCCACGTTCGATGCGACCAGCACGGCATGCGCTTCGCTCCCGGCTCTGTAGATAGGCAGTCTTGACATCGCGCGATGGATCGCGACCCCGGGTGGTCGCGATCCGTCGCCGTTCGCGAGCCGAAGAAAAATCAAAGGAACACATATGTCGAAGCCACTCATTTGGGAATCGCTGCTGCTGGCGACGGCGCTGTCCGCCGGATCCGCGTTGGCGCAGTCGCCGCAGGACGCGTCCAGCACAGCCGGCGCATCCGAAAGCGATGCCGCAACGGAAAATGAGGTCGACGTGGCGATGCCGGGCATCACGGTCACCGGCGTCCGCAATCGCAACATCCAGAAAGCCACCACCGAGGTCGTCTCGGTGCTGTCCACCGAAGACATCGCCCGCACCGGCGAAGGTGACATCGCGGGCGCACTGAGCCGCGTCTCGGGCATGAGCGTGGTCGGCAACGGCTTCGTGTTCGTGCGTGGTCTGGGCGATCGATATTCGCTGGCCTTGCTCAACGGCTCGCCTCTGCCGAGCCCGGAGCCGATGCGCCGCTCGGTCCCGCTCGACCTGTTCCCGACCAACTTGGTGGCCTCATCGCTGGTGCAGAAAACCTATTCGCCGACCTTCACGGGCGAATTCGGCGGGGGCGTGATCAACCTGACGACGATCTCGTCGCCCAAGACGCCTTTCTTCACGGTGAGCGCGGGCTTGAGTGGCGATACCGAAACCACGCGCAACCTCGGCTACGACTACTACGGCGGAAAATACGACTGGACCGGCTACGACCGCGGCAACCGCGACACGCCGGCCGCACTCAACGCATTCATCCGCAGCGGCGCGCGGATGAGTTCCGGCAACGTCGATACGGGGGCGATCGCCAGGGAACTCGTCAGATCCGACAACGCGCTGGTGCAGCGCGTCGACAACGTGCCGTATAACTACTCCACCAACGTGAGTGCCGGCGACGCCTGGACGATCGGCAACGATTCGCGCCTCGGGCTGATCGGCTCATTGGGATTCAGCAACAAATGGCGGACGCGCGATAACCTCGAGCAGACCCCCGGCAGCTTTGATCTATCCGTCATCGACAAGGATTACGAGCGCGTCTCCACCGACAACCGCGTCGTGACGGATGGCATGATCGGTCTGAATTACGAGTTCGGCCAGGGCAGCAAAGTGCGCTGGACCAACTTCTACGTGCACGACAACCTCAAGCACACCAGCCTCGCGATGGGTCGCGAAAACAACCAGCGTCTCGGCGCCGACTACCAGGAGCAGACCACCGGCTGGTACGAACGCCAACTGCTCGGCACTCAAGTGACGGCCGAGGTGCATCTGGATTCTCTGACCGTCGGCGCCCGCGGCTCGTATTCGAAGTCCAGGCGCGACGCGCCGTTCGAACTGGCCATCGGCTACCAACGCAGCAACCAGGACGCCAATCCGTTTGGCGACTACTTCATCAACCGGCTCGACAACGGTCAGACCGGTTTTGCGACCGTGGCGTTCTCCAATCTGGACGAGAAGCTCAAATCCGCAGGCCTGGACGTGACGAAGGAATTCACCTCGTCATTCAAGGCAACGGTCGGTTACGACTACGCGGACACGCAGCGCGAATCCACGCGGCGCGAATTTCAGATCGTCGCGCCGTCCACCTTTCCGGGCGCTGTCGCCTCGCTGCGGCCAGACTATCTACTCGGAGCGGCCGTCATCGATGCGTTCGGCATCGGACTGGTCGAAACCACCGAGTCCGATCCGGCGTTCGCGGCCGGCTTGTTGACCAACGCGGGCTATTTGCAGATGCAGGCAGATTTGTCCGATTCGCTCGACTTGAGTTTCGGTGCGCGCTACGAGCGCGCCGAGCAGGACGTAAAACCCCTGCAGGTGTTCGACACGCTGACCAACTCCGGAGCGGCGACGCATCTCGAGAACGACTACGTCCTTCCGGCCGCGACGCTAACCTGGCGTCTCGCGGACGGCAAGCAGTTGCGCTTCAATGCGTCGAAGACCATTGCCCGGCCGCAGTTCCGCGAGCTGATGTTCCAGAGCTACTTCGATCCAGAGTCCAACCGCCGGTACCGCGGCAATCCGCTGCTCATCGACAGTGATTTCGTGAATGCCGAAGGCCGCTTCGAATGGTATTTCGCCTCCGAGGAGCGCTTCTCGGCCGCGGCGTTCTACAAGAAGATAGATCGTCCCATCGAGGCATTCACCGGCTTCGACGACAACACCCCGGTGACCAGCTTCGCCAACGCGCCCGAGGCGACGCTCTTCGGCGCCGAGCTCGAACTGCAGAAGTACATCCCGCTCGACAGTCTTTCGGAGTCGGGATTCTTCGCTTCGCGCCGTGCGGTCGTGATCGGCAACTACACCTATACCAACTCCGAAATCAGCGTCGGCGCGAATGACGCGGTGTCGGTGTATGGAACTACCACTCAACCGGCGAGCAATTTCTTTCGCGATGGAAGTCAGCTCACAGGCCAATCCGATCATCTGGTCAATCTACAGCTCGGTCTGGAGCGCACCGGCCAGTTGTCGCAGCAGACGATCCTGCTTTCATACGCCAGTGACCGCGTGACCAGTCGCGGTGCGGCCGGTCTGCCGGATATCTATGAATCGCCGGGGCTGCGCGTGGACGTGGTGCTCCGACAAGGCCTGACGTGGTTCCAGCAGGAGCTCGAAGCGAAGTTCGAGGCACGCAATGTCCTGGGCCGGGGATACCAGGAATTCCAGGAACGGGACGGCAATGTCGTTTACTACAACAAGTACGATGTCGGTACGTCGTTCGTCGCGTCGCTGACGGTCAATTTCTGATGACGGCGGGGAAATAACTCTCCGCATACGACATCCGTCACCACGGCGCCGATTTGTAGTCCTTCAGAAACTGTCCCCAAACATGCTCGCCGCTGAGGCGTCCGGCGAAGATCGGGTCCACGATCCGCGCCGCGCCGTCGATGATGTCGAGCGGCGGTGAGAATCCGGCCTCGGCCTTGCGCGCCGCATGAACGGCCGGGTCCTCGTCGGTGATCCAGCCGGTGTCCACCGCGTTCATGTGGATGCCATCCTTTACGAAGTCGGGTGCGCTCGTGCGGGTCATCATGTTGAGTGCCGCTTTCGCCATGTTGGTGTGCGCGTGTTTGTCGGTTTTCGTGGCGCGATAGAACTGCCCCTCGATCGCGCTGACGTTGACGATGTGCTTGTGAGCGCCGGCCGTACGCACCAGGAGCGGCTTCAGACGGGCGTTGAGGATGTACGGCGCAATGGCGTTCACCAGTTGCACTTCCAGCAGCTCGGGCGTTTCCACTTCATGCATGCGCAGTCGCCAGCTGTTCATCTCCCGCAGATCGACTTGCTGCAAATCCTCATCGAAACGATTCACGGGAAACAGCGTCTCGCCGCCGCGGTAGTCCTCGTCCAGATAGCGCCGCTGCGAGAGAGCCGCACTATGTAAAAGCCCCTCGCCGGGGACGTGTTCCGATGCCGCCATAAGAGAGGAGTGCGTTCGGGACCCCTCGATCATGCCGCGCAGTTCGTCGTGACCCGCGAGCACGCTGCGCAGGTCCATCGGCAGCGCGGCAATCGATTCGGCTTCCCGCGCCAGAAGGTGTTGAAAGAATCCCGTCGGCCGACGCACCGTCTGGCACGCGTTGTTGAGGATGTAGTCGAGGCGCGGCAGCCGCTCGACGAGAAATCGCGTGAACAGTTCGACGCTCGGCGTGTGGCGCAGGTCGAGGCCGTGTATCTGCAGACGTCCGCGAATCGAAGAGAAATCCGCCTCCTTCGAAAAGCGGTCGGCGGCATCGACCGGAAAGCGCGTCGTGACGATGACGTGCGCGCCGGCGCGCAGTAGTTTGAGCGCGGCCTGGTAGCCGATCTTGACGCGTGCACCCGTGACGAGTGCGTACTGGCCGCTCAGGTCCGCGCTCTGCTCGCGCTTGGCGTAGTTGAAGTCTCCACAGGGCTCGCACATGGAATCGTAGTAGCGATGCACCTTCGAAAAAGGCTGCTTGCAGACGTAGCAATCGCGCTCCTTGTGGAGACGGGGGCGCTCATCGAGATCTTCCGGCTTCGGCGGCTCCAGCCACAGCGGCGTAAACACCTCCTTACGGCGCTGAACACGCAACCCGGCCTGCTCGATGGCCTTGCGATCGTGTTCCTTCGCGGCTTCGCGTTCGGAGCGGCGGAAGGCCTTCGCCATCCTGACGAGACCGTGGCGTTCAGGCTTCGCAACGAGCCCGGCCAGGGTGAGCAGCTCGCGACGTTGCTCCTGCGTGAGGCGCGTGAGGTGAGAGCGATCCGCTTCGATCGCCTGCAAGACTCGTACACACGCACGCAGGTCGTCATCTGAAATGTCCATGCGGCATTGTATGGGTCCGCTGGACCCCCGGCGGGGGACTGCCGGGGGTCTTTCGTTTCCGTGTGCGGTCAGAAGTACGGCTAGAGTCGCTTCAGATATGCAATCAGCGGCTCGCGATCTTCCGGTTTCAGCGCTCGATTGAAACTCAAGCCATCCGTAGTTGCGATCGGTGGCACGGTGCCTGGCGGCGCCACCGCCTGCACGCGTTTGAAGAACTCGACGTAGTGATCGACCACGGCTTCCAGCGTGTCGGCACTGTTGTTGTGGAAGTAAGGCGCGGTCTCACGCAGGCCGCGCAGACCCGGCACGTCGAACTTGCCCCAGTCGTCGGTTGGCGGTGCGGCGGGAATGAGTACACCGGTCAGGAGTCCCCGCCCCGGATCTGTGCTGGTGCGACGCGTTATCGAGCCATCCGCGAGAGTGATCTGGTAGGTGCGCGCGTTTCGTTGCAAACGTTGCGGGCACGGCGCGAAGGCGTAACGCGCCGGGACCGCGGTATCCACCGGCCGCGGACAGGCCGACACGATGTCGTGATACCGGACGACGGGCAGGGGTGTCCTGATTGGCGTGGACTGGTCTGGCCCGCCGTGGCATTGCGCACAGGCGCGCTGGAAGACCACCTTGCCCAACGCCTCTTGCGCGTTGAGCTTCGGATCCGGATCCGGCAACGGCGTGACGCCGGCGCTGATGGCATCCGAAAGATTCCGTACGCGCGGATTCGAAAACAGCAGCCGCTGGAACGAGGCGAGGTCTTCCAGCAGCCGCTGCCCGGGCGCGTTCTGGACCTCGGCATGGTTTTGCAGCGCGCCGCGGGCCTGGTCCTGCAGCGTGGCGATACGCGCATCGAGCTGGAAACCGCCGCCCGGATTCGGGCCCCGCGGCCAGGAAATGGTGTTGTTAGGCCCGGTCAGCTTGATGTCATTGACCGTGGGCACCGCGCGCCAGACGTCTACCGAGGTCTCGGCCGAAGGCTGGTTGGTCAGCGGATCGATGAGCCTGACGTTGGCCGGCAGTGGTATGACGACCCGGATCAAACCGTTCTGCCTGAGATTGCTGAAGTCGTTTGCCTGCGCGCCATTGGTGCGGAAATCGTCGGCGTCGATGGGCCGGAACAGCGGATCGTCGGCGCGCGGATCCCACAGCCGGCGCCATTCGAGCACCTTGAAGCGCGCCTCCACGCTGGCCGGCGACAACTGGAACTGATCCTGCGGCATGTGGCAGTCAGCGCAGGACCGACCGTTGCCCTTGAGCCCCTGCAGGTGACGATCGAAGAATGCGAACGATCCACGAATGACGGCATCACAGGGTTCGCCCCGGCAGGTGGGGGCAGGATATTGATGGGCGGGTTTCGGCGAGCCGGCGGGCACCGCGCCTGCGATGAAAGCCGAGAAGGTGAAGGCCACCGACGCCAGCATCGAAATAGATTTCATTGGGCAACTCCCTGAGTGGTTAGTGGCTGTACCGGCAGCCGTCGGGAGTCACTAAATGTCAGTCAGGGCGTGAAACTCTTTGGCCAGAGCCTGAATCGTTCTGAATCCTTGTGGATGCGGCCGCTCACGGTCATGCTTTGACCAGACGTGAAACCCCCTGAAGCGCGCAGATTCTTCGATTTCGGTGACTTTCGGCTGGATGCCGAACTGCGCCAGCTCCTGGTCAGGGCCGATGGCCGGCCGCTGCCACTCGTGTCCCGAGCCTTCGAGACTCTTCTATATCTGGTGCAGAACGCGGGCGAGCTGGTCAACAAGACCGACCTGATTCGTGCCGTCTGGCCGGATACCGTCGTCGAAGAAAACAACCTGAGCCAGAGTATTGCCGCCATCCGACGCGTGCTCGGCGAACGACCCGGCGAATACAAGTACATCGTGACCGTTCCGGGGCGGGGTTTCCGTTTCGTCGCGGCGGTCAGCGCACCGGATGGAAATGGAATTGCCGCCCCGGTTGCTCAGCCGGAAACGACCGCCGCCCCGGTGAGTCCGATCCGGCGTCGCGCGCTGGTGGCCGGTATGGCTGGGCTTGCGGGGATCATCACCGTCGTTGCCTACCTGGCCTGGCCGCAGTCCCGGACAGAGGGAGTTCCGAACACGCTCGCGATCCTGCCGTTCAAGGCCGTCGACCCGGCGGGCGCGGATCCCGCGCTGCCATTTGGAATGACCGACACCCTGATCACGCGCCTGCGGCAACTCGAAGGGATCTCGGTTCAGCCCTTCAGCTCGGTGCGCCGATTTGGCAGTCCGGATCAGGATGCGCGCGCCGCCGGCCAGCAGTTGGGCGTCGCCATAGTTCTGGACGGCACTCTCCAGCGTGACGGCGAGCGCCTGCGAGTTACGGCGACCATGATCGACGTCGAAAGCGGACGCGTGTTGTGGTCCAACCAGTTCCACGAAAAATTCACCGACATCTTTGCCGTGCAGGATGCGATTGCCGCGCGGGTGACCGATGCGCTGGCGGTCGAGCTGACTGGCGCTGAACATCAGCGGCTGACGAAGCGCTACACCAGTGACGCCGAGGCATACCAGCTCTACGTGAACGGCTGGTTCCAGCGCACCCGCGGCGATACCGAGAGCTTCAAGCGCTCCATCACATTCTTCAAGCAGGCGATCGCGCGCGATCCTGACTACCCGCTGCCCTATGTCGGGCTGGCGGACTCGTACGCCATGCTGAGCGTGTTCGGCGTGGTGCCGCGCGACCTGGCCTTTCCGCCCGCGCTCGAAGCCGTGAACAAAGCGTTGGCGCTCGATGGCGACTTGGGGGAGGCCCATGCCGCTCTCGGTCACATCAAGATTCAATACCAGGGCGACTTCGAAGGGGCCGAGCGTGAATATCAACGTGCCGTCACCCTGGCGCCGCGTTATGCGATCGGGCACATGTGGTACGGCTTGTTGCTGGCGTGGAACGGGAAATTCGATGAGAGCCTGGTGAAACTGCGCTACGCCCAGGAGCTCGAGCCCACCTTCCTCACGACCAGCGCCAACATCGGCATGGTGATGTACTACGCGCGGCGCTACGACGATGCCATCGCGCACCTGGGCAAGCTGCTCGAGACCGAGCCCGCGATGGATCATGCGCGGAGCTTTCTCGGCAGGTCTTACTTGCGCAAGGGTAACTACGATGCGGCGATTGCCGAGTTCCGGAAACGCAAGACACCGTCGGTGTTCAGCAACCAGGATCTGGCGATCGCCTTCGCGCTCGCGGGCCGCAAGCAGGAGGCGCTCGCCGAGCTTGATCGCGTGCTGGCGATGGAAAAAACGCGGTATGTGTCGCCGTACGACATCGCAGCCATCTACGTGAGCCTCGAGGACAAGGACACGGCATTTCGGTGGCTTTCTCGAGCCGCCGCCATCAAGGGCAACACGCTCATCGAGATCGATCCGGTGTTCGATGCCGTGCGGGACGATCCGCGCTTGGCGGCGATGTACCCGCCCAGGCGGAAAATCGGGTCGGCGCCGGGCTCTAACTAGTACGAACGAGCCGCTGGTCGCGGCGGCTTGGCCGTCGGAAACGGATTCCGCTCGGCAAACTGTGCCTGGTGCCAGTAGGGGTAGGTCCGCGCCTTCAAGCTCGCCGCTTCGAGCTGGGCCACCCGTGCCGGGTCGAGTTTCCAGCCGACATGGGGCATCAGCTCCCATTCGAATTCGCGGCCGGGCAGCGAGTAATACGCCTGGTGCGCCACGTGACGCGCCCAGCGAAACCGTATTTCTATAGTTCCAACATCCGCAGCCTGTCGGCGACCTTCGAAAGCGATCTCGCAACGCCCGCCGGCATGAAGGGCCGCGAGAAACACGTCATCGATGTCGTGATGAGTTATCTCGGCAACTTCAGCCCATAATCCTCGTTCCAATGAAAGTCACTGAACTCTGGCGATACCCGGTGAAGACGATGGCCGGGGAAAAGCTGTTGCGCGCGCAACTCGGTCCGCTCGGCATCGAGGGCGACCGAATCGTGCACGTCGAGGCCGCGGACGGACGCGTCGTCACATCGCGGACTCATTGGCGTTTTCTTGGCCTCAAGAGTTCGCTGGGAAAGAACGGCGAACCACTGATCGATGGCGAGCCCTGGAACAGTGAACTCTTGGCGGCCAAGGTCGAGGCAATCGCAGGCGAGGGCGCGCGGCTGGTTCGCTACGAAGGTGCCGAGCGCTTCGACGTGTTGCCGCTGCTCGTGGCCACGGACGGTGCCATCGCCGAGTTCGGTCACGATGGACGCCGTCTGCGACCCAACATTGTTGTCGGGGGTGTGCAGGGGCTGGCCGAGCGCGACTGGCCTGGCGCCTGCCTGCGCATCGGCAAGGTCCTGATCGGTGTCCAGGATCTGCGCTTGCGCTGCGTGATGACCTCCTTCGACCCCGACACACTTGTCCAGGACAAGAACATTACGCGCGGCATCTACAAGAGATTCGAAGGCAAGCTCGCGCTCAATTGCTTCGTGATAGAGGGCGGCGAGATCGCGATCGGAACTGAAGTTGAGCTGATTCGCGGACGCGCGTGCGAATCAGCGGCGCAGGCGTCTGACTGGCAGGAATGACCAGGAACTTCCACGGCGTCGCCCTGTCGCCATCGAGCTACTCCATCGAAAGGGGTAGGGTTTCTCCCTCGGATGCGTCACTCGAACGAAGAGGGGTGCTGGTATCTTGCGCCCCCGTCGCCGTTCGGCGGCTTTTTACCCATAGGAAAATGCAAATGTCTTCGTCCAATCTTGCTGTGCGCATGGAGCACACGGCAACGGATCTGCTTTCTGACCCGCCGCGCACTTTGCTTCTCGATGCTGCGAATGACGAGCGTGTGGTGCAGAACGTCCGGCCCCGTACTTCTCTTACGAACAGGAAGTTCGTCATACGTGATCACGGTTTGCGGCACTTCCGCATTCGTTGATACGTTAACCAATAAGCTCCGCCATCGATCGCATTCGCGACGATGCGCGGCAGCGTAAAACCCGCGACCCTCGCATGTCCGAGCCGTCAGCGTTTCAAGGCCGCGCCGCAGCTCCCGCGAGGACAATCTCGATCAGCTTCACGGACTGCCGCGGCAGCGTGAGTTCCAGTCGCGCCTCGCCAGCAGGCGTTCGCTTCAGATTGCGCGCAACCGGATGTATCGTCGCGGCGGCATGCAGCCTGGCGATCTGTGCTGCCGTCGGCGACTGTGGCGACCCCATCTCGAGCCATGCGGTGTACGCATTGCCGGAATGTTCGTCGATGGAGTATTCAACCGCGCGAATGCCGCGACCGCCGCGCGGCAGGCCAACGAGCGTCAGCTGCACCTCGCGGCGATTGTCATACCCGCCGGCGACATCGTGATAGTTCCATAAAAGCACGGTGAGACGCGATCGCGCGTCGTCGAGAGACGCGACGGCACCGAGATCGGATTCCCCACGCACGCTCGCGGCGATGATTGCATCGACCGGAATCATCGAGGGCGCGTCGACGGCAACGCGGTGGCGGCCGAGACGGGAAAACAATTCGAAAGTGTTGAATACCGGCAGCGCGACTTCGTTGGTCGTGAGAGCGCGCAGCCCGTTGAACCACGGCTGCTCGGCGAACGTAAAGGCCCAGGACACGGCGCCTTGCAGATTTCCGCCGCTGCGCGTGATCAGATCCTGCTTACGCATGAATGAAGCGGCCGTATACGCCGCGAACTGGGAAGTCCGGCGGTAGTCTCGCTCGGGATCGAGAGTGGCGGGGCAACCGGCGCAGCCTTCCGGATCGGATTCGCCAATGTAGATAGGCAGCGCGGCGAATTCCGGAAAACCCGCGATGATGCGGCCGTAGGTGTCGATGGTCTTCAGGTGATTGCGCAGGTTCATTTCCACGCGTCCCTGTTCGTCCAGACGCGTCGTGCCCTTCGCGTGGAATGCCACGAAATCGAGTGGCGCGCCGATTCCGCCGGTCGCGGCGTTCTTTCCGGAACGGCAGTGTTCGAGAAAGGCCTGCATGAACGCGTCGCCGTTTTTCCAGCCGGGATCGGTGACGTGTGGCCCGCCGACGCGCGCCTTCGGCAACACGCGTTTCACCGCGGCGGCGAAATGATCGTACAGCCGGAAATATTCCTCCCGGGTCCCGCGCCAGTAGGGAGACTCCGGTTCGTTCCACAACTCCCACAACCAGGACGACGCCCGCTCGGCGCCGTAGCGCTCGGCGCTGTGACGCGCCCACGCCTCGATGAGCGCCTCCCACTTCTGGTAGTCCTTCGGTGGATAGAACGCACCACCGGAAACCATGTCGCGCGGCAATCCTGTTTTCACCAGTGCCGGTGTGTATGGCTCGGGTCGCGACGAAAGCGCCTGCGGCATGAAGCCTGCCTGCACGAAAGGCTCGAGACCCGGACGTGTGAGTTCATCCATGATGGCATCGAGCCGCGTCCACTCGTAATGCGGCTTGCCGTCGGCGTCCTCGGTGTAGACGTTGGTGCTCGACCACTTCAGCGCGAGCGTGCCATCGCCGCTGGTGAGCAGGTGGTGGACGCGGATATGAATCGGTTCATCGCTGAGGGCGTTCAGCTTTTTCAGCAGGTCGCGCCCTTCGCGAGTCACAGTGGTGCCGGCTTCGTCGTAGCCGAAGTAATTCCAGACGGGACGGATCTCGCCCACCACCCGGTCGGCGTGAACGGTCACCGGGACCGCCTGTGCGTGCAGAGTGCCGGCGACGCAGACAAGCAGCGGGAAGAGCAGGCGCGAGGTCTTCATCCGCGAAGAGTAACGTTTCCCGACGCTGCACTTCGGACGACCGACAATCTTGATCAGGTTTGCAGTCCGTCCCAGGACCAGCGCGGAATGCGCATGCCTTGAGGAACAACGTCCGCCGATTCGTGGTACCGCGCCATCGTTGTCGTGGTCGCCCACGCGAAGTAGTCGTAGAGCACTCCGCGAAGAGGTTCGGCCGTGAATCCGATGTCTGCCAGAGCCTGGTCGAAACAGGCGATGGCGCGGCGGTCCATTTCTTCGTGCGGGCCGTTGCCACTGTGCATCTGCACGACCGACGATTCGCTGCCGTAATCATCGGAGTACGTCGTTGGTCCGCCGAGTGCCCGGCTCTTGACGCCGGATATTGGCGGCGCAGGAAATTCGCCAGCCCGCACCGGGTCTGCGGCGGATCGCGCCGGGAAGTGTTCTGCACGAGCCCGATGCTCCGCTACACTTTGTGCAACACCCTTGGTGAGAAAGATCATGAAAAGCGTTCGCATCTTTTTGACGGTTGCCCTCTTTTCCGCCATCAGCGCCACGGGCCGTGATCTGCCGATCGTCGATTCGAGTGTTCGCCCGGGCGACGCTTACTATGACTACGTCAATGGCGCCTGGCTCAAGGCGACCGAGATTCCCGCCGACCGCAGCTCGGTGAGCGACGGCAGCTTCTTGTCCGATCAGGCGGATGAGCGTACTCGCGAAATCATCCAGCAAACTGCCAGCAACAAGAGTGCGACCGCCGACGCGAAGAAGATCGCCGACTTTTACAACGCGTTCATGGACGAGACGACGATCGCAAAACTCGGGCTCGCGCCGCTCGCGCCGCAGCTGCAGAAGATCGCGGCCGTCACCGATCGGAAGTCTTTGTCGCGGTTGTTAGGCGAGCAGTTGCGCGCGGACCTCGATGTGCTCAACAGCACCCAGCTCTACACCGACAACCTCTTCGGCCTGTGGATCGCTCAGGACCTCGACGACCCGAGCCGCTACGCGCCGTTCCTGCTGCAAGGCGGTCTCGGCATGCCGGACCGTGACTACTACCTCGACGACTCGCCCACCACCGCGGCGATCCGTGCCAGGTACGCGCCGCATCTCGCCAAGGTGTTCGCGCTGGCGAACATCAAGGACGCAGACGCGAAAGCGGCGCGTGTTTTCGAACTCGAAAAACGCATGGCAGCCGTGCATGGCGCGCGTGTGGATACTTTCGACGTGGAGAAGGCGAACAATCACTGGTCGCGCAAGGATTTCGATTCGAAGGCGCCAGGGCTCGACTGGCAGGAGTACTTCACGGCCGCGAGCCTCGGACAGCAATCCGGGTTCATCGTCTGGCAACCCGCGGCCGTGGCGGGACTGTCGGCGCTCGTTGCGAGCGAGCCGCTCGAAACCTGGAAGGAATACCTGACCGCGCGCGCGCTCGAGCACGCTTCTCTTTATTTACCGAAGCCGTTTGCCGATGAGCGATTCGACTTCTACGGCAGGACGCTCGACGGTACGCCGAAGCAGCGCGATCGCTGGAGACGCGGCATCGCGGTCACCAACCTGGCGCTGGGTGATGCCATCGGTAAACTCTATGCGGCTCGCTATTTCACGCCCGCTGAAAAGGCGCGCGCCGAAGCCATGGTGCACAACCTCATCGCCGCATTTGCGCGCCGGGTCGACCAGCTCGAGTGGATGGCGCCCGAGACCAAGGTCAAGGCGAAGGCAAAACTCGCCGTGCTCAAGATCGGAGTCGGTTATCCCGATCACTGGATAGACTATTCGACGTTGGAGATCCGCGCGGGCGACGCGCTGGGTAACGCACTGCGCGCGGAGCTGTTCGAAACGCAGCGCAATCTCGCCAAGCTCGGCAAGCCGGTAGACCGCTCCGAATGGGTCATGACGCCCCAAACCGTCAACGCGGTGAACCTGCCCGTGATGAATGCGATGAATTTTCCGGCCGCGATTCTACAGCCGCCGTATTTCGATCCGAAGCGGCCCGCCGTGATGGACTACGGCGCGACCGGCGCGACCATCGGCCACGAAATCAGCCACAGCTTCGACGATCAAGGCGCGTTGTTCGACTCGACCGGAAAGCTGCACAACTGGTGGCAGCCCGGGGACTTCGCGCATTTCAAGGAAGCCGCGCAGCAGCTCGCGAAGCAATACGACCAATACCGGCCGTTCCCCGATCTCGCGCTGAACGGTCAGCAAGTGTTGAGCGAGAACATCGCCGACCTGGCGGGGCTCGCGGTCGCTTACGACGCCTGGCGGCTGTCACTCAACGGCAAGCCGGCGCCCGTGGTCGACGGGTTCTCCGGCGATCAGCAGTTCTTCATGAGTTACGCGCAGAGCTGGCGCGGCAAGACGCGCGAGCCCGCGCTGCGGCAGCAGGTAATCACGGACGGTCATGCTCCCGACGAGTACCGCGCCGACACCGTCCGCAATCTCGATGCCTGGTACAAGGCGGCCGATGCCAAGCCGGGCGAGAAGTTGTACCTCAAGCCGGAAGATCGCGTGCGAATCTGGTGACTATGGGGCCGACCTGCGACTCCTCAGTGGAGCGGGGCGCCTAACTTCTCCAGCATCTGCCGGCCATTGTCGTTGTGCGGATTGAGTTCCACCGAACGGCGGTAGTTGGTGATCGCTTCCTCCCGCCTGCCGGCGAGCGCCTGGGCTTCGGCAAGTGAATCAAAAGTGTTCCATGGCAATTTCGCTGACCGCGAACAGGGCGGCGGCGCCGGCAACGTGCCTGACGGTTTGCGCAACACGGCGGAGGAGGGCCATGACGCTCATGACAATAGTCATGACGACCCGGGCAGGGCGAAGGTTATCGGAGTGCGACACAGGTTTCGGTCGAAACCTTGACATCAAGGTCGGCCTACATTTAAATGCTTAACAAATTCGTTAATTAGTGAATCAAGTATGACCACGGATCGCATCTTCGAAGCACTTTCATCGTCCGCGCGGCGTCAGATACTGGCGTACCTCTCGGCCGGCGAACTCACCGCCGGGCAGATCGCGGAACGTTTCGAGATGACCGCGCCGGCGATATCGCGGCATCTGTCGCTGCTGGAAGCGGCGGGGCTGGTTTTCAGCGAGCGCCGCGGTCAGTTCGTCATGTACCGGCTCAACGGCGACAACCTGGTCAACACGCTGACGGGTTTTGCCTTCGAGTTGTGCCCCACCGCCGGTCCGCTCAAACGCGAATCGCGCAAGCTGGCGAAACGAAAGCCGGCCAGGAGTTAGACCATGCCCGCAGCCTCCCGCCCGACCGCCAGCTTTCCCACGGCACGTATCGCATCGCGCAGCGGTGGTTTGCCCGTGGAGGTGACGCTGATTTCCCAGTTGGGCCCAGGCGCAGGAGATCGTCTGTGTCTCGAGGCCGAAGTGCGCCAGCGCGGGCATGGCAGCTTCGCCGACGCTCTCGATGAACCGGCGGCGACACTGGCCGCCACCGATATCGGAAATGGGGAAACCACGGCGCTGCATTCCTTCGCGGTGGGCCCGCAAGGTCACCCTTTCCATCGCCACGCCGGGCATCGCGTATTCACCGCCGTGTCCGGCAGCGGCGGTGCGCAGTTACGCTTTTCGAGCGCCTCCGATGCAAGTCTGCGTAAGGAGCCAGGTGCCTTCGTCACGGCGCTGAACTACGTCGACATCCCGCCGGACTGCCTGTTCACCGTGCGTTTTGGCGGCGGCACCTGGCATCAGTTCGCGCCGCTGCTGCCCGCCGCATCGCATCCGACGCTGTTTGCCTTGTCTTGTCATACCAACGAACTCGGTGGCATCGAAGATTCCGGGCTGCTCGCACAGGTGGGCGAGGGCGGCGCAAACATCCATGACCTGACCGAACTACTGCCGCAGACGGTGCGCGACCATCTACTTGCGCATCCGTTGAATCATGTGGACATTCCGACACTGGCGCTGTCCCTGAACGAACGGCCCGGCAGTCTCCTCGGCGCGCTGTGCGGTCTGGTACGCCGTGTCGCGGGCCGCGTGCGCAGTCTGACCGCTGCATGCCGCTGCCGCGTGGCCGGATTTGTCGGCCGGCGCGGACGGGGAGTGGTCGAATTGCCGAACGCAGTCGAGGGCTCGCTGCTGGAGAAGCACTTGTCCGAGCGCTTCGAGCACGAAGACACCTTTCTTCTTGTACTGCATGGCGGTGGCGCGAACGGCAACCTTGCGGCATCCCTGCTGGCCGATGTGCTCGATGGCTTCCTTTCGAATCGCCCGATCGGCGTTTCCTGGTTGATGAAGCTTCGCAACGTGCTGGTAACGCCGTTTCAACTGCGCACTTCGCCGCTGGGCTGCCCGGCTTCTTCGCTGCTGTCGGCCGATCGCAGCCGCCTGTTTGCCGGCAAATACCCGGTGCTCGAGCAGTCGGTGGATCCGCGCGGAAGATCCGCCGAAGTGTTGCTGGGCGCGGACGACCGTCATCTGCGTTTCCGATCCTGCGTCGGGGTGCGCTTCGTCGGCGACGACGCTCACATCACGCTCGGCACGCGCGTGCAGTTCCGGAACTGGTTCGGGCGGATCTACATGGCGGGCATCGACCGTGTGCACCGCGCCTATGTGTCTCCGGCGATGCTGAGCATGGCGGTGGAGCACGCGCAGAGGCGTATGCGGGCGGTCGAGGAATCGACGGTGCTCGCCTTCTGAACTTGCCGTCCCGAGAATTGCCGTGCCGCGGTTAGTAGTTTGAAGTCAAGTATTGGACGGTTTGAAAGTACTATCGGCGCGGAAGCCCGGCTCTAAGCAATAAATCCACAAACGCGGGCGTTGTACTTCATCCTGGAGCGGCGCTGGCAGTCGCCGTTCTGGCAACGAAGAATGAACGCCGCAAGCTCTCCGCAGGCGGCGGGTTCGAGTTGAGTTTCATCCGGCGCGGGTGTTTGCGATTCCGAACGGCGAGCGGCAGTTCACGTTCGCGCGCGAAAGGGATCGCAAGGACGATATTTACCGCATCCGAAAACCTCACAATCATGGCGGGGTGTTCGTCTAACAGACGCTCCCGGACACGGCGCATATTGTCGTATGGTCTACTGTCCGAAGGTCTCAACAGCGCGCCGGGAATGATAAGAACAATGAAAAACCTGACTCTGCCGGCGATTTCGGCTCTGGTTCTGCTCGCCATGGCGGCCTGTTCAGCCCCCGGCTCGAACAAGGACGCGCCGGATACAGCGGCTCCGTCGGTTTCGCTGACCGCGCCAGCGAGCGGCGCGGCGCTTTCCGGAACGGCGACATTGAGCGCGACCGCGACCGACAACGTCGGCGTCGCGGGTGTGAAGTTCAGGGTCGACGGTGCCGACGTCGACACTGAAGACCTCGTGGCTCCGTACTCCTTGTCATGGAACACCGCCAGCGCAACGGCCGGCAGCCATCAGATCACCGCGGTCGCGCGCGACTCGGCGGGTAACAGCGCGACATCGGCTGCTGTCACGGTGACCGTTAGCAATGCCGATGGGATCGCGCCCGTCATTTCGCTCACGGCTCCCGCGGCCGGCGCCACCGTTTCGGGAACCGCGACGGTGAGCGCGGATGCCACCGACAACATTGGTGTCGTCGGCGTGCAATTCAGATTGGATGGAGTGAGCCTTGGCGCGGAGGATACGAGCGCGCCGTACACCCGCAGCTGGGACTCGACGACTGCGATCAACGGCACGCACTCTTTGTCGGCGATTGCGCGCGACGCCGCTGGCAATAACACGATGTCGGCTGCAGTCACGGTCACCGTGAGTAATGCCGATGTCATCGCGCCGGTCGTCTCACTCACGGCTCCGGCGGCGGGCGCCACGGTCACGGGGTCCGCGACGGTGAGTGCCGACGCCACCGACAACATTGGTGTCGTCGGCGTGCAATTCAGATTGGATGGAGTGAACC
>JBDTSP010000019.1:0-80668 GCA_039931065.1 Pseudomonadota bacterium | reverse complement strand
AAACTGTCACCCATGTCTCTGGACTGAAGTGTTACCTATGTCCCCGGACCGTACCCATGTGCGCTCTAACATCACGCTGCAGCGGACGCGTTCAACATCAAGTGCCAAGCTCAGGCCGCATCGTGCGCGCCGCTGAGCTCAGCCGTTAGGTCGCTCCGAAATCTCGCGGTACCGGCGGGGGTTGCAATTCCCCATTTACCGTAGTTACACTAATTCGTGCGTATTTCCTTCGATGCAGCCAAGCGAGCGGCGACGCTTGAAGAGCGAGGGCTCGATTTTGCGGATGCCGCTGAGGTTTTCGATGGAATCACGGCAGAAACCGAGGACACGCGCAAGGACTACGGAGAGGCGAGAGTCATCTGCTTTGGCCTGTTGCGGGGTCGGCTTGTGCAGGTCGTCTATACACAGCGTGACGCCGGGCGTCACATCATCAGTATGAGGAAAGCCAATGCCCGCGAAAAAGCGCGCCTCGCGCCGATCCTTGGGATCTGATCTTAAGCGCGTCGATGCGCACGTGATCAAGCCGCGCGAGTATGCGGACAGCCCACGATTGACCTCGCAGATGCTCAGTCGCATGGTTTTGAAGAAGCGTGGACGTCCGATTTCCGGCAATGCACGAAGGCTCCTTACATTGCGCCTGCCGGTCGAAGTAATCGAGCGTTGGAAGGCCACTGGTCCCGGCTGGCAAACGCGCATGGCCGAACGTCTCACTAAATTGCGGTAGAGCAACCTAACAACTCGCTGGAGCGGACGCGTGAAAGATAAAATGCCAAGCCCAGACCGCGGCGCGCGCCGCTCAGCTCGATCGTTAGACGCCTAGAAATGGCTGCGCCACAACCCGAAGTTCCAAAACCTGTCGATGTGCCTCCCCGGCCAAAAATAGGACTAGCATTGATGGCGCACTTGGGATCTCGCGAAGCGCAGTTTTCGATGGCTGTCTTCCGTTGGAAGCAACGACGAGATTTAGAAGCGCTGTGGTGGGCTCGAAGGGCGGCGACGAAACTGCCGCTTGCCAAGGTATTTCTGGCGAGCCTACTCTCGGTCCGTGGTGACGCAGTATCGCAAGCCGAAGCTGTTTCATTGGTTAGTTCCGCAGCGCCTGAAGGATGCCCTGAAGCGCAACAGACACTCGCGAGCTACTACTTGCACGGCGAGGGAGTGCCAAAAGATATCGACCAGGCGCAGGCTTGGGCACTGAAGGCCGCTCAGGCTGGACTTGTAGAAAACTGGGAGCCCCTGATCATGTATTACCTCGATGGTAAGCATTGTGAGCTGGACGTTGAGGCGGCCAGGCGCTTTTGCGAAAATGCGGCGGAAGCAGGCCATCCCGAGTTTCTCGCCGCCTTGGAGAAGGATCTGCAGGCGGCGCCTAACACTTCGCTGGAGCGCACGCGAGAAAGCTAAAGTGCCAAGTTCGTACACCAGCGCGCGCGGCGCTCAACTCAACCGTTAGGCTTCCAATCGTGGTCACCACTCGCTGCTACGTTTGCGGTCTTGACCTCGGCGAAGCTCCTTGGGGTAACGAGTGGGCTTGGCAGTATTGTCCATGCTGCGGTTGCCAATTTCGGTACCAAGACGCGACACCTCATTCAGTGAATAGACACCGCGCCGAGTGGATAGCGCGCGGCGCACCCTGGAACGAGCCAGATAGGCGTCCGTCCAATTGGCAATTAGAATCCCAGCTCGCGCTTGCGCCTGGCCACCCGATGCTGCAGTGAGTAGTGGCATGTCCGTATTGAGTTGTACACCCCAACAAGCGGCGTGCGCGCTGGCGCGTGGACGCCTAACAAATCGCTGGATTGGACGCGTGGACGATAAAGTGCCAAGCCCGAGTAGCCGAGCGCGCGCCGCTCAGCTCAATAGTTAGGCGGCAGCGGCAGACCAGCGTGAATCCACTTCGTATCAAGCTGAGTAGTAAACTTCGAGACCTCTCCGTCGAGGAGCGTGCATGGCCTGGACGCGATGATGGATTTGCGAGCCTGCTGTTCGAAGACAACGAGTTCGCACATTTTCATAACTGGTGCGAGATCGACATCCGACTAGGTAAAGACGTGATCGCGCGGGAACGCCTTGTTCGTCAGCCTTCTCGGGTTCATCCTGAACGCGCTAAAGGCTCGCCGTGGTACGAGATGAAGTTCAACACCGCTTCAGACGTAAACGAGGCAGTCCGTCTGGTGCGGCTGGCCATTCTTGGGCTTGGCAATGCCAAATGATTGAGATCTGGGCGTTCGTGTGTATGGCCTAACAATCTCTGGAGTACTCGCCCGCGGGGTAAAGTGCCGAGTTCATACTTCAACGCGCGTGGCGCTCAAATCACCAGTTAGGCGGCACTCAAGGGTCTACGCGAGTACTGGCGTTCTCGGGGTTGTCTGGTTTTGTGGCCGTTCTGGGCTTGGTGCGCGGCGTGCGAGACCCGCGCGCCCTGATCGTAACGGCGATTGTTGGTCTTCGCTGTAGGGGCTTGCTGCGCCTGGCGCTCAGATTGCTTCGAGGCAGAGCAATATTCGTCTGGGATCGATAGTCAACCGCGGAACCGATGCGGTCTAACACATCAATAGTCTGGCTGCCGTTCGGAAAATCCCTGCAGCGCACGTGAGAGATATTCGAGTCGCATGAACGACCGCCCGACATTCGCAACAATACGAAGGCTCTCGTGCTTTCAGATGAGGTACTGGTCTATTCCGCCCCTTGGGACTATTTTTGGCTTCCCGAGGCGAAAGCGTGAGGATGCAATGGTCGTAAAAGCCGATGCCAGAAAGAATACGCCGGTGGCCGAACTCCGGTCCTACATGGCCAGGTTTGGTCCGAAGGATCAGAAGCTCATGAAGTCGGTCCGGGCTGCCGTACGAAAACGATTCCCGACTGCCAACGAGCTGGCGTACGACTACACCAGCTTCTTCGTCATCTCCTATTCGCCGACGGAGCGAGGGATTGACGGCATCGTGGCGATTGCCGGTCGTCCCGATGGCGTGCGTCTGTATTTGATGGAGGGACCGAGACTGCCCGATCCGAAGAAACTTCTGCTGGGAACGGGAAAGCAGGCCCGCTACCTCCGGGTGGAATCGGTTAGCGATCTGGCACAAGCGGACGTGAAGGCGCTGATTGCCGCGGCGATTGACAAGTCGAAGACTCCGCTGCCTGCGAAAGGGAAGGGCAGGCTCATCATGATGTCGGATGCTGCGAAGAAGAAGGCACGCCGGAAGCCGAAGAAGTGACGACGGATGACCGGCAACGTGGTGGCTGCCAGTGCGGAACCATTCGATACTTTGCACCCCGGACGCCGCTGGCGCTGTATGTGTGTCACTGCAGTGAATGTCGGAAGCAGTCATCTTCCGCGTTTGGAATCTCGTTCACCATCCCGAGAGACGCATTCAAGGTAGAGGGCCGGCCTGCGTTTTGGACACGAAAGACCGTCTCCGGACACACGTTAGAATGTGCCTTCTGCCGCAATTGCGGAACGCGACTTTGGCATCAAAGCTCTGGCTACCAGGAAACGCTGAACGTCAAAGGAGGCTCTTTGGATGAGCCGGTGGATCTTGGTAAAGCGATTCACATCTGGACATCAAGCAAACTACCTGGCGTCATTATTCCGGACCTCGCGATTTGTCATCGGCGAGAGCCCGGCGATAGCGAGCCATGAGCGCCGACAGTTTGCTTGGGTGCGCGCGTGCAATACAAAGTGCCGGGGTCGAGCAACAAGGCGCGGCGTTCATCCGGACGGCAGGCGACAACAGAATGTGTATCTGTTCTCGCATACGTTCACGTTCCAGAACGCCAGCGCCGCTTGTTCGATGGATTCACCCACCAGAGTAGAAGCAATTGCTGGAGCACCCGGCACTCAACTCAACCGCCAGGAAACACATGAATGCGTCAAATCTCGTCATCGGTCGCGCTTACTACCGGCTTATGTTTGCCAATCTAGAGCTCACGATTCCAGGCGTCGAGCCACTGATTTTTCTCGGACAAGTCACTGAGGAAAGTGGAACGAACGGCTTTGTATTTCAAGATACCGCGTCCTATATCCAACATGGATCCGGGCTCGAGGGCGACGAACAGCATGAGGACATCGTCCTGTACTTCATGCCGGATTCCGAGGTCGGCACGATGTACGACATCGAAGAGCTTGCCCTTGAACTAGCGCAAGCAGCGCGCCGCGCAATTGCGGCGAATCACCCAGCACTCAGAGTACTTCGCCGGGAGCCGAAGATTGGTTCCTGACAAATCACTGGAGCGCGCGGCGAAGTGGGTCTTCTCGCGGAATTTTTACGCGATCTTGTTCATCGTGGGAATTGGATCATTCCTCATCCACGAGTTTGCCCACTGGATAGCGGGCGTGGCACTTGGGCACGACATGATCGCATCACCGAATCATGTCTGGCCAAGAGACGAAATTTCGGTCCGCGATATGGCGATCGTTGCCGCGGCCGGTCCCGTCGTCACGATTGTGCAAGGCGTGGTTGGCTTCTGGCTTGTCAGGCGCCGGCACTCGCAGCTTGGGTTCGCGCTTCTCTATATCGCATTCTTCATGCGAGTCCTTGCAGCTGGTCTGAGTCTTTTCAATCCAAATGACGAAGCGCGGGTGAGCCAAATGCTGGGCTTGGGCACCTGGACGATTCCTCTCGTTGTCGTGGCTGGCTTAGCCATTCTTCTGGTGTCCGCCAGCCGCGAATTGAAACTCAAATTCCGCGACCAGTTCTTCTGCTATTGGGTGTCCGCGGTCGTGGTCACCCTGATCGTCGGCGTGGATGTGGCTTTCTGGCGTAGAGCCTGACGATTCAATCGCAGGAATTGGAACGGGTCGGGCAAGGTGCTGAGGCTGGCATTTTCTTTGATGGTGGTCTTCGCGCTGCTGGGGCACGCGCTCGCCAACGTGGCCTTCCACATTGCAGGCGGACTCGTTGCTTAACTTTCGCTGGCCGAAAAAACCGCCAGTTGCGCGGCAAAAGCGCGCTTGAAAGCGGGCCGCGCTTCGCCCCGCGCGACATAGGCGGACAACTTCGGGAATTCGTCCAGCAGGCCGGATCGTCTCAACCTGCGCAGCACTTGCACCATCAACAAGTCGCCGGCGCTGAACGTGCCAGCCAGCCAGTCTGCGTCACCCAGGCGATTGGAAAGCTCGCCGAGCGGGACACGGATGCGATCCTTGACGGCAGCCAAACGCTGCTCGTGCCAGGGCTCGTTGCGCTCGAGTATCACGGCGTTCTGCAGTTCGAGGATCGGCGGCTCGATCGTGCTGAGCGCGGCAAACATCCAGGTAATTGCGCGCGCACGCGCATTCGCGTCGCCTGGTAGCAGGCCCGCATGGTGCTCCGCAATGTGGAACACGATCGAGCCCGATTCGAACAGGGTGAGTTCCCCATCTTCGTAAGTCGGAATCTTCCCGAAAGGATGAAGTGCCCGATGCGCCGGTTCCTTCATCTCGGTGAACGAAACGAGACGAACGTTGTACGGCTGGCCCACTTCTTCGAGCGCCCATCGGACTGGCATGTCACGCGCCAGTCCCACGCCGCGATCGGGCGAACGTTCAAAGGCGGTGATGGTGGGGTTCATCGGTGCATTCTCCTGTGGCGCAAAATTTCGTCGTCACGACATAGTCGATCGGCGGGACCTGAATTCTACAAAGCGGCCAGGCACTCTTTTCCGGCTGCCCGGGCCTCGTTGGGGTGAGGGCGCATGAGCTCGGTTCGTGAGCTATGCTCGTCCGCAATGTACGAGGGTGCCAGGAATAATTGCGGGGGTGATCGCTCTCGGGTTCTGAATGTTCCGATGCCTGGCAATTCACAGGCGCTGATGCAAGCCTCGACAACTTGCTGGGCGAGTTGCTGCCACACGTGCCTTACGAAGCAAACGAGGGACGTGTGGTGCGCGCCGTGCGGCACTTCTGGTATCGCGGCGTCGAGCGACAACTGTTGGCGTGCACTCTCGAGCGCCACGCCAGGGACAGCTGTTCGATGAGAACGACCGAATTCCGTTCGAGTGACGGAAAATGGACGATACGAAGCGAAGATGCCGGTCTGTGCAAGATACTTGCGGCGTCTCAGGATCATCAGCCGGCGCATTCGCATGATAGATAGGGTAGAGAAAGTGTCGGTCACCGGGCTGAGAACAGCATGAATTCGGAAACCACGGCGCCTGTTTCCGGAAACGTTGCCACCGCCTCCAAAGACACGCGCGGCTGGTTTCTCGGGCACTTCATGCCGGGTGATGACAGTCCACTTCGCACCGCTGATCTGGAGTTGAAATGGTTCACCCATCCAAAGGGTGACACGCGCGGTGAATGGGCGCCTGGCAATCGCGTCCAGACGTTGAACATCCTGATGCGCGGTCATTTCGTTCTGCTTTTCCCGGATCGCGAAATTGCGCTGGAAAAGGAGGGAGACTTCGTTCTCTTTGGGCCGCATGTGCCGCACTCGTTTCGTTCGGAGCAGGAATCACTTGTCCTGACGGTGCGCTGGCCCTCGCTGCCTCCTGGCAAAAACAGATAGTTGAGGAAACAGATGTCGCGCGGCAATATCGCGACAGCCAAAAAGATGAACAGGGCCGCAGGCCAGGCGCTCGTGGCAAACTCACTAACTACCGAACCACCGAGGATTTCATGAAACGAGTCACTGGCATCGGCGGAATATTTTTCAAGGCAAAGGACGCGCCCGCGCTGCGGGCCTGGTACATGCGCCACCTCGGCATCGAGGTCCAGGCGTGGGGTGGTACCGCGTTCAATTGGGCCGATCCGGACGGAAAACCTGCGGGCGGAACAACCGTCTGGTCGATCGCCTCGCAGGAGAGTGAGCAGTTTGCACCCGGCAATTCGACGTTCATGGTGAATTACCGCGTGGACGATCTTTACGCACTGGTCTCGGCGCTCAAAGCTGAAGGCTGCAATGTCCTCGACAAGATCGATGACTCCGAGTACGGCAAGTTCGCCTGGGTGATCGATCTCGAAGGAAACAAGGTCGAATTGTGGCAGCCACCTGCCGGTCAATGAAATCCGTAGCGTCACAATCCGGCGGCGAGAAAGTTTAGTCGGCTGGTCAAGGCTTCATGCGTATCGCAATCGCCCGTGCCGTCTCGATTGCGGGACATCCGGTCGTGCTCATTTCGTGCGCCGGATTGATCGTGGCCCAGGCACACGGCGCTTCTCAAATGCAGTTGCGGACCATCGGAGTGACCCTGCTGTTGCTGGCGTCAGTGGTCATCGGCTTCACGTGGTTTCAGGTCAAGGCCGGCCGGTGGGCGCACGTGGACGCGAGCCATCGCCGAGAGCGCACAGCACTCAACGGGTTCCTGATAATCCTGCTGCTCGTGAGCGCCGCGCTCGTAGGGTTTGTGCTGCGCAATCTGCCCATGTCAGTTGCATTGGTTGTTGCCTCGATGCTGATCGCCGCGGCGATGTCGCTTGCGAGATGGGTGAAGATGTCGCTGCACGTTGCGTTCGCCGCATTCGCGACCGCATTGCTCTGGCCGGTCCTGTGGGCCGTTGCCGCGGGTTTACTGATCACAACGGCGGTGGCATGGTCGCGGCTGACGCTCGGCCGGCACGATCCGGCCGATGTCATCGTGGGTCTGCTGCTGGGCACGCTCGCGGGCAGTGCCTATGTACTGTGGCTCGCCTGATAGTCCGTTGGAGGAGTCGATGAAGTTATACGCCCATCCGTTTTCGTCCTACACCCAGAAGGTGTTGATCGCCTTGTACGAAAACGCGACGCCATTCGAATACCGCAATCTCGAGGATGCTGCTGCGAACGCCGAGTTGACCGCGCTCTGGCCACTCAAGCGTTTCCCCGTGTTGGTGGATGGTGAACACACGATTCTCGAGACGAGCACGATCATCGAGCACCTCGATCTGCACCATGCAGGCCGCCTCCGCCTGATTCCGCCAGGGGACGCGGGCGTCGAAGTCCGCATGCTCGATCGCATCTTCGACAACTACGTCATGACTTCGATGCAGAAGATAGTCCTCGACCAGCGCCGCGCGGAGACCGATCGCGACGTTTTTGGCGTGGATGAGGCGCGTGGAGTTCTCGACAAGATCTACGCCTGGCTCGATACGCGGCTCGCGGGCCGCATCTGGGCCGCGGGTGGCAGCCTCACGCTGGCTGACTGTGCCGCGGCTCCGTCACTTTTTTATGCCGATTGGGCGCATGAAATTCCCGCCGGACTCGGCAATCTGCGGGCGTATCGCGCGCGGCTGCTGGCGCATCCGTCGATCGCGCGCGCCGTCGATGAAGCGCGACCGTATCGAAAGTATTTTCCGCTCGGTGCGCCGGATCGGGACTAGTCGGCGCGAACTATTTCTTCTTGGCGGGGGTTTTCTTCTTCGACGCGGCGCGTTTCGCGAGCGCGCCCGTGTTTGCGTCGGCTGCGGCCTTGATCAGTTTCTTGAACGCGGCAGCCTCCAGCGTTTCGCCTTCTCGGATGTCGATGGCCCGGCGCGTGTTGCCCTCGAGACTCGAGTTGAACAACTTCTGCGGATCGGGGAGAGCGGCGCCCCGCGCGAACGTCAGCTTGACGACCTGTTTGTACGATTCGCCGGTGCAGATGATGCCGTCATGGGACCACACCGGAGTGCCCATCCATTTCCATTCCTCGAGGATTTCAGGCCCCGCCGCGAGGATGAGCTTGCGAACCGCGGCGAGCGTCTCGCCTCGCCAATCGCCAAGCGCCGCGATCTTCTTCGTAATGTTTTTAGAAGCGGCGGCGCTGTCTGACACTGGTTTTGCTGGCATGATCGCTCCACGATACCAATAACGCTTCGAGCAGGACAGATTGCGAGCAAGCGCGTGCCGGAAGAGCTGATCGCCAGATTGCGCAGTTCAGCGTGCATGCAGTGAGCAGGCGCAAGGACGAGGCTTTCTGGTAAATCCACGCGTGCAACGCAACGACCGACTCCGAAAACATATGGCCAACCCAAAGACCCTCGAATCCAATCGCCTGACAATGATCGCGTCGACCCTCGAACACATCCGCACGGAGCTGGAATCGCCCGAGAAACTGGCGGGTCTGTTGAACGCCGAGGTTTCGAAATCCTGGCCGACCGGCGAATACGATCGCGATGCGATGGAATTCTTTCGCGGGTGTTTCGAAGCGGGCGGTGAGGCGGTCGAAGGCTGGTACGGCTGGTACGCCGTACACCAACCGGATTCAGCCACGCCGCGCGCGTTGGTCGGCGTGGCGGGCTACTTCGGCCCCATGGATTCCGACGGCACTCTCGAGATCGGCTACTCCGTGCTGCCCGAGTGGCAGCGCCGCGGATTCGCACGCGAGATGGTCGAAACCCTGGTGGCGCACGCATTCACGGTCGCGGAAACCAACCGCGTCATCGCCCACACGACCGAAGCGAATCCGGCTTCCATTGCAGTGCTTTCCCGTTGCGGTTTCCAAGCGGCCGGTCTCGGCCGGGAGGGCGCCCTGCGTTTCGAGAGACCGCGCAAGCTCTAGCCGGTAGACTCGCGGCCCCGACAAGTCACCGCGCCCAAGGGCGCAAGCCCGCGCTCGCGCCCGCGCCCATGAATCCGCCGGATCCCGTTCTCCCCGAACTTTCGCTCGATGCCTGCCTGCGCCGCGACCAGTTTCGACTGCGCCGCGAGCGCGACCGGCTGCGCGGCGAACGGATGCGTGGCAACGACGTCGCGGCCGCCGAGACGGCGCTCGCGGGCAGGTTTGCCGCTTCCGCCGCGGCTCGCGCTGCGCGCGCGGCGAGTGTGCCGGCGATCTCGTATCCCGAGGAGCTGCCGATCTCGGCGAATCGCGAGGAAATCCGCCGCGCGATCGAACAACATCCTGTCGTCATCCTGTGCGGCGAAACCGGATCCGGCAAGACGACGCAGTTGCCGAAGATCTGTCTGGAGGCGGGGCGGGGCGTGGCCGGCATCATCGGCCACACGCAGCCGCGGCGAATCGCGGCGCGCGCGGTGGCGGCGCGTATCGCCGAAGAACTCAAGACGCCACTCGGGCAACTGGTCGGATACAAGCTGCGCTTTCAGGATCACAGCCGCCCGGAAGGCCTGATCAAACTGATGACCGACGGCATCCTGCTTGCGGAGACGCAGGGCGACCGGTTCTTCGACGCGTACGACACGATCATCGTCGACGAAGCGCACGAACGTTCGCTGAACATCGATTTCCTGCTCGGCTATCTCAAGTGGCTGCTGCCGAAACGGCCGGATCTCAAACTGGTGATCACCTCGGCGACGATCGACCCGGAGCGCTTCTCGCGTCACTTCGGCGATGCGCCGATCATCAACGTCTCCGGCCGCAGCTATCCAGTCGAGTTGCGGTACCGCGCGGTCGAGCTCGACGAGGAAGACGACGAGACCGCGGCGGATGAACAGGCGGCGATCCTCGCGGCCGTAGACGAGTTGTGGCGCACGAACGCGGGCGACATCCTGGTGTTCCTGAGCGGCGAGCGCGAGATTCGCGAAACCGCCGAGTCGTTGCGCAAACATCATCCGCAGGGCTGCGAAATCCTGCCGCTCTATTCGCGACTCTCGCAGGAAGAACAACAACGCGTGTTCAGGCCATCGGGCCGGCGCCGGGTCGTGTTGTCGACCAACGTTGCCGAGACTTCGTTGACGGTGCCCGGCATCCGCGCCGTCATCGACACCGGCGTCGCGCGTATCAGCCGCTATAGCCACCGCAGCCGCCTGCAACGGTTGCCGATCGAAAAGATATCGCAGGCTTCCGCCAACCAGCGCTCGGGGCGCTGCGGCCGTGTCGCGCCGGGTATCGCGATCCGCCTTTACTCCGAAGAGGATTTCAAGGCACGGCCGGAATTCACCGAGCCTGAAATACAGCGCACGAATCTCGCCGCGGTGATCCTGCAGATGCACGCGCTCAAGCTCGGCGACATCGAGGCATTTCCATTCGTCGAGCCGCCGGATGGGCGGATGGTGCGCGACGGACAACGCACGCTGAATGAGCTCAATGCATTGTCCGACGACGGCAAACTCACCGACATTGGGCGGCAGTTAGCCCGATTGCCGCTCGATCCCCGGCTCGGCCGCATGTTGCTCGCGGGGGCGCAGGAGCACTGCCTCGAAGAAGTCGCGATCATCGCCTCGGCGTTGTCCGTGCCGGATCCGCGCGATCGGCCGGCCGACAAACAAACCCAGGCTGACCAGAAACACGCCTTGTGGCGCGACGAGCAGTCGGACTTCCTGTCGCTGCTCAAGTTGTGGCGCGCGTGGAGCGAGCAGCGCCAGAATCTTTCGCGCGCCAAACTGCGCGGCTGGTGCAAGGAGAACTTCCTCTCCTACCTGCGGCTCACCGAATGGCACGACGTGCATGCGCAGGTCATGGAAGTCGTGAAGGGCGAGCTCGCGTTGAAGATGAACACGCAGCCCGCGCAGTACGATGCGCTGCATCGCGCCTTGCTGGCCGGGTTGCTGTCGCAGGTGGCCGAGCGCAAGGAGCAGGCCGAATACCTGAGCGCGAGCGGCACTAAGGTTTTCATCCACCCGGGATCGGGGCAGTTCAAGGCTCGTCCGGCGTGGATCGTGAGTGCGGAGCAGGTGCAGACGACGAAGGTGTATGCACGCACCGTCGCGCGCGTCGAAACCGCGTGGATCGAGCAGGCCGGCGCTCACCTGGTGAAGCGGCATCACTACGATCCGCATTGGGAGCGCCGCGCCGCGCGGGCCGCGGTGTATGAGCGAACAACCTTGTTCGGGCTCACGTTGTCGACCGATCGCCGCGTGCCGTATGAACGTGTCGATCCGAAAGCCGCGCGCGAATTGTTCATCCGCCACGCGCTGGTCCAGATGGAGTACGACGCGCGTACGCCGTTTCTCGCCAACAACCGCAAGTTGCTGGAAGACACGGAGTATCAGCAGCAGAAAGGCCGGCGTGTCGATCTGCTGGTCGACGAGGCGCAGCTGTATGCGTTCTTTGATGCGCGTGTACCGGAGGGTATTTCGACCGGCGCCGCGTTCGAACGCTGGCGGCGTGAAGCGGAGTCGAAGGATCCGAAAATCCTGTTCCTCACCGAACGCGACATCTCGGGCACCGAAGAGGCGCTCGAAGCCGAACGTTTCCCGGATCATGTTTCCGCCGGGCCGGTGGTCGTGCAAATGCGTTACCGGTTCGAACCGGGGAACGTGGACGACGGCGTTTCCGCGCTCATCCCCCTGCACGTGTTGAACCAGTTGCCGGAAGAGCCGTTCACCTGGCTGGTGCCGGGGCTGTTCGATGAGAAGATAGAGGCGCTGGTGCGTTCGCTGCCGAAGAACCTGCGTGTGCATTTCGTACCGGTGCCGGACGCGGTGGCGCGCGTGATGCCGCTGCTCGAATACGGAATCGGCTCGCTGCACGTGCAACTTGCGGATGCATTGCTGCGCACCGCCGGCGTGCCCGTACCAAGCGACTCGTTCCGCGACGATCTGCTGCCGCCGCACCTGCGGATGAACTTCCTGCTGATCGACGACGCGGGCAAGACGGTCGCGCGCTCGCGCAGCCTGACCGAGCTGCGTGACCGGCACTCCGGCGTGTCACAGCAGGTTTACGCCAAGCAGTCGCAGCTGATCACCGGCTCGAAGACCTGGACCTTCGGCCAACTCGCCGAGCGCCAGGAGGCGGCCGCCGGTGTTCGCCAGCAGATCGGTTATCCCGCGTTGGTAGACGAAGGCGACACGGTCGGCCTGCGGGTGTTCGCCACGCCGCCCGAGGCGCGCATGAGCCATGAGCGCGGCACAACGCGGTTGATCCGCCTGGTGATGGCGCGCGACCTGAAACCCTTGCGCCGCGATCTTCCGGTCAATGTGCAGGGCGAGATGGCGTATCGAGCGCTCTCCGCGCATCCGTTGCTGAACACCGATCTGGTCGCGGGCCGCGATCTGCGCGACGATCTGCTCGATCGCATCGCGATGACGGTGTTTCTCGCCGGGCGCGAACCGCTGCGCAGCGAGGCGGACTTCGACGAACGTATCGCGACTTCCCGCGGTGGCATCGGGCTGCCTGCGCAGGAAATCGCGCGCTCCGTGCAGTCTTCGCTCGAGCGGTTATTCCGCATCCAGTCGGCGCTGGCGAAAGCGCCAAAGCCCACCGCGGATGACATCCGCTCGCAGCTCGCCTGGCTGGTGCCGGCCGGTTTCCTGCTGCTGACGCCGTGGCATCGATTGCAGGAATTCCCGCGATTTCTGCAGGCCATCGAGCAGCGGCTCGAAAAAGCCGCGCGCGATCCGCGTCGTGACGCGCAACTGGCCGCGGAAATTGCGCCGTTGGAGACGCGTTACCGGGCGCAGGTCAAAGCCGAGCGCGGTCTCAAGCCGCCGACCCAGGACGAATACCGCTGGATGCTCGAGGAATTCCGCGTCTCGTTGTTCGCGCAGCAGCTCAAGACGCGTATGCCGATCTCCGCGCGCCGATTGGACGACGCGTGGACGGAACGCGAAAGGCTGCCCGTCACATGAACTACGCCATCAAGTCTGAAATCGCGGATTTGCGCGTCAGGACATTTACGTTCACCGCGCAGAAGACCATGTACGGCGGCAGGCAGATTGCCGCGGGCGATACGGTCTACATCTTCGCGAGCGAAAACGAAGGCGGGCCGGGGCTCATTGCGCGGGGCATCGTGATCACAGCGAAAGTGCTTGCCCGGAAACCCGGCGTCGAACGGCAGACGCCACGCGTGAGTATCGAGGTGAAACGCGCCGCTCTCGTGAAGCGCAGGTTGGGTCGCGCGGAACTGAAGCCGTTTTCCCGCTGGGCAGATGGTCGCCCGGAGACGGAACTCAACTTCAAGTTCTATCGCCAGGCCACTAACAAGATCGTCGGCGTCACGGATGCCGCGGCCCGGTTTCTGCGCGGGCACTTCTGATCAGGCCGGTCTGATCGGCTGAACTACGGCGCCGTCCACGGCGCGTCCGCCGGGATCTCGCGCCAGTCGCCGAGGTTCATGCCGGCCACGCTGACGTTACCGATGGCTGCCCGCACCAGGCGCAACGTCGGGAAGCCGACATGCGCGGTCATGCGCCGGACCTGGCGATTCTTGCCTTCGTGCAAGGTGAGTTCGATCCACGCAGTGGGAATTTTCGCGCGATAACGAATCGGTGGATCGCGCGGCCACAGGCCCGCGGGCTCGTCGATGAGCCTTGCGCCTGCCGGTTGTGTGGTGAAGTCGCTCAAACGCACGCCACCGCGCAGCGGCGCTATTTCCGAATCCGTAGGCGCGCCTTCGACCTGCGCCCAATAAACCTTCGGTAGTTTGTGACCCGGGTCGGCGATGCGCGTCTGCAGTACGCCGACATCGGTCAGCAGCAGCAAGCCTTCGCTGTCGGTGTCGAGCCGGCCGGCGGGGTAGACATTTGGCACGTCGATGAAGTCGGCGAGGGTGCGTTTGCCCGGTTCCGGACTGAACTTGCAGCTCACGCCGAAGGGTTTGTTGAACGCGATGAGCACGTTAACCGAGCGAGCGCTCGATCAGGTCGCGCGGCACCGTGGTGCGCGGCACGGAGGGGTCCGCGCCGCCGCGTCCCTTGCGAGATCCATGACGGCCGCCATGCGGGCGTGCTTGTTTGCGCGGCTCGAACCACATGCGTACGTCTTCATCGAGGCCCACGCCATGCATGTAGTTATAGAGCGCCTTGCGCAGGCCGCCGCCCAGAAAATCGTGATCGGTGCCGACCGGGTCGTGAAACTCGACATCGTTGTGCGCGAACCGGATATCCGGCGGCGGACGCAGCGTGATGCCGTATTTCTCGGGGTGGAGTCCGATCGGCGAATGCGCGGTAGCCGCGAAGCGATGCCAATACGCTGACTGGATGCAGCCGGCGGCGAACAACTGGCGCACACGTTCGAGCGCATCGATGGTGTCCTGCGTGGTCTCCGTCGGGAACCCATACATGAGATAGGCGTGCACCATGATGCCGGCGTCGGTGAACGCGCGGGTGACGCGAGCCACCTGTTCGACGGTGACTCCTTTTTTCATGAGTTCCAATAACCGGTCCGACGCAACCTCCAGCCCGCCGCTCACGGCCACGCAGCCCGACGCGGCCAGCAGACTGCACAACGCGGGATTGAACGTCTTTTCGAAACGGATGTTTCCCCACCAGGTGATGGCGAGTTTCTCGTCGATCAGCCGCTGCGCGAGCGAGCGCATTCCCGCCGGCGGCGCGGCCTCGTCCACCAGATGGAAGCCGGTTTCGCCGGTTTCCGCGATCAACGCGCGGATGCGGCTCATCACGATGTCGGTGCCGGGTTTGTCGTAACGCCCGATGTAATCCAGCGAGACGTCGCAGAACGCGCATTTCTTCCAATAACACCCATGCGCCAGCGTGATCTTGTTCCAGCGGCCATCCGACCAGAACCGGTGCATGGGATTCAGCATTTCCATGACGGAAACATAATTGTCGAGCGGCAGTCCGTCGTACGTCGGGATGCCCGTGTCCTTCTGCGCGAAGTCGCGTTGCTTCGCATCGTTCTCGAACACCACCGCGCCATCCTTGCGTAGATAGGTGCGCACCAGCGGCGCGGCGCCGCCGCGCAGGCGGGTCAGCAGATTCAGCAGCGGCCGCTCGCCGTCATCGAGCGTCAGGTAGTCGAAGTAGTCGAACACCCGCGGCTCGCGCAGCGAACGCAGCTCGGTGTTGACCCAGCCGCCGCCGAGCACGAGTTTCGTCTGCGGCGCAAGCGAACGGATCGTGCGCGCCATGCGAAATGCACCGTACACGTTGCCCGGGAACGGCGCGGTGATGGCGACGAAGTCGGGGCGTTCGGCGGCGAACAGTTCGCGCGTGATCTCGTCGAGCGTGGCGTCGATCATGGTCGGCTCGTCGTTCAACGCGGCGTGCAACGCATCGAATGACGCGGAGCTGGCGGCGAGGCGTTCGCCGTACCGGGCGAGTTCGAAGCGCGGATCGATGCCTTCCCGCCAGACGTCGGCGAGATCGTCGATGAAGAGGCTTGCGAGATAGCGGGCCTGCTCGGTTGTACCCAGAGAGCCGAACGCGGACAGCAGGTGTTCGTCGAGCCCGGCGTGTTCGGCCGAGGGAGGCGGGCTCAGGTGCTGAAAGCGCGGGCCCTCGGGCAGGAAGGCCCGTCCGACGATGCGAAACGCCAGGCTCGGGTCGCGCCGCTGCAGGAAGCGAATGGCCGGCTCGACCGTGTCGATGTAACGCTCGGCGTGGGCGAGAAAGTGCGCGACGGCGGGTGGCGCCGGGGTGCGCTTGCCGAGCTGTTTGGCGCGCTGGCGCAGTTCGGCTGCCATCCGCGTTAGCAGGGGTGCCGAAAAGAGCCGCAGGAACAAGGCGATCGACGTGTCCGCCTGGGAAATGCCGACGCCCAGTCGGGCGGCGTGCAAGCGCAGAAATCCGCTCAGATAAGCCGTCGCAGGGTACGGCGTATTGAGCTGGATCATCGGCGGGGTAACGAGTAAAACGCGCATCGGAGGCGAAGCGTAGCGCATCACCCCGCTGGGTGACGGGTTGTCGCGGTTGCCGCGTTCGTGGCAGAAGCAATGGGCGCTTGCCCGATTTGCAAACAACTTCAGGAGCTCGCCGTGATTACGCAGACCGAAGAGTACGCAGGTTTCTGGATTCGGCTGCTCGCGGTGATCATCGATTCGATCCTGCTCCTGTGCATCATCGTCCCACTGCTGGGTGCCATTTACGGTTGGGGGTACTTCCTCGACGACTCCCGCTCGCTGATCCCCTCTGGCGCCGAATTCTTCATCACCTACGTGTTGCCGGCGCTCGCGACGATCGTCTTCTGGAAAACCAGGCATGCGACTCCGGGCAAGATGATGCTGTCGATGCAGATCGTCGATGCCGAAACCGGCGGGCCCATGTCGGGTGGTCAGGCGATCGGCCGCTACTTCGCCTACTACGTATCGACGCTCGTGTTCATGCTGGGTTTTGTCTGGGTGGCATTCGATCCGCGCAAGCAGTCCTGGCACGACAAGCTCGCGGGCACCGTCGTCGTCATCCGTCACGCATGATGTTTGCAGGCCACGAGCGCCTCCTGTTCGCGATTCCGTTGTTGGCGAGCGAAACGGTGCGCAACCTCTATCTATCGCTGCGCCTCGAGCTTCAGCAGTTCCCGAACCAATGACGAGGCGGCCAGTCGCATGAAAACCTGCCTGACTTTCCTGCTGCTGATCTCCTTGTGTGTCACCGGGAGCGTGTCGGCGCAGGTTGCTCCCAATGACTCCCCGGCCCAGCGCACGCTCAAAGAGGCGACCTCATCGACCGGCTCGATTCTCCGCAGACAGGTCGCGTGGAGCACGAAGATTCCGTTCGACAAGACGTATGAACAGCTGACGCCCGAAGAGAAGAGCTATTTCAACGAGATGTACGAATCGATTGCGCCGGGCGACGAGCCGCCATATCCGCTCGAAGGGATGAGGCCCATCGTAAAGGCCATCGTGAAAGGGCAGACTCAGCGCGTGGCGAGTGGGTATCTGCGCATGGCCGTGACCGTGGGTCCTGACGGAAAGGGCCAGAAAGTCGAGGTGTACGGAGACGTCGACGATCCGGCGATGTTGAATTTCGCCGCGTCGGTCTTGCTGATGACGAAGTACAAACCTGCGCTGTGCGCCGGGAAGCCCTGCACGATGGAGTTCCCTTTCAACCTCATGTTGAAGCGCCGCTACTGATGCCGGCCGAGATGCCACGGGTTTTTTCATACGGCTCCCTGCAAAAGAGCGAAGTGCAGTTGGCGACGTTCGGGGTTTTGCTCCCGGGCGTTGCCGCCGAGATCGTCGGCTTCGAACTCGTGCATCTGCACAGGGACGGCAAACAACTCGCCAACGTCGTGCGCAGCCATTCTCAGACGAACCGTGTCGGCGGCACAGTGTTCGAATTCACCGTGGCGCAACTCGCGCTGGCCGATGAATACGAACGCCCTGACAACTATGCGCGGATCGAAGCGCCGCTCGCCGCGGGCGGTGTGGCCTGGGTTTACGTGGACGCGTTGTGACGAAACCCATCAGCAAAACCATCACCGTGAAACTGCAAAACGACGGCGTGATGAGCGCGATCCCCGTGCGGTTCGATCCGAAGGCGGTTTTCGGCAAGGTGCGGGCGCCGGTCAAGGTGACGATCAATCGCTACAGTTATCGAAGCACCATTTTCTCGATGCATGGCGCCACGTTCATCCCGCTGCGAAAGAGCAACCGCGAGGCGGCGGGTCTTGCCGGCGACGAGACGGTGAAGGTGACGATCGCGCTCGATACGGCAGTGCGGGAAGTTGTGGTGCCGCCCGACCTTGCGAGTGCGCTGCGCAAGAATCGCAGCGCAGCCGTCAAATGGAGCGCGCTCAGTTATTCGCATCGGCGGGAACACGCCGAGGCGATTCTCGGCGCGAAGAAGCCCGAGACCCGCGCACGCCGTCTTGCCAATACGCTGCGCGCGCTCGAAGGGATAAGCTCCGCCTCCAAACGGCGCTAACAAGCTGCGGCCGGTGTCGTGGAGGGTTGATCATGAACATGTTCGCTTACGTCTGCCTGGGATCGAACGACCTCGAACGCTCGGCCCGCTTCTATGATGCGACGCTGGCGACGCTGGGTTATCGGCGTTGCGATACCTCCGGCGAAAGCGAAACGAGCTGGAATGGGTGGATAGGCTGGGGGCAATACGAACAGCAAGGCGCCGTGCAGGATGCGCTGTGGATCTGCAAGCCTTTCAACGGCGACCCCGCCGGGGTCGGCAACGGCAGCATGGTCGCCTTGTGGGCGACGAACTGGCGCGCGGTCGACGAGTTCCACGGAGCCGCCCTGGCCAACGGCGGAACTTCCGAAGGCGCGCCCGGTCTGCGCCTGCTGTACAACCCGGATTTCTACGCCGCCTATCTGCGCGATCCGGACGGCAACAAGTTAGCAGTGGTGTGCCGCGGCTTCACTTCGGCGCAGGGTCAATGATGGGAACGCCGAACGGCCTGGCGCAAGTCGTGCTCTTTTCGTCGTACCCCCTGCACGTTTCCCCGTCTTGCATATAGCATTCGTCCATCGAGCCGCCCCCAACCCTGGGAACAGAAGCGCGGCCACCAAAGGAACTTCATGAAAACTCTGCGTATCTGCGCTTCGTTGGCCATGTTGACGGTGTCGGCGCTGGCCTTCGGCCAGGAAGGGACGGCGGCGCCCAGGGCCGCGGCCTTGCCGGTCGTGGACATCCCGTATCAGAAGTTAGTGCTCGACAACGGGCTCACGCTCATCGTCCACGAGGACCACAAGGCCCCCGTGGTCGCGGTCAACATCTGGTACCACGTCGGCAGCAAGGACGAACGCCCGGGCCGCACCGGCTTTGCGCACCTGTTCGAACATCTGATGTTCAACGGCTCGGAGAACTACAAGGACGACTGGTTCAAGGTGATGGAAGCCGCCGGCGCCAGCAAGCTCAACGGCACCACCTGGTATGACCGTACTAACTACTTCCAGAATGTGCCAACTTCGGCGCTCGATCTCACCTTGTGGATGGAATCCGACCGCATGGGTCACCTGCTCGGCGCCATTGACCAGAAGGTCCTCGACGAGCAGCGCGGCGTGGTGCAGAACGAGATGCGTCAACGTTACAACGCGCCGTACGGCAAAGTCGACAAACTCATCACCAACAGCACCTATCCGGCCGGCCATCCTTATTCATGGGAAACCGGTGGTTCGATGGAAGACCTGAACGCCGCGTCAGTCGACGACGTGAAGGAATGGTTCCGTACGTATTACGGCGCCGCGAATGCGGTGATCGTGCTGGCCGGCGACGTGACGCTCGCGGACGCGAAGCAGAAGGTCGAGAAATACTTCGGCGATATCCCCGCGGGCCCCGTGATCAATCGCCAGGAAGAGTGGATCGCGAAGATGACCGGCACGCGCCGCGCCATGGTCCAGGACCGCGTGCCCCAGGCGCGCATATATAAGGTGTGGAACATTCCCGGCTACAAGACGCGGGAATTCACGCTGCTCGACATGAGCTGCGATCTGTTCGCAAACGGCAAGAACAGCCGACTGTACAAGCGCCTGGTTTACACCGATCGCACCGCCACCGCGGTTGCCTGCGATATCGGCCCGTTCGAACTCGGCTCGCAGATCCAGATCTACGTCACCGTCAAGCCGGGCAGCGATCCGGCCGCGGTCGAAAAAACCCTCGACGAGGAACTGGCGAAGTTCATCGCGACCGGCCCGACGGCAGCCGAAGTCGAGCGCATCCGCACGGGCAACTACGCCAACTTCGTACGCGGCATCGAACGCATCGATGGGTTCGGCGGCAAGTCGTCGATCCTGGCGGAAAGCATGGTCTACGGCGGAACGCCTGACTACTACAAGACGCGGCTCGGCTGGGTGGGCAACGCCACCGCTGCCGACGTTCAGGGAGCGGCCAAGCGCTGGCTTTCCGATGGCGTGTTCATCGTCAACGTCGTGCCGACGCCTGACTACAAGACGTCAGCATCGTCGGTCGATCGCTCGAAGCGCCCCGACACCGGAATGCCGCCGTCGCTCACGCTTCCCGGCCCGACGCGCACGAAACTCTCGAACGGTCTGCAGGTCGTCGTAGTCGAGCGGCACAACGCGCCGGTCGTCGACTTCACGTTGATCGCGGATGCCGGATTCGCCGCGGATAGTTCTGCCAAGCCCGGCACGGCGCGCTTGTCCATGCTGATGCTGCAGGAAGGCACGAAGACGCGTAACTCACAAGCCATCGCGGAACGGGCGGAATCGCTCGGCGCCCACATGGGAGTGGGCTCTTCGCTCGATCGTTCGTTCCTGCGCATGAACGCGCTCAGCAGCAAACTGGGCGAGTCGCTCGATCTGTACACCGATGTGATCACGAACCCGACGTTCCCGGCCAAGGAACTCGATCGCCTGCGCGGTCAGACGCTGGCGACCATCCAGCAGGAGAAGGCGAATCCGGCGGCGTCGGTGCAGCGCATCCTGCCGGAGCTCATCTACGGCGAAGGCCACGCCTATTCGAACCCGGCGTCGGGCACCGGCACGGCCGAGGCGGTTTCGAGTTTCACGAGCGCGGAGCTTGCGGCGTTCTACAAACGCTGGGTCCGGCCGGACAACGCGGTGTTGCTGGTCGTGGGTGATACCTCGCTCGCGAAGATCCAGCCGATGCTCGAGCAGCGTCTCGCCGCCTGGCGCGCGCCGGCTGAGGCGAAACCGGTGAAGACCATCTCGACGGTGCAACTACCCACGAAGCCGCGCGTATTCCTCATCAACCGCACCGGCGCCGAGCAGTCGCAGGTCGTTGCGGCCAGCATCGGCCCGACCCGCGCGGATCCGAAGCACATCCAGTTCGTCGCGTTGGAAACCCTGCTGGGCGGTAATTTCGTATCGCGCCTGAACATGAACCTGCGCGAAGACAAACACTGGGCGTATGGCGCGGGTGCACGCGTCACCGACGCCGTCGGGCAGGGCACCTTCCGCGCGGGCGCCGGCGTGCAGACCGACAAGACCGCGGAATCGATGGTCGAGATTCGCAAGGAATTGCGCGATCTGCTGAGCACGAAGAAGGCCGACGAGGCGGAGCTCAAGTTCACGAAGGACAGCATCGCGATCGCGATGCCGGGCAACAACGAGACGTCGACCGAGATCGCGGGCTCGTACGGTGAGATCCTGACCTTCGGTCTCAAGGATTCGTACTGGAACGACTTCGTGGGCGACATCATCGCGCTGACACCGGCGCAGGTGAATGCCGCGGCTGGCGATCTCATTCACCCGGAAGTGTTGACCTGGGTGGTCGTGGGTGATTTGTCGAAGATCGAAAAGCCGGTGAGGGCGCTGAACTTCGGCGAAGTCACGATCCTCGATACGGACGGGAAACCCGTCGCGAAGTAGTGAGTTGCTCCGTTCTGGAAAAAAAACGGGTCCGTCGCAAGACGGACCCGTTTTTCATTCAAGCCGGATTACGCGCGCAAAGCGCGCAACTCGTTCGGCTCAGGGGCGCTGCAGGAATTGCTTCTCGGCTTTCTTGGCCTTCTTCGCAGCGCGCTTCTCGTCCAAAGACTTCGCAGCCTTCTTCTTGACGCTCTTCTTCTGGTCCATTCCCTTGCTCATGGCATCGCTCCTCGTGGGTTGAGGCGCGAGACTAACATTCCCGCGCGTTGATTTTCTTCAGGCGACTTCAACAAGCTCCGAATACTGGCCCAACGCCGGATTGGCAGTGAGGAATCGCAGCGGCTCGCTCATCGCCTGCGCGACCAGCAGGCGGTCGAAGAAATCGCTGCCCGCGACGGGCTTGAGCGCAGCGGCGGCGGCAGCCGGGCGCGCGCGCACCGGCAACTCGGTGAAGCCGCTGGCCTTGATCCCGCGCACCAGTTCCTGCGGATCACCTTCGAGCAAGCCGGCGGCGATTTTCTGCTCGCACTCGACGATGGACGCGGCACTCACGAAGACCTCGTCGGCCTCTTCGATGCGTTCGCGGGTCGCCGGTTTGAGCTTGCGCGAGTCCGCCAGCCACCAGAGATAGATCTGCGTATCGAGTAACAGGCGCATGAAATGGCGGAGTAGGGGAGGGCGGCCGCTCAGCCGGGCGCGAACTCGACCCAGGGCCGTTCGAAATCGTCGGCGATGCGCAGCTTTCCCTTGAGCAGGCCCGGGCGACGGGGAGTTTCGTCGCGGCGCAACGGCACGAGCCGCGCCATCGCGCGCCCACCCTTGGCGATCAGGATCTCATTGCCGCTCGCGACGTCTTCGATCAGGCGGGAGAGGTGCGTCTTCGCCTCGTGAATGTTTATCTTGCCGGTCTTCACAGTGAACTTAGTTTAGTTTAGTCTACTGGCAGTGGGGAAATTCTTTGTGAGAGGCCGTCGCCGATGAAATGGCTGGGCGCAGCGTTGCTGGTAATCGTGCTGATGCTTCAGCACCGGCTCTGGTTGTCCGCGGATGGCGTCCGCGAGGTCTCGCGCCTGTCGGACGCGGTCGAAGCCCAGAAGGGCGAGAACGGCGAGCTCACCGAACGCAACAAGCAATTGATTGCGGAAGTGGCGGATCTCAAGGCGGGCATGTCGGCCATCGAAGAGCGCGCGCGCAGCGAGCTCGGCATGATCGGCCGCAACGAAACTTTCTATCAGGTCGTTCCCGTCCGGCCCTTGCGCACCGCGCCGGCTCGCACCGAGCAACGCAGGCAGACAGCCGCGCGCTGAGTCGACGCCTCGCGGTAATCTCCGCCCCCGATGCGTTACTTCCTCGTCATTCCGGCCGCGGGCAGCGGCCGGCGGTTCTCATCGCAGCTGCCGAAGCAGTACGCGGCGCTCGCCGGATCGACTGTCCTCGAGCTATCGCTCGCGCCGTTCGAGGCCGATGGCGATTGCGCGGGCATCGTCGTCGCGATCGCGACGGACGATGAACACTGGGCCTCGATCGCCGTGCGTCGAACCCGCCATCTCCAGGTCACGGCGGGAGGAGAGCAGCGCGTGCATTCGGTGCGAAATGCGCTGGAACTCCTCGTCCCCCTCGCGAGCGACGACGACTGGGTGATGGTGCATGACGCCGCCCGTCCCTGTTTCTCGAGCGCCGATCTGGCCGCGCTCAAGCAGGAACTGGCATCACAGGAAGTAGGTGGGTTGTTAGCCGTGCCGCTGGCGGATACGCTCAAACGCGCTGGCGATTCTCAGCCCGCGGAGGTCACCGCCACGCTCGATCGATCCGGATTGTGGCGCGCGGCAACGCCGCAGGTTTTCCGTTTCGGACCGTTGCGGCGTGCGCTCGATTCCGCGCTTTCCGTGAATCGTATCCCGACCGACGAAGCCCAGGCGATGGAGTGGGCCGGCCATCGGCCGCGACTCATCGCCGGCCGGGCGGATAACATCAAGATCACGACTGCGGACGATCTCGCGCTCGCCGCCGCCATATTGAAGCTGCGCCTGGAGCACAACTGATGCGTATTGGTTCCGGTTTTGACGTGCATGCCTTCGGCCCGGGCGATTCCATCGTGCTCGGCGGGGTGCGCATTCCGCACACGCGCGGGGTCGTCGCGCACAGCGACGGCGACGTGGTGTTACACGCCCTGTGCGACGCCTTGTTAGGCGCCGCGGGCCTCGGCGACATCGGCATGCACTTTCCGGACACCGACCCCGTGTGGAAGGGCGCCGACAGCCGCCGCTTCGTCGCCGCCTGTCTCGAGATGCTGAGTGTGCGTAAATACAAGGTCGGAAACGTGGACATCACGCTGCTTGCGCAGGCGCCGAAAGTATCGCCCTACCGCCTGGAGATCCGCCGTTCGCTGGCGCTGATGCTCGGGGTCACCGAAAACCAGGTGAACATCAAGGCGACCACGACCGAACACCTGGGTTTCGTCGGTCGCAACGAAGGGCTCGCCGCGCAGGCAGTGGTGTTGCTGGAATGATCCCCGATACCTGGCGCCGCGCGGCGCTGACGCCGCCGACCGCCTGGGGTGAGCCGCTCGGAACCGGCGTGTTGCGCGCCTCGCCCGAAGACTTCGAAGTCGAAGAGATCCTGGGGTTCGCCGCCGGCGGCGAGGGGCCGCACGCTTTGCTGCGGGTGCGCAAACGCGGCGCCAACACCGAATGGGTGGCGCGCGAGCTGGCCCGCGCTGCCGGCTGCAAACCCTTCGATGTCGGTTTCGCTGGCATGAAAGACCGCAACGCGGTCACCACACAGCACTTCACCTTGCCGCGCGGAAAACGCGCCGCCGAGGAATTCGTCGGCCTGAAAGGCGAGGGGTACGAAGTGCTTGCCTCGGCGCCGCACCAGCGCAAGTTGCCGCGCGGCGCGCTCGAGGGCAACCGGTTCGTCATCACGGTGCGGAATCTCGACTGCGATGCCGGCGTACTGCAGGAGCGGATGGCGCGAATCCGCACCGGCGGCGCGCCTAACTATTTCGGTCCACAGCGGTTTGGCCGCGACGCCGGCAATCTCGCGCAGGTGCTGGTGCTGGCCGAACAACTTGCGCGCGGCGAGCGCCCCCGGTCGCGCGACCGCTCCTCGCAGGGTTTCATGTTGTCGGCGGCGCGCAGCGTGGTCTTCAATGCGATCCTGGCCGAGCGAATCGCGTTGGACACCTGGCGCACGCTCCTGGCCGGTGACGTCGCCAACCTCGACGGGCGCGGCAGCGTGTTCGCCGTCGAAACACCGGATGCCGATCTCGAACAACGTGGCACCACGCTCGATGTACATCCCACGGCGCCGCTGTGGGGTGAAGGCACATCCCTGGCGAGTGGCGAGGTGCTGGCGCTCGAGGACCGCATAGCCGCCGGGTTCCCGGAGGCGTTGGCGGTGATCGCGCAGGAACGCATGAAATCCGAACGGCGCGCGCTGCGCATCCGCGTGCGCGATCTCGAGCATGATTATTCGGACGGCGTTCTGCGGCTCAACTTCGCGTTGTCTTCGGGAAGCTTTGCGACCACGGTGCTTCGCGAGATCATCGCGGCAGTCGACCCGGGGGAATGATCATGCTCGAAACGACCGACCACGCGATCACCGCCGATGCCTCGCCCGGCGGCGCATTCATCCGTGAGATCCGTCTCGCCCGCCCACCGGTGAACGCGCTGAACGTCGACCTGCTGCGCGCCATCAATGCGGCACTGCAGGCGGCGAAAGGCGCGGCCGCGGTGGTCATGACCGGGCAGCCCGGACTCTTCTCGGCCGGGCTCGACGTGCGAACCATGCTCACGCTCGATCGCGACGGCGTGAGCGCGGTGTTCATCGAGTTGTGGCGCGCGGCTCGTGCGCTCGCAATGGCACCGATGCCGGTGATTTTCGGGATCACCGGTCACTCACCCGCGGGCGGCACGGTACTCGCAGTGCAGGGCGACTACCGGGTGATGGCGCAGGGCGATTTCCGCATGGGTCTCAACGAAGTGCACATCGGGCTGTTTCCGGGTGCGTTGATCATGGGCGCGTTCAAACGCCTGACGGGCGGTCACGCGGCGCAATTCCTGACGCGTGGCGCGTTGATGGACCCGGCGACCGCGTATCGAATCGGTCTGGTCGACGAGTTGTGCGAGCCCGCCGAGGTCGTGGCGCGGGCCTTGGCGATAGCGCGCGAATTCTGCGCGTTGCCCCGGGACGTCATGCTGAAGACCCGCGAACTCACGCGCCGCGATCTCATCGATCTGTACGGCAGGCCCGGCCAGGACCTGCTGAACGAACGCGAGTTCGGCGCCATGGCGAGCGAGAAATGGTTCGTGCCGGCGACCCAGGAGCGCCTCAAGCAGGCGTTCACGAAGAAGAGTTAGCCGAAAAGCTACGCCTTCGCGCTGGACTGGTTAGACAGCAGCACGTTGATGGCGCCGGTGCCGCCATCGACGCGTCGCGCCGAGGTGAACGCCAGCACCGGCGCGGTCTTGCGCAGGATCATGTTCACGGCCACCTTCAGCACCGGGCCTTTCGGGCCCGAACCCTTTCCCTTGCCGTGAATGATGCGCACGCAGCGCAGGTTGTGCGCCAGCGACTCGGCCAGGAACCCGCGCAACGCCGCCTTGGCTTCATCCGCACGCAAACCGTGCAGGTCGCAGATGTCCTCGACGCGGTAATCGCCGCGTTTCAGTTTCCGCAGGATCCCTTCCTGCACGCCGGCGCGGCGGAAGGAAATCTCGTCACCCGTGTCGGTGATTTCACCATCGCCAAACCCCTGCAGGCTTTCCACCAGCACCAGGGCGCGATCGGCGGCGCTGAACCGCGCGCGGGCGGGCGGTTTGCGGCGCGCGGCGGGCACAGGTGCACGCGCCTTGATCGGCTTCACGTCGATCATGGCCTCACGAAACAGATCCGTGTCCGGATCGGTGCGTTTGCCGCTCAAGCTACCTCCGCGTTGACGCATTGAGTATATTGCGCGCCGGTGCGAATCCTCATATCCAACGACGATGGTTACCGCGCACGCGGCATCCTCGCACTGCGCGAAGCGTTGCAGGGTGTAGGCGATCTGACAGTGGTCGCGCCCGATCGCAATCGCAGCGGCGCCAGCAATTCACTCACCCTCGACATGCCGTTACGCGTCGAAAAGGCGGAAGACGACGTCTACTTCCTGCAAGGTGGAACGCCCACCGATTGCGTGCACCTCGCGATCTCGGGCCTGTTCCCGTTCGAACCCGACATGGTCGTGTCCGGCATCAACGACGGCGCCAATCTCGGCGACGACGTGTTGTATTCGGGCACGGTCGCGGCCGCCACGGAAGGCCGCCACCTCGGCAAACCCGCGGTCGCGATCTCGCTCAACACCGACGGGCTGCGCGGAGACGACCCGCGTCTGTTCGAAACCGCCGGCCACTTCGCGCGGCTGATCGTCGAGAAGCTGATCGCTGCACCCATTGTCCACGCCCTCGGCCGTGCGACGATCCTCAACGTCAATGTCCCCAACATTCCGATCGCGGACGTGAAGGGAATGTTGGTCACGCGTCTCGGCAATCGCCATCGCTCGGAGAAGGTGATCCGCGCCGAAGATCCGCGTGGCCGCCCGGTGTATTGGGTCGGGCCCGCGGGCAAGAGCCAGGACGCGGGCCCCGGCACCGATTTCCACGCCGTGGCGCAGGGCTACGTGTCGGTCACGCCGCTCACAGTCGATCTCACGAATCACGCGGAACTCGACACCCTGCGCAGCTGGGCTGGCTCGTGAGCGAGCAGCGCAACGCGGGCATCGGCATGACCTCCGCGCGCACGCGCGATCGCCTGATCCAGCGTCTGCGGGAGCAGGGCATCGCCAATCTGACGGTGCTCGATCGCATCCGCAACGTGCCGCGCCACATCTTCGTGGATGAGGCATTGGCTAGCCGCGCGTACGAAGACACCGCGCTGCCGATCGGATTCCGCCAGACGATCTCGCAGCCGTACATCGTGGCGCGTATGACCGAAGCGCTGCTGGAAGGCGGTCGAAAGGTTGGCAAGGTGCTCGAAGTCGGCACGGGCTGCGGCTACCAGACCGCGGTGCTGGCGCCGCTGGTAAAGAAGATCTACTCGATCGAGCGTATCGGCCCGCTCTCCAAGCGCGCCAAGGCCACACTCAAGGAGCTCGGCGTCAAGAACGTGATGCTCAAGCACGGCGATGGATTCGCCGGCTGGAAATCGCAGAAGCCTTTCGACGGAATCCTGGTCGCCGCGGCGCCGCTCGCGGTGCCGGAGGCGCTGTTCACGCAGCTGGCTAACAAGGGCCGGCTGATCGTGCCGGTGGGTCCGGAGGGCGCGCAGGAACTCATTCGCTTCACGCGTCGCGACGAACACATCGAGCGTGAAGTGCTCGGCAAGGTTGCCTTCGTGCCGATGCTCGGTGGACTCGGCTGATTTTCGCTGCAGCACAGTATTCGAGTAAATTCTCGAATGCGGAATGTTCGCTAAGTATTTGTTTTTGTTAGAAGCAGGCGGTCGTATTCAGAGGCAGGTTGTGAGCCATTAGGCTTAAGCCTTGTCAGTCCGCATTTAACATGTTTTGATGTCGCCGCTCGCCGACATGGCACTCTTCAATATGTGAGGGGATCCGGTTGAGGGCACAGGGGAGAACGGGGAAGTCGCGGCAATAAGAAGAAGTCGCCGAAAAGAAGAAGAAAAAATTTCGCCAGTAATTCGAGTCTGTCAGCTTCGAACCATTGGCCTCGCTAAACAACTTTCTCCCCCTGTGCTTTCACCCGGATCCCTTCCCGGATCCGGGCAGCAGAATCGCCGCCAGCACGCGCCGCTCCTCGCCCACCAGTACGTTGTAGGTGCGGCAGGCCGCGCCAACTTCCATCACTTCGAAACCAATCCTGCGCGTCGCGAATTCGGCGCGCAGCGCCGCGCGTGGAAACGTCTGCTGCGGGCCGGTTGCGAGCACCACGATCTCGGGCGCGAGTTCGAACAGGGGCGACAGATGTTCCATCTTCAGTTCCTCGACCGTCCGCGGCGCCCAATCGCGGGTGAGAGTGGCCGCGGTGACCAGGCAACTGGCGCGAATGTCTTCCTCACCGAGGGTGATGAAGTCCGCGCCGTACCGGCGGATGAGATTGATGCCGACGGTCGGTTGCTGAGTGATTTTCATCGTTTACGATAACGCATGCGAAGGCTGACTCTTATTCTCTCCGACCTGTATCTGCCGGAGGAAGCCGCGCGCGCTGCGGCGGTTCAACCGCTGGAGCTGCCCCACCTCGACTGGCTGCTGCGATTCGCGCACAGCACACACATCACCGACTGGCGGCATTGGCTCGCCCGGGATCTCGGCCGCGCCGATCTGGTTTCACCGGCCGCGACGCTGGCGGCGGGTGAGGTCGCGGCCGCGGGCGACTTCGTCTGGCTCGCGACCCCGGTGCGACTCGAAGCGCGCCTCGATCACGTGCGCATGCTCGAGCGCGGGTTGCCGCGAGTCGCGGCCGCCGAGCGCGATCAATGGCGCGAGGAATTCACCCGCACGTTCGCGCCGTATGTGCTCCACGATGCAGGCCCGCGCGGATTCGTGTTGTCAGGTCTTGCGCCCGCGCAGGTCGAGACCGTCGACCCGGCTCGCCTGCTCGATACGGAGATTGGCCACGCCTTGCCGTCGGGTGCGCCAGCGCGCGAGTTGCGACGGCTCTCGGCGGAAATAGAAATGTGGATGCATGGCGCGACGGTGAATCTGGCGCGCGAACGCTCTGGCCTGCCGCGTCTGACGTCATTGTGGTTGTGGGGTGGCGGACCGCGCCTGCCTCTACCACCGCGCGCGTTACCGGAAAACCGCTCGATACTGCACTTCCACGGCGACGATCCGGCCTTTGCGGCATTGGCGCGCGCCACGATCGGCGCTTTTCCGACAAATGTGCCGGCGGGATTTGCCGAGGTGCGCGCCGCGTCCGATCGGGTGCTGGTCGAGCTGATGCCCATCAACGGCGCGCCGGCTGAGTCGTTGGCAGCGCTCGAGGCAAACTGGTTTGCGCCGGTTCGAGCCGCATTGTCCGACGGCACACTCGCGGCTTTCGACATCATTGCCAACGATCGCTGGTTCCGCGTCGCGGCACGGCCCGCCTGGCGCCTCTGGCGCGGCAACAAACCCTGGCTCACCCAGCTTGGGCAACGGCACGCGCGCACGAAGGCATAATCGCCCGCCATGCAACTGGTCATCGAACGGCGCGTCGCCACTCACACCGAAATCGCCGATGCACGCCTGCATCCGGTGTTGCGCCGTGCGTACGCGGCGCGCGGCGTACGCGATTCGGCCGACCTCGCGCTCACGCTAGATAGGCTGGTGCCGGTGGGTTCGCTCGAAAGTATCGAGGCGGCGGTGGCGCTGATCCTCGAGCACCGCGAGCGCCGCATCCTGGTCATCGGCGATTTCGATGCCGACGGCGCGACCAGCACCGCGCTGATTGTGCGTTGCCTGCGCGCCTGGGGTTTTCCGAAAGTCGATTTCCTGGTGCCGAACCGCTTCGAATTCGGCTATGGGCTGACTCCGGAGATCGTCGGGATCGCCGCCGAGCGGGCGCCATCACTCATCATTACTGTCGACAACGGCATCTCGAGTAATGCCGGCGTCGCGGCCGCGCGGGCGCGGGGCATCAAGGTGTTGATCACCGACCATCATCTGCCGGGGCCCGAGTTGCCCGCGGCCGACGTGATCGTGAATCCCAATGTTCCCGGCAGCCGCTTCGGTTCGCGTGCCCTGGCGGGAGTCGGCGTGGCGTTCTACGTGATGGCGGCGGTGCGGCGCGAACTCGACCAGCGCGGCACGATCGTGATGCCGCCGGTCACCGATTTCCTCGACCTGGTGGCGCTCGGTACGGTCGCAGACCTGGTGCCGCTCGACGTCAACAATCGCGTGCTGGTGTCGCAGGGCATCCGCCGGATTCGCGCCGGGCGCGCGATCGCCGGCATTCGCGCGCTGCTGGCGATCGGCAAGCGCAATGCGCCGTCGCTGACCTCCGCCGACCTGGGATTCGCCATCGGACCGCGGCTGAACGCGGCCGGCCGGCTCGACGACATGTCGATCGGCATTCGTTGCCTGCTGACGGACGACGATTCCGAAGCGCTGGCGCTCGCGACGCGCCTCGACCAGCTCAACACCGAGCGGCGCGAGATCGAAGCAAAAATGCAGGGCGCGGCGCTGGCCGCGGTCAGCGGTTTGCGCGATCCCGGCGACGGTGCGTCGCGCCATGGCGTGTGTCTGTTCGACCCGGCCTGGCACCAGGGGGTCGTTGGCCTCGTGGCGAGCCGCATCAAGGACCGGGTGCGGCGCCCGGTGATCGCGTTCGCGCGTAACGCGGACGGTAGTTTGAGAGGCTCGGCGCGTTCGGTGCAGGGCATCCACATCCGCGACGTGCTCGACGGCATCGCGACGCGTCACCCGGAATTGATCAACCGCTTCGGCGGGCATGCAATGGCAGCCGGCCTGTCGATCGAAGAGAAACATCTCGATGCATTCGCGCAGGCATTCGACCAGGAGGTGACCCGCTGGCGCGATCCGTCGATTCCTTCGAACCGCGTCGAAACCGATGGCGAGTTGTCGAGCGATGAGATTGCGCTCGAAACGGCGCAGGCGCTGCGCGAAGGCGGACCCTGGGGCCAGGCGTTTCCGGAACCGTGCTTCGACGGTGTATTCGCCATCAAGAACGCCCGCGTGGTGGGCGACAAACATCTGAAGATGTGGCTCACCACCGCAGACCAGGCGCGCAGCTTCGATGCCATCGCATTCAATTTCAAAGGTGTCGACGAGAACCCGCCGCTGCCGGAGGGCGACATCCGGCTGGTCTACCGGCTGGATATCAACGAATACAAGGGTGAGCGCCGCCTGCAATTGCTCGTGGATCACGTACTGCGATGATCACGGGGACTTACACGATCCGCATCGGCGACCCGCTGGCGCCGGAGGTGCGTGCGCTGATCGCCGAACTTGATGCGTTCAATACGGCGCTGTATCCGGCCGAAAGCAATCACTTCGATCCGCCGGAGGCTTTGGCCGCGGGACGCAGCGTGTTCATGGTGGTGGAGCAGGAGGGCGTGCTCGTCGGCTGTGGCGCAGTCAAGAACTGCGGCGAGTGGGCGGAGCTCAAGCGTATGTATCTCAAGCCCAAGGCGCGTGGCGGCGGAATTGCATTGGCCATGCTGGTCAAACTGCTCGATTGGGCGCGGGCGGAAGGGTTGCCGCTGGCGCGGCTCGAAACCGGCAACGTCAGCATCGGCGCGCTCAAGCTCTATCGGCGTGCGGGTTTCAAGGAGATCACCGCGTTTCCCCCGTACCAACCCGACCCCCTGTCGATATTCATGGAGCGTCAGCTCAAGTAGACTCCGCGGCCATGGAAATCAACATGCTGAAGCGTCAGCTCAAAGATCTCGAGGAACGTATGTTTTCCTTGAGGGGGTTTCTTTGAGTACGACCAAAAGAAAGAACGGCTAGAAGAAGTCAGCCGCGAGCTCGAAGACCCCAAGATCTGGAACAAGCCCGAGCGGGCCCAGGAAATGGGCAAGGAACGCGCGCGTTTGACGACCGAGATCGCCAGCATCGACAAGGCGACCGGCGCGATCAGCAGTGCGAGCGAACTGCTCGAACTTGCGGAAAGCGAGAACGACGAATCCATGGCGGGCGAAATCGAACGCGACGCTGGCAAACTCGAAGTCGACGTGCGCGAGCTCGAATTCAAGCGCATGTTCCGGGGCGAGATGGATTCGCACAACGCATACCTCGACATCCAGGCCGGTGCCGGCGGCACCGAAGCTCAGGACTGGGCGCAGATGCTGCTGCGCATGTATCTGAAATGGTCCGCCGCGCGCGGCTTCGCTGCCGAAGTCATCGACTCCCAGCCAGGTGAAGTCGCCGGCATGAAGAGCGCGACCATCGAGATCAAGGGCGATTACGCCTACGGCTGGTTGCGCACCGAGATCGGCGTGCATCGCCTGGTGCGCAAGTCGCCGTTCGATTCGGGCAATCGCCGCCACACCTCGTTCGCGTCGGTGTTCGTATCGCCGGAAGTCGACGACGACATCAAGGTTGACCTCAACCCGGCCGACATCAGCATGGATGTGTACCGCTCGAGCGGCGCCGGCGGCCAGCACGTGAACAAGACCGAGTCGGCGGTGCGCCTCACTCACGGTCCCTCGGGCATTGTCGTGGCCTGTCAGAACGAACGCAGCCAGCACAAGAATCGCGCGACGGCGATGAAGATGCTGAAGGCCAAGCTCTACGAGCTGGAAGTCAACAAGCGCAATGCTGCCTCGAAGGTGCTGGAAGACTCCAAGAGCGATGTGAGCTGGGGCAACCAGATCCGTTCGTACGTGCTCGACCAGTCGCGCATCAAGGATCTGCGTACCGACGTCGAGATCGGCGACACCAACAAGGTGCTCGATGGGCACCTCGAACCATTCCTCGAAGCATCTTTGAAGGCGGGACTGTGAGCGAAGACGAGAACAAACTCATCGCGGAGCGGCGCGCGAAACTTTCGGCATGGCGTGAAACGGCGAAGGCGGCGGGCGTGCCAGCATTCCCGAACGACTATCGCCGTGACGTGCTCGCCTCGCTGCTGCAGGCGGAATACGGCGCCAAACCCGCGGAATGGTTTGAAGCGAATCCGCCGGTGCGATTACACGTCGCGGGCCGCATGATGTTCCAGCGCATCATGGGCAAGGCGAGTTTCGCCAAGCTGCAGGACCGTACCGGGCTGATCCAGATCTTCCTGCAGCGCGACACGCTCGGGGAGGCTTACGACGCGTTCAAGAAATACGATGTCGGCGACATCCTCGCGGCCACTGGCACGTTGTTCAAGACGAAGACCGGAGAATTGTCCGTGCGCGTCGAAGAGTTGCGATTGCTGACGAAATCCCTGCGACCGCTGCCCGACAAATGGCACGGCATGGCGGATGTCGACACGCGTTACCGCCAGCGCTACGTCGATCTGATCGTCAACGAACAGAGCCGCAACGTCTTCATCACGCGTAATCGCATTTTGAGATACCTGCGCGACTTCCTCGACTCCATGGATTTCCTCGAAGTCGAAACACCGATGTTGCAGACCATTCCGGGTGGCGCCGCCGCGCGGCCGTTCAAGACGCACCACAACGCGCTCGACATGGACATGTTCCTGCGCATCGCGCCGGAGCTGTTCCTCAAGCGCTTGACGGTGGGCGGGCTCGAACGGGTCTACGAGATCAACCGCAATTTCCGCAACGAGGGCGTGTCGACGCGACACAACCCCGAATTCACGATGCTCGAGTTGTACGTCGCTTATGCCGACTACCAGGATCTCATCGTGATGATCGAACGTGCCATGCAAGGTCTCGCCGACGTGTTGTTCGGCAATCGCAAGGTCACCTATCAGGGGCGCGAGTACGACCTCAACCAGCCGTTCACGCGCATCACCGTGATCGAAGCCGTGGCCAAACACATACCGGACGGAATCGATCTGGCGCGCGCGCGCGACGTTGCCTATCTACGCGAGCTGTGCGGCAAACATGGCATCAACTTCAAGCCCGGCGACGGCGCGGGCAAGCTGCAGATCGAACTGTTCGAGAAGTTCGCCGAGGACAATTTCACCGAGCCGACCTTCGCCTACGCGTACCCGGCGGAGGTCAGCCCGCTGTCGCGCGCAAACGATAAAGATCCGTTCCTAACGGACCGGTTCGAGTTCTTTATCGCCGGTCGCGAGATCGCCAACGGTTTCTCGGAGCTCAACGATGCCGAAGACCAGGCGGCACGTTTTCGTGCGCAGGTCGAGCGCAAGGATGCCGGGGATGACGAAGCGATGTATTACGATGCCGACTACGTGCGCGCGCTCGAGTACGGCATGCCGCCGACCGCCGGGCTCGGCGTGGGCATCGATCGGCTGGTGATGTTCTTCACCGACATGCCGTCGATCCGCGACGTGTTGTTGTTCCCGCACATGCGGCCCGAGTCCGACTAGTGGATACACCGCGAACCGAAACGCCCATAGGCGTGTTCGATTCCGGAGTCGGTGGGCTCACCGTCCTGCGCGCCTTGATCGCCGAATTGCCGCACGAAGATTTCCTGTATCTCGGCGATACCGCGCGGCTACCTTATGGCACCAAGAGCGCGACGACCGTCGCCCGTTATTCCGTGCGGGCCGCCGAAGCGCTGGTCGAGCGCGACATCAAGGCGCTGGTCGTTGCCTGCAATACCGCCTCGGCGAGCGCGTTGCCGGCGCTGCGCGAACGCTTTCCCGCGTTGCCGGTACTCGGAGTCATCGAGCCGGGCGCGCGCGCCGCCTGCGAGGCCAGCAGCAGCGGCCGCATCGCGGTGCTCGCGACCGAAGGCACGGTACATGGCGGCGCCTACAAACGCGCGATCGAAGCGCTGCGATCCGAAGCGCAGGTCACGCAGATCGCCTGCCAGATTTTCGTCGCGCTGGCGGAGGAGGGCTGGAGCGAGGGCGCGGCGGTCGATGCGATCGCGGCGCGTTACCTCTCGCATCTCGACGCGCGCGTCGACACCGTGGTGCTCGGATGCACGCATTTTCCGCTGCTGGCCGACGCGCTCGCCCGTCAACTGGGGCCGACGCGCCGCATCGTCGATTCGGCCGCGACCACCGCGCGCGCTGCACAAAGAACCCTCGCGACCCGCCAGCTGACGCGCAGTACGCGCGGCGGGATGCTGCGCCTGCTGGCCACCGACAGTCCGGAACGGTTTGCGCGGGTGGGCGCGCGGTTCCTGGGTTCGTCGATAGCCACGAAGAGCATCGAAACAATCGATCTTTAGACACTTTCCATAAGACGGTTACACTTGGCGCCCCCGACGCGCGCGGCGTCCGGACAAGAAAAAAGGAAAGGCCTGGATGAGAGAGAGATCAGGAGTCGCACACGATCGCGCCGTCATGCCTCTGCGTGTCGGCTTCGCGGACACACTTTCGGGCCAGATGCACTTTCGCGCCTGCGGGGCGGGACCCGACATCGTGTTGTTGCCCTGGCTGCCCTCGAGCGGCCGCATGTACGAAATCATCATGCCGCACCTGGCGCGCGCGGGCTTTCGCGCCATCGCCTTCGATCTCGCCGGTACCGGCCGGTCACACAAGAACTGCCGCGGCTGGACCGTGCAGCAATACGCCGCCGACGTGCTCGAGGCCTGCGGCTCGCTGCACACCGTGCCGTACACCGTGATCGGCGGGCGCTTCGGTGCCTCGGTCGCCGTCGAAATGTTGTTAGCCTCGCCGACGCAGGTGACCGGCGCCGTGCTCGATGGCGTTCCCGGTCTCGCGCCTGAAGAGCTGCGCAAGATGAGTGCGACGACCGCAGGGTTGTCGCCGAAGCTCGCCGATGAAAACGGTTACCGAAACTTCGCCTTCGATGTCAGCGTGCGCACGCTCAAGGACTGGGATCCGGGCTTCGAACTCACGCAGGATTCGCTGCCGCTGGTGTACGAGTTGACGCGCGACTACCTCGAACTCGGGTACGACGCGATCGCGGCCGGCGCCGAAGCCGACGCGCGCGGCGGCAAACCCAACTACGACGTGCTCGCGCGGCTCGGCGAAGTTTCGCAGCGCGTGCTGGTGATGACTTCGGACACCGATACGCTGGCGCCCGCCTATCAGCGCGCGCTCGAACGCGCGCGCAATTCGCGCGGCCACAAGTTCGAAGGCAATCACCCGATGTTCAACCCGGCGCGTGCCGCGGAATACGCGCAGGTGCTGGTGTCGTTCGCGCGCCGCTAGCGGCTATTCGGGCAGACGATAAGGCAGCGGCAGCGGTCCTTCGACCAGTGCAGCCGCGCCTGCCGTCGTCGTCGCGTCAAGCGGGGCCGCGTCCTCGCTGACCACGTATGGGCCCACCGCCAGCAATTCCTGTCCGGCCGCCGTGGGCGCCACACGCACGATCGAAAGTGCGCGGCCATCGACGCTGCGCGCCGCATCACCCGCGCGCAGCGGGGTCGATGTATCCGAGAACCAGCGTTGCAGGCGGCGCTTCACCCGGCCGCGGTAGTGAGAGCGGGCGATGACTTCCTGCCCCGTGTAACAACCCTTGTCGAAGGCGATCGCCCCCAGCAGGTCGAGATTCAGCATCTGCGCGACGAAGGATTCGCTGGTCGCCGCGTAGACCTGCGGCAGACCTTCGGCGACATCGGCCGACTGCCAGCTCGCCGCGGCCGAATCCGCAAAGCTGAATTCATCGAGGCGCTGCCCGGGCACTAACAACATCCAGCGTGTGCCCCAGGCCATCGAGGTAAACCCCGCGACACAGATCTCGCTGCCGATGACCCGCAGCGCGTCGCCGACCTCGACGATCTGAAGCCTGGAGCGCAGCACGTACTTGCGCAGCCGCAGAGCCACCGCGGCGGCCAGTTCCGCCGGCAGGACCGCGAACAATTCGTCGCTCGCCGCACGCGCGATCGCCAGCAGCGCGATGACGCGCCCCTGCGGGTTGTGCAGACCGGCGAGCGTGGATGCACCAACGGCGAGCTTTTCGATGTCGGCGGAGAGCTGGCCCTGCAGAAAACGCGCGGCATCGGACCCGCGGAACGCGAGCACGCCCAAAGCAGAGGGCGGGTCCGAAAGATTCACCGCGGCCGGCTTGCTCATCTTTGTTTTTGAAAGGGTTTCATATGGTCGTGAGGGTGCGATTCTGGCAGAATTCGCGCCCGTGCCGAATGCCCCTTCCGACGTAGATGTGCCAGTCGTTGCCGCCGCCGTTCCGACCGGCGCGCAACACTCGCAGGCGCGTCCGGCCGATCTCGTCAACGAATTGGGTGGGCCGCAGGGCCCTGAGCCGACGCGGTTCGGCGACTGGGAAAAAAATGGCCGCTGCATCGACTTCTAGGGGCCGGCGATGATCTCGCGCCCGCTCTCTCCGCATCTCGGCGTCTACAAGTTCATCTACACGATGGCGTTGTCCATCCTGCACCGCATTACCGGCCTCGCGGCGACGCTCGGTTTCCTTGCCTTCACCTGGTGGTTGCTGGCCCTCGCCACCGGCGCGGACAGTTACGCGCGGGCGATGCACCTGCTGTCCACGCCCATCGCCAAACTTCTCTTGGTGGGTTTCACCTTCTCGTTCGTCTACCACTTCTGCAACGGCATCCGGCACCTGGTGTGGGATACGGGCCGGGGCCTCGAACGCGCGCAGGCGCGCCTCAGCGGGCGGATCGTGGTCGTCGCCGCGGTGCTGCTGACGGCGCTGGTCATCTGGCTCGGTTGCGCCGCCATGGCAGCCGGGATCGCGCCCGGGGCTGCGCCATGAGCCTGCGCACCCCGCTCGGCAAAGTACTCGGTCGTGGCGCAGCCGGCGAAGGCGTCAGCCATTGGTGGATGCAACGCGTGACCGCGGTGGCGTTGTTGCCGCTCACCGCCTGGTTCGCCATTTCCCTGCTCATGCATTCGCTGCAGTCCTACGAGGTGATGCGCGGGTGGTTAGGCCAGCCGTACGTGGCGGTGTTGACCATCCTGCTGGTGATTACGCTGGCCGTGCACTCGAAGCTCGGCGTGGAAGTGGTGCTCGAGGACTATGTCCACGGCAAGGGCGTCAAGACCGCCTTGCTGCTGCTGTCCACCTTCGTGCACCTGGCGGCCGCGGTCGCCGCGGTGTTTGCCATCCTGGTGCTGGCGCTGCAATAGACCCTGCAAATGAACAAAGATTACGAATTCATCGATCACACCTACGACGTCGTCGTGGTCGGCGCCGGCGGCGCGGGCCTGCGCGCGACGCTCGGGCTGGCCGAGGCCGGTCTATCTACCGCGTGCATCACCAAGGTGTTCCCGACCCGCAGCCACACGGTGGCGGCGCAGGGCGGCATCTCGGCGGCGCTCGGCAACATGGGTGAAGACGACTGGCGTTTCCATTTTTACGACACCATCAAGGGCTCGGACTGGCTCGGCGACCAGGACGCCATCGAGTTCATGTGCAAGGAAGCGCCCGCGGCGGTGATCGAACTCGAACACTACGGCGTGCCGTTCTCGCGCACCAACGATGGCCGCATCTACCAGCGCCCGTTCGGCGGCATGACCACGAATTACGGCAAGGGCACGGCGCATCGCACCTGCGCGGCGGCCGACCGCACCGGTCACGCGATGCTGCACACGCTGTACCAGCAGTCGATCAAGCACAACGCGGAATTCTTCATCGAATACTTCGCGCTCGATCTCATCATGCAGGACGGCGCCTGCCGCGGCGTGGTCGCGCTCGATCTCGCCAGCGGCAAGTTGCATCGGTATCGCGCGCACACCGTCATCCTCGCAACCGGCGGATACGGCCGCGCGTATTTCTCCTGCACCTCCGCGCACACCTGCACCGGCGACGGCGGCGGCATGGCGCTGCGCGCGGGTCTGCCGATGCAGGACATGGAGTTCGTGCAATTCCATCCCACCGGCATCTACGGCTCGGGTTGCCTGATCACCGAAGGCTCGCGCGGCGAGGGCGGTTACCTCACCAACTCCGATGGCGAACGTTTCATGGAACGTTACGCGCCGAATGCGAAAGACCTCGCTTCGCGGGATGTCGTCTCGCGCTCGATGACCATCGAGATCCGCGAAGGCCGCGGCGTCGGCAAACACAAGGATCACATCCACCTGCATCTCGAGCATCTCGGGCCCGAGGTCATTCACGCGCGTCTGCCCGGCATTGCCGAGACCGCGCGAATCTTCGCCGGGGTCGATGTGAACAAGGATCCGATCCCGGTGCTGCCCACCGTGCACTACAACATGGGCGGAATTCCCTGCAACGTGCATGGCGAAGTCGTCACGTTCAAGAACGGCAATCCCGACACCGTGGTACCCGGGCTCATGGCCGTCGGTGAAGCGGCCTGTGTGTCCGTACACGGCGCAAACCGCCTCGGCAGCAATTCGCTGCTCGATCTCGTGGTGTTCGGCCGGGAAGCGGGGCGCCATGCCGCCACCGTCATCAAGCCCAACCAGTCGCATCAGCCGCTCGCGCAGGACGCGGGCGATTTCGCCGTGTCGCGTCTCGATAAGGTTCGTAGTGCCAAGGGTTCACGCGGCACCGCCGAGATCCGGCTCGAAATGCAGAAGATCATGCAGCGCGACGCGGCGGTATTCCGCACCGGCGCGACGCTCGCCGACGGCGTGCGCGATCTATCGAAGACTCACGCGTCGTTCGCCGACGTGAAGGTCTCCGACCGCAGCCTCGTCTGGAACACTGATCTGGTCGAGACGATCGAACTGGAAAATCTGCTTGGCCAGGCGATGGCGACCGTGGTCAGCGCCGAGAACCGCAAGGAGAGCCGCGGCGCGCACGCCCGCGAAGACTTCAAGGAGCGCGACGACGTGAACTGGCAGAAGCACACCCTGTGCTGGGTCGATGACCGCGGCAAGACGCGCATCGAATACCGGCCCGTGCACATGAACACGCTCACCACAGACGTTGAGCCCATTCCTCCGAAAGCGAGGACTTATTAATGGTTGAGTTCACGCTGCCCGCGAATTCGAAGATCGACAAGTCCGCCGGCATCACGCACACGGCGCCCGCGGGCGCGAAACTCGTGCGCAAATTCGTCATCTACCGCTTCGATCCCGACAGCGGCAAGAACCCGCGTATGGACACCTATGAACTGGACATGGATTCCTGCGGTCCGATGGTTCTCGACGCATTGCTCAAGATCAAGAACGAGATCGATTCCACGCTGACGTTTCGCCGCTCCTGCCGGGAAGGAATCTGCGGCAGCTGCGCGATGAACATCGGCGGCCTCAACACGTTGGCCTGCACCAAGGCCTGTGATGAAGTGAAGGGCGACGTGAAGATCTATCCACTGCCGCACATGCCGGTGGTGAAGGACCTGGTTCCCGACCTCACCAATTTCTACGCGCAGTACGCCGCGGTGAAGCCGTGGCTGCAGGCGCGCACGCCGGCGCCGCCGGATCGCGAGCGCCCGCAATCGAAGGAAGACCAGGAAAAGATCGATCGTCCGTCGGCCTGCATCCTGTGCGCGTGTTGCTCCACATCCTGTCCGAGTTACTGGTGGAACAGCGATCGTTATCTCGGGCCCGCGGCGCTGCTCGCCGCCTACCGGTGGATCATCGATTCGCGCGATGAAGCGACCGGCGAACGCCTCGACGAACTCGAGGATCCGTTCCGCCTGTATCGCTGCCACACGATCATGAATTGCACCGAGGCCTGCCCGAAGGATCTGAACCCGGCCAAGGCGATCGCCGAGATCAAGAAGATGATGATCGAGCGGCAACATTAAAAAGTGACGCATTCGGTCGAATTCCGGAAACTCGAGTGGCGCTGCCGTCGCGGCATGAAGGAACTCGATTTCCTGCTGCTGCGTTTTTTACAGAATCGATTCGCTCTCTCGGCAAGCGACGAACGCGCGGCCTTCGTGGAGTTTCTCGAATTGCCCGACCCCGACATCGCGCGCTATCTCATTGCGGGCGATGTCCCCGAAGATCCCCGTCACGCGGCTCTGTGCCGCGCCATGCAAACGAATTGATCTTCTCGCATCGCCACGCTCGGCTGCGCTCTGGATCGGCTGGCTCGTCCTCGCGTGCGCAGTCGTGGCGTTCGCGGTCGCAATTCCGTGGCTGGTGCGCGTCGCGATCTGTCTGGTGCTCGCCACGGCGAACGCATTCGCCATCCGCCGCTGTGTTCTGTTGTTGGGAAGCGGATCGGTGCGGGCGCTGGAATGGGCGGACCGGGGTGAGTTCACAGTGCTGCTCGGAGCCGCGCTCAGTGCACATCCCGCGACGCTTGCGGGCGGGTCTTTTCGGCTCGGCGGACTGCTGGTGTTGCGGTTCCGGACCGCGGCCGGCATGCGATCCGTTCTCATCGATGGCGGACGGCAGCCGAAAGGCGAGTTTCGGCGCCTGTGCCGGCGGTTCCGGGCGTTCCCGGAAGGCGGCTGATACCATCCGGCCCAAGGTTTGAAGTGCGTCACGTAGCTATAAAAATCATTCGACTGGATACGCCGGCAAAGGAAACTTTTGCAGGCGTTCAGGGTCTATTCAGCTCGCACGGAGCCGGAGTGCTGCCGTGACGGCGGAAGACAGCGAAAGTGACCTGGTTCTCGTCAGACGCGTGCAGCGCGGTGACAAGAGCGCGTTCGATCTGCTGGTGCGCAAGTACCAGCACAAGGTGGTGAAGCTGGTGTTGCGGTACGTGCGCAATCCGGCCGAAGCGGAAGACATTGCACAGGAAGCCTTCATCAAAGCTTATCGGGCATTACCGCAGTTTCGCGGCGACAGCGCCTTTTATACCTGGATGTATCGCATCGCTATCAACACCGCCAAGAACAGTCTCGCTTCGCGTGATCGAAGCCCGATTCGTTACGACCTTGACCTGACCGACCCCGAGGAATCGCACAGCGTGCAAGCCCGGCTTCAGGATCCCGACACACCGGAGGGTATGGCCCTCACCGAAGAAATTCGACTGATCGTGAACTCTGCGATCGATGCGTTGCCTGAAGAACTGAAGACGGCGATCGTGCTGCGTGAACTGGATGGCTTGAGCTACGAAGAGATCGCTGCTGCCATGGAATGTCCGGTCGGTACGGTTCGTTCACGAATTTTTCGAGCACGCGAGGCCATCGACAAGCGCCTGCGTGAAGTTTTTGAAGGCGGCCTCGGCCGCACCGAGGAAATGGTATGAGCGACGAGAGCCAGAGCGAAAGCCTTCACGAAAGAGTGAGTCAGCTTTCCGCGATGTTCGACAACGAACTGCCGGGCGCTGAATGCGAATTGCTCGCGCGCCGCCTGACTCGCGATGAGGCGCTCCGTTCCCAGTGGTCACGTTTCGCGATGATCGGCGCCGCGCTGCGCGCCGAACGCGGCGTCGCATTGCACGATCGAGTGGCTTGGCGCGTGCAGAGTTCGATCTCCCAGGAAGTTACTTACGGCGATGGCGTCGCCATCGACGCGGCCGCCACCGGCACCCGTTCATCGGTCGTCACCACTCAGGGCACCCAGCTTGCGGCCGGTGCTCGCTTCATGCGTTTCGCGCGCCCGGTGCTTGGCGCCAGCATCGCCGCCGGCGTCGCGGCCACCTCGATCTTCTGGTTGCGCAACTCCGAGCCCGCCAATTCCATGGTCGCCGGCAACGCCGTTCCGCAGACGGTCGTGCTCGCGCCCGAAACCGTCGGCACCACCGTCGCGCTCAATTCGTCGCCTTCCATCAGCTCGACCGTTCAGGAAGAGCGCGCGTCGAACGGCGAACCGGATCTCTACGTCACACCCGCTCCGAGCTCGCAGGCCAAATTCGCCCATTCGGCGCGGCTCGCGAACTACGTGGTCGCTCACAGCGAGTATTCCGGTCCGCTGTCGCGCCGCATGGCGCTGCTCGGTCTGGTTTCCTCCGAGAACTCGGCCGACGCGCCGGGCGTAACCGAGATCAGACCGCCGGCCGCGGCGAGGTCCACAGATGCGCCTTGATCGCGCCGTCACCGCTCGTGTTGCCGCGCTCACGTTCCTGATCGGAGTCGGCGTGGCATTGGGCGCCGAGCCCAAGGAGTGGCTGGAGCGCATGAATCACGCGCTCACCACGCGCAACTACATCGGCGTGTTCACGCACAATCACGGCGGCCGCGTCGAAACCTTGCGCATCATCCACCGTGTCCGCGGCGGCGATGTATCCGAGCGGCTGCTCTCGCTCGATGGCCCGGGCCGCGAATTCATTCGCGAGGGTAACGAACTCACCTGTTATTTCCCGGACCGGCGCGAAGTGCTGGTCGAGCGGCGCGCTCCCGACGGTCCGCTGCTCGGCGCGCTTCCTTCGCTGGATCAGGGTGACGCGCTCGTCTATGAAATCCGCGGCGGTGAACGCGAGCGCCTGCTCGGTCGCACCACGCGCGTGGTTGCGCTGCATCCGCGCGACGAATATCGCTACGGGTATCGTCTGTGGATCGACGAGCAGACTTCGATGCCGCTCAAGACCCAGCTCTGCGATCATTCCGGCCAGGTGATCGAGCAGATCGTGTTTTCGAACATCGATCTGCCCGAGCGCATTCCCGATTCCATGTTCAAACCGCAGATGGACGCGTCCACCTACACCTGGCTGCGTGCCGAACGGCAAGTGGCCAGCACGGTGCCGCCCGCATTGTGGGAAGCGATGAGATTGCCGCCCGGCTTCCGCATGGCGACCCGCTCGGCACAGGCAATGCCCGGATCGAGCGAGCCCGTCGCACATCTGGTTTATACCGACGGCATCGCCTCGGTCTCGGTATTCGTCGAGGCGCGCCCGGCAAATTCGGCGGGCGCAGAAGGTCCGGCGCGCGTGGGCTCGTCGTCCGCGTATTCCACCGTCGTCGACGGCCATCAGATCACCGCGGTTGGCGAAGTACCTCCGAGCACGGTCGAGCTGATCGCCAAGCAGGTCAAAGCCTCCAAGGGCGCTGCTTCGGCCACGGAAGGGCTGGGCCTGGCGCCGGCCACGCCGCGTCGCAAGTAGAGCGGCTGCAAGTCATGGCCCTGCCGGCCGGTCTCGTGGTCCTGAGCCGCGAGGGCTGCCACCTCTGTGAAGACATGCTGCTCGAGCTCGCCGGGCTCGAACGCGCACAGACCATCCCGCCGGTTTCCATCGTCGATGTCGACTCCGACCCGGAGCTGACCCGGCAGTTTGGGCTCAAGGTACCGGTGCTGCTGCTCGATGGCAGCGTCGTTTGTCATTACACGCTGAATTCCAACGAACTTTTAAGGCTCGTAGGGCGCGCCCCCGCTATACTCCCGCGCTAGTTTTTGCCGGTGCCGGGTGGAGCAATCGCGCTTCCAAAGGTACGGCGGCAGGCCGACCTCACCTGATGCAACGGACACGTAACTTTTCGATCATCGCCCACGTCGACCACGGCAAATCCACCCTGGCCGACCGACTCATCCAGCTCTGCGGCGGCCTCGAAGCCCGCGAGATGCAGGACCAGGTGCTGGACTCCCTCGAACTCGAACGTGAGCGCGGCATCACGATCAAGGCGCAGGCGGTCACTCTCTATTACAACGCCAAAGACGGCGAGCGTTACCAGCTGAACCTCATCGACACGCCCGGGCACGTCGACTTCTCCTATGAAGTGTCGCGCTCGCTCGCGGCCTGCGACGGCGCCTTGTTGGTGGTCGATGCCTCGCAGGGAGTCGAGGCGCAGAGCGTCGCGAACTGCAACACGGCGATCAGCCAGGGCCTCGAAGTCGTGCCCGTGATCAACAAGATCGACCTGCCGTCGGCCGACCCGCAGCGCGTGGTGAAGGAAATCGAAGAGATCATCGGAATCTCCGCCACCGATGCCTGCCTGGTCTCCGCCAAGACCGGCGAAGGCGTGCCCGAACTGCTCGAGATGCTCGTGGCGCGCATTCCGCAGCCGAAGGGCGATCCGGACGCGCCGCTGCAGGCATTGATCGTCGATTCGTGGTTCGACAACTACGTCGGCGTCGTGACGCTGGTGCGCATCTTCAACGGCAGCATCAAAGTCAATGACAAGATCCGCGTGATGTCGACCGGACGCACGCACCAGGTCGACAAGCTCGGCCGCTTCACTCCGAAGTCCGTGCCGGCGAACCTGCTCGGCCCGGGCGATGTGGGTTTCGTCATCGCCGGCATCAAGGAAATCGACGGCGCGCCGGTCGGCGACACGATCACGCTCGAACACAAGCAGGCCACGGAGCCGGTGCCGGGTTTCAAGCAGGTCCAGCCGCGCGTGTTCGCGGGCATGTTCCCGATCGTTTCCGACGACTACGAAAAATTCCGCGACGCACTGGCGAAGCTGCGCCTCAACGACTCCGCTCTGCATTACGAGCCGGAAGTCTCAGGCGCGCTCGGCTTCGGCTTCCGCGTCGGTTTCCTCGGCCTGCTGCACATGGACATCGTGCAGGAGCGGCTCGAGCGCGAATACCAGATCGAGCTGATCACCAGCGCCCCGACGGTCATCTACGAAGTGAAGACCACCGACGGTGTGGTCTCGTTCGTCGACAACCCGACCAAACTACCGCCGGTCGACAAGATCGACGAGTTGCGCGAGCCCATCATCATCGCCAACATCCTGGTGCCGCCGGATCACGTCGGTGGCGTGCTCAAGCTCTGCAACGAGAAACGCGGACGACAGAAGAAGATGTTGTACGTCGGTAACCAGGTGTCGCTGCAGTACGAGATGCCGCTGGCGGAAGTGGTGCTGGATTTCTTCGACCGCCTCAAATCCACCAGCCGCGGTTATGCCTCGTTCGACTACGACTTCAGTCACTTCGAAGATGCGCCGCTCGTGAAGCTCGACATCCTCATCAACGACGACAAGGTCGACGCGTTGGCGATGATCGTGCACAAGGACAGCGCCTATCAACGTGGCCGCGAGATGGTCGACAAGATGCAGGAACTGATTCCGCGCCAGATGTTCGAGGTGGCGGTGCAGGCGGCGATCGGCAGCCATATCATCGCGCGTTCGACGGTCAAGGCACTGCGCAAAAACGTGTTGGCCAAGTGTTACGGCGGCGACATTTCTCGCAAGAAGAAGCTGCTCGAGAAGCAGAAAGAGGGCAAGAAGCGCATGAAGCAGGTCGGCTCAGTGGAGATTCCCCAGGAAGCGTTCCTTGCCGTGCTCAAGATCGGGAAAAAGTAGGCGCTCATGTCCAACACACTGACCATGATTGGCGCCTGGCTGTTGATCCCCGTCGCGTTGATTTGCCTGTACGACAAGTTTGTCCAGGAACCGAAGCGGCCCCGAAACGAAGCGGGCGAGCCGGCCCCGGGTCCCCAGTGGGTGCGCGTCTGCTACTACCTGCTGCCGGTGACGATCATCGCGTTGATGCGGTACATCGGCACGAACGTGGTGTTCGGCTGGGTGAAGGAAGTCGCGATTCCGCTCAGCTGGTTCGCGGCGCCCATCGGCCTGTGGTGCGCGATCGACAGCTGGTTCCTGGCGCCGCGCCGGGTCGCGGCCGCAGGTTCCGCCGACGTCAAGGATCCGCCGCTGGTGCGCGCCGCCTATGCGGTGTTGCCGCTCCTGGTGGTCGCCGTGGTCGTGCGCATGATCAGCGCCGAGACGCTCGACTTCAGCCTGGTCCTGTTCCTGCTGTCGGTCGCGACGGGCGTGGTCTGGGCCGTCGACCATTTCGTGTTTCGAAAGAAGCGCGATCCGAAGCTGCCCGAACCCGGCACCGTCGATTACGCACGCAGCTTCTTCCCGGTGGCGTTCATCGTGCTGATCGTGCGCGCGTTCATCTTCGAGCCATTTCGCATTCCTTCCGATTCGATGATGCCCACGCTGCTCGACGGCGACTTCATCGTGGTGAACAAATTCGCGTACGGCCTGCGCCTGCCGGTGCTCAATGAGAAATTCATCGATACGGGTTCGCCGCAGCGCGGCGACGTGGTGGTGTTCCGTTATCCGCCCGATCCGAAGATCAACTACATCAAGCGCCTGGTAGGCCTGCCGGGCGACCGCATCGAAATTCACGATGACCACCTCATCGTGAATGGCCAGACGATCGAACTCGAGAGCAACGGCACTTTCGCCGACGGTTGTTATTCGGGCGTGCGTCTATCCACCGAAGTTCTCGGGCAGCACACCCATCAGGTCATGTCTTGCCCGTCGCCGATCGGCCTGCAGGGAGCGCGCAATTACGCTATGTCGGGCAACCCAGACCCGCTGCTGAACTGCGACCGCAAACACATCGCGCGGGAAATCGGCGGCTGGGTTTGTCAGGAATCGGCCGCGCCGGGCACAGGCGACAGCAATGACTACGTTTTCGACGTGGTGCCGGCCGGGCACTACCTGATGATCGGTGACAATCGCGACAACAGCGCCGACAGCCGCGTCTGGGGATTGGTCCCCGATCAGAATCTGGTCGGCAAAGCGACCCGGATCTGGTTCAATTTCGATACGCAGCGTTCCAGCCTGTTCAATTGGGGCCGGATCGGCAAGAGCATTGAATGATCGACACTTGGGAGGGCACATGATGCACAAACAACGTGGAGTGACGATGATCGGCTGGATCTTCCTGCTGGTCCCGATGGCAATAGTGGTCTACGCGGGTATTCGCGTCGGCCCCGAATATCTCAACTACTACAAGGTCAGCCAGGCGTTGTCTGAAACTGCCGTAAAGCTGAAAAGCGATGAGGCACTCACCGTCCAGGCGATCCGCAGCGCGGTCGAAAAGCGTTTCGATACCGGCTACGTGGACAATCCCAAGGCGTCCGACATCGTGATCACGAAGGGCGACAAGGGGTGGGAAATGGCGGCGGACTACGAGACGACCACGCCGTTGTTCGGCAATCTGTACCTGCTCATGTCGTTCAAGAAAGCGGTGGTCATCGACTGAATGAAGGCGCGCTCATGGGCCTGACGCCAACCAGCCAGGCGGATGCGCTCACCGCGCGGCTGGGTTATGAGCCGCGCGAACGCGCGCTGTTCGTTCTTGCGCTCACGCATCGCAGCGCCGACGGGCCTAACAACGAGCGGCTCGAGTTCCTGGGGGACTCGGTGCTCAACCTGCTGCTGTCCGAGCGGCTGTACCGCGAGTTTCCAACCGCGAGCGAAGGCGACCTGTCGCGGCTGCGGTCGCGGCTGGTCAGCGAGGAGCCGCTGGCCGAAATCGCTCAGGCGATGCAGCTCGGCGAGTTGCTGTTGCTCGGGTCGGGTGAACTCAAGACCGGCGGTTTCCGGCGGCAGTCGATCCTGGCGGACGCATTCGAAGCGCTGTGCGGCGCGCTGTATCTGGATGGCGGCCTCGAGACGGCGCGAATATTGTTAGGGCCGATGTTCGAGGCACGCATCGCGTCGTTGCCCGAGCCATCCACCCTCAAGGACGCCAAGACACGTCTGCAGGAACACCTGCAGGCCAATGGACGTCCACTGCCGCTTTACACGGTGAAGAGCACCAGCGGCGAACCGCATGCGCAGATTTTCGTGGTTTCCGTTTCCATCCCGCACGCTTCGCTCGAAACCCTGGGCGAGGGGCCGAGCCGCCGGCGTGCCGAACAAGTCGCAGCGCAGGCGGCACTGACCGCATTAGGACTCAATGTCTGATTCCACCAAAACTGAAGAACGGCCATTTCGCGCAGGATTCGCCGCCCTGGTCGGACGCCCCAACGTCGGCAAGTCGACGCTGCTGAACGCGCTGGTCGGCGAGAAACTCTCCATCGTCACCTCCCGGCCGCAGACCACGCGCCATCGTGTGTTGGGCGTGCTCAATCGTCCCGGTGTTCAGCTCGCCTTCGTCGACACACCCGGGTTGCACCTCGGTGAGAAGCGCGCGCTCAACCGCGCGATGAATCGCACGGCGGCCGCGGCGCTGGCCGATGCGGATCTGGTCGTCTTCGTCGTCGAAGGCATGCGTTTCTATGAAGAGGACGAAGCAGTCCTGCGGCGCATCCGCGAATCCGGCCGCGAGTCCATCGCCGTCATCAACAAGGTCGACCTGATTTATCCCAAGGACCAGCTACTGCCATTCACGGCGGAGCTCGCGGCCAAACATCCCTTCCACGACGTGGTGCCGGTGTCGGCGGAAAAAAACGTGAATCTCGATCGCCTGATCGAGGTCATCAGCGCGCGGCTGCCCGAATCGCCGCAGCTGTTTCCGCCAGAGCAGCGCACTGACCGCAGCGAAGACTTTCAGATCACGGAGACCATCCGCGAGAAACTCACCATGGAACTGGTGGAAGAGGTGCCGTACGGCATCGCGGTGGAAATCGAAAAGAAAAGCGAGCAGGACGGCCAACTCGTCATCGATGCGATCATCTGGGTCGACCGCGCCGGCCAGAAGCCCATCGTGATCGGCGCCAAGGGCGAACGTTTGAAACGCGTCGGCCAGAAGGCGCGGCAGGAATTGAACACGCGGCTCGGTCGCCGCCTGCATCTCAATTTGTGGGTCAAGGTGCGCGAAGACTGGGCGGACGATGCCCGCGCGCTCGCGCAGCTCGGCATGGAATGAACGTGCAGGCGCGTGAACGCATGACGCTCGAACCGGGTTACGTGCTGCACAGCCGTGCCTATCGCGACACCAGCCGAATACTCGATGTGTTCAGCGAGCGTCACGGCCGCATCACCCTGTTCGCGCGCGGCGCGCGCGGACCGAAGTCGAAGCTCGCCTCGCTGCTCATGCCGTTCCGCCCGTTGTTGCTGTCGTGGTCGGGCCGTGGCGATGCCGCGCAGATGACCGCGGCGGAACCGGGTGGCGAGGCGTTGCCATTGCCGGCGCGGCTGGTGATGAGCGGCTTCTATCTGAACGAACTGATCATCAGTCTCACGACTCGCCACGATCCGCAGCCGCAGTTGTTTGCCGACTATGCCGAGGCGCTGCGCCGGCTCTGTGTCGACGACAAGCCGGAACCGGGCTTGCGCGTGTTCGAGAAACGGCTGCTCACTTCCATCGGTTACGGACTCGAGTTCACGATCGAGTCGGGCAGCTACTACAAGTTTCACGTGGGCGAAGGCCTGTCCGAAGTGCGCGAAGCACCGGGTGCGTATTCGGGCCGCTGCCTGCTGGCCCTGCAGCAAGAAGCGCTAGACGACGGCGAGACGCTCGATGTGGCGCGCCGCGTGTTGCGCCAGGCGCTCGATCATTGTCTGGAAGGCCGCGAGCTGCGCACGCGCACGGTGGCGCGTTCGATGGCCCGGCGAGGTGCATCATGAGCCGCTACCCCTCGATTGAACTCGGCATAAACATCGATCACGTGGCGACGGTGCGGCAAGCGCGCCGGGTCGCGTATCCCGATCCGGTGCATGCTGCATTGCTGGCCGAACAGGCGGGCGCCGACAACATCACGCTGCACCTGCGCGAGGACCGGCGCCACATCCAGGATCGCGACGTGTACGCGCTGCGGCCGCTGCTCCAGACGCGCATGAATCTCGAGATGGGCCTGACCGACGAAATGCTCGGAATCGCCCTGAAAGTGCTGCCGCAGGATTGTTGCCTCGTGCCCGAGAAGCGCGCGGAGATCACGACCGAAGGCGGGCTCGACGTGGCCGGTGACGTCGAACGTATCGCCGGCGGTGTGCGCAAACTCGCCGCGGCGGGGATTCGCGTGGCGTTGTTCATCGCGCCGGATCTCGCGCAGATCGAAGCCGCCAAACGTTCCGGCGCGCCCGTGATCGAACTACACACGGGCAGCTATGCCGAGGCGAGCGGGTCGGCGCAGGCGCGCGAACTCGAGCGACTGTCCAGCGCCGCGAAACGCGCGTCGAACCTGGGGCTCGAGGTGCACGCGGGCCACGGACTCACTTACAACAACGTAACGCCCGTCGCCGCCATCGACGAAATCGTCGAGCTCAACATCGGCCATTGCATCATCGCGCGTGCCCTTTTCACGGGCCTCGAAGCGGCCGTGCGTGAAATGAAGACCCTCATGGCCGGGGCGCGGCGATGATTTTCGGCATCGGCGTCGATGTGCTCGAGGCTGCGCGCGTGAAGAAGCTGTTCGACAAGTACGGCGACCACTTCGTCCGGCGTTTGCTGATGCCCGGCGAACTCGCCCAGCTCGGCAAAACCAAGCGGAAAGAACGCTTTCTCGCGATGCGTTTTGCCGCCAAGGAGGCGATCGTCAAGGCCATGGGGACGGGCTTTGCACATGGCATCTGGATTCGCGACGTCGGGGTGGTGCAGAACAACTGGGGCCGGCCCGAAGTCGTGTATTCACCGCGCGGCGAGAAGGTGCGACGGAAGTTGGGCATCGGCTGTGGTCACGTCACGCTGACGGACGAGGCCGGGCTTATCGTGGCGGTGGCCGTGCTCGAAGCAGCCGCCAAACCCAAGGCCAAGGCCATGGTCAAACCAAAGCGTAAGGCGAAAGGCGCGCGGGGCAAGAAATGAACACGCTGGTGTTCGACATCGAAACCGTTCCGGACGTCGAGTTCGGCCGCAAGTTGTTCGGTCTGGAGGGGTTGTCCGACGATGAAGTCGGCAAGGCGATGCAAGCCAAGGCGCGGCAGGATTCCAGCAGCGATTTCCTGCCGCACGACCAGCATCGCATCGTCGCCATCTCGTGCGCGTTTCGCTCGCGCGAGGGCTTCCGCGTCTGGAGTCTGGGCGACGAGAGCGCGACCGAACGCGAGCTGGTCCTGCGCTTTTTCGACGGCATCGAAAAATTCACGCCCGATCTGGTCAGCTGGAATGGCGGCGGCTTCGATCTGCCCGTGCTGCATTACCGCGCGTTGCGCTTCAAAGTCCAGGCGCCGCGATACTGGGAGACCGGCGACGAAGACAACGCCTTCCGCTACAACAACTATCTCGGCCGTTTTCACTGGCGACACATGGACGTCATGGACGTTTTGTCCGGGTACCAGGCGCGCGCGCGCGCCTCGTTGTCGGATGCCGCGATGTTGCTGGGTTACCCTGGCAAACTCGGCTTCGACGGTTCACAGGTCTGGGATGCCTACCAGCGCGGCGAACTTACGCGCATCCGCCACTACTGCGAGACGGACGTGATCAATACCTGGCTGGTGTTCCTGCGTTTTCAGCACATGCGCGGCCGGTTGACGGATGCCGGGCTCGCAGAAGAGCTCGCGCGCACACGCGCGTGGCTCACCGAGGCCAAACAAACCCATTTCGACGAGTTCATCGCGGCGTGGCCGGCAGAGTGAGTTCGCGCCCGGCAGGCGTGACGAACGCCGCGCTCGAAACCGGCCTGGTCACCGATCTCACCCACGAGGCGGAAGGTGTGGTGCGCGGCGCCGATTCGGTCGATGAACGGGCGAACGGCAAGACCGTCTTCATCGCCGGCGCGTTACCCGGCGAACGCGTGAGCTTCCGGCGCCGCAGCTTTCACAAACAACACGACGAAGCCGAACTCGTCGAAGTGCTCGAGCCTTCGCCGCATCGGGTTGTGCCAGGCTGCGCGCACTTCGGCGTGTGCGGCGGCTGCGCCATGCAGCACCTGGCGCCCGAGGCGCAACTGGCAGCCAAGCAGAAGGAGCTGGCCGAGAATCTCGCCCGCATCGGCAACGTGACTCCGGCCGAATGGCTGCCGCCCTTGTTAGGCCCGGTCTGGGGTTACCGCCGGCGCGCGCGTTTGTCTTCGCGCTACGTGACGAAGAAAGAACGCAGCCTGGTCGGCTTCCGCGAGAAGCAGGGCAAATACGTCGCCGACGTGCAGCGCTGCGAGGTGCTGGCGGAGCCCGTGGGTGCGCTGGTCGGTGCGCTCGGGGTGTTGCTGACCGGCATGCAGCGCCGCGCGAGCATCCCGCAGATCGAAGTCGCGCTGTCGGATGGCGAGCAAGTGCTGGTGGTGCGCGTGCTCGATGCGCTGCCCGAAACCGATCTCGCGAAGTTGCGCGAGTTCGAAACCGCGCAAGGGCTGCGCATCCTGCTGCAACCGGGCGGGCTCGATACGATCCACCCACTGACTCCAGGTCCGATCGACCTTCACTACCGGCTGGACGCCTTCGACCTGCGCCTCGAGTTCGGGCCGTCGGATTTCGTCCAGGTCAACGCCGCCATCAACCAGTCCATGGTGGCCCGCGCCATCGAACTACTGGAGGTCGGCCCCGCCGACCGGGTCCTCGACCTGTACTGCGGTCTCGGCAACTTCACGCTGCCGCTGGCGCGCCACGCGGCTTCGGTAGTTGGGGTGGAAGGTGACGCAGGTCTCATCGGGAAGGCGCGCGCCAACGCGCAATTGAACGGTATTTCCAACGCGACCTTCCATGTCGGCGACCTGTCGGTGGCTCCCGACCCGACCATTCCCTGGATACGGGGAGGGTACGACCTCGTGCTGTTAGACCCGCCGAGGGTCGGCGCCCGTGAGGTTTTGAGCGCCGTGGCACATCTTGCCCCTCGCAGGGTGGTGTATATCTCCTGTCACACGGGGTCTTTGGCGCGTGATCTGGGTGTTCTGACCCAGGAACACGGCTTCCGGCTGCGCGCCGCCGGTGTACTTGATATGTTTCCGCACACGACACACGTGGAGTCCGTGGCGTTGCTCGACCGGGCATCGTAGAGGGGGCTCCTGAGATTAGGAATGATCCGGTGACCCTGGGCCCATTGATGGTCGACGTCGCAGGTCTCGAGCTCACGCCCGAGGACCGCGATGTGCTGCGCCATCCACTCGTCGGCTCCGTCATTCTCTTCACCCGTAACTACGCGAGCTCCGAACAGCTCGCGCGCCTGGTTGCCGACATCCATGCCGTCCGGTCGCCCGCGCTCATCGTGGGTGTCGACCAGGAAGGCGGGCGGGTGCAGCGCTTCCGGCCCGGCTTCTCGGCGTTGCCGCCCTTGCGGCGCATCGGTCACGAATTCGATCTCGATCCGAAACACGGTTTGACCCTCGCGCGCTCGATGGGCTGGCTCATGGCCGCCGAAGTCCGCGCGCATGGCGTCGATCTGTCGTTCGCGCCCTGCGTCGATCTCGACTACGGGTTGAGCGAAGTGATCGGCGATCGCGCCTTCCATTCCAGGCCCGAAGCGGTGGCGCAGCTCGCGCTCGCCTACATGCAGGGCATGAAGGATGCCGGCATGGCGGCCACCGCCAAACACTTCCCCGGACACGGCGCCGTGGTCGCGGACTCGCACCAGTCGCTGCCGGTAGATAGACGCGACTGGCAGGGGCTGTCCGACGACGTCCTGCCGTATCGCCGCCTCATCGCCAACGGATTGCCCGGCGTCATGGTCGCGCACGTCATGTTCCCGGCCGAGGATGCCGCGCCGGCGAGCCTGTCGCGCCGCTGGATCCAGAACGCGCTGCGCGAGGAGCTGCGATTCGAAGGCGCGGTGTTCACCGACGATCTGTCGATGGGCGGCGCCGCCGAGTTCGGCGACATCGTCGCGCGCGCGAATGCCGCACTCACCGCGGGTTGCGACGTGTTGCCGGTCTGTAACGACCGTCCGTCCGTCGCCAAACTACTCGACGAACTCGAGTTCGAGATTCAGCCGACCTCGCACCTGCGTCTGGTGCGCATGCGCGGCAAGCCATCGCCCAATCCCGACCAGTTGTACGCGGGAGTTGCCTGGCGCGCGAGCCGCGAACTTCTGGCGCAGTCCGCCGCGCCGCCCGCGCTCAAGCTCACGGCGGGTAACGCATGAACGCCTTTCAGAACGATTTCCTGCGCGGCGCGCTCGACGTGTCGCCCGAAGGCGTGGTCATCTGCGACGCCGCCGGCGAGCGCAACGTCGTGTACGTGAACAGCGCGTTCTGCCGGCTGACCGGTTACGAGCCCGTTGACCTGCTCGGCAAGAACCTGCGCTTCCTGCAGGGCGCCGACCGCGACCAGCCCGAACTCGAAGCGCTGCGCGAATCGTTGCGCCATCCCGAACCGGCGCGCGCGCTGCTGCGCAACCTGCGCAAGGACGGGACGGTGTTCGTCAACGAGATGCAGATCTTTCCGCTGAAGAACGCCGAGGGGCAGGTCACGCATTTCATCGGATATCACCGCGAAGGCGGCGCCCGTTCGCGCACCAGCGAATCCGGTATCCGCGGGTTGCCCAACTGGGTGCGCGAAGACCGGCTCACGGGCCTCGCTTCCCGTTACTACTTCGAAGATGTGCTGAAGCGCGACTTCGCGCTGGCCCAGCGCGACAAGACCGAGATCGCGCTGCTGCTGTTCGACATCGACCAGTTAGGGCCTTACAACGAGATATTCGATCGCACCGGCGGCGATGCCATGGTCAAACGCGTCGCCCGAGCCATTGCCGGCTCATTCCGCCGCGGCACGGACATCGTCGGCCGCTGGGAAGGCGCGAGTGTCATCGTGCTGATGCATGGAACCCAGGCCGATCACGTGATCCAGCACGCCACCACGGTTGCGCACCGCATCCGCGAGCAGCAGATCCATCACCCGCGCTCGACGCAAAAATTCGTCACGGTGAGCGGCGGGGTCGCGATCCATACCGCGCGTCCCAATGACACCGCGGACGGGTTTCTGAAGGCGGTCGAGTCCGCGGTGGCGCGGGCGAAAGAACAGGGTCGCAATCGCGTCATCGTCGCGGAAGAAGACGACTTCGCGTGAGCGAGAAGCAGTGCGCGCTGCTGCGTGCTCCGGTTTCTCGCTTATCTACCGCCGGTCGCCGCATTCCCCGGCGTCACCAGTGCGATCACTCCGTAGGCGGGGTGGTCGAAATAACTCAACGTGCGAAACCGGACGCGATGCGACTCGGTGAGGTTGAACACCGTGCCCGGCGGCGCGGCGAGTCCGGACGGCGGATTCGACGTCTGGTAGTTCAGCGACATGCCGAGATGCAGGTATGAACCGCGTTCGAGATAAATGATTCCACTGAGCCCGGGCACCTGGCCTGCGAGCTTCGCCACCGTGAAGCCGGCGCGTGATCCCCAGGTGCTGGCGGTCTGCTGCCAGGCGAAGTGGGCAATCGGCTGATAGTTAGTCGTGTTCGAAAGCTTCCCGGCGAGTTCGTTGAGCTGGAATTGCGTGGCGGGAATCGCCTGCACGAAGCGGCCGGTGACCACCGGCTGTTCCGGCGATTCGGGTCCGCGCGCGACGGCCTTCGCGCTCCAGTCCTCGGGCCCGCCCGAGCCGCTCATGTTGCGGAACACGACCAGTTCGATCGTATAGACGGTCGGGGAAGCGGCGTTCTGGGCCTGCGTGCCCGGGCCAGGCGCGCCGGCTCCGAGGACGGCGAGCATGACGACGGCGAAGACGAGACGCGGACGGCCGGTGGGTGACATGGGCCGAAAGTATAACGGGTCGCTCATCGGGGTCTGGGTCTTGCCGGGTTGGCCTGGGGCGTTTTGGCCCTGGCCGCCGGCGGGGTGCCGCCCTCAGGAGGGCTCCTGAGGTCGGCGAGGAATTTCTCGGCGAACTCGAACCGTTCGGCGCCTTCTTCGGTTTCGCGCGATATACGGAGCTTGAGCGCGCCTTCGAGGCGGTAATCACGGTCGGGGTGCTGCACCAGCCGTATGACCGAACGCGGGTCCACCTGGTTCTGCTCTTCGAACAGCGCGTAGCCGCCTTCGGGCCCCAGATCGAGTCGGCGGATTCCGAGGGCACGGGCCGACAGTTTGAGCCGCGCGACGCGCAACAGGGCCGTGGCCGGCGGGGGCAGCGGGCCGAAACGGTCGACGATTTCCTCGGTCAGCCCATCGATGGCCGCATTGTCGGGCGCCGCGGCCAGGCGCTTGTAAAGCGCCAGGCGCACCGGCACCTCGGCCACGTAACTCTCGGGCAGCAAGGCAGGCAACCGCAGCTCGACTTCGGCGGTCGCGGCCAGCGGGCGGTCGAGCGCCGGTTCGCGGCCTTCTTTCAGCGCCTTGACCGCCTGTTCGAGCATGTCGAGGTACATGGTGAGGCCGATCTCGGTGAGCTCGCCGCTCTGCGACTCGCCCAGCAATTCACCGGCGCCGCGGATCTCGAGGTCGTGGGTCGCCAGCGTGAAGCCGGCGCCCAGGTCCTCGAGCGACTCGATCGCCTCCAGCCGCTTCACGGCATCCAGCGACAGGGCCTTGCGGTTCGGCGTCAATAGATAGGCATAGGCGCGGTGATGCGAACGGCCAACGCGCCCGCGCAACTGGTGCAGCTGCGCGAGGCCGAGTTTGTCGGCGCGGTCGATCATGATGGTGTTGGCGGTGGGTACGTCGATGCCGCTTTCGATGATGGTGGTGCACACCAGCATGTTGAAGCGCCGATGGTAGAAATCGACCATCAGCTGTTCGAGATCGCGTTCGCGCATCTGGCCGTGCCCGACGCGCACCTGCGCCTCGGGAATGAGCTTCGCCAATTCGGTCGCGGTCTTCTCGATGCTCTCGACGACGTTGTGCACGAAGTACACCTGGCCACCGCGGCGGAACTCGCGCAGTGCCGCCTCGCGCAGCGTCGGCGCGTGCCACTCGGTGACGAAGGTCTTGATCGCGAGGCGTTCGGCCGGCGGCGTGGTGATCAGCGACAGGTCGCGCAGCCCGCCGAGCGCCATGTTCAGCGTGCGCGGGATCGGGGTCGCGGTCAGCGTCAACACGTGCACTTCAGCGCGCAGCGTCTTGAGCTTTTCCTTGTCGCGGACGCCGAAGCGATGTTCCTCGTCGACGATGATCAGGCCGAGATCCTTGAATCGCACATGGGCGTGCAGCAGCTTCTGTGTCGCGATCACGATATCGACAGTGCCTTTCTCGATTCCCTCGAGCACTGCGTTCGACTCTTTGCTGCTGCGGAAGCGCGACAGGCTTTCGATGCGCACGGCCCAGTCGGCGAAGCGATCGCGGAAATTGTTGGTGTGTTGTTCGGCCAGCAGCGTAGTGGGCACCAGCACGGCGACCTGTTTGCCGGCCTGCGCGGCGACGAAGGCCGCGCGCATCGCGACCTCGGTCTTGCCGAAGCCCACGTCGCCGCACACGACGCGATCCATCGGCTTCTCGCTGTCGAGGTCCTTCAACACCTGACGGATGGCCTCGGCCTGGTCCTCGGTTTCCTCGAACGGGAAACTGTTGGCGAAAGCCTGGTATTCCAGTTCCTTCGACGGCAACGCGGGGCCGCGCTTCGCCTGGCGCTGCGCGTACAGGTCCAGCAGCTCGGCGGCCACGTCGCGAATCTTGTCGGCCGCGCGTTTGCGCGCCCGGGACCACTGATCCGTGCCCAACTTGTGCAGCGGCGCGCTTTCGGGCGCTGCGCCTGAGTAGCGCGATACGAGGTGCAGTTGCTGGACCGGCACATACAGTTTGTCGCCGCCGGCATACTCGAGCACGACGAACTCACCGTCCTGACCCGCGACCTGCATGATCTGCAGGCCGATGTATCGACCGACTCCATATTCCTCGTGGACGACCGGCGAGCCGGGGCCGAGCGCGGTCAGGTCGCGCAGGATCGCCTGCGGATCGGAGGCGGCGCGGCGTCGGCGCCTTTCCTGCTTCGTGCGCTGGCCGAACAACTGAGCTTCGCCGAGCACCGCGATGGGCGGCGTGACGACGTTGAGCCCGGCCATCTCGGGCGCGATACCGATGGCGAAGCGCGCGTCGCTGTCGACGAACTCGTGCCAACCCGCGACGGTCTTCGGCTTGAGCGAATGCGCGCGCAGCATCTCGAGCAACACTTCGCGGCGGCCGGCGGAATCCGCGGCCAGCAACACGCGGCCCGGGAAGGTGGCGAGGAAATTCTCGAGTGGCTGCAGCGGTTTATCCGCCCGCAGGTCCACGCGCCATTCCTGCGGCGCGGCGGTCGGGAAATTGTGGCCGCCCCGGCCCTCGGTCGACAATTCGTTTTCGACCTTGAAACTCTCGTAGTCGAGTCGCGTGAAGGCGCCGAGCCGCGATTCGAGCTCCTCGGGCGAGAGATAGAGTTCCCCGGGCGCCAGCACCGGGCGTTCGATGTCGTGGCGGCGTTCTTCGAAACGCTCGGCGATGACGCGCGCTGCCTGTTCGACCGCGCCGGGCAAATCCGCCCCGGCGCACACCACGGTGTCGGGCGGTAGATAGTCGAGCAGCGTATCGGTCGAATCGAAGAACAGCGGCAGGTAGAACTCGATGCCGGGCGGGGCGATGCCGTCGCTCACGCCGCGATAGATGACGCTCTTGGTCGGGTCGCCTTCGAAACGGGTGCGATAACGGCGGCGGAACGCCTTGACCGAATCCGTATCGAGCGGCATTTCGCGACCAGGCAGCAGGCGCACCTGCTTGAGCGTGGCGCCCGAGCGCTGCGTGTCGGGATCGAATTCGCGGATCGCATCGATCTCATTGTCGAACAGATCCACGCGCAGCGGTGTGTCCGCGCCCATCGGGAACACGTCGAACAACGATCCGCGCAGCGCGAACTCGCCCGGCGCAGTGACCTGCGCCACCGAGGCGTAGCCGCTTTCAACCAGACGGGCACGCAGTGGCTCGATCGGCAGCCGGTCGCCAACCGCCACGTTGAAGGTGCGCCCGTCGACATAGCCGCGCGGCGCGAGCCGCTGGCCGATGGTGTCGGCGGCGGCCAGCATGACCGCGGATTTGACGCGCGGCAGTTCGGCCAATGCCGCGAGCCGCTCCGAGATGATGTCCGGGTGCGGCGAGAAGATGTCGTACGGCAGCACTTCCCAATCGGGCAGCACATGGATGGGACGCGAACCGCCGAGGAAGAACGCGAGTTCCGAGCGCAGCTGGTCGAGTTCACGCGCGTCGCGCGCGATGACCAGATAGGGCCGGACGTCGGACTCGACCGCTTCGGCCAGCGCGAGGCTGCGCGCCGAGCCGTAAAGCTGGTGCCAGCGCTGGCGCGTTTTGGGCGCGGGAAGAGGTGGGTGGAGGAGGGTCGGCATCGCGGGAGCGCGGCAGCTTACCCGATGCGCGAAAGAGAATCCGGGCGGCTAAACCGCCCGGACGTCAGGATCGTTCAGCCGCCGACCACGACGGTATGAATGACCTTGTCGTTCTCGAACACGACCACGAAGTTCGGGTAGAACCACTTGGTGATCGGCGGAGTCTTGCCTGTGCTGCCGACCGGGCTGCTCTTGTTGGCCGGCGCGCCGAACTTCTGTTCGACCACCGCCATCGAGAGTCCACGCTGCGGGGTTTCGACGCCCGTCGGCTTGACGGCAACCTGACCATCGATCGACAGGGTTTCAGCGAACGTGGGTGCGGCCAGGCCCAGGGCCAGTGCAACTACAGACATCTTAATAGTGCGAGCAAGCATGTCGTTATCTCCTACGGCCGGCGACTCGACCGTGGCGGCAATATACGCCCCGCTATGGCAAAGTCAGCCGCTGTCGCCACGCACCGACTCCGTCTAACAGCACTTTTGTGAACCCAGTCAGGTTTTTGCCCCAGAATTCGCACCCGTGCTGAATTCCCTGCCCCTATTTGTCGGACTGCGCTTCGTGCGGGCCCGCTCTCACAAGTTCTTCGTCTCCTTCATCACCTGGGTATCGCTGTTGTGCGTTTGCCTGGGAGTCATGGCCCTGATCGTGGTCCTGTCGGTGATGAACGGGCTCGAGGGCGAACTGCGCGAGCGCCTGCTGCTGCTGTCCTCGCACGCGCGGATTTACGTGCCCGCCGATTCGCATTCCACCGCGGACTTCCGCGCTCTCGCCCAATCCGTGCGCGCCGCGCCCAACGTCGCGGGCGCCGCGCCGTTCATCGAACTGGAGGCGCTGGCGGTACGCAAGCCCGAGATGTTGCCGGTGCGGCTGCGGGGCATCGATCCGGCGCACGAAGGCGAGGTCGAGCGGGTTACCAAGGCGATCGTTGAAGGCAAGCTCGCGGACCTCACGCCGGGCAGTGACCGGGTGCTCATCGGACGCACGATCGCGCAGATGTTGAGCCTGGGCCTCGGCGATCCGATCACGTTGCTCATTCCCACCACCGACGCGAACGGCGCGCCGCAGCCACGACTGCGCGAATTCATCGTGGCCGGCGTGTTCGACGTCTCCGTGCAGGACTACGACGGTTCGTTGCTGATCGCCTCGCTCGACGACGTTCGTGCATTGCTGCCCGACCCGGATTCGCGCATGTCGCTGCACGTCAATTTCAAGGATGCGCTGGGGGCGCCGCAGTATTCGGCCGAGCTCGCCAAAAAACTTCCGGCCGGCGTCGCGATCCAGGACTGGACGGTGGAACACGCCAGTTACTTCCGCGCGATCCGCATCGAAAAAACCATGGTCGCGATCATTCTCATGCTGATCGTCGCGGTGGCGGCGTTTTATCTCGTCGCCATGCTTGCGATGGTCGTGACCGACAAACGCACCGACATCGCGATCCTGCGCACGCTCGGCACCTCGCCGCGGCGCGTGATGGCGGTGTTCCTGATCCAGGGCAGCGTCATCGCCTGGCTGGGGGTCGCCTCGGGCGTCCTCTTCGGCGTCTGGATCGGAACATACGCAGGATCGGTGGCGGCGTTCTTCGAACGGCTGTTCCGGTTCGAGATCTTCAATTCGGACGTGTATGTCATCACGCGGCTGCCCTCAGAAGTGCGGCTCGAGCAGGTCCTGTGGATCGCCGCCATCGCCATGTTGATAACGCTCATCTCGACTATCTACCCGGCGTGGCGCGCGTCGCGTATCCCGCCGGCCGACGCGCTGAGATACGAATAGTGGGCTACGAATGGCTGATCGGCGTCCGTTACCTGCGCTCCACGCATCGCAGCGGATTCGTGTCGTTCGTGGCCGCGATGTCGGTGACGGGCCTCGCCCTCGGCGTCGCGGTGTTGATCGTGACCCTGTCGGTGCTGAACGGCTTCGAGACCGAACTGCGCAACCGCATGCTCGCGGTGACCTCGCACGCGACCATCACCGGAATTGACGGCAACATCCCCGGCTGGCGCCAGGCCCAGACTGTCGCCGCCTCCGAGCCCGGCGTGAAGGCCGTGGTGCCGTTCATCGAGTCGCGCGGCCTGCTCGCCAATGGCCAGCGGGTCACCGGTACGCTGGTGCGCGGCATCCTGCCCGCTGAAGAGAGCCGCGCCGTGGGACTGGGATCGCGGCTCCTGTCGGGTTCGCTGACGGATCTCGAGGCCGGTAAATACCGCATCATCCTGGGCGAGGCGCTGGCGAAGGAACTCGGCGTCTCGCTCGGCCAGAATGTCGTGTTGATGACGCCCGAAGGCACCGCCACCCCGGCGGGCTTCGCGCCGCGTATGCGCCGCTTCGTGGTCGCAGGCGTATTTCAATCCGGGATGTACGAGTTCGACCGCGGTCTTGCGCTCGTACACATGAGTGATGCGGCGAAGTTGTACCGCATGGGCGACAACGTCACCGGGCTGCGGCTGGCGCTCGACGATCCGTTCCTCGCGCCCAATCTCGTGGTCACTGTGGCTCATGCCATCGACGTGGGTGGCGCGGGTTTCTACGTCACCGACTGGACGCGCGATCATGCGATGTTCTTCAGGACCATCGAACTCACCAAGTCGATGATGTTCTTCATCCTGCTGCTGCTGGTATTCGTCGCGGCGATCAACCTGGTGGCGACGCTGGTGATGATCGTGAAGGAAAAACAAACCGATATTGCGATTCTTCGCACCATCGGCGCGGCGCCCGGTAACGTGCTCAAGATGTTCCTCGTGCAGGGCGCGTTGATCGGCCTGGTCGGCACCGCCGCCGGGCTGGCGCTCGGCTGGGTTCTCGCGATCTATTTTCCCGCCATCGTGCACGGCATCGAAGCCGCCATCGGCACGAAATTCCTCGATGCGAGCGTTTATTTCATGAGCGACCTGCCGAGCGAAGTCCGTCCCGGCGACCTGTTGCAGGTCGCCGGCGTGACCTTGCTGCTGTCCGCGCTCGCGACTATCTACCCCGCGTGGCGTGCTTCGCGCACGTTGCCGGCGGAGGCCCTTCGACATGAGTAATGGGACATGACTGAGCTGGTGCTGGAAGCGATTGGGGTCAAACGGGCGTTCCGCCAGGGCCCGATCGACCTCGAGGTATTGAAGAACGTGAATTTCGCGGTGAAGCGCGCGGAACGTATCGCCATCATCGGGGCTTCGGGGTCCGGCAAGACCACGTTGCTGCAGATTCTGGGTGGGCTCGATAAACCCACCGAAGGAATCGTGCGAATCGCCGGCAACGACATTCATGCGCTCGCGGAAAAGCCGCGCGGCGAGCTGCGCAATCGCACGCTCGGATTCATCTACCAGTTCCATCACCTGCTGCCGGAGTTCTCGGCACTCGAAAACGTTGCGATGCCGTTGCTGGTGCGGCGTACGCCCAAGGCCGAAGCGGAGAAAACCGCGCGCGCGATTCTCGAAAGAGTGGGACTCGGGCAGCGGTTGATTCACCGCCCGCAGGAATTGTCGGGCGGCGAGCGGCAACGCGCGGCGGTGGCGCGGGCGCTGGTGACCGAGCCGCATATCGTGTTGGCCGACGAGCCAACCGGCAATCTCGATGGCGCCAATGCCGAATCGGTGTTCGAGCTCATGCTCGAACTCAATCGCGAACTCGGCACCAGCCTCATCGTGGTGACACACGATCGCAAGCTGGCGGCGCGTATGGACCGCGTGCTCGAACTCGAACGCGGAAATCTACTCGAAAGGAGTTGATTGCCTGCTGGCGGCGCCGGCGCGCTCGCGGTATCTCTTGCGGACGTTGTAACGCCACAGGATATCGAGCAGCGCGTAGGTCATGAGCCCCACCAGAACGCCCGTGATGCCACAACCCACGAGAAACGGTTTCCACATGGGGCCGAGTCCGTGCTGCACCCAGTCCCAGCTCATGTCGAACTTGAATTTGCGTTCCTGCGCGCCGGTGACGATTACACCTACCTTGTAGGCGAGAAGATAGGCCGGAACGATGGTCAGGGGATTCACCGCCACCAGAGCCAGCATGATGGTCGGAATATTGATGCGGCAGAAGATCGCCACCATCGCCGCCACCGGAATGTGAATGGGCAGTGGGATGAAACAGATCGCGAGTCCCGCGCCGAACGCTGGTGTCACCGTGCGCCGTTGCAGCGACCACAGGCGCGGGTCGCCGAAAAAGCGGCCGAAGGGTTTCAGCGCCCAGTGTGACCGCAGCGTTTCGCTGCGCGGCGTGATCTTGCGGAAGAATCCACGTGGCATCGGCGCGGACTTTAACACCCGGACAAGAGGCGAGTGACCGCCGCGCTCGCATTGTTGCTGGGTGTGCTGGCGGGCCTCTGCGCGGGCGATTTGCCGGGCCGCACATGGATGACCTGCGCGGCAGTGGCACTGTGCATCGTGTTGTGTTCGCCGCTGCGACTCTGCAAGTGCAGTCGTTTGCTCGCGTTCACGCTGGCCGGCATCTGGCTGGCATTTTTTTCAACTTCGCGCTGGCTCGATCTGCGGGTGCAGCCGCTCAGCGCCGATTCACGGGTGCTGCTCGAAGGCGTCGTGGCCAGTGTGCCGGAGCGCAACGGCCCGGAGCTGCGATTCGACGCGCAGGTCTTGATCAGCGCCGGCGCAGGCAGTGACGCGCGCAGCCGGCGCGCGCGGCTCATCTGGCGCGATGCTCCTTACGCGCCGCGGGTCGGAGAACGCTGGCGCTGGCTCGTGCGGTTGTCCGCGCTCGCGCCCACGCGGAATTTCGAAGGCGGCGACGTCGCGAGGATCGCATTTCGCGATCGCGTGCATCTCAGCGGCCGCGTCTTGCCCGCCGCGCTCAACGGCCGGCTCGCGCTCGCCAACTATTCGATCGATGGCGCGCGTGCGCGCATTGCCACGCGTATTGAAGGCAGTGTCGCCGATCCGGATGCGGCCGCGTTGCTGACGGCGCTGGCCGTCGGACTCACGGCCGGCATGAGCCTTGACCAGTGGCGCGTCTTCAACGCGACGGGCACGACACATCTGGTCGCGATCTCGGGCCTGCACGTCACGTTGTTCGCGGTGCTGGCCTTCTTCTGTGCGCGCCGACTCTGGCGTTGGCTGCCGTTCGCCACCCGCATCGAGCGCGAACCATTCGCGTTGTTGTCGGGCTTGGCCGCGGCCGGCCTGTATTCGATGCTCGCCGGATTCTCCGTGCCCACCCAGCGCACCTGGCTCATGCTCGCGGTGTTCTCGCTGGCACGACTCGCAGCGCGCAGCCTGAGCGCCGCGCGTGCCTGGTCACTGGCACTGATCGCCGTGTTGCTGTTCGATCCGTTCGCGCCGCTGGCGGCCGGTTTCTGGCTGTCGTTCGTGGCGGTCGGGGTGATCCTGCTGCTCGAAACCTCGAGCCTCGTTCCTCCCGGGCGTGGCTTCGGGCTGTTGCGCCTGCAACTCGCGGTCATGGTGGCGCTCGCGCCGTTGACGTTCGCGGTCTTTGGCGGAGTTTCGCTGGCGGGCCTGTGGGTCAACCTGCTGGCCATTCCGATCATGTCGTTCGTGCTGGTGCCGCTGGTGTTGCTGGGCGGGCTTGCGGCGCTGCTGATGCCGGGTCTGTGCGCGCCGATATTCGGCGTCGCGGCCATTCTTTATGAATGGCTGTGGCCGGGATTGGTGTGGGCGGCGGACGCGGACCTGGCGCGTTGGCAGGTGACGCCGCCGCTGTGGTGGCTCGCGTTCGCACTGGCCGGAGCCCTGCTGGTGTTGTGCCGCTGGCCCTGGGCCTTACGCGCGACGAGCTGCGTATTGGCGCTGCCACTGTTGTTCGCGGCGTCACGGCTGCCGCAGTCCGGCTCCGCCCGCCTGACCGTGCTCGATAGCCGGGGTGCCTCGATACTCATCGCGACGAGCGGCCACGTGTTGTTGTTCGACACGGGGGACGGCTGGAATTCCCACGGCGCACCTGTGCGACAACTCGTCCTGCCGGCGCTGGCGGCGCTCGGGCACGATCGTATCGATCTGCTGATGCTGCCGACCCTCAACGCCGATCGTGCGCAGGGCGCCGCCTTGTTAGCCAGCGAACGCGAACTCGCGCGTATATTCGTCGGCGGCGGGTGGCCGGCCTCATCGTTGCCCGTCGCGCGCTGCCGGGATTCGCGTTTCCGCTGGGACGGAGTCGACTTCGAGACCTGGGTGGGCGGCGCCGACCGGCGTTTTTGCGTCCTGCGCGTGTCGGTGAACGGACATGGCGCGTTGCTGGCCGGCGACCTCGATGCCGCGGCGGAACGAGCCCTGGTGCGGCGCTTGCCCGCGGGCGCGCTCGCGAGCGATGTGGCGATCATGGGCCGGCAGGCGAGTTCGCTCGCCTCGAGCGCCGAGTGGATAGAAGCGGCCGCACCAGACCTCGCGATCGCAACCGGCGGTATCGCCGCAGCAGACTCCCGCATCCGGACGCTCGCGCGCTGGCGCGAATCCGGCGCCCGCGTGCTGGACACGCGCCGCGATGGCGCACTGGAACTCGGTTTAGGGACGAATGGCGTCTCGTTGCGGCGGGTGGCGCGCAGCTCGCGGTACCCATTTCACTGGCGGCGAGTCGAGGCGAGTTGATTGTCGAAGTAACGGCCGGAGCCGCGCTCCGGTATGATCCCCGCCATGTGGGAACTCGTTCGGGCCGGCGGCCCATTCATGTGGCCGATCATCATCTGTTCGATCGCGTCGGTTGGCATTTTGCTCGAGCGACTGTGGACCTTGCAGCGCAAACGCGTGTTGCCCCAGGAGCTCATCAAGAAGGTCTCCGATCTGGCCGAGAAGAACCAGGTGACCCCCAAGGTCATCGAAGCGCTCGAGAAGAATTCACCGCTCGGCCGCGTACTCGCGGCGGCGCTCGCCAATAAACACCGTGGCCGCGAAATCATGATGGAGCGCGTCCAGGACACCGGCCGCCACGTCGTGCACGAACTCGAACGGTTCCTCAATTCGCTCGGCACCATCGCCAGCATCTCGCCCTTGTTAGGCCTGCTGGGTACCGTCTCCGGCATCATCGCGGCGTTCAACGCCATCATGCTTGGCGGCATGGGCGACCCGACCAAGCTGGCGGGCGGCATCTCCCAGGCGTTGGTCACCACCGCGGCGGGCCTCTCGGTCGCCATTCCTTCGTTCATCGCGTATCGCTACCTGCGCGGCAAGGTCGAACGAATCGTGATCGAGATGGAAAAGATCGCGGTCACCTTCGCCGATTCGCTCGGCGCGGAATTGCCGGGCGAAGACACGGAGACCGAGCGCTCCGCATGAAGATGCAGACTCGCCGGACCAAGGAAGATCCCGAGATAAACCTGATCTCGCTGATCGACATCGCGTTGCTGCTGGTCGTCTTCTTCATGTTGTCGTCCACCTTCATGCAGGAAGGGCGCATCAAGATCGAGTTGCCGCAGGCGAGCCTCGTGCCCGCCGGCAAGCAGAAGAGCGATCCGATCGTGGTCACCGTCTCGCAGGCGGGCGCCTATCGCGTCAACGACCGCGAATTGATCAACTCCAGCACCGACACGTTGCGCGCCGCGATCATGGAAGTCGCGGGCGCCGATCGCAGCAAGCCCGTCACGGTGCGCGCGGATGCGCGCTCCACGCATCAGTCCGTGGTCACCGCAATGGATGTGCTGGGCAAGCTCGGCTTCGTGCGCATCAACATCGCGACGGTCGAAGATTCCAAACCTGCGAAGTGAGCCCGCCGCAGTGAGCTCAACGCCGTCACCCCCGACTCCGAGCCCGGGCGTGGTCTACCGGCGCCTGCTGTCCTATGCACTCCCGCACCGCGGGATGTACATGATCGGCGTATTGGGCATGGCGCTGTTCGCGGCCACCGACGGTGCGTTTGCCTACTTCGTGAATCTGTTCATGAAGGGCACTTTGCTCGAGAACACCGGCGGTTCGCGCTGGCTGATTCCGATCGGCGCGCCGGTGTTGTTCCTGTTTCGCGGCATCGGCGATTACATGTCCAACTACTTTCCGGGTTATGTCGGCCGGCAGGTCATCAAGGCGATCCGCGCCGATCTGTTCCGCAAGTTCCTGCACCTGCCGGCGAGTTACTACGACCGCGCCGCGGGCGGCATGTTGCTGTCGCGCCTGACGTTCAACATCGAGCAGGTGGCCGAGGCCACCACCAAGTCCATCACCTCGCTGATCCGCGATTCGCTGACGATCATCGTGTTGATCTCGGTGATGTTCTATTACAACTGGCAACTCGCGACCATCGTGTTCGCACTCGCACCGCCGGTTTCGTGGCTGGTGCGCAAGGTCAGCAGTTCGTTCCGGCGTTACAGCGGACGAATCCAGGCGTCCATGGGCGACATCACACGCGTCGTGAAAGAAGCGCTCGATGGTCATCGCGTCATCAAGGTGTTCAACGCGCAGGACCAGGAAGCCGCGGATTTCGAGAAGGTCAACGAACACAACCGCCGCAGCAACATGAAGCTGATCGCGGCGCGCGCCACCAGCAACCCCGTGGTTCAGTTCATCGCCTCGCTCGGCTTGGGCGGCATTCTGTTCTTCGCGTTCCGGCAGATAGAAGCCGGTACGTTGAGCATGCCCGACTTCATGAGCTTCCTGACCGCCACGTTGATGACGACCGCGCCGCTCAAGCGGCTGATGGATTCCTTCGCGCCGCTGCAGCAGGGCGTCGCGGCAGGCGCCAGCATCTTCGAGGTGCTCGACGAACCGGCCGAACAATTCACTGGCGGTCGCCCGCTGCAACGGTTGTCAGGATCGCTCGAATTTCGCAACGTGAGCTTCGAGTATTCGACCGAGAAGGGCGGTGTGCTGCATTCGGTCTCGCTCGACGTGCCGGCCGGCAAGACCATCGCCATTGTCGGGCGCTCCGGCAGCGGCAAGTCGACGCTGGTGGGGCTGGTGCCGCGCATCTATGACGCGACCGGCGGCGAAGTGCGGGTCGATGGCATCGACGTGCGCGAATGCAACCTGCGCGACCTGCGGCGCAACGTCGCGCTGGTCAGCCAGGACGTCTTGCTGTTCAACGATTCGATTCGCAACAACATCGCCTTCGGGTTCGATGCGCCGGATCCCAGGGCGGTCGAGGAAGCGGCCAACGCCGCGTACGTCGACGAATTCGCGAAAGAGTTGCCCGAGGGGCTCGACACACACGTGGGTGATCGCGGCACCTTGTTGTCGGGCGGCCAGCGCCAGCGCATCGCCATCGCCCGAGCGCTGCTCAAGAACGCGCCGATCCTGATTCTCGACGAAGCCACCTCGGCGCTCGACAACGAATCCGAGCGGCGCATCCAGGAGGCGCTGGTGGGTCTGATGCGCAATCGCACCACGCTGGTCATCGCGCACCGCCTGACCACCATCGAACACGCCGATGAGATCGTCGTGATGGAAGACGGCCGCATCGTCGAGCGCGGCAGCCACGCGGAACTTGCCGGTCGCGATGGCGCGTACGCAGCCTTGCGCCGCGCGGAGTTCCGCAATTAGCGCATCAACGACGTTGCGCTCGCGCATCGAGCGCATGTGGTACGGGCCATCCGGCCCGATCTGGCTCGCGCCGCTCTCAACTTTATATGGCGCCATCATGGCGGTGCGCAGCCTGCTGTATGGCATCGGGCTGCGGCATCGCGTGAAGGTCGGCGTGCCCGTGGTGGTGGTCGGCAATCTCACGGTGGGTGGCACTGGCAAGACGCCACTGGTCGCCTGGTTGTCGAACAAACTCACCGCGGTGGGCCTGCGGGTCGCCATCGTGTCGCGCGGATATGGTGGGCGCGCGCGCGGGGTCACTCGGGTCACCGTACACAGCCGCGCTTCGGAAGTCGGGGACGAACCGCTGATGCTGGCGCGGCGCGCGCAGGCCACGGTGTTCGTCGGGCGCGACCGGGTCGCGGCGGCGAAGCAGGCGGTCGCCGATGGCGCCGACATCATCATCTGCGATGACGGCCTGCAGCACCTGGCGCTGGTGCGCCATTGCGAGATGGTCGTGATCGACGGCCAGCGCGGCTTCGGCAATGGCTGTCTGCTGCCGCGCGGCCCGCTGCGCGAACGCGTCGGGCGACTGCGGCGGGTGAATGCCGTCGTCGTCAACGGGCCGATCACGGCACCGAATTTCCAGCTGCCGCGCCTGGTCAAGCGCACACACTTCGCGATGAACATGCGGCCGGGTGATGCGCGTCCCGTGGCCGGCGGCGCGTCGCTGCGATCGCTGTCGAGTTTCCGCGGCGCCAGCGTTCACGCGGTGGCCGCCATCGGCAATCCGCGGCGGTTCTTCGATACGCTGCGCGAGGCGGGCCTCACGCTGATCGAACATCCCATGCCCGATCATCATCCGTTCGCGGCGGGCGACCTGAATTTTGGCGACAACCTGCCGATCCTCATGACCGAGAAAGATGCCGTAAAATGCGCGACCTTCGCCGATGACCGCCTCTGGTACGTGCCGGTCACCGCCGAGTTCGTCGAGAAGGAATCGGATGAGCTCGTCGATCTCGTGCTCGCGCGTGTACAGGCGTTCAAGACAAATGGATGACCGGTTGTTGGACATTCTCGCGTGCCCGGTGTGCAAGGGGCCGCTCAAGTTCCAGCGCGCCGCGCAGGTGCTGGTGTGCCGCGCCGAACGGCTGGCGTTCCCACTCAAGGAAGGCGTGCCGATGATGCTCGAGGAAGACGCGCGTCAACTCCTGCCCGACGATCCGCTGCTGGCGCGCGAATGAAATTTCGCGTCGTCATTCCCGCGCGCTTCGACTCTTCGCGGCTGCCAGGCAAGGTGCTGCTGCCGCTGGCCGGCAAGACCATGCTGCAGTGGGTGCACGAACGGGCGCGCAGCGCGCGTGCCGATGAAGTGCTGGTCGCAACCGATGACGAGCGGATCGCCATCGCTGCGCGCGACTTTGGCGCCGAGGTCGTGATGACCGCGCGTACCCACCTGTCGGGCAGCGATCGCATCGCCGAGGTCGCGGCGTCGCGGGGTTGGCAGGACTCGGACATCGTCGTCAACGTGCAGGGTGACGAGCCGCTGATTCCGCCGCCGATCATCGACCAGGTGGCGCAATTGCTGGCCGCGAATCCGCGCGCGGACATCGCCACGCTCGCCTCGAAAATCGACACCATCGCCGACTTCAACGACCCTAACAACGTGAAGGTGGCGTGTGACGTCACCGGCCGCGCACTCTATTTCTCGCGTGCGGCGATCCCGTGGAACCGCGATGCGGCCGCTACGCTGACACCTGCGAGCCTGCGGCACATCGGCATCTATGCCTACCGGGTTGCCGCGTTGCGCCGCCTGGCTTCCCTGCCGCCGGGCCGGCTCGAGCAGATCGAGAAGCTCGAACAACTGCGCGCGCTCGAGAACGGCATGGAAATCCGCGTGGCGCTGGCGGTCGAAAGGCCGCTGGCCGATGTGAACACCGCGGCGGATCTCGAACGCGCGGAGCGCGCTCTCAGGGTGCGGCCTTGAGCGTCATGCAGGCGACACTGTCCGCGCTGCACATCTACCCGATCAAATCCTGCCGCGGCATCCAGCTCGACTCCGCACTGTTGTCGCCCACCGGGCTCGCCGACGATCGCCACTGGATGATGGTGCGGCCCGGCGGCCGTTTCGTGACGCAGCGTGAGCTGCCACGTTTGGCGCTGGTTGCGACCGCTTTGAGTTCGCAAGGGTTGACGCTCGATGCGCCAGGCATGTCGACGCTGCGCGTGTCGCGCGACCAGAGCGGTGAATCGATGGCGGTGACGGTGTGGAGTTTCGCCGGGTGCGGTATCGACTGCGGCCAGGAAGCCGCACAGTGGTGCACGGATTTTCTCGGTACGCCGCTGCGGCTCATGCGCTTCGACGCCGGCACGCCGCGCGAATGCAGCGCCGAATGGACGGGTGAGGTGCGTGCGATCACCGAGTTCTCGGACGGCTTTCCGATCCTCGTCATCTCGCGCGCGTCGTTGGCGGAACTCAACTCAAGATTGCCGAGGGCGCTGCCGATGGAGCGTTTCCGGCCGAATCTCGTGCTCGACGGAGTGGCTGCCTACGACGAAGACCGCATCCACGAATTGCGTGCGGATGGAATTGCCATTCGCATCGTGAAGCCGTGCGCGCGCTGCGCGATCACCACCACGGAGCAATCCAGCGGCGAGCGCGACGGCGTCGAGCCGCTCGCAACGCTCAAGACCTATCGGTTCGATGCGAACCTGCGCGGCGTGATGTTCGGGCAGAACGCCATCATCGTGCGCGGCTCGGGCGCGACGCTTGCGGCCGGGCAGAAGCTAGATGTGGTTTGGAAGTAGTGGTGCCGGGTGGGGGTTCTCGGGGTTGAGGTCGAGGTTGGCGCCCAGCGTTCGGCGGCCCAACCCCGAGAACCCCCACCCGGCACCACCGCTTATCTCTGGCGCTGCGCGGCATTCGCCGCAAGGTTGCCATGCCGCGCAGGGTTGAAGACCTCGACACGATCGCGGCCTTGAGTCTTCGCCACATACAACGCGATATCGGCGCGCCGCGCGACCTGGTCGAACAACACGTCGCCCGATTCGTAACTCGCGAGGCCCAGGCTCATGGTGACCGCGACATCCTGGTCGTCGACACGCATGCGTTGATCGCGCAACGCACCGCGCAGCCGGTCGGCGGCCTGCCGCGCCTGTTCGAGCGAACAGTCGGGGAACAACACCAGGAATTCCTCGCCACCGTAGCGGCCGAAGATCTCGCGCGTGTGCAGCGAGGAACGCAGCGCCGCGGAGAAACGCTGCAGCAGCTGATCGCCCACCGCGTGGCCGAAACGATCGTTGATCGACTTGAAGTGATCGAGATCGATCAGGCCGATGATCAGCGTGCCTTTCGATTCGCGCGCGCGTGACAGATATTCGACGGCCTTGCGCACGATGGCGCGTCGATTGAGCAGCCCGGTCAGTTCGTCGCGCTCCGCCAGGCGGATCAGCTCGGCGCGATGGCGGCGATGCGACAGCAACGCATAGCCGAGGAAAAAAGCCGTAACCAGCCCGGTGAGCCCGGCGATGGCCACCAGCTGCGTCTTGCGCGTCTGGCTCATCAAGCTTTCTTCGGCCAGTTTTTTGTCTTTCTCGAGCAGCACGATCTTCTGCTTTTCCTGATCGTTCTCGAATTGCACGCGCAGGTGCGCGACTTCGCGGATGCGGTCGAGCGTGCCCTGTTCGCGCATGCGCCGCAGGTATTCACCCTGATCGGTGAAGGCCGCCGGATAGTTGCCGACCGCGGCGTGAGCGCGCGAACGGAGTTCGTACAGTTCGGCGATGTCGTCGGCCGGCTGCGCTCCGCCCGGCGCGATCGCGCGATCGAACTGCTCGACGGCTTCGCGCGAACGCCCGAGCGCAAGGAACAACCGTCCGCGCAACGCCGCGAGCGTGCGGTAATCGTTGTCGTCCATGCCGCTCGTCTGGCTCAACGTGAGTTCGGCGCGGTCGCACCAGCTCGCGGCCTGCTTGAGCGAGTTGCGTTCGATTTCGACACCGCACATACGCATCTGCGACAGGCCAGTGCCGACGCGGTCGAGGATGGTGTCGTGGATGCGCAGGGCTTCGGTCGCGGCTAACAAGGCTTCGTCGAGCCGGCCTGCGGCCTTGAGGATGGCCGAGCGGCGATCGAGCGCGGTGGCGAGACGGATCTGCGCCTTCTCTTCGCGAAAGAAGGCGATTGTTTCATCGACCAGCGACAGTGCTTGCGGATAGTCACGGACGCTGAACTGCGCCATCGACAGCCGGCCCGCCGCCACCATGGCCTCTTCACGGCTCGCATGCCGGCGCAGTAACGCGTACGCACGCAGCAGGTCGTCGAGCGCCTGATCGGGATTGCCGTCGCGGAAGTTGAGCCAGCCGCGATCGCGCAGGACGCAGCCGAGGGCGAGTGGACGATCCTGGACGGCATCGATTATCCGGGTGAGTTCGACGGACGCGGCATCGATGCCGCCGACGTTGGTGCTCACCAGTGCGCGCACGGTACGCATGCGCACGGCGAGATCGGACAAGTCGCCGGCCGGCAGCAGCGCGAGACCGGCGTCGGCCTCGGTGATGCTCTGGCGGCTGAAGCCGAGCTGGCGCGCTGCATCCGCCGACATGGCATGCAGCGCGGCGCGGCGCGTGGTCGGCATGTCGGCCGAGGATGAAATGATGGTGGCGAGTTCGGGCAGCGCGGTTCTGGGTGCGCGGAAGGCGCGTTCTTCGAGGTCCGCAAGGTCGCCGGTTTGCCCGCCTACGCAGGCCGCGTTTACGGAGGGTGCGACGCAGGCGGCCAGCGCCAGGAGCCATCCCGGACGCCAAACATTACGCGGGTAGGCCTTGGCGCTGTTCGGGCGAATCACGGCACGTAGTTTACGCGCGCCGACGCATTCCCGGTCAGCGCTGTTTTACGGAATTCTGTTTTTGTGCAGCCGTTCCGCCCGCGAGCGGCACGGTGAAGAAGCCGAAAGCCTTGCCCTGATCCATGTCCATGGTGACCATCACGCGCAGCTCGGCGGGGGCGCTGTCGGCCGCGGTGATCGACATTTGCTGGCGATAGACGCCGTCGGCAGCCACTTTCTGGACGGTAAGCGCAGCGGCGTCCATCCGCACACCCGCGACCGGGTTGACGCTGACAGTGAGCTTCGAGCCCGCCACGCGCGGTACGACCGCCAGATGCAGCATCACCGGCTGGTTCGGCAGCACCGGACCGTCAAATTGATAGCGCAAATTAACCGGCACGCTGATCTTGGCGCTGGCCTTCGCCGCGCTCATCGAATCGAGTTTCGGCTCATTGCTGGCGGCGGGTGTGGGCGTCGCGGCTGGTTCCTGCGGGGGAGGAGCAGCAGCCGCTGGTTGCGCAGGGGCGCCTGGCACCTCGGTGGGATTGGCCGACATCTGCGCGTCTGGCGAGGTCGTCATGGGAGTTTCGGCCGCGGCGGGCGGGGGCGCCGGGACGGCTTCGGGCGTCGCGGAATGGCCGCAGCCGGCGAGCAGCGCGACTAACAAGGTCGTGCCGGCCAGTGTGCGGATCGCAACGTCGAGTCTGTGAGTCGGCATGTTCATTCGCCCCTAGTTGATCGTCACGGTCAAAGCGTAGTCGCCGGGAGTGCCATTTGACGGGTCGCCCGGATCAGGTGGCAGGCAGCCATTGGCGCAGTCGTAGACGTCGAGAACATAGATGCCCGGCTGCAGCGTGATCGGAAAAGTTTCAACGCCCACACTCGAACCCTGGCCACCGGGAAACGCGATCTGGTTGACTCCCTTTCGGAACAACTGGAAATCCGGATCGGCGTTGGCATTCGGGTTGGACGTAGTCACGGTGATCGTGACGAGTTGGGCCGCGGCCACCGTGAGCTTGACGAACCGGTGGTTCCCGATGGTGTTGTAGAGACCTTTGTCATTGATGTTCTGCAGGACCACCGCGCCACCGCCGACGGTTGCGTTGGCATAAACGGGCAGAGCGCCGATCGACGGGACACCGGTGGGCACATGTGTCTCGGTCGAACCGAATGCGTCCATCGTCGCCGTGGTGATGTTCTGCGCGGCCACCAGCGTATCGATCGCCGTCGCCGAGGTGGGGTTCGCGGCCTTGAGTGCGGTGATGAAACTGAAGATGCTGGTGAAAGCCGGGGTGTCCCTCTGCGCGTTGGTCAGCACCGACCACATTGGTGCGAAACCCAACGCGACGGTATCGTTCGCTTCGGCGCCCCCGTCGAACACGTCCCAGAGGATTGACCACACGGAAGACTCGCTGCACCAGCAACCCTCCGGGTCGTTCGGCGCCGGCGGGTTGTCGTCGATATCGAACCGGCTGGTGAATCGGTTGTTGCCCTGAATGGCGGTGTCACGCGCGATTGGATCGTTCAACACGATGGCCGCGAACGCGTAGCCGAACCCTTCGCCGAAAGCGGTGCGGATGTCGAGTTTGTCGCCGAGGCCGTGACCGCCGCCGATGTTGTCGGCGCGCGAGTAGTTGAATTCGACGTAGTGACCGAATTCATGCGCGATCACGTGTTGATCGAATTCGTCGGTGTCGGCCGCCACATCGGCCGAAAGCACGATGTTCTGGATGGGGGAGGCGGTGAAAAAAGTTTCGCCGGCCGGATTGGAAGCCTCCCAGTCGAGCACCAGCGCCGGGAAGTTAGTCGTCGGCGCGGCGCCGAGAATGGTCTGCACACCCTGGTAGACCGTATCGAGGATCGCGAACGGTGCCGATGCGCGTGTGCCGGTGACCGCGCCTGCCGCGTTGAAGCCCGAGGGAATGTTCACATTACGTGCGCCAACGGCACTCGAATCGAAAGAAACGCCGTCGCTGTAGACATACGGCGCGTTGCCCACGATGCCGTTCTGCACACGGAAATTCCAGTTGGGCAGAGTGCCCGTGCGCGTCATCTGCGAAACGACTTCGATCCGGATCGGCGTGCTGTTGTTCACGTTCAGCACATAGGCGCCGTTGTTGCCCGTGGTGGCGCTGGCGAGCAGTGACTGATCGTTTGTGTTGCGCGCACGTACCAGCACCCCGCGCGCCGGCTGGTTCTGCGGTGAGGCGTAGTCCAGTCCGTTCAAAGAGGTCGTCGGGATGCGGACGAACGTGACCGTACCGACGACGTTGGTGGTGCCCGCCAGCGGCGGATTGATCACGACATTGGCGGTATCCGCGGTGCTTGCGCCGCCGCGGTTGTCGGTCACGACGAGTGAAAAGGTGAGGGTGGTGGCGGCGACGACCGACGGCGCCGTGAATGTCGGCAGTGCGGTCGTACCGCCGCTGAGCGTGACCGCCGTGCCCGCGGTCTGCGTCCACGCGTAACTCGCGACGCTGCCATCGCTGTCGGCGCTGGCCGCGCCGTTCAGCGTCGCGATGAAACCTGCGGTGATCGACTGATCGGCGCCGGCGTTCGCGGTGGGCAGGTTGTTCGGCGCCGGGTTCACGACGACGTTGACCGTGGACGCGCTGCTGCTGGCGAAGCGATTGTCGGTGACGATGAGCGAAAAAGTGAGCGTAGTCGCGACCGCGACGTCGGGAGCGACAAATGTTGGCTGCGACGTCGCGCCGCCGGAGAGCGTAACCACGGTACCTGCGATTTGTGTCCAGGCGTAACCCGCGAGCGTGCCGTCGCTGTCGGCGCTGGCCGTGCCGTTCAGGGTGACGGTGGCGTTGCCGTTGACCGTCTGGTTAGCGCCGGCGTTGGCGGTCGGTGGATTGTTGACGGCGCCGCCACCGCCACTGCTGCCGCCGCCGCCGCCGCCGCAGGCAACCAGTGCCACGGCGGTCAGAATTGTCAGGGTCAGTTTCGGCGCGAAATGTCTCATACGGCTTTATACCCACGCCGGAGGCGCAAGTGGAGTCGGAACCTGTCTCAAAGCGGCGCCAAGTGGTCGCCAACAACCTGTTCTGTGCGCGCAGTCACGCATATGGTTCCCTGCGGTAGCGGATTCCACGACTTGCCGGATTTCTTCCGGTGATGACCTCGACCGGGCAACATGCGCCTTGCTACTGCCTGGGGGGTCAAAGATGGTCGCGTTGATTTTCCTGTTAGTCATCGCGGTGGTGTTTGCCGCGGTCCTCGCGCTCGAGGGGGGGGCGACCAATGTCGGCCTCGATGCCAGACGCCGTTTCGCAGCGTGTCCTGAAGCGTCCGTTTTCGTCCGAGAATCTGGCCGAAGAAGGCCGCTGGGTGGTGATTGGAAATTCAACGCGGCAGGAAGCCGTCAACTGAAGTGATGAACAAAAAAAGAGTGCTGTTCGTATGCCTTGGAAACATCTGCCGATCGCCAACCGCCGAAGGGGTGTTGCGCGCCATCGCGACGCGCGACTATCCGGAACTCCCGCTGGCGGTGGATTCGGCCGGCACGGCTAACTACCACGTCGGTGAGCCGCCCGACCGGCGCACCGTGGCCGCGGCTCGCCGGCGCGGTTTCGACCTGTCGTCGCAACGTGCGCGCCAGGTCAGCGCCGACGACTTCGAGCGTTTCGACTACGTGCTCGCGATGGATTGCGCCAATCTCGCCGAACTCGAACGCCAGCGGCCGCGCACCGCGACCGCCAACGTCGGGTTATTCCTCGGTTTCGCGCCCGACAGCGGTTTTGCGGAAGTGCCTGATCCCTACTACGGGGGAGTCGAGGATTTCGAGCGGGTCCTCGATCTTTGCGAAGCTGGCGCACGCGGCTTGCTGACAAAGATGTCCGGCGGCGGCCAGCAATGAAAAAGGCCCGCGCGCCTTGCGGCGCGCGGGCCTTTCATTCGGCCTGACTATTCGTCGCGGCGAGTGCCGTCCGATTCGGACGGCGACGACGACCACACGACGAACGGTTTGCTCGGCGGGGGCGGCGGCAGATCGAGCGGCGCCTGCGACGACTGCTGTTCGCGCGGCGCGGATTCGCGTGGCTCCTGCGAGCGTTGTTCCGGCGCAGACTCGCGTGGTGCTGCGGATTCGTAGCTACCCTGATCGTGACTCTCGCCGCGATTGCCATTGCTCATCTGCGCGTGGAATTCGCGCTCCTCGTCGGACGCCTCGCGTGCCCCTGCGAAGTTGCCTTCGCCGGATTCACCGCTAGCCTCATTGGGCTGGCCCGCATCACGATTGCGACCGCCGCCACGACGTCCACGGCGACGACCGCGGCGTGCGCGACCATCACCGCGCGCTCCGTCCTGCGCCGGGCCGTTGTCCGTGCCCGCCTCGAATGACGGTTGCGCATCGCCGGCACTATCGGCAGCGCCCGCGACGGGTACGGCGCTCGGAATGGCTGGAATCGCCGGATTCGCGGCTGCCGCGGCCTGTTGTTCGCGCTGACGCTCACGATTGCGCTCGCGTTGCGCCTGGCGTTCGGCTTCTCGCTGGGCATCACGCTGCGGGTCACGGGGCGCCTGCGGTTCGCGCGGCGTCGCCTGATCGCGGGGCGCTGCGTCGCGTTTCGGTTCGCGTGAAGCCTCGCGGTCACGGCCGTGTTCGCGGTGACGATCCCGTCCACCACGTTCGCCGCCTTCACGGTTGCCACCCTCACGGTTGCCGGTTTCGCGGTTACCCCCTTCACGGCTGCCTGCGTCGCGACTGCCATGACGGTTGTTGCGATCACGTCCCTGGGTGCCACGGCTGCGGTCACGTTCGCCGTCACGATGACGGCCGCCCGGACGATTGCGGTCGCGATCACGGTTACCGTCGCGGCGCGGTTCGCCGCGGGACGGGGCCGAGGCCGCCGCGGGCGCTGCACCTTCCGGCGCCTTGCCGGTGAATAGATAGGCGAGACGGGCCCAGAAACCGAGCCCGGCGGGCGGCGCCACTGGCGCTGCGGGAGCCGCGGCCACCGCTGCCGGCACGTGCACGACCACCGGAGCGGAGGTGGTTGGCGCGGTTGGAATGACGGCGGCCGGCTCGAGCACCGGCTTTACGTCACGGGTGCCGGTCGGATCGGTCACTTGCGGACGCTCGGGCATCTTGTAGCTGAGCTGCTTGTTTTCGGGCAGGTCGAGCTCATCCGAGCGGACGCGCTTGATCGAATACTCCGGCGTCTGGATGTGCGGGTTCGGCACGATCATGAGATCGACCGAACTCTTGTCTTCGAGCGTGCGCAGCCACTCGCGCTTTTCGTTCATGAGGTAGGTAGCCACTTCCACCGGTACCTGCGCGACGATCTGCGCGGTCTTGTCCTTGCGCGCTTCCTCGCCGATGAGGCGCAGGATCGCGAGCGTCATGGATTCGACGGAACGAATGCTGCCGATGCCCGTGCAGCGGGGGCAGACGAGGTGACTCGAGTCGCCGAGCGAGGGGCGCAGGCGCTGCCGCGACATCTCGAGCAGACCGAAACGCGACAGGCGCCCGATCTGGATACGCGCGCGGTCCATCTTGACCGCATCGCGCAACCGGTCTTCGACGTCGCGCTGGTTCTTGGGCGACTCCATGTCGATGAAGTCGATGACGATCAGGCCGCCGATGTCGCGGATGCGCAGCTGGCGGGCGATTTCATCGGCGGCTTCGAGGTTGGTGTTCGTCGCGGTGGTTTCGATATCGCCGCCGCGCGTGGCACGCGCGGAGTTGATGTCGATCGACACCAGCGCCTCGGTGTAGTCGACCACGATGGATCCGCCCGAGGGCAGCTCCACCTTGTGCGCGTACGCCGATTCGATCTGGCTCTCAATCTGGAAGCGGGTGAACAGCGCGATGTCGTCGGTGTAACGCTTGAGGCGTTTTTGCGCGTCGGGCGGCATGAAGCGCGTCATGTACTCCTGCGCGGTGGCGAACGTGGCGTCGTCATCGACCAGCACTTCACCGATGTCGTCGGCGAGGTAGTCGCGCAACGAGCGGGTAACCGCATCGCTTTCGCGATACACGAGGTAAGGGGCCTGGCGGTCCTTGGTGGCCGCGTCGATCTGGTCCCATTGGCCTTTGAGGTTGTCGAGGTCCCATTGCAGCTCGGCGGCAGCCCGGCCGACACCGGCGGTGCGCACGATGGCGCCCATGCCGTCGGGGATGACGAGTTCGTCCATCACCTGGCGCATCTGGTCGCGGTCCTCGCCTTCGATGCGACGCGACACACCACCCGCGCGCGGGTTGTTCGGCATCAGCACGAGGAAGCGGCCGGCGAGGGAGATGAACGTGGTGAGGGCGGCGCCCTTGTTGCCGCGTTCTTCCTTCTCGACCTGGACGATGACTTCCTGGCCTTCGGACAGCAGCTCGCGCATGTTCATGCGGCCGCCATCGGACTTCTGCCGGAAGTAGTCCTTGGAGATTTCTTTCAGCGGCAGGAAGCCGTGGCGTTCCGCACCGTAGTCGACGAAGCAGGCCTCGAGCGAGGGCTCGATGCGCGAGATCCGGCCTTTATAGATGTTGGCTTTCTTTTGTTCTTTGGAAGGAATTTCGATGGAAAGGTCGAACAGCTTCTGACCATCAACCAGCGCGACGCGCAACTCCTCTTGCTGAGTTGCATTGACGAGCATTCTCTTCATTTGAATTGGACCCTA
>JBDTSP010000018.1:0-83708 GCA_039931065.1 Pseudomonadota bacterium | reverse complement strand
ACCTGGCCCCTACATCAACGCCGAATACGCGGGCTTTGGCTATCCGCGCTGGCTGAAGCGCGCGCCGGCAAGGATTTCGCCGAACTGGCGAAGAAATATTCCACCGACATCACCGCCAAAGACGGCGGCGAGCTCGGTTTCGTCGAGCAGAAGCAGTTCCCTGGCCCGTTCGGCGACACGTTGTTCTCGATGAAGATCGGCGAAGTCGCGGGCCCCGTGAAGTCGCAGTTCGGATATCACCTGATCAAGCTCGAGGAAATCGAAGCGGGTCAGCAAAAGCCGTTCGCCGACGTGCGCGCCGAACTCGATTCTCAGTACCGCCAGCAGGAAGCGGCGAAGCTGTTCGGTGACCGCCAGGAACAGATGAGTTCCGTCATCGAGAAGGGCGAGAAGGACCTCGACAAGATCGCGCAGAACTTAGGGCTCACGCGCGGAACCATTCCTGAATTCCTGCGCGGCGGCGGCGCTGCGCCGCTCGGTTCGGGCATGGAACTCCAGCAACTCGTCTTCAGCGACGCGACGCTCAACCAGGGCAAGATCGGCGGGCCGCTGGCGATCGGCGAGGACCGTCTGGTGCTCGTGAAGGTCACTGCGCATCACAAGGCCGAAGTGAAGCCGCTCACCGTCGTGCACGACGACATCGTGGCCCTGCTCAAGCAGGAGCGCGGTGCCGCGGCTGCCAAGGCCGCCGCCGCCGCCGCCATCCCCAAGCTCGAAGGCGGCGACAAGCTCGATGCGCTGGCGAAGGGCTGGAATGTCACGGCCGAACCCGCGCGTTTCGTCAGTCGCGGCGATCCGTCCATCCCCGCCGCGTTGCGCACCGCGATTTTCGAGGCACCGCGTCCGGATGCCGCGAAGGCCATCGTGAAATCCGCATCCATCGAAAATGGTTCGGCCGTATTCATCGTGACGCGCGTGCGCGTCGCCGACACGAGTGCGAATCCGCAGATGGCGCAGCAGCAGAACGCGGCGCTGGTCGAGCGCTCGGCGCAGGGCGACATCGCCGCGTACATCAATGAGGCCAAGCGCAAGGCCAAGATCGTCAAGAACCCGGGCGCCTTCGAGTAAGCATCCATGGGATCGGCTGGAACGGACTCGAAGTCAGCCCCCGTCCTCCCCATCCTGATCGCGATGGTCGCCGGCGGATTTGCCGGCTGGCTGATCGGCGCCGACGGTGCCATCGGCGCGGTCAAACTACTGCCGGCGCTCGACCTGGTCGGCACGTTGTTCATCAACCTGCTGAAGATGCTGATCGTGCCGCTGATCCTCGCCTCGGTGATCACCGGGGTCGCGGGGCTCGGCAGCGGCCCTGACCTGGGCAGGCTTGGCGGCAAGACGCTCGGCTTTTACGTCGTCACGACGCTGATCGCGGTGCTGATCGCGTTGACGGTCGTGAACATCGTCGAGCCCGGCGTGAAGGACGGGCAGCCGGCGCGCAGCCTGCTGGCGCTGACCGCCGACGCCGCGGAAGTGACCGAGGGTGTCAAACACCGGGCCGAGACCAGCATCCTCGACACGATCAAAGGAGTCGTGCCGCCGAACATCGTCGAGGCCGCCGCCAACACCAAACTACTGGCGATGGTGTTCTTCGCGGTGTTGTTCGGCTTCTTCCTGGCGCGCCTCGAAGACCCGCACCGCCGTACCGTGCTCGGTTTCTGGCAGGGTATCTTCCAGATCATGATGCACATGACCGGCTGGGTCATGCGGCTCGCGCCCATCGGCGTGTTCGCGCTGATCGCGAAAGTGGTCGCCATATCGGGCTTCGAAGGCGCGGGGCCACTGTTGTTGTTCGCGGGCTGCGTGGTCGCGGGCCTGGCGCTGTACGGATTCGTCGCGCTGCCCATCCTGCTCGCCACCGTCGCGCGCGTGAACCCGTGGCGGCTGTATCCGGCAATGGCGCCTGCGTTGTTGACCGCCTTTTCGACCGCTTCGTCGTCGGCGACGTTGCCGCTGTCGCTGCAGTGCCTCGAACGGAATGCCAAAGTCTCCGAACGCATCGCAGGCTTCGTCATGCCGCTCGGCGCGTCCGTGAACCACGCCGGCAGCGCGTTATACGAATGCGCCGCCGCGATGTTCATCGCGCAGGCCTACGGCCTGCACCTGTCGTTCACCACGCAGTTCACCGTCGTGGTGCTCGCGCTGATCACATCCATGGGCATCGCGGGAATTCCCGCAGCTTCGCTCGTGGGTATCGCCATCATCCTGGCGGCAGTCGGATTGCCGGCCGAAGCGATCGGCGTATTGCTGGTGTTCGATCGCCTGCTCGACATGTGTCGCACGGCGATCAATGTGCTGGCGGATGCGTGTTGCGCCGTAATCGTGGCGCGTCTCGAAGGCGAGACTGGTGTGTTGGCGGATCCTGTAAAGGTTGCTGCCTAGGACGAAGAGTTTGGAGAATGGATAAGAGGCGCGCTTCCCGCAGCCTCGTCAGCGCTCAAGGGAGCGCGCCCTTCGGGTGCCCGAAACCCGGGCTACGAAAAGCTACATTTTGAAAATTGGTGAGCTGAAAGGCATTGGGGGCTTTTCGCTTAACGCCCGGGTTTCGGCGCGCTCCATTCGCGCTGACGAGGCTGCGGGAAGCGCGCCCAAGAACCGCTCTGCAACCGCATCTTGTTAGGCCGGGCTCTTTGCCACATCGGCCATCGCCGCCGTTCGCTTCGCTCTGCTTGTGCTCCCCGGAGCCAGTGATCGTGCGGATTCGCCAGATCGAAGGGTCTCGTCCGAAGAGCACAACGGTCCGCGGATGGCGGTGGGGTACCGCTACGTGCGAGCGGGTGGCGATGTTTGGGCCTTCGATGGCGCGAATGGAGCGCGCCGAAACCCGGGCGTGAAGCGAAAAGCCCCTAGTGCCTATCCGCGCATCCAATTCTGAAAATGTAGCTTTTCGTAGCCCGGGTTTCGGGCACCCGAAGGGCGCGCTCCCTTGAGCGCCACCGAAGGCCCAAACATCGCCGCCCGCTCGCGGGCAACCGACAACCCTCAGCCTTCAGCCTCAACCGGAAAACTCATGCCAACAGTAGAAAACCCACCATCAACATAAAGAATCTCACCAGTGATCCCGTTCGCCAGGTCCGAGCACAGGAACGCCGCGGCATTACCAACATCTTCGAGCGTCACGTTGCGGCGCAGCGGCGCGACATCCGCGACTCGGCCCAGCATCTTGCGAAAGCCGGCGATACCGGCGGCCGCGAGCGTCTTGATGGGGCCGGCGGAGATGCCGTTGACGCGCACGTTGCTGGGTCCCATGTCCGCGGCCAGGAAGCGGACGTTGGCCTCGAGGCTCGCTTTGGCGAGGCCCATGACGTTGTAGCTCGGGATCGACTTCACCGCGCCGAGATAGGACAACGTGAGGATGGCGCCGGCGCGTCCGGCCATGAGCGGCTGCGCACCGCGGGCGAGGGCGGTCAGGCTGTAGCTCGAGACATCGTGCGCGACCCTGAAGGCTTCACGCGAAGTGCTCGCGACGAATCCGCCCGCCAGGGCCTCGCGCGGCGCGTAGGCGACGGCATGCACGACGATGTCGAGCGAGCCCCAGGCTTGTTTGATGGCGGCAAAACACGCGTCGATTTCGCCATCGTTGGTGACGTCGAGCGGCAAGACGAGTTTCGAGCCAAGGGACTCGGCGAGGGGCGCGACGCGCTCCTTGAACTTCTCGTTTACATAGGTGAACGCGAGTTCCGCACCTTGCGCGTGCATCGCCTGCGCGATACCCCAGGCAATGGAACGATCGGAGGCCACGCCTACGATCAGCGCGCGTTTTCCCTTCATGAAACCCATGTGATTTTCCTATGGAAGGGCCTTGGGCCCGACGGTTGAGAGGCCGGCATTCTGCCAGCTTCACCCGTGCAGAGGAAAATCAGCGGCGGCGGACGTTGACGGTGAGCTTCTGGCCGGGGCGCAGCGTCGACTGCCTGCTGATGCCATTCCAGTTCACGAGTTCGGATACCGAGACGCCGAACACCTGCGCGATGCGCGACAAGGTGTCGCCGCTGCGCACTTTGTAGCTCACTTCGCGGGAGCTGCCGGAGGCGACCGAGCGGCTGCCGCTGCTTTTCCTTGCCGGAGCACCACGCGTGTTGAGAACCAGCTTCTGGCCGGCACGGAGCGTGTCGCCCGTGGCCATGCCGTTCATGCGCGCGAGCGTGGCGACGTCCATGCGATGACGTTTTGCGATACGCCACAGGGAATCGCCGCTGCGCACCACGTGCACGGCGGGGCGACGGCCCGTGCGTCCACCGGAGCCATCCACGCGTGCCGCGGCCAACATGACCTTGGGCGGCAGGTTGACGACGGCGGTCGGCACGCGCAGCTCGGCGCCGACCACGAGCGGCTCGGTGCCGAGATTGTTCATGTTGCGGACAACAATAGTCTGGGTCTTGTACTTCTTGGCGATCGTCGCGACCGACTCGCCTTTCTTGACGGTGTGCAATGAAACGCGCACGCGTTCATCGGGGCTGAGTAGTTCGAGGTTGCGGCGGAACGCATCGGCGGTGTCGCGCGGCAGCAGCAGGAAGTGCGGGCCGGCCGGATCGGTGGCCCAGCGGTGGAAGCCCGGGTTCAATTCGTACACTTCATCGAGCGTGATGCCCGCCAGTTCGGCGGCGAGCGTCAGATCGAGCTGGCCGCCCGTTTCGACTTTCACGAAATAGGGCTCATTCGGAATCGGGCTGAAGGCGATGCCGTAGTCCTCGGGGTTCGCCACCAGGCGGCGCATCGCCAGCAGCTTCGGCACGTAGGCGCGCGTTTCGGCCGGCAGATGCAGACTGAAGAAATCGACCGGCAGACCCTTCGCACGGTTGGCGTTCACTTCGCGCTGCACGCGGAACTCGCCGCAGTTGTAGGCGGCGATGGCCAGCAACCAATCGTCGAAGAATTCGTCGTGCATGTACTGCAGATAGTCGAGCGCGGCGCGCGTCGAGGCGACGACGTCGCGGCGGCCGTCGTACCACCAGTCCTGCTTGAGACCGAAGCGCTCGCCGGTGCCGGGCATGAATTGCCACAGGCCATTGGCGCGCACCCAGGATTGGGCATAGGGCTCGAAGGCGCTTTCCACGACCGGCAGCAGCGCGAGTTCGAGCGGCATGCCGCGCGATTCGATCTCCTTCACGATGTGGTGCAAGTACGGCACGGCACGGCCGAACACGCGCTCGAGGTAAGCCGGGTTGTTGGCGTAGAAGGCCAACTGCTGGTCGATGCGCGGCGACTCGACGTCGTCGATCTTGAAGCCGGCGCGGATCCGATCGAATACGTCGGGATACTGTTCGGGGGTCAGGCCGGCGAGGGTGTGTGTCCCATCGGCGACCGTGGACTCGAGCCCCAGATCGGCGGCGGCGTCGGCTTCCACTGCAACGCCTGTGTCGGCGGCTGCGGGCTCCGCACTCGCAACGGCGGCCGTATTGCGGGCCGGTGTACGCGCGGCAGCCACAGGCTGGCTGGGCGGCGTAACGCCGCTCCCGATGACAGGCGCAGGGGCGGCCACGATGACGGGCGGCAGGTTGCCGGTCGCGCTATCAATGGGCGGAGTGGCGCAGCCCGTGAGGGCGGCGGCAATAAGAAACAGTGGCGCCAATACGCGCCGGTCCGTTAATCCGACAGTCAATTCATACCCCCAGGGGCGGCAGTTGCAGGTACCGTTTTCGTACAGTGACGGTACTTCGTCAGTGGCCGGTATTTAAGCCGTAAGTTCACAGGATTGCTACCTTTTTTGTGATGTAATTCACGCCGTTTGTGACCCACACCACTGCCTCAACTGCTGTCGACAATTGGCTACGGTCTGCCTTGGGCCAATCCGTGCTACAGGCCGAATCCGAGCTCATGGTTGAAGCCTTGGATGATGTATTCGGCTGGGAGTTGCTTCAGCTCGGAACCTGGGGTGCTCGTGAAGCTTTATTGGCCGGTTGTCGGACCCGGCGTCACGCCGTTATCTCGCACGACCGGACGGGTTTCGCCGATGCCGACGTCGTCGCAAGACTTTCACAATTGCCGATCGCCAACGGCGCGGTCGACGCCGTCATCCTGCCCCACACGCTCGAATTCCAAACCGACCCCTATGCGGTCGTGCGCGAAGCGGATCGCGTGCTGGCGGGCGAAGGCCAACTGATCGCCCTCGGGTTTCGACCCTGGAGCCTGTGGGGATTCCGCAATCGCGCTATCCGCGGTCATCCGCCCGGGCTCAAACGCATGCTGGGCGCGGGGCGGCTGGCGGACTGGCTCGAACTGCTCGGCTACGACGTGACCATGACCCGCAACTATCTATTCACACCCCCATGGGGCGGCACCGCGCCGCGGGCCGGCGTGCCATCGGCGCTGCTGCGACGGGGCTGGATCAATCCCTGGCCCGCGGGCGCATATCTCATCAAGGCGCGTAAACGCATCTACACGCTCACGCCGATCCGCCCGAAAATGCGCGAACGCGTGCCGGGTATCGGCGGCCTGGTAAAACCCACCACACCGCGCGAGAGTTCCTGAGTGGAAAAATCGGTCGATATCTACGCGGATGGCGCCTGTCGCGGCAATCCGGGACCCGGCGGCTGGGGCGCGTTGTTGTTGCTCGGCGAACGCGAGCGCGAGTTGTCCGGCTACGAGGCAGCGACGACTAACAACCGCATGGAACTCACCGCGGTGATCCGTGCGCTCGAAGCGTTGACGCGGCCGGTGAAAGGACGCGTCTACACGGATTCGCAGTACGTGCGCAAAGGCGTGCTCGAATGGATGCCGAACTGGAAGAAGCGTGGCTGGAAAACCGCCGACAAGAAGCCGGTCAAGAACCAGGATCTGTGGGAAGCGCTGGATGCAGCCACCCAGCGGCATGAACTCGAGTGGCATTGGGTGAAGGGGCACTCCGGTAACGTCGGCAACGAACGGGTCGACGCGCTCGCCAATCAGGCGATCGACGCGATGGTTCGATAAACCCCGCTTCTATAGACTCGCGCCCCATGCGCCAAATCGTTCTCGACGTTGAAACCACCGGCCTCGATGCCGGCGCCGGCCATCGCATCATCGAAATCGGCTGCGTCGAAATTTTCAATCGCCGGCCGTCGGGACAGAAGTTTCATCGCTACCTGAATCCGGAGCGAGATATCGACGCGGGCGCGTTGGCCGTGCACGGAATCGACCTCGCGCGCCTTCAGCAGGCGCCGAAGTTCGCCGAGATCGCAGCCGACCTCGTGACCTTCATTTCGGGCGCCGAGCTCATCATTCACAATGCGCCCTTCGATGTCGGATTCCTGGACGCCGAATTCGGGCGGCTGCCGGGTGAAGCGCGAAAAATCGCGGCGTTCTGCAAGGTGCTCGATACGCTGGCGCTGGCGCGCAGCCTGCATCCCGGGCAGCGCAACGGCCTCGATGCGTTGTGCAAGCGATACAGCGTCGACAACTCCAAGCGTGAGTTGCATGGCGCGTTGCTCGATGCCGGCATCCTGGTCGATGTGTATCTCGCGATGACGGGCGGGCAGAGCGCGCTGGCGCTGGCGCCCGCGTCGCAACGCGGAGCGTCGGCCGCGGCAACCGCCGGTGTGGCCAAGCTCGTGGCCGGAATTGCGCTGGCCGTGCCTGCCGCAAGTGTCGATGAATTGGAGCGGCACGAGGCCATGCTCGACCTCATCAACAAGGCGAGTGGCGGCAAGACAGTCTGGCGCGCGAACGGCCCGAAGGATCTGGCGTGAAGATCCTGCTGACCGGCGCCGCCGGGTTCATCGGCTTTCATACCGCGCGCAAGCTCCTGGCGCGCGGCGACGAGGTCGTCGGGCTGGACAACCTCAACGACTACTACGATCCGACTCTCAAACGCGCGCGGCTCGCGATTCTCGAGCGCGAACCGAAGTTCCGTTTCGTGAAGATGGATCTCGCCGATCGCGGTGGAATGAAGTCGCTGTTCGCGAAGGAGAAGTTTCCGCGCGTCATCCACCTGGCCGCGCAGGCCGGGGTGCGTTATTCGCTCGAGAATCCGCACGCCTACATCGACAGCAACGTCACCGGCACCGTCAACGTGCTGGAGGGCTGCCGTCACAACGGCGCCGAACACCTGGTGTTCGCGTCCACCAGTTCCGTCTACGGCCTCAACACCAACATGCCGTTCACGCCGCATCGCGGCGTCGATCATCCGCTGTCGCTGTACGCCTCGACCAAACGCGCCAACGAACTCATGGCGCACAATTACGCTGCGCTATTCAAACTACCCGTGACCGGGCTGCGTTTCTTCACCGTGTACGGCCCCTGGGGTCGGCCCGACATGGCGCTGTTCCTGTTCACCCGGAACATCCTCGAAGGCAAACCCATCGATGTGTTCAACAACGGCCACCACAAGCGTGATTTCACCTTCGTCGACGACATCGCCGAGGGCGTCGTGCGCGCGTGCGACCGGATCGCCGCGCCTAACAAGGAGTGGTCGGGTGATTCGCCGGACCCCGCCACCTCCAGCGCGCCATACCGCATCTACAACATCGGCAACAATGCGCCGGTGGAGTTGTCGCGATACATAGAAGTGCTCGAGGACTGCCTGGGCCGCAAGGCAATCAAGAACATGTTGCCGTTGCAGCCCGGCGACGTGGCCGACACGTACGCCGACGTCGACGACCTGGTGCGCGATGTGGGCTACAAGCCCGCGACCCCGGTGGAAACGGGCATTCGCAAATTCGTCGAGTGGTACCTCGAGTACTACAAGACGCAGGCGCCGCAGCCGACACGCGTCACCAATCTGGGCTGAGCGTGAAAGTCCCGCTGCTCGATCTCAAACCGCAGTACCGCGCGCTCAAACCCGAGCTCGACGCGGCGTTGCTGCGAGTTGCCGAGTCGCAGTACTTCATACTCGGTCCCGAGGTGAAGGCGCTCGAGGCAGCGACGGCCGCGTATTCCGGCTGCAAGTTCGGCATCGGCATTTCCTCCGGAACCGACGCGTTGCTGATCGCCTTGATGGCGCTCGACATCGGCGCGGGCGATGAAGTCATCACCAGTCCGTACACCTTTTTTGCCACGGCCGGCACGATTGCGCGCGTCGGTGCGCGGCCGGTGTTCGTTGATATCGAGCCTGGCACGTTCAACATCTCGCCGAAGGCCATCGCGGATTTCATTGCGACGCGCTGCGAGACGAAGGGCGCGGCGCTGGTCAATCGCGCCACCGGCGGGCGCATCCGCGCGCTGATGCCCGTTCATTTGTATGGCCAGGTGGCCGATATGGATCCGATCATGGAGATCGCGGCCAGGCACGATCTGTTCGTGATCGAGGATGCGGCGCAGGCGATCGGTGCCGAAGATGCCAAGCAGCGCCGTGCCTGCTCGGTGGGGCACATCGGTTGTTTGTCGTTCTTCCCGACCAAGAATCTGGGCGCCTTCGGCGACGCCGGTGCTTGCGTCACCAACGACGCCGCGCTCGCCGCGAAGATGATGAAGCTGCGCGTGCACGGCATGGAGCCCAAGTATTTCCATGAGCTCATCGGTGGAAATTTCCGGCTGGATGAAATCCAGGCTGCCGTGCTCAACGTGAAGCTGCCGCATCTGGATAGCTGGAGTGCTGCTCGGGCGCGCAATGCCGCGTTCTACGACGCCGCATTCAGGAAGGCAGGCCTGGCGGGAAAGGTCATTACGCCGTCGCCCGCAGTGGCCGGTTCGCGCCACATTTATAACCAGTACTGCATTCGTACTCTGCGGCGGGATGAGCTGCGCGTCTGGCTCGGCAAAGAGGGCGTGGGCTGCGAGATCTACTACCCACTGCCGCTGCACATGCAGCAGTGTTTCGCCTACCTGGGGCACAAACCCGAGGACTTCCCGGAATCCTTGCGCGCCTCGCGGGAGTCGCTGGCGCTACCGATTTATCCAGAGGTCGAAGAGCGGCAGCTGCAATACGTTGTGGACAGCATTGCAGGGTTTTTCAACAAATAGGATTTACCGGGCCACGAGGGGATTGCGAGTCCTGATCTCCCCAAACCGGCCGAAGTCGCGATCGGCGGTCAGCAGCTCCCGGACACCGTGATGAACGCATAGAGCCGCGACGCGGGCATCGTGGATACGTGGCCCGGTGAGCTTCGCCCCCTCGACCAACCTGCTCAAAACGTCTCCATACCCGGGGCTCTCGGACAGCATCACCAGGGTTGGAGATTCCAGCCAAGCGGCGATTTGTTCGAGTGCTTTTGGCAGCGGAGTCGGCGGCGAGAAAATCCGCTCGTGGGTCGCAATCGCCAGAAACTCGTGCATGCAGGGCCACGGAATTGCCCACGACGCGCTGCCCTCGGCAAGCTCTCGAATGCACGCTGCCGCCGGGGTGTGCCAGGGGCTGTCTCGCCGATGCGCATAGACCAGGATGTTGGTATCAACCGCGATCAATCGCCGCGCCCTTCATAACTGCGCGCACGCAGTTCATCCCAGGAATGACTGGCGACGTCCGGGTGCATCCCCTTGCCGCCAACCGACGCATCGCGCAGCTTGAACGTCCGTCGTGTGCGCCGCTCGGACAACACCTGCTGAAGGCCGCGCTCTACCAGGGCGCGAACTGTCGTCCCCTCGGCGCGTGCCAATGCCTTTGCTTCCTTGAGCAGCGGGCTCGCGATCTCGATGGTGGTCTTCATATGGCTGGCAATTTTATTCAATATGGGTGCCCATATCAATGCGCGCGATTTTGATCAGTCACTCTTTCATTTCAGCCCTGCGACATCGCTATTCATATTTGCCAATTGATGTGGAAATCCCGGCTCGCGCGAGATTCGCGCCGGGCGGGAAGCAGTCGCGCTTTCAATGGGTTGTCGATACCATCGCCGCCCCATGGCCCATGACAATCTGACCGCCGCGTGGCGCGCCTTGCAGGCCCGCGCGACTGAAACCCGTGCCGTAACCCTCCGTGCGTTGCGCGATGGCGACCCGGCTCGCGGCAGCCGATTCTCGCGGGAAGCCGTTGGGTTATATCTCGACTTCTCGCGCCAGCGCGTCGATGACGATTGCCTCCACCTGCTCGCGAGCCTGGCCGATGCCGCTGGGTTGCGGGTGCGCATCGAGGCGATGTGGCGCGGCGAGGCCATCAACACGACCGAAGGCCGCGCAGTACTGCATACCGCGTTGCGCGTGCCCGGTGTTTCGAAGGACGGACCTGGCGGCGAAGATATCGCGGGCGAGGTGCTGGCGGAACGCGAGCGCATGCTCGGCTTCGCGGAGAATGTGCGCACCGGCGGCGTGCGGGGTTCCGGCGGCGCTTCTTTCACGACCGTCATCAACATCGGCATCGGTGGTTCGGATCTCGGGCCGGCGATGGCGGTCGAGGCGTTGCATCCGTTTACCAAGGATGCGCCCCGCGTGCGTTTCGTCTCCAACGTCGACGGCACCGATCTCGCCAACGCGCTCGAAGGCGCCGACGCGGCGCGCACCCTGTTCATCGTTGCTTCCAAAACTTTCAGCACGCAGGAGACGCTGGCGAATGCGCGCAGCGCGCGTCAGTGGCTGGCCGCCGCGCTCGGTGAGGCCGCGGTGCCCGCGCACTTTGCGGCGGTCTCGACCAATGCGCAGGCGATGGACGCTTTCGGTATCAATCCTAACTATCGCTTCATGATGTGGGACTGGGTGGGCGGGCGTTATTCGTTGTGGTCGTCGATCGGCGTTTCGATTGCGATCGCCATCGGCCGCGCGGGGTTCCTCGATCTGCTGGCCGGCGCCCACGAGATGGACGAGCATTTCAGGAGCGCGCCGTGGGAGCGCAACCTGCCGGTGCTCATGGGTTTGTTAGGCGTGTGGAACATCAACTTCCTCGAATTGCCGACGCTTGCGGTGTTGCCCTATGACGGGCGTCTGCGGCGTTTTCCGGCCTATCTGCAGCAGCTCGACATGGAGAGCAATGGCAAGTCGGTCACGTTGAACGGGGAGGCCGTCACGCATTCGACCGCGCCGATCGTGTGGGGCGAGCCCGGCAACAATGCCCAGCACTCGTTTTTCCAGATGCTGCACCAGGGCACGCCGCGCGCGGCGATCGACTTTCTGGTGCCGGCGCGCTCGTCGTCTGACAACCAGCCGCAGGCCGAGCTCGCGATCGGCAATTGCGTGGCGCAGGCCGAGGCGTTCGCGTTCGGCTACTCGCTCGAACAGGCGACCGCCGAGCTCGCGGCGAAGAAACTTCCGCCCGAGCGTGTCGAACTTCTGGCGAAGCACAAGGTCCATGCCGGCAATCGCCCGGTGAGTGTCGTCGCGTTCGAGCGACTGGATGCGAAGACGCTGGGTAGATTGGTTGCGATGTACGAACACAAGGTGTTCACGCAGAGCGTGGTTTGGGGAATCAATGCGTTCGATCAGTGGGGCGTGGAGCTTGGCAAGAAAATGTGTGAGGAAGTGTTGCCGATGGTGCGCGATCCCGAAAGCGCCGGCGCGCGCCCCCTGTTGAAGCCCCTGTTAATCCGCCTGCAAAGCTGGAATAAATGACCGCCGACAAGAAGAGCCGTGCGAACCGCGCGCAACAGGTGTTGTGCGCCAGTCTGCTGCTGCTCGGCATGCTCGCCTCGGCCGGTCCGGCGTCGGCCGACGCCGGCTGGTTCGAGTCGGGCGACACGCAGTTGCGGCTCGATCTGTTGCTTCTCAACGACGCCCGGGTCATCCGGCTGCCGGTCAGTCAATGGCCGCTACCGCGCGCCGCCGTGCAATACGCGCTCGCCAATGCCAAGGATCATTTCGCCACCAACGCGGCGGTATCGACGGCACTGGCGCGCCTGCGCGCCCGGATGGTGCCGGCAGGCGATGAGCTGCGATTCGCGGCCAGTGCCCGCGCGGGTGAGGCGGGGCTGCTGCGCGACTTCGATTCGATTTCGCGCGAGGACGCCGAGATTGGCGGCCGCGCCGACTACACGGGTCGGCGTTTCGCTGCTGCGCTCAATTTCACCGCCGCTGTCGATCCCGACGACGGCCAGCAGCTTCGCGTCGATGGCTCACACGTCACGGTGGCGCTCGGCAACTGGCTGGTGAGCGCGAACACCCTCGAACGCTTCTGGGGGCCGTCGCACGAAAGTAGTTTGATCCTGTCGAACAACGCGCGGCCGATGCCGACCCTGATGGTCGAGCGTGCGGCGGCCATCCCCTTCGAAACCGCGTGGCTTTCTTGGCTCGGTCCGTGGCGGTTCAATTTCGCGATCAGCCAGATGGAAAACGAGCGGCGCGACATCGACGCGCCGCTGTTCATGGCCTGGCGCGTGACGATCATGCCGTTCAAGGACATCGAATTCGGAGTCTCGCGAACCGCGCAGTTCTGCGGCAAACAGCTGGAGTGCAATCTCAGCGTCTTCGGCAACCTCCTCGTGGGCAACGACAACGTCGGTATCGATGCAACGGCCGAAAACGAACCTGGCAACCAGATGGCGGGCTTTGACATACGCTGGACATCACCGCTCGGTGACTGGCCCTACGCCGTCTACTCCCAGATGATTGGCGAAGACGAATCCAGCTACTTTCCCGCGAAATACCTGGCGCAGTACGGCGCCGAGATGTGGAAGCCGACAGCGCGCGGCGGCCTCGTTCAGGTATTCGCGGAATATTCGAGCACCACCTGTTCGGCGAACACCAATCGTGGCCCCTATTACAACTGTGCGTACAACCAGGGCCGCTTCAATACCGAGGGATATCGTTATCGTGGCCGCGTGATCGGTTACACCTCGGACCGCGATGCGGAAAACTATGCGATCGGGGCGACGTTCACCGCGCCGGACGGTGTGTTGTGGTCGGCCACCGCGCGCACGGCAGTATTGAACCGTGATGGCGACAGCGACCCACGCAACACGGTGAGTTCCGTGCGCGCGGATTACACGGCGCTCGAACTCGGCTGGAAGGGGCGTCTGTTCGGTGAGGCGGTTTCGGTCGATCTCGGCGTCGAGTCGCTCGAGCCAATGAATGGCGAGCGCGATTTCGGGCCGTTCGGCTTCATCGGCTGGCGGCACGAATTTCATTGATGATGCCGCGTCTGCTGCGTGCACTGACCGCGGTCCTGGCGCTGCTGGTCCTGCACAGCGGTGCCCGAGCCGATCCCTGGCTCTCGCCGGGCGACGCAGGGATTCGCAACGACATCCAACTACTCGCGGACGCCGGAATCCTGCGCGGGCCGGTCACAACCTGGCCGCTGTCGTGGCCCGACATAGCCCGCGATGCGCTGGGCGCGCAGGTGCGGAATCTCGATGCAGCGACGGTCGACGCGTTGCTGCGGGTTCAGCGCCGGGCGCGAGTCGAGTCGCAGCGCGGATATGCAGGCGCGGGAATCCGGGCCGCCGCGTCGAGCGAGCCCACGGAACTGCGCACCTTCGGCGATTCGCCGCGCGCGCAGGGTGAAGTCGGTATTCGCGCCAGTTGGCTGTCCGACCATTTCGCCCTGAATCTGCAGGGCAGCTACGCCGCCGATCCTGGCGATGGCAAGGAATTCAGGGCTGATGGTTCGTACTTGGGTCTGAACATCGGCAACTTCATGATCTCGGCTGGATTGATGGAGCGGTGGTGGGGGCCGGGCTGGAACAGCAGCCTGATCCTCTCGACCAACGCGCGGCCGATTCCGAGCATCACGCTGGAACGCAATTACACGGATCCGTTCAAGTCGAAATTGCTCTCCTGGATCGGCCCGTGGCGCGCGAGCATCGCAATGGGCGAGGCCGAGGAACACGACGTCGCTGTTCCCAAGGTTCGTTTTCTGGCGGCGCGCGTCAATTTCAAACCGCGCCCCTGGCTGGAGTTCGGCCTGACTCGCACCGCGCAGTGGTGCGGCGGCGCGCGCAAGTGCGATTGGGGCACGTTCACCGACATGCTCCTCGGCCGCGACAACCAGGTCGAAAACGGCAACCAGTCCGCCGAACAGCCCGGCAACCAGATGGCGGGTTACGACTTCCGGTTGAGCTCTCCCTGGCATGCGCTGCCGCTCGCGTTGTATAGCCAGTGGATAGGAGAGGACGAGGCGGGTGGTTTGCCGGCCAAGTTCCTCGGGATGTTCGGCGCCGAAGTCTGGACTTCGAGCCGCTTCGGCCTTGTCCGGGTGCGCGCCGAATATGCCGACACCACTTGCGAATTCACGCGCCAGAACCCGTTGTTCAACTGCGCGTACCAGAACGCGATCTACCCGCAGGGATACAGCTATCGAGGCCGGATCATCGGCGACGCGATGGGCAACGACAGCCGCAGTTACTCGTTGGCGGGGCTACTGAATCGGCCGAATGGCGACGTTCTGAGTTTGCTGCTGCGTCGGCTGGAGCTGAACCGGGATGGCGGTCCCCATGCAATCAGCCCGGTGCCGCTCGATCTCGACAATGTAGAATTGCGCTACTCGCGGGCCTTCGGCTTCGGCAAGATCGGCTTCGGTCTGGGCTACGACGATCGGACCTCAACCGCGGATTCCGGTACCAACGTGCGTGGCTTTTTGACGTGGCAACAAGGATTTTGATGAGACGGGTATTCCTGATCCTGCTGACTGTATTGGCGCTCACGGGCACCGGGTCGCTGCGCGCGCAGGTGCCGACCGCAGACCAGCTCGAACTGCTGCGTACCATGAGCCCCGAGGATCGCCAGGCTCTCATGGAGCAGCTCGGCATCGGCGGGGGCGTCATCGAGGACGGCTCGCCGTCTTCGACTGGCCGCGGCCGGACGAATCAGGGTGACGCCGCCAGGCGGAACAACGGGCAATCAGCTTCTAGCCTGGGCTTGGGGGTGGGCGACCCGCTGCTGAGTGAAAAGTTACTCAAGCCCGACGATTCGCTGCTGCTCGATATCGATTTCAAGAAGGACAAACCCGCACGCATCGAAAGTCCCGGCGAGGGCTTGGCGCCCATCACGATTCCCGGCGAACTCGCCCCTGTCATGACGACCATCGAGCGCGATGAACTGGAAGGTATCATCGACCTGGTCCGCTCGCGCAACCCCTATCAGCTCGATTCCGCGGGTTTTCTGCAATTGCCCGGTTTCCCGCCGATCGCCCTGGCGGGCCTCGATAACACCCAGGCATCGCGACGGTTATCGGCGCTCCCGACATTCCGCAATCTCGAAATCAAGGCCACGAAACTTCCGGTACGAAAATCCGGCGTCGCGGGGCTCAAGCCTTTTGGTTACGACCTGTTCAAGGATTCCTCATCCACCTTCGCGCCGGTAACCGACGTTCCGGTTCCCTCCGACTACATCGTGGGCCCGGGCGATCAGCTGAACATCCAGTTGTTCGGTAGCGAAAACCGGAATCTGCGGTTGGTGGTCAATCGCGACGGCCGCATCAACTTTCCCGAACTCGGGCCTATCAACGTTGCCGGAAGGCCGTTTGAACGCGTGGCCGCCGACCTCGAGCAACGGGTGGAGCGTCAGATGATTGGCGTGAAGGCGAGCGTCGGCATGGGTGACACCCGTTCGATCCGCGTCTTCGTGATGGGCGAGGCGAACCGGCCCGGCAGCTACACCGTGAGTGGCCTCGCGAGCGTGACCTCGGCGCTGTACGCCTCGGGTGGGGTGAAACCCATCGGCTCGCTGCGCGAAATCCAGCTCAAGCGCCAGGGCGCGATCGTCCGCCGTCTCGACCTGTATGACCTGCTGCTGCGCGGCGACACGAGTGATGACGCGAAGCTGTTACCCGGCGACGTCATCTTCATTCCCACGCTCACGGCCACTGTCGCGGTCGACGGCGAAGTCAATCGGCCGGCCATCTACGAACTGAAGGGCGAAGTCAGCGTCGACGACATCATCAAACTAGCTGGCGGATTGACCAGCGAAGCGGACTCGAGCCGGGTGGCGCTGGTCCGGGTGGATGAAAATCGCGAGCGCATCGTGATCAACGTGCCGCTCGACGCTTCGGCGGGGCGTCAGCAGCTGTTACGTCGCGGCGATTCCCTGCGGGTGCTGCGTCTTCGCCCGACTCTCGACCAGGGCGTCACGCTCGAAGGTCACTTGTTCCGCCCGGGTCAGGTGGCATGGCAGGAAGGTTTGCGCCTGACCGATGTGTTGCCCTCGGTCGACGAACTCAAACCGAATGCCGACCTGAACTACGTGCTCATTCGGCGAGAATTGCCGCCCGATCGCCATGTCGTCATCGTTTCGGCGGATCTGGCCGCGGCCCTGCGCGAACCGGCTTCCGCGCGAAATATCGAGCTGCGGCCGCGCGATCGCGTGGTGGTGTTCGACACCGAATCGGGGCGCCGCGAATTGCTGACGCCGCTGCTCGACGAGGCGCGCAGGCAGTCGCGTATCGATCAGCCCAGCGCTGTGGTGCGGATCGACGGCCGGGTGAAGGCCCGCGGCGAATATCCACTCGAACCCAACATGCACGTCAGCGACCTGCTGCGCGCCGGCGGCGGTTTGCAGGATGCCGCGTACGGCGCGAAAGCAGAGTTGACGCGGTACCGCCTGAGCGGCGAAGCGCGCCAGACTCAGTTGTTGGAGGTCGACCTGGCCGCGATTCTGGCCGGCGACAAATCCGCGGACTTGGCTTTGCAGTCGTTCGATTTCCTCAACGTGAAGGAAGTGCCCGAGTGGAGCGAGCAGGAAAAAATCACGTTGACGGGCGAAGTCCGTTTCCCGGGTGTTTATCCGATTCAGCGCGGCGAAACGCTGCGCTCCGTGCTCGACCGCGCCGGTGGCCTCACATCGCTCGCGTTTCCGGAAGGCTCCATTTTCACGCGCGTCGAGTTGAAGGAACGCGAACAGGAGCAACTCGATCGACTGGCTGACAGGTTGCAGAGTGACCTCGCCGCGGCCGCGCTGCAGGCGACGGCGGCCAACCAGGGGCAGGCAGGCCAGGCGCTCACCGTCGGTCAAGCACTCCTCAATCAATTGAAGACGACCCAGGCGGTCGGACGCCTGGTCATCGACCTCGACACAGTGCTCGAGAATCCGCGCGGCTCCAACAGCGACGTGGTGCTGCGCGAAGGCGATCTGCTCATCATCCCGAAGCAGAAGCAGGAAGTGACGGTCATCGGCGAAGTGCAGACTAGCACCTCACACTTCTACCGCGCGGCGCTGTCGCGTGACGATTACATCGGCATGAGCGGAGGCGCCACGCGCAAGGCGGACCGTGGCCGCATCTATGTAGTGCGGGCCAATGGCAGCGTTGTCTCGAGTGAAAGCACCGGCTGGTTCCGCCGCAGCGCCCAGGTCGCGATGAAGCCCGGCGACACGGTGGTGGTCCCGCTCGATACCGAACGTATGCCAGCGTTGCCGCTGTGGCAGGCGGTCACCCAGATCCTCTACAACCTGGCGATCACGGCCGCCGCTGTGAATTCGTTCTGATGAACGAGGAGTCGCAACGGACGACGCGCCCGCCAGGCGAACCACAAGGTTACTTCGTGGTGTTGCCGCCGCAGGTCGCCGAGGATTCGATCGACTTTTCGCGGTTCCTTTCGCTGGCGCTGCAATCGTGGATTCTGCTGCTGGTGTGTGGGCTGATGGGTTCCGCCATCGCGATCGCAATTTCATTTCAGTTTCACAGTCTTTATCGGGCGCAGGCGCTGGTCGCCCCAGTCACGCAGGGCGGGTCGGGGGTCGGCGGTTCGTTGCGCAACCAGTTCGGCGGTATCGCGGCGCTCGCGGGCATCGATATAAGCGGAGGCGGCGATCGGAAGCCGGAGTTTTTTGCGACCTTGAGTTCGGTCGGGTTCGCGCGCGAGTTCATCAAATCCGAAAATCTGTTGCCTGTGCTTTTTGCCGAGCAGTGGGACGCCACGGCGGGGCGCTGGAAGGATCCGCAGAAGGCGCCGACGCTGGAGGCCGGTGTAAAACGATTCACGCAAGACGTGCGTGTCGTGACGGAAGACCGGCGCACGAGCATCGTCAACATCACGATCGAGTGGCATTCACCCGAGCTCGCGGCGCAGTGGGCGAACCGGATGGTCGATCTCATAAACGAGCGACTGCGCGCCGAAGCTGCGGCAACGGCGTCGCGCAGCCTCGAGTTCCTCAACAAGGAAGCCGAATCGGCCAATGTCGTCGAGCTGCGGCAGTCTATCTACCGGCTCATCGAGGCCCAGATCAATTCGGCGATGATGGCGAAGGTGCAGCGCGAGTTCGCGTTCCGGATCATAGATCGCGCGGTGCCCCCGGAAATCCGCGTGTTCCCGCGGCGTTCGTTGTTTGCGGTGGTCGGCGCACTCAGTGGCGGCCTGCTGGGCTTTCTGTTCGTCCTGACGCGTAATGCCGTCCGCAACCGGCGACGGGTACCAAAAGAATCGTGAAGAGACGAAAGGGTATTGTGCTTGCAGGCGGGACGGGCTCGCGGCTATGGCCATTGACTATCCCCGCCTGCAAACAATTGCTGCCGGTGTACGACAAGCCGATGGTGTACTACCCGCTCACCACGCTGATGATGGCCGGTATCCGCGACATCCTGATCATCAGCACGCCGGATGACATAGAGCGGTTTCGCACGTTGCTCCAGGACGGCCGGCGCTGGGGAATCGAGATCTCCTACGCTGTACAGGCCCGGCCGACGGGTATAGCCGAAGCATTCCTGATCGGCGCCGACTTCATCGGCGACGACAATTGCGCACTGGTGCTGGGTGACAACATTTTCTACGGCGCAGGCCTCATCGATCGCCTGCAGCGCGCCAATGCTGAGGAGTCAGGCGCCACCATTTTCGCCACCTTCGTGCGCGATCCGGAGCGCTTCGGCGTGGTCGAGATGGACGACCAGAATCGCCCGCTCAGCATCGAGGAGAAGCCGGCCAAACCGAAATCTCATTGGGCGGTGACCGGACTCTATTTCTACGACAACAGCGTGGTCGGCATCACGCGCGCGATGAAGCCGTCCGCGCGCGGCGAGCTCGAGATCACCGACGTGAATCGTGTCTACCTGGCACGCGGCACGCTGAAGGTCGAGAACATGGGGCGCGGCTACGCCTGGTTCGACGCCGGCACGCACCGCTCGCTCCTCGAAGCCAGTTCGTTCATCGCCATGGTCGAAGAGCGTCAGAGCCTGAAAATCGGCTGCCCCGAAGAAATTGCTTATCGTCTCGGCTACATCGATCGCGCCGCCCTGCAGCGACTTGCCGAGCAGTTGTCCAAGAGCGAATACGGCCAGTACCTGCTGACGTTCCTCGCCACCAGCCATTAGGAATCGAATGATGGAGATTTGCCGATGAATTGCCGTATATGCGCCAACCCGATCGAAGCCTTCATGACGTTCGGCAGAATGCCGATCGCCAACGGCTTTCTGACGAAGGACCAGGTCGCGAACGAATACTTCTTCGAGCTCGCGCCGGCCTTTTGCGAGGCGTGCGGCATGTTGCAGCTGGTCGAACAGCCCGACCCCGGGAAAATGTTCCACGGGAATTACGCCTTCTTCTCCAGTACGTCGTCCTACATGCAGACGCATTTTCGCAAGTTCGCCGAGCACGTGAACGATACGGTGCTGAAAGGGCGAAAAGATCCGTTCGTCGTCGAGCTCGGCAGCAACGACGGCATCATGCTGAAGAACTTCCAGGAGCGCGGGATTCGCCATCTCGGCGTCGAACCCTCCGGGAACGTCGCGGACGTCGCGCGGCAGCGCGGCATCAACACGATCAGTGAATTCTTCGGCGTGACGCTGGCGGAGAAGATCGAGCGTGAATACGGCAAGGCCGATGTCATCACGGCCGCGAACGTCATGTGCCACATCCCGGATCTCAACTCCGTCGCGGCCGGCATCGGCAAACTGCTGAAGCCCGACGGCGTGTTGATGTTCGAAGACCCGTATCTGGGCGCGATGATTGAGAAGACCTCGTACGACCAGATCTACGACGAACACGTGTACATCTTCTCCGCGCTGAACGTCGGCAAGGCCTTCGGGCGGCACGGGCTCGAACTCGTCGATGTCATGCCGCAGATCACGCACGGCGGCTCCATGAGATACGTGCTCGCGCCGGCCGGCAGCCGCGCACCCTCGGAAGCCGTGAAGAGTGTGCTCGCCAAGGAGTCCGCGCAGGGCCTCGATCGGGCGCAGACCTACCAGGCGTTCAAGAAGAACTGCGAAACCTCCCGCCGCGAACTGCTGGAGTTGCTGCAGAAACTCAAGCGTGAAGGCAAGCGGGTGGTGGGTTACGGCGCCACCTCGAAGAGCACCACGGTAACTAACTACTGTGGCATCACGCCCGATCTCGTCGAGTTCATCAGCGACACGACGCCGATCAAGCAGGGCAAGTTGTCGCCCGGCAAACACATTCCCGTCAAGCCGTACGACGAATTCAAGAAGAGTTATCCGGACTACGCGCTGTTGTTCGCCTGGAATCACATGGCGGAGATCCAGGCCAAGGAAACCGAATTCCTCGCGCAGGGCGGGCGATGGATCGTCTTCGTCCCGAAGGTTGGCGTCTTGCCATGATTCCCCTGGCGACTCCGCTCGAACAATTTCGCGCGCATCGTTCCGCGATCACGGCGGCAGTGACGCGGGTGCTCGAAGGCGGTGGCTACATCCTCGGCAAGGAAGTGGAGTCGTTCGAAACGGAGTTCGCGCGCTATTGCGGAACTCGCCATGCGATCGGGCTCAACAGCGGGACGGACGCGCTCGTGCTCGGACTCAAAGCGCTGGGCGTCAAGGCGGGCGACAAGGTGGTGACGGTCGCCCACACCGCGTTGGCCACGATCGCAGCGACAATCGCGACTGGCGCGACGCCGGTACTCGTCGACGTCGACCCGGCAACTCATACGCTCGATGTGGCCAAACTCGCGTCGGCACTCGATCCGTCGGTGCGCGCGATCGTCGCCGTCCACCTGTATGGAAACATGGCCGATCTGCCTGCGATCCTCGCGATTGCGGGGCGTAATGGCATTCCGGTTATTGAAGACTGCGCGCAGTCCACCGGCGCGAAACTCGGCGGGAAACGCGCCGGCAGCATGGGCGCGCTCGGGTGTTTCAGTTTCTACCCCACGAAGAATCTCGGAGCGATCGGCGACGGCGGCATGCTCGTCACGAACGACGCTGCGCTAGCTACCCGGGTTGCGCGTCTGCGGCAATACGGCTGGGATGCCGGGCGCGCGACGGAAGAGCCGGGCTTCAACAGCCGGCTCGACCCGCTGCAGGCGGCCATTCTCGGCGTGAAGTTGCCGCACCTGGACGCGGACAATACCCGCCGCATCGAGATTGCCAGCCGTTACTCTATGGCTTTACAGGGTTTGCCGCTCAAGGTGCCAGCCGCGCGCGCCGATGCCGCTCACGTGTTTCACCTGTACGTCGTGGAGTGCGACGACCGCGATGCGCTGCGCGAATCGCTGCAGCGCGCGGAGATCCAATCCGCCGTGCACTACACGCCGGCCACGCACCAGCAGGGCGGATACGACCGGATCGTCGTGAAATCGCCCGGCGGTCTCGCGGTGACCGAGAAGTTAGTCGGGCGGATCCTGAGCCTGCCGATGTATCCGGAGTTGACAGATGCGCAGGTGGACGCGGTGATCGCGGCGGTTCAGCGTCACTACGCGAGAGCGGGTTAGTGGAAGTTCGCGAGACGGGGCTTGCGGGCTTGTTGCTGATTGAGCCGCGCTGTTTCGGAGACGAGCGTGGCTTCTTCCTGGAGTCTTACCAGGCGAAGCGTTACGCCGAAGCGGGCATTCGTGACCAGTTCGTGCAGGACAATCAATCCCGCTCGGCGCGGGGCGTATTGCGAGGACTGCATTTCCAGGTGCTTCGGCCCCAGGCGCAGATCGTGACCGTTCTGCGTGGCCGGATCTTCGACGTCGGCGTTGATCTGCGCCCCGACTCGCCGACATTCCGGCAGTGGTATGGCGTCGAACTCAGCGATACCGGCCCCCGGCAGTTGTACATGGCGCCCGGCTTTGCGCATGGTTATTGCGTACTGAGTGATTTCACGGATCTCCACTACAAGGTCAGCCGGTACTACGACGCCTCCGACGAGGGCGGAGTGCGCTGGAATGACCCTGAAATCGGCATTCGCTGGCCCGACTCGACGCCACAGCTTTCGTCTCGCGATGCCGCCTATCCCCTGCTGAAAGAGTTAGCCAGGGACCGGCTGCCGCACCTTCCGTCCGTTTCGCCGCCCTTGGGAAACGGTTAATCTGCGCCGCCTTCGGGCCGCCGGCACGGATGCCGACACTTCTAAATGCAAGCAAACAGCGAAATCAAAATCTGGGAAGGTGTTTTCGCCTCGTTCGGCGAGGCGCAGCGGGAAGCGATTGGCCCCGGGTTCGCGGGCGAAGTGTGGATCGCCCGTTCGCTCGATGGCGCAAAGACCTGTCTCACTGCACTTGCTGCGGGAACGCTGATCCCGCCACTCTACAAGCAGCGAAGCACGATGCTTCCACCGGTCGCGGCGATGTTGCTCGACAAGCGCGACCGGCTCTCGATCGTCGATTTCGGCGGCGGCCTCGGCATCGGCTACATGACGTTGCTCGAAAGCATTCCGTCCGCCGCGCGCCGCATCGATTACACAGTTGTCGAAGGAGAGGGCGTCTGCGCCACCGGCCGATCGCTGTTCGCGAAGACCGAAGGATCGATGCGATTCGCCACCACTTATCCGGAGGGCGCGCGCCATGACCTCATTCACTGTTCCAGCATGCTGCAGTATGTGCCCGACTGGAAAGCGTTCCTGAAGTTTCTCGGCACGATCGAGGCGCCATACCTGTTGCTCTCCGACGTGTTCGCGGGCCCCAACCCGACGTTTGCCACGCTCCAGAATTATTACGGCAGCCGAATCGAGCACTGGTTTCTGAACTACGCGGATCTGCTCGCCGCGCTTGACGAAGCCGGCTATGTCCTGGAAATGAAATCGGACGTCGTGGCGCGGCGCCTGGGTGCGGACGACGCCCTGCCAATGTCGCACTTTCCACCGACTCACCGGCTCGCGTACACCTTGCATCTCCTGCTGAAGCGCCGCGCATGAAGACTTTGGACGATGTTCGCTGGATCGATCTGCCTGAACGCGATGCCGGTCAACTGGTTGTCATGCAAGGCCATGCGGAGGTGCCGTTCGCGATGGCTCGTGTGTTCATGGTTCGCGCGCCCGAAGGCGCAACGCGTGGCAATCATGCGCACCGTCAATGCATTCAACTGCTCGTCTGCGTGAGTGGTGCCATCGAAGTGGAGTGTGATGACGGCGAACGGAAGGCCACGTATCGGCTGGATGCCGCGCAACGCGGGCTGCTCGTACCGCCATCCGTGTGGGCCAGGCAGAATTATCGCCAGCCGCAGTCGACCCTGATCGTGTTGTGCGACCGTCCGTATGAACCCGAAGACTACATCCGCGATTACGCGGAATTTCAAAAGTATCGCGGTCGTAAACCGGCACGAGACAACAGCGGAGCATGAAGGAATGAAACTGGTAGTTACCGGAGCCATCGGACACATCGGTTCATACGTCGTGCGTGATCTCGCCAGCCAGTTTCCGGGCGCGCAGATCGTCATGATCGACAACATGATGACGCAGCGGTTTTCGTCGCTGTTCAACCTCCCGGCCACGGCGCGTTATCACTTTGTCGAAGCGGACGTCACAAAGGTGGATCTGGCGCCGCTGCTGAGCGGTGCACATGCGGTAGTCCATCTGGCGGCCATCACCGACGCCGCGGGCAGTGTCGACAAGGCAACCCAGGTCGAACAGAACAACTTCGTCGCGACGAGCAAAATCGCGGACGCGTGTTCGCAGCTCGCCGTCAGGCTCATAGCGCTGTCCTCCACGAGTGTGTACGGCACTCAGAAAGAAATCGTGTCGGAGGACTGTTCGCCGGACGAGTTGAAGCCGCAGAGCCCGTACGCCGCCACCAAACTAAAGGAAGAAGAGCTGGTCGCAGGCCTCTGTTCGGCTGGCAAACTACGTGGCATCTCGTGCCGATTCGGCACGATTTTCGGCGCGTCGCCCGGCATGCGTTTTCACACCGCGGTGAACAAATTTTGCTGGCAGGCCGTAATGGGCCAGCCGATCAGCGTTTGGCGCACCGCGTACGATCAGAAGCGTCCCTATCTCGATTTGACCGACGCGGCGCGCTCTCTCTCGTTCATCATCCGTAAAGACCTGTTCGATGGCCGTATCTACAACGTGCTCACGCAGAACGCCACGGTACGGCAGATCGTCGATGTGATCCGCGAGTTCGTGCCGGAGCTCAAGGTCGAGTTCGTCGACAACAGGATCATGAATCAGTTGTCGTACGAGGTGTCGCGTGAGCGCTTTTCGGAGCAGGGCTTCGTGTTCGCCGGGGACCTGCGCCGTGGAATCGGCGAGACGATCGCGCTGTTGCGCAATGCCAATGCAGCGTAGCGCCTGAATGGAGAGCATCCTCATCACCGGCGGCGCCGGCTTCATCGGCGCCAACTTCGTTCACTACTGGTCGCAGCGGCATCCGGAGCACAAGGTCGTCGTGCTCGATTCGCTGACGTACGCGGGCAACCTGTCGAGCATCGCGCAGTTGGTCGATAAACAAGCGGTAACTTTCGCGCAAGCCGATATCTGCGATGTGGCGGCCGTCGATGCGTTGTTCGCGAAGCACGGCTTTGACACGGTGATTCATCTGGCCGCCGAAAGTCACGTCGATCGCTCGATCGTCGAGCCGGGTGCCTTCATTCGCACCAACGTCCAGGGCACACATGTCCTGCTGATGGCGGCGCGCCGCGCGTGGGAAAATCAGTGCGAGGGGCGGCGCTTTCACCATGTGTCAACGGACGAGGTATACGGCGATCTGGACGCGCACGCACCCGGGTTCACCGAAGCAACGCCTTATGCGCCGCGCTCCCCGTACGCCGCCAGTAAGGCCTCCAGCGACATGCTGGTGCGCGCGTACGCCAATACCTACGGATTGCCGATCACGATCAGCAATTGTTCGAACAACTACGGCCCTTATCAGTTTCCCGAGAAGCTCATCCCGTTGATGCTGCTGAACGCGCTGGAAGGCAAACCGTTGCCGGTTTACGGCGACGGTTCGAACGTACGCGACTGGTTGTTCGTCGACGATCACTGCGCCGGCATCGACGCGATCCTGGAGCGGGGTCGTACCGGGGAGACTTACAACATCGGCGGTGAGAACGAGATCGCGAATCTCGAACTGGTTGGAAGGTTGTGCGATGTCGTTGGCGCGCGGCTGTCCGGCGATGCCACGCTGCGCGCGCGTTTCCCGCGCGCGGCGGCGAATCCACGCGACCTCATCACTTTCGTGAAAGACCGGCCCGGTCACGACCGGCGTTATGCGGTCGATACACGAAAAATCTCGGGCGAACTCGGCTTCCGCCCCGCTCGCGGGTTTGAAGACGGCCTCGCGGCGACAGTCGACTGGTATCTGCGCCGTGAAGAGTGGTGGCGCCCGATCCAGAGCGGCGAATACCGCAAGTGGGTCAACACCCATTACGGCTGGACGGAGTGACCTGATGGCAGCCCCGCGCGTCAGTGTCGTCATGCTGACCTACAACAATTCGAATACGCTCGCGCGCTCGCTCGAGAGCATCGCCGCGCAGGACTATCCTAACTACCATGTCGTCGCCGTTGACGACTGTTCGACGGACGATTCCGTGGCCATTGCCGAGCAATTCGCAGCGAGATATCCGCTGATCCGCTCGTTCAAGAACCCCCATAACTTCGGACTCGTGAAGAATTTCGCCAGCGCCGACCGCTTCATCGAAGGGGAGTACTTTCTGCTCGGAGGCCCGGACGATACCTGGGCGCCTGATTTCCTGAGCAGGATGGTCGCCGCGCTGGAAGCGAATCCGCGGGCGTCGGCCGCGTTGTCGTCGGTCAATTCGCTGTTCGATGACGGCGAGTCCACCATTTTTCGGTACTCCGAGCTTCATCGGATTGGCGTCGGGCATCCAGTCGCACTTGCGACCCGAATCCTCAACGGCGTTTTGTCGGATGGCACCGCTGCCAGCCTCTACAACTCGTTCTTCGCCTGCGTCGCACGCAGCAAACATTTCCGTGCGACCTTTCCGGACAATCCGACGTTTTGGTACGTCGAATTGCAGATCGTTCTGATGCTGGTGCTCCTGGGTGGTCTCACCACCGTCGACGACGTGCTCTACACGCGCCATCGTTTTCGCGCGAGTTGGGAAGAGCGTTACCCGGACGATGGATATGTGCCCCTGGCGCGCCGACCATGGTCACGTTTCAAATCGGCGTGCAGCTTTCTCGTGCACGCGCTGCGCCGCCCGGAACTCTCGTTTCGCGCGAAGCTTGCGGTGCCGGTGATATTCCTCGAAGCAATCCTGTTCCAGTCACTGCGGCCCGCCCTGGGGTCGTTTCTGCGCCGTGCGCTGCCTGATCGGTTTCTGCAGAAGGTGCGCGCGCTCGTCTACAAATTCGTGTCTTCCCCCAAAGGAGAGCCGCATGAGCGGTCCTGAAAATATTCGACTCAACATCGGCTGCGGCGGACGTCCGCTGCTCGAGTACCTTAACGTCGACATGGACGACCTCGCGTCGTTGCGTCGTCGTTATCCGCATCAGACTTTTTCCGACGAAATTCGGCTGGTCAACTACGACATCTTCAATCTGCCCTACCAACCGAACACCGTCGACGAAGTACGCGCCGATGGTTTGCTCGAGCATTTGCCGTTCCTCGACGAGCCGCGTTTCCTCCACGAGGTGAAGCGCGTGCTGAAGCCGGGTGGAGTGTTTCGATTCAGCGTGCCCGACTTCGAGCAGGTATGCCGGAACTGGCTGGCCGCGAAAGACGACTGGCAGGATTTCTACCGGATGGACGACGAAGCGATCGCCAAACAGCACTGGTTCGGTACCTACACGTACAAGACCGACAATCGCTGGGGCTACATCACGGCGACCATCTATGGCAGTCAGAACGGCGAAGGCCAGTACCACCGGAACTGCTATTCGGACGGCAAGATCCGCGCGATGTGCAAAAAGCTCGGCTTCGACGTGCAGAAGCTCGAAAAATTCCTGTGGAAAGGCGACCGAGATCCGATGCTGAACGCGGAAGTGATCAAGCGCTGAAACGCGCTGCGCGCATGAACTCGAAGCCATGAACGATCCAGAAGCGTGGTACCGGGGCCGCACCATCGCCATCACCGGTGCGTATGGTTATCTGGGCACGGGCCTCAGTGCGCTGCTCGAACAGGCGGGCGCAACGGTGCGTCGCGCGACACGCGGGCGATCGGAGGCAGACGCTGCATGGGTGGGCTCGCTCATCGACGCCTCCTTCTGCCGACGGTTGGTAGCCGGAGCGGATGCTGTGTTCCACCTAGCGGCGCAGACGAGCGTGCCGCAGTCATGGGCCGATCCACTCGCCGACTTGCGCGAGAACGTGGAGAGCACCGTCGCGTTGCTCAAGGCATGCGCTGACGAAAGTCACAAGCCCGCTTTTGTCTACGCAGGTACCGCGACCCAGATCGGGTTGACGACGTCGGTGCCCATTCCCGCCGGGCAAGCGGATCTGCCGATCACCGTGTACGACGCCAACAAGCTCGCCGCGGAGCAACTCGTCGGGGTGTACACCTCGATGGGCGCAGTCGCGGGCGTCACACTGCGCATCGCGAATGTGTACGGACCTGGCGCCGCCAAGTCGGCTCCGGAGCGCGGCGTCGTCAACAAGCTCATCGCCCGTGCGATGGCGGGTCAGAACCTCACGTACTACGGTGACGGAGATCTGGTTCGTGACTACGTCTACATCGCGGATCTGCTGCGGGCGTTCCAGTTCGCGGCTCCCGCCGCGCCACGGGCCGACCGCCGCTCGTACGTCATCGCTGGCGGCGGTTCGCATACGCTACGCGAGGCGTTCGAGACGATCGCCGATGTAGTCGCGAGCCTGGGTTTCACCAGGGTACAGGTCAGTTCGGTGCCATGGCCGAAAAGTTCGCACCCGATAGATAGGCGAAGTTTCACCGTCGACATTACAGCGCACGTCGCGTTCAGCGGCTGGCGGCCGCGCATTCCGTTCGCCGAGGGCATCAGACTGACAGCCGAAGCGTTCCGACGCGGCGCCGTGACGTGACGTGACGCGTCAGCGGCGAATCAGGTATGAGAGTGTGCGATTGAGCAGCGCGCGAGTGTGCGGCATCGCCTGTGCGCAGGCCATCGACACGACCACCCAGGCCGCCGCGACAATCAGGAACTCCTGCAGGGGTGCGAAAACCGGCAGCGCGAGCCGCAGCGCGCCGAAGAGCCCAAACGCAATCAATACGGGAGTGATCGCACTCCAGGCGAGCCAGCTCTTCATCTCTCCCGGCAACATCCGTTTGTGAATGATCGGCGTGTCGATCAAAACGTAGCCCGCGTTCAGGATCACCCAGGCGCTCGCGGCTCCGACCGCGCCATAGAATTGGATGAGGACGATCAGCAGCGGCACGAACAGGATGCCGGAGATGATGCTCTCCCACAGTCCGAATGCCGCCCAGCCCTTGGCGAGGGTGAGGCCGGCGGGCACCCTCACGAGCGCGTTGAGCGCCGATCCCAGCGTCAGGAGCGAAGCGGGTAGGGCGGCTGCGGCGGCGATATTCGCATCGCCTATCCAAAGCGCGATGAGGGGTTCGCTGAAAAACACCACCGCGGCCGCCATGGGCAGCGTGATGAGAGCCACCATCTGGCAGGACTCATGATAGAGCTCGCGCAGCCCGGAATTATCGCCGCGGGTCGCATGAACGACCATACGCGGCATGACCACCGACTCGACCAGCGTGGACAGCAGCCGGGTGGCGTTACCGAGCTGGCCACCGATCTGATAACTGCCGAGTACCGTAAGCGGCATCAGGCGGCTCAGGACGATCCTGTCGAGCTGGTTCAGGATAAGACTCGCCACCGCAGTGCCGGCGACGCGCGACGTGAAATGCAACGTGCCTCGAAGCGCCTCTACGCTGAAGCGCGCACCTCGATCGCCGCGCGGAAGATTTCGCCACAGCAGCGTGCGCATGGTCAGCGTTTGCAGCGCCGAGAAGCCAAGCTGCCAGGAGAAGAACACTTCGGCGGTCGCGCCGAACAGCAACATCGCAACGACGGCGCCACCATATCGCAGCACGCTGAGCAGGAATTGAGCGAGGTTCAACGTCGGCTGACGATCGAGTCCGTACATGCCGCCCACGTACATTCCGAGCGGCACCTGCAGACCGATGGCGATGGCCATCAGACTCACCGAGTTGCGCACCGAGTCGTACGAAAGCGCCTGCAGATTCAGCCAGTGCGTCGTGATCCAGGGCGCGGCGAAATAGCCCAGGGCTGCGATCGCGATTCCGACCCACAAGTAGAGATGTTCCAGGCTGCGTGCCAGGTCGCGCGCCTCGTTTCCCTTGCCGGGCTCGACCGAGTAACGCGCCAGCTCCCGGGTCATTGTCGCGCCCAAGGCGAAGTCGAGCACGAATGTCAGGCTCAGGAACGTTATGAACAAGGCGACGAGGGAATAGGCCTCGAGCCCCATCATCCGCACGAAGACGGGGGTGAAGAGAAAGGCAACGAGAACCGCGCCGCCCTTGCCCAGGACGTTGATTACGAAGTTCCACTTCCAGTTCATCGTCACGCTGGCCTTGCGAGTGGGTGTTCTTTCACGAAGGACGAGCGTCTCGAGGGGCTGCTGGGGCGTCCATTATAGTGCCAGCTTCGCCGGCCTTCGCTTCCTGCCGGAGGAAGTGATGGGAGTCGTGGTGGACAACGGGCGGATTCCCGGCAATTTCGTCGTGGACGTGCCCGGGTGACGTGCGCAAGACGAGCCATCTCTGCGCTTGGGGAAGACGTCGCCGAACTACCTCTCGTCGGCACCCGCGATTCTCGGCATTTTTCAGCTCGATCCACTGGTGGAAATGGCGCCGTCGCTACACCCCCAACTCGTATACAATTTTCATGAAGACGCGACGGATTTCGCCGTGGCATGGTCGCTTCGGCAGCGACAGCGGGTCAGAACCTGCGCAACCGTCCGCTGACAACTACATGGTTACAGACGTGACCATCCATTCCGGGCGCAGCGCGCCCATTGAAGGAGCCAGGACTTGCTGAAGTTCGCACTGCTCGGATGCGGGCGCATCGCGAAGCGCCATTCGGAATTGTTAGCCGAGGGGCAGATCAAGGGCGCGACCCTCGCGGCCGTATGCGATCGCGTCGCGGCGCGAGCCGAAGCGATCGGCAAGCGTTTCTCCGTTCCCCATTTTTCGGACATGCACGAGATGATGCGCACGGCCGCGATCGATGCGGTGGTGGTGTTGACAGAAAGCGGCCTGCACGCCGAACACGTCATCGAACTCGCGCCGTATGGAAAACACATCCTCGTCGAAAAGCCGATGGCCCTGACGCTGGCGGACGCGGACAAGATGATCGCCGCCTGCGACCGCGCGGGGGCGAAGTTGTTCGTCATCAAGCAGAACCGCTTCAACGTGCCGATCGTGAAGGCGCGCGAGGCACTAGATGCGGGCCGCTTCGGCCGGCTCGTGATGGGCACGGTGCGCGTGCGCTGGTGCCGAGGTCAGGACTATTACGACCAGGACTCCTGGCGCGGGACCTGGGCGCTCGACGGCGGTGTGTTGACTAACCAGGCGAGCCACCACGTCGACATGCTTGAATGGATGATGGGCGACGTTGAAAGCGTGTTCGCCTTGAGCCGCACGGCGCTCGTGAACATCGAGGCAGAAGACACCGCGGTCGTGACGCTGAAATTCGCGAGCGGCGCGCTCGGCGTGATTGAAGCCACGACGGCGACGCGACCGAAGGATCTCGAGGGTTCGCTCTCGATCCTCGGCGAAGGCGGCACCGTGGTAGTGGGGGGGTTCGCCATGAACAAGATGGAGACCTGGGCCTTCGCGAAGGCCGAGCCAGGCGACGCGGACGTGATGCAGAAGTTTTCCGTGAATCCGCCCAATGTGTACGGCTTCGGTCACCAGGCATATTACGACCACGTTGTAGACTGCATCCTCAACGAGCGCAAGCAGCTCGTGGACGGACTGGAAGGGCGGCGCAGCCTGGAACTCATCTCGGCGATCTACGAATCCATCGAGACGGGCCGCCAGGTGCAGATGCGCTTCACGCCGTCGCGTTGCCGGCTGGGGATGCGCAGTGGCTGAGCCCAAACTGCGCTCCGTCGGGATAGTGAACGTGGCGTTCGGCGAGCGCGTCACCGTGGTGGAGCCCGCGAATCTCTACAAATGCGCGATCGGCGACGATTGTTTCATCGGGCCGTTCGTCGAGATCCAGGGCAGCGTGACCATCGGCGCGCGCACGCGGGTTCAATCCCATTCGTTCGTCTGCGAGCTCGTGTCGATCGGCAGTGACTGCGTCATCGCACACTCCGTCGTCTTCATCAACGACACGTACGCGACCGGCGGGCCGGCGCGCGGCAACCAGGCGTTGTGGAAACCCACGCGGGTCGGCAACCACGTATCGATCGGCTCCAACGCGACGATCCTGCCAGTGACGATCTGCGACAACGTCGTGATCGGCGCGGGCTCCGTCGTGACCAAGGACATCATTGAGCCCGGCATCTATGCCGGCAATCCGGCGAAAAGGAAACGCTGATGGCAGCAGTAAAATTTCTCGATCTACGCGCGCAGTATCTCGGCATCAAGCGGGAGATCGACGCGGCCATCGAAACGGTGCTGAGCGATTGCGCGTTCGTGGGTGGCCCGCACCTGGCGCGGTTCGAGGCGAATTTCGCGAAATTCCAGCAGGCGGCGTATTGCGTCGCCGTCGGCAATGGCACCGACAGCCTCGAGATCGCGCTCGAAGCGCTCAAACTACCGGCCGGCGGCGAAGTGATCGTCCCGGCAAATTCGTTCATCGCGAGTTCCGAGGCCGTGACGCGCTCGGGGTTGCGCGTGGTGTTTGCCGACATCGATGCGGCCACCTGCAATCTCGACCTGGCGGATGTCGAGCGGCGCATCACGCCGCGCACCGCGGCGATAATGGCCGTGCATCTGTACGGTCAACCTTGCGATATCGTTCCGCTGGTTGCGCTGGCGCGCCGGCGCAATCTGCGGGTGATCGAAGACTGCGCACAGGCGCACGGTGCCGAATATCAAGGCAAACGCGTCGGCACGTTCGGCGACGTCGGCAGCTTCAGTTTCTATCCGGGCAAGAACCTCGGCGCGTATGGCGATGGTGGCGCGCTCGTGACGAACGACGAGGCCCTGGCGAAACGTTGCCGGATGATTGCCAACCACGGCCGCATCAGCAAATACGATCACGAGTTCGAAGGCCGCAACAGCCGCCTCGACGGATTGCAGGCGGCTATCCTGGACGTGAAGCTGCAGCATCTCGACAAATGGGTCGATGCGCGCAATGCAGTCGCCGCCGCCTATCGTAAGGGGCTCGCGGGCTTGTCGCGCATCACGTTGCTGGGCATGTTGCCGGCGGTCCGGCATGCGTATCACCTGTTCGTGATTCGTGTGCCCGAGCGCGCCGCGCTGGCCGCCCACCTTGAGGCGGACGGCATTCAGACCGGCATTCACTATCCTATCGCGCTGCCGAAGCTCATTGCTTACAGCTATCTAGGTCAGGCGCACGAGCCGATGGTGGCTAACAAGATGGACGCAGAGTTGCTCAGCCTTCCCATCGGCGAACATTTGGCCGCGGCAGACGTCGCCCGGGTGTGTGAGTCCGTGCGCCGCTGGCACGGCTGAAAGCGGTTCGAAGCGCGCCATGTCCGCGACCGCGGTGACCGGATCCATCCCGCAACAGGCAACACCCCTTGCGGGTGCCCAACCGCTGCCGGTCTACATCCTGTATGCGTTGTTCGCGCTGGGATTCGTGATCTACATTCCGGTGGCGCTGTTCAGGAGCACCATTTTCCTGCTCCTGCAGGACGCGCTCCTGTTGTTGGCGCTTCTATCTACTCTCGGCGCCCCAAAGGGCGACCGCCGCGCGTTCGGCGGCGACGGTCTGGTGGTGCTGTTCGTCCTCCTTTACTGCGCCTCGGTGTTGCCCGCGGTTGCGCAGGACGACCCGCTGGCGATCTCCAGCACCATCCAGGCGCTGCGCTCGTTGTTGTTCGGCGTGATCGTGCTGTACCTCAGCAGCATCTGGCTCACCACGCAGCAGCGCGCCGAAACACTCATCCGCATTTTCGTCGCCGGATCGATATTTGCCGTCTTTTACGGAATGCGACAGCTCGTTTTCGGTCTTCTGCCGTTCGAGCTGGAACGATTGAGCACGATGGGCGCGGGTCTCAGCGAAATCGATCGAGGACGCACCCGAATTCCGTCGGCATTCGGCGATCCCGCGACGTTCTCATTCGTGATGATGATGGGTGCGCATCTCTTCCTGTATGTGCGCGCGCGCAACCTCATGCCGCTGCTGTCGCGCCTCTGGTATCTCGTGTTGCCATTGCTGCTGCTGGGGCTGGGAATCACGCTGACGCGTGCGCCGATGCTCGGCCTCGCCGTGGCGGCCTCATGCGTGATTGCGACATCGTCGCGCCTGAGCGTGAATTTGATCCTCAAGTGGCTTGCGGCTGCCCTGGGCCTGGTCGCGCTGGTGCTGGTTTTGGACCAGATCGTGTCGTCCGGAGTGCTCGCACAGTCGGATGCCCCTTGGGCCCGTTCGCTTGACAACGTGCTGCAGGCCGTGTGGACACTGATTCCGGCCTTTGTCACGGGCGAAGTGACGGAACAACTCGACCGGTTGCGAAGCGTCAGCGCGGACTCGCGCCTCGATTCATGGGCAGAAGGGCTCAGATTTCTGTTTCGGCATCCCTTCGGCGGCGGACCCGGCGCGGTGACGGAGAATACGGCCGGGACACTGCAATTCGCGCCCATCGATGTCGGTATCCTTCGTTATGCCCTGGAGCTGGGCTGGGCCGGCTTTATCGGGCTCGTGGGGATATGGTTCGCGGTGCTCTGGGCGGGTTTGCGCAAGCACCTTCACGTTGCCGATCCGCACACCAGGGTACTGGGGCGATACCTGCTCGCCCTGTGGCTCGGGATCGGCGTGGCCCAGGCGATTTCCAGTTATCTACATACGGAGATGCTGAGCATCATGGTCTGGAGTTTCGGCGGAATCCTTCTCAACCTCGACCGGATATCGAACCGGCAGGCGAGTGTGTTTGGTGTGCGGACCGCAGGAGCTGCGTCATGAAGGCCGTGATACTCGCGGGTGGGCTCGGCACGCGTCTTTCGGAAGAGTCGCACCTCAAGCCCAAGCCGATGATCGAGATCGGCGGCAAGCCGATTCTCTGGCACATCATGAAAATTTTCTCGCACCACGGGATCAACGATTTCGTGGTGTGTCTCGGCTACAAGGGCTACGTCATCAAGGAGTATTTCGCGAACTACTTCCTGCACATGGCTGACGTCACCTTCGACGTCGCGAAAAACAGCATGGAAGTCCATCAGAACTACGTCGAGCCCTGGCGGGTGACGCTCGTGGACACCGGCCCGGACACTATGACGGGCGGACGCCTGCGGCGCGTGAAGAGTTACGTCGGCAACGAGACGTTTTGTTTCACGTACGGCGACGGCGTGAGCGACGTGAACATTCGCTCGCTGATCGATTTTCACCGTGCCCACGGAAAACTCGCGACGATCACCGCGATTCAACCACCGGGCCGCTATGGCGCTTTGAACCTCGACGAGCGCGTGGTGACCAGCTTCCAGGAGAAACCGGCGGGCGACGGCGCCTGGATCAATGGCGGATTCTTCGTTCTCGAACCCGCCGCGATCGATCTCATTGCCGGTGACGACATCAGCTGGGAGCGAGAGCCGCTCGTGACTCTCGCCCAGCGCCGCGAGCTCATCGCGTATCCGCACACGGGCTATTGGCAGGCAATGGATACGTTGCGCGAAAAGAATCAGCTCGAGGGCCTCTGGGCGCAAGGCAAGGCCGCCTGGAAAGTCTGGGAATGAAAGCATTTGGTGGCGTGTACGCCGGCAAACGCGTGCTGGTGACCGGTCACACCGGCTTCAAGGGAAGCTGGTTGACGTTTTGGCTGAAGGAGATGGGCGCCGAAGTCACCGGGCTCGCGTTGCCGCCGAACACCGCGCCGAATCACTGGGACCTGCTGAAACTGGACATCAACGATCGCCGCGGCGACATACGCGATGCGGCCTTCGTCGCCGAAGTGGTGAAGCAGGCGAATCCGGAGGTGGTGTTCCACCTCGCGGCGCAGCCGCTGGTACGCGAGTCGTACAGAGACCCCGTCGGAACCTGGGGCACCAACCTCATGGGCACCGTCCACCTGCTCGAGGCGTGCCGGCTGACAAAAGGCGTGCGTGCGATTGTTGTCGTCACCACCGACAAGGTTTACGAGAATCGCGAATGGCCATGGGGTTATCGCGAGACCGATCGCCTGGGCGGTCACGATCCTTATAGCGCCTCGAAAGCCGCCGCGGAGATCGCCATCGGCAGTTATCGCAAGGCGTTCTTCGCGGATGGCGGGCCATTGCTGGCGAGTGCGCGGGGCGGCAACGTGATTGGCGGTGGCGACTGGTCGCAGGATCGACTGATCCCCGATCTGATCCGCGCGACGCAGGCGAAGGGCAGGCTGGAGATCCGTTCGCCCGGCGCGACCCGCCCCTGGCAACACGTGCTCGAGTGCCTCACCGGCTATCTACTGCTCTGCCAGCATCTGCTGGGAGGCGGCGCCAGGTACGCCGAGGCATGGAATTTCGGCCCCGGTGTCGAAGACAACCGCACGGTCGCCGAAATCCTCACGCAGCTTCGCTCGTACTGGCCCGGCCTGGAATGGTTCACCACGAGCCAATCGCAACCGCACGAAGCCAACCTGCTGTATGTTGACAACGCCAAGTCCCACGCCGCCCTGGGCTGGAAGCCCGTCTGGAATCTTCAGCATTGTCTGGAGGCGACCGCCGGCTGGTATCGCGCGTGGTACGAAAACAGCCGCGTTGAGTCCGGGGTCCAGCTCGATACCTACGTCCAGGATGCGCGCGCCGCCGGAGTATGGTGGGCGGGATCATGAAGCTGACGGAAACGACGATCCGCGGAGTTGCGATTGCGGAGACGACGTCGAGAGGTGATCACCGCGGTGTATTCACCAGGTTGTACTGCGAACGGGAGCTGGAACCCGCCGTCGGCCAACGGCGCATTGCGCAGATCAATCGTTCGGTCACCCGCGCCGCGGGTGCCGTTCGAGGCATGCATTATCAGAATCCACCACACGCGGAAATGAAGCTCGTTCGATGCCTGCGCGGCCGCGTCTGGGACGTTGCCGTCGATTTACGCGCGGGTTCGCCCACTTTTCTCAAATGGACTGCCCAGGAACTGTCCGCGGACAACAACCTGATGTTCATGATCCCGGAAGGCTGTGCGCATGGGTTTCAGGTGCTCGAGGAAAACAGCGAGTTGCTCTATCTGCACACCGAGTTCTACGCCGCGGGGGCTGAGGCAGGCTTTTCACCGAGCGACCCCGCCGTCGGAATTTCCTGGCCACTGCCCATCATCGATCTGTCGGAGCGCGACCGATCACATCCTTCGCTGACCACTGCTTTTACCGGAATCGTCGTATGAATTGCCGTCACTGCCGCGTACCACTCGAACACACCTTCCTCGATCTCGGATTCGCGCCGCCTTCGAATGCCTACATCTCCGCGGACGCGCTCGACGTCCCCGAGACTTACTACCCGCTGCGACTGAAGGTGTGCGCGAACTGCTGGCTGGTGCAGACCGAAGACTACGCGGCAGCGGAAGAGTTGTTCTCGCCCGACTACGCCTACTTCTCGTCCGTATCGAAGGGCTGGCTCGAGCACGCCGCGCGTCATAGTGCCGCGATGATCGAACGGCAGAAGCTCGATCGGACGAGCTTCGTCATCGAGGTGGCGTCTAACGACGGTTATCTGCTGCGCAGCTTCGTCGCCGCCGGCATTCCCTGCCTGGGCATCGAACCGACGGCCAGCACCGCCGCAGCCGCGGAGAAGTTAGGCGTGCCGACGCTGCGCAGATTCTTTGGCGCGGAGCTCGGCGCGGAGCTGGCGCGCGAGGGGCGTGCCGCGGATGTCATTTTCGGCAACAACGTCTACGCGCACGTCCCTGACATCAACGATTTCACACTGGGATTGCGCAATGTGCTCAAACCCGGCGGCACGATCTCGCTCGAGTTCCCGCACTTGATGCGGCTGATCCTCGAATCGCAGTTCGATACCGTCTACCACGAACACTTTTCTTACCTGTCGCTCTCGGTGGTGTCGCCCATCTTCCGCGCCGCGGGACTGCGTGTGTTCGACGTCGACGAGATCCCCACGCACGGTGGCAGCCTGCGCGTCTACGGCTGCCATCTGGCCGATCCGCGCAAAGAAACACCGGCCGTTGCCCGCGTCCTCGACGCGGAGCTCGTCGCTGGGCTCAGCTCACTCGACACGTATGCCGCGTTCCAGCGGCGCGCGGATGAGGTGAAGAACGGATTGCTCGCCTTTTTGATCGAGCAGAAGCGTGCGGGCCGCAAGGTGGGTGCATATGGCGCTGCCGCCAAGGGGAACACGCTGCTCAACTACGGTGGAGTGAAGCCGGACCTGCTGCCGTTTGTCTGCGATGCCGCGCCCTCGAAGCAGGGCCGTTACCTGCCGGGATGTCACATCCCCATTCTCGCGCCCGAAGCGTTGCGCGAGCGTCAGCCTGACATCGTGATCATCCTGCCGTGGAACATCGCGGACGAAGTCGCGCGGTCGCACGCATACATCGCGGAGTGGGGCGGGCGTTTCGTGGTTGCAGTTCCGACACTGCGTTACCTGGGCGGCTGATTCGATGAACGTCGTCGTCACCGGCGCCAGCGGCTTCGTCGGCCGGCACGTCGTGCGTGCGCTGCTCGAGCGCGGGCATTCGGTCACGGCGGTGGGCCGCGACGTTTCGCACGCGCAGGCGCACAACTGGTTTCCCCAGGTCCGTTTCGTCGTCGCCGACGTACACGCACCGCCCGCCGACCTGCGTGCGGCGTTCGGCGATGCAGACCTCGTGATACACCTCGCCTGGCCCGGGCTGCCAAACTACCGGCAACCGTTTCACCTCGATGAGAGCCTGCCGCGCGATTTCGCGTTCCTGCGTGCGCTGGTTCTGGCAGGATACCCGCGTCTGCTGGCGATCGGCACCTGTCTCGAATGTGTGCCGTTCGACGGCTGTTACAGCGAAGACATGGACGGTGAGCCGACGCTGCCCTATCCACTCGCGAAGGCCCGCTTGCGCCGTCAGCTCACCGCCTTGCAGAGCGAACATCCGTTCGTCCTGCAGTGGGCGCGACTCTTTTATATGTATGGAGAGGGCCAGAACCCCGCGTCGCTGCTCGCGCAGCTCGATCGCGCCATCGATTCGGGCGCGCCGGGTTTCGACATGTCGGGCGGAGAGCAGGTACGGGATTTCTCTCCGGTCACGGACATCGCTGCGATGCTCGTCACGGTTGCCGAGCACCCGCAGTGGCAGGGCGTGACACATGTCTGCAGCGGCGTGCCGATCACCGTGCGTGAGCTCGTCGAACGGCACATCGCATCCCGGCGCTCGAGCATCCGTCTCAACCTCGGGGTCTTCCCATATCCCGACTACGAGCCGATGGCGTTCTGGGGCGCGAGTGCACGCCTGCCGGTGTTGGGCGTGGCGCGATGAAGGCGGCCTACCTTGTCTACAACGAGCGTCCCGACAGCGGCCTCATGCGCACACAGGTATTCGCACTGCTTGCAGCCATCCGGCGCCGCGCGCCGGATATCGAGATCACTCTCATTGCGCTGTGGCAACCCTGGGTGATGCGCAGTTTTGCTGCCGGGATCACGGCCATGCGCGCCGAACTCGCGGCATCAGGCATCCGGCAGATCGACATTCCCTGGGCCGTCATTCCGACCCGTCACTTCGCCTATCGGGCCGCCTTGTTTCCATTCCTTAAGACCTGGGTACGCCTTCTCATGGCGCACGCGCTCGCGGCACGTTATGACGTCGTGCATTGCCGCGGCTATCTACCAAGCTACGCGGCGGCCTTGCTTAAGGCACGTTTCGGTCATCGCGCGATATTCGACATGCGCAGCCTGTGGCCGCGCGAACACGTGACGATCAACGCGTGGAAAGCCGACAGCGCAATCAACCATGCCTGGGAACGCCTCGAGCGCGAAACGATACGGCTTTCCGATGCCTCGATTGGCGTGAGTCCGGCCATGGTCGATCAGATCCGCGAGATCGAGCCCGCGGGACGTGCGGTGCACATTCCGATCTGCGTGGAACTCGACCGCATGCGTTTCGACCCCGGGGCGCGCGAGCTTCGGCGGGCTGAACTCGGCTGGAACGACCGGCCCATCGTCGCCTACCAGGGGAGCCTCGGGCTGCTGAACAGCAACCTCGTGGAAGTGGCGGAGTATCTCGGCCTCATTCACAAGGCCAGGCCCGAGGTTCGATTCCTGATTTTGACGTCGAATGTCGGGGCCGGCGTCGCCGAGGTGATGGCGAAATTCGGTATCGCCAGTGACGCATTCGCGGTGCGGCACCCAGCGCGCGACGAACTCGCCGGCTGGCTGTCGGCGGCGGACGCGGGCATACACGCGATGTCACCCGGGCCGGACAGCGCCACGCGGCTCGGCGTCAAGGTCGTCGAATACCTGGCCTGCGGGTTGCCTATTGTGGTGAATCCGCATGTCGGCGCGGCGGCCGAACTGGTCCGGCAGCACGACGTGGGCTGGGTCTTCGATTCCCGGAATACCGCGACGATCCGTGCCGCGCTCGACTCCTTGTTCGCCGGACATCACATGCCGTCGACGCGCGCCCGCGAACTCGCGGCCGCGACTTTTTCCGTCGATGCGTGCGCCGACCGGTACATCGAGTTGTATCGTGCCGGAAACGCGGGCCCTATACTGCGGCCCACCTGAGCGCTGAGCGCCGGACAACATGAAGGATTTGAAGGACTTGAGAATCGGCTATCTACCAGGGTCGCCTGATTTCAGCGCCCCCTGCGACCGGCGCCGCTTCGTCCGGTATGCCCAGTCGCGCGGATTGCAGATCGAAAGCGCCGACCCGCGGGTGAAGTACGACTTGCTGGTGCTGAGCCAGCGCGCGGACCTGAGCGTCTGGAGCCGTTATCCGCATCGGGACACACGCATCGTGTTCGACTGCGTGGACTCATACCTCGCGGCCGACGGCTGGAAGGCGCGGCTGCGCGGCCTGGCGAAGTTCATCACCCGCAGGAGCCGCTACCTGCAGCTCAGCCATCGCGAAGCTGTCGCGCGTATGTGCCGGCGCGCGGACGCGGTGATCTGCTCGACCGACGAGCAGCGCGCGTTGATTAGCGGTTACAACCCGAACGTGCGGCTCATCCTCGATGTGCACGACGAGGACGTCGCGGTGGTCAAGCAGAACTACGATTCCGGCAAGGTGTTTCACTTCGTGTGGGAGGGTCTCGCCTCGAGTGGCATACCGCTCGGGCAGATGCGCGAGTTGCTCGAGCCCATCGCGCGTGAACGCGAAATCGCGCTGCACATCGTGACCGACCTCGTGTATCACCGCTTTCTCGATAAGGTGGATCGCCGCTACACGGTGGACGACGTCCGTAAGGTGTTCGGCCCGCTCGCGTCGCGCGTGTATCTGTATGACTGGAACTCCTTCGCGTTGTCGCGCATCGCGGTCGCCGCGGATCTCGCGCTGATCCCGATCGATCTGACGAACACGTTTCATCGCGGCAAGCCCGAGAACAAGTTGCTGTTGTTCTGGCGCATGGGTGTACCCACGCTGACGTCCGCGACGCCGTCGTACATCCGTGCGATGCGGCTCGCGGGTCTCGACATGGCCTGCGCCGACTCCGGGGAGTGGCGCGACCGGTTAGGCCGCTACATGGCCGACGCCGCGTTGCGCCGCCAGGCGGGGCAGGCGGGCCTGGAGACCGCGCGAAAACATTACTCCGGGGCGGACATGCTGCGCCGCTGGGAACAACTATTCGAATCCTTGTTCGACGCGAGGCAGGCGGCGTGAAGATTTCGGCGGCATTCGACCAGGCTTGTTTGCTCATCACCGGTGGTACCGGTTCGTTCGGCCACGCGGTGCTCAACCGCTTCCTCTCGACCGGAGTGCGTGAAATCCGCATCTTCAGCCGCGACGAGAAGAAGCAGGACGACATGCGCAAGCGCTTTCAGAATCCGAAGCTGCGCTTTTACATAGGCGACGTGCGCGACCGTGACAGCGTGAGCGCGGCGATGTCCGGCGTCGACTACGTCTTCCATGCGGCGGCGCTCAAGCAGGTGCCGAGCTGCGAATTCCATCCGCTCGAGGCGGTGAAGACGAACGTGTTGGGCACGGACAACGTGATCGAAGCGGCCTTCGGCAACGGCGTGCGCCGCGTGGTGTGCCTGAGCACCGACAAGGCGGTGTACCCGATCAACGCGATGGGTATCTCGAAGGCGATGATGGAAAAGATCATGGTCGCGAAATCGCGCGCATTGACGCGGCCCGACGCGGTGGTCTGCGGCACGCGTTACGGCAACGTGATGGCGTCGCGCGGTTCGGTCATTCCGTTATTCGCCGACCAGATCACGGCCGGCAAGCCGCTTACGATCACCGACCCGCGCATGACGCGCTTCATGATGACTCTCGAGGATGCGGTCGATCTCGTGTTGTACGCGTTCGAACATGCCGGCAATGGCGATATCCTCGTGCAGAAGGCGCCCGCGGCGACCATCGAAACTCTGGCGCGCGCGATGTGCGAACTGCTCGGCAAGCCGGATTACCCGATCCGGGTCATCGGCACTCGCCATGGCGAGAAGTTATACGAAACGCTGTTGAGCCGCGAGGAGGTTGCCGCGGCCGAGGATCGCGGTGCCTATTTCCGGGTGCCGCCCGACCAGCGCGACCTCAACTATGAAAAGTTCATGGAGCAGGGCGAGCAGCGCATCACCGAGGTCGATGACTACAATTCCCACAACACCGAGCGCCTCGACGTCGCGGCCATGAAGGTCCTGCTGCAGAAGGTGCACTACGTGCGCGAGTTGCTCGCGGGCCGGCGCGTGGAGCCGCTGGAGTGACGATCAGGCTGCTGGTCACGGGCGCCGACGGTTTCATCGGGCGCAATCTACTCGTGCACCTGCGCGAGGACCACGGCGTCGCGTTCGACCCATACACGCGGCGCGACGATCCCGCGACGCTCACGGCCCGGCTCGCGGGGGTGGACGCCGTCATACACCTCGCCGGCGTGAACCGACCGGTCGACGCGCGCGAGTTCACCAGCGGCAATGTCGAACTGACACGCGTGTTGTGTGATGCCGCGCGAGCTCAGCCCCGGCCGCCGGCGATCCTGTTCTCGTCGTCGATCCAGGCGACGCGTGACAATGATTACGGCCGCAGCAAACGCGACGCCGAGGAACTCATCGCCGATTATCAACGCGCCACCGGCGCGCCGGTGCTCGCCTACCGCCTGCCGAACGTCTTCGGCAAGTGGTGCCGCCCTAACTACAATTCCGCGGTGGCGACGTTCTGCCACAACGTCGCGCGCGACCTGCCGATCTCGATCAACGACCCGGCCGCGTCCCTCGAGCTGGTCTACGTCGACGACGTCGTGGCCGCGCTGGTCGCCGCGGTCGCGGATCCCGCGCACACGCGCGCCGTCGTTGAGCCCGTATATCGAACCACCGTCGGCGAAGTGGCCGGCATTCTGAACGCATTTCGCGGCAGTCGCGACAATCTCGTAACGGAACGTGTCGGGACGGGACTGGTGCGTGCGTTGTACGCCACCTTCGTCAGTTATCTTCCGGTCGAACGCTTCGGCTACGGCATCAAGCAGTACGTTGATCCGCGTGGCGGGTTCATGGAGATGTTGAAGACCCACGATTCGGGTCAGTTCTCGGTCTTCACCGCGCATCCCGGCGTGACACGCGGCGGGCACTATCACCATTCAAAAACCGAGAAATTTCTCGTCGTGCGCGGCCAGGCGCGTTTCCGTTTCCGGCAGATCGTCAGCGGCGAGACTCACGAGATCCTCACGACTTCCGACGACCCCCAGGTTGTCGAGACCATTCCGGGATGGACACATGACATCACGAACATCGGCAGCGAAGAAATGATCGTCGCACTCTGGGCCAACGAGATCTTCGACCGCGCACGACCCGATACTTATGCCTGCCCCGTCTGACCTGCGCAGGCTGAAAGTCGCAACCGTCGTCGGCACGCGGCCGGAGCTTATCCGACTGTCACGCGTGCTCGCGAAGCTGGACGCGAACTGCGATCACGTGCTGATCCATACCGGGCAGAACTACGACTTCGAGCTCAACGAGATCTTCTTCCGCGATCTCGATATCCGGAGGCCGGACCATTTCCTCGGCGCCGCGGGCGGCACGGCGGCCGAGACCATCGGCAAGATCATAATCGCGGTCGACGGTGTGCTCGCGGATGTCAGGCCGGATGCGATGCTGGTGCTCGGCGACACCAACAGCTGCCTGGCGGTGTTGCCGGCAAAGCGGCGGCGCATCCCGGTGTTCCACATGGAGGCCGGTAATCGCTGCTTCGATCAGCGCGTTCCCGAGGAGATCAACCGCCGCATCGTCGATCACACCGCCGACGTCAATCTCGTCTACAGCGACATCGCGCGCGAATACCTGCTGCGCGAGGGCCTGCCGCCCGATCGCGTGATCAAGACCGGCAGTCCGATGTTCGAAGTGTTGACTCACTATGAGCCGCGGATCCGCGCCTCGGATGCGTTGCAGCGTCTCGGGCTCGAGGCCGGAAAATACTTCCTGGTGAGCGCGCACCGCGAGGAGAACATCGATTCACCGCGCCAATTCCGCAACCTGGTCGAAGTGCTCAACTCGATCGCGGCGCGTTTTTCGTTGCCGGTGATCGTCTCGACGCATCCACGCACGCGCAAACGCATCGAGGCCGAGAAAGCCGAGTTCCACGCCGGTGTGCAACTCATGAAGCCGCTGGGTTTCACGGACTATGTCCATCTGCAACAGACGTCGCGCGCCGTACTCTCGGACAGCGGCACGATCACGGAAGAATCGTCGATCCTCAATTTTCCGGCGCTCAACATCCGCGAGGCGCACGAGCGGCCCGAAGGTATGGAGGAAGGCGCGGTGATGCTCGTGGGCCTGAATCCCGAGCGTGTAATGCAGGGGCTCGCGCTTCTCGAGAACCAACCGCGTGGCGATCAGCGACTGTTGCGCCCGGTTGCCGACTACCAGATGCCCAACGTGTCCGACAAGGTGGTCCGGCTGATCGTGAGCTACACCGACTACGTGAAGCGGATCGTCTGGCGCGAGGAAACCTGACTTCATGGCGCTTCGCGTTCTCGTGGTCAGCCAGTATTTCTGGCCGGAGAACTTCCGCGTAAACGAGCTGGTCGAAGAACTGGTGCGGCGCGGCCACGAGGTGTCGGTGCTCACCGGTCGACCTAACTACCCGGACGGACGCGTGTTCGCCGACTTTCGCGCGGACCCCGCTCGTTTCAGCGAATACCGCGGCGCGAGTGTGGTGCGGGTTCCGATGCTGGCGCGCGGGCGCAGTTCGATCGCGCTGCTGCTCAACTACCTGAGCTTCGTCCTGGGCGCGAGTTTGTTTGGACCTCCACGTCTGCGCGGCCGCGAGTTCGACCTGTTGTTCGTCTTCGAGCCGTCACCGATCACGGTGGGCGTGCCGGCGGCGCTGTTGCGAAGGATCAAGCGTGCGCCCCTGATCTTCTGGGTGCTCGACCAGTGGCCGGAGACGTTGTCCGCGCTCGGTGTCGTCCGCTCACCCGCCGTGTTGCGGATGGTCGGGAAACTCGCCTCGTTCATCTACAACCGCTGCGATCTCGTGCTCGCGCAGTCCCGCGCCATGGTGCCGCTGGTCGCGCGTTACACGCGTCCCACGGAACGCGTGCGGTATTTCCCGAACTGGATCGAGGCCTACGAAGGCGACGGGACGGTGCCGGCGCCGGAGGTGCCGGTCGTTGCCGGTGCGTTCAACATCATGTTCGCTGGCAACATCGGCGAGTCGCAGGATTTCGGCTCGGTGCTTGGCGCGGCCGAGGCGTTGCGAGACGAACTTTGCATCCGCTGGCTCGTCGTCGGTGATGGACGGCAAGCCGAGTGGGTGCGCGGGGAGATCGCGCGCCGCGGACTTGACGGACGCGTGTTGTTATTAGGACGTCACGCGGCGCATCGCATGCCCGCGTTCTTCCGGCATGCCGACGCCTTGCTCGTTTCATTACGCGATGAGCCAGTCTTCGAATTGACGGTGCCGGGCAAGCTGCAGTCCTATCTCGCGGCTGGTATCCCGGTCGTCGGCATGTTGAACGGCGAGGGCGCACGCATCATCACGGAGTCCGGGGCCGGTTTCGTGTGTCCGTCGGGCGATTCGGAAGCGTTGGCAGCTGCGGTCGCGCGGATGCGTGCGCTGTCCGCCGACGAACGCGCGCTCATGGGCGCGCGTGGCCGCGAGTACGCGACGCGGGAGTTCGACCGCGCAAGCCTCATCGGCCGGCTCGAATCGTGGATGGAGACGCTCGCGGCCGCCAACCGCGATGCCGGCCGCCGCTTGCGAAAATATGGAACGGAAGATGACCGCTGAGGCCCACCCCTCGAAGCTCGTCCTGGTGACCGGAGCCAACGGCTTCGTCGGCCGCCGGTTGTGCGAACTGCTCGCGCGGCGCGGACACGCGGTGCGTGCGGCCATTCGCGCGAACGCCACGGCTCCCCTTGGCGCCGCTGAAGTCTGCCGCATCGGCGAGCTTGGCCCCGCCGCCGATTGGACTGCAGCTGTCACCGGTGTCGATGCGGTGATCCACCTCGCCGCCAAAGCCCACGTTCTCGACCGTCCCCACGACGATGGTGAGTACCAGCGCATCAACGGCGGGGGTACACAACACCTGGCGCGGGCCGCTGCAGCCGCCGGCGTGCGGCGCTTCGTGTATTTGAGCAGCATCAAGGTTTATGGCGATCACGCCAACGCAACGGCGTTCCGGCTCGAAGACAACCCGCAGCCCACCGATGTGTACGGACGCTCGAAACTCGCCGGCGAGACTTTTCTGCAGGAAGTCGCCGCCACCTCGGCGCTGGAGGCGGTAATCGTGCGCCCGCCGCTCGTTTACGGCCCCGGTGTGCGCGCGAATTTTCTGCGAATGTTGCGCTGGGTCGATCGCGAACTGCCCCTTCCGCTCGGCGCCGTGCAAAATTCACGCAGTCTGGTGGCGCTCGACAATCTCTGTGACTTCCTGGCGCACTCGCTCGCCCACCCGCAGGCGCGCACCTGGCTGGTGTCGGATGGCGAGGACGTGTCGACACCCGAGTTGATTCGCAGGCTGGCGCAGGCGATGCAGAGACGCGTTCGCCTCGTGCCGATGCCGCCGTTTATGTTACGCGCGGCGGGCGCGCTGCTGGGCCGCGGCGCGGATGTCACCCGCGTATTGGGATCTCTCACACTCGACACTCGCGCCTCACACGAGGCGATGGGCTGGCGGCCACCGCTTGCGATGTCGCAGGCCCTCGGTGAAACGGTGAAGTGGTACCTCGATGTTAGAGACAACGTCGATGTGTAGAATCCGCCCAACATGAACGTACTGATCGTAGTTGCGCATCCCGACGATGAAGTGCTCGGTTGTGGCGTCGCCGGCGCGGCGCTCGCCGACGCTGGTGCGACCGTGCGCGCCTGCATGCTGGCGGCCGGCGCCGAAGCACGTGGCGGGCGTCCTTCCGACAACAAGCTCGCGGGTGACATCGAGCGCGCGCAGGCGATCCTCGGTTTTGCAGCGCCAATCCTGGGCGGGTTCCCGAACATCCAGCTCAACACTGTGCCGCACCTCGAGCTGGTCAGGTTCATCGAGCAAGCCATCGTCACGACCGGCGCACAAGTCGTGTTCACCCACCACCCCGCCGACGTGAATGACGATCACGTGCACACCTCGCGGGCGTGCCAGGCGGCGATCCGGCTGTTTCAACGAAAGCCCGGTGTTCCGCGCGTCACGCGCCTGTACTTCGCGGAGGTCCTGTCGTCCACGGATTGGTCGCTGCCCGGCGGCACCCCGCAGTTCACTCCCGACACTTTCGTCGACGCGACCCGACTCATGCCGCGCAAACTCGAAGCGTTACGCGCCTACAGTGGCGTGATGCGCGACGCGCCGCATCCGCGCAGCGACCAGGTGTTGCAGGGACTGGCGCACTATCGCGGCGGGCAAAGCGGCTTCGCCGCAGCGGAGGCATTTCAAACCGCATTCTGTTCCGGAAGCGCGCCTCAATTGTTTGGTGTTTGATGGTCTACGAACGGTCCGTCAAACGTTGGCTCGATCTTTCGCTCGCTTTCGTCGCACTGCTGCTCGTCTCGCCGCTCATGCTTATCGCGGCGCTGGCAATCGCGCTCGATGACGGTTTCCCCGTGTTGTTCAGGCAGATTCGCGTCGGCCGCGACGGCCGCACATTCAACATCTTCAAGTTTCGCAGCATGCCGGTCGCCACGCCTTCGGTGCCATCGGCCGCTGCACGAACACTGTCGATCACCCGAGTGGGCGCGTTCCTGCGGCGCTCCAACATCGACGAACTGCCGCAGTTGTTCAACGTGTTCTCGGGGGAGATGAGCCTCGTGGGTCCGCGTCCGGGCTTACCCTCGCAAACCACGCTCCACGATTTGCGGCGCCAGCGCGGCGTCGAGCGGCTCCGTCCCGGCCTCACCGGGCTCGCGCAGGTCAACGCCTTCGACAGGATGAGCGAAATCGAAAAGGTCGAGTGGGAGGCGCGGTACGCGGCGCACGTTTCGTTGTGGCGTGACATCTCAATCATGTTTCGCACCGTCGCCTATCTATTCCGCCGTCCGCCGGTTTACTGATGCTGCGTTTCGGCTTCGTGACCTGCGTCCAGCTCGGGCTTACCTGTATGGAGGCCATTGAGGCCTGCGGCGGGCGCCTGCAGTTCGCCGGGACCCTTCTCGATGAGCAGGCGCGGGCGAAATCGGGCCGCGTTTACCTCGACGATTTCTGCGCACGCACCGGAATTCCGCTCACCAAGTTCCGCAATGTGAACGACCCGGATGCGGTTGCCGCGATCGCCGGCGCCTCGCTCGACTGGTTGTTCATCGTTGGCTGGTCGCAGATCGCCAGGGCCCCGGTCCTGAATTCCACGCGGTCCGGCGTGTTAGGCATGCACCCTTCGTTGTTGCCGGTCGGGCGAGGTCGCGCCGCCGTTCCCTGGGCAATCATCCTGGGCCTGACCGAGACCGGCGTGACCCTGTTCAAGATGGACGAGGGCGTAGATACCGGCCCGATCGTCTCGCAGATAAAGTTGCCCCTCAGTGGACGAGAAACCGCCACAAGCCTGTATCAAAGGGTCGACGATGCCCATCGCACGCTGATGGTGCAGGCTTGGCCCAGCCTTGCCCTCGGCGAGCTGACGCCAATACCTCAGGACAATTCACGCGCCACGGTCTGGGAGGGGAGAACACCTGCCCAGGGCAGGTTGGGTTCAAAGATGACTGTTAACGAGGCGGATCGGCTCATAAGGGCGGTCACCCGCCCGTATCCTGGGGCGTTCTTCGATATGGACAGCCGGCGCCTGCGAGTTTGGGCGGCCCATCCAGCCGGTGGCAGTCCGCTGCCGCCGGTGGGTACCGCATCGACATTTCCGTCACTTGAATTTCAGGACGGGACGTTGCAGGTCGATGACGGAGACTGGGAAGTACCGGTGACGATCGAGTGACTATAACGCCCGCTTCGTCGGGTCTTGGCGACGTTCAAGACTCTTTCTAGCCGGCTGTTTTGCCGGAGAATGTGATAATCCCGCCTATCGGTTCGGCGAGGGGTCCGCCACCGACACTTCTAAACAGTTTTTTTGAGCAAGAGTGAGTCAAATCGTTCACTCGTGACAGAAAGGGAAAAGCCGGCACGGGCTTTGTCAGGTTTCCTGGCAAGTGCGAGACGGCATTCGGTATGGATACGAGGAAGATGATCCTGTCGTGGTGAAGCAATTTGCGAAAACCCGGGTAACCTCAGTACGAAAGAAATCGTATCGGGTCGCCAGAGGGCTTAAGCGCCTTCCGCGCATTTCAAAACAGCTGATCATGCTTGGGTGTGATGTCGTGGCGATTCCCGCAGCATTGTGGACAGCGCTGTATTTTCGCAGCGGTTCGCCTGCGCTTCATCTGGGGGATGCTGGCATTTTGTATATCGCCGCCGTGGTCGCGACGGTACCGGTATTCATCCGAATCGGACTGTATCGCGCCGTTGTGCGGTTCCTTGGAATCCATGCCGCCATCGCCATAGGGTTCGGCGTCGCGTTCTCAACCCTAGTGATCGCGTGTATTAACCAGTTCGCGCTCGGGCAGAGGTTTCCGCTCCAGGTCTTCTTCATCTACTTTGCAATCGCGCTGCTCTACGTAGGGTTCTCGCGGTTGGCCGCGCGCGAATTCCTGCGCCTGCGGCACGCACAGTTTGAACGCGTCATCGTGTATGGAGCGGGGGCCGCTGGCGCACAACTTTGTTCCGCGCTCATCACGGGCGGGCAGTTCCGTCCGGTTGCGATGGTCGACGACAACCGCAACCTGCATGGAGGGCGCGTCGGGGGGTTCCGTGTGTTCAGCCCGGACAAATTGTTCGATCTGCGCCGGCAATATGGCGCGCACCTGGTCTTGCTGGCGATGCCGATGTCCACGCGTCGCCGCCGTAGCGAAGTCATAGAGAAGCTCGACGCAACGGGCTTCAAGGTGCTCACCGTCCCCGACATCCGCGAGATCGTCTCGGGCAAGGCGCGGCTGGAAGAAGTCCGCGACATCGATGTCCATGACCTGTTGGGTCGTGATCCGGTGCCGCCGAATCCCGCACTTCTCACGGCCTGCGTCCGCGGCAAGTCGGTGCTCGTCACTGGCGCTGGCGGGTCGATCGGTTCGGAGCTGTGTCGGCAGATAATGGATCTCCATCCGCGCCGGCTCGTATTATTCGAAGTATCAGAGCTGGCGCTCTACGAGATCGAACGCGAGCTGCGTCCGCTCAATGCGCGTCTCGGGAACCGCATCGAACTGGTCGCCTTGTTAGGCAACGCGCACCACAAGCAGCGGGTACGCGAGATCATGACCACCTTCGGTGTGCAGACCGTGTATCACGCGGCCGCGTACAAACACGTGCCGATCGTCGAACACAACATGATCGAGGGCATTCACAACAACATATTCGCGACCTACAACACTGCCGAAGCCGCGATGGAGTGCCGCGTCGAAACGTTCGTGCTCATCTCCACCGACAAGGCGGTTAATCCGACCAACGTCATGGGTTGCACGAAACGTGTTGCCGAGATGGTGCTGCAAGGCTTGCAGCAGCGCGGCGGGAACACGCGGTTCTGCATGGTGCGCTTCGGCAACGTGCTCGAATCCTCTGGTTCGGTCGTACCCCTATTCCGCGAACAGATCCGCGAAGGTGGCCCAGTCACTGTCACGCATCCAGACGTCATTCGTTATTTCATGACAATTCCCGAGGCCGCGCAGCTCGTGATCCAGGCGGGCTCGATGGGCTCGGGCGGCGATGTTTTCGTACTCGACATGGGCAGCCCCGTGCGTATCGCCGATCTCGCGAAACGGATGGTTCAGCTCGCGGGTTACACGATCCGCGACGAGAAACACCCGGAAGGCGACATCGAAATTCGATTCACGGGTTTGCGTCCTGCCGAGAAGTTGTTTGAAGAGCTTCTGATCGGCAAGAACGTCACGGGAACCGACCATCCGCGGATCCTGCGTGCCATGGAGCAAAGCCTGACGTGGGAACAGATGCGCAATGTGCTCGACAATCTGGCCCAGTGTGCGAACCGCTTCGATTGCGAACGTGCCCGCGAGGTCCTGATCCACGCTGTTCCCGAATATCGACCGACCGACCGGGTGCAGGATCACGTCTGGTTGCAGGGCGGACAGCGCATCAGTGGCGCGCAGCTGGCCGACGACGAAAAGGTTCGCGAGCTCCGCCCCCGCCCGCCAGCCTGACCGGCTCCTCACTTCCTGCATTCCTACGTGCCTCGCGGCACTCCGGAAGCCCGATTTCGTTAGAATTCGCCCCCTTGCGCCCTGTCAGGCGCTCTCAGGGACCCTATGCGAGTAACCATCTTCGGCTCCGGATACGTAGGCTTGGTCACCGGCGCCTGCCTGGCTGACGCCGGCAACGACGTCCTCTGCGTCGACATCGATCCCAAGAAAATCGAAGGCCTCAAGCAAGGCATCATCCCCATCCACGAGCCCGGCCTCGATGCACTCATCAAGAGCAACATCGAGGCAGAACGCCTGAAGTTCACCACCTCGGCCAAAGAGGGCGTCGATCACGGTCTTTTCCAGCTGATCGCAGTGGGTACCCCGCCCGACGAAGACGGCTCCGCCGACCTCAAGTACGTGCTCGCGGTGGCGCGCTCGATCGGCGAACACATGTCCGAATACAAGGTGGTCATCACCAAGTCCACGGTCCCGGTCGGAACCAGCGACAAGGTGCGTGGCGCGGTCGCCGAAACGCTCGCGAAGCGCGGCATCGAGATGGAATACGACGTCGTCTCTAACCCGGAATTCCTCAAGGAAGGCGCGGCCATCGAAGACTTCATGCGCCCGGATCGCGTGGTGGTCGGCACCGACAATCCGCGTGTCACGGAACTGCTGCGCGCCCTCTACGACCCGTTCACGCGCAGTCGTGAAAAACTCATCATCATGGATCTGCGTTCCGCAGAACTGACCAAGTACGCGGCCAACGCCATGCTCGCGACCAAGATCAGCTTCATGAACGAGCTGGCGAATCTCGCCGAGTTGTTCGGCGCGGACATTGAAAAGGTCCGCGTCGGCATCGGTTCGGATCCGCGCATCGGCTACCACTTCATCTACCCGGGTCTCGGCTACGGCGGCTCGTGTTTCCCGAAGGACGTGCAGGCGCTGGCGCGTTCGGCGCGGGTCGCGGGTTACACCCCGGCGCTGCTCGATTCGGTCGAGGCGGTCAACAAGGCGCAGAAGCAGGTGTTGTTCGAAAAGATTTCGAAGCACTACAAAGGCCAGCTCAAGGGCAAGACGTTCGCGATCTGGGGCCTCGCGTTCAAGCCGGGTACGGATGACATGCGCGAGGCGCCGGCGCGCGTCCTGTTGCAACAGTTGTGGGACGCGGGTGCGAAGGTGCGCGTGTTCGATCCGGCCGCGACCAAGGAAGCAAAGCGCATTTTCGGCGAACGCGCCGATCTCGTTTATTGCGCGAAGGCTCGGGAAACGCTCGAAGGCGCCGATGCGCTGGCGATCGTCACCGAGTGGAAGGAATTCCGCAGCCCGGACTTCGACAATCTGAAAAAGCAGCTCAAATCGCCGGTCATATTCGACGGCCGGAACCTCTACGACCCGGACCTGATGAAGAAGCAGGGCATTACGTATTACGCGATCGGTCGGGGCGAGGCGGCAAAGGCCTAGCTAGCCAACCGGCGTGCCGGCGTGGCGGGCGCGGGTGCGCGGCCGGCCGCGCCCGCGATGCCGTGATACCGGTCTCGGCGGCAGGGAGTAGGCTCCTGCCTCTTCGGCGACCCTCAACGTAAACGGACTTCGAACGACGATTCCGCCGTAGTCCGCGCCGTCTTGCAGGTCCTCGCTCAGAAGCAATACGCAGTCCTGAGCCTGCGCGGCGGACACGACCAGACAATCCCACCAGCTCAATTGATGCCGCTGCTGGATTTCATGGGCGCCCATCAACACCTCGAGGTCGATGGGCTGAGGGTTCCACGCGAGATAGAACTGCAGATCGTCCCAGGCATCATCGCGCTTGATGGGCGTCTTCAGCTTTCGCGTGACCACATCGTAGTACTCGTTGAGCACTTGATAACTGGTCCGCCCGCGTTCGTCATTCCAGAGAAGCCTTATCCATTCGTTGGCCAGCGCGCGCTTGCCCGGATCGCGCGGATCGCGCGCATACACGAGGACGTTGGTATCAACGAATACGAACGCGGTCATAGAGCTCCTCGCGCGAGGGGTATTTCTCCGGCTCGCCGGAAAGATCGAAAGGTGGCTTCGAGAGACAACGTCGCATGGCGCGCTGGTATTCACGACGATCTTTCATGCGTGCCTGGAGAATTTCTCCCACCAGCCTCGACACGCTTTTGTTTTGTTCCGCCGCGTGCACCCGGATCCAGGACGCGGTCTCCTGATCCAATGTGATGGTGATATTTTTCATTGCGCAAATATACCACTGAATTCGTGTAATTATGACTCACTCTTATATACCCGGTACGATGCCTGCCCCATGACCCTAGTACCCGTGATCCTCTCCGGCGGCGCCGGCACACGTCTGTGGCCGCTCTCCCGCGAACTCCTTCCTAAACAGCTTCTGGCGCTCACCAGCGAACGCACGATGCTCCAGGAGACCGCGGCGCGGCTCGCCGGATTTCCGGGCGCCAGCGGGCCGGTGGTGGTGTGCAACGAAGCGCATCGCTTCCTCGTCGCCGAACAGCTGCGGCAGATGAACCTCGCGCCCAGCGCAATCTTGTTAGAGCCGATCGGACGCAACACCGCCCCGGCGATCGCGTTGGCCGCGCACGCAGCGCTCGCTGCCGCCGGTGACGACGCCGTCATGCTGGTGCTGCCTGCGGATCACACGCTCAAGGATCTGCCGGCTTTCCAGGCCGCGATTTCGCAGGCCATCCCGGCCGCGTCCGCCGGCAAACTGGTCGCCTTCGGCATCGTCGCGCGTACGCCCGAGACGGGTTATGGATACATAAAGCGCGGCACTCCCGTCTCCACGGTCACACCCATCGCGCAGTTCGTCGAAAAGCCCGACCTGAAGCGAGCCCAGGAATTCATCGACTCGGGCAACTACTTCTGGAACTCGGGCATGTTCATGTTCGGCGCGCGGCGCTTCCTCGATGAGCTGGCGCGACATGCGCCGGACATCGCCGACGTCTGCGCGCGTGCCAGCGCCGCCGCGGTGCGCGACCAGGATTTCACGCGCGTCTCCGAAACGATCTTCAGCACCTGCCGCAGCGATTCGGTCGACTACGCGGTCATGGAAAAAACTAGCGACGCGGTGATGGTGCCGCTCGACGCCGGCTGGAACGACGTCGGCTCCTGGGCCGCGCTGCATGATGTGTTGCCCGCCGACGAGCGTGGCAACGTGTTGCGCGGCGATGTGATCCTGGAGGACACCGACGGTTGCTACGTGCACGCCGACAGCCGGCTGGTCGCGGCGCTGGGTCTGCACGACATGGTGATCGTCGAGACCGCCGACGCGGTGATGGTCGCGCCAAAATCGAAAGTGCAAGACGTCAAGAAACTGGTGGCGCGTCTCAAGGCGGCGGGGCGCTCGGAACATATTCGGCACGCCGAATCGCCGGGTTCAAGCGTCCCGAATAAATAGCTCGACGCATTGGATTTGAGAATTGCTGCGAATGGATGCGGTGCATAAGACTCTTGAATGTGGACAGTTGCTTGAACAACTGCGGTTCAGGAGCGAGGTGTGCATTTCACCTGGGATACACGCAAGGCGCTGGCAAACCTTCGGCGACACGCAGTGGCCTTCGAAGAAGCCAGTTCTGTTCTCACTGATCATCTCGCTGTCACGGGTTTTGACCCCGATCATTCCGTCGGCGAGTCCCGCTGGATAACTTTCGGACATTCTCTCGCCGGTCGATTGCTGGCTGTATCGCATACCGAAAGTGGCGATATGATTCGAATCATCAGCGCCCGAGAGGCAACTCGTTCCGAGCGGAAAATCTATGAAGAAGGCTAAGTCACGCAGCCGCACGCCCATGCGCAAGGAATATTCCCGGGCGGATTTTCCTGCTGGGGTGATTCGGGGGAAATACGCCGGGCGACGGACGCTGCAGTCGAACATCGTAAAACTCAAGCCAGAAATTGCAGCCGCATTCCCAACGAGCGCGGCGGTAAACGCGGCATTGGCGGAGCTCCTTCGAAAATCCAGATCCGAGCGAGCTGCGCCGCGCTCCGGCACGCGTGTGCGTGAGAAGTAGGCTGCGCGTGACGCGCGCCATTCGACCAGTGCCCCTTTCAGTAACGACTTTAGTTGCGTCGAAACGCAGGACCGAACCGCAGTGACTCTCAATCTTTCCGCCTTCAAGGCCTACGACGTTCGCGGCCGCATTCCGGATGAAATCAATTCCGACCTCTGTTACCAGGTTGGGCGCGCCTTTGCGGCGTTCATCAAGCCAAAGCAGGTCGCGGTGGGCCGCGACATCCGTCTCACCAGCGAGGAGTTCGCGCAGGCGCTGATCCGCGGGCTCACCGACGCCGGCGTCGATGTGCTCGACATCGGCCTGTGCGGCACCGAGGGCGTGTACTTCGCCACCTTCAACTGGAAACTCGACGGCGGAATCATGATCACCGCCAGCCACAACCCGCCCGACTACAACGGGCTCAAGCTGGTGCGCGAACTCAGCAAACCGGTGGGCTCGGACACGGGGCTCAAGGAAATCGCCGCGATGATCGCGAGCGGCAAACTACCGCCGCCTGCCGCCGTGAAGGGCAAGGTCACCAGGCTCGAGACGTCGAAGGAATACGTCGAGCACCTGCTGGGGTACGTCAATCGCAAGAGCTTGCGCAAACTCAAGGTAATGGTGGACGCGGGTAATGGCGGTGCCGGACTCGCCGTAGACAAACTCGAACCGCACCTGCCGTTCGAGTTCATCAAGGTGCGGCACGAGCCGAACGGCCAGTTTCCGCATGGCGTCCCGAACCCGATGCTCGAGGAAAATCGCGGGCCCGCGCTCGAAGCGCTGCGCCGCTCCGGCGCCGACGTCGGCATTGCCTGGGACGGCGACTACGACCGCTGCTTCTTCTACGACTCGAAAGGCGCGTTCATCGAGGGTTACTACATCGTCGGGTTGTTAGCCGAGGCGTTCCTCGCCAAACAACCCGGCGCGCGGATCGTCTATGACCCGCGGCTCACCTGGAACACGGTCGAAACGGTGAAACGCCTCGGCGGCGTGCCCGTCATGAGCAAGTCCGGCCATGCGTTCATCAAGCAGAAGATGCGCGAGGTCGACGGCGCTTACGGCGGCGAGATGAGCGCGCATCACTACTTCCGCGATTTCTCCTATTGCGACAGCGGCATGATTCCCTGGCTGCTGGTGCTGGAGCGCGTGTGTGAATCAGGCAAGTCGCTCGACGAACTGGTCGCAGCGCGTATCGCGGCATTCCCGGCGAGCGGTGAGATCAACCGCAAGTTGCCCGATGCGAAGAGTGTCCTGGCGGCCGCCGAGGCGCGTTACGCGAAGGGCGCCGTGGTCGTGGATTTCACCGACGGTCTGTCGGTCGAGCACGAGCAATGGCGTTTCAACCTGCGTGCCTCGAACACCGAACCGCTGGTGCGTCTGAACGTCGAATCCCGCGCCGATGAAGGTTTGATGCAGGAGAAAACCGCAGAGTTGTTAGCCTTCCTCGACACGCTCGGCGCCGAAAAACCCCCAGCGCATTGATGGGGCATTAATGGGGACACTCCCCATTTCCTAGCAAAAGGGGCCCGACCTGGGCCCTCTCTTGAAAGCATTGGAGTCCGCATGAACGACGTCAGACAGGCATTCCGGAACGTGACGACGCGCGCCGCGACACTCGCCGTGTTCGGTGCCGCCGCGACCTTCGCGCTGGCCGCCGACAACCCCGCGTTCACGATTCCGGCCGCCGTGGAGCAGGTCGCGAAGGCGCAGATTACCGGCGAAAACCTCGAAGCGCACATCCGCTTCCTCGCCTCCGACGCGCTCGAGGGCCGGGGCCCCGCCAGTCGCGGCGACTCCCTCGCGCGCCTCTACCTCGCGACGGAACTGCAATCGCTGGGTTATGAACCCGGTGGCGAGAAGGGCGGTTGGGAACAGCCCGTCGACCTCGTCGGCGTCACCGCGAATTTACCCGCTGTCTGGTCGTTCGCCGGGAAGAGCGGCAGTGCCGATCTCAAGGTCTCCGAGGATTACATCGCGAGCTCCGGAGTTCAGACACCGACCGCCGCGATCAAGGATGCCGGCGTCGTATTCGTCGGCTACGGCATCGAGGCGCCCGAATACCAGTGGGACGACTTCAAGGGCGTGGACGTCAAAGGAAAGGTTCTCCTGATGCTCAACAACGACCCGGATTGGGATCCGAAGTTGTTTGGCGGCAAGACGCGTCTCTACTACGGGCGCTGGACCTATAAATACGAAAGCGCGGCGCGCCATGGCGCAGCCGGCGTCATCATCGTCCACACGGCTCCATCCGCGGGATATCCGTGGCAGGTGGTGCAGTCGTCATGGGGCGGCGAGCAATTCGAGTTGCCTGCCGAAGGCGAACAGCGCATCCAACTCAAAGGTTGGGCCACCGAGGATGCGGCCCGCCGCCTGGTGAAGGCCGCGGGCCAGGATCTGGACAAACTCATCTCCGCTGCGAAGAACCGCACCTTCAAGCCCATCCCGCTCGCGCTCAAGACCTCCATCGAGTTCGAAAACAAGGTGTCGCGCGTGCGTTCGGCGAACGTCGCAGGCCTGTTGCCGGGCAGCGATCCGAAACTCAAGAGCGAAGTGGTGATCTATTCCGCGCACCACGACCACTTCGGGATCGGCAAACCCGATGCCACGGGCGACACCATCTACAACGGCGCCGAAGACAACGCCACGGGTTGTTCGTTGGTGCTGGCGATGGCGCGCGCCTTCGCCGCACTCCCAGCGCGGCCGCGCCGTTCGATCCTCATCCTGTTCGTCGCGGGTGAGGAGCAGGGGTTGTTAGGCAGCCAGTACTACTCGCGGCACCCGACCTTCGCGCCGGGCAAGATCGCCGCCAACCTCAACTACGACGGCGGCAATTTCAAGGGCCGGACGAAGGACATCACCTACGTCGGCTACGGCAAGTCCTCGATCGATGCCGTCGTGAATGCGTTGGCCGCGAAGCAGGGCCGCGTGGTCGTGCCGGACCAGTTTCCCGAGAAAGGTTTCTTCTACCGCTCCGACCAGTTCAACTTCGCGAAAATCGGCGCGCCCGCCATGTATTTCGGCCGCAGCACCGACTACATCGGCAGACCAAAGGGATGGGGCAAGACGCAGGAAGAAGAGTGGGTGGAACACATTTATCACCAGCCGAGCGACGAGATCACCGACGAGTGGGTGTTCGACGGAATGGTTGAAGATGGCACGCTCGGTTTCTACGCCGGCTGGTTGATCGCGCAGGCGGAGCAGATGCCGACCTGGAACAAGGGCGACGAGTTCGAGGCCGCACGAAAGAAAGCGCTGTCCGACGTGCACTAGGCGCGCTGCCGCATTTGCGCGCCGCGTGGCGGGGGGTCTGCCCCGCAACCGGGCAACGGCCTTGCGCGCCGTGGAGGCACCCGTCCGGTTTCGAGGCCTCCACTGGCATGGTTCCTGCTTTGCGTTTGACGTCGAAACGACTCAGCCGCCAACGGAGCCTTGAATGCAACGAGCCGATGTCACGCAGAAGATCATCGCGGCGAAGCGCGCCCGGAAATTGCGCTGGCGCGATCTGGCGAAAACGCTGGGCACCAGCAAGGAGTGGGCGACCGCGGCACTCCTGGGCCAGATGGCCTTGACCTGCCAGCAGGCCGAGGCCTTGGGCAAACTACTGGAACTGGACGCAGAGGCGGTGTCGCTGCTGCAGGAAGCGCCATACAAGGGTTCCTTGCCGACCGCCGTTCCGACCGACCCTTTGATCTACCGCTTCTACGAACTCATCAGCGTCTACGGCACGACGTTCAAGGAGTTGATCCACGAGGAGTTCGGTGACGGCATCATGAGCGCGATCGACTTCAGCATGACACTGGAGCGCGAGCCGGATCCGAAAGGGGACCGGGTGAACATCCGGATGAGTGGCAAGTTCCTGCCCTACAAGACGTACTGAACTTCACGCGATCGCGGGCTTCTCCGCTTCCGCCATCGAATCTTCCATCAGCGCCTGGAACGCCTCGGCGGCGTTGCGGAAGCGCTCGTCGGGCTGCTTCGAAACCAGCTTCTCGAAGAAACGCTGATGACGCGCCAGGTTCTCCGGCAGGTTCGGAATCGGCGCGGTCTTGTGCATCTCGAACAGCCCCACCAGCGACGCCGCGGCATACATCCGCTGGCCGGTGAACAACTCGTACAACATCACGCCGACGCTGTAGAGATCCGAGCGTTCGTCCGCGGTGCCACCGAGCGCCTGCTCGGGCGATAGATAGTAGGGTGTGCCGATCACGACGCCGGCCAATGTCTTCGCCACCGGGTCCGCGTCGCGGCGGGCACTGCCGAAGTCGACCAGCGCGATGGTGCCATCGTCGCGGAACATCACGTTGGCGGGCTTGAGATCGCGGTGAATGATGCCAGCCGCATGGACGGACACGAGCGCCGACAGGATCGACCCGACGATGATCAGTGATTCTTCGACCCCGGGCCGCTCGCGCGCGATCCGGGCGCGCAGATCACCGGCGGGGAAGTATTCCATCACGATGTAGGCGTGACTTTCGGTGAAGCCGTGTTCGAACACCTTGGCGACATACGGACTGTCGATGCTCGAGGTGGCGAAATATTCCTGCACGAAACGCGACAGCAGATCCGAATCGCCGCTGCCTTCGGACTTCAGCACCTTCAACACGACCTGCTGCTTGTCCGAGATGCGCTCGCACAGACACACGTTGGCGGTGGCGCCGCTGCCGAGTGGTTTGACCGGCGTGAAGCCCTGGATGTTGGCGGATTCGAGCACCGCGCGAGCGTCGGCCAGGCGTTTCGCCTCGACCCGTGCGGCGGCGTTCGGATCATCGGGAACGGCGGGCCGCGACGTCGACTTGAAATCCTGGCGGATGGGCTTGATGTCCGCCGCGGGTGAGGTCGTGTGTGCGGGCGGCTCGCGGCGCGCCGGCATCGGCGGCGCGTTGACTTCGATCTGTTCCGGCGGCTTGTGACGCACCGTTTCGGAAGGCACGCGCACGATCTTCGGGAAGTTAGGCTTCGAGCGCAGCTCCGAGATCCACAGCAGGCCTTCCTTGCGCAGGTACTCGTCGTCGATGAGGATGTGCGCGTAGCGGTCCCAACGGAAATCCACCGGCGGTTTGCCGTAGGCCGCGAGGTCGTGGACCTCGAGCTTCGCCGTGGGCCAATTCAGGATTGCGACCCGCCGTGCCCGGTTAACCAGGCCGCTGGCGTGTCGCATGATCAAAACGCGTTCGGTAGCCACTTCCCTGTGCCTTACTTCTTTGTGACGGTGTGCCGCTCGATGATGGCGCGCAACTTCAGCTCATCCACGGGTTTGGTGAGATAACCATCACAGCCCGCCATCGTGCCGCGGATCTTGTCGAAGGTCTTGTCCTTGCTCGTGAGCATGACGACCTTCATCAGCGAATTGTCCTTGTTCTTCTTGATCATCTTGCAGACGTCGTACCCATCCATGCCGGGCAGCATCACGTCGAGGAAGATCATGTCGAAATGTTGCTTGGAGATCTTGAACAGCGCCTCTTCGCCCGAGGAGGCGAACTCGGGCTGTATGCCATAAGGCAGCAATTTGTTCTGCAGGAAGGTGCGCATGAGCGGGCTGTCGTCGACCGCCAGCACGCGGAAATTGTGCTCCTCGTGGCGCGGCGTCGGCACGGCCGTGGGCATGACGGGCACGGGCGGCGGCACGAGCACCGGGGCCGGTGCGGGCATGGCGACCGGAGCGGCCGCGACCGGGTTCAGCGGCGTCATCGGTGCGTCGCTGATGCGAGCGGCGGACGGCAACGAGGCCGCGAGCGGAGACGGGTTCTGCACCGCACGCAGGTTCGCGCGTTGCGGTGACGGTGCGACGGCCGCCGACAGTGCCGACGGTGACAGCGGCGTCACGCCGCTCGCGATCAATGCGGCGGTCGCGTTGATCTTTTCCGCAGAGGTTTTTTCCACGACGGGTTTGTCGCTCAGGATCCGGTCGACGGCCTTCTCGTTGACGGTCTTGTCGTTCATCGACTTGTCGAACACCGGCGCGATGTTGGGCTGCAGCGTCATGTGTGGCAGCACCGTCGCGGCCGGAGCGGCGGACGTCATCGACGTGGGCAGGGTGCCGGTGTGCGGCAATGGCGCCACCGCGGTCGCGCTCATGCCGTGGCTGCTGGCCGACATCGTGCTGGCGGCCGCTGACATCGGTGCCACGGAGTTCATGCTGGTCGACATTGCGCTCGCTGCGGGCGCGCTGGCCGCGGGACGCGGCATGCTCAGGTTGTGTTTGGGATGGCTGCTGGGGCCGGTGTCATCGACCTTCACCTGCGGCAGCGATGCGCTGGCGCTCGGTACCGAAACGTCATGGCTGACGGTTTCGCGCGTCACGTTGTTCAACGCGATGGCGAGTCGATCCATGGCGCCGACCACCTTGAGGCCGAGAGGGCGCGAAGCCGCCGCCACGCCGAGATCGGTGTTCTTTCCACCAACCACCAGGGTGCGATCCGAGGTGCTGGCGAATGTCGCCTGCCAGCTTGCGACGGCACTTTCGCTGTCGCCATCCAGCAAGTACATGTCGGGCGCGACGCCGGCCTCCGGATTCCAGAGTTTGTAGCCGACCTGCCGTGCCGGTGCGACCGACAGGAGGAAGATCGAATTCAGCATCTGGCGCTCTGGCGCCGAGAAGCCGACGACTCGAACGTGGAGGACGCGCGTTTTAGTACTCATGGCAATACCCTTGTGTGGCTAGCCGGCAGCGGCGCGTTTTTCGACGCGCCCGGTAACGGCATTCGCCACGTGTTGCAACAACTCGTGATCGGTATACGGCTTGGTCAGATAAACGGAAACGCCCGCGGACAGCGCCTGGCGGCGATGTTTATCCATCGAACGTGAAGTGATCATGATGACGGTGAGTCCGGCGAGTTCGGGTCGGCTGCGCACGTGCTGGCTCAATTCAAGGCCATTCATGTTCGGCATTTCGAGGTCGGTCAGCAACACGTCGGGGCGCGCGACCTCCATCAGCTTGATCGCCTCGAGGCCATCGCGGGCCATTGTGACGTCGTAGCCCTGGTCTTCCAGCAGCGTCGCTACCGCGCGCCGCACCGACATCGAGTCGTCGACCACAAGCACACGCGAGCGGCGTACATTCTGCGCACGCGCCGCGGCCGCCGCGCGCAGGCTCATCTCGCGCGGGCTGCGGGCGAGCTCGGCCACGTCGAGCAGCGGGATCACGCTGCCGTTGCCCAACAAGCCGATACCCGAGACGCCGGGGATGCGTTTCACATGCCGCCCGGCCGGGCGGGTGACCAGTTCGCCGGCATCGAGCACGGCGTCCACGAGGATTGCCAGCGCGCCGCCTTCGATGTCGACCAGCACGAGATCGCGGCGCTCGGGCGCTGCGGCGGGCGCAAGACCCGTGAGCGTAGCGAGTTCGTGCGCGGGATACTTTTCGTCGTCGACCAGCGCGAACAGCACGCCGTTGTCGCGCGTGAGCTGCACGGCCACCGCCGGCACCGCGCGGCGCACTGCGTGGCTGGCGAGTCCGAATACCTGGCCGCCGTCGCGCACGAACAGCGCGTGGGTTGCGACCAGGGATGCCTGAAAGCGCAGTTCGATCGTCAGGCCGCGGCCGAATTCGGAGCGGATGTCGATGGAGCCGGACAACGAGCGCAGGCGCGTCGCCACCACGTCGAGACCGACGCCGCGACCGGAGATTTCGCTGACCGCGTCGCGGGTGGAGAAACCCGGCAGCAGCGTGAGGCGCGCGATTTCCGCGTCGCTCGGCGTGGCATCGGCCGCAAGCAGTTCGCGTTCGATCGCCTTCGCGCGGATCTGTTCGAGATTCAGTCCCCGGCCATCGTCGGCGACCTGCACGGTCACGACCTGGCCGCGGCGCGCGACGGTCAGCGTGATCGTGCCCATGGCGGGCTTGCCAGCGTGCTCGCGTTCGACGGGCGATTCGAGTCCGTGGTCGACCGCGTTGCGAAGGATGTGCAGCAGCGGATCCAGCAACTGGTTCAACACGTCCGAATCGACCAGGATGTCCTGACCGACGACGACGAGCTGCGCTTTCTTGCCGGTGGCGGCGGCCGTCTGGCGCACGTTGCGCTGCAGCCGCGGCACGATCGTCTCGACCGGCGCCATGCGGGTCTGCGAAGCCAGATGTTGCAGCTCGCGCATGAGGCGCTGCTGCTGGTGCACGATACCGGCCAACCCTGCGAGTTCGTCCTTCAGACCGACGCCCAGATCGCGGGCATCGGTGGATTCTTCCATCAACGAGCGCGCGATCGACTGCACTTCGTTGTACTGATCCATCTCCAGCGAATCGAAGTCCGAGCTGGCGCTTTGCACCTGCAATTTGTGGCGCGCGGCCAGGCCGCGGATATCGACGGAGTTCTCGAGTTCGAACAGGCGCTTCTGGATCGAGCGGTCCTGCTCGACCCGCTGGCGCGAGTGTCCCGCGGCCGATTTCAGTTCCTGATCGAGCTCGCCGATCTTGATCGTGAGCTCACCCACCATACGCACGAGGTTGTCGAGCAGTTCGGTGGGGACGCGGGTCGTGGCTTTCGGCTCCGCGCGCGCCGTAACAGGGGCCGGTGCCGGGACCGCAAGCGCGGGTTCCGCCGGCGCCGGTTCGACCGACAGGACCTGCTGACGAACCGTGTCGGAAATGTCGTTGCTGCGCGCGGCATCGAGTAGTTCGATGACGCCGAGCGCGTTCTCGGGAGGAGAGTCTTCGCCGGCGACCGCGGCCACCATCTGCTCGAGGCAATCCGCCGCGGCCATCAGTGCCTGCGCGCGGCCGTTGGACGGCGCGCCACCGCAGGCTTCGCAGATCTCCAGGATGTCTTCGAGCCGATGCGCGAGTTTGGCTACGCCGCGGATTCCCAGGATGTTCGCGGAACCCTTCAGCGTGTGCGCGGCTCGTTTGGCATTGCGCAGCAGCTCGCCGCCGCTCTCCGGGGAGGCGATCCAGCCCTGCAGCGACAGCGTGACTTCCGCGGCCTGCGGCGGGGAGTCATGCATGAAGGCGTCGAGCAACGCTCCGTCGATGTCGGCGGAGATGTCGAGGTTGAGGTCGGCGGCGACCAGTGCTTCGGGCGCAGCCTGCTCGTTCTCGTCGAGGGCCGCGCCAATCGAGCTCGCCGCGGATAGTTCGGCGCGCAACTCATTCAGTGCGTTTTCATCGAGGGGCAGGGGTACCCAGCCGCCGCCGAAATGGGTCAGCAGCGATTCGACCGGACCGCCGTGCGAGGCATCGCGCAGATGCGCTTCGAGTAGTTGGGCCCACTCGGTGAAGAAGGGGCGTACCAAAAGGCGGGCATCCTGGTCGTCGGCGCTCAGGTGCTGCAGGTTGTCGAGCACGCAGGCGCAGATGCGCTGCACGCCCAAAAGGCCCATGTACCCGGCCGCTTCGGAAAGCCGCGTCGCGGACGTTACATACAAATCATTGGCATGCGCGCAGGCAGCCGCATCGCCCGACGATCCGGCGTCGTAATTCTGCGTGAGTTCGGGGCCGAGGCCCTGCAACTCGTCGGCAAGCGCTGTGAGGAGATCCTGTCCTCGCATGTCGGCTGGTTTTCCTTTTCCCTGTGTTCCGTGAAACCTGCGATCAGGCCGCGCGCGCCGTGGTCGGCAGCTTGAAGACGCGCACCGATTCCACCAGTCGATCGGCGGACTTCGACAGGTCGGCGGTGGCCTCGGACTGCAGCAGAATCTCCGCCGCGGTCTTTTCCGTGCTGGCGCCGATCTGATGCACGCGGTTGCGCAGCTCGGTGGTGATCTTCATCTGCACCTGGGCGGACGAAGTGATGCGCTTCACGAGCTCCACCAGCGACGCGGTGGACTGCTGCGTTTCGCGCATCTGTTGACCGGACCTGGCGGCCAGCTCCGAACCCGCCACCACCTGCGAAATCGTCTTGTTGACGGTGTTGATCGTGTCGGCCGTTTCGATCTGAATGTTGCTCACGAGCTGCGCGATCTGCTGGGTCGCCTGGCGTGAGCTCTCGGCGAGGCGCTGCACTTCTTCGGCGACGACCGCGAAGCCGCGGCCCGCGTCACCGGCGGAGGCCGCCTGCATGGAGGCGTTCAAGGCGAGAACGTGGGTACGTTCGGCGATCGTGTTGATCAGGTTCACGACGCCGGAAATTTCCTGCGATCGTTCGCCCAGGCGCTTGATGCGCTTTTCCGATTCGGCGATGGATTCGCGGATGCCTTCCATGCCGCGCACGGTTTCGTTCACCGAGCCGAGCGCGGTCGTCGTCGAGCTGGTCGCCTGCTCGGCGGCGCGGTTGGACGCGGCGGCGAGCTCGGCCACCTGGGTCATGACCTTGGAGGCGTTCGCGAGATTCTCGCCCGCGCGTTCGACGTCCGATCGGCCGGCGATGGCGGACGCGCTCACCGACTCGGCCTGGCGTTTCACGCGTTCGGTCGAGAGTTTCACCTGCGCGGCGATGCTGGTCACCTCGGACAACACGCGGCCTGTTTCGTACGACAGCAGGTTGATGGAGTCGGATACGGTGCCGATCACGTTCGCGGTGACCGGCGCCTTCGCGGTCAGGTCCTTGTTGGACAGCTGCGCGACGGCCTGCAGCAGCTGCACGACCGAGTTGTTCAGGTCTTCGTTTTCGCGCTCGGCATCGGCGAGGCGCGCGACACGGTCGTCGAGCAGGTCGTCGAAAGCGCGTGACAGCTGGCCGAATTCGTCGTCACCGCCGAGCTCCGAGCGCGCGGCATAGTCGCCGGCGGCGATCTTGTTCACGGTGTCCTGCATCTTCGTGATCGGCTTGGTCACCGAACGCAGCAGCGAGAAGGCGATCAACAGGCCGAGACCCAGCAGCGCGACCGCGATGCCGGTCGACCACACGACCACTTTCTCGCGCACCGCAGTGACGGGCGCGAACGCTTCGGAAGATTTGATCTCGGCGACGATGGCCCAGTTGAGGCCCAGGACCGACAGCGGCGCGTAAGCGCCGAGCACCGGCGTCTTGGCGTAGTTAGGGTACACGCCGAAGCCTGCGGTGCCTTTGTCGAAAACTTCGCTCGTGGCCTGGGTCTTGATCGGCACGAGGCCGATGCTGGTGTGTTTGGTCTCGACGGCGTTCGCGAGGCCCGGCGCGAAGCCCGCGTCCTTGACGCTCTTCGCATAGGCCGAAATGTTCTCGACCGCGAGGCGGGCGATCGAACGTGGCGTGCCATCGGCGCCCGAGACGAGATAGGTTTCGCCGGAGTCGCCGAGGCCGCGCTCCTTCCACTTCGCTTCGTGCGTCATGACCGAGTTGATCTTGTCGATGGGCACCTGCACGAGCAGCACGCCGATCTTGCGGCCGCCATCGAAAATAGGCGTGCCGAGGAAGGCGGCCTGGTCGTTGTATGAAGGCAGGTATTCACCGAACTCCGACAGCGCCACCATGCCGGGCTTGTCGAGCGCCCACGAAGCGCGGAACGCATCGCCCAGGCGGGTCTTGGCATACGGGCCGTTCGTAAGCGAGGTGGCGAAGTCGAGCTCTTTGAAAACCGTGTAGACGATGTTGCCGCCGCGCGGCTCGACCAGAAAGATGTCGTACAGACCGAACTGGCGCAGGGCGGTGCGCAGGAAGGGATGCAACGCGCCGTGTAATTCGGAATACCGTGTGCCGTCGCTGGCCTTGTCGAGCGTGTTCTTCGAACCCAGCGCATGGCTGTTGTTGGCGATGTACTGGTACTGCAGGTTCATGGCGAGATCAGGCAGCTGCGCCACGGTGGTCGCCATGTCGACCATCTTGCCGGTGTCGCGACGCTGGAATTCCGCCGCGAAGTCGCCGGTGTAGTACCTGGCGAGACGCGCGCGTTCGGCCGGCAGGTCGCCGATGTTCAGCACGGAATTGTCGTACGCGCCGGGCAGCTCGCGCATCGCATTCACGACGTCCGGCGCCGTGGCGAGCACCTGCACCTGGTTCGAGAGCGCGCTGAAATAGTCGGTGATCTGCGCGGCCTTCGAGGCGCGCTGTGCGATCAGGCCTTCGCGCGCCTGGGCTTCGAGCGCCGCCTTGCCGGAGATGAGCGACTCGCGACCTACAATGATAGATGTGACCGCCACCGGGATGATGGCCAGGAACAGTGTTCCGAGCAGCAGCTTCTGCCGGATGGACTGGGCGCCAAATACGTTGCGAATGGCCATTGTGTTAGCTCACGAGTTGTTCAAGTAGCTGCGCGAAGTCGAATTCGAACCAGGCGTCGGCGCCCTGGGTGTAAGTCGCGATGACGGCGGTGGCCGCGGCGGCGGCCAGCGCCGGCGGCACGATCTGCGATTCGGGCATGAAGGCCATGCGGCGCGGCAGGCCGTCGATGACGATGCCGGCGGCATCGGTGCCGTGACCGATCACGAGCAACATGCGTTTCTCGCGCGGCAGGTGTTCGGTTTCGAACAGCGCGGCGAGGTCGAACAGCGGGACGATGTGACCGTGCAGGTTGACGAGGCCGAGCAGATTCTCCGGCATACGTGGCAGTGGATAGACGTTCGGCATCTCCACCAATTCGCTCGCGGTCGCGAACGGCGCCAGCAATCGCATGTGACCGATGCGAAACGCCTGGCGCACGATCTCGTCCGGGTTTTCCACGCCCGCGGCAGGCCCCACCAGCGCCGCGAGTTCCGCGGGCAGGGGTGGCAATCCGTACGAGAGTGGGAAAGCGGCGTTCATTCAGTTCTTCAGGCGCAGGCCTTGATGGCGCCCAGGATCTGGTCGGGTGTGTAGGGCTTGGTCACGTATCCCTTCACGCCGAGCATCTGTGCCCAGACGCGGTCGGCTTTCTGATTCTTGCTGGTGACCAGTACGACCGGGATGGTCTTGGTCGAAGCGTCGCCGCCGATGGCGCGGGTGGCGGCGAAGCCATCCATCTGGTCCATGTTGACGTCCATGAGGATGAGGTCCGGCTGCTGGGACTTGGACAGTTCCACCGCCTGCAGTCCGTTGGTCGCGGTGAGGGTGGTGTAGCCAGCCCCGCTCACGATCTTTTCGAGATTCATGAGATCCGGGCGCGCGTCGTCCACGATCAAAACTTTATGAATGGCCACAAATAACTCCCAGGGCGCTCCTGCGCCCACTGACACGAGGGGAATCTTGGCCGGTATGTGACAAAACCTCGGTGACGCGGATCACACGGGGTACGCCTAGGAAAGGCTCCAGTTCGCGGTTCAGCCGGGATCGGACCGGCCGGCGGGCCGCCTGCTGAGTCGAGGGGGGTGAATCGGGTCAGCCCTGCACGCCCTCACGGCGCCAATAGAGGTTGTAGCGCTCGTGCGCGAGACGGAACCACGGGGCGAATTGCACTGGGGCGCCGCCATCAAATCCCGTGCTCGAGAATGTGAGCGAGGCCGCAGCGGTGCGAACGAGGCTCGCGGGCAACTGATCGAGCGGTCTTGTCCAGACCGGAATCGCCACTGTTTCGTTGAGCATCTGGCCCGATTCGCGTTCGTTGATGATGAGTTGCGAGCCCGGCGTGAGACCCGCGGTGCCGAGCTTCGCGGCAAGCGCGATGGGGCCGTACATGACGGCGATATGGCCGGGTGAACCCGGCAGCGGTTCGGATCGCAGCGTCATGGGCGTCTGCACTTCGATGACGTCGCCGCTGCGGAACTTGCGCGGCAACTCGAAGTACGAATCCGGTGTTCGACTCAGGTACTTGCGGCCATTCACCCGCACCGTCATCACCTCGCACCAGGCCGGATGACGAATCGAGAGCGTGAGTTTTTGCGGCTCGCGAACCCTGAACGTCAGGCGCGTTCCGTCCGTGTCGGGAAAACGCGTTTCCTGTATTAGCGTCAAGCCGCGCTCGCGCCAGGTCAGCGTCGAGGCCACGAAGAGATTCACATATAAGGTATCGTCGGCGCGCGCGTAGATAGACTCGCCGTAGCGCGCGTGATTTTCGATGCCTGAGCCGGTGCAGCACCAGAACGAATCGAAGGGCGTGTGGTAGAGCTTCACGTATCCGGGCCGTGTCGCCTGGAAATAAGTGTTCATGCCCGACTCGGGGTCCTGCGACCCCAGGATCGCGTTGAACAACCCGCGTTCGAAGAAATCGAAGTGGGACGACGAAAGCCCCTTCTCGTACAGCGAGCGAGTCAGACGCAGCATGTTGTGGGTACAGCAGGTCTCCATCGTTTTCGCGGAACCGAGATGCTCCGAAAACTTGTGGCGCGGGAAGAAATGCTCGCCGTCGCCGTGCCCACCGGTCGCAAAGGATCGATGCGCGACGACGGATTCCCAGAAGAAATTTGCCGCGCCCGCGTATTCATCGATGCGGCTGAAGCCGATCACCTTGGGAATCTGCGTATTCGCATGCAGCCCGTCCAGCGTGTCACGGCGCTGCATGAGCGGGTTGAGCAGGGCGCGATGTGAAAACCGATGCGCCATGGCGAGATAACGCCGCTCCTGCGTGAGCTCGAACAGGTCGGCGCAGACTTCGTTCATGCCGCCGTGTTCACGGTCGAGCATCTTCTGGAATTGCGCCAACGGCACGTCGGCGGTGGCGGTGTCGATCCAGTCCGCGAATTTCACCAGCACGGCAAGCGCCTGGGGATTGCCGCGAATGACGTGGGCATCGCGCAATCCGGCCATGACCTTGTGAGTGGTGTACCAGGGCACGCCAGCGAAGGGCTTGCCGGCGACGCTGTCGAGCAGCGGCGCGACGCCATCCGGAAACGCCGTCAACCAGCCGCCGGTTTTTGCCTGCGCCGCGGCGAGTTCTCCGACGATGTAATCGACGCGTTCGCCGAAGCGCGTATCACCCGTCGACGCATACATACATGCGCTGGCGGTGAGATAGTGACCCAGAGTGTGACCATGGCAACGGATCTCGATCCACGGTTCGACCGATTCCCAGCCGCCGTAAACCTGTGCCTTGGGATCGAGGCCGGCATTCTTGCGGAAATTGTGCAACATCCGGTCGGGCTCGAGTTGCAGTAGATAGTCGGCGTCGCGCCGCTGAGCATCGAGAAAGGGGCCGGCCCCGAGCCGCACGTCCGCGAGCGGGAAGTATTTCGGTGGCGCGTGTCCCGCGAAGATGTCGGTATCGGCGGCAACGGGCGTACAGGTCAGCGCCGCGGTGGTCGCGCCCGCGCCCAGAAGTTTGATGGCCTCCCGGCGCGTGCGCAGATCGTCGTTCATGACTTAAGACCTCCAAGTGGACGACGGTGTGCGAACGCGCTGGCAACTTCGTGGTGAAATGTCGTCGAACTCGAGCGACAACTCGCGTTCTTTCGAAGGGTCGCGGTTCAAGGCGAATACGGCCCGCAGTCCGGCGGTTTTGATTGGATAGGATACGCTCTCGACCTGTGATCTTCCCTGGTCGCGGATGCTGCCGCGGCGGTTCATGCGGCAGTCATGCGGTATTCGAGAGTGGCCCGATATTCTTCGCCCGGCCGCACGATGGCCGGCGGGAAATGCGGTTGGTTGACCGCGTCTGGAAAACCCTGCGGTTCGAGAATGATCCCGCTGCCGAGCGTCGGATGAGTCTTCGACAGGAACTGGCCGTTGTAAAACTGCAGTCCCGGTCCACTCCCGAGCATCGTCATCTTCAAGTCGCCGTTCGGTGAGGTCAGTTCGCAGGCGCAGTCGGCGTCCGGTTCCAGCACCCAGCAATGATCGTAGCCGCCGGCCAGTTCCAGCTGCGGATGCGAACTGGTTGCCGGTGGGCGCAGACGTCGCTCCTGCCGAAAATCGAAGGTCGTGCCTTCCACCGGCGCGAGCTCGCCCGTGGGGATCAGGCCGTTCGCCACGGGTAGATAGTGCGCGGCCGGAATTCGCAGCCGCTGGTCCATCGCCGGGGTGTTGAAATTGCCGGCGAGATTGAAATACGGGTGGTAGGTGAGGTTTACCGGAGTGGGCGCATCAGTTTTCGCCGCCAGCGTGATGCGCAGAGCGTTGCGCGCCACCTTGAATTCCGCAGTGACCTCGAGCGTTCCCGGATAACCTTCCTCGCCGTGCGGCGATTCGAGGCCGAGCACGACGCGCGGACCGCCGTCGTGAGTTACATCGAGTAGGCGCCACAACCGCTTGCCGAAGCCGAGCGCGCCGCCGTGGAGATGGTTGACGCCTTCGTTCGCGGTGACGCGATGGGGCTTGCCGTCGAGTTCGAAGCCCGATTTTCCGATGCGGTTTCCGAAACGCCCGACCAGCGGACCGACGTAGGCGCCATCGCGCACGTATTCTTCGAGGCGGTCGAAATGCAGGATGAGGTCGCGCCGGACGCCGCGGACGGGAAACGTGAGCCGGCGCAGGATCGCGCCATAGGTGAGCACTTCGACCTGCAGGCCGTTCGGATCGCCGAGCACGATCGCCTCGACGCTGCGCCCGTCATCCAGCAACCCGAACGAATTCATCGCCACTGTCAGTACTTGCGGTTCGGCAATTCCTGCGCGGCGGTTTCCTTCGGAAACACCGATTCGGCGGTGATGATGCGTTTCTCGATGGGTTTGCCGGCGACCACGTCCTTCACGGCGGTCATGAGCTGCGGGCCGAGCAGGGGGCTGCATTCGACCGTGACGTTCAGTTTACCGGCGATCATCGCCTCGAACGCGCCTTTCACGCCGTCGATGGAAATGATCGTGATATCGGTGCCGGGTTTCATGCCGGCTTCTTCGATGGCCTGGATCGCGCCGATGGCCATGTCATCGTTGTGCGCGAACAGGACGTTGATCTTCTTGCCCTCGGCCTTGAGGAACGCTTCCATCACTTCCTTGCCCTTGGCGCGTGTGAAGTCCCCGGTCTGCGAGCGGATAATCTTGTAACGCGGGTCGACGCCGACGATTTCAGCGAACCCTTTCTTGCGATCGTTCGCGGGCGCGGAGCCGACCGTGCCCTGCAACTCGACGATGTTGATGTCGCCTTTGACGTCCTTCGTATTCTCCAGCAACCAGCGGCCGGCCTTGCGTCCTTCCTCGACGAAGTCCGAACCGATCAGCGATAGATAGAGGGAATCGTCGCTCACCGCGACGGCGCGGTCGGTGAGGATCACCGGGATCTTCGCGGCCTGCGCCTCGCGCAGCACGGTCTCCCAGCCGGTTTCGACCACCGGCGAAAACGCGATGACGTCGACGCGCTGCGCGATGAACGATCGCAGCGCCTTGATCTGGTTTTCCTGTTTCTGCTGCGCATCGGAGAAACGCAGGGTGATGCCGGCATCCGCGGCGGCGCCCTGTACGGACGTGGTGTTGGCGGTGCGCCATTCACTCTCGGCGCCGATCTGGCTGAAGCCGAGCACGATCGGCTTGGCGGCATCACCGTCTGCGGGTTTGTCGCTGCCGCCGGAGCAGGCCGCAAGCACGGCGGCGCCCACCAGTGCACTCGCAAATCGGGTAAATCGGCTGAATCGGATCATGGTCCCCTCCGTTGTTCCGAATAGTTAGACGTCGCGAGGCAAAAGGCCGCTCGCGCCCGTAGGCAGTGCCTGCGGACGGAATTCTCGAGGCCGACATCATGGAATCAGCATCGATATACAACAAGCCTGAGAATGTTACGGAGATATACTCATCGATATATACATGATCACGGGTCGGGGGAAACGAAAATGATCACGACAAATACGCCCTGGTTCATTCGCGCGCGGCTCAAGACCCGGCAGCTCATGTTGCTCACCGCCATCTGCGATGAGGGAAACATTCACCGCGCGGCGGAAGTTTTGAATATGTCGCAGCCGGCGGCCAGCAAATTGCTCAAGGATCTCGAGGACATGCTGGGCGTATCGCTGTTCGAGCGGCAGCCGCGCGGCATGCGCCCGAACTGGTATGGCGAAACGATGATCCGTCATGCGCGTATCGCACTGTCTTCGTTACGCGAGGCGGGCCAGGAAGTCGAGGCGTTGAAGTCGGGCCTTTCGGGTCACGTCTGCCTGGGCGCGATCACCGGTCCGGCACTCAGCCTGATTCCGCAGACAATCATGATCGTCGCGCGCGAGAACCCGAAGCTGCGGGTCGAGCTGCACGTGGAATCCAGCAACGTCCTGATCGAGTCGCTGGCACAGGGCAAACTCGACATCATGATCGGACGTTTGTTCGAGCGTCAGGACAAGACCGTGTTGCGCTACGAACGGCTCGCGGAGGAGCCGGTTACCGCGGTCGTGCGTCCCGGTCATCCGCTGCTCAACGTGTCGGGCCTGAATCTGGCGGCGGTCGAGAAGAAGCCGTGGATCGTGCCGCCGGCCGGCAGCGTGTTGCGCCATCGTTTCGATCTGATGTTCCGCGAGGCCGGTCTCGCGCCGCCGAGCCAGTTGATCGAGACGGCATCCTTGTTGTTTGTCACCAAGATGCTGCAGCAGACGGATTTCATCGCGGTGGTACCGACCGAGGTCGCGCGTTACTACGCGACCTACGGAATGATCGCGCTGTTGCCGATGCAGCTGTCCTGCACGATGGATGCGTTCGGAATCATCACGCGCACCGACTGGTTATTGTCGCCCGCCGCCAATGTCCTGTTGCGCGCGCTCAAGACTTCGGCGGTGAGTAGTTATGGCAGCACGTGGAAACAGGCTTCGTGAGCAGGTGAATTCTCGCAATGCCAAAGCAGGTATGTTTCCGCGGTAGAAAATTATTGTTCGCGTATGTTTTCGCCTTGTACGCTGCGGCCGAATGGACGATTCAAAAAAGCGTACGCGCCGCAGCCAGCAGTGGTTCGGTCGACCGGGCAAGGACGGGTTCCTGCATCGCAGCTGGATCAAGAACCAGGGTTATCCGGACGATCTGTTCGATGGCCGCCCGGTCATCGGTATCTGCAACACCTGGTCCGAGCTGACGCCGTGCAACGGACATTTCCGCGAGCTGGCGGAGTTCGTGAAACGGGGCGTCTACGAGGCGGGCGGATTTCCGCTCGAATTTCCGGTGATGTCGCTCGGCGAGACACAGCTGCGGCCCACCGCCATGTTGTTCCGCAATCTCGCCAGCATGGATGTCGAAGAATCGATCCGCGGCAATCCGCTCGATGGTGTCGTGTTGTTGATGGGCTGCGACAAGACCACGCCCGCGCTGCTGATGGGTGCCGCCAGCTGCGATTTGCCGACCATCGGCGTGTCCGGTGGCCCGATGTTGTCAGGCCATTTCCGTGGCAAGCAGATCGGCTCGGGCACCGGCGTGTGGCAGATGTCCGAAGACGTGCGCGCCGGAAAGATGCGCCAGGAAGAATTTACTGCCGCTGAGTCGTGTATGCATCGCTCGAAAGGGCACTGCATGACGATGGGCACGGCATCGACGATGGCCAGCATGGTTGAAGCGCTGGGTGTCGCGTTGCCCGGCAACGCCGCGATTCCGGCGGTGGATGCGCGGCGTTATCGCCAGGCGCAGCTCACCGGCCGGCGCATCGTCGAGATGGTCGAAGAAGACATGGTGTTGTCGAAGATCCTGACGCGTTCGGCGTTCGAGAACGCGATCCGCGTGAATGCCGCGATCGGCGGCTCCACCAATGCGGTGATCCATCTGCTGGCGATTGCCGGGCGCATCGGCGTGCCGCTGGCGCTCGAGGACTGGGACAAGTTGGGTTCGCAACTGCCCTGTCTGGTGAACCTGCAGCCGTCAGGACAGTTCCTGATGGAAGATTTCTATTACGCCGGCGGACTGCCGGCGGTGATGCGCGAGATCGCGCACCTGCTCGACGGAAAGGCGCTCACCGTCAACGGCCATACCGTTGCCGAGAACATCGCCGACGCACCTAACTACAACAGGGAAGTGATCAAGCCGCTGGCGCAGCCGTTCAAGGATCACGCCGGCATCGCGGTGTTGCGCGGCAACCTGGCGCCTGATGGCGCGGTCATCAAGCCGTCCGCCGCCTCGCAGCACCTGCTGAAACATCGCGGCCGCGCGGTGGTGTTCGAGAGCATCGAAGATTTTCACGCGCGCATCGACGACGAGGCGCTCGACATCGACGAGACCTGCATCATGGTGCTCAAGGGATGCGGCCCGAAGGGTTATCCGGGCATGGCCGAGGTCGGCAACATGCCGCTGCCGCCGAAACTACTGCGCCGTGGCATCACGGATATCCTGCGCATCTCGGATGCGCGCATGAGCGGTACCGCGTACGGGTCGGTGGTTTTGCACGTCTCGCCCGAAGCGGCCGCCGGCGGGCCGCTGGCGCTGGTGCGTAATGGCGATTACATCGAAGTCGATGTGCCCGGTCGCCGCCTGCACCTCGATGTGAGCGAAGCGGACCTCGCGCAACGGCGCCTGGCCTGGAAGCCGGCGCCGACGCCGGCGCGCGGCTGGTACAAGTTGTACGTGGATCACGTGCAGCAGGCGCATCTCGGCGCAGATCTCGATGTTCTGGTCGGCGGCAGCGGCACGGAAGTTTCGCGCGATTCCCACTAAGGGGGCAGCCCCCGTTTCCTAGCAAAAGGGGACAGTCATCTCGGCGTTAGCGCGGTCTTGCCGGCTCGCCGAGATGACTGTCCCCTTTTGCTAGGAAACGGGGGCTGCCCCCTTTCCGAGATGGTTGGCGAGTGCGGCGCGCAGTTCCACCAGCTTCGGCGGCTTGCTGAGCACTTCATCGACGCCCGGCGGAATATCGCCCTCGGCCACCAGCCGGCGGCCCCAGCCGGTCAGCATCAGCACTATCGTTGTCGGTACCGACGACTTGATCGTCACTGCAACCTTGCGGCCATCCACATGCGGCATTCCGAGGTCGGTGATCACCACCGGGAAGGGCGTGCCATTGGCGTGTGACTCGACGAATGCCTCGATGCCCGCCTGGCCTCCATTCGCAGACGTCACTTCATGCCCGTCAGTCTCGAGCGCGTCGCGCAGCGACTTGAGCAGCAACGGATCGTCGTCGACGATGAGGATGCGCTGCGGCCCGACGCTGGTGGCGGACGCGCGTTTGGGCGATGCGACATCGATCGTGGCCGTCGAGAAAGTCAGCCGCACCAGCGTGCCCTTGCCGGGCTCACTCTCGATTTCGAGATTCGCGCCGTGCCGCTGCGCGACGCCGTAGACCATCGCGAGCCCGAGTCCGGTGCCACGTTGTCCCTTGGTGGTGAAAAACGGCTCGAGACAGCGGCGTCTCGTGTCCTCATCCATGCCCACGCCTTTGTCGATCACTTCGAGGTGCACGGCGCGCGATTTCGCGCTCGCCGCGCTGCAGGTACGAATGATGAGAGGGCCGCCCTGCGGCATCGCATCCACCGCATTGAAGACGAGGTTCACCAGTGCGTCGCGGATCTGGCTTTCGACGGCGGCGATCGGCGGCAGCGATGCTTCGAGTTCGGTGCGTATCTCGATTGCCGCACCCCGCTGCAGCGCCATGTCAGCCCAGCGTGCGCGCGTGAGATCGATGACCTGCAGCACCAGTGTGTTCAGATCCACCGGCACGAGCGACGCCTGCGGCTCGCGCAGGCGATAGAACTCGCCCATACGCGAGACGGTCTGCGCCACGTCGTCGACCGCGCGCTTGATGATCTCGAGATGGCCGCGGGCCCGATCGCTCAGCTGCTCGCGTTCGAGCAACGCCTCGGTATACAACGCGACCGGTGAAATGGCGTTGTTGATGTCGTGCGCGATGCCGCTCGCCATCTGGCCGAGCGCGCGCAGGCGCTCCTGCTGCATGACCTGCTGCTGCGTCTGCCGCAGGTCGTCGTAGGCGCGCTGCAGTGCGCTGTACAGCTGCGCCTGGTGCGAAGCCAGCGCCGTGTGTTCGTTCGACTGGCGCAGAAATTCGCATTCGCCGCTGCTGAAGGCATCGGGTTCGCGGCGCGCGCACACCATCACGCCGAACACCTGGCTTTCGACCAGCATCGGCGCGATCACCAGCGAGCGCATGCCGACACTGGCCAGGCGCCGCGGGAAATCGAATTGGGTGTTCGAGATGTCCGGTTCGTAGACCAGATGTCCACGCACGCAGCGGCCGAGGCCGTTCTCGTCGATGGGCACCGGCGCCGTTTCGAGCAACTCGAGCTGGCTCGCCACTTCAAGACTGCGCGCGCCCACGCAACTCACGGTGAGCGCGTTCGCGCCCATGTCATAGAGGCAGATGCAGCAGAAATCGACCGGCAGTTCCTCTTCAATGGTGCGGACCACGACCTGGAAGATGCTGCGCAGGTCCTGCCGTTCGCCGATTGCATGCGTGATGCGCGACAGCAGTGCGAGCCGCTGCAACTGCTCGCGCATCCGCGTTTCGGACTGCATGCGCTCGGTCACGTCACGGTAGTTGGTGACGATGGCGCCCACGGCCGGATCCTGCAGCCGGTTGGTGGCGGTGCCCTCGAGCCACAACCAGCGGCCATCCCGGTGCCGGCGGCGCCACAGCACCGGGATCGGCGTGCCGGGGCTTGCCATGATCTGTTCGAAATATTTCTTGAGCAGCGGCAGGTCGTCGGGGTGAGTGTTTTCCGGACCCATGCGGCCGATCAACTCGTCGGGGGTGTAGCCCTCGACGTTCGCCACCGACGGACTGAGATACAGGATCTTGTTATCTGCATCGACCAGGGCGATGCCGTCGGCCCCGTTTTCGATGAGCGTGCGGAAGCGGTGTTCGCTTTGCCGCAGCGACTGGTTAGCCGTCGCGAGCTCGGCGGTACGCTCCGCGACGCGCGTCTCGAGCATTTCCTTCGCTTCGCTGAGCTGTTGGGCGGCGCGCGCCGCGTCGGTGACGTCGCGCGCGGTGCCGAACATGAGATCGCCGCGCGGCTGCGAACGCCAGGACAACATCCGATAGCTGCCGTCCTTGTGGCGAAAGCGGGCTTCGAACTGATCGACCTTCTGTCCGGTCGTCATCTGGCTATCGACCGCGTCGGCTGAGGATGGCTTGTCATCCGGATGGATCATGTCCATGTACCCGATCCGTTTCGCCTCCTCGACGCTGTAGCCCAGCATGCCGGTGACGGCCTGGCTAATGCGTTTGAAAGAACCATCGCCGCTCGCGACCACGAACAGGTCGGGCGACAGATCGAAGAACTGTGCGAGTTCTGCCTCGGCGCGTCCGCGTCCGGCGAAATCACGGCGGATGATGAAGAGCGCCAGACTCACGAACATCAGGGCGAAGACGCTGCCGCCGATGATCACGACGCGCGCGACAGTGGCACTGTGTTGCGAACGCCTTTCCCGGGCGTCGAGCCGCGCTTGCTCGGCGATCACGAGATCCTGTGCGAGCTCGCGCACTTTGTTCTGCAGCACCGTACCGCGTGGCCCCCGGTTTGCCATCGCCAACACGGCATCGAGCCCGCCTTTGCGCCGCAGTTCGATCGCCTGGGCGCTGCGCGTCATACGTGCGTCGATCGCCTGCTGAAAATCGGCCATGCGCCGGATCTGTTCGGGGTTGTCGGCGACCAGCCCGTGCAGCCGGGCGCTCAACGCGCCGATACCGCCCAGCACCGCGTCGTATTCACGAACAAATTGCTCGTCGCCACTGATGATGTAACCGCGGTGCGCCGCCTCGGCTTCGGTCGTGGCGCCCACCATCTGATCGATGACCCGCATCACTTCGTGTGAACGCGCCACGTTGGCCGAGTTGTCGCTCAGTTGCACAACGCTCAAAAAGCTGACGATGCCGATGACACCCAGAACCGCCAGCGCGCCGGCGAAGGCGGCGCGTACCTTGCGTTCCGCGGAAGCTTGTTGCCGCGCCTCGGTACGCGCGTCAGTGCGATTACGCCACTGCTGCAGTTCTTCGAACAAGATGCTGATGAGCATGCCGAGCAGCAACATGAACAACCACTGCGCGAAATCGAGTGGCTTCTCGAACCAGAAGCTGTTCACCTTCGGAAAGACGAAGTAGATGGTCGTCAGGCCCACCAGCGTGGTGGACAACAGTCCCGGCCACAGTCCGCCCACGTACGCGGTGATGACGATCGGGATGACGAAAATGATGAGCAGCGGGCGATCGCCCACCCATGGCGCGAGCGCCAGACGCAACATCAGGACGGCGGCGGTGATCGCAACGGCGAGCACGTAGGCACGCCAGCGCGGCCATGGATTCGCCGGTGTCGATGCGATGTTTTGCACCGCCGCAGAGTAATCGCACGCGGCAGGGCGGGGAAGGGCGCACACGCGATAGTGTCGCGGTGATGGTTTCCCCTACTTCAGGCCGCCGGCAAGTCGATCCAGAAGGTCGAGCCGTGTCCGAGTTCGGAATCGAAGCCGAATTTCTCGCACATGCGGCTGCGGAAATCTTCGGGAATTCCCGGGCCTTCGTCGCGTACGCTGATCCGGAACCCGGCGGTGCGTAACCTTCGTTGGCCTCGAGGGCCTGCAGCTCGAACTGGGCCGAGGGCGCTTACAGCGAGCCGCGCCCCGGCCGTGACGGCGGTCTAGCTACTCGGCTTCGGCCGGCATCAGCGCCTCGACTTCATCGTAGGAAAGCGTGCCGCCCGCCTCGAGCGCATCCGCGATCCGTTCGATGATCGGCCAGTCGCGTTCGACCAGATCGAGGGCGTCGCGGCTCGCGGTCACGAACTGTGTTTCGCTGAGGCCCAGTTGCGCCACCGACTCCCGATCGTCGAGCGCGGCTACGCCTGCGAACACGCGGTCCGGGCGCAGCCGCCGCAGCTTGGCCTCGGCGCAAGGGCCGGCCAGCGACACCATCGCCAGCGCTTCGATGGACATCTCGAGCCCGACTTCGTCGTGCAGTGCCATCCAGTTGAGCGCACCGTCGAGTTCGAACTCCTCGTCCGGCACCGCGGTGACATTGTCGAAGACGAGCCCGCAGCGCAGCGCCGCTACGGCGTGCGCGGCTTCGTGGATGGCCGTGATTCTCGTGGTGTTCATGAATTGAAGTGGTGGACGGTACAGGGCTTGAACCTGTGACCCCTGCCGTGTGAAAGCAGTGCTCTACCGCTGAGCTAACCGTCCGCCGGGGACACATGGTCCCGATAGAGGGTGCGCAGTCTAAAGAGCGGCCCAGCCTGAATCAAATGCTACGATTCGCGCCCTCAAAACGGCCGGAAAACCGCTATGTCCTCTTCCGTGATCACGCGTTTCGCTCCCAGCCCGACCGGCATGCTGCACATCGGTGGCGTTCGCACGGCGCTGTTCAGCTGGCTGTACGCACGGCGCATGGGCGGCCAGTTCATCCTGCGCGTCGAGGACACGGACCTCGAGCGTTCGAAACCCGAACACGTGGGGGTCATTCTCGAGGGCATGAAGTGGCTGGGTCTCGGGCACGATCTCGGGCCTTACTACCAGACGCAGCGATTCGACCGCTACAAGGAGGTCATCGCGGACATGGTGAAGGCCAAGACCGCTTACCACTGCTACTGCAGCAAGGAAGAACTCGACGTCATGCGCGGCGCGCAGCAGCTCGCCAAGGAAAAGCCGCGTTACGACGGCCGCTGCCGGCACGGCAAGGGTCCGGGACCGCAGTCGGGCCGTCCGCCGGTGGTGCGCTTCGCCAATCCCGAAGACGGCGCCACGGTGGTCGAGGACGTGGTGCACGGCCCGGTCACCTTCCAGAACAAGGAGCTGGACGACCTGATCATCGCGCGCTCGGACGGCACGCCGACTTACAACTTCTGCGTGGTCGTGGACGATGCGGACATGGGCGTGAGCCACGTGATCCGCGGTGACGACCATCTCAACAACACACCGCGGCAGCAGAACATGCTGGTTGCGCTCGGCAAGCAGCCGCCGGTGTACGCGCACGTGCCGATGATCTTGGGGCCGGACGGCGCGAAACTCTCCAAGCGACACGGCGCGGTCAGCGTGTTGCAGTACCAGGAGGATGGCTATCTACCCGACGCCTTGCTGAACTACCTCGTGCGCCTCGGCTGGTCGCACGGCGATCAGGAATTTTTCACGCGCGCGGAAATGATCGCCGCCTTCGACGTGCGCGACATCAACAAGTCCGCCTCGGCGATGAACATGGAGAAGTTGCTGTGGCTCAACCAGCAGCACCTGGTGCGGACGGATCCGAAGGAGATCGTCCCGCACCTGCAGTGGCAGCTGGCGCGGCTCGGAATCCACTCGGATGACCAGGCGCTGCTCGAAGGAATCATCGTGGCGCAGCGCGAACGCGCGAAGACGCTGAAGGAAATGGCCGAGAACAGCCGCTTCCTGTTCGGCGAGCACGTGACGCTCGACGCCAAGGCCGCCGAGAAACACCTGACCGCGGACGGGCGCGCCGTGTTGTCCGAATTGCGCACCCGGCTGGCGGCACTCGAGGACTGGCAGGCGCCCGCCATTCACGCGGTGCTCGAGGGTCTCGCGACGGAGAAATCGCTGGGCCTCGGCAAGATTGCGCAGCCGCTGCGCGTGGCCGTGTCGGGTGGGACGGTCTCGCCGCCCATCGACGCCACTTTGGTGCTGCTCACAAAAAAGCGCGCGCTCGATCGGATCGAGCGCGCGCTGATTGGCTGAGCGGACCTTGCGGGTCTACTGAATCGTCTTGGTCGCGACGTTTGAAACGTCGCTCTCGATGCCGCCGCTGTTCACCGCGAAGACCGCGAAGTACCACTGGCCGGCCGACAAGTTGTTCACCGTGTAGGTGGTGACGCCGACGCTGTTCACGCTGGCCGACTGGTCGAGTGCGGTTGCACTGCGGCCATACGCGACGCGATATCCGGACAGATTCGTGAGCGCGCTGCCGTCGGTGTTGGCGCTCGGCGGCGTCCAGCTCACTGTCGCGTTGCCCGTGGCCACCTGCGTCACGGCGATCGAGAAGGCCGCCAGCGACGCCTGCGCCGTGCCGTCCGAGACCGTTATCACGATGTTGCTGTAAGCGCCCACGTCGCTCGCGGCCGGCGTTCCGGTCAGGCGGCCCGTGGTCGTGCTGAAGGTCGCCCAGGCCGGACGATTCGCGATCGAGAAGGTCAGAGTGTTGCCGTCGAGATCCGCCGCGCTCGGCTGGAAGCTATAGGCCTCGCCCGCGTTCACGGTGGCCGGCGCCGAGCCGCTGATCGTCGGTGAGCGGTTCGCCGGCGCGGTCACCTGGATGGTGAAGGAAGGCAGTGCGACCGTCAGCAGGGCGTCAGACACGGAAATCGTGATGCGCGCGGACGTTCCCACGTCGGCCGAACCCGGCGTGCCCGTCAGGCGGCCATTGGTCGTGCTGAACGTGGCCCAGGCTGGCTTGTTCTGGATCGAATAGGTCAGGGCATTGCCGTCCGGGTCGGCACCGACCGGGCGGAAGCTGTAGGCCGTACCGGCGACGATGGTGGTCAGGGGCGTGCCCGTGATCGTCGGCGGACGATTCACCGGCGCGGTCGCAACCACCGTGAGGTTGAACGGCGCGAGCGCCGTGGTGGCAGTCCCGTCGGTCACCGAGATCGTGATGTTGCTGGTCGTACCAACGTTCGCGCTGATCGCCGTACCGGTGAGCTGGCCGGTCGCGGGCGTGAACGTGGCCCAGGCCGGCTTGTTCTGGATGCTGAAAGTCAGGGTGTCGTTGTCATCGTCGTCGCCAACCGGCGTGAACGAATAGGTCTGGCCAACGGTGGCGGTGGTCGGCGGGGTGCCGACGATGGTCGGGGGGCTGTTGGTGACCGGCGGCGGCACCGTCGCGGCGCTGCTCACCTGGATGCGGAAGTCCGGCAGCTCGCTGATCGCCTTCGAGTCGCTGACCATGACCGTGATCATTCCGGTCATGCCGACGTCGGCTTCGGCCGGGGTGCCGGAGACGGCGCCCGTCTTGGTGTTGATGATGGCCCAGCGCGGCAGGTTCAACGCAGAGAACACCAGCGCGTCGCCATCAGGATCAGAGGCCTGCGGCTGGAAGTTATAAGGCGAGCCAGCATTCAAGGACGTCGTGGGAGTGCCGGTGATGAGCGGGGGCAGGTTGCCCGCGCCTCCAGCGGTGCTTGATTCTCCGCCGCCGCAACCGGCCACGGCGAGAGAAGTCATAGCCACCAACGCCCAATGTTTGCCGCAAATTCGCATTGTTCAGATCCTTCAGATTCCAACTTGTCTGCAAGACCGAAGCGATGCGGCGACAACGAAATGACGATATGGCGAGACCTGAGAGGCGTCTCCCGATACCGGCGACCCCGCTGTCTGATGCCATAAGCGCTTCAGACCGGAAGCTTTGCGTCCCCGCCTCGCGACGGGTATGCCTTTGCTCTGGGAATGAGTAGAACTTGGAAAAATACTTATTACAACGTGTCACCAGTGGCAGACACAGGGGGACTCGGAAACAGAAAATAAGGTGAACGGGTTCCGTGCCTCACAAACACCACGTTGTGATGCAGTCGCTTTTGTTTACTTGACATACCTGAGACTGAACCGTAACTTGCCGCGCCTCGCGTGGGGCCATAGCTCAGCTGGGAGAGCGCTTGC
>JBDTSP010000017.1:0-85499 GCA_039931065.1 Pseudomonadota bacterium | reverse complement strand
CATCGTCTGCAACGGGCACTTCATCAACAGAAAATCTTGACCCATCCCCAATTTGTGACAGCCTCGCCGAGGCATTCGCGCAGCAGCCCAACCGACTCTAAGGTTGGTAGGCGCGGTAGTTGATGAAATCCGCGGACGTCTTGAACATCACCGCTCCTCCCGTGCCGCGCGCGTGGGTGGTGTCGGTTGCCTCCAGCAGCAGCCGGCCATTCACGTAACCTCGCAGTTGGTTACCCACCGCCTCCAGGCGCAAAGCATACGAAGTGTCCGCGGACACCGTCAGCGGTACGGTGGCCAACACGGTGATGACGCCATTGGTCAACTTGCGCAGTGACAGGGTGTTCGAGCTGCGCACAGTCATGTAGTAGTAGTTTGATGCATCCACGAACCGTGCCATCACGCCAAACCAGCGATCATTGCCCGCAAAGCTGCGAGGAATGGCGGTGAACTGCACCACCTGGTCGTCGGTCGGCACTCCGGTGGCGATGCGCGCGTCTCCTGCCACGGAGGTCTGTCGCAGGCCAAAGGAATAGCCACCACCCAGGTCGTCGAATACCGGCGCAAGCCACGTGCCCGTGGGTGTTTCGTCCCAGTCGACGCTGTTGAAGTAGTTGAACCGATCCGCGTAGAGGGGCGTGGATGGCGAGGGGGTCACCACGACGTTGTCGAAGTCCGCCTTTGCCATGTAGGTGATGAGTGCCGCGCGGCCGTGGCTGAGGGCGGCGTCGTGCGCTTCGAGCACTTTCACTCCATTGACGAACACGCGCAGCCGGTCACCCGCCGCCTCGAGGCGCAGGCGGTAGTCGGTATTGATCGCCACCCCGAGCGGGGCCGAGGCCAAGGTGCTGAATGAACCGTTCACTTTGCGCCGCAGCGACAGACTGCCCGAGCTGCGCGCCGTAACGTAATAGAAGTTAGACGCGTCGGTGAAACGCGTGGCAAGACCCACCCAGCGGTCATTCCCGGAGAACTGCGTGGGGCGGATATCCGCTTCGACAGCCTGATTGGTCCAATCGGAATTGTTCAGAGTGACGATGGCTTCGCCGGTGATGCTGCTCTGGCGATAGACGCGACCCGGGTTGCCGCTGCCGGTCTGCGCGGGAGCGGTCGCAAACTGTCCCGATACTCCCGTCCAACCTGCGGCGTCGGAGTTGAAGGTGCTTTGTATCACCGCCGGTGGACTCGGCAGAGTCGCTGGTAGTTCGAGGTAGCTCACGGGACCGCTGCCGCCGCCATTGCCGATCAGCAAGCGACGCCCGCTGCTGGCGAATCCTCCGAAATTGCCGTTTTCGCCGGCTTTCGGAATGATCTGGCCGGAGTGCACGTAACGGCCGTTCGAATCCAGCTGGAAAACGTTGACCACCAGGGACTCGTACGGCTCTTCATAGTTCGCCGTGAACGCGGGACTGCCACCGGAAGCAACGCCCCAGAGGCCGCCCGGGGAATACATGCCGCTCACAGTCTGTAGATGGTCCTGATCCTGCCATGTGCCGCTGGCGTCGCGGTTCAGGACATGAGCGCCGTAGCGCCCGGAGCCGGACAAGAATGCTTTGGTTCCGTTCAACACCAACGGGCCCGTTGAAACGTGTCCGGCCGGCAGGCTCCAGATGGGCGCGGGATTCCAGGTGGTGCCGCCACTGCGATGGAACAAGCCTCCGCCGGACACCCAGGCGAGATCGCCGGAGATTTCGACCGGACCGCCATGGAATTCATCATCGCAGCCATCCTTGGGTTCGCCGGGAAGCGTGGTAACGCCCTCCCACCGGTTGTTAGCCGTGCTGAATTCGAGGATGACGCCGTTCCAGGCGCAATCACCGGACCCTAACAGGATGCGCCGGTTGCTGATGCCGATATCGCTGCCGAGACCATCGCCGCTACCGGACACATTGCGTGCCACGTAGTCGTTACCGCTGAGTTCGAATATGTGCAGCCCGCCCTGCAGTACCACAGCGATTCCTTCTTTCATCGCCAGGCCCGAAGGGCTGCTGTAGCCCGCGTAGCCTTGCGTTTCAACCAGTTTGCGCTGAAATACCCAGCGCGAATTCACGCGGCGAAACAAGAACGCCGTCTGCGTGATGGCGGAATACTCGTCGTTCGGGTCCTCCACTTTTTCACCGGTGATGATCGCCCAATCGCCGTCGATGGCCATGCCATAGCCAAACTGGGTATAGGTGGGATCGGGAGGAGGAATGGTCTCCGTACTCTGCAGGATGACCGGCCGCGCCAACGCCGTGGCGCTGAGCAGGAGTGTGACCAATGCAGTGACGACGCGAATCATGATTATGCTTCCTTCAGGGTTGATAGGCGCCGGGATTCAAGGCTCGAACACATTGAAGTTGTCGAACCACGCTGAGGCTTTGTAAGTGACCAGGCCGAAGCGGCCGCTGGCGATCTGCTGGGTATCGGTGGACTCGATGGCCAGCTCGCCGTTGGCGTACGCCCGCAGCTTGCTGCCGATGATCTCCAGGCGCAGGCGATCGCCGGGCGCTGAAGTGGCCGGCGTGAACGGCACGGTGCCGAGCACGGTGATGCTGCCATTGACCACCTTCCGCAGCGACAGCGTGTTGGAGCTGCGCACGCTCAGATAGTAGTAAGTCCCGTCGTTCACGTACCGTCCGAGCACGCCAAACCAGCGGTCGGCACCGGCGCCGTAGTGATCCGCCTGCACGTGCGCCTCGATGACCTGATCGCGCGAGATTGCGACGCCGGTTACCAGGCGTGCGTCGGTCAGCGTGGAGTTCTGCAGCAGCCGGTCGTATCCCTGATTCGACACCCACCATTCGCCGGTGCCGCTCTGCGTCCAGCTGTACGCGCCCGTGTCCCAGATTTCGTTGTGGCGCATGAGTATGGGAGTGCCGCCACTCACCACGACGTTGTCGAAATCCGCAGCTGCCCGATAGCTGAGCACGCCGGCGCTGCCGCTGGTCAGCGCATTGTCGTTCACCTTGATGAGCGTACGTCCATCTACTGCTGCCGAGACGTGTCCGTCGCTCGCCGTGAGTGTGAGCCGATAGTTGCGATTCAAGACCACAGGGACGGCTGCGGAGCCCAACGTGACCAGAACGCCGTTCACCATTTTCCGCAGCAGCAAGGTGTTCGAGGAACGCAGCGTGATGTAGTAGTAGTTACTGGCATTGCTGCGACGGGCAAACACACCCACCCAGCGGTCGTTACCCGAGAAAGCAGTGGGGCGCACATCCGCGGTGATGGACTGGTTAGTCCAATTGACCGCATTGAACGAAGCCCCCGCATCGCCCGCGATGCTGCTCTGCCGGAACACGCGCGTGCTGCCGGTGCCAAAGACAAGTGGCCGCGCGGCCACCGTGAACTGGCTGCCCGGAAGTGCGGTCCATGCGCCCGCGTTGCCGGTCTCGAAGTCGTCCTGGACGGTCGCGGGGGTGGGCAAGTAGCTAGTCGGTAGCTCGAAGTAGTACAGCCGATTCGACACCGCCTCGAGCGTAGCGTGCCCGGTCACTACCAGGTATCGGCCATTGAAGGCGAATGGGCCGGCCATGGTGCCACCATCACTGGCGCGAAGAGTGGCCACATGCTCGAGATCCGAAGCACGAAACACATTGATGGACGTGGTGCCGTCGCCGGGCGCGTCGCCCCACTGCCACTGCATGATGTACTCACCACTGACCTTTGTGCCCCCGTAGCCCGGGCCCATGAATGCGGTCAGTGGCTGCAGATGGCGGACGAACTGCCATGAATCCGGCGCGATGGCGCGATACACATCGTCTTCCACTGTGGCGGTGGATCCGGACAAGGAAAGGTTCAGGCCGCCGGCGATGCCTTCGGGCCCCTGCAGAGTTTCATCGGCATTCCAGACTCCGGAGGAGTCGCGCCGGTACATGCGGGCCTGATACTCGGTCATGACCAGCGCACGGTCGCCATCGATGCTGTGCCATTGATCGTTGTTGTCGCAGTAAGGCTGACGGGCGAAAGCCACATTGCCCTGATAGTTCCACGCGCCGCCTTGCTTGCCGACGATCATCAGCTCGCAACTCACGGGTGAGCCGTAGAAGCGCCCACCGGAGTATTCGATCTGTGACTGCCAACTGTGGGTGTATGGAAACGTGGGTCCCTGAACTGCCACCCAGTTGCTGGCACCGCGTTCGACGACTCGCAGCTCGCCGATGTCATAGACGGCCGCATTGCCGCCGATTGCCACGCGCGGCCAAACTGCCGTGCTGGTGACACCCAGCTGCTGCTTGAAGACCCAGGTCCCCGCCGCATTGCGCTCGAACATGAAGGCGCCATAGTCCGTGCCGCGCCGGCCACCAACGATGATGCCGGTGGTGTCGATGTCGACGTCCCAGGCATCGAAATCGGCGCTGCCGTTGGTGATGAGGTCGATGCGCTGCGTTTCGTGGATCTCGATGGGCTTGGCGAAGGCGGAACTCGCCCAAAGCAGCGCGATTCCCGTCAGCAAACCGATGCGTGGGTTCATGTTGGCAGACCTCTGAAATTCCTCGGAACACCGCCCTGGATCGAGCAGGCTCACGGTTGATAGGCAATGAAGTCATCGAATTCGGCCGCGTCGCCGCCACCAAACTCCGTGTCAGCCACGTCCGACAAGGGGTTGGCCGCCTTCTCCCCGAAGACCAGCGAGCGCGGCCGCGCCACCAACTGATTGGTAGTTAGCCCGGAGCGTTGCAATAAGCGGGCCGGTACAAAAACCGGCAAGCCAAGGTCGCTGTAAGACGACGGCGGTGAATATGCAGGAAACGCGTCCGGTTTTTACGCGCGGACCGGCAACAATTGCCGAATTGAGACGACGCCAAAGCAGTCTCCGCTTTGCCGCGCCGCTGATATGCACTGCCCAACATCTGGATTTCAAGAACACTGCGGCTCCAGCCCTGCCTCACGGCCTCGCGCATGTACCATTCGCGAGCTTCCGGCTCTTTAACCGCCTGCATGAGGCGGACGACATGCCACCAGGGTCGGGGTCTCTGCGGCGAAACGGCGCATGAAGTGCAGGTTTCGGGACGAAAAGCCCTGCATCTCGGGAAACTCTTTCTGAGATCGCGCGCCAGGCGATCGATGACCTTGGCGCCCCACCCTTCCGTTGTCTGGCGCTCGAGAATCAAGCGGCCGATATCCCAGTAAAAGGTGACCATCGCGGCGTTCGCAGCCAGAACCACGCGCACGCGCTCTCGCCGAACGCGCTGTTCGATGGCCTTCAGGGTCGCGCCATAGTCGGCGGGCACGGATAGGGCTGGCGTGCTGTAGTTAGTCGCGTGCCATGCCCCGGCGCCAGAGTCAAATCTCCCTGAAGTGCCCTGAAACGAGCGGCCGAACTAGAACCTCGAATCGAAATTGAATCCGAGTAAGGGCCTGCTCCGCCGAGCCCCTGGCCCACAAGAGCTTGCGTCTAACGACGCCGCTTGGGTTTCACCTTCGATTTCGCGGTCTTCGTCGCACCCGACTTTCTTTTCTTGGGCCGCGCTCGTCCCCTGGACGCGAGCACGCCGCCAACCTCATTCGGATCAACCGCTTCCCCAGGCCGGGTGAACGCCGGCAGCACCTTCGCCGTCGGCAGCACAAAACTATGCACCCCCTCCGAAGGATCACTACTCATCCTCTTCAATTCGAACGCCGACGCCGCCACAAACGGAATCAACACCTTCGGCCCACCAATGACGGTGTCGACGCCGAACACCGCGAAGTAGTCAGGCACCCACCAGTCATCCGCTTGAATCGTAAGCGTGAACGCTCCGCCCGTGAGATCCCCGCGCCCGAACGGTGCCGCCAGATCGACGATATAAAACGCGCCAGCGCCGTGCCCGAGGTCTGCCTGCGGCGTCGAGGGCAGCGTGTACGAAAGGAACAATCGCCCCGCACCGCCGCCCTGCAGCGTGACGTAGCTGGCCGATCCGGTGTCCTCGAGACTGCCGCCCGGTCCCTGCGACCCGCTGAACATCCCGCCATAGGGGTCAGTCGCACAAACTACTATCACCCGCCGCGCTCGCGTCGAGTTGCTCCCCCGGCCAACGGAAGGAATGGCGAGAAGGCTGTCGCCTTCGCTGCTATCGGTGCTGAGCCAGCGCCCATCCGCCGCCGGCGTCACCGGTGTAGCTAGATCGAGAAACGCAGCCAGCGGGATCACGCGTTCGTCGCCCACCCGCCCGGAGATGCCCCAGATGATGACGTGCTCTGGTGACCACGCATCGTCCCCGCTCGCCTGGATCTCGAAGGTGAGATTCGCGGAGTCGAGGTTCCTGCCTTTGAGGTCGAAGCGCGTGATGCCGCCCGCGGCGCGGGCAAACTGGGAATTTCCGCCAAGCAGCTTCTCGGTGAAGACGATGTTCGATCCCCGCTTGACGACGAGCTTCGGGGAATCATCGGTGTCGGCATCTTCGACATTGCGGGTGCGGGTCGCTACGTACAGCTCGGCTAGTGTCGGCATTGGATCGCTCCCTGATTCACGTGCGTGACGATGTTGACGGACAAACTCGGCGCTACCCGCCGAATTCTAACCAGTCTCCTCACTCCCTGGCTGGAACTGCTAGATTCGCTCGGAGATTTGGTGCCATGCGGGAAATGCCGTGACAACAAGAACAACAACATCACTCCTCATCCTTTGGTTGGGCATCGCTTCCTCGCACCCGGCCCTGTCCGCCGAATCCGCCGCCGACTTCGGCCCCGACAGCCACAAATACTTCAACGAGCGCGTCAACAAAGCCCAGGCAACCGACTACCAGGCCGTCCTGGCTCTCTACGACGACCGCCGCCGCTCCGACCCAAACGACGTCGTCAGCCAGATCGAGCGCTGCCGATTCATCGAAACCTACGCCTACAGCGAGGAGCAATCGATCGCATCCGCGGGCGAGGATCTGGATGCCTGTCGCGCTCAGCTCAAATCCAGTCCACACAAAGGCAACGTCGAGATCATTCTCTACGACCTCGAATCCGCCAGTTGGGACGAAGACAGCCTCGATAGGGCGAAGGCCCTGATTCCCGCTTCCAGATCCTGGACGCGCCTGCAGCAGTCACGGCTCTACGAGACTCTCGCCCGGCGTTCTCAATTCGGCGATAAGGCCCTCGCCGGTAGTTATGCGATTACCGCCGTCGAACTGAACGAAGGCTCTACCGCGTTGCCGATGGCGCTGGAGCGCTGGAAGCAAATCGGTGCGAAAAGCAAAGTGCGCCGGGCGATCATCGCCGCGCCTGACAGCACCTGGGAAACCATCCCACGCACGCGCGCTGCGGAGATTCTCATCGAGATCGGTGACCCCGAAGCCGCCGCACGATTCCTGAGCGAGAAGCACGGCAAGAACGACTACGGCGCCGGCCTGACGTTGGCGCGCGCGTTGGCCGCGAATGGAGACTTCAAGGCAGCCGGGGATTGGTATCGCAAAGAGCTCGCCGCTAACAAGTATGTCGATGTCCTCAGCCGCATCGAATATTTCGAATTCGAGCTCAAGCACGGTAGTGAGAGTGACGCGCTCGCCGCCTATGACGCCATGCGCGTCGCGGCACCGGATGTCGATGCGATCGGGCGATACCGGATGGGCCTCATCGTCGCGCATCCCCACCTGATCTGGGACTGGCAAAGCTGGCGCGCAGTCGGGGCGATTTTCTTGATGGCGCTCGCAACGTGCCTGCTGCCGCTCATCGTCATCATTCCCATCCACTACCGCGGACTTGCCCTGCGCGTTCGTGGGCGCCAGCCGTACCGCCTCGAAGGTGACTGGACATTGCGCCACGCCTGGTATGCCTTCGGGATGTTCCTGCTGATGGGCAACGCCGTGGCGTACCTGTTCGCGCCGTCACTGATCACCGCACAGTTGCCTTGGGTGACGTTCATGGGATTGCGGCCGGAAACGGACCTGATGCTCGCGAAGATGGCGCTGTGGCTGTCCGTGGGCAGCGCCGTGCTCCTGATTCCGCTGCTGCGCGGACAACCTGTCAAGACGCTCTTGTTAGGTCGCTGGTCGATCAAGCGTTCGATCTTTGTCGGCATCGGGCTCTCGATCCTGATCAAGATCGTCGCAGCCATGCTTGGACTGGGCTTGAAGAATGCCGGCGCGCTGGGCAGCGACACCGTCCGAACGATCCAGGGCGCGGACGAGGCCTATGGATTGTTCGGGATGTTGCTGCTGTTCGGCGTGCTGACGCCGATCATCGAGGAGCTCGTCTTTCGGGGCGTGTTGCTGAAAGCATTTCGCGGCCAGGTTTCGTTCGTGTTCGCGACGCTGGTGCAGGCGGTCGCGTTCACGCTGATGCATGAGGAACGCGAGTCGATGGCATTCCTGTTTGTATTTGCGTTGGTCTTGGGGTGGTTGGTCAAGCGCAGCGAAGGTTTGCTTGCTCCGATCGTCATGCATGCCGTGAACAATTTGACTGCCGGGCTCGCGATTGTGGGCATGACGAGCATGCTGAACAGATAGTGGAGATGAACAAGAGCCTACGTGCCGCCAGACGCGATCGGCCCAAGCGTACCGACGGCGATCTGGAGCTTTTCTGTCGCTTTGATCAACGCGTCAGGCAACGCGGGCTGCTATTTCTTCCCTTTCTTGAGGCGATCCCAAGGCGACTTCGCACGGGCAGTGATATCCGCCAAGACCTTGGACAAAGTGCGCACGCCTCGGATGATGTCCGCTTCCGGAACGCCGCCAAACCCCAGCACCAGGCCAGGGTCATCGGTGGTCTCTGCGTAACAGGTAGATAGCGCAATCGCGCTGATACCCCGAGCACGGGCAAGGCGCACGACTTCGACGTCGTCGAAACCCTTCGGCAGCCGTGCCGTCAGATGCATGCCCGCGTCCGCGTTGACGATAGTCAGAACGTCGCCAAGGTGTTTCCCGATTTCAGCAACGAGCGTATCCCGACGGCTCTGGTAAATCGCGCGCATACGCCGCACGTGCCTCGAGAAATGCCCTTCGCACAGAAAGTCCGTCAACACCAGTTGATCGAGCGTCTGCGGGAACAGATCGAGCGTCAGGCGCTGCGCGATGAACTTCTCCACCAGCGCGGGCGGCGCCACGACGTAACCAATACGCATCGCGGGGAAGAGCACCTTGCTGAAGGTCCCGGTGTAGATGACCTGGTCCGCGCCATTCATTCCCTGCAGCGCGCCAAGCGGCCTGCTCGAGAATCGATAGTCGCTGTCGTAGTCGTCTTCGATGATCCACCCCTGGTGGCGCCGCGCCCAGCCAAGCAGCTCCAGGCGTCGCGACACGTTCATTGATATGCCGAGCGGATACTGATGCGATGGCGTCACGTAGACCGCACGCGCCGGACTCTTGGTCGGGCGCATCGACTGCACCACAAGCCCATCCTCATCCACGGGCACCGACTGCAGCGTCGCGCCGGTCGCAGTCAGAGCAGCCCTCGCTCCGGGATAACCCGGATCTTCAAAGTAGATCGTATCCTTCGGCTCGAGCAGAACGCGCGCGCACAAGTGCAGCGCCATCTGCGATCCGGAAACAATGAGAACCTGGCTGGCATCACAGGCCACCGCCCGCGCGGTGCGCAGGTAATCCGCCACGGCATGACGCAGCGGTAGATAGCCTGCGGGATCGCCATAGGCCATCTGCTCGATCGACATGCCGCGCGCATGGCGCGTGATGAGCCGCGCCCAGATCTTTTGCGGAAAATGATCCAGGGCTGGCAGGCTGACACGAAAGGCGCCGAGTTCCGCTTTTGGAGCTCGTACATCTCGCGAACGGGTCGCGGCCGGCTTCTCGCCGCCTCGTTTGCGCGCGTTCATCTCGGGCATCTCATGTAACGACGACGCGACGAACGTCCCCGAGCCTGCCCTCCCCTCGAGATACCCCTCATGCAGCAGCTGCTCGAACGCGGTCAGAACTGGCAGGCGTGAAATGCCGAGCTCGAGTGCCAGCGCTCGCGTCGAGGGAATCCGCTGCCCGGCGCGCAGCCGTCCTTCGAGAATCGCCACGCGATACCCGTCGTAGATCTGGCGATAGAGCGGCCGCTTGTCCGCTCCGACCGCGACAAAAGGAATGACCGCCTCGCCGGCTGACTGCTTGCGCAAGTGGTTATCCAGAAACCCTACCGGGTGGTCATTGTGTCATGACCGCATGAGCGGCATCTTGATCACCCCATTCGAGGATGCCTTCACCATGCGACGCACCGCCGCTGCCTATGCCGTCTGCCTGACGCTTGCCGTGTGCGGACTCATCGGAATGACGCTGCCCGTATCGGCCGATTCCAAATCGGGCAGCCCGACCGCCACGACGGATGGCCGGCACGATTTCGACTGGGAGTTCGGGACGTGGAAGACGACTGTGAAACGCCGTCTGCGTCCGCTGTCGGGCTCGCAGGACTGGGTCGTGTACGAGGGAACCACGACCGTCAGCAAGGTCTGGGGCGGAAACGCCAACCTGGTGGAACTGGATGTGACCGGACCCGCCGGCCGCATCGAGGCACTTTCGCTGCGTCTCTACAATCCGGCGGCGCGCCAATGGAGCCTCAATTTTTCCAACATCAACGGCGGCGCGATGGCGATTCCGACCGTCGGCGAATTCAAAGCGGGACGCGGCGAGTTCTATTCGCAGGAAACCCTCGGGGGCCGCAGCATCCTGGTCCGCTTCGTCATTTCGGAGTTCAACCGCGAGTCGGCGCACTTCGAGCAATCTTTTTCCGACGACGGCGGCAAGACATGGGAGACGAACTGGATCGCCGTGGATACTCGGCTGAAGTGAGTGCTGCGCGAACATCTTTGACGCCATGAGGCTGCTCGTTTTATGCCTCTTGTTGGGCGCAGTGTCGGCACGCGCCGCGGACCTGCCGGCGGGTCTAGTTAGAGCGCTGCACGACTACGATCACGCGCAGTTCGGCAACGACGTCGCGACGCTCGATCGCCTTGTCGCCGACGACTTCATGCTGGTGAATTCGAACGCCTCGGTGGAGAACAAGGCGCAGTTCCTCGCCGACTTCAACCTGCCCGGTTTCAGGATCGAGCCTTACGTGATCGAACAACCGGTGCACGAGGTATGGCGCGACGGCGCCGTCATCGGCGGCCTCGTCAACCTGCGCTGGACGCAGGGCGGCGAGCACCAGGCACGCCAATTGCGGGTGGCCTATGTCTGGGTGAAGCGCGACGGCCACTGGCTGGCCATTTACGCGCAGGTGACACGCGTCCCTTGAGCCGCAGCTTCGTGCGCCCATCCTTCAATTCTTTAGTCATTCCGCAATGGAGATCACACCCCATGTTTCCAAGTAGTTCGATCGGAAGGCTCCTGACGGTCGCCGCGCTGGCTCTGAACCTCGGCGCATTCAGCAATGCCGCGATGGCCGCGCCGGCCTACCAGACAACCGAAGTCGCACCCGATCTCTACAGCTTCGGCGCTGGACTGGCCTTCAACGCCTTCATGGTTACCGACGATGGTGTGATTGTCATGGACAGCTTCGATGCGGACTTCGCCAAGGCTTCGCTCGAGGCCATCCGCAAGGTTACGAACAAGCCGATCAAGTACCTCATCTATTCACACAATCACGACGACCACATCAGTGGCGGTGCCGTGTTCAAGGCAGAAGGCGCCATGATTCTCTGCCACGAGGCGGCGGCCAACTGGTTGAGGAGCCACCCGAGCGCAGACGTCGCCATGCCTGACGAGACGTGGTCCGGGGCGAGGTCCGAGCTCAAACTCGGCAGCCACCAGATCAACCTGCTGTATTTCGGCGCGAACCACGGCGAAGGCATGACCGTGTTCCAGTTTCCGCGCGAGAAGGTGATCTACACCGTCGATCTCGTCGTGCCGAAACGCGTGGGCTTCGCGTACATGCCCGATTTCTCTCCCAAGGAATGGGAGCGCACTCTCGCCGAGATGGACAAACTTGAATTCAATCAAGTGATGTTCGCTCACAACGCGGCTGTCGGACCGAGGACCACCGTTGCGGAGCAGCTCAAGTTTCTGCAGGACCTGCGCGCGGCGATCTTCGCGGAGTTCAAGAAAGGCACACGCTTCATGCAGATTCCGAATGCGGTGAAGCTGCCCCAGTATGAGAAGTGGGATGGATACGAGGAATGGCTCCCCATGAACACCTGGCGCGTGCTGCTCGAGATCGCGATGGGCGTCTGACGACGCGCGGGCATTTCGCGCTCGCGATGTCCAATCGACGCCCCTCGTCGCGTATTCTCTTTGAGCCATTGAGGTCTCGAAGAAACGATGAGGTGCCCGCATGTCGCAGATCCCCCATTCGACACGAAGAGCGTTCGTCGCAGGCGCCCTCGCCACGGCAGCGGCTTGTAAATTCAGCCGCGCAGCGGCGGCCACACCGTTCACGGTACCTGAGGTGGACTCGCTCGCCCTCCAGGTGATCGTCGACAACGCCACCTTCGGACCTTTTCTGACTGACCCGAGCTTGCCCGGACTGCGTATCGAAAGAATCTCGGGGCTACCAGCCCCGCGCATGTCGCGGCACGCGCTCATGGGCGAATTCGGGCTGTCGCTGCTGGCGCGATCGAAGCAAGGCGCGCAGACGCGCTCCGTCATGGTGGACTTCGGCTACTCACCGGAAGTCCTGGCTAACAACCTCTCGATCCTCGGCATCGACACGGCCGAGCTCAACGCCGCGGTGCTGAGCCATGGGCATCTCGATCACTACGGCGGCTTCCCCGCCGTGTTTGGAAGCAAGCTGCCCGCCAAACACCTGCCGCTCATCGTCGGTGGTGAGGAAACATTTTGCGAACGCATCGCGATGATCGGCACGCCCCCGCCCGTGATGGGCGCGCTCGATCGCAAGGAACTCGCGCAGGCAGGCCTCGACGTGAAGATTGCCGCCGACCCCACGATCGTCGCGGATCACGCGTTCACCACCGGATTGATTCCGCTCGAAACTTTCGAGCGCGCCGCGATCCCGACCCAGATGCGTCCCGGCGTAGGCTGCGATGTCGCGGCGTTGTCCGCGGCGAAGCGCAATGCGACGCAGCTCCTCGACGACGGCGAACATGAGCTCGCGACCTGCTACAACGTCAAAGGGTTGGGGCTCGTGGTCATCGCGTCCTGCAGCCACCGCGGCGTCCTCAACTCGGTGAAACGCGCGCAAGCCGTCTCGGGCATTCAGAAAGTGCACGCCGTCGCCGGCGGATTTCACCTGGTCAAACCGCGCACGGAAGAAGAAGCCCGCCGCACCGTGGCGGAGTTCGCGAAGATCAACCCTACCTACATCGTACCCATGCACTGCACGGGCGAGGCTTTCATCGCCGAGGCGCTGCGCGTCATGCCGGGCAAGATCGTCCGGCCGTACGTGGGCACGCGTTTCACCTTCGCGGCCACCTGACCAGTCGTGCAGCGCGATTCGGTCGTGCGCAGCACGATGGGGAACAAGACTTCGAAAAGGCATGGAGCGACAACTGCGTTGGCCCACGCGGTGGCATGACATCAGCTCAATGACCGAGACGCTTCGGGCAAGTGTTCGAAACTCTGCAAAAGAAAAGGCCCCGGCGACTTTCATCGCCGGGGCCCTTGTACTTGGCCTCTGCCTATCTACTGATCAGGTCTTCGAAGCCTGGTAGATGCTCTCGATGGCCTTGTCCAGCGCGCCGTTGAACTCGGCATCGCTCTGCTGAGCCGTCAACCCTTCCGTCAACGCACGCGAGAAGCTCGCGATCATGCCGTTCTGCTTCGCCAGACGCTTGTTAGCCTCGTCCCGCGGATAGCCGCCCGACAGCGCCACGACCTTCAACACGCGCGGGTGCTTCACCAATTCCGCGAAGAAGTTGTCCACTTCCGGAATCGTGAGCTTGAGCATCACCTGCTGGTTGGCCGGCAGCTTGTCGAGCGCGGCCAGTAGTTCGGCCTTCAGCACCGTCTCCGAACCCGCCTTGTCCGGGTTGTGGATGTCCACTTCCGGCTCGACGATCGGCACGAGACCATGGCCTAACACCTGCGCGGCAATCTCGAACTGCTGCTTGACGACGGCCTTGATGCCTTCGGCGTTGTTCTGCTTGATGACCGAGCGTTCCTTCGTGCCGAAGATGCCCGCGGCCTTGGCCTTGACGAGCAACGCATCGAGCGTCGGCATCGGCTTCATGAGCTGCACGCCATTCGCTTCGTCGCCGAGACCCTTGTCGATCTTGAGGAACGGCACGACTTGTTTGGTGTTCCAGAGGAAATCCGCCGCCGGCTTGCCGCCGAACTGACGATCCATCGTTGCCTCGAACAGGATGGCGCCCGCGATGCGCGCGCCCGAGAACGAGGGGCTGGTGACGATGCGTGTACGCATCTGGTGCACGAGATCCATCATCGCCGCGTCGCCCGAATAGGTGTTCTCGGCGATTCCATACAGCTTCAGCGCCTTGGGCGTGCTGCCACCGCTCTGGTCCAGCGCCGCGATGAATCCCGGCTGGTTGCGGATCTTGGCTGCTTGCTGCTCGAAATTGCTCATTAGAACGCCCCTTCGGATTGGTAATTTTGCGAGGCGCGCATGGTAATGGGGGGCGTTGGGAGAGGCAACGTCCGGCTCAACCGCCCTGGACGTCGGTCTCCAGGTCCTCGATTTCATTGATTTTCAGGGGCGGTTTCTTGGCCGTGCCGTCGTCATCGAGGCGATCGCTGGCGACATCGGCGGCTTGTTCTTCCTCATCGGCCGAAGCGTCGGGACGTTCTTCGTTGCGGGTGGGATTGGATGGGTTCATGGCTGCGCTCCTTTGTGAAGCTTCCGTTATGCCCCTTGGACTACTATTCATCTATAGGCGAACGGCTGATGTCCAATTTCAGCCGTTGCCGCGTATGAGAATGAAGAGGGGACAAGATGATGAACCGACGTCAATTGTTGCTGAGTTCCATGGCGGCCGCTTTCGCAAGCTCGCGACTCAACGCAGCCGACTACCTCGCGAACGCCGCCGGCGAACTTCCCGCCATCTCCCGCACCGGCGGGCAGATCACCCTGCCCGCGGGCGCGGTGAAACAATTCCGCTCGGGCCTCAAAGGCGCGCTGCTCGATTCGACCAGTGCGTCATACGACTCCACTCGCAAGGTCTGGAATGGCGCTTTCGATCGACACCCCGCGCTGATCGCGCGCTGCAGCAACGCCGCGGATATCCAGCGCTCGATCGAGTTCGCGCGCACACATGACGTGCTGGTCTCGGTGCGCGGTGGCGGGCACAGCCTGCCGGGATATTCCCAGTGCGAAGGCGGCTTGATGATCGACCTCGCGCCGATGCAGAGCGTGTGGGTGGATGGCGGGAAACGCATCGTGCGCGCACATCCGGGTGTGTTGTTGAGCGGCATGGATCGGGCCGCGCAGAAGTCCGGCCTGGCCGTGCCTGCGGGCACGGTCTCGCATACCGGAATCGCGGGCCTGACGCTCGGCGGCGGCATCGGTCGACTCGCGCGTGCTCATGGCCTGAGCATCGACAATCTGCTGTCGGCGTATGTGGTCACTCCGGACGGCAAGCAGCTGCACGCCAGCGCAAATGAGAACCCCGATCTTTTCTGGGCGCTGCGCGGTGGCGGCGGCAACTTCGGCATCGTTTCACTGTTTGAGTACCGCGCTCATCCGATCGGCAAGCGCCTGATGGGCGGCGACATCATCTATCCATTCCGGGCAGCGCATGATGTGCTGGGCTATCTATCCGAGCACAGCGCGGATTTCCCGAAGGATCTTTATCTCGAGCCGATTCTCGAGTGTGATGCCGACGGCAATCGCCAACTCGTCGTCACCGTTTGCCATTGCGGTGATCTGCCGCAGGCCGAACGCGACCTTGCGGCGCTGCGCGCGGCATTCAAGCCGACGTCCGATGACGTGAAGCCGACGCCGTACGTGGAGCTTCAATCGGCGCTCGATGTGAAGGCACCGCCCGGGCGGTCTTACTACATGACGGGTGGTGTGGGTGCTGCGCCGCCCGCAAAGCTCATCGACCACGTGATCGACGCCATGCAGCAGCCGGGCGCGGAGATGGGCAAGTTCAACCTCACTTTGCATGGCGGTGGCGTGGTGGCGGAAGTCGCGCCGGAGGCCACGGCATTTTTCTATCGCGAGGCAACACACAACTTCGTGGTGCGTGCGTCTTGGGAAGACAAGAAGTTCGCGGAGCAGCGGACGGCCTGGGCGCGCGCCACGTGGGCGGGCGTTGCGCCGTTCACGAAGGGTTTCTACGCGAACCTCGCGGCACAGGCGAAAGCGCCGCCCGGAGCGGCATTCGGTGGCAACTTCGCGCGGCTGCAGGAGATCAAGAAAAAGTTCGACCCGACGAACTTGCTGCACATGAATCAGAACATCACACCGGCGGCCTGACGCGCGAGGCTCGGGGGTTCATCCCTTGATGAGCTTTCCGCCGTCGTTGAACCACAACCTGCCTTCCGCCGACGAGAGGCGGACACCCGCGGCCCAGTCTTCGATGGGGTTCGCGGGGTAGTTTGATGCCGCGCCCTTCAGTACTTCTTCGCCGAAGGGCGTCAGCAGCGCTTCGGTACTGCGGATACTCATCCGATCTCCACTGAGCGTGATGAGCGGCTCGGAGTTGCGCTCTGCGCCGAGGCGCAGCAGCCGTCCAAACAAATACCAGTCGCCGACGAGATCGCCCTGATCGAAACTCTCGGCCATCGTGTAGCCGAGAATGCGTGAGACTTCGGGCCCGCGCGTCGCCACGCGCGAAAGCAGCGCACGGTCCCAGTGGCTCAAGCCCGTGCGTTTGTCCGGGAACCGCCGCGTCATGAGCTGCATGGCGAGCTTGAGCCAGCGGTTGGCTTCCGGATGTTCACGCGAAAAACGGGTGAGCGGCCCGGGGTCCGGAGAGCTGAGCGCAGCCCACGCGTTCAGGTAGTGCTGCGCGGCATCGGTCGTCAGTGCCACGGGTTCCGGTGCCGCGCGCATTTGTGATTCATCGAGCTCGCCCAATCCGGTGACGCGGCGATTGCCTGAAGTTTCGAATTGCACGAGCGCGAGCCGCGCGAGATCGCCGCCCACGAGTTTCATGAGATTCACGGTGAACGCGATGAACAATTGTTCGCTTACACCGGTGGCGGCCCAGATGTGGACACGTTCGGCGTCCTTGAGGCGCGGCGCGTTGTCGACCAGGCTGAAACGCGAGTGCACGTGTTCGCCGGTGTGGCCGGGCACGGTGCCGTTCCAGTAATCGAAGCGCAGCTTGTTCCAGGCGGCCAGGTCGGTGATTGCGGGCGTCGGGCCGCAGGAGAGCACGTCCTGGTCTATCAACAGCCGGTCGCGCGCGAAGAATACGCGGGTGAAAATGCCGCCGGCGGAATCGCCGAGTACGGCGTGCAGACCGGGCGGCAGTAGTTTGATCAACGCGACATCTCGGGCGCGATCCCGGGAGGGGCGCGGCTTTCATCGTTGAAGTCGTAGGTGAATCCCGGCATGGCGTCGCCATCGTAGCGCGAGGTTCAGGGAGATGAGGCAAGTGTGTGAGGGCGCGGAGAGGCGGTACTTTTGTCAGATGCTGCTTACATTTTTACAATCGTGGCGGGGCCGTTAACGTAACGCCGCCACCAGCCGCCCCCATTGCTGTTCCATCTCCGTGGGGCTGTGCGGGCAGTGATGATCCAGCCACCAGGTCAACAGCGTGATCAAGGTGCCCGCCAGCTGCTGCGCGAGGATTTCCGCCGGGATCTCGGCGGCGATGGCGCCCCGCTCTTCTTTCACCCGCCGCTCGAACACCTCGGCCAGATTGTTCTGCCAGAGCTTCATGATGAAGTCCGTCTTGTTGGCCTTTCTGAGCGATTCGATCATCGGGCGCATGTGCTGGACGTGTTCGAACATCTGCGCAATGGGGAAGCGATACGCGCCGCGGTCCCAGCCTAACTTCTCGCCCAAGATCCGCGCGAACACCACGACGTGGCGGATGTACATCTCGTCCTTGTCCTGGAAGTGCGCGTAGAAGGTCGAACGCCCGACCTGCGCGCGGTCGCAGATGTGTTGCACGCTGATGTCGTTGTAGTCGCGGCCGTCCATCAGGGAGATGAGCGCGGACGCGAGCGCGTCGCGGGTGCGTACGGCACGCGCGTCGTCGGAGTCGCCGGGGATGGGAGTGAAGCCGGGGGACATGGCGCGCAATCGTAGCGTGGGGATTTCGCGGTGAACGCGACAGATTTGCGGCTGTGCGGATATCCAGCTTAGAGGGAGACTGGGAGGGCTATATATAAGAGTGGGTGAAAGCGATGGATGGCGCGGTTCTGGCTGTTGCGGCGGCGTTAGCAGAAGGCGGGGACTCTGCAGCTCGGCAGAAGGTGAAACAGTGAGTGCTTGGGCCGCGCCGGTCTTAGCCCTGCACGATTCGAGCCCCCGCCCTGAACCAAAGCTTTCCGTCAGCCGAAGAAAGCTTCACGCCCGCGACCGAATCCTCGATCGGGTTCGTCGGATAGTTGGATTCCTTGCCATCGAGCACTTTTTCGCCGAATGGCGTCAGCCACACGCGCAGGCTGTCCATCCGCGGCTCATCGCCGACCACGCTGATCAGCGGGCTTGGCAGGCGGTCATCGCCCATGCGCAGCAGGCGTCCGAACAGGTACCAGTCGCCGGTGAGATCCGGGTCGTTCAGATCGTTGACCAGCGCTGCGGCGATCACCTTGGCCGTCTTTGGTGCGTGCTCGCGCACCTTTGTCAGCAGCACATGATCCCAATGCGTAAGGCCCGTGGCCTTGTCGGGAAACCGCCGCAGCATCAACGGCATCGCCTGGGCCAGCCAGCGGTTCGCATTCGGCCGGTCTTTCGCGAAGGTTTCGAGCAGCGCGGGATCGGCCGAAGTCATCGCCGCCCACGCAATCCGGTAGTCGGTGAGTGTTTCATCCGAGAGCGGCGTCGGCTCGGGGTGGTCCGCCATCTGCTCATCTTGCAGCTCGCCCACTCCCATGACCCGCGCGTCACGGCCGCGCGCCTGTTCGAACTGCACGAGCGAGATACGTTTGGCATCCGCACCAACCGCATCGGCCAGGTGAATGACGAAGGCGACGAAGAGTTGCTCGCTTAAACTCGTGCCTGCCCACACATAGACAGGCGCGTCCTCTTTGAGGCGCTCGGCATTGCTGACGAGATTGAATGGCGACGGCACGTGCTCGAGTTCTGCCCGCGGGACGAGGTTTCGCCAGAACCGCTCGCGGACGTTCTGCCACGCGCCGAGGTCATAAGTCGCAGGCGTGGGCCCGCACGACAACACGTCCTGATCGATCAGCGGGCTTTCGCCTGGCTTGATCACACGTCGGAAAACCTGGGCCGCGTTATCACCGAGAACGATGTGCAGGCCGGGAAACAGCGGGGTTTTCATAGGCAAACGTCAAGATCCCGCACAAATCACATCCTTGTGTCTCGAAACTTTCGCGGCGCCTCCCCCCGGCGCCGAGCCTCGCATAGGCTGTCGCGCCTCACAACGGGAGATTCGAATGCGGCAGGACAAGATTTACGGCCTCGTGCTCATCGCAAGTTCGGTCGTCCTGCTGGTGATGGGGCTGACGCATCCGGGCAGGCTACCGCCGACCCGCGAGGCGCTGGAGCACGTAGGTCTCATCGCAGCGTTCGCGCACAGTCTGGCGATCGTGGGCGTGTGGCTCGCGCTGTGGGGCCTGGCGGGGCTGTCGCGGTTTTTGGGCCTGGAGCGGCCGATGGTCGTCGGGGCGTTGCTCGCATTCGTCATTCCCGCGGCGGCAGTGACCGTCGCGGCGGCGCTCGATGGATTCGCAACGCCGAAACTCGCGCTGCAGGCGCTGGATGCGGATGATGCTACGCGCCATACGCTGCATTCGCTGATCGGCTTTTGCGTGCTGGTCGCAAGTTCGCTGACGCGCATCTACATGTTGTTAGGCGCGGTGGCGATCGCCATGTGGTCATGGGTGATTCACGAGAAGGTATTGAGCCGAGGATTGCCGGTGCTGGGCGCCGCGGTCGCGCTGGCTGCGGTTGGCACAACTTTCGGTGGACCGGCGTACATCAGCGTTCACGTGGTGCTGTTGCTGGTGCTCGTTCAGTCGGCGTGGATGGTGTGGGCTGGCCTGATCATGATCCGGCAGCCCGCTCACCCGCTCTGAGCAGGCACCTACGGACATCCTCCATTCGTCCTACACCGATGTTAGCCCTGAGTCCGGTAACCTAACAAGGTTGCAGGTAAGGAGTTAATCATGCGTATCCCAAACATCATGCTGGCGATTGCGGCGACCACGTTGCTCGCGGCCGGTTGTGCTCAACAAAAGGCTCCGGCGACGAAAGCGCTGGACCAGATCGAAGCGTCTCTCAAGGACGTGAAGGATGATGCGGCGAAGTACGCGCCGGACGGCCTGAAAGGCGTCGAATCGCAGTACGACCGGCTCAAGGAGAGCCTCGACAAGAAAGAGTACGAGAACGTGCTCGCCGGAACTCCGCAGCTGCAGAAGGCCGTGGATTCGCTCAAAGACGCCGTGAATTCGGGCAAGGAACAGGCCGCCACCGCGACCAAGATTGCGAAAACGGAATGGGCGAATCTGAAAGACGAAGTGCCGAAGATGGTGGATACCATCCAGGCGCGCGTCGATACGCTCAACAAGTCGAAGCGTCTGCCGTTCGGCATCAGCAAGGATGAGTTCGAAGGCTCGAAGTCGGTGCTCGAATCGATGAAGTCCACGTGGGCCGAAGCCACGAAGGATTACAAAGCGGGTAACGAGATCGAAGCGGCGAGCAAGGCGAAGACCGTCCAGGGCATGGGCGCGGAAGTCATCGAAAAGCTCAAAATCAAAAAGGTCTGACCGGAGAAAAAGGGGACATTCCGACTTACTGTGCGGCCGACGCAACGGTCCGCGCGATAACTCGGAATGTCCCCTTTTTTGTTTCTTTTCTGCTACTTCTTGCCGAGCCAGCGATAAACGCCGCCGGCCAGAACCGCGCCGAGAATCGGCGCAACCCAGAACAACCACAGCTGCTGCAAAGCCCAGCCGCCGACTAACAATGCCGGACCCGTGCTGCGCGCGGGATTCACGGAAGTGTTGGTTACGGGAATGCTGATCAGGTGGATCAGCGTGAGCGCCAGCCCGATCGCCAGCGGCGCAAAGCCCGCGGGCGCGCGCCCATCGGTTGCACCGAGAATCACGATCAGGAAGAAGAACGTCATCACGACTTCGGTGAGGAACGCAGCACCCTGCGAATAACTGCCGGGCGAGTGTTCGCCGAAGCCGTTCGAAGCGAGTCCGCCCGCCACCGCATCCGTGCCATTGCCGCTCGCAATTTGCGCGAGGATCCACGCGGCGAGCACGGCGCCGAGCAACTGCGCGACGATGTAGGGCGCAACGTCACCCGCTTTGACGCGGCCGCCCGCGAGCAGGCCGATTGTCACCGCCGGGTTGAAATGGCCGCCCGAGATGTGGCCGACGGCGTACGCCATGGTCACCACTGTGAGGCCAAATGCCAGCGCCACACCCACCAGGCCGATGCCGACTTCCGGAAACTTCGCCGCCAGCACGGCGCTGCCGCAGCCGCCGAGCACCAGCCAGAACGTACCTAACAATTCCGCGGTACAACGCTTGAGAATGGGCATGAAACTCCCCTCTTGTTGTTATTGGAGGGCGCACCCTAGCTGATTGACATGCCGCGTCACAAGCGCAAGTGATTCAGCCACGCCTCGCAAAGCCCTGGCCATGTGCCCACCGGCAACGTCTTCTCTCGCAGCGCAAAGCCGTGCGGTGCATCGGCAAACACGTGCAACTCCGCCGAGCCGCCCTTGGCTAACAATGCTTTGTGCAGGCGGTATGCGTTCTCCACCGGCACCACCGCATCGTTGGCCGCATAGACGATGAACGCGGGTGGCGGTGAATCCATCAGCTGCACATCCGGCTGCATGGCTTCATACAGCGCCTGTTTTTCCGGTGGGGGCAACGGCGGTTTATCGGGCACGATCGTGCGGCCGGAGGCGTTGGTCGAGATCGGCCCGTAGCCAACGATGAGAAAATCCGGTGTCGCATTGACCGCCGCATCCTTTGAAGGCGGCGGCGTCCACTGCGTGGGATAACCGGCGACGAGGCAACTCGCCAGATGGCCGCCCGATGACAACCCCAGCACACCCACGGCACGCGCGTTCACGCCCCACTCCGGCGCGCGCGCACGAATCTGCCGCAGCGCCTCCATCGCATCGTCCACGGGCGCTTGCGGCCCAAATTGCGCGTTCGGAAATCGGTGCACCAATACGAACGCATGGAAGCCGAGATTCGCGAGCCACTGGGCGATCTCAACTCCTTCCTTACCGATGACTAGTTTGGTGTAGCCACCACCGGCCAACACGAGCACGGCCCGGCCGTTGAGCTTCTTTGGCTTGAACGCGAAGCAGCGCGCCCGAAAAACATCGCTGATGACGAGATCGCTGCTCGGCGCAGCAGAGTTCTCGAGCAGGAAGTCGGGCCCTGCATCGACTCGGCCGTCGTCCGAGCCCGGCCATAACGTCCACGAGAAATCTTCGCCGAAAGGATTTTTCATTGCGCCGGCGCGCAACGCGCGACCTTGGACAGGCCAGGCATCGCGGCGTCGGCCCTGGCCATCGCGAGCGCGAACAGCGCCCAACCGTGGGAAGGTTTCATGGGGCGCCCATGAAACCATGGATCGCGGGTCGGTGCGCGGCGTGAATGCCGCGTCGACTTCGACTACCGCGCTGGCTTCATCGCGGCAGAAGCATCGCCAGCAGATCGTGCTGCACTCGGCAGCGATAGGCGAATTGCAAGCGTGTGATGGCGAGCGCGGCCCACCTCGCCGCGTACCCGAGTGCAAACGAAACGGCGAGGACAAGGATCAGCTCGCCCATCGCCAGCCAGCTCAAGAGCGACTCGTTCTCGTGCAGCACCTTGCTCACGCCGGCGAGCAACGCGAGGAACATGATGGCGGCGCCGGCCAGGCTGCCGCCGCGTTCCTGCAGGCTGTTGAGCGAATCCTGTGCGCGCATCAACATGGGGCGTGACACCTCGGGAATATCGAGCAGCAGCGAGGCGCGGCCGCGAAAGCCGTTGACGTGTCGGTCCTGGGGCAGCGTCAGCAATTCATCCAATGTGCGGATCACTCGCATATGTAAATCCTCCCTGTGCGAGAAGACTAGTCTCGTGCGGCGCGGAAAAATCCGCGCGCGGCTTTGACAATGTCCGGTTCTGTGAAAAATTCCCGGTTGGTGCCGGGTGGGGGAAGTGGGGAATCAAGGAGCTCACGACCCCGTTCGGCCAATCCCCGCTTCCCCCACCCGGCACCAACCTGCTTTGATCACCCCACCCCAGGAATTTCTGATGAAACTTCGATCCTTCGTGGGCGCAGGCGCGCTGATGCTGGGCTCGTTCTACACCGGCACACTCTGGGCGCTGAAGCCGGTGAAGCCGCCGCTCGAGAGCCATATCTGGAAGGCGGCGGACGCAAGGAAGTCCACCGGCTCGTGGGGCTGGATCTCTATCTACACAGAAGATGGCCAGCCGAGTTCGGGTACGTGGTCGTTGAATGGCAAGGACGTGCCCTCGCAGGCCGGCGACCTGATGTATTCGAAGCCCGGAGATCTGCACGGCATCCGCAACTCGGGCGACCGGCCGATGCGGTTCTTCGTGGTCAAGTGGAAGGGGTTGGTGCCGGGTAGCTAATCCCTACCCGATACTACTTCGGGTTTGCGCCAACTTGCGACTCGACCTTTCGGCAGTTCACTTCGCCGTCGAGCTTCACGCCGCTCGCGGTCTCGCCGGTGAAGCTGAGCAGCACGGTGTTGCCGCGCTCCATCAGCATCGTGGTCGCTTTGCCGGTCATGCCTTTGTTAGCCCGCTCGGCGCGCTTCTGGGCATCCAGCGCCGCGTCCGGCCGCGTATCGATCTCATAGGTGATGCTGGCCACGCCATTCTTCATCCCGCCCGCGGATTTCATGTGCGAGATGACGAGCACGACCTGAATCTCGTTGGCGTGTTTCTCATCGATGTTCGGCATGTCGACCGACAAGGAGGAATCGACGCCGCTGAATACGGCCGACAACCCGAGCGGCTTCTTGCCGAACGCCACCAGCACGCAGGCATCGGACGGCGACGCGTCGTACTTGCCGGCCTCGGGCCCCGTCTTCACGGTGACGCTGGCGGTGCTGCCGGATTGGGGCCACGCCGCCACGGCGGCGAGCACCAGCACGACGCCCGCAGACAGCGCCGCCTTCAGGTACTTGTTCATTTGATGTTGTAGACCAGGTTCACGGTGATCAGGGTATCCGTGCTCTCAGACAACGGCGGCGGATCCGAGTTGTAACGAATGCCATAACCCACGGCGAGCGCCAGCGCATCCGTCATCGACACCTGCAGCGCGATGTCGTTCTGCACGGATGTATTGTCGGCGCCCGATTCCGCCAGAAACTTGTTGGTGATCTTGGTGGTGTCGGTGAAGGCGTGCTCGTAGTTAGAGCTGAAGATGCCAACCGGCTCGTCATCCACCTCGCCTTCGATGCGATCGATGACCTCGCCGGCGTCGGTCTTCACCAGCGTCTCGCTCTTGGAACGGCGCAAGCCGGCGCCGAGTGATGCGGTGAGCTTGGTGGTCGGGCTGTCGATGAACTTGTAACTCGCGCCGGTCGACACGGTCGCCTGGTACGCAAAGCCGCTGAAACGATCCTGCTCGCCGCGGATGCCGCCGAACCAGCTGAAACGATCGGTGATCTTCAAGTCCGCCTGGTATCTCGCCTCGTAGTGCTCGGCGGTGGTGAATTCGGCGTTCTTTCCGTACAAGGCGGCGACGTAGAAGTTGTTACGCCACTTGGCGCCCTCTTTCGTCAAGTCGAATTTGGTATTCGCGGAGGTGGCCTCGGTGTTGCCACTTGAAGACAGGAAGCCGAGCTCCGCCTTGCCGGTCCACTGCGCCTGCGCGGCGGGGGCGGCAATTATCGCCAAAACGAATACTGCGAACTTGAGGGATCTGAACGTCACGGGCTTCCTTTCGGGTCTATGTTGTTAGGCGGGCAGTGTAGCGGCCCGCGCCGCTTCGCAGCAGCTTGACAACGTAGATTCGAAACGTCCTGCGGGGTTCCCGGCCCGGGTCAAAAATGTCGCCGCATTGCGGTGCGCCAGCCTCAGACCAGGTGATAACTCACGTTCGGCCCCGTCTGCGTCACGTATTTGAGCCGGATCAGTTCATCGATCAGGTGGTCGATGGTCTTCTCCGCCAGCTCCCCGCCGTGCTGCTTGAAGTAGTTGCCGATGGTTTGCGCGAGCTTCTTGCGCGTACCCGGTTTGCCGCTCAGCGAATGCAGCTGCTTGATGATCGGCGCGAGCTTCTCCGAGTGCGCCTTGCGCGGCGGTGGCACGTGCGGCGTGGTCAGCGCGCGTTGCGGCTTCTGCAGTGGCCGCGCCCGCGCGGCTGCCTGCGCGAGCTTCGCGACTTCGGCGATCGTCTTTGTCCGCTTGCACGTCACGCCACTGGCGCGCAGGTATTCGAGCAGCGGATCGAAATCGGTGTCCTTCGAGATGATGTGGATCACCGCGTCGTGCTCGCGCTCGAGGATCTTGCCGACGAAATACGCGATGTGCATGTCGACGGCGTTCGGCCCGCTGCGCGCGATCTTCACGTACTCCGCGTTCGCGCCGAGCATCTGCATGGAGTGCGACAACTCGAACGAGATGCGTCCCCTGGCTTGCGTCGCGCCGACGAACACCTTCACCTTGAACTGGCCTTCGGCCAGTGAAGCGAGTGTCTCGGGCTGAACGTTCTCGAAATCGACGAGTACGTAGTTAGTGGGCATCGGCGGCTCCTTGGGTCTCGCGAGGCATTCTGCGACGTGTTCGCCTTTTGTGACCACGCTGCGGCGCGGCAGAGCCGGCCAGCAAATGTAAAAGATCGGGATGCCTTACGGGAAAATTGTGTGACTACTTTCACGCGGTTACACGACGGGCGAACTATTACTTGCTTCGCTTCAGCTTCGCCCGCAGCATGTCACCGGTGTCATTCGTCGGGTCCGAAACGGTGCGTGTCCGATTGCGGCAATTTTCACGAGGAAAATTGATGTTTTTGCCAAGTCTGGCCGAGCCCTCGCCTACGTTCTGTCCATCGGTTTCCTGATCGGGACCGCAAGGGCGGCCGTGCCGGCGGCAGAACCGGGACGCGAAACGCTGCCTTCGAACGACGGTTGGGGCTCGGTTCCGACCGCGGCGCTGCCCCAGGGCACCACCGGCGGTTCGGCTGCCTCCTCCGCCCGTACGGTCACGGTCACAAATCGCAAGGAGCTGATCGCGGCCCTCGCCTGGCCGGACGCCACGCCGAAGCTCATCTACGTGAAGGGCACGATCGATGCGAATGTCGACGAGGCCGGCAACCCGCTCAACTGCAAGGACTACTACCGGCCCGACCCGGCAACCGGCGAGTTGTACGCGCCGTTCGCATTCCTGGCGATGTACGACCCCGCGGGTCCGTTTGGCAAGGACAAAAGGGAACCGAACGGCGGCCAGGAGAACGCGCGGGCCGCATCACACGCGGCGCAGGAAGCGCGCGTGCACATCCGCGTGCCGGCGAACACCACGTTGTTCGGCCTGGCGGACGCCACGATCATCGGCGCGTGGCTCGACATCGCGCCCGACATCACCAGCGGCAACCAGCCGATGAATGTGATCGTCCGCAACCTGAGCATCGAAGACACCGCGGACTGTTTTCCCGAGTGGTCCCCCTCGGACGGCGCGACCGGCAACTGGAACTCATCCTATGATTCGATATCGATTCGCAATTCGACCAACGTGTGGATCGACCATAACCGCTTCGCGGACGTGCGCACCCGCGATGAGTCGCAGCCAACGTGGTTCGGGCACCGTTACCAGGTGCACGACGGACTGCTCGACATCACTCATGAATCGGACTACGTCACGGTGTCGTGGAATCAGTTTGTATCCCACGACAAGACCATGCTGATCGGCAATTCGACGCGGCGACCGCGGACCTCGGAAAATTGCGCGTCACGCTGCATCACAACCTGTTCGAAAACGTCGGGCAACGCATGCCGCGCGTGCGCTACGGCCGCGTGCACGTGTACGACAATCTATACAAGATCAACGGCGGCACTAGCTACTATTCGAGCTGGGGCGTGGGATTCGAGTCGCGCCTCTACGCGGAAAACAATTACTTCGAGTTGAGCGCGGGATTCGGCCCGATGGAAGTCATCGACGGCAAGAAGGGTACGGGGCTGACCGCGGTCGGCAACTGCTGGACCGAGAAAGCCGGTTGTGAACCCACCGACTTCATCGCGGAATGGAATGCGAAGTTCGATCCGGACCTCAAGACCGATGCGGGCTGGACGCCGACGTTGTACGGCGTTGCCCCGGGCGCGGAGCCGGCGGATTTCGCGCGGCAGAGGATTTTGGACGAAAGCGGCCCAGGATGGGCTAACAAGAAAAAGTGACCGATGTCAGGAGTTTTAGGGGGCAGCCCCCTTTTCCTAGCAAAAGGGGTCAGCCCTGGCGAGGCGCGTCTTTGCCGCACTACAAAGCAGAGAAATCATGACTGACCCCTTTTGCTGGGAAAAGGGGGCTGCCCCTAAAGCTCCGAATACTTCTTGGCGCTGCCACGCGCCTTGTCGACCGGATATTTCACCGCGTTCAGTTTGATCTTCTCGCGCGCGGCATCCAGCAGATTCACGTCCAGCTTGTCCGCCAGGCGCACCAGGTAGTTCAGCACGTCCGCCATCTCCTCCCGCACGTGCGCGAGATCGGCGGGCGATAACGAGCGGCTCTCATCCTCGGTCAGCCACTGAAACCGTTCGAGCAATTCCGCGGCCTCGACGGACAGTGCGGAGGCCAGGTTCTTGGGGCTGTGAAACTTGTCCCAGTCCCGCTCGGCGGCAAATTCCCGCAGGGCATCCCGTAGCTGAGACAAACCGTGTGAAGTCGGTGCGGTCATGGGCGCGAACAATAGCACCGGCCTACAAAAAGCCGTGACCTGATCGCCTTTTGGCGGCGGCTTACCGGGCTATATTTCTGTCAAATCGGGAGGATTCGCCACCTCATGCCCATGCCGCTTCGCCGCCTGGTTTCAGGCCTCGCCGCACTGCTGTTGTCCGCCGCCACCCACGCCGCGGAGATCTGGGACGCACCCTCGTTCACCACGCCCGCGCGTGAGCTGCAGCAGACCGCCGCCGGCATCAAACGCGAACGCGCCGTCGACATCGTGGTGTTGCTCGACGAACGCACCTTCGTGCTCGACGAACAACACCGCCTCACGCGCACCAATCGGATGATCTATCGCGTCGACTCGCCGGACGGCGTCGAACGCTGGGCCGCGAGCAGCGCGCACTGGCAGCCGTGGCACCAGGCGCGCCCGACGATCCGCGCACGCGTCATCACCCGCGACGGCCGCGAACACAAACTCGACCAGAAGCTGCTGCAGGATGCCGGCACCCGCGACGCCGCGGCTGCCCAGGTTTACGACGACGATCACGTGCTCGAAGGCCCGCTGCCCGCGGTTGAAATCGGTTCGGTGATCGAAGAAGAAATCACCGTGCGCGACGAGCAGCCGTTCTTCGCGGCGGGCTCCGCGTATCGCGAATTCATCGGCCGGCCGGTGCCGGTGCTGCGGACGCGCGTGATCATCGACGCGCCCGAATCGCTGCCGCTCAAGCGCATGACGCGCCTGCTGCCGAACGCGCAGGTGAAGGAAACCCGCGCCGCCGGCCGCGTGCGCTGGGTGCTCGAACAAGGTGCGCTCGACGAAATGAACGTGGCGGATTCGAACCTGCCTTCGGATACGCCTTCCTGGCCGAGCGTGGAGTTCTCGTCGGGTGCGTCCTGGGAAGCAGTCGCCGCTAACTACCGCGACATGACGGAAGGCCGCATTCGCAGCGAAGACGCCCGGCCGCTGCTCGCGGGCTTGCGAGTGCCGGCGCGCATCGGCGCCGGTGGCGGCAACGCGGGCGCCACGATCGGTTCGGGCTTCGTGGATTCGCTGCCGCATTCGCCTACGCGTGAATACATCGGCAAGGTGGTCGAGCGCCTGCACCGCGAGGTGCGCTACACGGGCGTGGAATTCGGCGCCGCGCGCCTGATCCCGGAATACCCGTCCGAAACGTTGCGGCGCCGCTTCGGCGATTGCAAGGACAAATCCACGTTGCTGGTTGCGGCACTGCGCGCCTCGGGCATCGAGGCGTATCTGGCGCTGCTAGCCGCGGGTGGCGATCAGGATGTGTCTGCGGATCTGCCGGGCATGGGCATGTTCGATCACGCCATCGTCTACGTGCCGGGCGTGGAAGACCTGTGGATAGACGCGACCGCCGAATACTCGCGTGTTGGAACCCTGCCGCCGCCGGACGCGGATCGTCTCGCACTGGTGATCCGCGCGGGCACGAAGGGGTTGATCCGCACACCGGCCTTGCGCTCGCTCGACAATCGCCAGATCGAGACGCGCGATTTCTTCCTGGCCGAATACGGTCCGTCGCGCGTGATCGAAACGACCGAAGCCCATGGCACGATCGAGGGCGAATACCGCGGCTGGTATGCCGGCCCCGACACCAAGGCGCGACTCGACGATCTGAAGACCTACGCGCACGACGCGTATCGCGCCAAGGCGCTGCTCAACTACGAACACACGGCCAGCACGGATTTCTCGAAGCCTTATTCCATGAGCATCGAGATGCGGGACGCGCCGATCGGTTTCACCGACCTGGAAACCGCGGCGGTGGGCATCAACGTGGCGAACATCGCCGCGCGGCTGCCGGAATATTTCGACTCGCGCATGGCGAAGGAAGAGCCGGAAGATCGCGCCCGCACGGCGGACGTGGTGTTCGTGCCGTTCGTCACCGAGTGGCGCTATCGCATTCAGCCGCCGGCGGGATTCCAGGCGCGGCGCCTCCCGCCTAACAACATCATGAAGCTGGGCCCGGCGGAACTGATCTCGGAATTCAACGTGACGGCCGATGGCGCGGTGCAGGCCTCGTGGCGCTTCGACACGATCAAGGGGCGATACACGCTGGGCGAGACCGAGGCGCTGCTGAAGGCGCTGCGGGAGCTGACCGCATCGGAGACGTTGCTGATCGCGTTCGACCAGATCGGCGTCGCGTTGCGCGCCGATGGCAACTTCCGCGGCGCGCTGCAGGCGAACGACGCGCTGGTGGCGAAATACCCGCGCAAGGCCGTGCATCATCTGCGCAGTGCTTCGGCGCTGCTGGATGCGGGCCTGGGCTTGCGTGCGCAGCGCGAGGCGCTGGCCGCCACGAAGCTCGAGCCGAAATCGGCGCTGGCGTGGAAGCAGCTGGGCTGGGCGCTGCAGCACGATTCGGTGGGCCGGCGGTTTGGCGAAGGTTACGACCGCGCCGGCGCAATCGCCGCGTATCGAAAGGCGCGCGAGCTCGAGCCACTCAACGCGGACATCGCCGCGGACCTGGCGGTGCTGCTCGAACACGATGCCAGCGGCGTGCGGTATTCGGCAACGGCCAACATGAAAGAGGCGATCGCCGAATACCAGGCACGCCGCAAGATGCTGAGCGAAGACGACGCGAAGTCGGACGAGTTCGCCAACAATCTTTTCTACGCGCTGTTGTACGCGAAGCGATATGACGAGCTGCGCGAGGCGCTGCGCAAGCAGCCTGCGAGTGTCGCGCAGCGCGCGTTGCTGATCACGTCCATTGCCGCCGAACAGGGCGGGCCCAAGGCCATCGAGCAGGCGCGCGCGCTGGTCAGTGGCGAGACGGATCTCCGGAATGCGCTGGCCAGCGCCGGCAGCATCCTGATGCGGCTGCGTGAATATTCGGGCGCGGCAGACCTGATGGAAGCCAGCACCCGCGGGCAGACAACCACGGCGGCGAGCTCGCAGCGCATCTCGATGCTGCGCAAGACTTCACGCAACGACGGCGCCGCGATTCTGCCGGTTGATCCGCGCGGCGTGGTGCTGCGTTCGTTCGTGGAGCTGATGGATGCGGACAGAAGTGATGCCGGCTTCCGCAAGCTGCTCAGCAAACGGGCCCAGTCGCAGGCCAACACGGACGATTTCCGGCGCGCGCAACGCGGGCTCATCAACGGGCTGACGCGCCAGGAGCTGCCGTTCGAGGTCGGCGCGGATCTGCTGTTCAGCAACGTACGCGTGATCGTGGAAGGAGATGACGCACTCGGGTATCGCGTGCAACTGCGCGCGGCCGGTGAGTCGCAGAGTTTCTACGTGGTTCGCGAGGACGGGGCTTATCGGATCCTGACCGTGGCGCCGATGGTGGGGCCGCTCGGGCTGATGGCGCTGGAGCGAATCGACGCGAACGATTTTGCCGGCGCGCGCCGCTGGCTGGATTGGGCGCGGATGGAGTTGCGGGCGCTGAATTCCGAGGATCCGTTCGAAGGGCCCGCGTTCGCGCGCGCCTGGACGGTGGGCGCGGAGGCGGATATGGCCGCCGCGCGCGCCGCCGCCGCGATGTTGTTAGCCGATTGCGCGCTGGGTGAACGGGCGTTGCCGCTGCTGTTGACCGCACGCGCGGCCGCGGTGAATGCGACGGACAGGCTCAGCCTCGATCTGGCGCTCGCGAAGGTGCATCTGGAACTCGGCCAGTGGCCGCAGTTGCAGGAGGTGTCGACGCGTTTGGCGAAGGCCGTGCCTTCATCGGCGCTGGCGTTCCGGTTTCAGCAATGGGCCGGCATCCAGTTGAAGCAGTGGGATTCGGTTGAAGCGGCGTCGCGCGAACGGTTGGCGCGCCTGCCGGATGATTCCATCGCGCGCGAAATGCTGGTGCATCGCGCCGAGGCGCGCGGCGCGTTTGCGGAGATTCCCGCGATCATGCAGCCGCTGATCGACAGTGGCCGTGCGAGCGCGGCGGATTACAACCAGTACGCGTGGTCAGCGCTGCTGGCGCAGCCGGTGTCCGAGCAGGCTGTCGAGGCCGCACGCATGGCGTACGACGAGTCGCAGGGGCGCAGCTTTGCGATCGCACACACGCTGGCGTGCGTGTACGCCGCGAGCGGCAAGCCGCGCGAGGCGCGCGATCTGCTGCTGAAGGGAATGGAGCAGCTCAGCATCGAGCGGCCCGATGATTCGTCGTGGTATGGATTCGGGCTGGTGGCCGAGGCGTATGGCGATGCGGGTTCCGCCCGCGAGTATTACTCGCATGTGCAGAAGCCGACGTCGCGAGTGATCCAGGCGAGCAGCGTGTATGCGCTGTCGCAAGCGCGAATCGCCGCCCTGAAGTAAAGAGTGGTTTACCGCAGCGCTTCTTCACCGAGCGGTTTCTTGCGCTTCACGCGAATGCTTTCGGCCCATTCCTGCGCGAAGTCGCGCTGCAGCTGCCGGTTCACCAGTGCGGTGACGACCATCGCGATCAACGCACCCAGCGACGCGAGCGCCATGTCCTTGTGCGCATCCCAGACATCGCCCTGCGTACCCAGGTAGGCCATTCCGAGATCGCCGCCGAAATATTCCGCGGCGCCCCATTCGACCAGCTCGTACAACATCGATGTCGACATGGTCAGGTCGAGCGGCAGGAAGTAACCCCAGAAGCCGCGCACGTTGCCGATGCGCAGGAACATCTCGCGGATCGGATACGTCAGCAGCAATCCGTAAGAGAGGTGAACGAGGCGATCGAAGTGATTACGTCCGCCCGCGAGAGCCGGGAACCACTCCTGGTACGGCACCTTCGCGTATGTGTAGTGCGCGCCCAGCGCGTGCAGCATCATGAACACGAAGATGCAGGTGTACGACACACGCGACAGCGGAAACCTCTTGTACGACCACACCAGCAGCCCCAACCCCAACAGGACCAGGAAGTTCTCGAGCAGCCAGTCGCTGAAGTCGAGTGGTTTGATGGCCATCAGGACCCACCACACCAGGTAGATCAGGCCTAACAACCACAGGTACGATTTACGCGACATTGTTCTTTCCCTCTCCCTTCAACACGATGCGCTGCCAGTAACTGGCCAGATCCGCGCGCAACTCCGGCAATAATAGATAGACGGCGATCAGGTTGGGTATCGCCATGCTGAAATTGAGCGAATCCACGATGTTCACCACCTGGTCGAGGCTGAGCGTGGCCGCCACCGACAGGACGCAGCACAGGAACAGCCGGTACGCCACGCGGCTGCCGAAACGCTCCGAGAACAGCCACGTCCAGGCCTGCTCGCCGTAATAGCCCCACGACAACACGGTCGACAAAGCGAACAGGATCGCGACCACGGCCAGCACGAGCGGGAACCACGGCACCACGGTGGCAAATGCATCGGACGTCAACGCGATGCCGACGCTGGTACTCGTGTGGTGGACACCCGTGACGACCACGACCAGCGCGGTCAACAGGCAGATGATCACGGTATCGAGGAACGGCTCCATCAGCGCCGCGAAACCCTGTGACATCGGCTCGTGGGTGCGAACCGTGGCGTGCGCCATCGGCGCCGAACCGATGCCGGCCTCGTTCGCGAAAAACGCGCGGCGAAAGCCCTGGATCAACGCGCCCACGATGCCCCCGGTGACCGCGTCGCCGGAGAACGCCTCGCGGACGATGGTGGCCAGCGCGCCCGGGATGTTCGAGAAGTTCGCGCCCAACACGACGAGGCAGGCCAACACGTACAGCAGGCACATGAATGGCGATAGTTTGTCGGTCCACTGCACGATGCGCTTCACGCCGCCGAACAACACGATGGCGACCCACACCGCGACCACCAGGCCGAAGATGAAAGCCTGATCGAACCCGGTGACGTTGTGAAACTGCGCGTACGCCTGGTTGACCTGGAAGATGGTCAGTGACCCACCCACCGCGGCGACGCAGAAAAACCCCGCGAGGAATTTGCCGAGGCGCGGCAGGCCGCGGCGTTCGAGCGCGATGGGGACGTAATGCATTGCCCCGCCGGTTACCGTGCCGTCCGGCCGCACCTTGCGATATTTCACGGAGAGCGTGACCTCGGCGAACTTCGTGCTCATGCCGAGGAAACCCGCGACGATCATCCAGAACGCCGCGCCCGCCCCGCCCAGCGACACCGCAACCGCGACGCCGCCGATGGATCCGAGGCCGACCGTGCCGGACACCGCGGTGCTCAATGCCTGGAACGGCGTCGCTTCACCGGCGTACGATTTGTTCGAGTAGTCGCCGCGGATCACCTGCAGTGAATGTTTGAAGCCACGCAGGTTCACGAAACGGAACGCCAGCGTGCAGACGATGCCACCCATGATCAGCCAGACGAGGATCAGCGGCAGTTGCGCGCCTTGCACCGGCACCGCGTAGAACACCACTTTTCCGAACCAGTCCGCGATCGGTGCCAACCATGCGTTTATGGTTTCGTCGAGATTCATATGTGGCGGATTATGGTTCATTGGAACCGGTCAAGCCGCAAAAATAGCGACTTGTGTGGCGAAAGGCGTGCGTGCTCCGGCGCTTTGTACCGATTTCCAGCTTCATCTATTGCGAGCGCGCCGCGGCCACTCCTAACCTGATGGCCACGATATTTCCGCACGAGGTCGTTCGAGATGGGCCTCCGGGATCGCTTCTTCGGGTTCGCGCTTTGCCTGTTAGGCGTGAGTTCACTCGCCTGCGCAGGTGACTATCGCAACAAGCGCCTGCTCTCTACCCAGGCGCCGATGCAGATACCGCGTTCACAGGATCTCGAGCTCGCGTACCAGGCGCGCAAGCGGGATCGCAATCCTAGAAATACTGAATCGACCCTGTTTCTCCACTTGACCCCCGGCCTCACGCCGATCACCTGGCCCAAGAACAGCGATATGCGCGCGCGCATGCTCACGCCGGAATTGCGCCGCACGCCGGTGGTCGGGTGGCTCGCGCAGAATCTTTATCGCAGCAAGAGAGATAACGGCTGGTGCCTCGAAGTTGACCCAGGCCAAGGCGAGTACGTCGTTTTCTACCGCGTACACCTGAAGTAAAAGGCGACATGCCTATTTATCAACCGCAGGCGCGATACACCTGCGCAACCGAATACGAACGCGCATTCATCGCGCGCACTGCCGCATCCGCCCGCCTCGCCCGCTCCGCATCCGCCGCGCATATTTTCGCGGCCAGCCGCAGCGCTTCGTCTGCATCAAGGCTGCGCAGGTTCTTCACCGCAAAACACCGCCCGGGCCGGATCAATGCGTCGTCGATATCCGTGACGTTCGGCAGGTTCGTCGTGAAGATGATCTTGCGACCCTGCGAGCGCGCCACGCCATCGGCGATCGCAAGGAAGCGATGCATTTCCTCGTTGCCGCTGGTGCGCGCCTTTAGCAGGTGATCCGTATCCTCGATGACGAACGCATCATGCGACCCGGTGATGAACTCGACGAAGATCTCATCGCTCTGCAATGCGCGTTTGTCCGCCGTGTACATGACTTCGGCGTTTTCGCCCTTGCGGCGCGAGACCTCCGAAAGAATGGCGCGCACCAAACGCGTCTTTCCCGTTCCGGGCGGGCCTAACAGGATCAACACACACTCCGAGGCCTCGAGATATTTCGCGACGAACCGTTGCACCGGCATCTCCAGCGAAGGATAGGCCTCGTCGAGCAGCAGCGGGTCCGCCAGTTCCTGGAACGACGCGCTGCGCAGTTCGCCGCCGCTGTTGGTGAACTGCCAATCGAGCGTGAAGGTCTCATCGTGCATGCGGGTTTCCGCCGATATCACCTCGAGGCGCGAGATCACTTCATCGGCACGCGCGCGGCTTTCGGCCCACAACGAAAACCAGCACGAGCTGTAGCTGCCCTTGCTGTGTCCTTGCGCCTGCACGAATGCGCCAGGCGCGCTCAGCAACACCACTCCCTCGCGGGCCCTATGGGCGACGAACGCGGCATCCAGCGCGAGGTCATCGAAAAAGTCCGCGAGTTTGCGGCGCACGGACCAGCGCAGCCGGCGATGCACCGGCAATTGGCGCAGGTCGAATTCGCAGCCCTGCGCGGCACGCGCGCGCACGATGGCGTCGCCCAGGTTGTACATGTCCTCCTGGAGCGTGACGGTGAGGTTCGCCGGGGCGGCGGCGCGATTCTCGCGATCAGCCGGTAGTTTGTAGATCGACATGTTCTGCTCTCTGTTCTGGCGCGGGGGCCTCGCCCCAAATGACGAGGCCCCGGTGGCGACTGCCGACCGGGGCCTCGTTGAGAGACTTTCCAGAGGGCGGCCGTTGGCGAGCCCTCCGTTTTCCGAAGAGCTAGCTGTTCAGTTGCGTATCTTCCGCAGCCAAACGCTTCGCCGGCGGGGCCGCCAGCGCATGCGTGCAGTGCGAATTGAAGTAGTTAGGATTCATTGGGGCGCGGATTCTAGGCCTGATATCGCCGCTGTCAAGCGGCGGCGCGGATTATTCACGAAAATCTTTACGGCCCGATCCACTTGCGCGGCTGGCGTTCCCGCACGCCGTGATTCGTGAGCCATTCGTACACCGCCAGGGTGCGCGCCGGATCGATCCAGTGCGTGCCGTGGATGTAGAACGCCGCAATGCGGTTGCCGCTGAAGATCTGCACCTGGTTGTATTTGCCCATGTGCTGGAGCGCCACGCCGTCCATGTTGCTGAGGGTCAGCTGCAGCTCGGACATGAGGTAGCCGTCTTCGAGACTGAAGAGGTTGAGGTCGTGGTCTGTCTGGACGTAGACGCAATCGAAGAACACCGGTGTGTCATCCGTATCGACCACTGCGGCGGAACACTGCTCGCGCAGCTTGGCTTCAGAGGGTGTGACGCCGGCGGACTGCAGCAAGGTGTCGTCGCTGACCGCCTTCTGTACGTCGCGATAGTTCGATGCCGCGGCCACGCCCGCGACCAGCATCAGGGAAATCAGGATTAAGGTGCGCATGACGGAGGATTGTGGTCAGCGCATTTGCCGCCCGCGGTCAGACTGCATTACCACGAAGCGTGGGGGCAGCCCCCGTTTGAAGCGTGGGGGCAGCCCCCGTTTGCTAGCAAAAGGGGACAGGCTTCGTCGTATCGCGACGCACGCACCGCTTCACATCGATGACTGTCCCCTTTTGCTGGGAAACGGTGGCTGCCCCCCTCTCCAAAAAAAAACGCGTACAGGCCCTTCCGTTCCTGTACGCGTTCTGTCCAGCAAAAAGTCTCACGAGGGGGGAGGAGAACATTCCGCAGACGATTTAGATAAAGCAATCGCCGTGCCAACTCGGAAATCCCCGGATTCGGCCGGAACCGGCGTAAATCCGCTTTTTGACACCCCGTCTGGAAAGTGACGTCCCAGGATGAGTGCACTCGTGCCGAAATCGCATTCATCCGGTGCAATCGAGGGCAAAAACCCTGGTGGGCGGACTTAATTTATCCGCACCCGGAATTGAATCGTGAACGACGGATTGCCCGTGCCCGCGGCACTCATGATTCCGCCCGGCGAAACGCGCACAGCCTTCACGTTCGCGTCGAAGCCGTTCACATCGGGCACCGGCGCATACGTCCACGGCCCGCTCGCGCCCACGTTCGAATACGCCACGTTGCTCGCGTAAACAAACGTGAGGCCACTTGCCGTTGTGCCGTTCACGAACACCACCGGATTCGCCGGCGTCGTCGAGACGTACATCGTGGTGCCGGTCGGCAGCGGATCGGTGATCACGAGCGTATTCGCATCCACCGTGCCCGGACCGCTGTTCGTAACGGAGATGTCGTACTGAACCACCGCCAGCGGAATGCGCTTCGGTGTGGCGCTGCCGGTAGGATCCGACAGCACGGTCGATGACTTCACCAGGGTGATGGACGGCTGCGGTATCGCCACCGTGAACGTGCCGACGCCAAGATCGGTGATCGTGCCCTCCGCACCTTCGTTACCGGTGACGCGCACGGTGTAAACGCCGAGGGGTGGTATCGGTGATGCCGGCACCGCATATTGATATTGATAGACGCAGGTCGCCGCGCTGGTCGAATTGCAGGTGGCCGGCGCGCCCTGCGCAATCATGGGAGCGCTCGTGACCACGGTCGTTCCGGTCGGATCGATGACGCTGATCGTCGTGCTCGAAATGTCGAAACTGCCGAACGGATCGCTCACGGTGGCGCGCACGAACACGTTTGCGCCCGGGTAGAAAGTCGTCTGCGCGACGCCGCCGTTGAAGGCCGCGCTGAAGGTCTGCACGCTGTCGACATTGATGACGGTCGCGCTATTGAGATCGACGCGCGAGTAGTTGGCCCCCGCATACGGCGTGAGGCTCACGCTGCGGTTGCCGGTGTTGCCGCTGTTGTTGTTCACCACCAGCGTGAAGGTCGAGCCCACAGGCGCGGTCACACCGCCAGTATTGAGCGTGAAGGTCCGCATCGTGACCGCACCCGATGTGAAGTTCAGCGAATCGCTGCCGATGGTGCCGAGCGCGGAGTTCGACAGGGTCACCGTCACTGTGCGGCTGCTGGTGGTCGAGGTGGTGCCGGTCCGCGCCAGCAAAAGGTTTACCGCGAAAGTGCCCGGGTTCAGCGTCAGGGCCTTCTGCAGCGCGGGCGTGATCGTGAAGCTGAGCGACTGGTTGTTGCCGTTGATGGTCTGCACGGCATGGGTGCCGGTCGGACGAGTGCGCGACAACTGCAACGGCGCACTCCACAGATAGAGCTGTTTGGTGCCGCTGCCCGGAAGCAACGACGGATTCACGATCACCTGCGGCGCGGCGGGCGTGGCGTCCGGCCCGTTGGGATTGTTGACCGTGGCTTCGTTGTCGATCTGCGCGCCCGGCGAAACGCTGGCAACCGTCACGTCGAACACCACGGTCACCGACCCGTTTGCCGGCACGGTGATGCCGGAAACGGTCAGCAGGCCCAGCAGATTGTCGCCCGCCGGCGCGGCCGCAAACGCGCTGGCCGCGCCGGCGGGAATCGATACGAATCCGCCGAAGGTCGTGTTGACCGGAACCGAGTCGGTCATCGTGACGTTGATCGCCTGGCCGCCGCCCGATTCGGTCAGCGTCACCGTGTAACGCAGCGTGTCGCCGGGCGATGCTTCGCCGCCGTTGAGATCGACCACGCTCTTGGTCGAGGTCGACAGGTTCGGATCGATCGTCGCCGTCACGTCGGTGACGGTGTTGTTAGCCGTGTCCGAGTCGTAGCTGGGGGTGGTCACGGTGGCGCTGTTGGTCACGGACGCGGCAGCGGCTTCCAGCACGTTCACGGTCAGCGTGATCGGCGGGAACGATGTGCCTTCATTGAGAATGGGCGGATGCGTGCAGGTGACAACCTGCGCGACGGCGCCGCAGGTCCAGCCGGTGCCGCTCGCGGAATTGAACGTCAGCCCGGCCGGCAAGGTGTCGGTCACCGTGACGGTGTTGTCTTCGCGTTCGATGTTCGGGCCGGAGCCGTTCGACACGGTGATCGTGTACTGCCCGGTGCCGCCCGAAATGAATGTGCCGCTGTGAGTCTTGGTGATGGCCAGATCCACCGCCGGATCGGAGGTCGCGCTGACGACTTGCGCCATCAGCAGCACCAGATCGGCGCCCGCGGAATAAACCGTCGTGGCGCTGGTCTGGCCGGGCGACAACATCGCGCTCACGTCGTACTGGTCGACGTCGACGCCGTAGCTGGTGACACTGCCCTGCGTGCTGATGGTGCCGTCGAACTGCTGCACCGTCGGGTCGCTGTTCGCGGGCACGAGGCCGTCGTCGAGCAACGTGCCGTTGAAGCGCAGCGCCTCACCGAAGCCGCCCGACGCGGTGGAGTTCTGCGGATCGCCTTCGAGCGTGAAAACCGCGACGCGGCCGTCGATGTTCGTGGACGGCACGCGGAAGCCACTCGGCGTCTGCGTCACCTGGCTGCCGTAAAAATAGTCGAGGCCGTCGTAGATGTTGATGGCGCGCAGACGTTCAGCCGCGCCCTCGTACACCACGACCAGCGACCAGCCGCCGACCACGGCCTGCGATCCGCACCACGGCCCACCGGTATTCACGGTGAGTCCACCAAACGTGAAACTGCCGTTGCCGGTGACCAGACTGGTGACGTCGGCGAAGGCGCCGAAGAAATTGAAGTCGGTGCCGTTGTTGAAGGTGCGCGCGAAGGTGCGTGACGCGGTGACGGCGGTGCCGTTCAGCGTGACGCTCGTATCGGCGGTATCACCCGACGCGCCCCAGTACAGGTACGCGCTGCGGACCGTGCGCGTGGCGGGAATGCCCGAGAGCGACTGCGTGCTGGTGGTGTTGATCGTGCAGGCGTTGGTGACGTTCGGTGCGTTGCGCAGCGAACCGCCGGTGGTCACGAAGTTGATGCGGCCGGTATCGCGCTTGTAGAGCGAAATGGTCTGCGCGAACGCCGTGTCCGCGCCGAACAGCGCAAGCACCAGCAACGCAAAAAGACATCCGCGGGCGTTAAGGCCGCGGATGCCGCTGACCGACGGCTCTCTCATGGGCCCAATATTAAGAATTCACGCTGCAATGCGACTGTGCACGCCTCTCATAATGCGGCCGCACGTAAGTCCCGGATTGCGAACGAGTTCACACCGCCTGGAGCGGCGCGACGTGCAGCACGGGACCGGTCGGAAGGCCTGTAGGAGAGCCTCCCACAGGCTCGAGGCTCACCGCCAGTTGCTTGGCCCCATCGAGCGCGGCCCGCTGTGCGGCGTTCAGCACCCGATGGTGGTCACCGGTGGCGGGAAGCAGGCCCAGGGAGACCGGCGTACCGCTTGCAGTCAGGGCCCACAACTCGAGCGCCCTGCCCGGCGGCAGGTCGTGCACCACGTGCACGTGCATGCTGAGCTCCTGGTTTTTGCCGAGGAGCTCGACACGCCAGTAGATAGTCTGCGGATCCGCTTCGATGAACGCCTTCTGCGTGACGGCCAGTTGCGGCGTCGTTACGACCGTGCCCGGTCCCTTGTAGACCGCGAACACGCCGAGCATCGCGAAGAACAGCAGCGACGCGGCGATGGCGAGATAACGCGAGACCGGCGAGCGCGCGAGTTTGCGCAGCTCGAGGCGGGTCTCGATGCCGCTCCAGACGGTGGCGGGCGGCGCGACCGGTTCGAGTCGCGGTTCGAGGCCCGCGAGCCTTTCTTCCCAAGCCTTCACTAATGCCCCCACCTGCGGCGACAGCAGCCAGCGCTCGAAGCGGCGGCGTGCGCGGAATCGCAGAGTACCGAGTACGTATTCCGCCGCGAGGCGGTCGAGTAGTTCACGGTTGGAAGTCTTCACGTGGGCTGCCTCTCGGAGGAGAGACATTCCTTGAGACTCAAGAGGCCACGGCGTATCCAGCTCTTGACGCTGCCCAGCGGGTTCGCGGTGACGCGCGCGATTTCATCGTGCGAGCGTCCCTCGACGAAGGCCAAGGTCAGGCATTTGCGGGTGTTGTCGTTGAGCTGGCCGATGCAATGGTCGAAGTTGTTAGGTTTTTCTATCGAGTCGGAAGCGGATTCGTCGGGAATTTCGTTCAGCGCGTCGTCACCGACCAGCGTCATGCGCTCGCGGCGCATGAGATCGATGGCGCAGTAACGCGCGATGGTCACCATCCAGGCGAGCGCACGCCCGCGGTGCGCTTCGAACTGCGCGGCCCGCTCCCAGATGCGGACATAGACGTCCTGCAGGGCTTCTTCGGCAACGCTGCGCCGGCGCAGCATGCGCAACAGGCGCGCGAACAGGATCGGCGAGGTCTTGTCGTACAGCGACCGGAAAGCGGTCGAATCGCGGGCGGCACAGCGCTGCAACAGCTGGGCGAGCTCGACTCCTTCGGGCAGGCTGTCTATCCGGTTCATGGAAAGTTCTACGCTGTGTAGGCGAAAGCGGATGCAAGGCTAGCACGGGGCCTTACATATACCGGAGAATGCCGGCCCCCATGACCTCATCCCGCGCTGCGCTCACCTTCGTCCTGCTGTCTGTATTCATCGACAGCCTGGGCTTCGGAATCATCATCCCGTCACTGCCCTCGGTGATCATGCAGTTGACCGGCGAACCCGTCAGCACAGCGGCCGACTGGAGCGGATACCTGATGGCGGTGTACGCGCTGCTGCAGTTCTTCATGGCGCCCGTGTTCGGCAACCTGAGCGACCGGTTCGGCCGGCGGCCCCTGCTGCTCGCGTCGTTGTTCGCGTTCGGCGTGGATTTCCTGCTGACCGGATTGGCGACGTCCATGTTGTGGCTGTTCATCGGCCGCGCCTTCGCCGGCGTGTTCGGCGCGTCGTTCTCGGCGGCGGGTGCGTACATCGGCGACATCAGCGACGACAGCAATCGCGCCAAGAATTTCGGTTTCATCGGCGCGGCCTGGGGCTGCGGTTTCACGCTCGGGCCGGTGATCGGCGGATTCGTGGCGGAGCACATCGATCCGCGTGCGCCGTTTTTCGTGGCCGCCGGGCTTGCGCTCGCGAACGTGGCGTTTGGATTGTTCGCGTTGCCGGAGTCGTTGCCGGTGGAAAGGCGGCGGAAGTTCGAGTGGAAACGCGCGAATCCGTTCGGCGCGTTCAAGAGCCTCGCCCATCTACCCATGGTTGCGGGGTTGTTGTTCGCGATGTTCCTGTACCAGATCGCGCACGACTCGCTGCCGGCCGTGTGGATGTTCTACACGCAGTACAAGTTCAACTGGACGCCGGCGCAGATGGGCCTGTCGCTCACGTTCGTGGGAATCATGACCGTGATCGTGATGGGGGGTCTGACGGGCGTGGTCGTGCCGAGGCTCGGTGAGCGGCGCTCGATCCTGCTGGGTTTTGGAATGATGACGATCGGGTTTTTGGGATACGCGTTCGCGTCGCAGGGGTGGATGATCTACGCCGCGCTCGCGATCGGCTCGCTCGGCGGCATCGCAAATCCGGCGGTGCAGAGCGTGATGTCCAAGCAGGCCGGGCCGACCGCGCAAGGAGAGCTGCAGGGCGCGAACGCCAGCATCGCGAGCGTCGCGGCAGTGGTGTCGCCGATCTTCATGACGCAGACGTTCAGCTATTTTTCGAAGGCGGATGCGCCGGTGATATTTCCCGGCGCGCCGTACCTGGTGTCGGGAGTGCTGGTGTTCTGCTGCGTGCTGATCTGCGCGCGCGCGGTGAGTGGTGTCAGGCGGGGAAAGTCGGGATAACGCGCGATTGCCTCGCACGAGTATATGTCCCTACTCGCGTTATCCCGACTTTCCCCGCCTGACACCGCTCTCTTACATCGCGACCTTCGGCCACAGCCAGCCGAATACGCCCGCCATCATCAGGCTGTAGATCAGGCCGTCGAACATCAGCTTGAGCGTGGTGCTCCACTTGCGGGAGTACCAGATCGAGTTGACCGGCAACCCGAGCGCGAGCGCCAGGAAGGCGGCGCTGCCCACGTAGCGGAACACATCGAGGTAGTGGGCGCCGGGCGCGAGCGCACGCGAGGCGATGTAGCCGGCGAACAGCGCGATCAGCAGCAGATGCAGGAACCACAGGCCCATCATCGCTCCCATACCGGGCATGCCATTCGGACGCACGGTGAGCATCAACACGGGGCCCTCGTTCATCTTCTGCAGGAACTCCGGCGACCGCATTTCCGCGTGCGTGTCACAGCGCGGCAACATGTATTCCCCGGGCGGAATGCCGAGCGACCCGATGGCGGCGCGCGCCTTGTCTTCCTCGGGCACCTTGGGGAAGTCATTGCGATGCCAGAACGGGCCGACGTGAAAGACGGCACTCAGCACGTGGACGAAAACGGCGGCTAACAGGATCGGCAGCCACAACGCGGCAAGTTCGGTCATCTCGCTCTCCCCGGTTCTTGTTGTCGGACGCCGCGCATTCTGCAGCGGAAAGCCTTGTCAAACAACCGCTTGCGCCAAAGCGACCCGATCGCACCGCGGCACGAGCGCCGGCGGGCGGCGTCCGAGGGCATAGCGTCGAACGTAGTTAGGCAAAGGGAAGTCACCCTGGAATCCGCGGATGGCTGTTGCGGTGCGTATTTCTGCCACACTAGCGCCCCGATTCCCGCGGACGCCCATGGAAAATTTTTCGGTTTCGACGGTTCTCAACGCCGATGACTGGCGCGCACTTAATCGTGCGGTGCGGCTGCAACTGTGGTCGCCAGCCGGCAAGACCTCGCGCATCCTGGTTCGGGCGCCGTTCATCCTGCTGATTCCCCTGTTGCTGGGAGGCATGATCTGGGCGCGCTCCGATCGTGAAATGCTGGCGTTCCTGGTCGGCATCCTCGGCACATTCCTGTTAGGCGTCGCCCAATCGGTCGTGGCACAACGAATTGGCGCGCCGAAGCCAGGCGGATTGTTCTTCGGGCCGACGCACTTCGTGTTCGGCGCCGAAGGCGTTGCGGTCGAGCGCGGCGACTCCAGCAGCCACGTGCGCTGGAATAAAGTGCTGACCGTCGAGAGCACGCCGACACACGTGTTCATCTGGTTGGCACAGTCATCGGCATTTACCGTGCCGGGGCGCGACCTCTCCGGTGGGTTGAATACGACGATCCTGGCCGAACGCCTGCGTGTTTTGATGGGCCAGGCGAAATCGGGCGCGAGCGCCGTCGTGAGCGCTTCAGATTTCTCGGTCCCGCCACCCGCGCCGGAATCGCTGCCTCCGACACCGCGCCTGACGCTCGCGCAGGAACTCGGCGCGGCGGGCAAACAACTGCTGTTGCTGCGTGCCGATGCGGCGCGGCTCGTCGGCAGCGACGGCGCCATCGCCTTGTCAGGCGCGATCGCGTTGGTCATCTGGCTGCCGCTCGACAGGTTCGTCTACGAAGGCCCGATGCAGTTCATGCTGGATGAAGTGGGCGGCCTGGCCTTCGTGATCGCGGGCGCACTGGCACTGGCCTGGCTCATCGCACGGCTCAGCGTGCCGCAGGTCGAGTACCGGCGCGTCCTGCTCGTCGTGACCGCGTCGATGCTCATCGCGATCGCCGGATCGACGCTGTTCAACCTGTTCTCGGAACGCTGGATGATCAGCACGCTGGTGGCGCTCGCCGCGACCGCCTACGCGACCCAGTATTTCAAGCTGGCGCTGCGCACGTTGACCGGCTTCGTGCAGACGCGCGCGTTGTTGCTGGCGGCCGCCGCCACGTTCCTGTTCATCGTGGCGATGGACCGTCTCATGATCAATCCCGGAATGTGGGTCTACACCGGCGACGACGACACCGAACTGGCGGGCGGCACTAACTACCAGGACGCCTGGCGCCGTATCGAGGACCTGCAATTCGACCAGCGCGCACGTATCGACGCGCAGCTTGCGCAGATCGCGGCCCATTCAGCTCCGGGCGCGCAGGTCTATTTCGTCGGCTTCGCGGGATACGGCGAGCAACGCGTGTTCGCGCAGGAGATCGGGCTCGCGGCGAAACAGGTGGCACAGCGTTATGACGCCAGCGATCGCGAGGTGCTGCTGGTGAACGACCAGCGCGATCTCGAGAAAAATCCATTGGCGACCGCGCGGGCGCTGAATCACACGCTGGTGTCGCTCGGCAAGGTGATGGACCCGGATGACGTGTTGTTCCTGGCCTTGTCGTCGCACGGCGACGAAGACGCGACTCTGTCGGTTTCGAATGCCGGAATGATGCCGGACGAGCTCGACGCCGCGCAGATCGCCGACGCGCTGCGAGAATCCGGCATCGGCTGGAAGGTGATCGTCATCTCGGCCTGCCACGCCGGCAGCTTCATCGAGTCGCTGGCCGACGGCCACACCATCGTGTTGACGGCGGCCGCAGCCGATCGCGCCTCCTTCGGCTGCGCGAATGACCGCGATCTCACTTACTTCGGCGAAGCGTTTTACCGGGATGCGTTGCCGAAGTCGGCTTCGTTGCGCGCGGCGTTCGATGCGGCGAAAGCCAGCATTGCGCAGCGCGAGAAAACCGAGGGAATCGACGCTTCGAATCCCGAGGGGTCGTTCGGCGCTGCGATCGAGGCGAAACTGGCGGCCCTCGAGACCGTTGCTGGAACGTCCGCGCGGTAAAAGAAGGCCGGCACCGGAACCGTTATGACCGGCACCGACCCCGCCGCCGAACGAGCAGCGACAAACCGTAGCTGATCAGAACTTACGGCGGAAATTCGGCGACGGATGCAGGACATGGAAGTAGTGCCGGGTAGGGATCGAGTGACCCGACGCACAAGCGCCGTCGTCCGCTCAATCCCTACCCGGTACTACTTTGCCGCCTAGGGCAGTTCGGTCGCGCCCATCAGCCAGCGGTCGCACTCGCGCGCGGCGCCGCGGCCTTCGTTGATGGCCCACACGACCAGGCTCTGCCCGCGGCGCGCGTCGCCGGCGGCGAATACACCCGGGACGCTCGTGCCGTATTTGCCGTACTCGGCCTTCACGTTCGAACGCGGGTCGGTCTCGATTTTCAGATCCTTGAGCAGCGCCTGCTCGGGACCCAGGAAACCCATGGCCAGCAACACGAGCTGCGCGGGATGTTCCTTCTCGCTGCCGGGTTGCTCGACCGGGATGAACTGACCCTTGTCGTTCTTTTCCCATTGGATGTTCACGGTGATCACGGCGGCCAGATTGCCGGCGCCGTCATCCTTGAACTTCTTCACGGTGGTCAAGTAGACGCGCGGATCGCCACCGAATTTCGCGGCGGCCTCTTCCTGGCCGTAATCCATCTTGTAGACCTTGGGCCATTCGGGCCACGGATTGTCCGCGGCGCGATCCATCGGCGGCATCGCCATGATCTCGATCTGCGTGATGCTCTTGCATCCATGTCGCACGGAGGTGCCGACGCAGTCGGTGCCGGTGTCGCCGCCGCCGAGCACGATGACGTCCTTGCCCTTCGCGTGGATGGTGGTTGCGTCCGGTTGGCCCTTCAACACCGACTGGGTGCTCAGCGTGAGGAAATCCATCGCGAAGTGCACGCCCTTCAGCGCGCGGCCTTCGACCGGCAAATCGCGCGGCACCGTGGCGCCGGTGCAGATGACCGTTGCGTCGAAGTCCTTGGCGAGCAATTCGGCCTCGACGTTTTCGCCAACCGTCGCATTGCAGACGAATTTGACGCCTTCCTTCTCCAGGAGCGAGATGCGGCGTGCAACCACGGCTTTTTTGTCGAGCTTCATGTTCGGGATGCCATAGGTCAGCAACCCGCCGGGGCGATCGGCGCGCTCGAGCACGGTCACGAGATGGCCGGCCTTGTTCAACTGCGCCGCGGCCGCGAGGCCCGCAGGGCCCGAACCGATCACCGCGACTTTCTTTCCCGATCGCGTGGTTGGCGGCTCGGCGACGATCCAGCCTTCTTCAAAGCCCTTGTCGACGATCGCGTTCTCGATGTTCTTGATGGTGACCGGGGGCGCATTGATCCCGAGAACGCACGAACCTTCACAAGGCGCCGGGCACACACGGCCGGTGAACTCCGGGAAGTTGTTGGTCCGATGCAGGCGATCGAGCGCCTCGCGCCACAATCCACGGAACACCAGATCGTTCCACTCGGGAATGAGGTTGTTCACCGGGCAGCCCGAGGCCATGCCGGAAATCAGCTTGCCCGTGTGGCAGAACGGCACACCGCAGTCCATGCAACGCGCACCCTGCTGACGCAGACGTTTCTCGTCCATGTGGTGGTGGAACTCGTTCCAGTCGCGCACGCGTTCGGCGGGCGCACGATCCACCGGCAGTTCGCGCAGATACTCGATAAATCCTGTTGGCTTTCCCATCTATCTACTTCTGTTCTTGTATTTTGTGGCTCAGTTTCCGCCGACGCGTGCCAGGTCGCGCGCGTTTTCTTCGAACGCCGCCATGATCGCCTCGTCGCCCGACAACCCCTGGTCGTGTGCCCGCTTGAGACAGGCCATCGCTCGCTTGTAATCCTTCGGGATGACGCGCACGAACTTCGGCAGCTTCGTGGCCCATGCCGCAAGAATGCCCTTGGCGTGTTCGCTGCCGGTGAATTGAACGTGTTTCTCGATGAGCGCGCGCAGGGCTTCGGCCTCGGCCGGGTCTTCGACGCGTTCGATGTCGACCATCTGCGCGTTGATCCGCGTATTGGATTCGTTGTTCTCGTCGAGCAGGTAGGCAATGCCGCCGGACATGCCGGCCGCGAAATTGCGCCCCGTCGGGCCGAGCACGACGACGCGCCCGCCCGTCATGTATTCGCAGCCGTGATCGCCGACGGCCTCGACGACGGTGTCGACACCCGAGTTGCGCACGGCGAAACGTTCGCCCGCCATTCCGCGCACGAACACTTCGCCCTTCGTCGCCCCATAGAGAGCGACGTTGCCGATGATCATGTTCTGCTCGGAGGCGAACGGCGACAGCGGCGACGGAAACACCGCGAGCTTGCCGCCCGACAACCCCTTGCCGAAGTAGTCGTTGGCATCACCTTCGAGCGCGAAGCTCATCCCGTTCGGGACGAACGCGCCGAAGCTCTGGCCGGCGGAACCCTTGAACTTGATCTGGATGGTGTCGTCGGGAAGTCCGGCCACGCCCCACTTCTTCGTGACTTCGCTGCCGGTGATGGTGCCCACCACGCGGTTGACGTTGCGAACGGGCACTTCGGCCGTCACCTTCTCGCCGCGCGCGATCGCGGGCTCGCACAGCCCTAACAACGTGGTGACGTCGAGCGACCGGTCGATGCCGTGATCCTGGTTGATCTGCTTGAAGCGGCCGATCTCGGGGCCGGCGTCCGGCGCGTACAGGATGTTGCTGAAGTCGAAGCCCTTGGCCTTCCAGTGGTCGATGGCCGCGCGCGGCTCGAGCATGTCGACGCGGCCCACCATGTCTTCGAGCTTGCGGAAGCCGAGTTGCGCCATGATTTCGCGCAGGTGCTGCGCGATGAACCGCATGAAATTCACCGCGTGCTCGGGCTTGCCCGAGAATCTCTCGCGCAGGCGCGGATCCTGCGTGGCCACGCCCGCCGGACAGGTATTGAGGTGGCACACGCGCATCATGATGCAGCCGACCGCGACCAGCGGAGCGGTGGCGAAACCAAACTCTTCGGCGCCCAGCAGCGCGGCGATGGCCACGTCGCGACCGGTCTTCAACTGACCATCGGTCTCGACGACGATGCGCGACCGCAAGTTGTTGATGACCAGCGTCTGGTGCGTCTCGGCGAGGCCGAGTTCCCACGGCAGGCCGGCGTGCATCAGCGAGGTGAGCGGCGATGCGCCCGTTCCACCGTCGGCGCCGGAGATCAGCACCACGTCGGCGTGTGCCTTCGCCACGCCCGCTGCGATGGTGCCCACGCCCACTTCCGCGACCAGCTTCACGCTGATGCGCGCGTCGCGGTTCGCGTTCTTGAGATCGTGGATGAGTTCCGCCAGATCTTCGATCGAATAGATGTCGTGGTGTGGCGGCGGCGAGATGAGACCCACGCCCGCCGTCGTGCCGCGCGTCTTCGCGATCCACGGATAGACCTTGGTGCCCGGGAGCTGCCCGCCTTCGCCGGGCTTCGCGCCCTGCGCCATCTTGATCTGCAGCTCCTTCGCGTTGACCAGGTAGTGGCTGGTGACGCCGAAGCGGCCCGACGCCACCTGCTTGATGGCGGAATTCTTCGAGTCGCCGTTTTCCATCGGCACGAAGCGATCCGCATCTTCGCCCCCTTCGCCCGTGTTGCTCTTGCCGCCCACGCGGTTCATCGCGATGGCGAGCGTCTCGTGCGCTTCCTTCGAGATCGAACCGTAGCTCATGGCGCCGGTCTTGAAGCGTTTCATGAGGCTCTCGACGGATTCCACTTCGTCGATGTGAATGGCTTCGCCCTGCTTGAAATCGAGCAGGCCGCGCAACGTGGACAGGTTTTTCGCGCGATCGTCGATCAGCTCGGCGTAGCTCTGGTAAGTGGCATACGAACCCGTGCGCACCGACTTCTGCAGGCGATGGATGCTTTCCGGGTTGAACAGGTGGAACTCGCCATCCGAGCGCCACTGGTACTGACCACCCGAAGGCAGTTCGGTCTGGCTCTGCGGCTTGCGATCGGCGAACGCGGCGGTATGACGAAGGAGCACTTCACGTGCGATGACATCGAGGCCGACACCGCCGACGCGCGACGCCGTGCCGGAGAAGTATTCGTCGATGACGTCCTGGCGCAGACCCACGGCCTCGAACACCTGCGCGCCGTGATAACTCTGCACGGCCGAGATGCCCATCTTGGACATGACCTTGACCACACCCTTGACGGCGGCCTTCGCAAAGTTCTTGCACGCGAGCTTGTGCTCGATGTTCGGCAGCATCTCGTCGCGGATCATGCCGTCGAGCGTTTCGAAGGCCAGATACGGGTTGATGACCGAGCAGCCGAAGCCGATGAGCAACGCGAAGTGATGCACCTCGCGCGCCTCGCCGGTTTCGAGCGCCAGCGACACTTTCATGCGCAGGCCCTGGCGGATCAGGAAGTGATGCAGGCCCGAAACGGCCAGCAGGGACGGGATCGCCGCGAATTCCTTGTTCACGCCGCGATCGGACAGGATCAGGATGTTGACCTCGTCCTCGTCGATCAGGCGCATGGCTTCCGCGCGCATCACCTCGATGGCCTGCACGAGTCCGTCTTCGCCACGATCGGCGCGGAACAGGATGCGCAACGTGCCCACCTTGAGCCCCGGCAGCGACAGGCGCCTTACCTTGGCGAACTCTTCATTGGTCAGCACGGGGCCGCTCAATTCGAGGCGGCGGCAATCAGCCGGGCGCGGGTCGAGCAGGTTGCCTTCGGACCCCAGCCACACATCCGACGACGTGATGATTTCTTCACGGATGCAGTCGATGGGCGGGTTCGTCACCTGCGCGAAGAGCTGCTTGAAATAGTCGTACAACATGCGCGACTTTTGCGACAGCGCCGCGAGCGGCGTGTCGTTGCCCATGGAGCCGACGCCTTCGTTGCCATCGCGCGCCATCGGCGCCATCAGGATTCGCTGGTCTTCGAAGGTGTAGCCGAAAGAAACCTGGCGCTTGGCGAGCGTCACCGGTTCCGGTGGCGGCATTTCGGGCGCGGCCGGCAGGTCCTTCAGATGAACGAGGTGCTGCTTGAGCCAGTCCGCGTACGGACGCTCGTTGATGATCTGCGCCTTGATCTCCTCGTCTTCGACGATGCGGCCAAGCTCGGTGTCGACCAGGAACATGCGGCCCGGCTGCAACCGGCCCTTGTGCAGGATGTTCTCGGGCGGAAAATCCAGCACGCCGGCCTCGGAGGCCAGCACGACGAGGTCGTCCTTCGTGACGTAATAGCGGCCCGGGCGCAGGCCATTGCGGTCGAGCACCGCGCCGATGCGCTTGCCGTCGGTGAAGGCGATGTCGGCGGGGCCGTCCCATGGCTCCATCAAACTACTGTGGTACTGGTAGAAGGCCCTGCGCGCCGGATCCATCGAGGCGTGTTTCGACCACGGCTCGGGGATCATCATCATCACGGCGTGCGGCATCGAGCGGCCGGCGAGCACCATGAGCTCGAGCACGTTGTCGAACATCGAGGAATCCGAACCGTTCGGATTGATGATTGGCGTGATCTTCTGGATATCCTCGCCGAACATCTCCGACTGGAACAAGGCCTCGCGGGCGCGCATCCAGTTGATGTTTCCGCGCAGCGTGTTGATCTCGCCGTTGTGCGCGATGCAGCGGTACGGATGCGCGCGGTCCCAGCTCGGGAACGTGTTCGTGCTGAAACGCGAGTGCACCAGCGCGATCGCCGTTTCCATCGCCGGGTTCTGCAGGTCGAGGAAATACTGGTCGAGCTGCATCGTGGTGAGCATGCCCTTGTAGACCAGCGTCTTGTGCGACAGGCTAACTACATACCAGAACTCCGCGCCGCCGATGGTCGAGACGCGGATCTCGTTGTAGGCGCGTTTGCGGATGACGTACAGCTTGCGTTCGAACTCCGCCTCGTCGGGCGTATCGGCACCGCGGCCGATGAATACCTGGCGCGTGAACGGCTCGGAAGCCTTCGCGGTCTCCCCCAGCATGGAGTTGTTGGTCGGCACGCTGCGCGCGCCGAGATACACCTGGCCCTCGGCCTGCACCACTCGCGCGAACACTTCTTCGATCTTGCGGCGCTGCGTCGCGTTGCGCGGCATGAAGATGTTGCCGGCGGCGTAGTGGCCGGGTTCCGGCAGATCGATACGCGCATCTTTCTTGGCGACCTTCTTGAGGAAGGCGTGCGGCATCTGCATGAGCAGGCCCGCTCCGTCACCGGTGTTGACCTCGGAGCCGCTGGCGCCGCGATGATCGAGGTTCTTGAGGATCTGGATGCCTTGCTTGAGGACGGCGTTCGATTTGCGACCTTTGATGTCCACGATGAAGCCGACGCCGCAGGCGTCATGCTCGAACTGAGGGTCGTAAAGGCCCTGCTTTGCAGGTGGTCCCAATCGAATCGCGGTCATTTTCGGCTCCTCCAAACACAAACGCGCGGGGCGCAACTTCCCCACGCTATGAGCCAGCGGCTCATAACTTCCTCGTTTTCAATTGGTTACATCTGGAGGCGCGGCCGCGAAGGCGCACGGAGCAGTCAGATATATATGAGTCAGATCATACAGACGGAGACTCGTCGGTCAATCACTGATATGGACGGCGGCGGGTATTTTTCGGGACTGCAGCCAGCCGTGGCCGAAAACCGCCGCGAGCACGATCGCCACTCCCAGATAGAAGAGTGAGTCGAGCTCGCGCGCCTCGCCCAGGAACAGCACCGCGATCGAGATTGCATAAAGCGGTTCCAGGTTGATCGCGAGCTGGGCGGTGAAGGCGGACAGGTGCCGCAGCGTTGCGAGCGAGACCACGAAGGGAATCAGGGTGCAGAGGATGGCGAGGACAACCAGCAGCGCCCCATCGCAGACATCGGGGAGGACAACGGTTGCGCCAGCCGGGGCTACGAATGGCGCGAGCGCTGCGACCAGCAGGAAACCCGCACCAAGCTCGAGCCAGGTCACCGCCATTGCATCGTGGTGACCCAGGAAACGCTTGTTCAATGCGAGGAACACGGCGGCGAGCGCCGCCGACGCGACGCCCACCCAGAAGCCCAGGTGCATATCCCCGGGGATCCCGCCCATGACCAGCGCGACGCCAGGAACCACGAGGATTCCGAGCAGGAGATTATGTCGTTCGAAGCGCGCGCCCGTGATCAAGGGCTCGATCACGGCCGTGACGGCTGGCGCCAGTGCGATGGTCGTCGCGGCGACGGAGGCGTTCGCCAGCTTCACCGAGCCATAGAACGCAAGCCAGTGGAGCGCCACCACGCAGCCGATGCCGCAGTAGATGAGGATCAGACGCGGCGGAATCGTCCGCAGCGCACGCCAGACGCGCGGAAAACACGCCAGCGCCACGCTGACTAACAACATCCGCCACCACACCAGCTGCATTGCCGGCAAAGTGATGAGTTTGCCGAGAATCGCGGTGATGCCCCACAACACCACGCAAATGTGCATCTGGAGGAGCGCTCGGTTGTGGGCGGTCATGGCGCTAGATAGACGTGGTGCGGGAGGGCGCGTAAGTTTAGCGCGTGCCTCTGGGAGAGCGATGATGAAGTATCGGCGGCTCTTGTTGGTGGTTGCCACGTACCTGTGGGGTGCGTCGCTGGTGCATGCCGGTGATGCGCGCATCGGCCGTTACGTGGAATACGACGCGGGCGAATTCAGGATCATCACCTCGCGCAGCGGCACCCAGGCGCGGCAATTCGTCGAGGACCTGGCGAAATTTCGCGTCACTCTCGAGAAGAGTCTCGGCCGGCGCGCTTCCCGCACCGTGTTTCCCACCACCATCATCATCTCGAGCACCGCAGACTGGAACAAATACCTGATTCCGCGCCAGAACGTCGCGGGCTTTTTCCAGCAGGCGCACTTCGCCAATTTCATGGCGATGAACGGCGACGCACCGCGCGAAGAGTCCGTACACACCGTGCTGCACGAGTACACCCATTTCTATCTTGCGACGCAGTTCGCCGGCGAGTATCCGCCGTGGTTCAACGAAGGGCTCGCCGAGCTCATGGGTCTCGCGGTATTTACGAAAGAGAACATGGCGGTGCTGCAGATCCCGCTGTACCACATCTACACCCTGCGCGAACGCGACTGGATTCCGTTCGAGCGGCTGATCAAGGTCAGCATGAACGACCCGGAGTACCGGTCGCACAAGCTGGCGGACAACTTCTACGCCCAATCGTGGCTGACGGTGCACTACGGTCTTGTCGAGAATCGCGCTTTCGGCGGCCAGATGATGAAGTACCTCAACGAGATGAACTCGTTGCACACGCAGACCGAGTCATCGCGCACGGCGTTCGGCGAAGACCTCGGTGCGATCGACAAACAACTGCGTGAATACTCGCGCAGCACGCGAATGAGCTCGGGCGGGATCAAGATCGGCGAAACCACGCCGGTCACGTTGGCCGCGGGCAAACCCGTCGAACCGACTGACGCGATGGCAATCCTCGTCGATGTCATGCTCGAGTCGCGTTTCCATCCGGATCGCATCCGGCCGCTGGTGCAGACGATCGAGAAGAAGGAACCCAACGCAGCGCGCTCCGCCATCCTCGCCGCGCGTCTCGCGCAACTCGAAGACGACAATACCGCCTTCGACCTCGCGACCGCCAGAGCCGAAGGGCTGCTCGCCGCGGCGGACTGGTTGCAGCGCCGCGAGCTCGCGACGGTATTGTTGTCGACCGCGAGCGAGTTCAACCCGATGAGCAAACGCTCGGGTGCGCAGAACGATCGCGATCTGAAACGCGCGATGAAATGGTTTGGTGAAGCCATCCAGCACAATGGCAAGGACATCGAGGCGCTGTGGGGTTTCGGCACCGCGGCAACGGAGCTCGGCGAGAATCTGGATTTGGCCGAGGAGGCCTTGTTGTCGGCGTATCAGCGCGCGCCCGGCAACGCGGATATCGCGATCTCGCTCTCAAACATCAAGAATCGTCGCGAGAAGCCGGACGAGATGATCCCCTATCTGATGGATGCGATCCGGTACGCGAGTAATAACGATGCGCGGCGCTGGGCAGTGGAAACACTGGATCGCACGCAGAAATACATCATCGAGCGCGACCGCAACGAGGCCGAGTACCAGAAGCAGCGCGAGGATTACGACAAGACAGTCGCGGAGTACGAAAAGAAGTACGGCAAAAAGAAAAAGAAGTAGCCCGAGCGGCTATTTTTTCTTGCCCAGCAACTGGTCGAGCACGGCCGCACGGTCGGCCGAGCCGGTGACGCCCTGGCGTTTGCCGGCTTCACCCGGACGCTGACCGCTGCCGCGCTGGTTGTACGGATCACCGCCGCCACCGACATCGCGGCCTTGCGGCGCAACCTTCAGCTTCGAGGGCGTCGGTTCTTCGATCTGGAGATCTTCGAGGGAGAGCTTCTTCATCGCGCGCGTGGCGGACAAGGTCGCGAACTCGCCGGTGGCCACGGCCCAGTCCCAGACCGCCATGCCGCGCTCGTCGTGACGCACCCGGCCGGACGGACCGCCGCCGCGCCTCATGTCATCCGCATCTTCGCCTGGGGATTTCGGCTCGACTGCGGCTTTGACGCTCTCGGAGCGGCGCAGCGTCAACGACTTGAGACGCATCGTCGTCGTCTCGATGCTGAACCCACCCGAGTCCGACGGCAGCGGAGCGCCTTCGTGGCGGCTACTTTTCTCGAACGGTGGTTTGCGACGGTCAGGCATCGGTCGGACTCGGAAATGGGTTTAGTGCACTCTCATAGACAGTTGTCGGCGTCGTTTGATGCGTATTAAAGCCTAAAAAGTGACGCTGTTCACAAATCGTATGCATCCTGCGACGGCTTTGACGTAGCGGGGCCCCGCTCAGCGCGCGACGCGGTCCGCACGGGTGACTAGCCAGTCGCCATCGTGGCGGCGCAACTCCACGTCGAGCGTGGCCGTGTCGCCGCCGAACTGGTCGAGCGCCACGGAGGCCACGCCGATGCGGGCGCGGGCGAGACCCTCCGCGGGAAATTCCAGCGACTCGATGTTCACGAGCAGTTCGATCTTTGGATGTGACAAAAAATATCCGCGCAGGAAATTCTGCAGCTGGGATTTGTCGAGCCCCTGTTTATCCGAGTAGTCGGGCGCGACCCGCTTGAGCACGTCGCTGGTGTCGCCCGCTTCCGCAGCCTCTTCCACGCTCGCGATGAGCGCGCGGACTTTTTCTTCGTCGCTCGTTTTGCTTGCGCACGCGGCGAGCAAACTCGCGGTGATGAGAACTGCGAGAAATTTCATGGTGCGTCCTATTGCAGTTGAGTTCGCTTAGCCCTAATGTTCGCGCGCGTTGCGGGGTTGGGAACCGGTCGTGACGTCCAGAAATGGTGCCCCGGACCCAAGTGGAGGTGGATGACTGAAATGAAGAAACTCGTTGCGTCGAATGACAGCGACTCTGGCCCTCGTCTTCATACCGTCAATCAGTATCTCGAGAAGAATTTCCCCGACTTTTTTGCCGAAGCCCGTTTCCACGTTGGGAACGACGATTACTTCCTGTACGCCCGCTTCGGCAAGTATCTCGCCAGCTCGATCGAGCACCGGCGTTTCAAGAGCGACAAGATCTCCCGTGGCTTCACCGTGCTGAACAAGCTCGCGCGCAAGGCTGCGAACGACCCCAAGGTGCGTCACATCCTCGTGAGCGGACCGCTGGAGCAGATCGTCGACGAACCCAAGGCCCGCGAACTGGCGCGCAAGCGTCTGTCGCCAGCCGCGCAAGGCTATCTCGAAGGCCTCTGCGAATAGGGGGCAGCCCCCCTTTCCTAGCAAAAGGGGACAGCCATCTATTCGTGAGAAAGAGCCTCTTCAGCGAGGACTGTCCCCTTTTGCTGGGAAAGGGGGGCTGCCCCCTCTCCACAACCCGCCGGTCTTCCAGGCGTTGAACGCCCAGCGCAGCCAGCCGACCAGCGCGAACGCCATCCATCCGGCCCACACGAAGAACAGCAGCCGGTAGGTCCACATCGGCACCGAGTAGATGGTCGGCGCCTCGAGCAAGCCCGCCGTCTGATCCTGGAACCAGGCGAACTGGCCGTAGCCTGAGCCGGGGCCGGTCACACCCATGTCGGGCGCGGACAGCAGGCCATTACGAATTCCCGAGAACACCAGCGTCGAGATCGCGATCACCGTGAACACCGCCAGCAACACCTGGACGGTGTTGAAGCGCCAGCGTGCGAACGTTTCGTTCGGCTGCCAATGCTCGCGCCAGCGCATCGCGATCAACCACGCGGCGGTGAACGAAAACACCCACCACGATTGCGTCGAGAGTCCGAGGCCCAACAGCAGCCACTGGTGGAACTTGAGCGGCGATTTTTTCCACTGCCCCAGCACCCACGCGAGCGCGATGAACACCGCGAGCTCGCCCCAGTAGAGCACCGCCGGTCCCACTCCCCGTCCCGTCGCGAACAGCGGCCAACGCGACTGCGGCATCTGGACGTTCTGACTGATGTTGCTGGCCGGCGAGCCGAGATCGACGCCCGGCGGATGCGTGCGGAACGACACGTCGTCCGACTCGTCCCAGTGGATCTGCACGTTGTGTTTGCCGGGCGACAACGCGAGCGGCAGTTCGCCCTTCTCCGGCCGTACCTGCACCGCCTGACCGTCGAAGATCACAGCGGTCACCCGCGCCTGCGCCGGCAACTTGAGCATGTGACGGCCACCCTGCGTGCTGCGGTACTCGAACTGCAGTGACGAATTGGCGGAGCGTTGGCCGACCTCCGTCGTCATGCTCACGGAATCGATGGCGAGGGTTGCGCCCTCCACGCCTTTCGGCCGCGTCACGTGCACCGCCAGTTTTTCGCCCGGCCGCGGGATGAAACGAAACACCCAGTTGAAACCGTTTTCGTCGTCGGGCAGAACCGGCGGGAAACCTTCGAAGTCCACGTGCCACTGCGGATTCACCAGGAAACTCCACACCTCGGTGCGGGCGGCGTCTTCGGGCAGCGAGACTTCGAGCGTTTCGGTACGCGCCAGCCCCGACTGCCACTGCGTGTTCGCCTCGCCCGTGCCGAGCCCGACCAGCGCGCGCGCGCCATCACGCACTTCGACGCCGGGGGTCAGCACCGACTCGCCCTTCACCAGCGGAATCTCCACCGATACCGCCGAGCGCAGCGGCGCGATACGCGTCACCACGGTCTGCAACGACCAGTCGAGGTCGAGATTGAAGACGCGGTCGACGCGTACGAAGGCCGCGAACTCGCTGCCGGACTCGAGCTGATCGCCAGCGCCGCCCGAACGCTCGGCGCCGCGCTCGCGGGCCAGCTCGAGCGTGCCGGAGACCAGCCGGCCTTCGTTCGTGCCGCTGACCGTCCAGCCCGAAGCACTGACATCGACGGCACGCGGCGGCTGCGGGAAGGCGACCTGGATGGACGCGGCGGGCGCGAGCCGGCCGGCGAGCCGCACGGTGTGTGCGCCCGGAGTGAACGGCACCCACAGCGTGGAATCGCCTTCGCGCGCCATGGCAAGCGAAGCACGCGCATCGACCGCGACGTCGTCGATCTGCCAGCGATCGCTCGCGTGCGGCATCGCGACCGCCACGTTCGCGAGCGCGCTCACGCGCAGGGTGATCTCCAGCCGCTGGCCGTCGACCACGACGCGCGCCTCGGAGATCTCCGCACAGTGCGGCGCGCATCTGGGTGCTTCGGTCAGGCGCTGCTTCAACTGTGTGAGCAGTTCATTGTCCGGCCGGGTTTGCGCGCCGGCGGGCGGCGATGCGCCGACTGCGAGCGCGGCCAGCAGCAGTGGCGCGTACGCGGCGGCCACACCACCGGCGGATACGGGCACGCGCGGCATACCTGACAAGCGCCCGTTGCCGCCGTAACTCAACGATGCGAGCCACAGGAACAGCACTCCCAAGGCGGCGACGCCGAACAGCCGCCAGAAGAACAAGGTCACCGGGCCCAGGTAGACGAACCGCACCGTGTCGGCGGCTTCGACCGGGCCGGACCACTGGTAGTCATAAGAGTTGTAGCGCCAGGCCGGTATGCCCGGGCCGGTCTGCAAACGTGTGCCACTCGCGTATCGCTGCACGACGTTCATGGAATTGAGACCGGACACGCGTTTGCGCGCCGAATACGGCGACGAATCTCCGCTCGCGCCGTCAGCGGCTTCAGAGGCGCGCGCCAACTTCTGCGGCGGCAGCGGCGCCGCGGCCGGGGCCGCCATATCCATTGGAACCTGCTGCTCCTCCATGATGTTGGCCTCGATCGGGGGCTCCGCCATCTGATAGTTGGGCGTCGCACGTCCCAGCGTCGCCTGATATCCCTGGCTCTCGAGCTGCGGATAAAGCGCGATTCGCACCTGCATCCACATGAACGGTAGCAGGGCGAGCGCGAGCACCACGAAACTCGCGGTGCGATAGCCGCTGGCGAGGCGGCGAAACCGGCCCTCGGGCGCGGCCCGCGCCACGGCCAGCGCAGCGAGCAGGTTTCCCCACAGCCAGATGTACGTCGGCGCCTCCTGGTACGTGAGCAGGAAGGCGAATGCGGCGATGGCCGCGGGCACCAGGCCCGCGGTCCAGTAGACAAACGCCACGACGATCAACACGCCGAACACGCTCCACAAGCCCCAGCGTTCGAACCACGAACCCGGCGCCGAGTCGGCGCCGATCGCCGCGATGAGCTGGTGACCGGGCGGCAGGTGCAACGTGCCGTTGACGCCGTCGAAACGCCCGGCCCACCCCGTCGCGGGCAATACGCCGCCGGCGTGTGCGCGCGCCACGGTAGTTAGGACGAGCCGCGGCGTGCGTACTTCGAGCCCGGTGCGCCCGTCGGCACCCGCGGTGACCAGCAATGGCTCGCCGCCCGACGCGGCACTCTTGAGCTCGAATGGCGCGGCCATGTCGAGCCGCCAGTCGCGGCGCATCGTGCCCGTGATGTTGTCGACGGCCGTGAAGCCGCCGTGATCGAAATCGAGCCACAGATCGCGATTGAGCGAGAGACGGTTGTCGTCGACGTTCGCCAACCCACGGCTGCGTTCGACGACCGTCAGTTTCGAGTCGTCCGCCATGCGGAATGCGGGGTATCGTTGCCACTCGCGCGGCACATTGGCCTGGATGGGATCGATGCCCTCCGCACCTTCGGCCGCCGCGACGCGCAACGCATCGTCGGCCGCAAAACTCCACACTTCTTCACGTGCCCATTTGCCGCCGCTGGCATCGGGGCGGGTGAACGTGGCCGCCACACCGCTGGCGCGCGCGGTCAACGTGATCTCGTGCGAACCGGCGCGGACCTGCACGCGTAGTTTGCCGTCACGCTCCAGACGCGCCGACAAGCCGCCGGTGAGCGTGAGCGGCGCGAAGCCATCAGGCAAGGCGGTGCTCAGCAATTCTTCGCGTGCATCGCCCGAGACGTTCAGGCGGATGCGGGTGATTAGATAGGCGGGCACCTGGTCACGGACCAGGCGATAGACCTGCACTTCGAGCGCGGCCGGTTGTTCGGCGCTGCGGCGTTTGCCCAGCCACACCGCGCCGGCCGGGCGTTCGGGCTGCGCCACGCGCTGCTTGTCGACGCTCAGATCGACCAGCGCGGTCAGGTCGGCCAACGGCAACGACTCCGGCCGCGTGTTCCAGGCGAAGCGGCCGCTGATCGCGAAACTGCCGGGTTGCAGTTGCAGCGTGGGCGCGCCGTTGACCGCCACCACCGCGGCGGGCGCGCCGTTCACGCGTACATCCAGTGGCCAGTGTTCGAGGTTGCCGGGCAACGTCACCCAGCTTTCGGAGAAGACCTGCCAGCGCTGCGCGAACGTGCCGCCGCGCGCGTCGACGTTGAGCGTGAGCCGCTCCGGCCACACGCAGCGAAAGGCACTGGCGTCGATGGGCTGGCCGGGCTGCAGGCTGGCCGAGGCGAGAAACGGGCAGCGCCGGAATTCCTCGCCGCGTAGTACCCAGCCCTGCCAGTCACGCAACTGCGGCGGTAGCGATTCCTGTGCCTGCGCCGGGCAGGAACACAGGAATACGAACGCAACCAGCCCCAAGCGGATCAGCGTGTGCATGAGCGAAGCCCTCTTACCCCGTGGCAGGCGTGAGTGTAACAACGCTCGCGACGCGGCAATTGGTCTAACATGCCGCGCTGCATGCACAGCGCGCACGACGTTCTCGGGTTCTGGTTTGGAGACGCTCCGCTCGATACGGAAGGTCTCGCGGAACGATCCCGATTCTGGTTTGGCGGCGATGGGGAAGCTGCGGTCGCGGCACGCGATGCGCTGATTCGCTCGACGCTCGAACCCATGCTCGAACGCGCCGCGCGCGGGGAGTTCGCCGCGTGGGCGTCCAGCCCCAAGCGGCGACTGGCGTTGATCATCCTGTTCGATCAGGTGCCACGGAACGCGTATCGCGGCACTGCCGCCGCGTTTGCGTTCGATCGCGAGGCGCTGGCGCTGGCCGCGGAAGGCCTGCAGCTCGCGGCCGATGCCGCGCTCGATCCGGTCGAGCGGCTGTTCTTCTATCTACCGCTCGAACATGCGGAATCGATGGAGGCGCAGAATGCGTCCATCGTGGCGTTCGACCGGCTGGTGGACGAGGCTCCGCCCGGGCTGCGCGAGTTCGCCGAATCGGTGCGCGGGTATGCCCGACAACATCGCGACGTCATCGAGAAGTTCGGCCGGTTTCCGACGCGCAATGTCGCGCTCGGGCGGGAGAGCACGCCGGCAGAACGCGAATGGCTGGAGAAGATGGAAGCTGGTGCCGGGAAGTAGTCCGGAAGTAGTACCGGGCAGGGATTGAATCGACGTCGGCTCAATCGCTGACGTCGACCTGATCCCTGCCCGGTACTACTTTAGTCTGCGACGTCGGGTTCCACGAAGCACCAGGCAACTTCGGGGAACTTCGACTTGATGCGCTGCTCGAGCGCGTTGATGTGCGCAACGGCGGTCTCGATCGCGATTTCCGGCTTCATGCGAACCTTGAGCGCCAGCATCACATCCGGACCCAACTGCATCGTGATCGCGTTCAACAGCGCATCGATGTTGGGATCCGCCTCGATGTCCGCGCGGATCGCTTGCTGCAGATCGTCCTCGGCCGAGCGCCCGACGATCAGCGACTTGATCCGCAGCGCCACGAAGATCGACACACACACCAGCACCACGCCGATGACGATGGATCCAATGGCATCGAATACGGGATTCCCGGTTGCCGAGGCCAGCGCCACGAACACGAAGGCGAGTACCAGGCCGATCAGCGCCGCGACGTCTTCTCCGAGCACCACGACGAGCTCCGCGTTGCGCGTGTTCTTGAGCCAGTAGCCCAGCGACCTTTCCTTGCGCAGCTTCTTGATTTCGCGCAGGCAGCCCATGAGCGAGCCGAACTCGAGTCCTACCGACACGCCGAGCACGAGCAATGCGACCCATACCTTGTGCAGCGGCTCCGTCGAATGCAGCTTGTGCCAGCCCTCGTTGATCGAGAACAGCCCACCCATCGAGAACAGCAGCAACGCGACGACGAAGCTCCAGAAGTACGTGACCTTGCCGTACCCCAGCGGATGTTTGGCATCCGGTGGTTTCTGCGCCTGCTTGAGCCCGATGAACAGCAACACCTGGTTGCCGCAATCCGCGAACGAGTGGATGGCCTCCGCCAGCATGCTGCCCGAGTGCGTGTAGATAGCCGCCGCCAGCTTCGCCAGCGCGATCCCCAGGTTCGCGACGAATGCATAGAGAATCGCCGTGGCGGATGAACCGTGATCCGACATTACTAAGGCGCCGGTACGAAGTCGGGCTGCGAGAGCTTCATCTCGGTGACCGTGCCGTACCTGGCGGCGATCTCGCGGATCCTGGCCGCATCGCCAATGAGCACCATCACGAGATCGGTCGCGCGTGGGAACGCATCGGCCGTTACGGCGGCGGTTTCCGCCAGGTCCACCTTCGCCAACGCCGGCCCGTACCCTTCGATGTAGTCCTTGCCGAGACCGTAGAACTCGAGGTCCGCCAGCGCCGCGGCCCAGTTCGATGCGGTTTCGAGCCGCAGGGGATATTGGCCGAGTACGTACGCGCGCGCTGACTCGAGCATCTCGGGCGCGAGCGGATCGTGCTTCAGGGTCTCGAGCGTCTTGAGCGTGAGGTCGAGCGCTTCGCCGGTGGTGGCCGTCTGCGTGAACGACCGGATCGAGAACTCGCCGGGCACGCTGCCGCGCACGAAGGACGAATTCGCGCTGTACGAGAGGCCCGACTTGATGCGCAGCTCCGTATTGAGAATGCTGGTGAAGCGCCCGCCGTACAGCGTGTTCACCAGGTCGAGCGCCGGCCGGCCGCTGTAGTGTCTATCTACCCCGACGTTGCCGAGCCAGAAGTAGGTCTGAACCGCGCCGGGAGAATCGACCAGCAAAACGCGCCGGCCGCTGATGCGCGCCGCTGCCTTGAGCTGCGCGGCGGGCGCCTTCGATTTCGCCCAATCTTTGAATGCGGTGGTCAACGCCTGCTTCATCCATTTCGCGTCCAGGTCGCCGGCGAACACCAGCGTGGTGCGATCGGCGCCGAAATTGGCGGCGTGATAACTCACCACGTCGCCCTGCGTGATGGCGGCCAGGGTGCGCTCGCTGCCGCCCTGCGGCTTGCCAAACGGATGCGAGGCGAACAATACCGCGCGGCCATAGATGCCCATCAGCTGCGAGGGATCGGAATCCTTTGCCGACTTGATGAACTCGATCTCGCGATCCCGGTAACTCGAAAACTCGGCGGCGTCGAAATGCGGCCGCATCAACGCGTCGGACAGCAGTTCGATCAGCAGCGCGCGGTCGCGCGTCAGGAACTGGCCGTATACCGAGATCGCTTCCGAGGTCGCAGCGGCACTGAACGTGCCACCGACGCCTTCGACGGCATCCGCGAACTCGTAGGCGCTGCGTTTACCCGCGCCGCGATCGAGCAATCCCGCCGCAAGCGAAGCGACGCCGGGCTTGCCCGGCGGATCAGCCAGCGCGCCGCCGCGGATAAACCCGCTGAACGCGATCAGCGGCACGTCTTTCTTCGGCACCAGGATCACGGTCAGGCCATTCGGCAATACGAAGCGCGTGTTGGCCGGCACTTTGACTCCCGGCGTGCCCGCATCCGCGGCAGCGGCGCCGTTGATCGTCAGCGCACAGCCGAGGGCGAGCGCGACAACGGCGGTCGCGAAACGGGCTTTCATGAGGCGCTTCATGGCTTCGCCTCCGTGGCAGCGGGTGTGGGAGCCGCGGGTGGAGCGGCCGCGGGCGCCTCCGGCGGCGACTGCAACAACCCCACGGTGCGATGATTCTTCTGGAACACCAGCGCCGCGGCTTTCTGCACGTCCTCACGCGTCACCTTTTCGTAGACGGCCGGCGAGTCGAACAACTTCTTGTAGTCGCCTTCGTAGACTTCGAAGCTGCCTAACAACCCGGCTTTTCCGTCGATGGTCGCCAGCTGCTTCCAGAACGAGGACGCATACTGATTCTTGGCGCGCGTCAGTTCGGCATCGGTGACGCCCTGCGCGACGACCGCATCGAGCGCCGCGTCGAGCGTCTGCTCCGCTTCCGCCGGATTCGCGCCTTCGGGCAAGGTGAGCTGCACCCACGACAGTCCGGGATCGAAACCCTCCTGGAAACTCGCGCCGACGTCGATCGCGATCTTCTTCTCTTCGACCAGCAGCCGGTGCAGCCGCGACGAATCGCCGCCGGCAAGGATGGACATCAGCAGATTGATCGCCGGCCCCTGCGGGTCGTTGGCTGCGGGCGACTTGTACGCGATGTACAGCAGCGGGGTCTGGGCATTACGCGCAACGGCCACGCGTTTCTCGCCGAGCTGTTCGGGCTCGGTGGTGCGCACCTTCGGCGGCGGCGCCTGCTGCGGAATGGGTTCGAGGTATTTCTTCGCGAGCGCGAAAGCCTCATCCGCACCCACATCGCCGACCAGCACCAACGTGCAGTTGTTAGGCGCGTAGTACGTCTTGAAGAAGGTCTGCAGATCCTCGATGGTCCAGCCCTGGATGTCGGCCGGCCAGCCCACGGTCGGAAACTGGTACGGATGCGCGACGAACGCGGTGGCCTGCACCTGTTCGGCGAGGAAACCCTCGTTGCTGTCTTCGGTGCGCAGGCGGCGTTCGGAATAAACCACGCCGCGTTCGCTTTCGATCACCTTCGGATCGAAGGACAGGTTGGCGAGCCGATCAGACTCGAGGTCGAACACCAGGTCGAGCGCGCTGCGCGGGATCCAGTCCGTGTAGATAGTGAGGTTGTCGCTGGTGGAGGCGTTATTGGACCCACCCTGCGCTTCCATCAGTCGATCGAACTCGCCGGGCGCGCGTTTGCTCGTGCCGTTGAACATCATGTGTTCGAAGAAGTGCGCGAGGCCGGTGATGCCGGGCACCTCGTTACGGCTGCCGACGTGCACCCAGTTGTAGATCGCGATGTTGGGGATGTCGCGGTCGGTCCAGACGATGACCTTCATGCCGTTCGCGAGCGTCGTGGACTTCACCTGCTCGATGCCGGGGACGTGGGTCGCCGCGGAGGCAGCGGGTTTGCCGGCGGCGCTGGCGGAGATATTCAGGCCAAGCAGAACGCAGCTGGCCCAAGCCCAGCCGAGTGAATACTTCGACATGCGCACACCTCGAATTTTGCGATGCGCAACTGTACTCGTTTGTTCTTCTGAAAAGAAAAAGCGCCGCGTACGGGGGAAGTCGTGCGCGGCGCCGGAAAAGCGAACACCGGGGAAGAGTTGTTCGCAGACCTTTTTGAGGGCTTACCTTGCGGCGGTACTACCTCGAAACCTTGACCGCGTGGATCGCACCGAGCTGGGCTCGCGCCAGTCGTGCATCGATGGGCGTGAACATCACGCTGCCACCGCGGCGTCGCTTGACCATCATTCCCGCCGTCACCGGCTGCATGCTCGCGACACCCTGGGCGTGGGGAAGAATCAGCGTCACTGTGGATCTCGCTATCACGATGTAGGACAAAGCAATGCCCGTGCCAGCGCGCCACGCCTTTAAAATCAGTGTGTTAGTGGATGGCACCGGGCGACCAGCGTGGGCCGTATGACGCGCAACGTCAGTAAGTGACGCACGGCGTGCCGATTACGCCGATTGTGGTTGGTATTCTGTCAACGGCCCGATCAGTGCTTCATGGAATGGCAGGGAACCCCACTTGGTCGCGGCACTCTCTAGCTACTTCGCAATGGGTGAATCGCAATGATTGCCAGATTCGCAGGCCTGCTCGCCATCACGGCCGGTCTGATGGCGCCGATGTTTCCCGCGGCTGTCGCCGCGGCCACCCGGCATGCCGGCGATACGGTCCGTGAGCAGGCCACCGCCACGGCAATCGACGGCTCGACCATGGCCTACGAAATCGGGACCCTTTACGTCCCCGAAAACCGCGACACGGCGGGGAGCAGGCTGATCGCCGTCGGTTACGCGCGGGTCCGGGCGTTGCATCCCACCGGGGCGCCGCCCGTCTTTCTGCTGGCCGGCGGTCCCGGCGTCACCATGCTCGACATCGTGCTCGGGCGGGACGATACCTCCCGGCGTCGGGTCAAGGCATGGCAGGCGTATGGCGATGTCGCCGATCTCGTCATCCTGGAGCAGCGTGGCTACACGCTGCGCGGCGAGCGGATGGAGATCGATACTGCGCAGCTTCCGCTCGATCGGCCGATGACCACGGCACAGGACATCGCCGCGACCCGCGACTTGGCGCGCCGCGCGCAAGCGGCATTTCCGGCGGCGGATCTTTCGGGCTATTCGATCGCCGCGCTCGCCGACGATGTCGACGATCTGCGCCGGGCGCTCGGGTACGAAAAGGTCAGCCTCATGGCGGCCAGCTTCGGTTCGCAATGGGCCTTCGCGTATTTGAAACGCCATCCCGGCGTCGTCGCCCGCGCGGTGATCGCCGCGACCGAACCGCTCGACGGCGGCTACGACATGCCGTCCCAGGTGTTCGCCGCCTTCGAACGTCTTGCCGTCGAAGCAAATCGGGACGCCGGATTGGCCCGCTATCTGCCGGCGGGAGGCCTGATCGCCGCGATCCGCGCCACGCGCGATCGCTTCGCTAAAGGTCCGGTGACGGTGTCACTCGAGGATGAGTCCGGACACACGCGCCGCGTGGTGCTGGGACTCGAGGATTATCAATACGCGCTGATCGCAAACTCGGCGAACGCCGCGGACTTCCCGCGCTTCGTGTTGTCGGCCTATCACGGTCATTTCGACGAGTGGGCACGCGAGGCAATCGAGTGGCGCGCGCCGGGAAAACAGCCGTTGATCAATCCGCTGATCAATATCGGCATCGACATGAGCGCGGCGAAGAAGGCGCAGTTGCGCGGCGATCCGGAGTTACCCGTGATCGGCAGCTGGAATTTCGCGGCGTACCTCGCGACCAAGGGCGAATGGCCCACGCCGGATGCGGGCGACGATTTGCGGAAGCCGGTGATCGATCCCACGCCCGTGGTTTTCGTCCACGGCGACTGGGATACGTCCACACCGATGGACAACACGCTCGAGATGCAGCGCTATTTCCCGAACAGCCGCACGATTCTGGTCCACCGCGCGCAGCACAACGGGGCGTTCGCATTGTTGCGCAGCCGCCCGGCGGTCGCGTCACGTGTATATGACTTCCTGCGAGATGGTCGGATGGAGAACATCCCGACCGAGGTGTCGCTGGATCCGGTCGTGTTCGCGCAGCCTTCCTTCTCGCCGCCAGGCAATGAAACGGGCGCGGCTGGCGCGCGGCTTTGAATTTCCCGGGACGCGAGCTTCAGGGGCTGGCGTGCGGGATTACCGGTACGCAGGGCTTCTTCGCGACCTTCAGACCGCCGCAGATCGCGCGCGCCTGTGCTTCGTCGCGCACTTGTGCCTGAAGCCGATAGATCGCCTTTCCCGAGGCCTCGCCAACGACCACCCGGGGGGCCAGTCCGTCGAGTGTTCCGGCGGCTTCCGTCTGCAGCTTTTTCCATTCCTCGTTGGCGCGCTCAGCCGAGGAAAATGCGCCGAGCTGAACGCCGAAACCACTGCCGGCATCGCTGGCCATGGGTGCGGTGGCCCCCGGCAACGACGCGCCCTCGCCCGCCGCGGGTGGCATCGAGGCTGCCGCCGCGGCGGTGCCCGTGCCTGCCGCCGCCGCATTGCCGGCGAAGCTGTCGATCCGCACCTGCGCTTCGTGCGCCCACTTGCCGGCCGGGTATGACGCGAGGAATTGGTGGTACGCGTCGAGGGAGTCGGTTCCCGCGGCGTTGCGCCAATCCTTTTCTTCGGCGAGTTGCCCCAGGCGTTCGTGCGCGCCGACCACGAAAGTGCTGTCGGGATGCGCCGCGATGAACTGCTGGTACGACTCGCTCGTGTCCGCCGCCTGTGCCGAGCGCCAATCGCTCTTTTCGCGGCTGCAGGCGCTCAGTGCCAGCAACGGGACTGCGAACAGCATCACGAGAGTTCGGGTGGACATGGTTATGATCCGATGGCAACGACCGATTTATTGTAAACGCTGCAGCTTGCCGGAGTGACCGCCATGAGCGAAGAACCGAAACGCCGACTTGCCGATCGACTCGGCATGTCGCCCACCGTCATCTCCGAGAGCACCACCGTGATTGGCGACGTCGAGACCCGCGGACCGCTCATGGTGTCCGGTCACGTGCAGGGCAACGGCCGCATCGGCGGCACGCTGAGCGTGGGCAAGAGCGCGCACTGGGAAGGCGACATCACCGCGCGGCAGGCCGTGCTCGCGGGCAAGGTCACCGGCAAGATCGTCGTCGAAGACAAGCTCGAGATCAGCTCGAGCGCCGTGATTCACGGCGAGATCGTCGCAAAGATTCTCGCCATCGCGAACGGCGCACGCATCGAGGGCGAGGTCACCGTGACTTCCGGCAAGCCGATCCTCAAGTTTGAAGAGAAACGGGCGACGAACGTCGCCTGACAAGAAGTAGTACCGGGTAGGGATTGCACCACCGTCGATGCAGACACGAACGCTGATGTAATCCCCACCCGGTACTACTTCTGCCTAGTTGCAGTTGGCGAGACCGTTCACCCAATCGGTCAGCAGCTGCACTCCCGCCGTATCGATCGTATGCCGCATCAGCGGCGGCATCGCGTCCGCGCCGGTGCGATTCACGCGCGCCACGACGACGGAGCGTGCGGCCGACCCGGGAGCAATGCGGCGCGGATCGGTGATGCCCAGGTCGCCGCGATCCGGCGTGATGTCGCAGGCGTTCATCGCCGCCAACGCGGTCGTGTAGCGGAAATCCAGGTCCGTGGGCGCCGGCCCGCCGGGCTGATGGCAATACGAGCAGTTCGAATGCAGATAGGCGCGGGCCCTCTCACCCAACGCCGCGCTGCCAAACGGATTGGGTATCACGGGCAACTGCGCCGCTGCCTGCGCGAGCGCCGGCGTCAGCGTATCGATCGCGTTCAGGGTAGTTAGTTGATTCGCGGTCCGACCGGTCGGGTAACCGAAGTCGCCGTTCAACTGGCCGATCTCGGGACCGAGAGTGCGCCCGGCCGCCACTGAATGGCATTGCAGGCACTGCGCTTCGCTTGGAAACTGCCAGGTCTGCCCGGCCACCGTGACCGTCTTGCCGCCGACCACCCGCATGGCTTCGGTGCCACCCGCATTCCATTCATAGGTATAGCCGGCCCACTCGCCATTGTTGTGGCGCATGAACAGTCGCGTCTCGACGAGCCGGGAGCCGAGCGAGAAGTTCTTCACCAGGACGCTGCCATTCGGGAAATCGAAATCGTTGCTGGCGGTGACGTTGATTCGCCCGCTATCCGGCAACGCGAGCCAGCGCGCCTTGTTCGCGCCGTCAGAGAAAAACGGGGCGTTCGGCGCGTAGGGAATCAGCCCGGTCGCCGGCTGCGTGGGGTTGGCGGGATTGACACAACCCGTCTGCGACAGCGCGTTCGGAATCGCGCGGCCGCCACCGGTGCCCGGCACGATCTTGTTCAACGTGCCGCCGAGATCGACGATGTACACCTCGCCGTCGGTGTCCTGCCCGAAGGACGAGATCGCAAGCCCGGTGGCCAGGCCTGCGCCTAGAGTCACAGTGGGCACCGTGGCGCGCGAGATGTTCCACAAACCGCCGCCGAAATCGCCGAACACGTAGCGGCCGTGGAGATTCGGAATGGTGCTGCCGCGATAGACGAAGCCACCCGTGGTCGAGAAGCCCTGCGAACGGCCGTACTGCGCAACCGGCGCGATCGGATTCGGATTCGGTCCGCAGGTGCCGCTGAAGGTGTTGGTGCCCTCGCGGCAGCGCCAGCCGTAATTTCCGCCGATCGTAACCTTGTCGATTTCCTCGAGGGTGTTCTGGCCGACGTCGTTGAGCCACAACTCGCCGCTGCCGCGATCGAAGCTCCAGCGCCACGGATTGCGGAAGCCATAGGCGAAGATCTCGGGACAACTGGCGGCGCCGGTGCCGCCGACATTGCAGCGCGGATTGGCCACGTACGGATTGGTCGGCGGAATAGCGTAGGTGTTCGAGGCAGTCGTGGCCGAGACGTCGATGCGCAGCATCTTGCCTAGCAGGGTGGTCAGCAGCTGGCCATTGCCGATGGCGCCGTGCGCATCGTTGGCGCCGCCGCCGTCACCGATGCCGATATACAGAAAACCATCCGGGCCGAACGCGATGTTGCCGCCGTTGTGATTGGATTCCGGATCGGTGACGTTGAACAGCACGATCTCGCTGGCGGGATCGAGCGCCGTGCCACCCGCATTCAGGCTGAATTGCGATACGCGGTCCACCAGGCCCGGGTTGTTGGCCGTGTAGTAGAAAAACACGCGCGGATCGGTCGGGTAGTCGGGATGGAAAGCCATTCCCAGCAAGCCGCGTTCGTCCGTGGCGTCGCCGGGTGAGGAGTTGAGGCGCGCGGCGAGATTGATGAACTCGCTGGTCGTCGAAACGTTTGGCGTGTTGTCGAACACCCGCACCGAGCCGGTCTTCTGCACCACATACCAGCGGGCGGAGTTGCCCGGCGCCTGCATCATTGCGACCGGCTGCGTGAAGAGCGGCAGGCTCGGGAATACCCGTTGCCAGGTGATCGCGATCGTCGTGCTCGGCGGGTCGCCCGCCAGGCAGGTGGCATTCGCCGGCCGCGCATCGAGACCGCCGACGGGCGCCGTGCCGGTCGTTGCGCTGACCGCGCCCGACACCGCCGACTCGTTCGCCGGTGTCACGGTGTCGAAGGCGCTCACGGTGTACGTGTAGGCCGTCGACGCCACGAGGCCGCTGTCGGTGTAGTTAGTCGAGGTGACCGTCGCGATGGCGGTGCCGCCGCCATTACGAAAAACGTGATAACCGCCGATTCCGGTCGCATCGGTCGATGCATTCCAGCTCACCAGCACCTGCGTGGCGGACTGCGCCACGGCCGTGACGCCCGCAGGCACGCTGGGCGGCGTGCTGTCGGCAACCGGTGTCGGAGGAGTGGTCGCGTTGGCCGCGGCGGACAGGGCGGATTCGTTCCGCGGCGTTGCGCCGTCGAACGCGCGCACCGTGTAGCTGTAGTTGGTGTTGGCGGCGAGCGAAGTGTCGGTGTAGTTGGTGGTCGTCACCGTCGCGATCGCCGTGGCGCTCGCGCCGCGATATACGAGGTAACCCGCGACGCCGGTGCCGGCATCGTTCGATGCGGTCCAGCTCACGAGAATGCTCGTGGGGCTTTGCGGCGCCACGGTCACGCCAGCCGGAACCGTCGGTGCCGTGGTGTCGGGGGCCGGTGGCAGCGGCGCGCCGCTCTCCTGGGTGCCGCCGATACCGCCACATGCGACCAGCAGCAGCGCCGCGGCCTGAACGAACAGGCCAAGAACGTTTCGCGCCGACTTGCGCATGACTGGAGACCTCGGGACCTTCCGGGTTCAAGTCCCGGGTTGTTAGCAGCTCAACACAGTCGCGGAAGGCTGCCTATCTGTCAGGGTTCCGCGACAGCAACTCGACCACCTGCCTGTCGATCCAGTTGCCGTCGCGCAGACTCTCGATGAAACCGCAGTGGCCGCCATGAGCAGTCGTGACGATTTCGAGCTGCGGCGTACGGGCCAGCCGACTCAGGTCGTTCGCGGCGATGATCGGGTCGTCGAGCGAGGTGAGCACAGTGGCTGGCGCCGCGAGAGTTGTCAGACGATCGCCCGTGATGGCGTAGCCGGCCAAGTACTCGTCGAGTGTTGGATATTCGGTATGACGCACCACCAGTTCGCGCGTCATCTCGCGCAGGTTGTTCATGCGCAGCAGCTGATCGAAATCGTAATGGTCGGGCCAGGCAAGTTGTTTGCGGGCCAGCGACCTGCCCCACTTGAGGATGAAATAACGCTCGTAGATGGATAACCCCTGCTCCAGCGTATCGAGCGTGATCGCCGGGTCGAGCACCGGCGAGATTGCGATGACACGCTCGATGGGCAACTCGCGCCCCTCCCGATGCGCGGCCACGCGCAGCATGAAATTGCCGCCGAGCGAGAAGCCCGCCAGCACCATCGGCATGGGGAAACGCCGCGCGACCGCGTGGACCGCGCCCAGGACTTCGGGCAGACGGCAGGAATGAAACAACTCGCGATTCAGATGATGCGTGACACCGTGATCGCGCAGGTTGATGCGCACGACCTCGAGCCCCTGTTCGAACAACGTCTGCGCCAGAGACAACAGGTATTGAGATTCGGCGCTGCCTTCCCAGCCGTGCAACAACACGGCGACTTTCTTGCCGGGTGCGCGGCCGCGCCTGGCGGGGCTCGAATGGAATGCCTGCAGAGTGACGCCATCACCGCACTCGAGCAGCAGTTCCTCGCTTGCCGCGCGCACCGGTATCGCACGCCGCTCGACGCGAGCGCGTCGCGGCGGCCAATTCGGCAGGATCGTCTGGAAGTGCCGGCCGCGCAGCCAGCGTCGCGGAGAGAAAGTGTCGTCTGGCGCGTCCGTCACTTCGCCTGGGTGGCCTGCGGCTCGGCCACCGGGGCGGCCGAGGGAGCTTCATTGGCAACGGCGGGCGGAGCGGCAACGGCCGTCGCCGGCGGATGGGTGGCAATCGCCGCAGGCGGTGGCAGCACGCCGTTTTCGGGAACCAGCTCGACGGCCGCGGAACTGGTGCTCGTGGCATCGGGGGCATCGGCGGCGGGAACGACGGCATTCTCGTCCACCGGCTCGGCGACCGCCGATGGACTAACTATCGGCGGACGGGCCCGCAGCGTCTCGACTTCGGCGTACGCGGCATCGAGGTCGGTGTGCAACGCGGCGATCTCGGCGCCCTGGTTCCACCACAGGTAAGACATGGCAGCGGCACCCACCAGCGCGAGCACCGCGAACGTCCAGCCGAAAATCGCCGCCGTGCGCCGTTCGGGCACCAGGGTCGGCATGTCAAGGTCCGGCGAGCGCGTGGCGGGCAGCAACGCGGACAGATCGCCTTGCAGGCGCTCCGAATGAGACTCGAGCGTTGCGCCGATGTAATTGCGCAGCGCCGCGATCTCTTTCTGCAGTGAGTTGTCGAGCGCCGCGCGGATCTCGAGCGTCATTTTGGGGAGCAGCAGCGAGAACTGGCTGGACTCAGCCGGGCCTTCGGCATTGGCGTCGTTGGATGCTGGCGCTGGCGGGGCGGAGATCTGGTCGACCCCCTCCACGATTATGGCCGACTCGTTGGCAGGCGAAAGATCGCCGGCCCGGGACAAGGACCGGAAAGTAGTTTGCTCGCCGCCGCGACGGTCGCTGACCAGTCGCAGTTGATAAAGCATCTTGGTGACGTCGGCCTGCTTGATCTGCTTCGGCAAAACGCCTTCGGCGCCTAGCACGCGGGCCTGGCCGAGATACAGATCCCCTTCCTGCGAGGTGTACATGAGGATGGGGATGGTCGAGGTGCGCGGGTTGTTCTTGATGGACTGCACGGCCTGGAATCCGTCCATGCCCGGCATCATGTGATCCATGAAGATCACGTCCGGTTTGTGACGCGTGAGGTAGTCGATGGCGGCTTCCGCGGATTCCGCGGCATCCACGGCGATCTCGTGACGCTCGAGAATTCGTGACAGAAACGCGCGCGCGGACTTCGAATCGTCCACGACCAAGGCTCGCTTGGCAGACATCAGTACTCCTCCCCAATTCAACGGATCGGCGGAACACATCAGCGGAATAAGGAAATTCTAGCGTCAACGCCCGCAGGTTGCGCGCGTTCTACCCCGCGACAGGCAACTTTATTTCAGGAGGGATTCGTGACTCACCGGAAAACCGTAAATTTATTCGGCACTGCCGCGCTCGCGATGTTGTTGGTAGGAGGCGCCGCAATCGCTCGTGATGGACAACGTCCGCGCGCGTCACAGGTGCAACGCGTTTCGCAGCCGCACAACCGGACCACCGAGCGCCAGCGCACTGAAAACGGGCACACACGTAACGACACCGTGACACGCGTGGATGGCGCGACGGCCACGCGCGAAGCCGTCGTCACCCACGATCAGGGCGCCGGCACTCGCACCCGCAACGTCGACTACAAGGGATTCGACGGTAAAACACGCAGCGTCGACAGCGTCGCGACCCGGACCGGGGACGGCCACACCCGTTCCACCACGGTGACCAATCCAAAGGGCGAGACCGCGACCCGCGATATGACAGTTAGTCGTGACAAGGAAAGAGGCACCGTCTCGCGCACGGCGAGCTCGACCACGTTCAACGGCCGCGAGGGCTCAATGACGGGTGTGATCCAGCGCACGGATGACGGATTTTCCCGCGATACCACGCGCGGTCTTCCCAATGGCGAGACGCATACTCGAGCCGTCGATGTTTCCTGCGATGGCGAAGGTAAGTGCGTCAGGCAGGTCGAAGTCGATCAGAAACCCTGAAACGTTTGGGTTCTGTCGAAGGGGGCATTGGCGCAAGCCACCCCAAGAGCGGCGTGACGCGCTTCGTCCGACGCATTATTAGGAGTCAAAGCTCCACTCGTGACGGGGTCCCCAAAGGACCCCGTCCGATCGTCTGGGCCGGCTGCTTCGCGCCCGCCAGAATCTTTTCGTAGAACGAAATCAACCGCCGGGTCATCGCTGGCGACGCCCATGATTCGGCGTGTGCGCGCAGTTGCGCACGGCGCGGGTCATCCGGCTTGAGCGCGAGCGCGCTCACTACCGCGGCCGCAAACGCCTGCTCTTCTTCGGGAACGACGAACGCGCCGCATTCCGGGGTCAGGATCGAGCGTGTGCCGAGTTCAGCGGTCGAAACCACCGGCGTGCCCTGCGCCATGGCTTCGAGCAGCACCAGGCCCTGCGTTTCCGTCCGCGAGGCGAACACGAACGCATCGCCGGCCGCATAACAGTTCGGCAGATCCGCGCGGCGATCGAGATAACCGATGAAGCGGGTCGAGTCGGTTACTTTGAGCTCGCGCGCGAGCTTCACCAGGTGTTCGCGCGCGGGCCCTTCGCCGGCGATGACGAACAATGCGTCGGGACGTTGTGCGCGCAGTTTCACGAACATGCGCAGCAGAAAATCGATGTTCTTTTCGAAGGCGACGCGGCCGACATACAGCAGCAACGGCCGGTCGGCCGGCAGGTCGAACTTGCGGCGGAAAATCGCGCCGTCGCCGCGCACCAGCGTCTGCGCCGGCAGTCCGGTTGGCAGGACTTCGATCGGCGCCGTCACGCCGTACGCTCGCAACGCATCGCGCATGGGCGCGCTCGGCGAGATCAACGCGGCGACCTCCGCGCATTGGGACAACGTGAAGCGGCGCGCGAGGAAGCGGCCGATGCCGCGCGGCAGGATCGGGACGTAGTGATGCAGGTAGTCCTCGAAGAACGTGTGATAGGTCGCGACCACCGGCAATCCATGTTGGCGCGCGAACCGGACGGCGGCGTAGTGCGCGATGAACGGCGTGTGGATGTGGACGAGATCGACCTTGGCCGCGAGCTCTGCGTTCAGCGCGCGTTTGAGCGGGCCCGCGAGGAAGCGCCGGTCTTCAGGATCGCGCGGCACGCTGCCCGAGGCGACGCGAATGATGCCGGGCTCGGTGTCCGCGGGCGCGCCGGGATAAGCAGGGGTGACCAGGAAGGATTCGACCCCCGCCTGCGTCAGGTCGCCACGAAAGGTGCGGATCGAAGTGGAGACGCCGTTGACGCGGGGGAAGTAGACGTCGGAGACGAACAGTACCCGCATCGGTTAGGTGAACGACGCGCCGATCGCGCCGCTCGCCACGCCTAACAAGGCGCCGACCAGCACGTCGGTCGGATAGTGCAATCCCAATACGACGCGCGACGCGGCGATCGCCAACGCCAGCGGTATCAATGCCGGCGCGAGTTCCGGAAACGCCGCGCAGGCCTGCCAGGTGAACGCGGCCGCGTGCAACGTGTGGCCCGAGGGGAAGCTGTAACGATCGAGTGGCGCACCGGCGAGCGAGATACCCGCGTGCCTGATGAACGGCCGTTCGCGCACGAAGGTGCGCTTGAGGAATTTGTAGACGGCGAGCCCGACGGCGCCGGTCGCGAGCATGATCAAGGCGACTTTGAAGCCGCGCTCGCCGTACGTGAAGGGCAGCGCGACCATGAGGACGTACCAGATGACCCCATCGCCGAGCCGGCTGGCAGCCTTGAAAAACAGGCGCAGAGGCCGGTGTTGCACGCCCCGATTGAGGCGGCGGCAGAACCGGTATTCGGCGGCATCGAATCTTTCGAGCAGCGAGATCTGGGTAGCCATAAAGCAGGCAGTCTCGGCAGTCCACAAGGCAGAGGCATGACTGGAGTGTTAAGGAATTGTTGCCAAGTACCTGAAATCGTTAAATGAGGCGGCTGGCGCTACAATCGCGGCCCATGTCGCCCCGCGCCAGCCACCGGCGCCTGATCCTGCCAGGCGCTTTGTTCTTGATGAGTGTCGGAACCGCCGCGCAGGCGGTCGATGCGATCGTGCTGGAAGTGCGCGAAGTCACGGTTGCGGGCATGCCCGTGACCGGCGCCAATGTTCGTCTGAACCTGCTCAGCGACAAACAAACGAGCCTGACGATCGCGGCGCGCGCGGCAACGCTGCCCGATCCGGTGGGCAAACTCACCGACCTCACGCTCGTCTGTCCGCGGCCCGTGATCGCGGATCCGCGTTTCGGCTGTGAGGCGGGCAGACTTACCGGTCGCGGCGGTCCAACTGGCGTGCTCGACATGAATGTCGCAGCTGAAATGCGCATCGACACCGGCGTCACGACGTTCAGCGGACGCGATCTCAAGATTGCCGGCACCGCCGCGTCCTTCAACGGACGGATGGATGCCAAGGGCTGGCAGGTCAAGGCACAAACGGGGACGACGAACATTCCGGCGTTGCGCAAATTCGCGAAACCCTGGTTCGATCTGCCGGCTGACCTGACGGTCGATGGGAAGGTCACTCTTGAAATGGCGGCCGAAGATTCGGGTAAGGGGACGGTCGCGGACATCGGCATGAAACTCGAAGGCGTCGATCTGACCAACGAGGCCAGCACCGTCGTCGGAGAGAAGGTCAATGCACACGCGCGCGTGCGTGCGTCGCTGCGCGACAAGTCGACCGGGCTCGACGTGAAGTTGACCGGTACGCAGGGCCAGACTTTGTTAGGCCCCATCCTGCTCGATCTCGCGAAGAATTCACTGACGCTCGAAATGCGCGGCAATCTCGTGGGCGACGTGCTCGATATCGACGCCCTGCACTACACGCAGGCCGATCTCATCGACGTGGCCGGCGCCGGGCGCGTGAACCTGGCGGGTGATACCCCGTTGGTCAGCGGTGCTTTCAAGCTGGCGAAGCTGCGGTTCCCGGCGGCTTACACGAGTTTCATCCAGATCACGCTGGCGTCGAGCCTGCTCGGCGACCTGACCAGCGGTGGCTCGTTGAGCGGCGAGTTCAGCGTCGCCGACAACGCGGTCACGTCGCTGCACGTCTTGCCACGTGACCTGGAACTGCATGACAGGAAGGGGCGCCTGGACCTGTCGAAGGTGAACGGCGATGTGCACTGGGCGCCGGCCGGCGGCGTAGAGGCGCGCGTCTCCACGCTCTCGTGGTCATCAGGCGGCGCTTACGGGTTGTCGGGCGGCGCGGCCGAACTCCAATTCGTCGCCTACGGCATGAACTTCGCGCTGACCCGACCCACCAAACTACCGATATTCGACGGCGCGCTTGCGATCGACCATCTGGCGCTGGGTAATCTCGGCGCGGACAACATGGAGGTCGCGTTCAAGGGCGCGGTCGAGCCGATCAGCATGCAGAAGCTGGCCAAGGCATTCGGCTGGCCGGAATTCTCCGGCACGCTGGCCGCCGCGATTCCAGGCGTCACGCTCAGGAACAACGTGCTCACGTTCGACGGCAATGTCGAATCGCAGGTATTCGGCGGCAGTATCGTCGGCAGCAACATACGGCTGCAGGACCCGCTCGGGAATTTTCCGCAGTTCTTCGCGGACGTGCGCGCGCGCAATCTCGATCTCGGGTTGGTCACGCAGACCTTCGAAGTCGGCACCATCACCGGCAAACTCGAAGCCGACGTGCTCGGGCTGGAGTTGTTTGCCTGGACACCGCAGAAATTCGACGCGCGCCTCGCCACACCCAAGGGCGACAAGTCGCGGCACCGCATCAGCGCCAAGGCGGTGAGCAGCCTTTCGAACGTGGGTGGCGGTGGTGGCGGCGTGGTGCAGGCGCTGCAATCCGGCGTGCTCAAGTTTTTCGACGAATACAGCTACGACAAACTCGGCATCACCTGCAAATTGCGCGGTGACGTGTGCGAGATGTCGGGCGTGGAGCCCGCCGGCGTCGGGTACTACATCGTCAAGGGCGCGGGCGTGCCGCGCATCGATATTGTTGGAAATGCCGGACGCGTCAACTGGAGCCAGCTCATGTCGTCCATCAGCACCGCCGAATTCGGCGACGCCAGCGTGCAATGAACCGGATGGACTCGGCGCGCTTTCAGGCCAATAATCGCGCGCACATTTGACGTATCGCACGTTCAGGCCGTATTCATCGATCCGGCCCGATCATGCCCGCGTCCATGCTCACGGCCGGAATCAAGGCCAGAGAATTTAAGGAGATTTCAATGCGACGTGTAATGCCCTTCAAGATTGTTCTGATGACGATGCTGATTGCCGCGTGCGTCACCATCAACGTCTACTTCCCGGCCGCCGCCGCCGACAAGGCCGCGGACCAGATCATCGAGAAGGTGACGGGCGCCGGCAACACGCCGCCGCAGTCGTACTTCGTACCCGCCGAAGCTGACGAGCCTAACTTTCTCGTGGCCGCGCTCGGCACCGCGCTCGAGACGATCGTTCCCGCCGCGCGGGCGCAAGGCGCCGAGGCGCTCAGCGTCAGCTCGCCGGCGATTACGCGCATCACGGCATCGATGACGCAGCGCTTCGGCGAATTGCGCAAGTTCTTCGAGAGTGGCGCCATTGGTCTCACCAAGGACGGCAATATCGACGTGCGCGACTTGAATGCCGTCGGCCTCGCCGACCGCGCCACGGCCAAGCGCCTGGTGTCCGAAGACAACGCCGACCGCGCGCAGCTGTATGCGGAGATCGCCAAGGCCAACAGCCACCCCGAGTGGGAGTCCGACATCCGCAAGAGCTTCGCGAAGCGCTGGGTCGCGACCGGCGCGCAGACGGGCTGGTACTACCAGGACGAAGGCGGCGCCTGGAAGCAGAAGTAGCTAGTTAGATGACGAACGCAGGGCCCGAACCGCAGCGCGGCTCGGGCCCTGCTTTTTTCCGGCGGCGCAACCTGATAGTCGCCGCAGTTGTGCTCGCGCTGTTCGTCATCGGGCCGCTGATCGCGACCTGGGCGATCCAGCGTTACGTCACTTTTCCGAGCCCACCCGACGGCGCCTGGAATCCGCAGGCGCGTATCGACAACGGCGGCGAGCAGGTGTGGCTCGATGCGGACGGCGCGCGGGTGGAGGCGTGGTACCTGCCCCCCACCACGGCAGCTGCAACCGCTCCGCTCATCATCTATGCGCACGGCAACGCGGAACTCATCGACATGCGCGCCGGCGATTTCGCGACGCTGCGTGCGGCCGGAGTCGCGGTGTTGCAGGTCGAGTACCCCGGTTACGGCAGGTCGGAAGGTTCGCCTTCGGAAGAGAGCCTGACCGCCGCGCTGGTCGCGGCGTACGACTGGGCCGCGCACGAGCCGCGCATTGATACACGCCGGATCGCCGGATACGGCCGTTCGCTCGGCGGCGGCGCCATCGCTCAGCTCGCCGCGCGGCGCGAACTTGCGGCGCTGGTACTCGAATCCACGTTCTACAATTTCGAGGACATCGTGGCGGCGTACGGCGTGCCGCGCATGTTCCTGATCAATCATTTCGATACCGGCGCCGTGGTGCGGCGATATCCGGGGCCCGTATTGCTCATGCATGGCACACACGATCGTGTGTTTCAGAGCGAGGAAGCCGAGAAGCTGGCGGAAGCCTCAGGCAACTCGTCTCTGCACCTGGATGCCTGCGGTCACAACGATTGCCCGCGGCATTGGGATCTGGTCCTCAGATTCCTCGCGCAGAACGGGGTATGTAGGAAACCTGATCCGGAGACATCTCATGAAATCATCAGCGTTTGTTAGTTGCCTCGCAGTGTTCGCCTCCGCCGCGTTGCTGGCCGGATGCGGTCTCGCGGAGACCAGCGCCGTCGCGGCAGGCGAAGCCGCAGCGGCCGCCGAGCAGGCAAAGAAAGGCAAGGAGCTCGAGGCGAAGGTGCAACGCGACCTCGAGGCCGCGAACCAGGCCGCCGCGGATCAGCGGGCGGCGGCCGAAGAACAGAGCCAATGACGAAACGGCAACTTCTTACTCGCGCATTCCCGTGCCGCGATTCATGAAGATCACGGCCGTGGCAAACAACACGGCGGCCGACGCCAGCATGATGGCGAACGCGGCGTAGACATTGACGTCGCTGGTACCGAGAAAGCCGTAACGGAACGCGTTCACCATGTGCAGGATGGGGTTCGCGTACGACATGTGCTGCGCCCACTGCGGCAACAGCGTGATGGAATAGAACACGCCGCCGAAATACGTGAGCGGGGTCAGCACGAAGGTCGGGATCCAGTTCACCTGGTCGAAATTCTTCGCGAACATCGCGTTGAGGAAGCCACCCAGCGAGAACACCACCGACGTGAGCACGACGGCGGCCACGATCACGAACGTGTGGTGCACGTGCAGGTCGGTGAAGATCAGCGACACGATGGTGACGGCGCTGCCCACCAGCAGCCCGCGGACGAGCCCGCCGCCCACGTAACCCAGCACGATGATCCAGTTGGGCAAGGGTGCCACCAGCATTTCTTCGACATGTTTGCCGAACTTCGCCCCGAAGAACGACGACACGACATTGCCGTAGGAATTGGTGATGACCGCCATCATGATCAGGCCGGGCGCGATGTACTGCATGTACGGCACACCATCCATGAGCCCGACGCGTTTGCCGATCAAACTACCGAAGATCACGAAGTACAACGCCGAGGTAACCGCGGAGGGCACGATGGTCTGCGCCCAGATGCGAACGATGCGGCCGTATTCGCGGATGACGATCGTCTTGAGACCGATCCACTGCGCGGCGCCCAGAGCCTTGGGCGAGTCGGGCTTGGCGGAAGTGTCGGTGCTCATGGCCGCGCCGCGGCGGCTGGCTTGCGTTCGACCAGCTTCATGAACAGCTCTTCGAGCCGATTGACCTTGTTGCGCATGGAGAGCACGCCGATACCCTGCGCCGTGAGGCTGGCGAAGACTTCGTTGAGGCTTTGTTCCTTCGAAACTTCGACTTCGAGCGTGTGCTCGTCGATCAGCTCGAACTCGTAACCCGGCACCTGCGGCACCTTGCTCAGTGCTTCACGCAGGTTGAGCACGAAAGTCTCGGCCTGCAAAGTACGCAGCAGGCTCGACATGCGATCGCGCTCCGCGATCAGACCGCCATTGATGATGGCGATGTTGCGGCACAGGGTCTCGGCTTCTTCGAGGTAGTGGGTAGTCAGGATGATCGTGGTGCCACGGGCATTGATCTCGCGCAGGAATGCCCACATCGAACGCCGGATCTCGATATCGACTCCGGCAGTCGGCTCGTCGAGGATCAGCAGCCGCGGCTCGTGCACCAGCGCCCGCGCGATCATCAGCCGGCGCTTCATGCCACCAGACAGGCCGCGCGCGATCTTGTTGCGCTTGTCGTCGAGCTGCAGCAGCGACAGGTATTTTTCCGCGCGCTCGCGCGCCAGCGGGCGTTCGATGCCATAGAAACCCGCCTGGTTCGTCAGGATGGTCTGCGGAGTTTCGAACTGGTTGAAGTTGATTTCCTGCGGGACGATGCCGATGCAGGCCTTGGCCGCCTCGAGCTCGCGATCGAGGTCGTGACCGAACACGCTGACCGTGCCCGCGGATTTGTTCACGAGCGAGGTGAGGATGCCGATCAGCGTGGTCTTGCCCGCGCCGTTGGGGCCTAACAGCGCGAAGAAGTCGCCCTGCTCGACATCGAGGTCGATGCCTTTGAGCGCGTGAACGCCATTCTTGTAGATCTTGGTGAGACCGCGGATCGACAGTGCGTACATGGTGCCGTGAGCTTGAGGCTTCACAGGGTGAAAGCCATCACCCATCCGGGAGATAAGTTCACTTCGGAACGGCTTCGTCCATGACGGCCTTGAAGATGCCGTCCCAGAACGGCGCCTGCGGATTTTCGCCGCAACGCTCCGCGGATTCCTTCAGACCCTTCGGGGCCGCTTTCCAGACTTTCGAATCGACGTAGTCACCCGCCTCGGTGCGGGCGTTGGCATACATCGTGGTTGCGATGCGCGGCATGAATTCGGTGGCGGCCGCGGCGTCGGCCTCTGCGCGGATCAGATCCCACTCCCAGACGAAATCGGCGCAACTCATTTTCTTGATTCGCGCCTTTTCCTTGTCAGTGAGCTCCGGATCCGGTTTTGCGGCCACCGGCTTGGGCTCGGCAGCGGTGGACACCCGCAGCTCGACCTTCATTGCGACGCTGGCTTCGACCGGTTTGCCGGCGGCATCGATGGCGGGCCGGAAGCGCGCGCTCTGCATCACCTTGGTCAGTTGCGACTCGAAGGCAGGCCCGGCGGTGTTCTCCGTGACCTGCACCTCGCGCACACGGCCATCTTCACCCACGCGCACGGTGGCGAGCATCTGCCCGGCGAGCTTCTTGGTGCCTACATTGATCTTCGCAGTGGAAGCGGCCGCAATGACCTGAGGATCGGCGGGGCCGGCTTGGCCAAGGACCGCGACGGGAAGGAGAACCGAGACCAGGGATATCACTGCGCGCGCAGTTGCAAACATGTGTTGACTGACTCCATTCCGTCTGTCGCAGTTGGGTCGCTAACAACAGCCGGCACCCGCAGGTCGCGGATGCCGGCTTCGATGTGTTGTCAGAAGCCGCGGGTTACGCGTAATGCTCGTTGCGCGTCCACGAATCCGAATCCGGTGTCGAAATCGAATCCGTTGGCATTATCGACGCGTTGCGGCCCGATGTCGCCCCCGAAATTGCGCAGCTTCATGTCGTCCGCCGTCAGCCGGATTGCCCAATAAATGGCGTCCGGACCGAGATTCCGGGGCCCAAGGAAGCGCTTATGGTCAGCCAGGTCGCGGGCTCGCTGGTCCAGAATAAGTGCAGCGACCGCTGCGACATGCGGCGCCGCCGCCGAGGTGCCGAAGAAGTTCGGAAACCCGTCAGGCTCCGTACTACCCGGCACTTCGAAACCCATGTCGAAATAGAAAAACGAAGTGTTGCCACCATCCGGCCCGGTGACGCCGGGCTTTACCCGCACCTCCGGCACCGGCAGGCGGCGGCCGTTCTTGCCGAAGAACACCGGCGATCCGCCGGCCGAGGAGAACGAATTGAGGCAGGCCGGAATGCATTGCGGGCGCAGCGGGCTGCCCCACTCCTCGGTCTGGTACCAGGCCGCCGCACCGACTGCCTCGGCACCGGCGGCATTGGCATGGCCGTACGTGGTGCCGCTCGCGGTGTCGTATTCGTCGACCGTGAACACGCCGGCGTCGAGATCGAACCACACGTACTTGATGTAGTTAGGTGACGGACCTTCGTACAGCTCCACGCCGATCTGCACGGTGATGTCCTCTTCGGAGAAGTTCACCATGATCGGCGTCTCGACCGCGTCCAGCCCGACGTTGGCGTCGAAGCCGGGGATCTGGCAGACCAGCTGATCCGGATCGTCGGTGCAGATCTCGAACGGCTCGCCGTTCGCGTCGTAGAACCACACGTCGATGTCACTGAGCGCGCCGCGTTTGCCGTTGGCGGACAAAGAGGGCTGGTCCCACTGGAACGACAGCAACGTGGCGCTGAAGGCCGAGGCGGTCGCGCTCTGCAAGCCATCGACCGTGCGGCGGCCACTCGCGAAATCGTGGCGCGGACCGGAGATGCCTTCTTCCGAGGAGAGGCGGAAGCGCGACTCGTACGAGAGACGCGCGTCATTACCGGCCGAGGAGAAATACGCGACGCCACTCTTGTAAACGTCGTCCACCGCCTGCGCGATGATGCCGTCTTCGAACATCGGCTCGGCGTAATAAATGATGTCGTCGACGATCACTTTCGAGCCCGCCTTGGCGAGCGCGCGAATACCCGCGGCGAAATCTTCCTGGCTGACGAACGCCGTGTAGAACGCGAGCGGCGAGCCCGGCGCGACGTCGTGGACGATCTGCATCATCGCGCGCCCTTCGTCGGAGCAATCGCTGCTCGGCGCGGATTCGAGATCCTTGAGCAGCAACACGTCGCGCGGCAGGTCGCCGTTGACGATGTCCTGCGCGGCGCGCGTGAAGGGCGCGCCTGCGTCGAATGCGCCCGGAGCGCAGTCGTAACTGTCGGACAACACACCGACACGCACGCCCTTTCCGGTGACACCGAAATCGCGCCGCGCGCGGTCCGCACGCAGCGAGCGATCACCCTGCGACACGACGCCCGTGTGGGCACGCGCCATCGCAAGGGTAGGCCGCAGGGATTTGAGTCCGCTGGTCGCGGCCATGTCGCCCAGGGCCGCGATCGGCGCCCTGCCCGACACGGCGGTTTCGTGCAGCGTCGCGTCCTTCAGGCCCTTGGCCACGAGTTGGGTCTTGAGCGACGCGAGATCATCGCCGTACGCGCTGATGGATACGTAACCCTGGCTCGCGCGCAGCGCGGGTAGTTTGCGGGTCACGTTGCGCGTGACGTCAGAGACCGGCACGCGGCGGGCGGCGGCCTTCTGCAGGATGGCAAGGCTCGCGCCCAGCCGCGCACCGTCGCCGGACTTGGCGGCGTTCTTCGCGGCGATGATCTGTTCGCGGCTGGCGGCAGTGGCGCCCATTGAAAACAATACGGCCACTGCGGCCAGCGCCGCGATGGCTGACTTTTTACTGATCATTGTGCTCCCCGAGTTATGTTGAGTCGCGGGCTCCGCCCGCATCGTTCGAGACCGACGTCCGCGGATGTTCAAGAAGGATGCGCCGCGAGAGTTTCCGCCGCAAGGCGTTGAATTCCCCCGAGCAACAACTCATGCAGCCGCGTGTCAGCGCCGACTGACGATGCCGACAGCAACGCGTGCCAGAAGGCGGTTTGACTCGCCCAACGCGGCCGCAAACCCTCGGCGTTGCGGTCGGCCGCGGCTTCGAGCGCGCTAAGCGAACAGGCCGCGAGCGACTCGATCGCGGAGATGGTCGAGCCGAACACCAGGCAAGCCGCGCGCGGCCGGCTGCGCGCGAGGTGCCACCCGTACACCAGCATGCGCCGGGTGATGGAGCGCGCTTCCGCAGCCTCGAAATAGACCGGCTCGATCCGTTGCGACTGGTCGTGGACTCCGCTGCTGCGCAGTTCGAGCCAGCGCGGCGCCGATGCGAATCCGGCATCGAACAGGCTGAACGGCGCGGCGGACAAGCGACGCACGGCCTGCACCGACAGCGCCGCCCACGAATCGCGCATTGTGGCCAGCAACGGCGGCGCCGGCTCGCCCGGATTCAGCTCGGCCGCCCGCGAGGCTAACAGCCCGAGACACTCCGCGTTGAGCTCCGCCAGCGGCGCCGGATCGACTCCCTGTGAAGGCAACCAATGCCGCCCGTCTTCGCGGCCTCTTTGCACAGCCCGACTAACCATTGTCATTCCTCCCTGTTCGCGCGAGATATCTTGCGCCCGACCCCCTTGAAAGTCATTTCGAAATTTGGGAAATTTTTGGCGATTATCCCTTTGACAAACCCACGCGGCTATGGGAATATGCTGCTCATGAAC
>JBDTSP010000016.1:0-116849 GCA_039931065.1 Pseudomonadota bacterium | reverse complement strand
CGAGCATCGTCTGCAACGGGCACTTCATCAACAGAAAATCTTGACCCATCCCCAAATTGCGACCGCATCGCAGGTACGCCGAAACGCCCGATTTGCCCCGTACGCGTTCACGGAGCATGGCGCGATCATGGCGGCCACGGTCCTGAACACGCCGCGAGCAATCGAGATGAGCTTGTATGTCGTTCGGGCGTTTGTTCAGCTGAGACAGCACGTTGCATCCAATACGGAAATGGCCAATCGTCTCGACCAGCGCCCGCGAAGAAACGTGGAATTGGCTTCACCGCTGATCTGTGCACCAAGCCCTGAGCGCGGCCTGCACCCGCAATTCAGCAACATCCGTCAGGCAATTCCTGGCGTCGCCCATTATCGTCAAGCCATGGGTGAATGCGAAAAACTTCCGATCATGGAGCAATATACGGCGCGCTTCTCCCGCGTGCTCGCGCACCTCGAAGCGCATTCCGAGGAGGCTGCCTCCCTCGACGAGCTCGGCGACCTCGCCGCGTTCTCACGCCATCATTTCCATCGCCAGTTTTCGGGTTACCTCGGCATGAGCGTGTATCGCTACGTGCAATTCATGCGCATGCGCCGCGCCTCGTGGCGGCTGGCGTTCCGGCCCGAGTTGTCAGTCGGCGAGATCGCGCTGGCGACCGGCTACGAGGGACCGGAAGCCTTCGCGCGCGCGTTTCGGCAATACGCCGGTCAGTCGCCCAGCGAATTCCGCGAGGACCCCAACTGGGCCGAGTGGCATTCGAGATTTCGCCCGTTCATTCACTTGAGGCAGAACACCATGAGCACACTGGAAGCGCGCCCCACGGTGCGAATCGTCTCGTTTCCCGCCACCCGCGTCGCGGCGCTCGAACATCGCGGCAGCCCGCTGCAACTCGGCGACACCATTCGCAAGTTCATCGACTGGCGCAAAGCCAATGCGCTGCCGCCGCGCAGCAGCGCCACGTTCAACATCATCTACAACGATCCGGAAGAGACCCCGCCTGCGGAATTCCGCTTCAGCCTTTGCGCGGCGACGGACAAGCCGATCAAGCCCAACGAAACCGGCGTCACTTCCCTGACGATACCCACCGGGCGATGCGCCCTGCTGCGACACGTCGGCTCGGACGATCAGCTCGGCCGGTCGATACGGCATCTCTACGCGCTGTGGCTGCCGGGCAGCGGCGAAACGCCGCGCGACTTCCCGCTGTTCATGCAACGCCTGGCGTTCTTCCCGGACGTTCCAGACAGCGAAGCGGTCACCGATATCTATCTACCGCTCATGTAACTGCCTGCAGCATGGCCGTTGGCGTGCCGCTGCTGTCCAGCTCGACGAGGCAAATCCATAACGATCAGCAGCTTGCGTCCAGCGACGCCAAGCCTCGCCAGTGGCTGCACAATCAAAACTGCGGTTGATCCTGTTGCGCACCATCCCACAGGATCGCCGAAATGAATCCGACCCTGCTGCGGCAGCCCTGCGCGCTCGTCCCACTCGCCATGTCAGCGATCGCGCTTGCGCTGGTCATGTGGCACTGGGCGTCCGGATCCCGAAGCCCGGCCGACGAAGGCGCGGCGGCCCACCTGTTTCAGCTCTGCATCGTCGGCCAGGCGCCGTTCGCGGCGTACTTCGCGGCACGGTGGATGCCAAAAGAACCCGGGCCGGCAATGCTGGTGCTCGCCCTGCAGGCCGCCGCGGCGGTCGCCGCGCTCGTTCCGGTAGTGCTCTTCGATCTTTGACGCCCAAGAAAAAGGCGCCCGGAGTTTCCCCCGGGCGCCTTCTATTCGACTGGATCGAAGACCGTCAGCTGCCGCGAATGGCGATGAACACCTGCGTGCCCTCACGCTCGAGCAACAGCGCCACGGCTTTGGAGCTGCTGGCCGTCGCGTTCTTGAGCTCGGTCAGCGACTTCACCGGCTTGCCGTTGACGCCGAGGATGACATCGCCCGGACGTACGCCGGCCTGGGCCGCGGCGCCCGTGACGTCCTCGACCAGTAGATAGCCCTCGGTCTCGGCACTCTTGCGTTCGTCGGCGCCGAGCGGCCGCACGGAAAGCCCGAGCTTGTCGGCCTTGGCAGGTTCAGCCACGTCGCGGTTGGAAACCTTCTGGACGTCTTCCTGCAGTTCCTCGATCTTGACGGTGAGCATCTTCGAGGAGTGGTCGCGCCACACTTCGAGCCTGGCGTCATTGCCCGGTTTGATGGACGAGATGACGCCCGGCAGCTGCGCAGAACGTTCGACGTTCTTGCCGTCGACACTCAGGATGACGTCGCCGGTCTTCACACCGGCCTTCTGCGCGGGGCCGCCATCGATGACTTGCCCCACCAGCGCGCCGCGCGGACGGTCGAGTTCGAAGGCGTCGGCCATCTGCGCGTTCACTTCCTGGATCTGCACGCCGATGCGGCCGCGCGTGACCTTGCCGGTGCTCACGAGCTGCTGACGCACGTTGTTGGCCAGGTCGATCGGGATCGCGAACGACAGACCCATGTAGCCACCGCTGCGGCTGTAGATCTGCGAATTGATGCCCACCACTTCGCCGTTTAGATTGAACAGCGGACCGCCGGAGTTGCCCGGGTTCACCGCGACGTCGGTCTGGATGAAGCCGACCAGGTCTTCGCCCGGCATGGAACGGCCGGTGGCGCTGACGATGCCCGCCGTGACGCTGTTGTCGAACGTGAACGGCGAACCGATCGCGAGCACCCATTCGCCCGGACGCAGCTTCGACGGATCGCCAAGTTTCACGACCGGCAACTGCTTGCCTTCGATCTTGAGCACCGCGACATCCGTTTTCTTGTCGAAGCCGACGACCTTCGCGGGATATTCGCGGCGATCGGTCATGCGCACCGTGACTTCGTCGGCGTCGGCGACGACGTGGGCATTGGTGAGGATGTATCCATCGGCGCTCACGATGAAGCCCGAGCCCTCACCCTGGCGCTGCGGCGTTTCGAAATTGCGCCCACCACCACCTTGCTGGCCGGGATTCGGAATTCCGAAGCGCTTGAAGAATTCCTGGAACGGATCGTCCGCGCCATCTTCTTCGGAGCGCTGATTACGCGCGACGACATGCGCCTTTTCGACCACCGAAACGTTTACGACGGCGGGACCGACCTGCTCAACGAGCGTGGCGAAATCCGGCAGCACGCGGCCGTTGAGCGTGCCGACAGGCTGCGGCGCTGTCGCCATTTGCGAAGGTGCGGCGGCCGGCGCCGGTTGATCGGCGGCGGCGGCGGCCACGGAAGACTGCGGCGAACAGGCGCCCACAGCGATGGCGACAACAGCGACTATCCCCAAGCGTCTCGCAACGAATAACGACATATCAGCGAACCCTCGGACTTGTGAAAGTAACAACCACTGCCGGATAGACAGGATGAATTTGGCGAAGTTCAGCGAGCGGGTCTGCATGTACCTCTCCCGGGCGGATCCTCAAACGGGTTTGCGGCGACGCCTCACATAAGCACTGGCGAAGCCTAAAACAAGGGCCAGGCTGATTACAGCCCAGTTTCCGGTGCGCGCATATGGTGTCAAACCGATGCGCGGCTGCAACTCGGCGCGCATTACATTCGCTTCATATTCCGGCGCACTGGTGATTATTTCGCCACGGTGGCCGATGACCGCCGACACGCCGTCGTTGGCGGCCCGGATGGTGGGCCGGCCCGCCTCCATGGAGCGCATCCGACTGATCTGCAGGTGCTGGTAACGCGCGGTCGACTTGTGGAACCAGCCGTCGTTGGTGACGTTGACGAGCAGCGTTGCGGTGCGCAACTCGTGTAACTGGGTCGACCCATAGCCGTCTTCGTAGCAGACGTTGGCAGAGATGCGCTGGCCCGCAGCCTCGAGCGGCTGCTGCTCGGCCGCACCGTGATTGAAGTCCGAATACGGCAGCGTCATCAGCCTGAGCCAGCTGCGGACGAACCCGGGCACCGGGAAAAACTCCACGAATGGCACGAGGTGGTGCTTGTTGTGCCAGGCGACTCCCGGCGTGGACTTGTCCATCACCAGGACCGAGTTGTAGAACTCCTCTTCGCCCGTCTTCGCGTTTTCCTCGGCGCGCAGCGTGCCCATGATGAGCGATGACCCGCGCGCGCTCGCTTCGGCGTACACGTCGCGGTAGTACTCGATGTGGTTGTTAGCCAGATCCGGAATCGCCGACTCGGGCCAGACGATGATTTGCGCACCGTGCGCCTGGCGGGTGAGCTGTTCGTACCGATCGAGGATCGACTGCAGGTTGGCGCCGATCCATTTCTCATCCTGCGGAATCGCTCCCTGGACGACGGCGACCGACAGCGGGCGGCTATAGGGCTGAGTCCATTCGACGTCGCGTAATGCCAGCCCCGAGCCGAAAATCACGACGACGATCGAAGCCGCGGCGATACGCTCGCGTTTGTTGCCATCGAGCAGCGTCATCAGCGCGCCGGCGCCCAGCAGCACCAGCAGGCCGAGACCGTACTGGCCGATGACCGGTGACAGGCTGGCGAGCCAGGTATCCGTCTGCGAGTAACCGAGCGCCAGCCAGCCGAAACCCGTGAGGAACCAGCTGCGCAACCATTCGATCAACAACCAGATCGCCGGGATGCCGACCAGCCAGCGCCACGCGCCGCGCTCGGGCAGGTATTTCGCGACCAGCCAGCCTAACAAGGCGTGATAGGCGCCCATGATGGAAACGAGCCCCGCCATCAGCAGCAACGCCAGCGGGATTGGTGCGTGCCCCGCGATGTGGATGCTGATGTACATCCAATATGTGCCCAGCGCGAAGGTGCCGGCGTTGAACCAGAAACCCAGCACTGCCGCGCGGCGCGGCGTTGCGTCCTGCCACAACCACATCAGCACCGCAGGCATGAAGAATGCCAGCGGCCACCAGCCGAGCGGCGCAAACGAGAACGTCAGCAACATGCCCGCGACGAACGCGACCGCGCTGCCGACGTAGCGCCGTTCGACGATGTGGCGCAGTTTCACTCTTCTTCTAGCGGCCGGTCTTCGGGCGCCACGATGTCGCGCGGAGCGGTGAGCCGCAGGATGTCGATGCGGCGGCGATCGGAGCGCAGCACCTTCAACTCGCAGTCGGCCAACTGCAGCGTCTCGCCGCGGCGCGGCAGGTGGCCCAGCTGCTTCATCACCAGCCCCGCCACGGTGTCGAACTCGTCGTCCGACAGTTCGGCCTGGAAGTATTCGTTGAATTCATCGATGGGTGTCTGGCCGCGCACGATGTATTGGCGCTCGCCATCCTTGCGGATGTTCACGTCCTCATCGACGTCGTGTTCGTCGTCGATGTCGCCGACAATCTGCTCGATGACGTCTTCGATGGTCACCAGACCGGCAACGCCGCCGTATTCGTCGGCGACGATCGCCATGTGCACACGCGAGCGGCGAAACTCGCGCAGCAATACATTTAAGCGTTTCGATTCCGGCACGAACACCGTCGGCCGCATGAATTCCTTGATGTCGAACTGCGTGTCGTCTTCCTGCACGGCCAGCCGCAGAAGGTCTTTGGCCAGCAGAATGCCGACTATCTTCTCGCGATCTTCGTCCATCACCGGAAAACGCGAGTGGCCGCTTTCGATCACCGTCTTCAGCAGCAGCTCGGATTCGTCGTCGCGATTGAGCACGGTCATCTGCGCGCGCGGCACCATGATGTCGCGCACCTGGATGTCGGCGACTCCGAGCACACCTTCGAGCATTGCAAGCGCGTCGCCTTCGACGATGCCGCGTTGCTCCGCATCTCGCAGGAATTCGACCACCTCACCGCGATCCTGTGCCTCGCCGACGAATTTGCGCGACAACTTGCGCAGCCATTTGCCGCTGGCGCCAGTGTCCTTGTCGTTGTCTTTCTCTTTTTCTTTGGCGCTCATGTGTAGGGATTTCCAAAGCCGAAACCTTTGAGCACCGCGATCTCGCGCCGCTCCATTCGCAGGCGCTCGCCGCGCCCGACTTCGTGGTCGTAACCCGCCAGGTGCAACGCGCCGTGCACCACCATGTGGGCCCAGTGCGCCTGCTGCTTCTTGCCGTCGCGCAACGCTTCGCGGCGCACGACCTCGGCGCAAATCACGAGGTCGCCGAGCGGCAGGTCTCCGGCGGAGGTGTTGCGACGCGGTTGGCACGGCGCCGGAAACGACAACACGTTCGTGGGTTTGTCCTTGCCGCGCCACCGCTTGTTCAGCGCGCGGCTTTCGGCCGAAGTCACCACGCGCACCGCGATCTCACGGCCCGCGCCGCGCCGGCCCAGCGCCGCGGCGGCCCAACTACTCATGCGCACCCGCGAAGGCGCCCAGGCGCGGGTACCCCGGGTGAGGGATAACGCCAGCCCGCGCGCGGGATTCATGACCGATCAGGTGGCGTGTGCGCTTCATACGCCCTGACGATGCGCTGCACGAGCGGGTGACGCACCACGTCCGCAGCTTCGAAGAATGTGAACGCGACGCCTTCGGTTTCCTTGAGGATGTTGATGACGTGACGCAGGCCGGACATTTTTCCCGCCGGAAGATCGGTCTGCGTGACGTCGCCGGTCACGACCGCGCGTGAACCGAAGCCGATACGCGTCAGGAACATCTTCATCTGCTCGGGCGTCGTGTTCTGCGCCTCGTCGAGAATGATGAAGGAATCGTTGAGCGATCGGCCGCGCATGAAGGCGAGCGGCGCCACTTCGATGACGTTGCGTTCGATGAAACGCGCGACGCGGTCGAAACCCAGCATCTCGTACAGCGCGTCGTACATCGGCCGTAGATACGGATCGACCTTCTGCGTGAGGTCGCCCGGCAGAAACCCGAGCCGTTCGCCCGCTTCGACCGCCGGCCTGACGAGGATGATGCGGCGGATCTTGTCCGCGGTCAGCGCTTCGACGGCGCAGGCCACGGCGAGATAGGTCTTGCCGGTACCGGCAGGTCCGATGCCGAACGCCAGATCTTTCGAATGGATGCTCGCGAGATAATCGCGCTGGTTTTTCCCGCGCGCGCGAATGGTGCCGCGAAGCACGCGCACCGCGCCTTCGTCACGCCCGTCGTCGTCGATCGCGCCCGGCATGTCGCGGCCGTCGCGCAGCGCCAGGTGCACGCGCTCCAGCGATACTTCTTCACGCGCGGTCGACTCGAACAGATCGCGTAACACGTCTTCGGCGGCGCGCGCGCGTTGCCCCGTGATCCGGAAAGTGGCGCCGCGGCGTTTGATGGTGACGCCCATGCGATCTTCGACCAGGCGAAGATTTTCATCGAGCGGGCCGCACAGATTCGCGAGACGCGTGTTGTCGGCGGGCACGACATCGAATTCGCGAACGGGTTCTACTGGAGCAGCAGTCGACATGATTGTTTTTTGATTAACAGGCATTGGCTGCCAGGCGTTGCTCGCGCGGCATGCTGATAAAACGGCCGCGCAGCGATTGTGGGCGGGCCTCGACGATGACGACATCGACGAAATGCCCAATGAGGCTGGCGGGGCCCGCGAAATTGACCCAGCGGGCATTCTCGGTGCGTCCCGCGAGTTCGTTCGCGTCTTTCTTCGAGGGCCGCATGACCAGCACGCGCTGCGTGGAACCGACCATCGAGTCGCTGATGGCGCGAGCCTGCTCGTTGAGTTGCGCCTGCAGGCGCGCGAGGCGTTCCTGCTTCACATCGAGGCCCACATCATCCGGCAGCGAAGCGGCGGGAGTACCGGGGCGCTGGCTGTAAATAAAGGTGAAAGACTGGTCGAAGTTTGCGTCGCGCACGAGTTTCAGTGTGGCTTCGAAGTCGCGTTCCGTCTCGCCCGGAAAACCCACGATGATGTCAGTGGATACCGATATCGACGGGCGGACGGCGCGCAGCCGGCGCAATTTTTCCTTGAATTCGAGCCCGGTGTAGCCGCGCTTCATCGCCGCCAGGATGCGGTCCGAACCCGACTGCACCGCCAGATGCAGCTGGTTCGCGAGCTTGGGGATATTCGCGTAAGCCTCGATCAGCGAGTCGCCGAACTCCACCGGATGCGAGGTCGTGAAGCGGATGCGCTGCACGCCCGGCACTTCGGCCACGTAGTGAATGAGGGTGGCCATATCGACGACCGTGCCGTCGTCCATCTCGCCCGCGTAGGCGTTGACGTTCTGGCCTAACAAGTGGATTTCGCCGACGCCCTGCGACGCCAGTGAACGCACTTCTTCGAGCACGGATTCGAAACCGCGGCTCACTTCATCGCCGCGCGTATACGGCACCACGCAGAACGTGCAGTACTTGCTGCAGCCTTCCATGATCGACACGTAGGCGCTCGAACCTTCCGCGCGCGGCGCCGGCAGGTTGTCGAACTTCTCGACCTCGGGAAACGACACGTCGACGACCGGGCGGCCGCCGCGCATACGCTCGCCGATCATGGCGGGGAGTCGATGCAGTGTCTGCGGACCGAACACGAGATCCACGAACGGCGCGCGTTTGGTGATGCCCTCGCCTTCCTGGCTGGCCACGCAACCGCCCACGCCGATCAGCACATTCGGTTTGAGCTTCTTCAGCGCGCGCCATTCACCCAGCAGCGAGTAGACCTTGTCCTCGGCCTTCTCGCGCACCGAGCAGGTGTTCATGAGCAGGACGTCGGCCTCGGCCGGATCGTTGGTGGGGGTCAGGTCTGCGCCAGCCGCGAGGACGTCGCCCATGCGGGTCGAGTCGTACTCGTTCATCTGGCAGCCGAAAGTCTTGATGTAGTAGCGGCCGGGCATCGAGGAAGGTGCGGGGAAAGCGGGCGCTAGGGTATCGCACTTACCCGGCCGGTCATATTTCCTATATGAAACAACGGATTAGTGGGTCGAAACACCTCTAAACCCCTGCCGGACTCAGAGCGAGTCGAGTGCGTCGATTTCCTTCTGGATGCGGCGGGCGATGCGCTCCTCGATCACGATCGCAATCGTGAGGACGACCGTGGCGAACAACACCGACATACCGACTCGAATCCACGGCGTCGGCGTCACCTCGACCAGCATCGCGACGAGCATCAAGAGAAATCCCGGAATCGCCGGCCACCGGCGCCATCGGTCGAGGCGCACATCGCGCTGCCGCTCGAGCTGACGCCGATGAAACTTGAGCGCATCGAGCACACCAAGCTCCGCCGGTTGCTCCTGAGAGGCCGCACGTTTGTGCCAGCGGTACGTCATCAACACGCCGGTCACGAACATCACGCCAACCGCCACGGAAACCAGCGGCAGCCTGCTGAACAGGAACCCGATTTGCCAGACTATGAAGGGGGTAAACGCAAGGACCCCGACGTAGTTCAAAGCATTACGCATCCACGCCCAACGTCGCAGGGAATCCGACCGCTGACGAACGAAGGCCAGCGAGATACGCGGCGCGTCGAGCGACTGCGACTGCCAGAGCTGCTGCGTATTCATGGGTTGTCTCCTGCGCCGAATCGTTCGGTCAGCAACTGCCGGATTCGGGTGAGTTTGGTGTGCGTGTTGGCGGGCGAAATTCCCGCGATCTCCGCGATCTCGTCGGCCGTCAAACCTTCCAGATGCAGGATGATCACCTGCCGGTCGAGTGGTTTGAGCGACTGGATCAGCGCGGTGATCTGCTGCATGGCGCGCCCGGCATCGAGCTCGGCGTCGACATCGGGGGCATCGCCCGCAAGGTCAATTTCGTCGAGAGTCGTGAGGCGATGAGTCTGACGGCGGCGATCGCGCAGCACGTGTGTCGCGGCCACGTTATGCGCGACCCGGTACACCCAGGTCCGCAACGAACAGCGACCGCCAAACGCGACGAGGCTGCGCCACAACGCGATGTGAATTTCCTGCAGCAGATCCTGCTGGAGGTGCGCGTCCGCCTCGTGCGCCCGCGCCAGGCGCGCCAGCGGCGCGGCAAACTCCGCCGCCGCCTTCTCGAACAGCGCCTCCTGCCCGGCGGTGTCCGGTTCAGCGGCAAGATCGAGCGAGGTTGAGATCGGGCGTGGGCTCATATTCAGGTAGTCACCGCCGCGCGGCTTTCCTTACAGCCTGCGCGCGCGCAGTGCAAAATCGCCTCTATGCATCAACACCGACACTGGCTGGCCGCCGCTTCCTGGATTGGCGCAGCACTTTTCTCGACCGCGGCCCTGTGCGAGCCGCGGCTTTCGTCCGTTGCCAAGCCGCCCGCCAGCCTGCGTGATGTACCGGCCAACGTCCACGGAAGAACCGCGAACGATCGGTATCAATGGCCGGGGCTCTATTTCGAGATGAAGTTCAAAGGGCGCGGCGTCTACTTCAGGACCGGCGCCGGCGAGGTCATCCTGCATGTGCTCGTCGACGGCGAATCCGTCGGCACGCTGGTGAAGCCTGCGCCCGGCCTCTATCTAATCGACAAACTCGAGAATGGAGTACACGCCGTTCGTATCGAGGCCATCACTGAAAGCCAGGATGGTCCGAACGAATTTGGCGGCTTTGCGTTGAAGGCCGGCGAGCCGGTGCGAATGACCGCGCGCAAGAGGCAGATCGAATTCATCGGCGATTCGCACACCGTCGGCTACGGGAACACGTCGAAGACGCGCGACTGCACCGAGGCCGAAGTCTGGGCGACCACCGACAGTTCCCGGGCGTTCGGCGCGAAAGTCGCCAAACACTACGAAGCCGACTACCAGATCAACGCGATTTCCGGCCGCGGCATCGTCCGCAATTACGATGGCTCTCCGGGTGATCCTCTGCCCGTGGCCTATCCATTCGCGCTCCTAGATCACTCGTCGCCCTATGAAGATGCGAGCTGGCATCCGCAGGTCATCGTGGTTGCACTCGGCACGAACGATTTTTCAACCCCGCTCCATGCCGGCGAGAAATGGGCGACGCGCGATGAACTGCACGCGGACTACGAAGCAAACTACACGAAGTTTCTCGAGAGCCTGCGCACCAGGAACCCGGGCGCGTTCATCATGGTGTGGGCGACCGACATGGCCGAACACGAGATTCAGCAGGAAGCCGGCAAGGTGGTCATGCAACTGCAGTCAAATGGCGAAAGAAGGATTGCCTTCCTGCCGTTCGACTCGCTGGCGATGGACGCTTGCAACTGGCATCCATCTCTGGCCGATCACGACGCGATCGCCGGGAAACTGATTCAATTCATCGACGAGCGCAACGTCGACTGGAAGTGAGGGTAGGCCCACTCCTCGAACAGCGCGCCGAGGTCGCGTCCGCTGGCTGCTTCGAAGGCCCGCTGCAGGTCCGCAGTGGTGACAGTCTCGCCGACGTGGCTGCGCGTGTACTGCCTCAGGGCCCGCCAGAACAGATCGTCTCCCAGCTCCTGACGCAGGCGATCCATGAACAGCGCGCCCTTGGAATACTGGATCGAGCGCCGCAGTAACAGCGACGGATAACTCTCGCGACTCGTGAGCTTGCGATCGACGCCGGCTGACTTCGCGGCTGCCACGCGCTGCCGCGCGAGCTGCATCTCGCGGTCATAGGCCTCCCGGCCCCAGCGATGCTCTTTCCATGCGGCCACCATGAAAACCGTGATGCCCTCGTTGAGCCAGAACTGCGAAAGATCGCTGCACGTGATGGAGTTTCCCCACCATTGATGCGCGAGTTCATGCGCGAGGGCCCAATCCTCCTGGCGGTCGGCAGCCATCGCGTCAATGAGCTCCGCACCTATCAGCGAGAAATTCACTTTTTCCTGCGCGACATCTCCGGGCACGAGCACCTGTGCATACCGCCCTTGTGGAAGCCGCACGCCACTTTTCCGCTCGAAGAAATTCACCATGTCGGGCGACGGGGCGAATGAAGCCACCAGTTCGCTTTCACTCTTTCCGGTTGCGACATACGACAATTCGTTTCGTCGGGATCGCAGCGTCGCGACGGTCAGGTCTCCCACGACGAAGCCGAACAGATAGGCCGAGAATGGCCGGCGCTCACGCCAGACATGTCGCGTGCGTCCGTTGGCGAGCCTGGTCCGCGAAACGAGTCGCCCCGCAGCGAGGCTCGCGGCGCCGGCTGGAATCTCGAGCGTGAGCTGGATGGAAGCCTTGTCGCCGAAGTCGTCCTGCGAGCAGATCATCCAGTCGCAGGTGAAGTAGTTCGAGTAAACCAGGTGCGGCTCGAACATCAGCCCGCGCACGGGTTGACCATGAGATTCGACGATGATCGCGGCTCGCGTACCTGGCGCGATCTCCTCCGGAAAGCGGATCGTCAGGCCCGCTGGCAGGTTCTCGAATTGCAGCTCATGACCTGCCATCGACACGGCATCGAGCGTCAATCCGGTACTGGAGAACCGGATCTCGGACACACGCCGGCGCACCAGAAACTGGATCTTGGTGGTCGACGTGATCGCTCGATCGTCGACCTGCAAATTCAGCGAAACGTCGTAGTGCTCGATATCGATCGCGGGATCGTCGGCGCCCATTGGCGTTTCGCCCGCAAAAGCGGGCGAAAAGACCAAAAGAAAAATTATCGCTGCCGCGATCCGCATGAAGTCCGCGGCCGGGCCTGGCTGTCAGAACGGAATGTCGTCGTCGAACTCGCCGCCACCGCCGCCCTTGTCATTGCCGCCACCACCGGCCGGCGGAGCGCCCTGATCGAAATCATCGGGGGGCGCGGAGCCACCGCCACCACCACCGCGACGGCCACCGCCGCCGCCGCCGGAGTCACCACCGCCACCACCACCGCCCATGCCGCCGCCACCGCGGCTATCGAGCATCTGCATTTCGTTGGCGATGACTTCCGTGGTGTAACGGTCCGTGCCGTCCTTGCCCTGCCATTTGCGCGTCCGCAGCGAACCTTCGATGTACACCTTCGAGCCTTTCTTCAGGTACTCGCCGGCGATCTCACCGAGGCGACCGAACATGGCCACGTTGTGCCACTCGGTGCGTTCCTTGTTCTCGCCCGACTGCTTGTCTTTCCAGTTTTCGCTCGTGGCGATGCGGATGTTCGCGACCGTCATGCCGGAGGGCATGGCGCGGGTTTCCGGGTCTGCGCCCAGATTGCCGATCAGTATGACTTTGTTGATTCCCCGCGCCATGGCGAATGCCCTTCATCGAAAGTAATTGTGGGGCGAGATTGTACGCAGCGGCGGCGCGTAGATGTAGCGCGTGTAATTGGCGCGAATCGGGCTGTACGAATCTTGACCAGTTCGATGGGAGTTCACGATCTTCCTTAAGCGCAGCTTGTGCGCGTAACCTGCGGAAATGTCGCGACACGCACCCGGGTAACTCATGCACCGTGTTCTGGTATTGGGCGGCTACGGATTCTTCGGCGGCCGCATCTGCGCGGCGCTGGCGCGTAATCCCGGCATACATCTGCTCATCGCCGGCCGCGACATGGCCAAAGCCACCGCGCTCGCCTATCAGATGGGCCGCAGCGCCCAACATGCCAAGGTGCTCGATGCGACCGGCCCGCAACTTGCGCAGGCGCTCAAAAAGCTTGCCGTGGGCACGCTGATCCACACCGCCGGGCCCTTCCAGGATCAGAACTATGCCGTCGCCCAGGCCTGCATCCAGGCGGGTTGCAACTACCTCGATCTCGCTGACGGCCGCGAATTCGTCCAGGGCATCGTCAAGCTCGACGCGGCCGCGCGCGCCGCAAATGTTTGCGTGGTGAGCGGCGTCAGCACGGTCCCGGGGCTCACCTCCGCAGTGGTCGACCGGTATGTCGGCGAGTATTCGCGGCTCGACACGATCCGCATCGGCCTCACCTCCGGTGCCCTGGTGCCGGGCCTGGCAACCGTCAGGGCAGTTTTCAGTTACTGCGGGCAGCCATTCACCGTGCTGGAAAAAGGCGAACGCATCACCGTGCGCGGCTGGGTGGATGAGCTGAGTTACGAATTCCCGAAGCCGGTTGGCGCGCGGCTGCTGTCGCGCTGCGACGTACCCGACCTGGACTTGCTGCCGCAGCGTTATGCGGCAGTGAAGACAGTGAGCTTCCATGCCGGCTTCGCGAGCGACCTTGGCCACCGCGTGGTCGGAAAACTCGCGCGGCTGGTGCGCGATGGAAAGCTCAAGAGCGCGGTGCCATTCGCGCCCGTCCTGAACACCGTCGGGCGCTGGGTCGCGCCGCTGTTCAGCAGCAGCGGCGCCATGTTCGTGCGGCTCGAGGGTCTCGACGAAGACGGCAAACCCCAGGTGATGACCTGGCGGCTGCTGGCGCACGACAACCACGGGCCCACGATCCCGTGCGCGCCGTCGATCGCAATGGCTAACAAGATTGCCGCGGGCTGGCAGCCGCCGGCCGGCGCGATGCCCTGCCTGGGGTTGCTCACGGTCGAGGAAATCCTCGAGCCGCTGCAGGGCTTGAGCATCCGCGAGTTCCCGGCCTGATTGTTTTCTCGGGTCGTCAGAACTCGTACTGAAATCCGAACGACGGCAGCAGCGGCAGCCAGTAGTCTTTCTTCCGCCAGAAAACCGGGTTGCCCTGCGAATCCTGCTCGAGGCCGTAGTCTTCGAAGCCGGACTGGTTCTTCGTGTTGAGCAGGTTGGTCACTTCCAGATAAAACGACAGCTTGCTGTTGGCGAGCCGCACTTCGCGATTGGCGCGCAGATCGATGCGGGTGTACGGGCCGAGGCGATCGCCATTTCGCGGACCGACTACACCGACGACGTCGCTTCCGCCGCCCGGCGCCGGCACTGCGTCGATCCCGAAGTACGTGATAGGCGTGCCATCGTGGAACACGCCGGCCAGGCTCAGGTTCCATTTCTGCCCGGTCCAACTACTGCCGAAGGTGACGGTCGTGCGCTGGTCCCAGCCACGCGGCACCCAGCGATTGTCTTCGCGTTCCTCGACACTGGCGATCGTGAAGCTCACCCAGCCGGCGATGCCACGGCTGGCTTCGCGGCGCAAGGTGGCTTCGACGCCCTTTGCCTGCGCCGTCGGCGCGTCGACGCGAACCCGGTCCGTGCCCGCTTCCGGAATGAGCTGGATCGACCCGAGCAGATTGTCGAAGTACGGACGCAGGTGTTCGTAGGTCTTGCGGTAAAGATCGACGCGCAGTGAGAGGCCGGAGCCCAAGCGCCGCACAAACCCAAGTGCGAACTGCTCGGAGCGCTCCGGCCGGAAAAACTGGCTCACATTGTCCTCGACCTGCAGCTCGTGCACGCCCTGCGGCTGGTAGACCACGCTCCACGCCGCCCGCAGTTCGCTGGCCGAGTTCACCTGGTATACGAGGTTGAGCCGCGGACTGACTACATCGAAATCGAGACCGTCGGAATAGCCGTAACTGTCCCAGCGCGCGCCCGCCTCGGCGGTCAACGAATCGACGATACGGGTGCGCCAGGATGCATAAACGCCGAGCTTGTCCGCGTCCACTCGTTTACGTGTCGCGTAGGCGGTGTTGACCGGCACTGGCGTGAGCAGCGGGTCCACGAGCGTCGAATCCAGCGCGTAATCGTAGTCGCCCCGCTGGCGGGCAACATTGAAACCCCAACGCGGCAGGTTGCGTTCGCTCAACGCCCAGGACCAGTCCTGTCGGAGATCGAGAAAACTGAAGTCGTTGTCGCTGCGAACCGTCGAATCGCGATGTTCGTCGCTTCCGAAAGAATCGCGGGCCTGATTCATCTGCGCCAACGACACCATCGAATTCATGTGCAGCGAGTCCGACCAGTCGTGATCGAGCGTCGCCCACAGATGCGTTGAATATGATTTGCCGGAAGAATCGACGACGTGGGTTGCATCACTGATTCGAAACGTCAGGTCGTCTTCGCTCATCATCAGGCGTGCGGCGAACCGGGTACGCTCGCTGAAATCAAAATTGAGCGAGCCGAACACATCGGTGTAACGCGGAGTCAGTTGTTCGTCGCCCTCCTCGACCTGCGCGGTGAGCACGTCGAGAAAACCGCGGCGTGCCGATGCCAGCCACGAGCCGCGGCCGTCCGCGAACGTGCCGGAACTGCTGCCGAACGCGCTGACGAAGCTGATGCCGAATTGATGGTGATACTCATCGTCGGGCAGCGGCCGTCTCGACTGCAGCCCGACGACGCCGCTCATGTAATCGCCGTATTCGGCGGTAACGCCCCCCGTCGTGAACTCGACTCCCTGAACGAGGTTGGTGTCGAGCACGCTGAATGCGCCGTCGATATCGCGAAAATGGAAGCCGTTGTGTATTTCGGCGCCATCGATCGACAACAGCGCCTCGTCGCGGCGGCCGCCGCGGATGTTCATGGCCGCGGAGATGTCGCCGCCCGATACACCCGGCAGGATCTTCAACATGCGTAACGCGTCGTCACCCAGGTGCGGCAGACGCTGCACGTCCTCGCGATCGAGAAACGTCTGGCTGACGCCCGCGGTGGCGAGGCGTAACCGGCTCGCGGTGACGTCGATCGATTCGATGTCTTCGTAGGCCGCCGGTTCTGGTAGTTGGGTGCGGGTTTGCGCGGGGGAATCCGCGACGATGAGCCAGTCGCCATTGGCCGCGTGATCGGCATGGAGTTTCCACGGCGCCAGGATCTCGCGCAGCAATGCATCGATGTGCGTGCTGGCCGGCGCCGCTTGCAGCGTCATGTCGGGTTTGACCAATGCGGAACTGTAGAGGACCCGGAAACCCCTGGCGTTCAGTGCCGCGAGCACCGACTCGAGGCTGGCGCCGGCTTGCAGCGATAGTTTGACTGCCGCCGGATCGGCGCCCAGCGCGGCTGGTCCGGCCAGCGCCGCGATGGCGCCCGCCAAGATCAGCGCGAACGCGATGCGCAATTTCATCGCGCGGCACCCACCCACAACACGCCTGCGCGCGTCTGCAGCGGAACGCCGGTGATCAGCGACACACGCTCGAACATGGCGTCCGCGTTCGATTGATCCAGCGCGCCATGCAGGCGGATCTCGTAGGTCTGCTGCTGCAGTTCCGCGCTGGCATAGCGGATCTGCCAACCGTGTTCGCGTGCCGTCCAGGCGAGAAATTCCGCCAGCGGCCGGCTCTCGATGTCAAATGGCGGCGCAACCTCTGCGCTCCAGTCCCACCCGGCGCCGAATGAAGGCAACCCGCGCGTGAGTTCCGTGCGGCCATCGGCAATGCGCAACTCGTCGCCCGCGGCGACCGCGCGCGGCTCGCCGGCATCGAGCGGCGTGAACAGCACCCGGCCTTCGCGAACGCGCACCCGTGTATTCGCGCCCGCGACCAACACCTGGAACTGCGTGCCGACGTGGTGCACAACACCTGCCGGTGTTTCGATACGCAGCCGGCCCGCGGCATTCACTCCGCCCGAATCGACATAGATATCGCCGGCCAGCAGCGTCACGCCAGCCGGCGAATCGAACCGCAGGCGGGTGTGCCGGTTCATGCGCAGCGACAGCGAGTCACCGAGCGTGAGAGCGATGCGGCCCTCCGCCGTCTCGAGCGTGGTCCCGGCAATCACATCGCTGGCGGGGAACACCACGGTGTCGCCCGCGGCGTGATGAGACAACGCGCCGCCTTCGAGCGAAATCACGCGCGCGGCCACCGCGGGCGGCACCGGCTTGCTGGACGGCGGGAACGCGAGCCACGCGAACAACGTGACACTCGCAGCCGCCGCCAGACCCAGGGAAATTTTCAGCCAGCGGCGCGGCGCCCGTGCCGGGGCCTGCTGCAGCAACTGCTGCCAGGAATCATGCGCGGCCAGGCGCGCGCGCTCCATCGCGTCCGCCGCCGGCATCTCGCGCTCGCCCGCGAGTTTCATGAGCTGTTCGACGGACCGTTCGGATCTGCGGGTCATGGTGTGATGGCTCCATCGGCCGGGCCGCCGCCCAGGAGGGCAAAGGTTTCGCGAAACGCTTCGCGCGCGCGCGTCAACAGGGATTCCGTCGCCTTGGGCGTGCGCCCGAGCCTGGCGGCGATCTCGGCCACGCTCATCTCGCGCACGTACTTCCATTCGAGGATGTCGGCATACGGAGCGGGTAGATAGTCCAGCGCGGCGCGAATGGAATCGCGCACCTGCTCGCGGTTGGTCGCGAGCAGCGGATCGGCCTGCTCCGCGGCCAGCAGCGAATCGAGCGCGCTGCGGATCTGCGGATCGTCCTCCGCGAGCGGCGCTGCGTCCGCGTAGGCGCGATTCTCCTGCCAGCGCGCGCTCATTTCGCGGCGGCAGATAGTGCACAGCCAGGTCATCAATGCCGCCTCGCCGCGGTAGCTGCGCAGGCTCTCGAGAGCGCGGCACAATGTCGCCTGGGCGATGTCTTCGGCGCCCGAGGCATCGCGCGGCATTCGCCGCCGCACGAAGCGATACAGCTTCGGGTAGTACTCGTTGAAGAAGAGATCGAACGCCGGGCGCTCGCCGCGCAGCAGGCGTCCGACCAGATCCTGGTCGTTGGGTGTCATCCAGTCGTTAGTGTGCCCTGAGCACGGAAATCCTTCGCGACCGCCCCACGAAGGTTTTGGCCGGGATCGGCACACTAACCACGTAACCCCCCGATCCGGAGACCCGCCGTGCAAATTTGCCAGAAGCCCGCCTTGCTCACCGGAGCCGTCCTTGCACTGACCGCCTTGCTGGCCGCCTGCGGTGGCGACAAAGGCGGATTCCCGCACGACAAAAACCCCAAGCTCCCGGCGACGATCTCGGTTGCTCCGGACAACATCGGCGATGGCTGGCCGGTTTCGTCTCCGGCGGCCGAAGACATCGACGCGAACACTCTGCTCGCGGCCATGGAGGCCATCCGCGACGGCCGGTTTCCGGGCGTGGATTCCATGCTCGTAACGCGTCACGGAAAACTCGTCGCCGAGAGTTACTTCAACGGGTATGGCCGCGACACGCTGCACGACCTGCGTTCGAGCGGCAAGAGCGTGACCTCGGCGCTCGCCGGGATCGCGATCGAGCAAGGTGCGTTCGGCATCGACGATCCGGTTTCGCAATTGCTGCCGGGCTTCGAGAGTCACAAGAACATGAGCGATCGCAAACGCGCGATCACCGCACGCCATCTCCTCAACATGAGTGCGGGCTTCGAATGCAACGACTGGGATCCGTCGTCGCCCGGTCAGGAAGAGAAAATGTATGACACGCGCGACTGGGTGGGTTTCATTCTCGACCTGCCGATGGTGCGCGACCCCGGAGCCTCGGCGGAATACTGCACCGGCGGCGTCGTGGTATTGGGGAAGATCATCACGAACCGCACCGGCATGGCGCTCGATGACTTCGCCGCGGCCTATCTATTTGGGCCGCTCGGCATCCAGCAATCCGACTGGCGCCGTTCGCCCGACGGCCAGGCGACCGGCGGTGGTGGCTTGCGGCTGCGCCCGCGGGACGCCGCCAAAATCGGGGTGATGTATTCCGCCGGCGGAACCTGGAACGGCGTGCGTGTGTTGCCCGCGAGCTGGGTCGATTTGTCTCGCCAACGCACCTATGGGATCGGCAACGAAGGTTACGGCTATGGGTTGTTATGGTGGAAGCGCACGTTCGCGCGCGGCAGCGGCACGATCGACAGCTACTTCACCTCGGGCAACGGCGGAAACTTCGTCTTCGTGATTCCGGCTCTCGACGTCGTGGCGGTTTTCACGGGTTCGAACTACAACAACGACAACATGAACCAGCCGTTCTGGATCCTGGGCGACCGCGTATTGCCGGCAGTGCATTAGGCACACGCGCCAATCAGATCTCCGACCACATCCGCAGAAGGTTGTGATAGTGCCCCGCCAGCGCGACGGTCTCGTCCGTCTCGCCGTGTTTGCCGCGGATCTTCTGGATCGTCTGGTCGAGCTGATACAGCGTCTCGCGATGCCGCTCGTCCGAAACCATGCTCTGCGTCCAGAAAAACGCCGCCACCCGCGCACCGCGCGTCACCGGGTTCACGCGATGCAGGCTGCCGGACGTGTACAGGATCAGGTCGCCGGCCGGTAGTTTGACGGACTGCTGGCCGAACGTATCGACCACCACCAGTTCACCGCCGTCGTAGTCGGCCGGATCGGTCAGGAACAGCGTCGAAGAAAGATCGGTGCGAATGAAATGCGAAGTACCGGGCACCGCTCGTACCGCGCCATCGATGTGCATGCCGTACTGTTCGCCGCCCTGGTACCGGTTGAACAGCGGCGGGACGGTCTTGAGCGGCAGCGCGGCCGAGAAGAACAACGGATTTCGCGACAGCGCGGTGAGGATCAGCTCGCCCAGCTGCCGTCCGACCGGCGACAGCTCGGGCAATTGGTGGTTCTTCTTCACCAGCGCGCCCTGCTCACCCACCGTCGCCTTGCCATCGGACCAGTCGGCGCCATCGAGCAGGCGGCGGCACTCCGCGACCTGCTCGACCGTCAACACCTCAGGCACCCGAATCATCATGGGCAGAATGCTCGTACAGCGGCTTTCAGAAGGAGAAGTTCACCGTGAACAACCCGGAGCGCGGCGAGCCAGGGTTGTAACGCGCGCCGCTGTTGTTGAGCGAGGCGACATACAACTCATCGGTCAGGTTGTAACCATTCAGTTGCAGCGAGACCCTGTCGTTGACCTGGTACGAGGCCATCAAGTCGACCACCCAGTAGTCAGGTGCACCTCGCATGTTGGTCTGGTTCGGCGGCGGCGGCGCCGAATTCGAGCTGACCGGCCGAATCACGCTGTCGACATAACGGACGCCACCGCCGACCGAGAGGCCGAATCCCGTGTGATAGGTGGTCCAGCTGGTGAAGGTCAGATCGGGAGACCAGGTGATCTGCAGACCGTTCTGGTTGGCGAGGCCGCGCTTTATCTCGGTATCCATCTTCGCGATCCCGCCACTGATTTCCCAGCGGTCGGTGAGATTGCCGACCAGGCCGAGCTCGACGCCCTTCACTTCGCGCTCGCCGATCTGGATGAACAAACTGGGGTCGGTCGGATCCGGCGCGAGTTCGTTCTCACTGGTGCTGTCATACACCGCGGCCGTAATCGCGAGCGCGCCGCCGCGCAATTCCCACTTGGTGCCGAGCTCGAGGTTGGTGCCTTTCTGCGGGTTCAGGTTGGGGTTGTTAAGGTTGTTGGCCGCCGTGCTGAGCGTGAAATTCGCGCCGCCCGGAGGCTGCTCGGAGATGGCGTGAGATAGATAGATGCTGCCGTTCTCGAGCGGCTTGAAGACCAGGCCCACCTTGTAGGAGAACAACGTGCCGTCGACTTGCAGCGGCACGGGCACGAGCGTTCCGACCGGCAACGTCGGCTGGTTTGCCGTCGTGGAAAGAATGGCACTGTCGAAATCCGTGTCGAACGCGTCGACACGGAAGCCGGCGGTGGCCTGCCATTGGTCCGAGAGCGTCACGGTGTCGAACACGTAGGCGCCCTCGGTCTGTGTCTCGCCGCGCGTGTAGACGCCGTTGCGCACCGGCGCATAACCGGGCTGCACGTCATTGCGGTTCGGGTGATACAGGTTTGCCGGCGTGATCGGCAAGCCCAGGCCCACATAGGCCGGGTTGTACTGCTCTTCGTCGATGAATTCGAAACCACCGGTGATGTCGTGCTGCATGCCGGCCAGCATCAGGTTCGCGGTGACGTTCGTCTGGTTCGTCAGCAGCGTATTTTCCTGGAATTTCGACTGGCGGGTTCGCGCAACTGTCCACGCTTGCGGATTCGCGTCGGTGGCGGTGAGCGCGTTGACACCCGTGAGCACGTAGAACTGGCGCAGCTTGCCGTAACGCGAGGTGTTGCGGATCGAAACGTTGTCATTGAAGTCGTGCTCGATGCGGGCCGTGAACATCGTGCCCTTCACCTCTTCGAAATCGCTGGCGAGTCCGTACCAGTTGTCGCGATCGACGCGGGCCGGATCCACGCCGGCATTCGCACCGCCGGTGTCAAACACGGGGTTGTAGAAACCTTCGAGACCGATCGTGGGCACGCCGCCATCCGGCGTGTTGTCGCTCTCGGAATGCAGTAGATAGAAGTAGGCGCGCGTGTCGCTTTCGAGGCCGAACGCGAGCGACGGCGCGAATGCCCATCCCTTGCGCTCGATGAAGTCGCGGCCGTCGACGTCGCCATCCTGGCCCATCACGTTGATGCGGAACGCCGTACCGGTGCCGTCGATACGATGATTGAGATCACCGGTGATGCGGCCGTTTGCGCTGGTGCCGTAACTGGCGGAGCCGGACGACGAATCCTGCGTGCCGGGCACCTTGCTGGCGAGGTTCACGTAACCGGACGCGGCACTGCGGCCGTAGTCAGGCCCGGCGGGACCCTTGGCGATTTCAACCTGTTCCGTATTGAAGGTATCGCGCGTGACGGAACCGAGATCGCGGATGCCGTCGATGAAGATGCTGCCCTGGGTATCGAAGCCGCGCATGAAGATGGAATCGCCGGTGTCGGTTCGGCCGTTCTCACCTAACAAGAAAGTGACGCCGGGGGTGTTGCGCAGCGCCTGCGACAGCGATGTCGCGCCCTGCTGATTCAGCACCTCGGAACTGACGATCGAAATCGTCTGCGGCGTGTCGATCAGGGCTTGGGTGAATTTCGGCGAGGAGAGGCGATCGACCTTCGGGGTGGGCTCCTCCTCGGCCGCCTGCACGGAAACCTTTGGCAGGGTCTTCGGTTCGTCGGCGGTCTGCGCATGAGCGGCGGCGGCGGCGAGTACCAGGCTGACGGCGACGGCAATTCGACGAGGCGAAGAACCCTCGCATCCGGGGGCGGAATCATTGGTCGACACGGTTAGCTCCCAAACGAAAGTTGTTTCGCACTCAACGCTGGCTGTCCCGTGGGACTGGCTGGTCAGGTCCTCCGCATCGTATTGCGAATCATTCCTGTTTGCAATCGAGAATGAATGTTATCCCCGCCACTCTTATTAATGGCACGGCGGACGGGCTGGTTTGACTTAACCCCGCTCGGGGCTGGAAGAAGGCCGCTCGGCGCGGCTACTTCTTTTTCTTCTTCTTCAACGGCTTCACGCGGTAACCGCCGTCCTGCAGGTTGTGGTCCGCGCGCATGTCGTAGGGCTTGAGGATCTCGTTCAGCAGATTGTCGATGCGGGTGGATTTGGGCCGCTCGAGCAACGTCATCGTCGGCAGGACTTCCTCGGGGCTCCACTTGATGTGAAAGCCTTTCTCGATGAGTGCCGTGAGCACGGCCGAAATCGGCGCGCCGGGGTACAGCGGAATTTCAACCGCCTTCGGATCGGAGGCCGCATGTCGCACGTCGGGAGAGGTACCCTGATTCGACTGCTCGCCGATCTCCGGTCCGCCCTGGCCTCCTGGCCCGACCTGCGCGACGCATGTACCCGCAAAACACAGCAACAAAATTCCATAACCGATACGCGACATACGTCCCCCTTCGCATCCAGGAAGCGAGGAGTTTGCCCGGGTCGAACAGATGGCGCTAGCTGCTCTGCTTGTTCGGATCGCGCCACGTGCGCTCGAACGGCAGCCGCCACGCGTGCGGCGCGATCAGCTGGTGGATCGCATTCGGTCCCCACGAACCTGGCGAATATGTACGCACCGGTGGCGGCCCCTCCAGCAGTGGAACTGACAGTTCCCACAAGCGTTCGATGCCCTCGGCGGTCGTGAACAATGTGTGGTCGCCGCGCATCGCATCGAGGATCAGCCGCTCGTAGGCTTCGAGCACATCGCCTATCTGGCCCGTGTCGTCCATCGCAAATTGCAGGCTGTGTTTGTCGAGCCGCATGCCGGGGCCGGGCCGCTTGCCATAGAACGACAGCGATGTACGCGCCGCATCGGCCAGGTCGAACGTGAGGTGATCCGGCCCGTGAGCACCGATGCCCGACCCTTCGGGGAACATGCTTTTCGGCGGCTCGCGGAATGCGATCGAGATGATGCGTTGCCCCTCGGCCAGCTTCTTGCCGGTACGTAGATAGAAGGGCACGCCGGCCCAACGCCAATTGTCGATCGAACACTTCATCGCGATGAAGGTCTCGGTGTCCGACTCCGCGCTGACACCTTCCTCGCCGCGGTAACCGATGTACTGCCCGCGCACCACGTCCGCGGGCTGGATCGGCAACATGCTGCGAAACACCTTGTTCTTCTCCTCGCTGATGGGTTTGGGCGCGAGATGTGTCGGCGGCTCCATCGCCATGAAGCCGAGGATCTGGAACAGGTGAGTGACCACCATGTCGCGATAGGCGCCGGTGGATTCGTAGAAGGCGGATCGTTTGCCGAGGCCAAGTGTTTCGGGCACATCGATCTGCACGTGATCGATGAAATTGCGATTCCAGATCGGCTCGAACAAGCCGTTGGCGAAGCGGAACGCGAGGATGTTTTGCGCGGGCTCTTTGCCGAGGAAATGATCGATGCGGAAGATCTGCTCCTCCGCGAACACCTCGTGCAGTTTGGCGTTCAGGGCGACGGCACTGGACAGGTCGGTGCCGAATGGCTTCTCCATGATGACGCGCGAGTTCTGCACCAGCCCCGCGTCGCCCAACATGCGCACCGCCGAGAGCGCGGCATTGGGCGGAACGCTGAGGTAATGCAGTCGCCGGCTTTCGGCGCCGATCGACTTCTCGGCGCGCGCCACGGCTTCGGACAATGCGCCGGGCCCGGTGGCGAGTGAAACGTAGTCGAGTGAACTGGCGAACGTGCCCCAGTCGGCATCGCTCACCTTGCGCGCGGAGAATTCGTTCAGCGCCTCGCGCGCGAAACGGCGAAACGCCTCAGCGTCGAATTCATCGAGTGAAACGCCGATGATCCGGCAGCCGGGAATGAATCCGGCGCTGGCCAGGTGGAACAGACCCGGAATCAGCTTGCGGCGAGCGAGGTCGCCCGTCGCACCCACCAGCACGACCACTTGCGGAAAGCGCGGACCGACACCCACTGGAACCTTCGCCACGGTGCACTCCCTTCTTATTAGTAGAGAACACCCCCCGTGGCCGAAGTTTTACCACAGGCAAGGAAGTGGTGCCGGGCAGGGATTGCGCCGGCACCACGGATTCAGTTCACCGTCACCGCGGCGCCCTTGTACTGAACAGTCGCGTCCGGCTTCGCATCCAGATCGGCCGGCGCGGCCGCGCCCGCCTTGATCCAGCGCACGTTGAACGTGCGTTCCGCGGCCATGCCGGGATAACTGCCGGCGCGTTCGCCGATGGTGAGCGCGCCTTTCGCCGCGTCATATCGCAGCGGGATGCGCGAGAACTGGCCCTTCTCGTAGCCATAACTCACGCCGTCGTCTTCGTACAGATCGAAGCTGCCATCGGTGCCGGTGAAGACGAGCAGCGTGATCGGGGCGCCCGGTTTCTCGGCCGTGTACTGGATCTCCGGACCCACGGGCACGATCGAGCCTGCGCGCACGTACAACGGCATGCGCCCGAGCGGCGCGGCCGCATCCAGCGTCATGCCGCCCTCGGCAACGGTGCCGGTGTGGAAGTCGTACCAGGCGACGCCCGCCGGTAGATAGACCGAGCGGCTGCGCGCCTGGTACTTGTACACCGGCGCCACCAGGAACGCCTTGCCGTACAGGTATTCATCCTTCACGTCGCGCGCGGCCTTGTCGTCCATGAAGTCCATGGTCAGGCCGCGCATGATGGTCCCGTCGTGATGAAAGGTGTCGGCCGCCACGGTGTAGGTGTAAGGCAGCAGGCGATAACGCAGCTTGTCGTGCCACACCAGGCTGTTGAACACCTCTGATCCTTGCGGCGCGACATTGAATATCTCGCGGAACGGATACTCGCCGTGCGAGCGGAACAGCGGCACGAACGCGCCGAACTGGAACCAGCGCAGGTTCAGTTCGCGCCATTCGGCCTGGTCCGCCGCGGTCGGCTTGTTAGTGCCGAAACGCCCTTCGTTGGCGAAACCGCCGATGTCGAACGTCCAGTTCGGCAACCCCGCATAACCGATGCTCACACCCGCGGAGATCTGGTTGTACAGGTCGTCCCAGCGCGCGGCGATGTCACCGCTCCACACCGCGGATGCATTGCGCTGAATGCCCGCATTTCCCGAGCGCGTGAGGATGAACACCCGTTTGTCCGGGGTCACTTCACGCGACCCGCGATAGACGCCTTCCGTGTGGATCAGCGCATATGTATTGAAATACTGATCCGCGGGTCCTTTGGCCGTCGGGCCGATCCGCGCCTTGATCGAATCGATGTCCAGGTTCGAATGCGGATCGGGTTCGGTTGCATCCATCCACCAGGCATCGACACCGAGCACGTTGAGGTTCTTGTTGATCTGGCTCCAGTACATGTCGCGCGCCGGCTTCGAATACGGATCGTAAAACGACGAGGTGTAGCCCGGGCCAACCCAGTCCAGGGCGCCCGCCTCGATGTTGCCGTGGTACATGAAACCCGCGGCATCCAGCTCTTTGTAGTTAGCGGTGCCCGGATAGAACTTCGGCCACACCGAGATCATGAAATTCACGTTCTGCTGGTGCAGCTTGTCGATCGTGCCCTTCGGATCGGGAAAGCGGCTCTTGTCGAACTCGTGCGAACCCCACTGATCCTCTTTCCAGTAAAACCAGTCCATGACGATGTTGTCGAGCGGGATCTTGCGCTTGCGGTACTCCGCGACCACGCCTAACAACTCCGCCTGCGTGGTGTAACGCTGGCGGCTCTGCCAGAAGCCATAGGCCCAGCGCGGCAACATCACCGCCTTGCCGGTGAGCGCACGGTAACCCGCGATCACGTCGTCCTGCGAGGCGCCCGCGACGAAGTAATAGTCGATCGTATTGCCGACTTCAGACGTGAACGTCAGCGAATGGCGTTCGGCATCCGGCAGCGGGTCGTTGTGCAGCAGCGCGAGATAACCGTCGTTCGGAATCCACTCGATCTTCACTTTCGCAGGCTTGCCCGCGGTAAGCGTGAAATCGAAGTTGTGATACCAGGCGGCCCAGTTCTGGCGCCAGCGATCGAGCACCAGCTGGTCGTCGACGTAAACCTTGAAATAGCTGCTGCCGTAGAGCTGGAATTTGTGGACGCCGCTCACGGCGGATTCCACCGTGCCTTCCCAGGTCACGGTCTGATCGGGAAGGATGTTGGCCGGCGCACCGACCGGCGGTTCCTTCCCCGTCAGCAGTTCCTTCGGCCAGGTCGCGCGATCGCGGATGTACTGGTAGTTGATGTCCTTTTCGATGCGCTCGAGCTTCTGCACCCCGCCGATGGAATAACGAGCCGTGAAGCCGCCTTGCTTGCCGCTCGCATCGCGAATGACCAGATCACGCGAGGCGAGACCGTAAGGCTTCGGGTTGCCGAATCGCGTGATGGAATTGTTGTCCCACAACACGCCGTAGTTGCGGCTCGACACCACGAATGGCACGCCGATATCCATGTTGTGCTGCGCGATCTCGACGTCTTCGCCGTTGAGATTCATCTGCGCGTTCTGGTGCTGGCCCATGCCGAAGAAGGCTTCGTCGGTGCCGGGATTGAAACGCTGCGACACGCCGAGGCCGATCATTCGCGTCGGCACTTCCTCGAGCAGCGGTTTGCCGTTGGAGTCGGTGAACGTCACCGCGCCGCTGGCGAGCGAGACGTGCGCGATGACCTGCTTGGTCGCGAGCAATACGTCGCCGCCGACCTTGGTCACCTTGAATTCCGGCGCGGCGGTGCTGGCCGCGACGACCATCAGACTTTCCGGCGCTTCCGCCTTTTCACCCGCGACCGCGGTAACACGCACGATGCCTTCGCCACGCACCTGCAGCCGGACGCGTTTGGCGGCGCCCGCGGCGGGCGTGACGATCACGCCGAGTTCGTTCTGGGTGAAAGTGCCCTCAGGCGTTTTGGCCGTGCATGCGCAAAGCAGCACGACACTCAAAAATGTCGTCAGAAATTTCATGAACCCCTCGTGCTCGTCGGACGTGTCTTCAAAAGGCAGCGCGCATCAGAACGCCGATGCGGCAGATTTTCAATCTATGGGTGATATTCAAAGCCGCCGGAAGGCGAGAGCCTTCCGGCAATGGCCCGATTCCGGTTAAGGTTTTTTTTCGAATAAAAGTACAATGCTCTAATGAAAAGCCGGGATCAAGGGGTATCTGAGGCGGGCGCCGATGACACGGCGCTTAACGGGGACTCGGGATACGGGCAGAATCCCCCGCCGGTCAGTCCCACTAGAAATACAGAAACCATGGCCACCAAATCGGGACTGCCGCGCAGCGCGGAGCCCACTTCAACCACCAGCCGCTACCGCGCACCCGCGCTCGAAAAAGGTCTCGACGTTCTCGAGCTGCTCGCGGCGGATAAGTCTCCGCTGAACCTTTCCGCCATCTCGCAGCGCCTTGGCCGCTCCTCGGGCGAGCTGTTCCGCATGTTGCAGGTGCTGGAATTCAAAGGGTTCATCACCACGTCGGAAAACGGTTCGGGCTACGTCCTGACCAACAAGCTGTTCGCGCTCGCGATGGCGCAGGCACCGGTGCGTTCATTGGTCGAAACCGCGCTGCCCATCATGCGCAAGCTCACGCACGACATCGGCCAGTCCTGCCATATCGCCGTCGCCTCTGAAGATCAGATCGTCGTGATCACGCGCATCGAGCGGCCCGGCGATCTCGGGTTCTCCGTGCGTATCGGTTACCGGCGCGAAATCGTGCGCGCGACGTCCGGCCTCGTGCTGTTCGCATACCAGAGTGAAGACGTGCGCCGCGTCTGGCTCAAGCGCTGCCGCCTCAAGGGCGAAGCGGCCGACGCCTTCGTCGGGCGTGCGGATGTCGTCCGCGATCGCGGCCATCACGAAGCGGCTTCGGATTTCGTCCGCGGCATCGTCGATCTTTCGGCGCCCATCCTGCGCGGCAACATCGCGGTCGCCGCGTTGACCGTGCCGTTCGTGCACAGCAACCCGCTGGTGATGGAAATGCCGCAGGTGGTGGAATACGTGCGCGCCGCGGCACGCCAGATATCGAACGACATCGTTCACGGGGACCTGCCTTGAACGGGCCTGCGAAACGGGCGTTGATCACGCCGGGGCACCTCGCGGCAACGGTGCTCATCGTCGGCCTGTTCTTCATGTGGGGCGTCGCGAACAGCCTCAACGACGTGTTGATTCCGCAGTTCCGCAAGGCGTTCCAGCTCGACGACCTGGGCTCGAGCCTGGTCCAGTCGGCGTTCTACTTCGGCTATTTCTGCTTCGCGATTCCCGCCTCGCTGTTCATGCGAAGGTTCGGCTATCGCGCCGCCGTGTTGTTAGGGCTGGTGCTGTACGGCGCCGGCGCCCTGCTCTTCCTGCCCGCGACACACGCGAGCCAGTATTACGGTTTCCTCATCGCGCTCTACATCATCGCGAGCGGTTGCGCCTTCCTCGAGACTTCGGCGAATCCGCTGATCGCGGTGATGGGGCCGGCGGAAACCTCCGACCAGCGCCTGAACTTCGCGCAGATGTTCAACCCGGTGGGCACGATGTCCGGCTCATTCATCGGCGGCCTGCTCATTTTCTCCGACGTGCAGTACACCCCGGAACAGCTGCAGGCCATGGCGCCGGCCGCGCTCGAGGCCTTCCGCGCCTCGGAACTCTCCGCCGTCAAACTACCGTACGTCATCATCGCCGCGATGGTGCTGTTCTGGGCCGTGCTCGTCGCCGTCGTGAAGTTTCCGCCGGTCGACCAGCCGCGCGGCTCGGAAGGTGGCTTCGGCGGCTTGAGCAAGTTCCCGCGTTACTGGCTCGGCGTGTTCGCGCAATTCGCCTATGTGGGCGCGCAGGTCGGCGTCTGGAGCTTCCTGATCCGCTACAACCAGTTCAACTTTCCGGGCACCCTCGAAAAGCAGGCGGTGCACTGGTTGCCGATTTCGTTCGCCATCTTCTTCGCCGGCCGGTTCGTCGGCACGGCGTTGATGTCGCGGCTGAACCCGGCGAAGTTGTTGGCCGCGTTCTCCGCCATCAACGTGGTGCTGTGCCTCGCGGCCGTGGCTTTCGGCGGATACATCGGCCTCACAGCCCTGATCGCCTCGAGCTTCTTCATGTCGATCATGTTCCCGACCATCTTCACGATGAGCCTGCGAGGCCTCGGCACTTACACCAAGTCCGGTTCCGCGTTCCTCGTCATGGCGATCATCGGCGGCGCGGTATTCACCGCGATCATGGGATGGATCTCGCGCGAGAGTTCGATCAACCTCGCGTACGTCGTGCCCGCTTTCTGCTTTGCGATCGTGTTCGTGTTCGCGTGGGTCTCGCGCCGCGCCGCACCCGAGACGGCCTCCGCATGAGCGCAGCAGATTGATGAGTCCGCTCGCGAAGCGCGAGCTCGGCCAGACCGGTCTCGAAGTCAGCGTGCTCGGCTTCGGCGGCGCTGGCATCGGCAATCTGTATAACGAGCTCCCCGAAGACGACGCCATCGCGGCCGTGCACGAATCCTTCGCCTCGGGCGTTCGTTACTTCGACACCGCTCCGTTCTACGGTTTCGGTCTGAGCGAATTGCGGGTTGGCAAAGCGTTGCGCGGAGCCCAGCCTGCGCCGGTGATCTCCACCAAGGTTGGGCGCCTGCTGGTACCGACCGGGCCGCAGAATGCCAGCGTCGGGCGCGAGGGATATTTCTCCGCCCGGCCATTCGCGCCGGTGTTCGACTACGGTTACGACGCGGTGATGCGCTCGCACGCGGAGAGTCTCGAACGGCTCGGCGTCGCGCGCGTGGATATCCTGTTGTGCCACGACATCGGCCGCCTCACGCACGGCGACGCACACGCCACGCGGCTCAGCGAATTCGTGACCGGCGGCTACCGCGCAATGCAGGAACTGCGGGCCGCGGGCACCGTTCGCGCCATTGGCCTCGGAGTGAACGAGCCTGAGGTCTGCGTGGAGCTGATGCAACACTGCGACCTCGACTGCATCCTGCTCGCCGGCCGCTACACATTGCTCGAGCAACCGGCGCTCGGCGAACTACTGCCGCTGTGCAGCGCGCGGGGCGTATCGATCATCTGCGGCGGACCGTTCAACTCGGGGGTCCTCGCGGCGGGCTCGCGCGCCGGCGCCCGCGCACACTACAACTACGCGGCGCCGCCTGCGGCCGTGCTCGAACGTGTGCGAAAGCTCGAAGCATTGTGTGATGAATTCTCGGTGCCCTTGCAGGCCGCCGCGTTGCAGTTCCCGCTCGGACATCCGAGCGTGGCGAGCGTCGTGGCCGGCTGCGCCAACGGTGCCGAAGCGCGCAACTGCGCGGCGATGTTCGCGCACCCGATTCCGCCGGCGTTCTGGCAGACGCTGCGCGAGCGCGGCCTGGTCGACGCCCGGGCCCCTCTGCCCGCGTGAACGCCCTGATCGACAGCCATCAGCATTTCTGGCGCCTCGACCGGGGCGATTACGGCTGGCTGACGCCCGCTCTCGCGCCTATCTATCGGGATTTCCTGCCGCACGATCTGGCGCCGCAACTGGCACGTGCAGGGGTCGGCTCGACCATTGCTGTCCAGGCCGCCCCGACCGTGGCCGAAACCCGCTTCCTGCTGCAACTCGCGCGAGAACATTCGTTCATTGCCGGCGTCGTCGGCTGGGTCGATTTCGAAGCCGCGAATGCCGCCGATGCGATCGGCGAGCTCGCGGGCGACGTGAATCTGGTGGGTTTGCGACCGATGATCCAGGACATCCCGGATCCCGAATGGATGCTGCGGCAGGAGCTGGACCCCGCATTCGAAGCGATGATCGATCACGGGCTGGTGTTCGATGCGCTGGTGAAGCCGCAGCACCTGCCGGCACTGCGCGAGCTGGTTGCGCGTTATCCGGATCTCACCGTCGTGCTCGATCACGCGGCCAAGCCGCCGATCGCAACCGGCAACATCGATCAGTGGAAGCGGGAAATCACGGCGCTCGCGGGCGCGAGCGAAGTTGTCTGCAAGATTTCCGGGCTGGTAACCGAGGCCGGCAAGGCGGATGCGCCGACGTTCGTCGAATGCGTGGACCATCTGTTCGAGACATTCGGCGCGCGGCGGCTCATCTGGGGCAGCGATTGGCCGGTGTGCGAGCTCGTGTGTTCATATGAGCACTGGCATTGCATCAGCAGCATTCTCATCAATCGCCTGAGCTTCTCGGAACGCGAGCAAATCAATTCGGCCGTAGCACGGAAGATCTATGGAATCTAAGAGACTCACCGGAAAAATCGCGGTCGTCACCGCAGCCGGTTCCGGTATCGGCCGCGCGAGCGCTGAAGCCTTCGCGCGCGCCGGCGCACGCGTCATCGCCGCCGACATCGATGCAAAGGCGCTGCAAGCCGTCGTGGGTTGCGAGACCCAGCTGCTCGATGTGCGCGATCCTGCGGCCATTGCCGCGTTCGCGAAGTCGCTAGGCCGCGTCGATGTGTTGTTCAACTGCGCGGGCTCGGTCCCCGGCGGTACGGTGCTGACGGTTGAGCCCGAGAGATGGAACGCCGCCTTCGAACTCAACGTGAACTCGATGTATCACATGATCCGCGCGTTCCTGCCGGACATGATCGAAGCGCGCATGGGCTCCATAATCAACATGTCGTCGGTGGCGGGCTCCATCACCGGCGTGCCGGATCGCTGCGCGTATGGCGTCACGAAGGCGGCCGTAATCGGACTGACTAAATCGGTCGCGGCAGATTTCGTCGCGCAAGGCGTGCGTTGCAATGCCATCTGCCCCGGCACTGTCGACACACCATCGCTGCAGGCGCGCCTGCATTCGTACGGCGACTATTCGAAGACCCGAGCGGAGTTCGAGGCGCGTCAGCCGATGGGACGATTGGGGAAGCCGGAAGAGATCGCGGCGCTCGCGCTGTATCTCGCGAGCGATGAATCCGGCTTCACGACCGGCCAGATTCACGTGATCGATGGCGGCTGGATGATCTGACCTGGGGTCCCGCTGCCGTTATCGACAAGACCATGCCGCCCAGATCTTTATCTTCCGTAAACGCCACGTCCACGAGACCGGGATGCTCGGCAAGGCCAAACGGCATCGAGAATGCGATGGCGCCGAGCCTGGTTCCCGCGGCGAATCGTGTGTTTGGAGACAGACACGTGATGGCGGACTTGGCGTTGTAGCCAGCCGATTCGGCCGAGCCGAATTCCATGAGGTATTTGCAGACGGCTTTGGCTGGCTCGTAACTGCTGAAATCGCAGCGCTTGGCGCCATTGGCCGACACTTCACGGTCCTTGAAGTTGCTGCCCAGAATCGTGTTGAACCGCAGGGCGCGCGTTTCGCCGGGCTTCACCGATTTGGTGAACTCCCGCAGAGTCCCGCACAACCCGTCCGCTGCCACTGCCGGCAGGCCCGCCGAGTAAGCGAGGAGCCCGAGAGCCGCGGAGAGTACGCGCGCTCGGTTCATTGCGTCAGGCAAATTGTTCTTCACGCGATCACTCCGGAGATTTGTCAGGCGGAAAGCCATGAGCCTGCACTTTCGGCTAGATAGCTTGTTATTTCGACGACGAGCAGGAACGCCAGCAACCAGATCAACGCCAGCCCTTTCTCCACCCGCGCCGGGTGGCGATCAAGTGGGGAGCGTTGTCAGGCTCTGGTCCTGATTCCACTCCGGTACTCCTGCAGGTAGTGTTCGATCGGATGAGCCGTCCCTGCGATATAGAGCTTTCCGTCCAACTTGTCGACGATCAGCGGAGCGTTGCCAACCAGCGCGTCACTGGCCTTTCCGGATTCGATGTGGGAAGCGCTGTCATAGAAGTAGACCCAGCCGAAGTCATGTTCGTCGACGCGTGCCACCACCAGCTTCTGGGTATGGTGATCTTCGTGGCGGGGCAACGGCGATTCGAAATCAAAGACCGCGACCTCGTGTTCGTCGAGGTAGTTTGCGACCATCCGGTCGGCGTGTACGCGATTGAACATGGTGCAGCGCCTAGCGGTTGAACGGGGCGCCGCGCGCCGGGTAGTTTGGACTTGGCATTTCATTTCCCATCTGGCACCCACCTTTCGAAGAGAAAAACACGCCCGGACCCGGGCAGATCAGTCCACAGCATTTGTCGGCGTATCCCGACAGTTTACTGCGAAGTTGACACTCCTGACTTCGCTCTGTAGTTACGTGCAACGGCCTCGCGCGAGGCCACCACGAGTTTCAAGTTCAGGAGGTTTGTCATGGCGTTGTGGAACGATCAATCCGGCCAGAAGAGTGCCCCGGAACCCGCCGCGAAGGCGCCCGAGAAGGTCTCCGTCCTGTCCGCGGTCGGTGAGCAGGCCCCTCGCCCTGCCGCGACGCAAAATCGCGCGGATGTGACGGCCAAAGAGTCTGTCATCGCCGCCGGGCTGACGATCGAGGGCAAGATCGAAGGCACCGGCCACGTCCGCATCGGCGGTGAGTTCAAGGGCGACGTCAACGTCCAGGGCAATCTGACAATCGAGCCGGGCGCGCATCTGACCGGTGGCGTGAAAGCCGACACCGTGGTCGTCGGCGGGCAGCTCGATGGCAACATCGATGCCGCCTCGCGCGTCGAACTACTGCAGACCGGCGTGTTCAACGGCGAACTCAAGGCGGGCTCCCTCACGGTTGCCGCGGGTTCACGCATGCGTGGCAAGGCGGAATTCGGCTGGGACGAGAAGTCCAAGCACTGACGATCACATGAACGTCCGTGTTGCGACACCTGGCAAGACCAGGATCTGTCCGCACTGCAAGACCACCATCCTGGACAGCGCCAGCGTCTGCCCGGGCTGCCAGCATCATTTGCGATTCGATCGCAATTCGAACGTCGAAAGCCGCGTGCAGCCGACGTTCTCCGCGTTGCGGGTCGAAGGCGCGTTCCGGAATCCCGAAGGTGCCGACGCCTGGGAATATTCGGTGGTGGTCTCGATTCGCAACGATCGCGGGGAAGAAATAGCCCGCAAAGTGATTGGCGTCGGCGCGCTCGATCCGCGTGAAAGCCGCACCGTGACGTTGTCGGTCGATGTGTTCGCGCCGCGCGTTCCGAAGTAGGCGGCGCTAGCCGCCTTTTTCGACCACGACAGCCGTGCCGTAGCACAGCACTTCAGTAACGCCTTGCATCACCTCGGTACCGTCGTAGCGGATGCCGATCACCGCATTGGCGCCGAGAGTGCGCGCGTGCTTGAGCATCAGCTCGAAGGCCTCGCTGCGCGTTTTTTCGCACAGGCTCGTGAAGAGGGAGATGTTTCCGCCGACCAGCGTCTGCAGCGATCCACCTATCGTCCCGAAGATGGATCGGGAGCGAACCATGATGCCGCGAACGACACCGAGATTTCGCGTCACCCTGTAGCCGTCGAGCGTGAATGCCGTTGTTGTCAGCGTGTGATCCATGGGTTTCTACTCGTGGTTGTTTTGCACATGAGGCGTGGCGGTTGATCAGGTTTTTTCCGCGGCAATCGACTTGGTACGTCTCAGCCACGGCTCACAACTAACCGTTGAGCTGAGCGACGCGCGCGCCTATGTTTGAGCCTGGCACTTTATCCCTCACGCGTCCGCTCCAGCGAGTTGTTAGACGGCGCGTTCGAGAACCCCGCATCGCGCGGCTTGGAAAGCTTGTGGACGAGAAGTCCGGCCCACGCGAACAGCACGCCCTCCAGGCGCAGAAACATCATGTGCCCCGCCTCCCACTCAATTCGTGCCCTTGCACTGTCCACGCCCAGGAACGGATACGTGAATCCCGCAACTAGCAACGCCACACCCATGATGCCGAGTATCGCCGGCGCCCGTGACTCGCGTGCGATAAGCAGCAATGCGATACCGATTCCGCATCGAAGTGCAGCGGCGGCGTAGACACCGACGGGCGAAACCATATGTCGGCTGATCGCAATGACGGCGTCAGGCGCCAAAGCCGTAGCGACACCTAGTGCAACGAAAACGCCCACCACCGCAGTCGTGAGACAGCGGGCGAGTCGCATTCGGGTTCCGCGGAGTTCTGAAGTTCGAAGAATTGACATTCCCGCCAATACTGCGTCTAGGCGCCGTCTAACGGTTGAGCTGAGCGGCACGAACGCCGACGATTGAGCTCGGCACTTTATCTGTCACGCGTCCTCTCCGGCGAGTTGTTAGGCCGCAGGTGCGCGGCTAACCCGCCGTGAAACCCAGTGCCAGCGGACGCGCCCGCAATCGCCACCAGTCCGATGCGGATTGCATTTGGCCAGGGCGACTCTGCGCTCCAAGGGTGTAGCAGTTCAACAATTAACACCGAACCCGTGAAGCACGCGAAAGCAAATAGCCAGTAAGCCCAGCGCGGCCACCGAAGCCGCGCGATGATGTATGCCGCCGCGAGCGAGCTCATCCCGGCAATGACGTAGGCAACTAGGTCGTAAGGTTCCACGATGCGCTCTCTCCTGCGGGCTAACGGTTGACTTGAGCGGCGCGGCCGCGGTTGCATTAGCTTGGGACTTTATCGCCACCGCGTCCGCTCGAACGGGTTGTTAGGCCGCCCCTTTGGCGGACTCTCGATTGGTACTATTTGACACGAACAGAAACGTAATCACCGTCGGGATGATGAAGCCTTTTAGGTATGAGAGTGGATGCCTGCCATCTAAGAAGCGAAACGGCAGCTCGAAGTACAGTGCCCAATAGTGCGTCGCGACAAGGGCCGAAATGGCGACCCACATTCCGTATAAGGCGAACCGTCTATTCATGGCCACCAGAAGCAGGCTGGCGATGATCGATACGCGAAGAATGGATTGTGCATGCACAAACATGGCGTGCGTACGGGTGCTATCGCCTTCATACAGATCAGTGCCGGAGCCAAGATACAAGTCGTAGAGAGTGTACGTGTGGTAGAAAATTAGGAGGCCAGCTAGCGCTCCAATGATCAATTTCCTGACCGGAAGTGATCTGCCAAAGACTTGCATTGTCGTTCTGATTCCGTGCACGGGCGGGCGCTCTTTGCGGCCTAACGGTTGAGCTGAGCGGCGCGCACGCCGACGTATGAGCTTGGCACTTTATTTTGAACGCGTCCGCTCGAGCGATTTGTTAGAACGCACACGTCTGAGTTCTCCGAAGCCATTTAAGTCCCTTGGCACTACGTCTCTGGCGCTTCGCGCCCATCCGTGACACCCGATCGAAGGGTTCTCACCGAAGCTGATGCGCAGGATGCCGCCGAGAACGCAGCGGCGCAACACCGCTTACCTTAACCGCCGGATTCCACGATTCGTGCAGCTAGACCGTGACCTGGACAGCCAGGCACTGATGCCTTGACCGGACTTGCGATTGATCCCGACGGCTCGCTCGAGCAGCGCGGCCGACCGGATGCGCTCGGCGCTGCCTACTTGGTCGAGCTGCTGACCATCATTGCGCCGCTTGACCGAAGGACGAAGAACGAGTTGCTCTTCGTCTTGATGATTTGTGCGGTCTAACGGTTGAGCTGAGCGCCGCGCGCGCTGTCGCTTGAGCTTGGCACTTTATCCCTCACGCGTCCGCTCCAGCGAATACAAGGGAGTTCCCCTCCACTGAAGCGACGTGAGTCGCACGGCATCGAGTGCCAAGATTGAGTGTGTGTGTTCAATCAAAACCAGCGAAGGGGAACTCTATGAACGAGATTACTACTGTCGGCGTGGACCTCGCAAAGGAAGTCATCGTGGTTTGCGCGGCGGATGCACAGGGCCGCCCGATCTATTTCAAACAGCTCAGCTTTTCGGGCTTCGCCGAGTGGGCGGCCAATCTGCCGCCGTGCCTGATCGGCATGGAGGCCTGCAGTTCGGCGCACCACTGGGCCCGGTACTTGACCGGACGCGGTCACACGGCAAAGCTGATGGCGGCCGAGCTCGTTGCGCCCTTTCGCATGAGCCGCGGCGCCAAGAACGACCGCAACGATGCGCAGGCGATCCTGTGCGCGGTGCTCCAGCCGAGCATGCGCTTCGTCACGGTGAAGTCGGTCGATCAGCAGGCAATGCTCGCGTGGCATCGAGCCCGTAGCGGCTATCTAGAGGAACGCAAGCGTTTGCTCAACCGAACGCGCGGCATGTTGGCCGAGTTCGGCGTGTGGCTCGGTCGTTCCACCTCCGTGGTGGTACGGAAACTGCCTCGCCTTGCGCACGACGCGCAACTGCCGGACCTGTTCCGCCCGATCCTCGCCCATGCGCTCGAACATCTGCAGCAGATCGATCAACGCATCCTCGAATGTGATGCGCGCATCCGAGAGCACGTGAAGCACAGCGAGGCGGCGCAACGCGTGCAGGCGATCGTCGGTCTTGGACCTCTTACCGCGAGCGCGCTCATCTCAACGATCGCCAACCCGCGCGACTTCCGCAACGGACGGCAGATGTCCGCATGGACTGGCCTCGTTCCGCGTCAGAACAGCTCCGGCGGAAAGACGCGTCTCGGCGCCATCACTAAACGCGGCGACACCTATCTGCGAGGGCTACTCACTCAAGGTGCACGCTCAACCCTGCAGGTGGCATTGAAGCGCGAGCCGCTCAGGCGTTCGCGACTCGAGCAGTGGATCGTCGCCCTGCACGGGCGGGCCGGATACCACAAGACGCTCGTCGCCATTGCTAACAAACATCTGCGCACTGTCTGGGCCATCCTCGCGCACGGCGAGGACTATGACCCGAACGCCTGGCGCCGCCACCCGCGCGCCGCGCAGATCGTCTAGTTCCCATCCCGCCACCAAAGACGCGACGTAAGATCGACAACGAGGTCAGACCGAGTACGGTGAAAACCTGGCTAACAAATTGGCGATGCCATCAGCGCAGCGAATCGATCATTCGCCGCGCGCACTCGCCGACCAAGCGAATGAGGACACCGTACGCGACTTGTATCTTGGCCCGGATGCTGAACTCATCGCATCCAACAAGGCCGCGTAGAGAGCCGCAGTCTGTTCTTCCTCATCGTCGATCTCCCGCTTCGCGTCTCCATCGAGCTCGCGGGCCACCGGAGAAATCTTGATCTACAACATCACTCCGCTCTTGACGGGGGACTCCGTAGAGATTTGTTAGGTTTTATTACCGCGTCTTGCTGAGGCGCTCAGCCATGCGCGTCTGCCAGCCAGGACCCGTAGCCTTCCATCGAGCAAGGACATCAGACGGAAGGCGAATCGTGATGAGTTTGCGAGGGTTAGAAGAAACGGGTCTGCCACCACGCTTGATTTTCCCGCGGGCCAACATCTCAGAAGTGAGCTGAGGCAGCTCCCGATATTCCTTGGAACGTATGACATGCGCGTCGACCCGCGCCAAGTCAGATTTCAAGGTGCGGCGCGATGCGCTCTTTCTCGCGTTCATTGGCTCTCCTCATACTAAAGATGTGTCGGGTATTGCCTCGCGGCGTGTATCCGACAACGACCATGCGGCTGGCGAGCATGCCGTAGCAGATGATGCGCGTCTCGCCGTAGTCCTTGCGCTTGTCTTCGATCTCGAAGGTAACGCCGGCAAATACGATCTCGGCATCTTCGAAATTGAGTCCCCGATCAGCAAGAGTTTTGGCTTGCTTAGCTGGATCGAAGGTTATCCGCATGGACGTTACTGTAACTACAACAACTGCGAGAAGCAATCGCTTCTTGGGAAGGCAGTTGGATGAAACCTAACGATTGAGCTGAGCGGCGCGCGCGACGTCGCATGAGCTTGGCACTTTATCTCTCACGCGTCCGCTCCAGCGATTTGTTAGACGGCGCATTGCGCACCCCGATCAGCTCCGCGTCCAGAAACGGCGAATCAAACCATGGCCGATTGCCGATGCTATCGCGATCGGCGCGGCCACTCTCAAGAACTCCGAGGCATCCTTCGGTGAGAGAGCAAAGAAGTTCTTCGCATCCGGCGCACCCCGATCGAGCGCGATATCGAGTGCGAGCGCTCCAAACACAACAGCGAGTATCCCGGTGGCCCACAGAAACGCGACGCGATTGCGCAACTTCGATTGCGCGCGCATTTCGGCCCAGCGCTCCACGTCGGAAGGTTTGTCTTTGGGATCTATTGGCATGATGTTGACCGATCGATGACCTTGAGCGCCGTCTAACTATATGTAGACCGCACAAATGCGGCACTACAAAACCGCGAAAGTGCGGCATAACACTTCGGAGCGCTGGTAACCATTTGATTCGACTACATCACGTGCCGTCTAACCAGTCAACCCGCGCTCCGGCAAAAGCCGCGCGCTGACCAAGCCCTCCGGCGTCTTCAATACGTCGCCAGCCGCACCTTCAACCAGCGCGGCTCATCCGTCAGGTTCAACCCATAGTCCGTCTGATCGCCATTCCAGACGCTCATCCGCGTCCACTTTCTGTCCGAATACGTCCCTTCTTCAACACTCGCGTAGATAAGCCCATTCGCCTTGCGCCCACCGCCCACTCCAAACGAAACGCGTACCCGCTGCCCGGTCAGCAGAAATTCATCCGGCCCGAGCTGAATCAGCAACGCCCCGCCCGACGGATACGGCGCCCAATCCGGCGTCTCCTTCACATTCGGAAACCATTCCTTCATCCCGAACTGCCATTCATTGAACGCGAGCGTCGCCGTCCAGCGGCCAAGATCCAGTTTGCGGGCGCTGCGATCATCCGGCTCCGACGCACCCCACACCTTCCCGGCGAAGCTGAGCCGCGCCCATTCACGCGCCATCGGCGCCAACAACCGGTACGGCTGGGCGAACGCGTCGATCGCCTCGTCTATCTTCCGCGCGCCGAGCGGAAAGTTGGAATAGCCGGTGTAGTCGATTCCGAACGGCACGATGCCGATCGCCTGTGCGCCGAGAACGTCATAAAAGTAGCGCGCGAACACCGGGTCGTTGCCGATCTCCGGTACGAGCAGCGGCCCGCCGGCCTTGTACAACTCGATCACGCGCATGACCTTGGGCGATTCCTTCAGGTAGATATCGGGCGCAACCAAGTCGATGGTGGGTGCCGCGGCGCGGTAGATGGAGATCACGTTGTCGGTCGGTCCGCCGCTCGCATACCCGCCCGGCGCGCCTGGATGAAATGGATCGCGCAGCGACGCGTTCACGTACATCGGCAACGCGTATTCCTTCCGGCCCGCCGCCGCCACTTCGCCGATGTAGTGAGCCACGGTCCAGGCTTGAAAGAACTCCTCGGCATCTTTGCCAAACGCCTGGCTCCAGGTTCCCGCCTTCGCGCCGCTCGCTTCGATCAACGCAGCCGGCACGGCGCCGGCAAACTGTTTCTGCGCCTCGGCGCCGTAGTCGCGCACGCTTCCGTAGGTCCCCGGCTCGTTCTGAACCTGCGCCATGATCACGGTACGCGCCGCATCCGCCTCACGCAGATGGCGCATCAACGCAACGAACGCACGTTTATCGGCCGCGAGCGTCGCCGCCGAATGCGGCGACATGGAGTTCAGCACCCTGCCCTTCGCGTCGATAAGCCTCGGAAACCGCGCGTTGTCGAGCTTCACCCACTCCGGTGCGTAGTTAGGGCCGTTGTTCTTCCAGGTGGCGAACCACAGCAGGATCAGCCGCTGCTCATGGGTCCGAGCTTCCGCCAACAACGTGTCGAGGAACGAAAAGTCGAACTTGCCTTCGAAGGGCTCGATCTGCTCCCAGGCGATCGGCACGCTCACGGTGTTCGCGCCGAGGCGTTTCACGGCGGGCCAGACCTTTGGCAGCATCAACGGCCACGCGCTGGAGTTGTTCACCTGCGCGCCGAGCACCAGGTACGGCGCGCCGTCGACCATCAACGCCGAACGCCCGTCGCGCGTGACGATCTCTGGAATGGGTGCCGCAGCCTGCGCACACGCGCCGATCACGAGCAGGAAAAGAGCAACGATTCGGAGCTGCATTACCTTCATGTATCCCCCTGGGCGGATTCTTGCACGACTCCGCGGAGATGCTTTCATTCGAACGATTGCCGTCGCATCATCGACGCCCGGGAACGTAGGGGTCGATGAATGAACAAGTTTCTCTGGCGCACCGCCTCGGCCGCGCTGCTCCTGTCGGCATGCTTGATCTCGAGTGCCGCCGAGAAGGAACCCCGCAAGGACGTGCTCAAATTCGCTGCGCGCGTGGCAGATTGGCAGCTCGCTCATATGGATGCCTCGCACCAGGGCATCACGAGTTTCATCGAGGAAACGGGCAAATCCCGCAGCTGGCAGCAGGGTGCGTTCTGGGTGGGCATGACGCACCTCGCGGATATCACCCAGGATCGGCGCTTTCGCGAAGCCATCCTCGCGATGGGCCGCGCCAATCAATGGACCCTTGGCCCGCGCCTTTACCACGCGGACGATCACGTCATCGGCCAGAGTTACCTGTGGTCAGCGCGTAATGGCGCCGGCCCCGAAGCCATCGCGCCGCTGCGCGCGTCGTTCGATTCCATTCTCTCGAAGCCGTCGATCGTGCATCTGAGTTTCGTCCCGACCACCGACTACGAATCCACCGACTGCCTGCGCCGGTGGTGTTGGTGCGATGCCTTGTTCATGTCTCCGCCCGCGTGGGTGGAGCTGTCGCAGATTTCAGGTGATCCGCGTTACGCAGAATTCGCAATGCAGGAATTCTGGGTGGCCACCGATTTCCTGTACGACCCGGTGGAGAAGCTGTATTTCCGCGACAGTCGCTTTTTCGAGCGGCGCGACGACCAGGGCCGCAAGTTGTTCTGGAGCCGCGGCAACGGCTGGGTGTTCGCCGGGATCGCCAACATCCTCGATGTGTTGCCCAGGGATAATGCGCATCGCCCGCGTCTCGAGGCTCTGTTCCGCGACATGGCGGTGAAACTGCAATCGCTGCAGAAGCCCGACGGGTACTGGCCGCCCTCCTTGTTAGGAACCGATAATTCGCCACCCGAGACCAGCGGCACGGGTTTCTTTGTCTATGGCCTGGCGTGGGGCGTGAAACACGGCCTGCTCGATGCGGCTGAATTCCGCTCCTCGATCGATAACGGCTGGGCGGCGCTGACGCGCGCCGTGGCCAAAGACGGCCGGCTCGGCTGGGTGCAGCAGGTCAGCGACCGTCCCGACAAGGTGGCGGAGACCGACACGCAGTACTACGGTGTCGGCGCCTTCCTGCTCGCCGCGAGTGCGGTGGCCTCACTACCTGCCGGGAAGTAACAATGTCGAAAGTACGCGTGTTGAGTTTTGGAATATCTCTCGACGGCTTCAGCGCCGGCGTCGACCAGAGTCTGGAAAATCCGCTGGGCGTCAACGGGCCGGAAATCATGCAGTGGTTTTTTCCAACGCATGTTTTCAAGACGAAGGTCCTTGGCGCCGGTGAAGGAGAGAAAGGCGTCGACAACGCGATGGCCGAGCAAAGTTTCAAGAACATCGGCGCGAACATCCTCGGCCGCAACATGTTCGGTCCGGTACGCGGTCCGTGGCCGGATGAATCCTGGCGCGGCTGGTGGGGTGACAACCCGCCCTATCACACGCCCGTGTTCGTGCTAACTCACCATCCGCGCGCCAGTATCACGATGCAGGGCGGCACGGTATTTCACTTCGTCACCGATGGCATTCACGCCGCGCTGGAACGCGCCCGCGAAGCGGCGGGCGGGCTCGACATACGCATCGGCGGCGGCACGGCGACCGTACGGCAATATCTGCAGGCCCGGCTGATCGACGAGCTGCACATTTCCGTGGCGCCGGTGTTGTTAGGCGCCGGTGAAAACCTCATGCAGGGCATGGACCTGCGTGCGCTCGGTTACCAATGCCACAAGTCCGTCGCCGGCGAACGCGCGACGCACATGTTCCTGCACAAGATCCCGGTGCTCTAGATCGCCCCGGCTTTCATCTGCGCAACGGCGTGATCGACCGCGCGAGCGGTCAGCGCCATGTACGTGAGCGAAGGATTCTGCGTCGGTGACGACACCATGCAGCTGCCATCGGTCACGAACACATTCGGCACGGCGTGAATCTGGTTGTGAGAGTTGAGCACGGAAGTCTTCGGGTCGCGTCCCATACGCGCGGTACCCATCTCATGGATGACGCTGCCGGGCGTGACCGGCCGATTGAAGCCCTGAACATTCTCGAAGCCCGACGCCTGCAGGATTTCCACCGCGTCGTCCTTCATCTGCTGCGCCATCGCGTGCTCGTTGGCGCGATAACTCATCGAGATGTTGAGGCGCGGAATGCCCCATTGATCAGGCTTGTCGTGTGACAGCCAGATGCGGTTATCGTGGTACGGCAGGGTCTCGCCATAGCCTTCCGTGTACAGGTTCCAGCCACCCGGCCGAGTGATCTCGTTCTTGAAGTCGGCGCCGAACTCCGGACTATCCACTCCGCGCGTCCAGCTGCCGCGACTCGTATAGACCTCGTAGCCATAACCGCGCAGGAATTTTTCCTCGCGGTTGGTGACATTGCGGAAACGCGGAATGTACATGCTGGTCGCACGCCGGCCGCGGTAGTAGCGATCCTTGAGTCCGGGGAACGATGCGGTGGCGCCGCCACCGTTGTGATGGTCCATGAGGTTGTGGCCGAGCTCGCCGCTGTCGTTGCCGAGTCCGTTCGGAAACCGCGCCGAACGTGTGTTGAGCAGGATGCCGGTGGAATTGAGCGTCGACGCGCACATGAAGACCACGCGCGCGAAATACTCGGTGGTCTTGAGGGTGTTCACGTCGACGACGCGCACGCCGGTGACGCGGCTCTTGCCCTCATCGTAGATGAGCGAATGCACCACCGAATCCGGCTGCAGAGTGAGATTCCCGGTGGCCGCGGCGGCCGGCAGCGTCACACCGTTCGACGAGAAGTAGGCGCTGTATGGGCAGCCGCGCGCACACTGGTCGCGCCCCTGGCACGGGCCACGGCCATTGTGCTCGCGCGACAACACCGCGACCGAACTGCAGATGAGCTTTCGATCGGTGAACGCCTTCTCCATCCGGGCGCGCAGGTGCTTCTCGAGCGCATTCATCTCGAACGGCGGTTGCAGGATCTGCTCCGGCAGTTGCGGCAGCTTGGGGTTGTCGCCGCTCGCGCCGATGAAGCGTTCGACGTGCGAATACCATGGCGCGATGTCGGCATAACGGATCGGCCAGTCGATGCCGATGCCTTCGCGCCCGTTCGCGCCGAAGTCGATATCGCTGTAACGAAACACGTGTCGCGACCACATCAGCGAGCGGCCACCGACGTGATACCCGCGGTACCAGTTGAACGGCTGGGCCTGCTCGTAGCCATACTTGTTGTCGTCGACGAACATCCCCTTCGTCGATTGATCGTATAGATAGAGGGTCGACTGGATCGGCTGCGCCGCCTTGTCCGCGGTGGTGGCGCGATTGTTGTGCGGCAGTTGCCAGGGGTCTTTGAGCGCGGTCGTGTAGTCGACCACGTGGCGGATGTTGCGGCCGCGCTCCAGCACGAGGGTCTTCAAGCCTTTCTCGGTGAGCTCTTTCGCGGCCCAGCCGCCCGACATTCCGGAGCCGACCACGATTGCGTCGAATGTGTTCGCGGCGGTCATCAGATTGCCCACGCTTTCTGATTGGGGGCCAGCGGCAGGTCGCCCTGGTATCCACCGGGCACGCGGATATACGCCAGCGCCTGCGTGGCGCCGATCTCGGACAGGAAGTATCCGACCAGCGTGTAGTCCTTCAGAATCTTGAAGAACGACTGCTCGTACCCGAGCTCGATGTCTTTGTCCGCGCGCGCCTTGAGTTTCGCCACCTGCTCGGTGGGCGTGAGTTTTGCGTAGCCAGTGCCGAACGCGGCCAACCCCGCGCGAAAAGTCTTCTGTGCCGCAGGCGTGGCGCAGGCGGGAATCGCGAGATCGATGAAGTAGTGAGTGTCCGCGGCGGACGCGGCCGGCGAATCCGTGGCCGGAAGAATCACGTCCACCAGTGTCCGCAGGAGCTCAAGGTCGGATTCGGAAAAGAACGTGGGTTTGCGCGGCCCTGCGGCAAACGCGGCCATGACCTGACCCAAAGATGCGGAGCCCAGCAGCACGGAAGCTCCACGCAGAAAAGCGCGACGGTCAGTCATATCCCCTCCCGGATCCAACGACACGTCGCGATGTTATTCGTTTTTCAGGGCGCCGCGTACATTGAGGGCGAACAAACCCGCCTGCAAAGCGATCAACGCCCAGGCGTGTGTGTGCCAGGCCCAGGCGATCCACAGGACATTGCTCAAGATGAACCACCAGAACCCGGCGCTGCGCCGCGACTTGTGACGCGAGGCGACCAGCCATGCGGCGAACAACGTCACCGCCATGGCTGGCCACTGGATCGCGTCGAGAACGGCGTCGAGTTCCAATTAGTTAGCCGTTGTAAGCGCGTTCGAGCGCCGCGATGTCGAGTTTGCCCATCTTCATCATGGCCGCGAAGGCGCGCTCGGTTTTCTCGCTGGGATTCTCCCACCAGCCGACCATCTGCTTGGGCACGACCTGCCACGACAGGCCGAATTTATCCTTGAGCCAGCCGCACACCTGGGATTTCGGATCGCCGCCCGGCGTCAGTTTGTCCCAGTAGTAGTCGAGCTCCTTCTGATCGTCGACATAGATCTGGAACGAAATCGCCTCGCTGAATTTGAATAACGGCCCGCCGTTCAATGCCGTGAACGGACAGCCATCGAGTTCGAACGCGACCGTCAGCACCGAACCTTCGGGCTGGTGGTGGGTTTCCTTACCGGCCTTGGGGTAACGCGAGATCGAAACGATCCGCGAGTTCTTGAAGATACCCACGTAGAACTTCGCGGCGTCTTCGCCTTCCTTGTCGAACCACAGGCAGGGCGCGATTTTGTGGCTGAATTGCATGTCTGACTCCGTATGTTTCAGGTGTTCACTGCATGGCCGAATGGCCCCACCGCAGATCGACACCGCGCAACATGATTGTCGGAAAACCTAAGGAATCGACGCGCTGCGCGGTATCGGAGGATGCCGACGCGCGCGTTCCGAATCAGGGACGATGCACCAGCGATACTTCGATTTCCTCGAGGCTGCGCCCGCGGGTCTCCGGAATGAGGCGCCACAGCAGCACGACGCCGACGAGCCCGAAGGTGCCGTAAATGAAAAAAGTGCGCGCGCCGCCGAGCGTGCCCATCTCCCACGGAAACATGAATTGCACGATGACACAGACCATGGAGTTCACGACGCCCACACAGGAGATGGCAAGACCACGAATCCTGTTAGGGAAGATTTCCGAGAACAACACCCACATCCCCGGCCCGACCGAAAACGCGAAGCTGGCCACGAAACCCAACGTGCCGATCAGCACCAGCAACGGTCCGTTTTCGCCGCGGTCGATATGAAACCCATACGACGCCAGCATCATGAACACACCGATACCGAGGCAGCCCAGCATGAGCAGCGGCCGCCGGCCGACGCGGTCGATAAGCAGCAGCGCCAGCACCGTGAACACCACGTTCACCGCGCCGATCAAGACAGTTTGCATGAAGGACGCGTTGGCACCCGCGCCGGCACGCTCGAAGATCACCACCGCGTACGACAACACCGAGCTGATGCCCGTGATCTGCTGCAGGATTCCGACCACCAGGCCGATGACGAGCACGCCGCGCAACGCCGGGTCGAAGATTTCCGCAAGTTTGGGCTTGGGCCGTTTCGTTTCGTGTTCGAGCGAGGTGATGACGGCCAATAGTTCGGTGTCGGCGCGTTCGGTGCCGATGAGGCGTGCCAACACGCGGCGCGCAGCCGGCATGTGGCCATGCATCGCCAGCCAGCGCGGACTCTCGGGGACGAGAAACAACAGGAATAAGTAGGGAATCGCCGGTACCGCGCCGATCCCCAACATCCAGCGCCAGCTCCAGTCCGCCAAATGCAGGTTGGTGGCGGCGCCCTGCCCGCCCAACCTCATGATGAAATAGTTGCTGGTGAAAGCAGCCAATGCGCCCAGCACGATGAACAACTGGTTGAATGACACCATCCGGCCGCGCCACGCCGACGGCGAGATTTCTGCGATGTACATGGGAGCCGTGATCAACACCGCGCCGACACCCAGTCCGGACAGGAGGCGCGCCACGATCAAGGTGGTGAAATTATCCGACGCGGCGGCGAGCAAAGCCGATGCCGCGAACACGCAGGTCGCCATGCGCAACACTGTGCGACGGCCGAAACGATCTGCGAGCGGCCCCGATATGAAGATGGCCACGGTCGCGGCCACCGCCAGGGAAGTGACCGCCCAGCCGACTTCGAACTTGTTGAGCGCGAACTCTTCTTCGATGAACCCGACTGCGCCGGTGAACAACGAACCGTCGAACCCCATGAGGAAACCGGAGAGCGCGACGATCAGGATGGTCCAGATCGTCCGCTTGCCCGGCGCCTCACTCATGAGGCGCGGGAAATCGAATCGCGCTCGATCAACTTGGGCTCGAAGACCTGCTGCACGTCCTGCGGTATTTCGTAGACGTGTTTGAGCACCCACCTTGCGGCCATTTGGCCCATGTCCGCGATGGGATAGTGCACGGTGGTCAGCTTCGGATAGACATAGCGCGAGATGGGCGCGTCGTCGAAACCGACGATCGACAAGTTGTCGGGCAGCGTGAGCCCGCGCTCGTGCGCGGCGGCCATGGCGCCCGCGGCCATTTCGTCGTTGGCGCAAACCACGGCGGTGAACGGGATTTTCTTCGCGAACAATGCATTCAACGCGTCCTGGCCGCCGGTCTCGTGATAGTCGCCTTCGTACAGCAGCCGGTCGTCGAACTTCATGCCCGCCTCGGTCAGCGCGCGTTTATGGCCCGCGAAGCGCTGCTTGGCATCCACCCAGTCAAGCGGACCCGAGATGTAGGCGATGCGTTTGTGTTTGCGCCTGAGCAGCGACTGCGTGGCGAGAAAGCCGCCGAGTTCGTTGTTGAGGCTGAAGCAGTGATCAGAGAGCCCGCGCACCTTGCGGTTCATCACGACGAGAGGTGTCGTGGTGTGATCGTGTTCGATGAGGAATTTGTCCGATAGCCGTTCCACGTGGACGATCAATGCGTCGCAGTTGCGGCTCACCAGGAAGCGGATGGCGTCGCGCTCCTGGCTCTCGTCGTTGTGGCCGGCCGCGACCATCACGAACTTGCCGGCCGCTTTCAATGTTTGTTCGATGGCGCTCAACATCGCGCCGAAAAATGGGCCGTGCAGTTCGGAAACCAGCACGCCGACGGCGTTCGAGCTGCGCGTCGCGAGCGACTGGGCAATGGAGTTTGGCTGGTAGCCCAGCTGCTGCATGGCCGCCAGCACCTTCTCGCGGGTCTTGTCGCTGACCTTGGCGCCGGGATTGATGACCCGGGAAACCGTCGCGAGCGAAACGCCAGCCAGCTCCGCGACTTCGTAGATATTCGCCATCGTCCGCTATCTACCCCACCGACGCGCCCATGGGCAACGCCTTGCAGTATTGCTCAACATACGCCGGGTGCGACAGCGACTGGGGCACGGTTCCATCGACTTGCGACTTAATGCCGTTCGAGAAGCCCGACAACACTTCGTCTCCCATGAGATCGGCCACCGGATGATGCTGCTACGGCTCGATTCCCTGCCCCAACATGACCTGAATCCACAAAGCTTTTCAGCGGTCGGCGGCATCCAGTTTGCTGGCGCGATCGATCAGATCGCGGAATCTGGAGAACGATGCGATGGTCATGTAGATCGCGGAAAGGAAACCTTTCTGGTGCAGCGCCGCGAGGGCCGCGCCATCGAGCGCGTTGAGCCGCTCCTCCTGGATCGCGTAGAAGCCGGCGAAACGGCTTTGCGTCTTGTCGGGGAACTGGATGTCGAGCGCGAACGACTCGAGCAGATTGTGTTCGCGCAATGCGGCGATGAAAGGCGCATTGAGCGCGAGACCGTCGTCGATGGTGGCGAGCAGGTTGCCGATGCGATCGAGAAACGGGCTGTTGCCACCGTGCTCGAGGAACACCGGCTGGCCATCCGTGCGGCTCACGCGCGGGCTGTCGAGATCGAGGTGGATCACCTTGCCGTTCGGCGAATTGCCGATCAGGAACGGCTGCCGCTCCATCATCAGGGGTTGATACGCCGCGTCCCACTTGTCACCGTGGAGAAACAGGTTCTGCTTCTCGCGAAATCCGAACAATGCGATCGGCGCGTAATTTTCCTCACGATCCTTGGCGAACACGATCGGATAGTGCGCCTGGACCTTGCGGAACTCGGAGGGAAAGGTGATCGCCGCCATGACGTCGTCGCCATATTGGGCGCCGTTCGCCGTGATGATGCGCAGGTCGCGGTGCTGGTTGTTGTTCAGAAGAGCATGTTGTGTCACGTGTTTCGCCTCACGGGCGCTGCAGCCCGCTTTTCCTGATGTATTCGAGAAGCTCGCGATGGGTCGGCAACGCACCGGGCACCGACGGAATCGTTCCCTCCACCCGGTGCAGATCGTAACGCGAATCCGCGCGGCGTTTGGCTCAACACAGGGTGCGATTTCAGGAAATCGATCCCCGGCTCCCGGCGATAGGAAACCCCGCGCCGATGGCCAGCCAGTGTCCGCGCGACAGTTCACCGAGTGCGGGCCGCGATCCGGCGACGATCTCCCGCAAGGCGGGCCATAACGCCACGGCGACGAGATAAAGGGCTGCCTGTGCCGCGCTCATGTCAGTCGTCCGCTCCGCAGTAGATAGGATGGCGTGCAGCTCCAGGCATGGCAGAAGCTATTGATGTGGATGTCGCCATACGGCGAGCTCAACGGCCGCGCCGGATCGTAGACTTCCCAGAACGTGTCGGCGCCGGCGGCGACCATGCCACCCCAATATTTTTCCAGCAGCGCGCGCGCCTCGCGTTTGAGTCCGGCCGCCAGCATGCCTTCGATCACGTAGTGATACAGATATGGCGTGACCGGCTTGACCGCGCCCGAGTCGCCAACGGCGGTGCGCAGCGCCGCGGCGCTTTCCGCTTTCGTCGACACGCCGGCAATCGCCATCCAGGCCTGGGAAGCCCAGGAGAGCTGGCGCTTCCCGCCGCTCAGGAACACCCGTTTTTCGGCGTCCCAGTAGTTCGCGCGCGCCGCACGTGTCATCTTCTCGATACGCGCGGGAAAATCGCGGACGTCGCCATCGCGGCCTATCTTCCGCGCGAGCTGCAGGGTGGCCTTCCAGGCGTAGATGAGTACGGCCTGGATCGATGCGTTCTTGTCGAGCTCCCGCGCCCAATCGATGAAGATCCACACATTTCCGGGGTCGCGATACCGGCCGTCGGCGTCGACGTCGCGCCCGAGGATTTCGAGCTGCCGCAGGGCTACCGGCCAGAGGTCGCGGGCGGTCTCCATATCGCCGGTTGCCTCGACATAGTCGAGCAGCGTCACATTGAACAACGCCGCGTAGTCGACAATGTGCAGGCCGCCGTACCGCGCAGTGGGTTTTTCGTAGACACAAGCGGACACCAGGCCATCGTCGCGCGGCAACGCTGCAAACAGGTACAGACACCGCTGCACCACGTCGTTCTGTCGAAACGTCTGGTAGTTGGTCAGCGCTTGCAGCCGCAGATCGCCGATCCACAGGCGCTGGTCGCGCCGCGGACCATCTTCGAAGGTCGTCTGCATGCAATCGCGCAGCGTTGCCAATGCGATTTCATCGATGCGGCGCAGCAAGGGTGTCCCGGTGACCAACGTCGGCGGCATGTCACGCGCCGAAGTCACGGCGTGGGCCTTGAGCGATTCGAAACGCACGCCGAAGCCGGGCGAAGTATCGAGCACCTCGATCTTCACGTAGCGGAACGCGTAACGGCGGGCCAGGCGTACCGACTGCGGTAGATAGTCTATGTTGACGGTCTCGTCGGGCAACCAGGCCTGGCTCAGTTGGCCCTTGTATGGATAGAGGGGTTCGGCCACATCTGTGGGAACCTCGCCGAACGTGAACCGCAGCCGCGCGGGTGCGTCGGGCTCGCGACCCTCGGTCTCGAGGCGAAACGACAGATAGCCGGTGCGGTGACCGCCGAAATCGACGACGACGCTGTCGCCCTTGTGAAGTACGCGTTTGGCGAGCTCGCTGGCCGGCGCATCGGAATCCATGCGAAATCGCAATGGCAGGTCCGCGGCGGTGGCGCGCACCAGCTGAAGCGGCGCTTGCTCGGTCTCGTGCAGTGAAGGCATCAAGGCCTGCGCCTTCGCCGCCCAGCGCGTGCGATCGTCGCCTGCAGCGGCGGCAGCGGCGGCAGCGGCGGCAGGCGTGGGCGAAATCGCCGCACCCACTGCCGACGCTCCGACAACCAGCAACAATTCTCGGCGATTCATCGGGCGCCACATTAACGTGGCGCCCGACGTCAGTCATCGTGTTTTACAGTTAACCGCGCCAGCGCAGTGCACGCGTGCGGTCGCGGATCGCTTCGAGTGCACGCCGATACTGCGGCGACCACTTTTCATCGGTTTCCTGGTGCACGTCGTGCCAGAAGAACCTGAACTCGTAACCGCCATCGTCTTCACACAGATGGGTCCAGCGCTCCGGCAGCCGGGGCGAAAACGTGCACAGGTGGAACGACCAGATGTGGCCCTTGTGCCCCGAATGCCAGGTACCAAGGTCCTCCGCGATGGCGGTTTGCGCGATCCCGGCCTCTTCCTGCAGTTCACGCAATGCGGCAGCGCGCGCGTTCTCACCAAGCTCGATGCGGCCCTTCACCAGCTGGAGGCCGGCCGCCGGGTGCTCGAAGGCAAGAATCTGTCGCATCGATGCATCGCGAAACATCACGGGGCATGCCTTGTCTGCAAAGTTCATGTCGTCGTCTCCTTGATCCTGGTCCACCTGTCTAACTTCTTTGCAAACGTCATGCCCGCGTGCGCCGGGCTGGTCGAAGGCAGGCACTCGAAATGAATGCCGGCAAACTCCTGGCCGAGCGCGGGTAATACGCGGCGCTGAAATAACCCGGCCGCCTTTTGCCCGTTGAAAAACACGCGGCGAATGCGCGGATGAGCGCGGAAGAATTCTGCGAAGTCGTTAGGTACCGCCGAATGGGGCACGATGGAACTATCGAGACTGCCAGGCCGCTCGGCCGCGGCGAGAACATCCCATAACGCGATCCGGTTGGACATCAGGATATTCAGACGTTGTGTGTAGGGCAGCGACGACGTGTCGCCGAACAGCGCCGCGATGATTTTCCAGAAGGCGTTTTGTGGGTGAGCGTAGTACTGCTGCAGCTGCAGGGATTTTCGGCCCGGCAGCGAACCGAGGATCAGGACAGTCGCGTTGCGCCGCGCGACCGGCGCAAAGCAACGATCGTGTGCGGGTGTGGTCACGGCGACGACTGTCTCGTTTCAGACGCTTTCGCGCAAGTGCCTGATCCGATTGGAAGAGCGCTGCTTATCCAGTACTCAGCGCGACTGACACCTGGTTATGCATCAGCGGGGCTCGCCGCTTAGACTCCTTGGTTCCTCTTCATTCGCGCCAATTTTGGCGCTCGACAAATGCAAACCATAAAAATTCGCGGCGCCCGCACCCACAACCTCAAGAACATCGACGTCGATCTGCCGCGCGACAAGCTCATCGTGATCACGGGGCTGTCGGGCTCGGGAAAGTCCTCGCTCGCCTTCGACACCTTGTACGCCGAGGGCCAACGGCGTTACGTCGAATCGTTGTCCTCTTACGCGCGCCAGTTCCTCTCGATGATGGACAAGCCCGATGTCGACAGCATCGAGGGCCTGTCGCCCGCGATCGCGATCGAACAGAAAGCCACGTCACACAACCCACGCTCGACCGTCGGCACCGTCACCGAGATCTACGACTATCTACGCCTGTTGTTCGCGCGCGCCGGCATCGCGCGTTGCCCAGACCACGGAATCGACCTCGCCGCGCAGACCGTGAGCCAGATGGTCGACCAGATCGTGAAGCTGCCCGATGGTCTCGCGATCCTGCTGCTGGCGCCCGTCGTGGTGGATCGCAAGGGCGAACACGCGGAGGTCTTCGAACAGATGCGCGGCCAGGGCTTCGTGCGGGCGCGCGTCGACGGGCGGGTATACGAACTGGATGCGCTGCCCAGGATCGACTCCAAGAAGAAACACACGGTCGAAGTGGTGGTGGACAGATTGCGCATCCGCGCGGATGCCGCGCAGCGCCTGTCGGAATCGCTCGAGACCGCCTTGAAGCTGTCGGGAGGCACAGCCCGCCTCGCGCCCTACGAGCCCGACAAAGCCGCCAAACCCGAAGACGAGACCCTGTTCTCGTCGCAGCAGGCCTGCCCGGTCTGTGGCTACAGCGTCGCCTCGCTCGAGCCGAAGATGTTTTCGTTCAACAGCCCGGCCGGCGCCTGCCCCACCTGCGATGGCATTGGCCTCAAGGACTTCTTCGATCCGCTGCGCGTCGTGGCCTATCCACATCTGTCGCTGGCCGGCGGCGCGATCAAGAGCTGGGATCGCAAGAACTCCTATTACTTCGCGTTGATCACCGCGATGGCGAAACACTTCAAGTTCGACCCGGAAACCCCGTGGGAGGATCTGACGAAGAAGGCGCAGCAGGTGATGTTGTTCGGCAGCGGCAACGACGAGATCGAATTTCGTTACGTCGCGGGGAACGGGCGCGTCTCGAAGAAAAGACATCGCTTCGAGGGCATCATTCCCAATCTCGAGCGACGCTACAAGGAGACCGACTCGCTGCCGGTGCGCGAAGAGCTGGCGAAGTATCTCGGCAGCCAACCCTGCCCCGACTGCAGCGGCACGCGCCTCAACCGCACCGCGCGCAATGTGTTCGTCGGCTCGCACAGTCTTCCGGAAATCGCGCACCTCACCGTGGGCGACGCGAAGAAGATGTTCGGCTCGCTCGACGCCGTCGGCTGGCGCGCGGAAGTCGCGGACAAGATCGTCAAGGAAGTGGGCTCGCGCCTGAAATTCCTGGTCGATGTCGGCCTCGACTACCTGACGCTCGATCGCAGCGCCGAGTCGCTCTCGGGCGGTGAAGCGCAGCGCATACGGCTCGCGAGCCAGGTGGGTTCGGGCTTGACGGGTGTCATGTACATTCTCGATGAACCCTCGATCGGTCTGCACCAGCGCGACAACCAGCGGTTGTTAGGCACGCTCAAGCATCTGCGCGATCTCGGCAACACCGTGCTGGTGGTCGAACACGACGAGGAAGCCATCCGTGCGGCGGACGAGGTGCTCGATATCGGGCCGGGCGCCGGTGTGCACGGCGGCGAGGTCGTGGCGCAGGGAACACCCGACGACATCCTGAAAGCACCCGATTCGCTCACCGGCAAGTACCTGTCCGGCCGCCTGCAGATCGCGCTGCCGGGGCTGCGCACGCCGCGCGATCCGAAACGGGTCATCCAGGTCGTCGGCGCACGTGGCAACAATCTCAAGAAAGTGACCGCGGAATTTCCCATCGGTCTCTTTACCTGCGTCACGGGCGTGTCGGGTTCGGGCAAGTCCACGCTCGTGAACGACACGTTGTACACACACGCCAACCACAAACTGAACGGCACCGTGATGGACATGGCGCCCTGCGACGAGATCAAGGGTCTCGACCAGATCGACCGCATCATCGAAATCGATCAAAGCCCGATCGGCCGCACCCCGCGTTCGAACCCCGCGACCTACACCGGGTTGTTCGGCCCGTTGCGCGAGTTGTTCGCCGAGGTTCCCGAGGCGCGGACGCGTGGCTACGACGCGGGCCGTTTCAGCTTCAATGTGAAGGGCGGCCGCTGCGAGGCCTGCCAGGGCGACGGCCTGATCAAGGTCGAAATGCACTTCCTGCCGGATGTCTACGTGCCCTGCGATGTCTGCAAAGGCCAGCGCTACAACCGCGAGACGCTCGACATCCGTTGGCGCGGCAAGAATATCCATGAAGTGCTGGAAATGAACGTGGAAGAGGCGCTGCGGTTGTTCCAGAACGTGCCGGGTGTCGGCTCGCGCCTGCAGACGCTGCTCGACGTCGGCCTCTCCTATCTACAGCTCGGTCAGAGCGCGACCACGCTGTCGGGCGGCGAAGCGCAGCGCGTCAAACTCGCGCGCGAACTCGCCAAACGCGCCACCGGCCGCACTCTGTACATATTGGATGAGCCCACGACCGGCCTGCACTTCCACGACGTCGCGCAGTTGCTAGACGTGTTGCACCGGCTGCGCGATGAAGGTAACACCGTGGTCGTGATCGAACACAACCTCGACGTGATCAAGACCGCCGACTGGTTGATCGATCTGGGGCCGGAAGGCGGAGCCGGCGGCGGCAACATCCTTGCCACCGGGACGCCCGAGGAAGTCGCGAAGCATCCGAAATCGTATACCGCCCAGTATTTGAAGCCGCTGGTCGCGCGCGCGTAGTCCCGGCCGCCAGTTAGTGGCTCGCGACGCCGCCCGCCGCGCCGCCGACAACCACGCCGACGTAATCGAACGCTGGGGCGCCGATGAATTCGAAGTACTGCTGCCCAAGCATCAGAACGCCGTCGTCGAATAGCTGGTTCGTGACCTGCGTGGCGCTTTCGAATTCGAACACACCGTCGGCGTCGTAATCGACGTGATAACGGAACATCGTGCGCTCGCCGTTGGCCCCGTATTCGTAGTCCGTGCCGAAGTTTTGCGAGCCCGAAAACGTATCGTTCAACGCACTGGTTGCCTTGACCGGATTACCCTGGGCGTCATATTCGTAGGTGCTGCGAGTGGTTCGATCCGGCGTGCCATCCGAATCGTAGTCTTCGGAAGAGTCGCGGGTCAGCACGCGATGATCCGCGTCGTACGTGGTGGTGGTCGTGTACGACGACGCGCCCAAACCGAGGAGTGCGCCCTGTGCAACCAGGGATTCAGAAACCTGGTTGCCGGCCGCGTCGTATTGCACACGTAAAGTCGTGCTTTGATCGATGGTGCCATCGACATCGAAATCTTCGAGCTCTGTGCGGATGAACAGGCCGGGTGTGCTTTCGTCGAGGCTGGTCACGCGTCGATAGTCGGGATCACCGTCCGCATCCGAATCGATTTCATAGGTCTCGGTGCTGATACGGTCGTTCACGCCGAAGGCGGTCGTGAACGAATGCAACACGTCGAACACCCCGTCGCCATCGTTATCGTCCGAACTCTTGCGCGACACCGGATTGCCGCGCGCATCGAAAGTCGTTTGCGTGACCTCGCGCAAATCAATGACGCCATCTCCATCGTTATCCGTCGTGGCCGTGATTTCCGGAAAGAGACCGCGTGCATCCGCCGCGCCGCCGGACGTAAAGCGGTAGCGCAGGTCACCGAAAAACTGTTGTTCATAGGCGCTCGTCACGCGGTTGCCGCGGGCGTCGAACGAGAAGGCGGAACTGATGGCGTAGTCCGGCGTCACCGGATCGAGCTGCGAGACACTGGCGTAGCCTGTCATGCGTCCGAGCCCATCATATGAATAGGTCGCGACCGACGAACCCACGCTCAGGCCAACCGCGGCGGATTCCTCGCGGGAGCGCAAACCGTTGGCGAGATACGAGATCGTCGAGCTGCGTTGCGAAAACACCCCCTCGTCGACATCGTTGCGCACGGCGTTGTGTACGGAAACGGTGAGATTCGCAGCCTGATAGGCGAATACCAGCGTGCGTGTGATCGGAATGTTGCGAGTGAGATTCGGCGCCAGGCGATCTACCTTCGCCGCGAAGCCATACAAGCCAAGACCGAGATCGATCTGTTTGCCCGCGAGATCGGCGGCCCGGCCACTCACGTCGATGCCATTGTCGGGGTTGTTGTCCGCGTCCAGCGCGATCAACAGTCGGGCGAGATTCATGGCGCGGACCATCGGAGTCGGCTGCCGCTGCGCCCGCTCGAGCTCGCGCCGCAGGGCGAGTTCGCTTAGCGGAGGCGTGAGCCCTGCGAGCGTGAACAGCGATATCTTCGCGGCGCCAGACACCGCCCCCAACTGCACGCCGCCGATCGAGAACGTGACGGTTTCGCCCGGCAGATAGGTGAAGGTGCCATTGGCATCGGTGGTCCCGGATTGCGTAGCGGTCTGGTAATGCACGCCGAGCGCCTTGCCCGCTTCGAGCATCCCGGTCGACGGATCGGCCTCGGAATGACCTCCGCCTCCACAACCCGAAATAACGAGTAGGCCAGCGACCAGGACAGGCAGGGTTCTCATGTGGATAGGCTTCGTTGTGGTGACAACTTTCTTCTGCTGCATCCTGCCGATTTCTCCCACCGCAATAGTAATTATTTGTAGGAGTTCCCTGACAACACGATCCGGGGTCCGCCGTCAACAGCCCGATCGGTAGTTCCTCGTAAACTCCGCCGTCTTTCACGTGTTCCACGGTGTTCTGCGATGAATCGATTCGAATCCGCCACGCATCCGGGGATGTTCTGGGCGATCGGGCTCTCCATTTTGACGGTCTTCGCCATCGACCTGCAGACCCCGATCGGCGTGGCCACCTGGATTCTCTACCTGGTCCCGCTGATCCTGTGTTTCCGCGTCTCCAAGCCGTGGCTGCCGGCGCTGGTCGCGAGCATCTGCACGGTCTTGCTGGTCATTGACTGGTTCTTCTCGGCGCCCGGCGTTGCCGAGCAAATCGCGCAGCTCAACCGTGCGCTTGGCATCGTCGTCATGTGGTGCACCGCCCTGCTGGCGCGGCAGACTTTGCTGGTGCGCATCCGCCTGCGCCAGGACGAATGGGTTCGAACCGCGCGCACCCGCATCGCCGATGCCGTGGCGGGGGAGCAGTCGCTCATCCGGCTCGCGGAACGCGTGCTTGAGACGCTCATCGGCCACCTCGGTGCGCAGGCGGGCGCGATGTACGTCGCCGAGGCCAGCGGCAATTATGTCCGGATGGGCAGCGTGGGCCTGCCGGCGGACTCGAGCGCGCCCACGGTTTTCAAGCCCGCCGAGGGTTTGTTAGGCCGCGCGGTCACCGAACGCCGCGCCATCCGCATCGAGAACCTGCCGGCGGACTACCTCAAGATCGGTTCCGGCCTCGGCAGCCGCAGCCCGCATGCATTACTGGTCGCGCCGCTCGCCATCGAAGACAGCGCCCATGGCGTCATCGAACTCGGGTTCCTGCATCCGACTTTCGACGCGGACCTCGAACTGCTGAACTCCATCGGCGAACCCATCGCGATCGCGCTGCGCACCAGCATGTTGCTGCGCGAGCGCGAAAACCTGCTGCGGGAGACCCAGCGCCAGGCGGAAGAGCTGCAGGCGCAGCAGGAAGAACTGCGGGTCGCGAACGAGGAGCTGCAATCGCAGAGCACGCAACTGCGGGAATCCCAGGCGCGCCTGGAAACCCAGCAGGCTGAACTCGAACAGACGAATGTGCAGCTCGAAGAGCACGCGCAGAAGCTCGGCCGTCAGCACGACGAGCTGGCCGATGCGAAATACGATCTCGAGCGCAAGGCGGACGAACTGACGCGCGCCAATCGATACAAGAGTGAATTCCTCGCCAACATGTCGCACGAGCTGCGCACGCCGCTCAACAGCTCGCTCATTCTCGCCAAACTGCTGGCGGACAACCGCGACGGCAATCTCACGCCCGAGCAGGTGAAATTCGCGCGCAGCATCGGCGCCGCCGGCAACGACCTGCTCACGCTGATCAACGACATCCTGGATCTCTCGAAGATCGAGGCGCGCAAGATCGACGTGACGCGCACGGCGGTCGACCTCGGCGATTTTACAGACCGGCTCTGCCAGACTTTCGAACCGATCGCCGAGCAGAAGCAGATCCTGTTCAAGGTCGTGAAAGGCCCGGGATTGCCGGCCGTCATCGATACCGATGCCCAGCGCCTGTCGCAGATCCTGAAGAACCTGTTGTCGAACGCGATCAAGTTCACCGAACGCGGCACGGTCAGCATCGAGCTGACTTCGCGCGGCGAAGACGTCGAATTCGCCGTGAGCGACACCGGCATCGGGATCGCGACCGAACATCAGCAGGTCATCTTCGAACCCTTCCGGCAGGCGGACGGCACGACGAATCGCAAGTTCGGTGGCACCGGCCTCGGGCTTTCGATCTCGCGCGAACTTGCCCGCTTGTTAGGCGGTCAGATCACAGTCGACAGCAGGCCCGGTGAGGGCAGCGTGTTCCGGCTGCTGTTACCGCGCGTGATGCCCGACGCCGCGCGTGAACCGGCGCCTGCCCCTTCCGCCAGGTCGTACGCACCGCTTCCTTCGCACCCGATGCCGTCGGCGCCGCAGCCCACGGTGCCCCGCGCGGACGCTTTGCCAGACGATCGCGATTCGCTCGAGAGCGATGCGCGCATCCTGCTGGTCATCGAGGACGATCGGCTGTTCGCGAAAGTTCTCTACGATCTGGCGCACGAACTGGGCTTCGACTGCCTGCTGGCCGGCACGGCCGACGAGGGTATGGAGCTCGCGAACCGTTTCCGGCTGTCTGCCGTGGTGCTCGACGTGGGACTGCCCGATCATTCAGGTCTCACGGTGCTAGACCGCCTCAAACACAACCCGATGACGCGGCACGTGCCGGTGCAGGTCATCTCGGCGGAAGACAACACCCGCGCCGCGCGCCGCATGGGCGCCGCGGGCGCGTTGATCAAGCCGGTCGGTCGCGATGCGCTGCTCAGCACGCTGGCCGCGTTGAAGGACCGGTTTGCGAGCGAACTGCGCACGGTACTGGTCGTGGAAGACAACGCGCTGCAGCGTGACAGCGTCTGTCAGCTGCTGGGCAGCGACACTACGCGCACGGTCGCCGTGGACAACGCGGCGTCCGCACTCGAACAGCTGCGCAGTACGACCTTCGACTGCATGGTGCTCGACCTGTCGTTGCCCGACGCGACCGGCTACGAACTCCTGGAGAAGATGGCGGCTGACGATTCATACGCATTCCCGCCGGTGATCGTCTACACCGGCCGTGCGATCTCCGCCGAAGAAGAGCAGCAGCTGCGCAAATATTCGCGTTCGATCATCGTCAAGGGCGCGAAGTCGCCGGAACGGCTGCTCGACGAGGTGAGCCTGTTCCTGCACCAGGTCGAAGAGAAGTTGCCACCCGACCGGCAACGTATGTTGCGTGACGCGCGCGCCCGCGATGCCGCGTTCGAAGGCCGGCGCATCCTCATCGTCGAGGACGACGTGCGCAATATCTTCGCGTTGTCCAGCGTCCTCGAACCGCTGGGCGGCTCGATCGTCATCGCCCGCAATGGGCGCGAAGCGCTGGCACGTCTGGCTAACAAGCCGGCGCCCGACATCGTGCTGATGGACATCATGATGCCGGAGATGGACGGCATCGAAGCGATGCAGGAGATACGCAAGAATGCGGAGCTGCGCGACCTGCCGATCATCGCGCTGACGGCAAAGGCGATGCCCGACGATCAGCAGCGTTGTCTTGCCGCGGGTGCGAATGACTACATCACCAAACCCATCGACGTGGACAAGCTCGTCTCGCTGATCCGCATCTGGATGCCGAAGTAACACATGGCAGTGCCCATCGGCGAACTCGAGATGCGTCTGCTGCTCGAGGCCATATTCGATCGTTATCATTACGACTTTCGATCGTATGCGATGGCGTCGCTCAAGCGCCGCCTCGTCCAGGCGTGCGACACCCTGCACGTCGGCACCTTGTCCGGCTTGCAGGAAAAAGTGCTGCACGAGCCGGAATCCTTTTCGACGCTGCTGCAGTACCTCACCGTGCAGGTGAGCGACATGTTTCGTGATCCGGAATTTTTCGCCGCGTTGCGGACGAAAGTGTTGCCGGTGCTCGCGACCTATCCATCGATCAAGATCTGGGTGGCTGGCTGCAGCGCCGGCGAGGAAGCGTATTCGGCTGCGATCCTTCTTCAGGAAGCGGGCTTGCTGGATCGCTCCATCGTGTATGCCACCGACATCAATGCACAGGCGTTGCGGCTGGCATCCGCGGGCGTGTTCGAACTCGCCCGCCTGCGCGGCTTCACCGAGAACCATCGTCGCTCCGGCGGCACTGCTTCCCTGTCCGACTACTATCACGCGTCCGGCGAGTCCGCGATCATGGACGCGAGTCTGCGGCGCAAGATCACCTTCTCCGATCACAGCCTCGCAACCGACAACGTGTTCTCCGAGGTGCACCTGGTCACCTGCCGCAACGTGCTCATCTATTTCGACCACGCCTTGCAGAATCGGGCGCTCGGGTTGTTTGGCGATGCGCTGGTGAGCCGCGGGTTCCTGGGCCTGGGTTCGAAGGAAAGCCTGCGCTTCACCAAGGCCGCCACCCGCTTCACGGAGTTTTCGGCGCCCGAGCGTCTGTACCGCAAGGCGAGTGAGCTCCCGTGAAGCGCTCGGTAGACCTGGTGGTGATTGGCGGCTCGGCCGGCGGGATCGACGCTTTGCGCCGTTTGCTGCGCGATCTGGACGCGGATTTCGCGCCCGCGATGGCCATCGTCATTCATCTGCCGGCGGACAGCATCAGCCTGCTGCCGCGCATTTTCGAGCGGCCGGGCGGCCCGCGACTGAAGTTCGCGGAAGACAAGGAACCTATCGAAGGCGGGACCATCTACTTCGCGACTCCCGACTATCACCTGCTGGTCGAGCGCGGCCGCACATTCGCGCTTTCGCAGGACGACCGGGTGCACTATTCGCGTCCGGCAATCGACGCGCTGTTCGAGACCGCCGCGGAAGCCTATGGTGACCGCCTGCTGGGACTCGTGTTGTCCGGGGCCAACGCCGACGGTGCGGCGGGTTTGAAGGCGGTGGCGGCGGCCGGCGGAATCGCGGCGGTTCAGTCGCTTGAAACATCCGAAATGATCGCCATGCCTGCGGCCGCGCTGCAGGCGGTACCCGAAAGCGTCGAAGTAGATCTTGCAGCGCTCGCGGATTTCCTGCGCGCGCATGGAGAAGCTGATGTCGGATAAGGTGAAGTGTCTGCTGGTCGACGACGTCGCCGAGAACCTGGTGGCGCTCGAGGCGCTGCTGCGCGGCGACGATCGCGAGATATTCACGGCCGCCTCGGGACCTGCGGCGCTCGAACTGTTGCTGGTGCACGATTTCGCGCTCGCGTTGCTCGACATTCACATGCCGACGATGGATGGATTCGAACTGGCCGAATTGATGCGCGGCACCGAACGCTCCAAGCACATCCCGATCATCTTCATCACCGCGGCGAGCCCGAACGAACCGCTGCCGATGTTCCGCGGCTACGAGTCCGGCGCCGTCGACGTGTTGTTCAAGCCCATCAACCCCGAGATCCTGCGGCAGAAGGCCGCGATCTTTTTCCAGCTCCATCGGCAGCGGCAGGAGCTCGAACAGGCGGTGCGTGCGCGCGAGGACGTGTTGGCCATCGTGTCGCACGATCTGCGCACCCCGCTGTCGGTGATCCACACCACGGCTTCGATGTTGCTCAATCCGAAATACCAGCTCACGCCGCAACAGGTACGCGAGCAACACGAACGCATTCGCCGCAACGTCGAACAGATGAACCGCATGATCGGCGACCTGATGGACATGGTCAGCCTGCGCGCCGGCAGTCTCTCTATCGATCCCAAACCGATCGTCATAAACGACGTATTGCGTGAAGCCGTGAACGCGCACGAATCGACGGCGCGCGAGAAAGGCCTCACGTTGACCTACGACGCCGGCAACGACGTGATGAAGGCGGACGCGGATCGTGGCCGCCTCATGCAGTTGTTCCAGAACCTGCTCGGAAACGCGGTCAAGTTCTGCAAGGCCGGCGACACCATCAGCGTGACCAGCCGCACTCGCGGCAACAGCGCGCAAATCGAAATCGCGGACAGCGGGCCCGGAATCGCGGCCGACGATCTGCCGCACATCTTCAATCCGTATTATTCGGCCAGCAAAAAGCATCAGAAGACCGGCACCGGCCTCGGGCTCTACATCGGCAAGGGAATCGTCGATGCACACGGGGGCCTGATCCGATGTGGATCCGAGCCGGGCATCGGCACCACTTTCAATATCTCCCTGCCGCTGACGCCGTAGTCCGGGTAGGAAACCCGGGGGACAACGGGTAGCGCATGGAGCGACGGCAGGTGTCGCGCTGGCCGCCCGGGCCGCTTCGAATACACTAGGCCCCGCTCACCCGGGGGGATGCGATGAATCATTGGGCGACAGCGGTGGCCGGTCTGGGCGCCGCATTGATGTTAGGCAGCGCAGTTGCGGCGCCGCAGAAGGCGACCTTCGCAAGCGACGTTTCGACCACGGAATGGCCGCTGGGCGAACTCGACCCGCTGCTTCCCACCGACTGGACCGACTTCCAGTTCCTGGTGGTGGAGTTCCGCGCCTCCACCAGCCAGCGTTTCGAACTCGGCCTGGTTGGCGATGAGGGCAACGTTTCCAAACGCATTCACCCCTTCGCGAACGTCTGGGTGCGGGCATCGATTCCGCTGCGGTTCTATCGCGAGGGGCTTGGCGACGCCGATGAGCTCGCATCCACCGTCAACCAGCCGCGCAGCAGTTACTGGATCAACATCGAAGCTGGCGGCCACGGGTCGGTTCAACACGTGCGTGCGCTGAGCGTAACGATGCGATATCCCGCGCAGCTCGCCACCGTCGAGATTCGCAAGGTGAGCCTGTCGGAGACCGATCCCGGCGATGCGGTGCTCGACGGCGGCACTCCCCTCATTGACGACTTTGGCCAATACATCCGCGCCGAGTGGCCCGAGAAGGTTCGCTCGCTCGATGCGCTCAAACGCGAATGGCAAACCGAGCAGCGCCTGCTGGTCGCGAAAGTGCCGCCGGTCTGCCGTTACGGCGGCTTTGCGAAGGACAAGCGGCGCGCGACGGGTTACTTCCGCGTGGAAAAACTTGCCGACCGCTGGTGGCTGATCGATCCGGAAGGGTGCCGCTTCTGGTCCGCCGGAGTGAACGGCGCGGGCGACGAACCGCCGCGGACCCGGATCGTCGGACGCGACAAGTTGTTTGCCAGCATTCCAACCGCGGCGCAGTTCACAGCCGCGAACGCGGATCCCGACCCGTTGCGCGACCCGGTGTCGTTCTACGCGGCGAACCTCATCAAACGTTTTGGCCGCGACTGGGCCACTCCGAGCGCGCAACTCACGGCTCGTCGCATGCGCGCCTGGGGTCTGAACACCGCCTATGGCGTCGCGCTCAACGAAGCATTGGCGCCGACACCGACGTTGCGCCAACCCTACGTGTATCCGTTGCGCGGCTGGCAGCGCGTCGAAGGCGCCATCATGGGAATGCCCGATGTGTATTCGGACGCGTTCGCGAAACGCGTCGATCTCGAAGCGGCCCAGCAACTGGGCGGACGCAAGGATGACCCGTGGATGATCGGCTACTTCATCGGCAACGAGCCGCCCTGGCCGGCGCGCGAAAGCCAGCTCGTCGATCTCGTGCTGAAGGGCCCGGCAACCGCCCTGCAAAAACGTTTCAAGGCCGAGCTCACCCGCGGCGACACACCCGCGGCGCGCAAGGCGCTGGTGCATGCGGCATTCACGCATTACCTCGAGATCGTGAACGCCGCGGTGAAGCGCTACGACCCTAACCACCTGAATCTCGGCATTCGTTTCGGCGGCACACCCCCCGACGACGTGATCGCCCTCGCCCGCGGCTTCGACGTGTACAGCATGAACAAGTACCGCTGGGCGCCGCCGAAGGATTTCATCGACCGCGTGTACGCGCTCACCAAACTACCCATCCTGATCGGAGAGTTTCATTTCGGCGTGCCGGAACACGGCATGGCGCCGGGCCTGGTGCAGGCGATGAACCAGGCCGAGCGTGGCGTCGCCTATTCGTTCTATGTCGAACATGCGGCCGAACACCCGGCGATCATCGGTGCGCACTGGTATCAGTGGATCGACCAACCGGTAACGGGCCGGCGCGACGGCGAGAACTACAATATCGGCTGGATCGACGTCACCGATCGTCCGTATCCCGAACTGGCGGCGGCCGCCAAGGCCACACACGCGAAACTCGATGACATTCATTCGGGGCGGGTGCTTCCGACCACTCGCAAACCCAGGGCCTCCGAGTTCGGTACACCCGAGGATTCGATCCAGCTCGGAATTCCCGCGATCCAGTAGTGGGACGTTGCGGGCGCCGATGGCCAGAGACCCCCTTGAATGCCCGGGCCTCGCAATCGGTAAACGAGGGTCGAGCGTCCCGAACCATCGGCGCCAACTCACGTGAGTAACGCGGCTCGCGAGTTCGGTTCCGGCAGGAGGCGGATCTGGACTAATAACCTTGCGCCGCGCCGTCCTTGCGCGATTCGGAGGCCCCGAAGTAGACACCTTCGGCATTCCGCATGATGGCCTGGTAGCCGCCGAAATCCCCGTCGTTGGCAACCTTCACCTTGTGTCCGCGCGACTCGAGTGCCTTTACAGTCTGCGGTGACACGCCGACCTCGAGCACCACTTCTCCGCCGTCGTGCATCTGCTCGTCGGTGGGTTCGCTGGAACCATCGTGACGCAGGCGCGGCACGTCGCCCGCTTCCTGCAGGTTCATGCCGAAATCGATGAGGTTGACGAGGATCTGCGCGTGTCCCTGCGGCTGCATGCCGCCGCCCATCACACCGAACGACAGCCAGGGCTTGCCGTCCTTCGTGACGAACGCGGGGATGATGGTGTGGAACGGCCGCTTGCCCGGCGCGTAAACATTCGAGTGGCCGTCCTTCAATGAAAACAACTCGCCGCGATCCTGCAGGATGAATCCGCAACCGTCGGGCGTCATGCCCGACCCCATGCCGCGGTAGTTGCTCTGGATCAGCGAGATCATGTTGCCGGCTTCGTCCGCCACCGTCATGTAGATGGTGTCGCTCTGGTCGAGCGCCTTCGTATCCGCGGGATATTCGCGCGCGGCCTTGTCCATGCTGATCAGCGCGCGGCGTTCGGCGGCGTATTCCTTCGACAGCAGCCCCTTCAGTGGAATCTTCGCGAAATCCGGATCGGCGTAGTAACGGGCGCGATCTTCGAACGCGAGTTTCTTCGCCTCGATGAACACGTGGAGGTAATCCGGACTGCCATAACCCATTTTCTTCAGGTCGTAAGCCTCGAGGATATTCAGAATCTGCAGCGCCGCGACGCCCTGAGTGTTGGGCGGCAGTTCCCAGACGTCGTACCCACGGTAGTTGGTCGAGACCGGCTCGACCCATTCCGAACGATGCGCGGCCAGGTCGGCCGCGGTCAGGTATCCGCCGTTCGCGCGCATATAGTTCTCGATGCGTTTGGCGATGTCGCCCTTGTAGAACGCATCGCGGCCGCCGTTGGCGATCGCGCTCAACGTATCCGCGAGCTGCGGATTGCGGAAGATTTCGCCCTTGGCCGGCGTGCGGCCATCCGGCATGTAGACCTGCGCGAAATTCGGGTACTTCGACAAGACGCGCGCATTGCGCGACCAGCCTTCGGCGATGACTTCGGTCACCGGAAAGCCTGCGCGCGCATATGTGATTGCAGGCTGCAGCAGCTCTTTCATCGGCAGGTTGCCAAACTTTTCGTGTAGCTCGAACCAGCCGTCCACCGCGCCCGGCACGGAGACCGGCAACGGACCGGTCTTCGGAATGGTCTTCGAATCGAGCTTCGCGAGCTCGGCGCGCAACTTCGCGAGCGTCAGCGATTTCGGCGAACGGCCGCTGCCGTTGAAACCATACAACTTCTTCGTTTTCGCATCCCAGACGATCGCGAACAGGTCGCCGCCCACGCCATTGCTGATGGGCTCCATCAAGCCGAGCGCCGCGTTGGCCGCGATTGCAGCGTCAACGGCCGTGCCGCCGCGCTTGAGCACATCGAGCGCGATCTGGCTCACCAGCGGCTGGCTGGTCGCGGCCATGCCATGAGTGGCGATGACCTCCGAACGCGTGGGGACGAGTGAGCCGCTCGGACGCGGACCCGCGTACGACCCTTCCATCGTCATGAAAAGAATTGCCGCAACGGCGACTGCGCGGCGCTGATCAGGCCGGCTTCTGCGCGCGCGACAGGCCCGAATCGAAAACCTGCCGGACTTCGCCATTGGTGACGCGCTCCTGGAAACGGCCCTGCGTGTAGTTAGCCACCACGCGCCGCCAGAAAGCGACCGCGACGGGGTTGCGCAGGTATTCGACGATTTCCCAGCGCCCGGCAAACCGATTGAGGATGAGCTCGACCGCGAGTCGGCCGACACCGCGCCGGCGGAATGGGCGCGCGACGAAGAATTCGGCCATGCGGTAATCGACCGGCGGTTTGCCGGTCGAAGTGCTGCCGCGCGCCACCATGGCAAACCCGACACATTCGGTGCCGCGGACGATGACGAGCGGATTGACGGTGGAGTCGCCGAACCAGCGCGCGAGCTGATCGGACTCGCTGTAACCGATTTCACCGAGCGAGGTTGCGCTGAACACGCCGGTGTTCAACGGCGAAAGGTCATCGAGGTAATCGCGGTAGACGCTTTCCATCCACTCGCGATCGCGGGCGGCGCCGCGCGCATCTCGGACACTGACTGTCACGTGACCCCCTGAAAGACAAAGCCCGGGCAGACGTTGTTACGCACTACCCGGGCCGTCATGAGCCTTGCGGCTCGAAGCAATTATCGATCGATTGAATCGATCGATTACTGCTTCGGGGCCTCAGCCGGGGCAGCGGCATCGTCAGCCGGAGCCATCGCACCGTCAGCGGCCGGGGCCATGGCACCGTCAGCCGGAGCAGCAGCGTCGGCAGCGGCGGCCGAAGAGGCAGCAGCGTCGGCGGAGGAAGCGGCGGCATCGGCCGAAGAGGCAGCAGCATCAGCAGCCGGAGCAGCCGTTTCAGCGGCTTCCTGCTTGCTGCAGCCCATCAGCGCAAAGGCCGCGATCGAGGCGGCGAGAGCAACGTTCAATTTCATGTAGGGGTACCCCAAAATATCTAGTGGTAAGTGAGACCAAACAAACGTTTGTTGCGCGATTCACATCGCGGCGCGCGATTTTATCGATTAACCGATCCTTTTGAAACAAGTGCAATTTTTGTCCGCTGATGGCGACAATTCGGGCCGCATTCCTCGGCCCGCATCGTCGCGTTCTCATTTCCGGCGCACACGCGAGTCGATGCGAGCGATTTGTTGCGTCGCATCAATAGGTTGCACGCATGCGCGGGCGCATAGAATCGAGGCATGAATTCGCCAGCCATCAGACAAAACGCGGACAGTTGGGCCGGACTCTTCGCCGCTCACATCGATCGGGTGAAGAATCGCAGCGGCTCGGCCCTCCAGACCACCGGATATGAGTCCCTGCTGGCGCATGCCGGCACGCCACCCCTGCTGTTCCTGGACGACCACCACCTGCCGTTTCGCGCGCAGGCGCCATTCAAGGTGTGGGCGCCGCTCGCCGATGCGCCGGATTCATTCGTGTTTTTCACGCCGGGCAAGAAGCCGCTGTTGCTGATCCACCAGCCGGTCGATTACTGGCACAAGTCGCCTGAATTGCCCGATTCCTACTGGACCGCCGCGTTCGAGATCGTGAGTTGCGCCGATCGCGCGGCCGCGCGCGCCGCGTTGCCGAAAGATCTGGCCCGTACCGCGTTCATCGGCGCGCCCTTCCCCGAGCTCATGAGCTGGGGCGTGAAGGGCATCAACCCCGAACACCTCATCGCGCAACTCGACTTCGGGCGCGCCGCCAAGTCGGACTACGAAGTCGCCTGCCTGCGCGAGGCGAATGTGCTCGGCGCGCGCGGCCATATGGCCGCGGAACGTGCGTTTCGCGCTGGCGCGAGCGAGTTCGAAATCGCGCTCGCGTTCATGGCCGCCTGCGGTCAGCGCGAACGGGAACTGCCTTACAACCCGATCATCGCCCTCAATGAGGGTGGCGCGGTGCTGCATTACCAGCTCCAGCAGCGCGACAAACCGGCGAAGCTGCATTCGTTGCTGATCGACGCCGGCGCGGAATTTGGCGGCTATTCGTCCGACATCACGCGCACCCACTCGCATCACGACGCGGAGTTCGCCGCGCTCATCAAGCGCTTCGACGAGTTGCAGCTGAAGCTCTGTGCACAGGCGCGCGTCGGCATGGATTGGCGCGATTTCCACCAGGTCTCGTACCGCGCGATCAGTGAATTCCTGCATGAAGCCGGCATCATCACCGTGAGCGCCGATCAAGCCATCGACAACGCGCTCACATCGGTGTTCTACCCGCATGGCATCGGCCACTTGTTAGGGCTGCAGGTGCACGACGTTGGCGGGCAGCAACGCGACCCCGGCGGCGGCGAGATCGAACGGCCGTACAACCATCCGTACCTGCGCCTCACGCGCAAGCTCGAAGATGGCTTCGTGGTGACGGTCGAGCCTGGGTTCTACTTCATCGACCAGTTGCTCGACGAAGCGAAGGCGAAGCCCATCGGCAAGATGATCGATTGGAAACGCGTGGCGCAGCTCAAGCCGTTTGGTGGCGTGCGCATCGAAGACAACGTGGTCGCGCGTACCGGTACACCGGAAAACCTCACACGGGCAGCATTCGCCACACCATGAACCGCCGGATCTGCAGCTTTACGTTGATGGCCGTGGCGCTTGGGCTGGGAATCGCGAGCCCGGGTTTTTGTGCGGAGCCCGGAAAGGAGAAGGTGCGGCCGACCTTGATCGCCGGATCGGTGCCGGAAGATCTGCTCGGCAAAGACCTGGCTGGCCAACAGGTGCATATCAGCGATCACGCCGGCAAGGTGGTGATCGTGTCGTTCTGGGCCTCGTGGTGCGAGCCTTGCAAGAAGGAACTCCCGGTGCTCGCGGGGCTGGCGAAACGCGTCGGGCCCGAACACATGAAGATCATCGCGATCAATTACCACGACGAACAGAAGCCGTTCAAATACGTGGTCGACGTGCTCAAGGATTATCCGATCACCATCCTGCGAGATTCTGCCGGCAAGGCGGCGCGCAAGTTCGACGTGCAGGCGATCCCGCGCATGATCGTCATCGGCCGCGATGGCAAGGTTGCCTCGGATCACACCGGATATGGAGAAGGCGCGCTTCCGGGCCTCGTGGACGAGCTCAACAAGTTGTTAGCTCAGCGGACCTGAGCCGGCGCGACGCGGGTTCAACGGCGCGGTGCGAACAACACGCGAAACGACAATGCCGCGTACAGGCCGCCGGCAACCGCAAGCCCGATGAGGAAAAGGATTCCCGGTCCGCTCGCGCTCGGCACGAACAATACGGCGCTCACGGCGACGACCACTGCCGCCAATGCTGAGAGCGCGATCGCGGCTTTGGCGCGCCGGAAAAGGAAAACACCCGTGAGGAATGCGAGCAGCCCGAGCGCCAGCCCGTAGAGCCGTTGCTCAGGACGGTAGTCGGTCAGTCCGAACCGCCAAATCCAGGACAGGCCCAATACCAGGAAGACGACGGCCGCGATCCGGAACATCCAGATGTAACGAATCACGGCCATCGATCAGTGCTCCTGTCAGCTCACTGTTTCTTCGCGAGCAGGTCGCGGATTTCCGTCAGCAACACTTCCTGCTTCGCAGGCGCCGGCGGCGGCGCGGCCGGGTCCGCTTTCTTGAGCTTGTTGACCGTGCGGATGATCATGAACAGCACGAATGCGACGATCATGAACTGAAACGAGATCTGCAGAAAGTTGCCGTACTTCCACAACACTTCTTTTCCGGTCGGATCCGTTCCCAGGCTGACAGCCAGGTCGGAGAAGTTGACGCCGCCAATTATCTTGCCGAGCGGCGGCATGATGATGTCCTCGACGAGCGAACCCACGATCTTGCCGAACGCGGCGCCGATGATCACACCGATTGCCAGATCGACGACGCTGCCCTTCATCGCAAATTCTTTGAATTCTTTGCCGAGACCCATGGCCGCTCCCTTTGGTTATTTTCGAAGCGACGCAGCTTACGGCAGCGCGGCGCGCCATAGCAAAACGGGCGCCCTGAGGCGCCCGTTTCACATCGCTTGAAGCGTCGACTTACTTCGAAGATTTCTTCTTCTTCTTTTTCGCAGCAGTCTTTTTCTTCGGCGCCGCGGCCTTCTTGGCGGACTTTGCGGCGGCGGCCTTGGCCGTCTTCTCCGCTTTCACCGCCTTGGCAGCCTTTTCTTTCACTTTCTTGGCTTCGGTCTTGGCTTTCTTCTCGGCCAGATCGACCTTCGGCTTGTCGGCCTTCTTCGCCTTCTTGTCTTCAGGCGCGGCATCGACGGCCACCGGGGCCGAACGCTCCACCAGCTGCATCAGCGCCATCGGGGCGTTGTCGCCCGGACGGGGAGCCATGTGCAGGATGCGCGTGTAGCCACCCGGACGCGCCTTGAAGCGCGGGCCGATCGTCTCGAATAGCTTGGTGACGATCTCGGAATCGCGCAGGCGCGCGAACGCGAGACGGCGATTCGCCTCGCTGTCTTCCTTGCCGAGCGTGATCAAGGGCTCGACCACACGGCGCAATTCCTTGGCTTTCGGGATCGTGGTGCGGATGGTCTCGTGACGCAGCAACGACACCGACAGGCTACGCAACAACGCGTGGCGATGCGGCGCATTGCGCGACAGCTGACGACCGGAAAGATGATGACGCATTGCTTCAGTTCCTAACTATTCAGATCATGCCGCGGTCGGCATCGTGCTTGAGACCGGCCGGCGGCCAGCCATCGAGACGCATGCCAAGCATGAGGCCGTGGCTCTGCAGCACTTCCTTGATCTCGGTCAGCGACTTCTTGCCGAGGTTCGGGGTGCGCAGCAGTTCGACTTCCGTGCGCTGCACGAGATCGCCGATGTAATGGATGTTCTCGGCCTTCAGGCAGTTGGCCGAACGCACCGTGAGCTCGAGCTCGTCGACGGGGCGCAGCAGCAACGGATCGAACTGCATCTCGGAGACCTTGGTGCTGGCTTCTTCTTCGCCCTGCAGGTCCACGAACACCGACAGCTGATCCTTGAGGATGCCGCCGGCTCTGCGGATGGCTTCTTCCGCGTCGATCGTGCCGTTGGTCTCGATGTCGATGACCAGCTTATCGAGGTCGGTACGCTGCTCGACGCGCGCGGCATCGACCATGTACGTCACGCGACGAACGGGCGAGAACGAAGCATCGAGCTGCAGGCGGCCGATAGGACGGCTCTGCTCTTCGAACGCGGCGCGATTGGCAGCCGGGCGGTAGCCACGGCCACGCTCGACGCGCAGCGTCATCGTCAATTCGCCAGCCTTCGTGAGGTTCGCAAGCACCAGCTCCGGATTCACGACTTCGATGTCGTGGTCCGTGTGGATGTCGCCGGCCGTCACCGGGCCCGGGCCCTTCTTCGACAGACGCAGCTCGGCGCTATCGCGCGTGTGCATCTTGAGAGCGACCTGCTTCAGGTTGAGCAGGATGTCGACGACGTCTTCCTGCACGCCTTCGATCGAGGTGTACTCATGCAGCACGCCTTCGATCTCCACTTCGGTGATCGCGGCGCCCGGCATGGACGACAGCAATACGCGACGCAGCGCGTTGCCGAGCGTATGGCCGAAACCACGCTCGAACGGCTCGATGACGACGCGGGCCTGGCGCGGAGCCGTGGGCTGCACCTTGACGACACGGGGCTTTAAGAATTCGCTTACTGAACCTTGCATTCGATGCACACCTTCCGTCTTGGCGACGGTATGACGCTCCAGCCCGTTCCCAATGGAACGGACCATTCAAAACATTCGATTACTTCGAGTAGAGCTCGACGACCAGGTTCTCGTTGATGTCCGGCAGGATCTCGTCCCGGCCCGGCACCGACTTGAACACACCACGGAATTCCGTGCCGTTGACATCGACCCAATCGGGCAGACCGACCTGCGTCGCGATCTGCATCGCACCCTGGATGCGCAGCTGCTTCTTGGCCTTCTCGCGCACCGTGATGACGTCGCCCGCCTTGCACTGGTAGGAGGCGATCGTGACCACGCCTTCGTTCACGGCGATCGATTTGTGCGACACCAGCTGGCGCGCTTCCGAGCGCGTCGAGGCGAAGCCCATGCGATACACGATGTTGTCCAGACGGCACTCGAGCAGCTTCAGCAGGTTTTCACCCGAGGAGCCCGTGCGGCGCGCCGCTTCGACGTAATAGTTCGAGAACTGGCGTTCCAGGACCCCATACATGCGGCGTAATTTCTGTTTTTCACGCAGCTGCAAGCCGTAATCGGAAATGCGCTGCTTGCGCTCGCCCTTGATGCCGCCCGGCGGCACCTGGAACTTGCACTTCGCTTCGAGCGGTTTGACGCCGCTCTTCAGAAAAAGATCCGTGCCCTCGCGACGCGAGAGCTTGCACTTGGGACCGGTGTACTTTGCCATCTGTATTTGTCCTGCTTAAACGCGACGCTTTTTAGGCGGGCGGCAGCCGTTATGCGGAATCGGCGTGATGTCGGAAATGCTGGTGATCTTGAGACCGCAGGCGTTCAGGGCACGCACCGCGGATTCGCGACCGGGGCCGGGGCCACCGACGCGGACTTCGACGTTTTTCACGCCGTGTTCCTGCGCGGCATTGCCGGCTTTCTCCGCGGCCACCTGGGCTGCGAACGGCGTGGACTTGCGCGAACCGCGGAAGCCGCAACCGCCCGAGGTCGCCCAGGAAAGCGTGTTTCCCTGGCGATCGGTGATCGTGATGATCGTGTTGTTGAACGACGCGTGCACGTGCGCGATGCCGTCGAGCACGTTCTTGCGGGCCTTCTTCGGCTTCTTCGGGCCACCGGTCTGCGTGTTGTTCGCAGTGCCAGCGTCAGCTTTCTTTTCGTCTGCCATGTTCTATCTACCTCTTAAACCTTACCCGGCGGCGCGTTCAGCTTGACTGCCTGCTTGCGCGGGCCCTTGCGCGTGCGCGCATTGGTGCGTGTGCGCTGGCCGCGAACCGGCAAGCCCTTGCGATGACGGATGCCGCGGTACGCGCCGAGATCCATGAGACGTTTGATGTTCATGGAGTTCTCGCGGCGCAGGTCGCCTTCGACCGCGGTCTTCGCGAGAGCCGAACGGATCGCGTTCACTTCGACTTCGGTGAGATCTTTCACCTTGGTCGTCGGAGCGATGCCCGTCGATGTGCAGATGTCCTTCGCACGTGAGCGGCCCACACCAAAGATGTGTGTGAGCCCGATCACGACGTGCTTGTTCATCGGGATGTTTACGCCAGCAATACGTGCCATGTGCTTTTACCTACTGAATCCGGGTGGTCTTCTGCTCAACCCTGACGCTGTTTATGGCGTGGGTCGGCGCAGATGACATACACAACGCCACGACGGCGGACGATCTTGCAGTTCTTGCAGATCTTTTTGACCGAGGGACGTACTTTCATGATCTCTTTCCTTAATTACTGCGGCGCGCCCGAGCGGCCGTAACCCATGAGATTCGCTTTCTTCAACAGCTGCGGGTAGTGATGCGACATCAGGTGCGCCTGAAGCTGCGAGAAGAAATCCATGGCGACCACGACGACGATCAGCAGCGAAGTGCCGCCGAACACGAAGGGCACGCCACCCTTGACCACCAGCAGTTCGGGCAACAAGCAGACCAAGGTGATGTAGACGGCGCCCCACAGAGTGAGTCGCGTCAGCACCTTGTCGATGTAGTCGCCAGTCTGCTGACCGGGGCGGATGCCACGAATGAAGGCGCCCGACTTCTTGAGGTTGTCGGCCGTCTCGCGCGCGTTGAACACCAGCGCCGTATAGAAGAAGCAGAAGAACACGATCAGCACGGCGTAGGCCGCGATGTGCGCCGGCTGGCCGTAGCCGAGCGTGGCGGAGAAGGTCGCGAGCGCATTGCCCCACCAAGTGTTGGTGTTCTGACCCGCGAAGCCGGCGATGGTGGCAGGAAACAGCAACAGGCTCGATGCGAAGATCGGCGGGATCACGCCCGACATGTTGAGCTTGAACGGCAGATGCGTGGTCTGGCCCGCATACATGCGCCGGCCGACTTGTCGTTTGGCGTAGTCCACCGGAATTCGGCGTTGCGCGCGCTCGACAAACACGCAGAAGGCCGTGACACCGAGGACCACGATGATCAACACGATCGCCAGCAGGCCCGACATCGTGCCGTCGTTGATCTGCTCGATGGTGCGGCCGATGGCGCCTGGAAAGCCGGCCACGATGCCGCCCAGGATGATCATCGAAATGCCGTTACCCACGCCGCGTTCGGTGATCTGCTCGCCGAGCCACATGAGGAACATGGCGCCCGTGGTCATGGTGATCGTCGCGGTGAACAGGAACTGCGGCCCCGGCGCGATGACCATGCCCTGCTGCTGCAGACCGCTCGCGGTGACGAACGACTGGAACAGGGCGAGGCCCAACGTGCCGTAACGGGTGATCTCGGTCAGCTTGCGCCGGCCGGACTCGCCTTCCTTGCGGTATTCCATCCACTGCGGCACCACCATCGCCATCATCTGCACGATGATCGACGCGGAGATGTAAGGCATGACGCCCATGGTGAAGATGGACAGGCGCGACAGCGCGCCACCCGAGAACATGTTGACGACACCGAAGATGGTCTCCGCGTTGTCGCGGAAGAAGCCGGCCACACGTTCAGGGTCGATACCCGGCACGGGGATGTATGTGCCGATGCGATAGACGACCAGTCCGCCGAGCAGGAACAGCAGCCGCGTGCGTACGTCGCCGAAACGCGCTGCGTCGCCGAGAACCGATGCCGGATTTGAGACTGAGTTGTCTGCCACTTACTGAGTGCCTTGTTCCTTAGGCCTGCTTCTTGGACTTGAGCTTCGCGGGCTTCGGCGGCAAAGGCAGAGCTTCGACCGATCCGCCAGCCTTCTCGATGGCCTCTTTCGCGCCCTTGGTGGCGCCGATGCCCTTGAGTGAATAGGCTTTTTTGATCTCGCCCGACAGCACGACCTTTGCGCGATCGGCAAATGTCGGGATGATGTTGGCCTTCTTCAAGGCCGCGATATCGACGACCGTGCCGTCGACCTTGGCGAGCTCGTCGAGACGCACTTCGGCCATTTCCATCTTCGAGCGGAAGCCGACTTTCGGCATCCGGCGCTGGATGGGCATCTGGCCGCCTTCGAAGCCGACCTTGTGATAACCGCCCTTGCGAGCGCGCTGGCCCTTCACGCCGCGGCCGCAGGTCTTGCCCTGGCCGGCGGAAGCGCCGCGTCCTACCCGCAGGCGCGTCTTGCGAGCGCCATGGGCCGGTTTCATGTCATTGAGTCGCATCGTCATGGAATTACTCCGAAACCTTTAAAAGGTGCGAAGCCACGTAAATCATGCCGCGGTTCTGCGGCGTGTCCGTGACCTGCACCGTCTGGTGCGGACGGCGAAGGCCCAGGCCGCGTACCGATGCCTGGATGTTCTTCAGCTGACCAGCCAGGCTCTTCTTGAGCGTGACGTTTATCTGTTTGTTAGCCATGGTGCCTCTCTACCGCGCTCAGGCCAGGATCTCTTCGAGTGACTTGCCGCGTTTGGCGGCAATCTGTTCCGGCGAATTCAGATTCGCCAGCGCCATGACGGTCGCGCGCACGACGTTGATCGGGTTGCGCGAGCCGTAGCTCTTGGCGAGCACGTTGCGCACGCCGGCGCACTCGAGCACCGCGCGCATGCCGCCGCCGGCGATGACGCCAGTACCGTCGGATGCGGGCTGCATGTACACGAGGGTCGCGCCATGGCTGCCCTTGATTGCGAAGTGCAGCGTGTCGCCCTTGAGCGCCACGTTGACCATGTTCTTGCGCGCCTGCGCCATGGCCTTGCTGATCGCGACCGGCACTTCACGCGCCTTGCCGAAACCGAAGCCCACGCGGCCAGCGCCGTCGCCGACGACGGTCAGTGCGGTGAAGCCGAACTGACGTCCGCCCTTGACCACCTTGGCCGTGCGATTGACTGCAACCAGCTTCTCGAGGAACTCGTCCTGCGCCTGGTTCTTGTTGTCGGGTCGTGCCATGTTGTTAGGTCCTGTTAAAACTCTAGGCCGGCTTCACGCGCGGCGTCGGCCAGCGCCTTGACGCGGCCGTGATACATGAAACCCGCGCGATCGAACGCGACCTTGGTGACGCCCGCGGCTTTCGCCGCCGTGGCGATCGCAGTACCGACGGCCTTGGCGGCCTCGATGTTGCCGGTGCCCTTCAGGCCCTTGGCGACGGCTTCCTGCACGGTCGAAGCCGTGGCAAGCACTTTGGAACCCTGCGAATCGAACACCTGCGCATAAATGTGCTGCGGCGTGCGATGGATCGTGAGACGGGCAACGCCCAGCTCGCGGATCTTCATGCGGGTCTTGATTGCGCGGCGCTGACGCCGCTCTTTTTTGGTGATCTGCATATGAGTGCCGAAGAATTACTTCTTCTTGCCCTCCTTCATGACGATCTGCTCGCCTGAGTAGCGCACGCCCTTGCCCTTGTACGGCTCCGGCGGACGAATACCGCGAATCTTCGCGGCGACCTGGCCGACCTTCTGACGGTCGATGCCCCTGATGATGATTTCGGTCTGCGTCGGTGTTTCCATCGAGATGCCTTCCGGAATCGGGAAATTGACGGCGTGCGAGAAGCCCAGGGTCAGGCCCAGCACCTTGCCCTGCACCGCGGCGCGGTAACCGACGCCGACGAGCTCGAGCTTGCGCTCGTAACCGGTCGAAACGCCCGTCACCATGTTCGCGAGGTGCGCGCGCGCGGCGCCGGCCGACATGCGGCTCGCATCGCTTGCGTAGGCGCACACCAGCGTCTTGTCTTTCTGCTCGACCGACACGCCATCGGCGACGACGAGACTGAGCTCGCCCTTGGCGCCTTTGACCTTGATCGTGTTCGCCGCGACCGTGGCGGTGACGCCCTGGGGCAGATCGACGGGTCGTTTTGCTACTCGGCTCATAATGCTTGTCTCTTGGGCTTCTCTAGTTAGGCCACGATGCAGAGGACTTCGCCGCCCTGCCCGATAGCCCGCGCCTGTTTGTCCGTCATCACACCCTTCGGCGTGCTGACGATCGCGGTACCGAGACCGCCCTGGATCTTCGGCAACTCGCTCTTGCTGCGGTAAATACGCAGGCCCGGACGCGAGACACGCTCGAGGCGGTCGATCACGGGGCGGCCTTCGTAGTACTTCAGCTCGATCGTCAACGTCTGTTTGACGCCTTCGCTCGCGGTGTGGAAGTCGCCGACATAGCCTTCGTCCTTCAACACCTTGACCAGGGCCGTCTTCAGTTTTGACGACGACACCGACACATCCGGCTTGCGCGCCATTTGCGCGTTGCGGATGCGGGTCAGGAGGTCGGCAATGGGATCAGTCATGCTCATGCCATTCGCTCCTACCAGCTCGCCTTGGAAACGCCCGGCAATTCGCCGCGTCCCACCGCTTCACGGATCTTCACTCGCGCCAGGCCGAAGCGGCGATACACGCCGCGTGAGCGGCCCGTAATTGCGCAGCGGTTGCGGCCACGCGAAGGGCTCGCGTCGCGCGGCAGCTTCTGCAGCTTCGCCTGCGCGTCGGCACGCACCTCGGGGGAGGATCGGGGGCTGCGAATGAGCTCTTTCAACTGAGCACGCTTCGCCGCGTATTTCTTCACGATCTTGGCGCGACGCTTCTCGCGCTCGACCATGTTTGTCTTGGCCATACCCTATGGTTCCTTACTTGCGGAACGGGAAATTGAAGGCGCTGAGCAAGGCTTTGCCCTGCTTGTCATCCTTCGCCGTCGTGGTGATCGTGATGTCCATTCCCCGGAGCTGGTCGATCTGGTCGTACTGGATTTCCGGGAAAATGATCTGTTCTTTGATGCCGAGGCTGAAGTTGCCGCGGCCGTCGAACGAGCGCGGGTTGATGCCGCGGAAGTCACGGATGCGGGGAATCGCGATCGTCACGAGACGATCGAAGAACTCCCACATGCGCTCGCCGCGCAACGTCACCTTCGTGCCGATCGCCAGGTTCTCGCGCACTTTGAACGATGCGATGGACTTCTTCGACATGCAGATCTTGGGTTTCTGGCCCGTGATCTTGGTGAGGTCGGCGACGGCGGCGTCCATGACCTTGCGGTCGGCCACTGCCTCGCCCACGCCCATGTTCACCGTGATCTTCGAGAGTTTCGGAACCTGCATGGCGTTCTTCACGCCCAGTTCCTGGGTGAGCTTCGGCACCACCGTCTCTTTGTAAAAGTCTTTTAACCTGGCCATTTGCCTATTCCTTACGATCCTTGCTCGATGATATCGGCGCCGCTCAGGCGTCGATCACTTCGCCGTTCGACTTGAAGAACCGAACGCGTTTGCCGTCGTTCAGCTGCTTGATGCCGACACGGTCGGCTTTCTTGGCGCCCACGTTCCAGATCGCCACCTTCGAAATGTGCAGCGGCATCGTCTTGTCGACGATTCCGGCCGCGACATTGCGCTGCGGGTTCGGCTTCTGGTGTTTCTTCGCCTTGTTGATGTTCTCGACGGTGATCTTCTCGCCGTCGATATCCAGCACGGTGCCCTGACGGCCCTTGTCCTTGCCCGACAACACGACGACGGTGTCACCCTTGCGAATCTTGTTCATCTAACTACCTCAGAGCACTTCAGGCGCGAGGGACACGATCTTCATGAACCGCTCGGTGCGCAATTCGCGCGTGACGGGTCCGAAGATGCGCGTGCCAACCGGCTCGAGCTTGTTGGTCAGGAGCACGGCGGCGTTCGTGTCGAAGCGCAGCAGCGAACCATCGGCGCGGCGCACGCCACGCTTGGTGCGCACGACCACGGCGTCGTACACCTCGCCCTTCTTGACCTTGCCGCGCGGGATCGCGTCCTTGATGGAAACCTTGATGACGTCGCCGACCTGCGCGTAGCGCCGGCGCGAACCGCCGAGCACCTTGATGCACATCAGCGTGCGGGCGCCGCTGTTGTCAGCGGCATTGAGCATGGTTTGTAACTGGATCATTAGGCGTTCGCCTTCTTGACGACCGACACCAGCTTGTACGACTTGCGGCGCGACAGCGGACGGCAGGGCACGATCGACACGGTGTCGCCTTCGCCCGCTTCCTTGCTTTCGTCATGCGCCAGCAGCTTCGTGGTGCGGCGGATGAACTTGCCGTAACGCGGGTGCTTGATCAGGCGCTCGATCTCGACAGCAATGGTCTTGTCCATCTTGCTGCTGACGACGACTCCGACCAGAGCACGGCTCGGCTTCTTCTCTTCGGTCTTGTGTTCTTCAGTGGCGTTCATTTCTTCGCTCCAGCCGCGGCCTTTTCAGTCATCACAGTCTTCACGCGCGCGATGTTCTTCTTGACCTTGCTGAAGTCCGAGGACTTCACGGTCTGGCCGCTCGCCGACTGCATGCGCAAGCTGAACTGCTCGCGACGCAGCTTGATCAATTCACCCTGGAGGCCCGCGGTGTCTTTACCGCGCAAGTCTTTGGCGCTCATCAACGCACCTGCCGTTTCACGAACATGGTGGACACCGAGAGCTTGGCGCCGGCCAGACGAAACGCTTCGCGCGCCGTGGCTTCATCGACACCTTCGATCTCGAACAGAACCTTGCCGGGCGCGACTTTCGCCACCCAGTACTCGATGTTGCCCTTGCCGGAGCCCATGCGGACTTCGAGGGGCTTCTTGCTGACCGGCACGTCGGGGAACACGCGGTTCCACACCTGGCCGCCACGTTTGACGTAGCGGGTCATGGCGCGACGCGCAGCTTCGATCTCGCGCGCCGTCATGCGGGCGCGGCTGGTCGCCTTCAAGCCGAATTCACCGAACGAAACCTTGCTGCCGCGCTGGGCGAGGCCGGTATTCGTTCCCTTGAACTGCTTGCGATACTTGGTTCGCTTGGGCTGTAGCATGGACATAGTCGTTGAACCTTGTTAGGCAGCCGGCGTGGTGGGCGCGGCAGCTGCAGCAGCGGCGGCGGCACTCGCCGCGGCACCCTGGGCAGCCTGCGCGGCTTCGACGTTTTCGGCCTGCAGCGCGAGCTCGGCCTTGTCGAACACTTCGCCCTTGAAGATCCACACCTTGACGCCGATGACGCCGTAGGTGGTGCGGGCTTCGCCGAGACCGTAGTCGATGTCGGCACGGAAGGTGTGCAACGGCACGCGGCCTTCACGGGCCCATTCCGTACGCGCGATTTCCGAACCGTTCAGACGGCCCGAGAGGCGCACTTTGACGCCGAGGGCGCCCGAACGCATGGTGCTCATCACGGCGCGCTTCATGGCGCGGCGAAACATCACGCGCTTTTCGATCTGCTGGGCAATGCCGTCGGCGACCAACTGGGCATCGAGTTCCGGCTTGCGGATCTCGGCGATGTTGAGGCGCACATCCGTCGGCGGCAGCTTCAGCATCTTGGCCGTCTCGGCGCGCAGCTTCTCGATGTCCTCACCCTTCTTGCCGATCACGATGCCCGGACGCGCGGTCTGGATCGTGATGTTGACGCGCTTGGCGGCGCGATCGATGAGGATGCGGCTGACCGAAGCGTCGGCGAGTTTGGTCTTCAGGAATTGGCGGACGCGAAAATCCGTATGGACCTGGATCGGAAACTGTTTCTTGTTGGCGTACCACTTGGACACCCAGTCACGGGTGATGCCTAGGCGGATGGCAACCGGATTTACCTTTTGACCCATGACTTACTGGTCCTTCTTGCCATCGCCAACGGCGACGGTGATGTGACTGTTGCGCTTGATGATCTGCGTACCGCGACCCTTGGCCTTGGCGCCGAAACGCTTGAGCACGGGGGCGGCGTCGACCTGGATCATCGTGACCTTGAGGTCATCGACATCGGCGCCCTGATTGTTCTGCGCGTTTTCCACGGCCGACCACAACACCTTGTATACGAGTTCCGCGCCTTTCTTGGGCATGAACTTCAGGATGTTGAGCGCCACGGACACGTCCGAACCGCGCACGGTGTCGGCCACGAGCCGGCACTTCTGCGGCGAGATGCGCGCGTATTTGAGTTTGGCTGTCGCTTCCATCTAACTATCCGCGGCCTTAAGCCGAGGCCTCTACTTTCTTGTCGCCCGAGTGCGCCTTGAAGGTGCGCGTCGGCGAGAACTCGCCCAGCTTGTGGCCGACCATGTTCTCGGTGATCAGCACCGGAATGTGCTGCCGGCCGTTGTGCACGGCGATCGTGAGACCAACCATGTCAGGAATGACCATCGAACGGCGCGACCAGGTCTTGATCGGCTTGCGGTCGCTCTTTGCAGAGGCCGTCTCCACCTTCTTCAGAAGGTGCAGATCGACGAACGGACCTTTTTTCAGTGAACGAGGCATGTCATATCCTCTTAACGAATTCGATTCTGGCGACGCTGCACGATCATGTTGGTCGTGCGTTTATTGCGGCGCGTCTTGAGACCCTTGGCATTCTGTCCCCACGGGCTGACCGGATGCGGGTTGCCCTGTCCGGACTTGCCTTCACCACCACCGTGCGGGTGATCGACCGGGTTCATCGCCTGGCCGCGAACGGTCGGACGGATGCCGAGCCAGCGCTTCGCGCCCGCCTTGCCGTAAACCTTCAGGTTGTGTTCGTCGTTCGACACCTCGCCGATCGTGGCGCGGCAGTCGACGTGAACTTTCCGGCTCTCGCCCGACTTCAGGCGCAGCGTCGCGTAGATGCCCTCGCGCGCGGTGAAGCTGGCGGAGTTGCCGGCGCTGCGCGCCATCTGGCCGCCCTTGCCGGGCTTCAGTTCGATGTTGTGCACGATCGAGCCGACCGGGATGTGACGCAGCTGCATCGCATTGCCGGACTTGATCGGCGAATCGGAGCCCGAGCGGATTTCATCGCCAGGCGCCATGCCCTTGCAGGCAAGAATGTAGCGGCGCTCGCCATCGGAGTACTTGATCAGCGCGATATGGCTGGTGCGGTTCGGATCGTGCTCGATCCGCTCGACCACACCCTTGATGCCATCCTTGTCGCGACGGAAATCGATGATGCGGTACTTGTGCTTGTGGCCGCTGCCCTGGTGGCGCGTGGTGATGCGGCCGACGTTGTTGCGACCCGAGTGGCTCTTCTGCGGCTTGGTCAGCGGCTCGAACGGACCGCCCTTGTGCAGGTGCGACTTGTCGAGTTTGACGACAAAGCGCGTGCCCGGGGAGGTCGGCTTCATTTTGATGACTGGCATGACTAACTACCCTCAGGCCTTGAGCTTGGCTTCGTAGTCGATCGTCTGGCCCGGGGCGAGACGAACATAGGCCTTCTTGAGGTCCTGCGTGCGGCCGATGGTCTTGCCGAAACGGCGCGTCTTGCCGATCTCGTTGACCAGGTTCACTTTCGCTACTTTCACGCCGAACATGAGTTCGACCGCGGCCTTCACGTCCGGCTTGGTCGAATCGCGGCGCACGCGAAACGCGTACGAATTGTTGTTCTGCATCGCGAGCGAAGTCTTTTCGGTGATGTGCGGGGCGAGCAGCACGTTGATGAGCTTTTCCTGGCTCGTCTTGCGCTCGGCGACCACCACCTTCTTCACGACTTTCGGCTTCTTCGCGGCTTTCGGAGCGGCGGCGGCCTTCACGTCATCCACTTTGGCTTCCGCTTTCGGGGCGGCTTTCTTGGCGGGGCTCACTGCAGCTTCTCCTCGAGCAGTTTCACGGCAGGCACGGTGATCAACACCTTGTCGTAGCTCACGAGCGACAGCGGGTTGAGCAGCGACACCGGCAGCACCTGCACGTGCATCAGGTTGCGCGCGGCCATGAACAGCTTCTCGTCGATGCCTTCGACGATGATCAGCGTCTTTCCGAGGCCGAGCTTCTTGAGCGCGGCGGCCACGAGCTTGGTCTTCGGCGCGTCGACCGTGAAGGCCTGCGTGACGACCAGGCGGTCCTGGCGGACCAGTTCCGACAGCATCGACTGGATCGCGCCGCGGTACATTTTCTTGTTCACTTTCTGCGCGAAATCGCGCGGCTTCGCGGCGAATGCACGGCCACCGCCGACCCAGATGGGCGAGCGGATCGAGCCGGCGCGCGAGGTGCCGCCACCTTTCTGCGGACGCGGCTTGCGTCCACCGCCACGCACTTCGGCCTTGGTGAGCTGGGCCTTGGTGCCCGCGCGACCGCCGTTGCGATAGGCCGTGACGACCTGGTGCACGAGAGCCTGGTTGAATTCCTTGCCGAAGGTCTCCTCGGAAACCTTCAACGCGGCCCCACCATTGATGACTTTGAGTTCCATGTGTGCCCCGATTACTTCTTCGCCGTCGCAGCCTTCGCTGCTGCAGGCATCTTGGCGGGCGCAATGTACTTGCGGTTCTTCTTGCGCGCGGCTTTCACCGACGGACGCACGATGACCTGGCCACCTTCAGCGCCCGGAACGGCGCCGCGGATCAGCAGCAGGTTGCGCTCGGCATCGATCTCGACAACTTTCAGATTTTCGACCGTGCGGCGCATGACGCCCATGTGGCCCGACATGCGCTTGCCCTGGAACACGCGGCCTGGCGTCTGACGCTGGCCGATCGAGCCCGGGGTTCTGTGCGAAACGGACACACCGTGCGTGGCATGGTGACCGCCGAAGTTATGGCGCTTCATCGTGCCCGCGAAGCCTTTGCCGATCGTCACGCCGGTGACATCGACAATCGCACCCACTTCGAAGAGCCCGGCTTTGATTTCACTGCCCACGGCAAGGTCGGTGCCCTCTTTTTCCGTGAGGCGGAATTCCACCAGCGCGCGGCCCGGCTCGACATTCGCTTTCGCGTAATGACCGGCGGCGGCCTTTGACAGGAGCTGCGGACGCTTCTTGCCGTAGCTGACCTGAATGGAGCGGTAGCCGTCCTTGTCGACGGACTTCACCTGAGTGATGCGATTCGGCAGCACTTCGATGACGGTTACGGGAACCGTCTCGCCGGCATCGGTAAAGATGCGGGTCATGCCGGCCTTGCGGCCAATTAGAGCAACGCTCATGACTATCCTCTCGTTCCTGCACGCGCATCGATTGGCGCCTGCTGTGTAGCTAGGTCGAACGAGGGAACACTGGAGAGACGCGGCCGCAGAATGGGGCCGCGAAGCTCGAGTGGTCTTGGATTTGAGCCCGAAGGCCCGCCCAACCTCGCCCGATTTCGCTGATATTCAATCGCTTGGTCTCAAAGCAGACGCTTGGGGACCCCGCGAAAGGGCGCGCAGTATAGGCAGGCGCGTTTTGCATCGCAAGCCCGCGAAAGCCACCGGATCGGGCCACAGCCGAGGCGCCTGCCCTTCATGCCCTGATTTATGTCAAATAAAGGCGTCGGGCACCTTATATATGAGTGGGTCGGCCGCCGGTGCTACCGTCGCGGCGTCGTTTCCAGGGCTGGAGTTCGATGAAAAGCGCCATTCGGCCACTCGCAGCGCTGATTTCCATGGGCTGCCTCTCGATAGCCGCCGTCGCGGACCAGGCGCCAGCGGATACTGCCCCGCCGGCAGCCGTGCCGGCCAATCTTCCTCCCCCGGTCATCCGGGAAATCGTGGTCACCGGACAGCGGCCCGACGTCGAGACCCGCGTCGATCGCAAGATTTACGCGGTGTCGCACGACCTGCAGGCGAGCCTTGGCACAGCGGCAGACGTGCTCGGCAATATTCCCTCGGTCAGCATCGACATCGACGGCAATCCCAGCCTGCGTGGCGACGACAGCGTCCAGATCTTCATCGATGGCCGGCCCGCGCCGGAATTCAACGGCAGTGGCCGCGGCGCCGCCCTCCAGCAGTTCGACGCCGACAACATCGATCGCATCGAAATCCTCACCAACCCGCCGGCTAACTACAAGCGCGAGGGTTCGGGCGGAATCATCAACATCGTCACCAAGCGGCCGAGCAGTGACCGTACGGCAAGCGCACGTGCGAGTGTCGGCACCGCCGGGCGTTACAACGCCAGCACCGGGCTCGGCGCACAGCTCGGAAAGTTGAATCTGCGCGGGTCCGCGGCGCTGCGCCGCGATCTGCGCATTCGGGAAATCTCCGATCGGCGCAGCGTGCGCGATGCGGCGGGCACGATCCTGTCCGATCGCAGGCAGCATGTGCAGGGCGAGGACGATCGATTGGGGAAGACGTTCACGCTCGGCGCCGACTACGACATGAGCGACGCCGACCGGTTGAGCGCCGCTGCCAGATTTTTTCGCCGCGACGCCGGCACGTTTCTCGGCGAGGACAGCCTGTTCCTCGACTCCGAAGGCGCGCTGGCCGGCCAAGTGACGCGGACGCGGCGCTCGGACGATGTCGAGCACAACGGATCGCTGGAGCTCACGTTTCATCACAGGGGCGAAGGCGACGGCGATGGCCTGACCGTGAGTGCACATCGCGAGGAATACCGGGGCTGGGAGCCGCTGCGGCACACCTACGAATACGTGATCCCGCCGCAGTCAACGACCTTCCAGCACCAGGATCATCTGCAGACGGAAGCGCTCAACCTGTTCGACGTCGACTATGCCGCGACACTCGCGTCCGGTGGCAAGATCGTTTCCGGATATGCCTTCGAAGGCTGGGGGAACGTCATCGACGTGGCGCAGACCCTGCAGGCAGTTGCGGCGGACCCGCTCGTTCCGGACCCCAACTTCACCAACCGGTTTCTCTACGCACAAACGAACCACGCGGTGTATTTCACGTACGAACGGCCGTTCGGCGACTGGACGATACTCGCGGGCCTGCGACTCGAACAGACAGACATCGACCTCGACCAGGTGACAACTGATCAGCACAGTAGCCAGGACTATCTTCGTGCCTATCCGAGCCTTCACCTGGCTAACAAGCTGAACGAACAGCAGACGCTGACGTTCAGCTACGCGCGGCGCGTGCGGCGGCCCTATTGGGAGGCATTCAATCCGTTCCGCTTCCAGCAGGGCGGCGAATTCGCGCTCGGCGAGGGCGATCCGGATCTGCAGCCGAGCGAAATCGATTCGCTCGAGGCCGGCTGGTCCTTCGACAAGGGAAAGACTTCGCTTTCCACCACGTTGTATGCGCGGCGCAACCGCAACGACTTCACGTTCATCTCCACGCCGCTCAGTCCGACTGTGGTGCTGAGCCGGCCGCAGAACATCGGGGAAAGCGATTCCGGCGGGCTCGAGTTCACGGCAGCGGGCCGATTGCTGCCGCAGCTCGACTACCGCTTGAGCGGCGAGGCGTATTACAGCGAAATCGATGCCGGCAACCTGGGCTTCACGAAAACCCGGGCGTCAATCGAGTACGAGACGAAAGGGGCATTGAATTGGCGCATGACCTCCGCGGATTCGGCGCAGATCAATCTCTCTGTGCTCGGCAAGTCGCGGACGCCGCAGGGGTATCAGCGAAATGGTGGCACCTGGCTGGACCTGGGGTATCGCCACCAGTTCCGGCCTAACTTCTCCATCAGCGTGACGGCCACGGATGTCTTCGCGAGCCGCCGGTTCCTGTCCGTGACGAACACGGTGGAACTGTCGGGCACGACCTCCAATCAGCCGGTCGGTCGGGTCGTCTTCATCGGCTTCTCATGGTCATTGGTCGCGAAGAAGGACCCGGTGGAGAATTTCGAGTACGACCAGTAGGCGAAAGACGCGTGGTGCCGGTCAGATGGTCGCGAGGTCACTGCCTACGACGACCTTTCCCTTGAAATGTTTCGCAACGGCGTCGAGCCACATCTGCTCCGTGACCTGCGGATCCTCGGCGGGAATCAGGTGCGACAAGACCAGCACCTGTACTCCGGCCGCCGCGGCGACGCGTCCCACGTCTTCCGCCGCGGTGTGATGCGAGAGAATGCTGCGCTTGAGATCCGGCGCGTTCGCCACGTTGCGGACCAGGCGATCCACCGATTCGGGGTAGATAGCCTCGTGGACCAGCACATCGGCGCCCTTCGCGAGCGCGATGAGATTCTGCGAATACTTCGTGTCGCCCGAGATCACGATGGATCGATCCGCGCTGTCAAAACGGTATGCGAACGCCGGATTCATCGGCGGATGATCGACCAGCGCGGCCGTGACCTTGACGCGTTCGTCTTCGAAGACCGTGCCCGGCGCTGCGATGTCGTGCGCGCGGATCAGCGGCGCCAGCGGCACCCGCTTTTCGTCGGCCATACGCGTGCTGATGTCGACCTCGTTCATTTCCAGGAACAGCCGCGTCATCTTCTCGAGTGGCGGCGGACCGAAGGTGTCCACCGGTGTGCGCAATCCTCCCGTCCAGGCCAGCAACAGCAGGTTGCCGTAGTCGGCGTTGTGATCCGAGTGATGGTGCGTGATGAACACGCCACGGATGGCGTTGAGCGCCAGGCCCGCATCGACCATCTGCCGCGCGACACCATCGCCGCAGTCCGCGATGTAGATGGCGCCGCCCACGACGATGGCCTGGGCCGACGCCGAACGGGTCTTGCGCGGGCGCGGTCCGCCGGCAGTCCCGAGCAACACGAGGCGTGTGCGCACCGCGTCGTCGCCCGCCACGGAAGCTGCGGGCGGCAGCGCGGTGAGCGCACTCAGCGTGCCAGCGGCAGCAAGAAATGACCGACGTGAGGTGCGCATTTGCCCGAGTCTAGTCCGAGTAGTGCCGGGTGAGGGTTCTCGGGGTTGGCGTGTCAGAAAACACCGCCGGGACACACGCCAACCCCGAGAACCCCCACCCGGCACCGCTACTTACTACCGCAGCAACAGGACCACGATCACGATTGCCAGGATCAGTGACACGCCCTTCCAGAACGCCGCCGGGTTCCGTTCCAGCAGCGGCCGCCGCGTGCGACTGAGATAGGCCGCATTCGGATGCCGCAGGTCGTGTACGAACTCCGACAGCTCCTGGTAACGCTTGAGCGGATCCGGATGTGTGGCCTTGGTGAGAACTGCATCGATCCACGCGGGTGTCTCGCGGTCATCGTCGAGCACCGAGCGGTACGTGAGCCGCCGTTGCGCGGCGCGGGTGCGCGCCCGGGAAACCTCCGCGCCATACGGCAAGCGGCCCGACAACATCTGGTATGCGATGACACCGAGCGAGAACTGATCCGAGGCCGGTGTACCCGGTTCGCCCAGGAAGTATTCTGGCGCCGTGTATTGCACCGTGCCTAACAAGTGCGTCTCCGCAGCCGCGCTCGACGATTCCACGATGCCGGCCACACGCGTGGAGCCGAAGTCCACGATCTTCACCGTGCCCAAGCGATCGATCATGACGTTCGCGGGTCGCAGATCCTGGTGCAGCATTTCGAGCCGGTGGAATGCGGTTACCCCCTTCGCAATCTGCTCGACAATGCCGCGCACCGTTTCCAGGTCGGGCTTCGGGTTGTCGATCATCCACTGCGACAAAGTCTGCCCGTCGATGTATTCGCTCACTGTGTAGATGAAGCCGCGCGCGCGGGTGGCTTCGATCGGCCGCATCACATGCGCGTTGTTGATGCGCCGCGCGATCCAGTCTTCCATCAGGAACCGGTCGATCTGCTGCGGATCCTGCTGCAACTCCGTCGACAGGGTCTTGATCACCACCGGCGGGCGCGTCTCGTCATCCGACGCCAGGTAGACATGGCTGCGCGCGCTGGCGTGAATCTCGCGCACGATCCGATAACCGTCGAACAGCTCGCGTGGCAACAGCAGCGGCGGAAACGGCAATTCGCTCAAGGAGCGCAGGATCTCGTCGGCATCCTGATCGGGCAATTCCTCGATTCGCACGATCTGCGCGGTCAGGTTGTCGATGCTGCCGCGTTCGAGGGCCTCGGCGACGATGGCGCGCGCCGCGGCATCGAGATCCTGCGCATTCGCAGCGATCGCCTGCGCGACGAACAGTGCGCTGACAAACTCATGGACTCCATCGGTCGCGCAGAAGAACACATCCCCCACGTTCAAGTTCAGAGCCTGGTAGTCGATGTCGATCTGGTCCTGCATGCCGAAGGCTCGGCTCAGGTGGCTCTGTTCCTGCGACACCCAGACCCGGTGATCCTGCGTGAGCTGCTCAAGCGCCTCGCCGCGCACGCGGAAGATGCGCGCGTCGCCGACATGAAACAGATAGGCGGTGTTGGACTTGAGCACCAGCGCGCTCAACGTGCAGACATAGCCACGCTCGAGCTCATAACGAAACTGGCTCTGCCGCGTCTGCGCCCACAACCAGGAGTTGATGGCCGTCAGCACCTGCTGCACGGACTTGCGGACCGACCACGCATGCGAGGTGCAGTAATAGTCCTCGAGCAGGCTTTTGACCGTCGCCTGGCTCGCGGCCTGGCTCACATTGCTGGTGCTGATGCCATCGGCCAGCGCGATGGCGATGCCCTTCGCGCCCAACTGCGGCTCCTGCGGAATGCAGGCGCCGTGAAAATCCTGGTTGGTCTCCTTGCGGCCACGGTCGGAGTGTTGCCCGAGCGAGATTTTCAGGTGTCGGGGCATGGGCAACCAAATGGAAAAGTCCCCGGCCGCGCGGGCGGCCGGGGACTGCTGAGGCAACCGAATATCAGGCCGCGAGTTTAAGCGCGCGCTTCGGCGCCGTCTTTATGTGTGTGGAATAAAGCGTGAGGCCGGTGAACGACAGGCCGCCGACGATATTGCCGACCAGAGTCGGAATTTCGTTCCAGACGAAATAGTCACCCCAGTTGAAGTGCGCGCCCATCAGGATGCCCGAAGGGAACAGGAACATGTTCACTACCGAATGTTCGAAGGTCATGCCGAAGAACACCATGATCGGCATCCACATGGCAATCACCTTGCCGGGGACGCTGGTCGAGATCATCGCGCCGACGACCCCGGTGGATACCATCCAGTTGCACAACACGCCGCGGATGAACAACGTGAGCATGCCGGCCATGCCGTGTTCCTTGTAGCCGATGGTCCGTGATTCGCCGATGTGCGCAATCATTTTTCCGACGGCATTCGGTTCCTGCGACCACGCAAACGTAAACACAATCGACATCAGGACCGCGACTGTGAATGCACCGGCAAAGTTGCCGCAGAACACCAGTCCCCAATTGCGCAGCACTCCACCTAACGTGACGCCGGGGCGTTTGTCGAGCAGTGCCAGAGGCGAGAGCACGAACACACCGGTCACCAGATCGAATCCCAGCAGGTACAACATGCAGAAGCCGACCGGAAACAGGATGGCACCAATGATGGGATACCCGGTCTGCTGACTGACGGTCACCGCGAACGCGGCGGCCAGGCAGAGGATCGCGCCGGCCATGAAGGCGCGGATCAACGTATCGCGGGTCGACATGAAGATCTTCGACTCGCCGGCGTCGACCATCTTGGTCACGAATTCCGAAGGGGCTAGATAGGACATCTTTTCACTCTCTCATTGGTTGTTGTCTGAAGGTGCCGGATGGCCCAACTCACCACACGAACTCGAGTTGCGCCCACGCCTTTTTTGTATCGCGCGCGGCAGCCAGCACACCCTGTTGGTAGTCGCCGTACTTGAGCATCAGGTTGGCGCGTTTGTATTTGGCGGCGAAGGACAGGTCCCATTCGCTGCCGTAGTCGGCGGATATCCGCTGCGCGTCGAAGTCATGGAACCCCACGACGAACGCGAGCGTGTCGAACGCACCGACACCCTTAAGCGTCACACTGCCATTGACGTAGCGGTCCTCGAGACCATTGGCCGGTGTCGCGAGAAACTTGTCGTCCCAACCCTGGAACTTGTGCAGGGTTGCCAGCGGCGTCGTGAATCCCTTCACGCCATTGCCTTCGAGCAATTCGATGCCCACTCCGAGGCCGAACTGCCGGAATGTGGCGTTGAGCTCGGCATTCTTGTAGTCGAGGTCGAAATCGAGCGGATTGTCGGCGTAGTCGGTTTGCGTCGCGTAGGCCGCGATGTAGCCCACCTTGATCTTGCCAACGGGTTTCTCGCCGGCGAAACGCAATCCGTAGGTCGAAGTGGAGTCCCGCACCGCGGCGGCTACGCCTGCGATGTTCTCGAAGTCGAGTAGATAGCTGTAGGCGGTCAGCTTTCCTGCTTTCGTCTGGTACGAAGCATTGACCAGGAAGCTATCGCCCTTGTAGGCGCCCTGCGGCGAATCCGGTCCAAAGACCCGGTTCACGCGATCGAAATACGTCGCGTCGAGCACCAGGTTCTTGACGCTGCGATTGACCACGCGCAACGCGTCGAAGGTCTGTTCGTTCTGGCGCCAGCCGACGGGACCGACGAAGCGTTGATCATCGAGCGCGATGCGTTGCCGGCCGAGCGTGATGGTCGTGCCTGGCAGGCTGGTGTTCACGAATTGAAAACGGTTGATTTCGTAGCTTTCCGGATCCGGCACCACCGGGTACGTGGTCATCGTCGCCACCGCCGGATCCGGGCGATAGTCGGACTCGAGCGGCACCACCGCCTCGCCTTCGATCAGCAGCGCGATGTTCCAGGCCTTGCCGGTTTCGAAACCCAGGCGCGCGCGCAACGTCGTCGCATGTGCGTCATTGACGATCGGGTCCTGGTCCACATCTTCGACGCGCAACCGGACATCGAAAATTGGCTTGCCCTCGCCAAATGCGCCCCACACCGGATCCAGGCCATCCGCCTGCGCGGCAACCGCTGAAAACCCCAGGGCCAAGGCCGCGAACAACGGCCGACTATCCATTCTCATGAAATCCTCCCGATATCGATTCTTGTTAGGCGGCACGGTGCCCCGAGCCGTGCTCGTACTCTTCCAGAAAACTCAGCAACTCTTCTCTATAAGCGTAGTAGCGCGGATGCTCCAGCAGCATCTTGCGGGTGCGGGGGCGCGGCAGGTCCACCTGCATCACCTTGCCGATCCGCGCGCGCGGCCCGTTGGTCATCATCACCACGCGATCGGCGACCAGGATCGCCTCGTCGACATCGTGGGTGACGCAGATCGCGGTGATCTTCGTGCGCTTGAGGATGTCCATCAGGACCTCCTGCAGGTCCCAGCGGGTCAACGCGTCCAGCATGCCGAAGGGTTCGTCGAGCAGCAGCAACTTGGGTGACAGCGCGAACGCACGCGCCAGACCCACGCGCTGACGCATCCCGTTCGACATGTCGCGCGCGAACTTGTCGAGCGAATCTGCGAGCCCGACTCGCGTGAGGTAGTAGTCGACGATGTCGGAGCGCTCGGCGTTGGAGGCATGTGGATAGACGCGATCGACGCCCAACGCGACGTTTTGTCGGGCCGTGAGCCAGGACAACAGGTTCGGCGCCTGGAACACCACGCCACGATCGGGACCGGCGCTCGTGACCTCGCGCCCGTCGAGCGTGATGCCGCCATCCGAGACATCGGTCAGGCCCGCGCACATCGACAATGCAGTCGACTTGCCGCAGCCCGAATGCCCGATCAGCGAAACGCACTCGCCACGCTTGATGTCGAGATTGAAGCCCTCGACCACGGTGAGCGGTCCCTTCGGCGTCGGATAGACCTTGTGGACGTTGTAGAACTCGACGTACTTGTCGACGTTGGACAGCGGCTTCGGCTTGTTGGCTGCGCGCACCGCCTTGGGCAGGAAGTCGGCCGACGTGATCGGCACCACGTCCGGTAGTTTGATCCCGCCGTCGGTGGCCACAGGTTTGACCGCTTCGACGTCGAGCAGGTACTGCGTGATCGCCGCGCGCAGCTGGCGATAACGCGCATCGTGATTCACGGCCTTGCGATCGCGCGGCCGCGGCAGGTTTACGATGAATTCCGGCCCCAGGGTCGCGCGCGGTCCGGGATTGAGCGGAATGATGCGATCCGCCAGCAGCAGCGCTTCGTCCACGTCGTTGGTGACCAGCACCACGGTCTTCTTCTCTTCGCGCCAGATCGATTCGATCTCGTCCTGCAGCTTGGCGCGCGTCAACGCGTCGAGCGCCGACAGTGGTTCGTCGAGCAGCAGGAATTCAGGATTGATCGCCAGCGCCCGTGCGACCGCCACGCGCTGCCGCATGCCGCCAGAGAGCTCCGCCGGGCGCCGGTCCATCGCGTGACCGAGGCCCACCATGCGCACGTATTTCTCCGTGCGTGCGTGGCGTTGTTGTTTGCTCTCGCGCGCGAACACCGAGTCGACCGCGAGCGCGACGTTGTCGAACACCGTGAGCCAGGGCATCAGCGAATAACTCTGGAACACCAGACCGCGATCCGGGCCGGCGGCCCCCGCCACTGCGCCGCGCATGCGAACTTCGCCCGCGTCGGGCTCGATCAGCCCGGCGAGGATCGACATGAGCGTCGTCTTGCCCGAGCCCGAAAAGCCGATCAGCGCGACGAACTCGCCCTCTTCGATCGACAGATTGATGTCGGCGAGCACTTCCACGCCGCCATAACTCTTGCCGACGTTGCGCAGCTCGAGATGACTCATCGCGTCGGGCCGTAGGTGAACGCGTTCTGCAGCGCGAGCATGATGCGGTCGAGCAGGAAGCCGATGATGCCAATGGTGAACACCGCCACCATGATCCGGCTCAGCGATTCCGAGCTGCCGTTCTGGAATTCGTCCCAGACGAATTTTCCGAGGCCGGGGTTCTGCGCCAGCATTTCCGCGGCGATCAGCACCATCCAGCCCACCCCCAGCGACAGGCGCATGCCCGTGAATATGTACGGCAGCGCCGAGGGCAGTACGAGCTTCGTGAGCTGGGTAGTTTTGCCAAGCCTGAGAACACGCGCCACGTTGAGCAGGTCGCGATCGATGGAGGCGACGCCAACTGCGGTATTGATGACGGTCGGCCACAGGGAACACAACGTCACCGTCACCGCCGAATTGACGAACGACTTGTCGAACAGCGGATCGGCGCTCACGTACACGGCGCTGACGATCATCGTGACGATGGGCAACCAGGCGAGCGGCGAAACCGGCTTGAACAGCTGTATCAACGGGTTGAACATCGCGTTGAAAGTCTTGCTGGCACCGCACAGGATGCCGATCGGCACGGCTAACAAAGTGGCGAGCAGGAACCCCGCGAAGACGGTCTTGAGACTTACGAAAATCTGGTCGATATAGGTCGGCTTGCCGGTGTATTTGCGCACCGTCATGTCGGCCGCCGGGTCTTCGGCCAGTTTCCCGGCGTTGCGCTTTTCCTGCCGTTCGTAGAACGCGGTGGCTTTCTCGCGCTGCACGAGATGGTCGACCCACAACGCCTTGGTCTGTTGCCACACCGCGACCGGCCCGGGGATCTGCCCGAGGCTGGTTTGAATCCCCGCGGAGACCTGGCTCCACACGAGCAGAAAGGCCGTCATCGCGATGACCGGGGCGCCCAGATCGAGCCACAACTGCCGCATGTGCGCGCGCGGATCCTCGCCGCGGCAGATCGCGACGATGGGTTTGAGAAAGCCCAGGCCCACCAGCGAGAGCGCACGAATTGTCGCATCGATCGCCGTGTTCACGCGCGGCCAGCGCGGCTGCGACAACACCGGCCGCGCCACGACCGGTTTGACCGGCGGCGCGACAGCCACGAGTGGCGGCGCCTGCTGACTACTTGCCGACGACATTTCCGCTCTCGATCTTCTGCTGGCCTTTGAGGCCGACCGTCAGCTTTTCGATGTAGGCGTTGGGCTTGCGTCCGTCGTACTCGATGCCGTCGATGAAATCACTGGTCGGAGCGCGGAAGCCTTCACTGACAAAATCGAAATCCGCGGCATTCGCCTTCTTCTCGGCGATGAGTTCCTTGGCCGCCTCGATGAAGATGTCGGGCCGGTAGACTTTGCGGGCGGTTTCGGCATACCACGCATCCGTCTTGCCTTCGGGGATCTGGCCCCAGCGGCGCATCTGCGTGAGATACCAGATCGCATCCGAATAGAACGGATAGTTAGCGTAATGACGGAAGAAGACGTTGAAATCGGGCAGCGCGCGTTTGTCGCCGCGGCCGTATTCGAACGTGCCCGTCATGCTGTTGGCGATGACGCGGTAGTCGGCGCCCACGTATTCGGGACGCGAAAGGATCTGCGCCGCTTCCTTGCGATTGGCGCCGTTCTTGTCGTCGAGCCACATCGCGGCGCGGATGAGCGCCTTGAGCAGCGCGATGTGGGTACGCGGGTTTTTCTCTGCCCAGGCCTTCGTGACACCGAAAACCTTCTCCGGATTGTTTTTCCAGATTTCGTAGTCGGTGATGACCGGCACTCCGACGCCCTTGACGATGGCCTGCTGATTCCAGGGCTCACCAACGCAATAACCGTTGATCGTTCCGGCTTCGAGCGTTGCAGGCATCTGCGGCGGCGGCGTCACCGACAACAGGATGTCCGCACGGGTGTTGCCATTGACGTCAGCGGGCGAGTAAAAGCCCGGATTGATGCCGCTGGCGGCGAGCCAGTAGCGCAATTCGTAGTTGTGCGTGGAAACCGGAAAAACCATGGCCATCTTGAAAGGCTTGCCGGCAATCTTGAACTTTTCGAGCGCCGGCTTGAGCGACGAGGCCGCGATCGGATGTTTGGGCAGGCCCTTGTCGTCCGTGGCGAGCGTGGGCTTCATCAGGCCCCACACTTCGTTCGAGACCGTGATGGCATTGCCGTTGAGGTCCATGCTGAAACCGGTGATCACGTCGGCCTTCGTGCCGATGCCGATCGAAGCCCCGAGCGGTTGCCCGGCCAGCATGTGCGCGCCATCGAGCTCGCCGGTGATCACGCGATCGAGAATCAGCTTCCAGTTGGCCTGGGGCTCGAGGGTTACGTACAGGCCTTCGTCTTCGAAGAAACCTTTTTCATAGGCGATGGCGAGTGGCGCCATGTCGGTGAGTTTGATGAACCCGAGTTTGAGCTGTTCTTTTTCCGGACCCTTTCCGGCGCCGAGCGCGGTCATGGCGGTTGCGAGCAGAAAGAGGCTGGCGGCAATACGTTTCGAACTCACTACTAACTTCCTCAGCTTGCGTGGATGATTCGCGCAGCAGAGCAAAGCAATTCGTATGCCAGCGATTTTTGGGAGCAGTTTTCGACCAGCGGCGGGCCGGTTTGCGAGTGCTGCACCGAAACGCGGCGCAGGGGTGCACCGCCCTGTTCGATCCGGTGCAGGAATCGCGTCCCCAAACCGCCCTCACCCAGCCTCCGGTGCTGGTGATATTGTCCAACCCCGATGATCGAATGGAACCTGAAAGGCAAGCGGATCGCCGTGCCGGAGATGCGCGAGCTCGAAGTGCTGAGCGCGCTGCTGGAGCGCCGTGGCGCCGTGGTACTGCGCTGCCCGCTGGTCAATATCTACGACTCGCCGCACAGTGCCCAGGTGCTGGCATTCGCGGAGCACCTGGCCTCGGGTGGATTCGACGATTTCCTGCTCATCACGGGTGAAGGGCTCACCCGCATCCTGAGCTGCATCGACAAATACGATCCGCCGTTGCGCGCGCGTTTTGTCGAGGGTCTCGGCAAGCTGCGCACGGTCACGCGTGGCCCGAAACCAGCGCGCGCGCTGCGTGCGATCGGGCTCAAGCCCGGCATCGAAGCCACCGAGCCCACCACCGAAGGCGTGATCCGTTCCTTGTCCACGCACGAACTTTCCGGTCGGCGGGTCGCCGTCCAGCTCTATGGCAACGATCCGAATCTGTCGCTCATCCGTTTCCTGCGCGAGCGAAATGCGGCGATCACCACCGTCGCGCCGTACGTGTATGGCAACGCGGCCGATGACGTCACCGTACAGGCGTTGCTCGAGCGCATGGCCGCAGGCGACGTGGATGCGATCGCGTTTACCAGCAAGCTGCAGATCGAACGATTGATGACCCAACATCCCACGCCACTGGTACGTCGGGCGCTGGGCCGGACGATGATCGCGGCGGTCGGCCCGATCGTGGCCGAGTCCATCCGCTCATACGGATTCGAAGTGTCGTCGAGCCCGGAACATTCGTGGTTCATGAAACCGCTGGTGGTCGCGTTGGGCGAAGCGTTGCAGACGAAGAAAGGCGGCGACCAGACTGGCACGGCCTGAGCGAATGGCTGCGAAGACCATTCAGGAGGCCCTCGAGCTTCATCAGCGCGGCAAATTCGCCGAGGCCGAAGCCATCTACCTCGAGTTGCTGCGCGCCCAGAGTGAACATGTGGACGCCCTGCACTATCTGGGTGTGTTGCGCCAGCAACTCGGGCATCACGATCACGCGCTCGAACTGCTGGGCCGTTCGCTAAAGCTCGCGCCCCGCAACGCCGACGCCTGGAACAACCTCGGCAACATCTGCCTGGCGGGCCAGGATCTGGCGGGCGCCGAAACGGCCTATCAAAACGCCGTGGAGTTCAAGCCGGAGTTCGTGGCCGCCTGGTACAACCTCGGAAACTTGTATCGCCGCCTGCAACGGCGCGAAGAGGCCGTGCGTTGTTATGGCCGCGTCCTCGAACTGAATCCACGCTTTCCCGGCGCGTATGAAAAAATCGCGCTGCTGTTGCAACGGCTCGGACGCGCCGATCTGGCCGCCGACGCTTTTCGCCGCTGGTATCAAGTAGAGCCTGACAACCCGATCGCGCGCCACATGGCGGCGGCGTGTTCCCATCAGGACACGCCCGCGCGCGCGGACGACGCGTTCGTCGTCACGATGTTCGATCGTTTCGCGGAGAATTTCGACCAGGCGCTGACCGCGTTGAACTACTCGGCGCCGAGTGTCCTCGTCGGCGCCTTGTCGGAAGCGATCGCGTTCGGGGAGCAAAAGCTCAGCGTGCTGGACGCCGGCTGCGGCACGGGCTGGTCAGGTCCGCTGCTGCGTTCGAGCGCGCGCCGGCTCGTGGGTGTCGATCTGTCCGCGGGGATGCTGGCGAAAGCGCGGCAGCGTGGTGTTTACGACGAGCTATACGAGGCGGAACTCGTCGCCTTCATGCGTGCGCATCCCGGTGAATACGACGTGATCTTCGCGACCGACACGCTGATCTACTTTGGCGGGCTCGACGAAGTCGTGGCGGCCGCGGCGGCCGCACTCAAGCCCGTTGGAACACTCGCGGTGTCGCTGGAAGTCGAGCCGCCGGAGTCGACGGAAAAGTTTCGGCTGCACACGCATGGGCGTTATTCACACGGCGCGACGTATGTGCGCGAAGTGATCGCAACGGCCGGGCTCGAACTGTTGCAGCTCGAAACCGGTGTGATCCGCCAGGAAGCCGGCGCAGATGTGCCAGGCCACTTCGTCCTCGCCCGCCGGAAGTAGAGGGGACATTCCGAGTTATTGAGAACAAAAAACAACACGCCTATCTAGGCGGCGGCAATTGCTCGCGGCTCACGTTGGGCGTGTTGTTTTTTGTTCTCAATAACTCGGAATGTCCCCTTTAACCTCAGCGCGAGATTCGGATTGCGGCGCCGCCTGACGGCGCCAGCTTGAGTGCCAGCGAATCTTTTGCGGTCACATCGCGCAAGGACTCGGTCAACGTCGTCGGCGACGAACCGTCCTCGTAAACCTTCGCTTTGAACTTGCCCTCGCCCAGGAACTCCAGCGGCACCGAGATGCTGTGCGCTTTCTCATTGCCCATCGCGCCGACGTACCAATCCTTGCCCTTGCGCCGCGCCACGACGATGTAATCGTCAATATCACCCTGCAGGAAGCGCGTCTCATCCCAAGCAGTCGGCACAGCCTTCACGAAATCGAAGCCGGCCGCGTTTTCGTACACATCCGGACTGTCGGCCACCATCTGAAACGGGCTTTCGTACACCACGAACATCCCGAGCCCGTGACCGCGCGTGGTCTGCACCTGCGGCGGACTGTTGATCACCTGGAAGGTCGCAGGCGTCGTATTGCGGAATCCACCCGGGGTATAGTCCATCGGCCCTAACAACATGCGCGTGTAGGCGAGGCTCACGTTGTGCGTCGCTGTCACGCGCCGGCTCCACTTGTTGTATTCCGCGCCCATGATGCCTTCCTGGGTGAGGTAGTTTGGCCAGGTGCGGTTCAAGCCCGCCGGCGGATAAGCGCCGTGCATATCGACGAGTAATTGCCGTGCGGCCGCCTTTTCCATGAGCCGGTGGAAGTAGTCGATCATCTCCTGATCGTTCCGGTCCATGAAGTCGACCTTGATGCCCGCGATGCCCCACTTCTGGTACTGCTCGAGCGCCGCATCCATCTGCCGGTCGAGCAGCGACCACTGCACCCACAACCACAGCTTCACTTTCTTCTTGCCGGCGTACGCGACCAGCGCGGGCATGTCGATGTCCGGCTTCGCCTTCGTCACGTCCGCCTCGGCGGGCGCGCGTCCGCCGGTACCGGAATTGAGGCACCAGCCCTCGTCGATCATCATGTATTCGAAACCGGACCTGGCCGCGAAATCGACGTACTTCCTGATCGTCGGCATATCCGTGCCGCCCTTGTCCGGCGGCGGTAGATAGGGCCCGGACCACCAGTCCCAGGCGGTCTTGCCGGGCTTGATCCACGAGGTGTCGAAGGCCGCGGGCGGGTTGAGGTTGCCGATCAGGTTGGAATCGATGAGCTTGCCGAGCTTGTCGCCCAGCATGATGACGCGCCACGGTGAACCGGTGCCGTGGCCGCCGACCTCGGCGCGTGCGATGAGAGTCTTGTCATCGAGACGGCGCGAGACTCGCGTCTGCACGCCCGGCTTGCCGTCGCCGCGGCCTGCGAGATACAGGCCGCCGTAGTCGATGAGATTCGCTTCGCCGATGGCGAAGGCGTTCGCGGCCGTGCGGCACACCAGCGGCAGATCGTAGTTGTTGTGCTCACGGATGCGGCTCGCCTGGATGGGATCGAACTCGCCCTCGTGGCTCGAATCCACGCGCCCGACGTTGAAGCCGTGGCAGGTGTAGTCGCCGCCGAAGGTGAACTCGGTTTCCTCGGCGCGCACGCTGAGCGTCTTCAGGCCCGCGTCGGCGGGCACGAAGTAGCGAAATGCCACGCCGTCGTCGTAGACGCGAAAGATCCACTGCAACGAGCGCATCGCGCGCGAACTCGGCGCCGCGGTGATCGTCAGCTCGTTGAAACGATCGCGTGCTTCGGCGGCCTTGGTGGCCACGAGTTTCTGCACCTGGTCGACGCTGCGCGGATTCACCGTGCGCACGTCGACGCTCGAGATGTCGCCTTCGGCGAGCCTTACCCGCAACGCGGACGGAGCAAACATTGTCTCGCCGTTGCGCGTGATGCTGTACGTCAGCTGGCCGCCGTCGTTCTGCGCGACGGTGACGGAGATACGCGTATCGGGAGAACGAACGGTGGCGGGTAATTGCGCGTAAGCCGGTCCGATCAGGCACGCGCACAGCGCGGCCAGGTACCATCTGAATTTCATGAATCCCCCGTCAGAGCCATTTTCGGCAGCGCCGACGATACCAAAAAAGGGAACATTCCGAATTTCGTAATCCCTACCCGGTACCGCTTCTCTGCCGCGCGCAGGACGCGACGATTGACTGAATCTCCGGCACACACGAGCCGCAGTTCGTGCCGCACTTCAGGCGCTTGCCGATTTCCACGGGCGTGGCGGCCGCACCCAGCTCGCGCGCACACGCCGCGATGGAATTCCTTCCGACCCCGAAACACGAACACACGAGCACGCCCTGATCCACACCCTGCGCCGCGCGGCCCGCCAGCAGGCTGGCGCGGCTGGCGGCATCGAGCTTGCGCGCCGCGAACAGGGACGAAAGCCAGCCGCGCTCCGGCAGCGCCGGACGGCAGTCCACGTAAATACACGCATGCAACTGATCGTTGACGATCCAGGCGGCGCGATACAGCCGCCGCGCGGGATCGTGGTACTCGATCCAGTCGGCTTCGGCCCCTTGCGTCGGCGGCACTTCCGGCAGCGCCAGCATGCGGCGCGCTTCCGTCGGCCAATCGGGAAACGCGCGCCCCACGATCTCGTAACGCGTGAACTGCGCCCCCTGAACTCGCGTCCACCAGGCGGTGTCGGGCGCGGGCAGTGTCGCGCGCGTGAAGATCACGCCATACCAGTCCGCCACGAACGGCTCCACCGATACGGGGGTGTGCTTGAGCTCGGGCTCGCCCGATACCGGGTCGACCACCGGATTCGTCAGCGCGCCGACCCGCGCATCGGAGGAGAAGGCGCCGTTCCAGTGGATAGGCACGAACACCGCGCCCGCGGCGACCTCGGTGCCGCTTCGCACCCGCGCGACCATCGACCCCCAGCGCGATGACACGCGCGCCAGTTCGCCTGCGCGCACCGCGAAACGCAATGCGTCGGCGGCGTTGACTTCGATGAACGGCTCGGACACGTGCGCGGACAGCCGCGCGGATTTTCCCGTGCGCGTCATCGTGTGCCAGTGATCGCGCACGCGGCCGGTGTTGAGCACGAGCGGATGCTCTTCGGTCGGCGCGTTTTCGGGAAGGCGCGGTACCAATGCGATGAAACGCGCGCGCCCATCGGGATGCACGAACTTTCCGTCGCCGAACAGGGGACCGCGTGCACTCTCCGGCGAATCGGCCATCGGCCAGGCGGCCGGCTGCCATTGCCGGTACTCGAGCGCCGAGAGATTCTCCCAAGCGCCCAGGTTCAACGCGCGCCGCCCTGCGTTCACATGGCTGGTGAGTTGCGCGTGCTCGCGAAAGACCTCGTGCGGCGAAACAAAGTCGAAGCCGTCGAAACCCATGGCGCGCGCGACATCGCAGACGATGCGCCAGTCCGCGCGCGCCTCTCCGGGCGGCGGCAGGAATGGCCGCTGCCGCGAGATGGTACGTTCGGAGTTCGTCACCATGCCGTCCTTCTCGCCCCACGCGAGCGCGGGCAACAACACGTGCGCGAGGCGTGCGGTGTCGGTGTTCGCCATGACATCGCTGACGACGACCAGTTCGCAGCGCTCGAGCGCCGCGCGTACCTTGTTAGCGTCCGGCAAACTCACCACCGGATTCGTCGCCATGATCCAGACAGCCTTGATGCGCCCGTCGTGAATGCGATCGAACATTTCGACGGCCTTCGGGCCCTGCTTGTCCGCGATGCGCGGCGAGCGCCAGAATTGGCGTACGGCAGCGCGGCCGCCTACGTCCTCGAGATCGACATGCGCCGCCAATGTGTTCGCAAACCCGCCGACTTCACGACCGCCCATGGCGTTCGGCTGCCCGGTGATCGAAAACGGGCCGGCACCGGGTTTGCCGAGGCGCCCGGTAGCCAGATGGCAGTTGATGATTGCGTTGACTTTGTCGGCGCCCGCGGAGCTTTGATTCACGCCCTGCGAGAACGCGGTCACGACCCTGGGATGCGCGGCAAACAACTCGAAGAACTGCAGTAACAACTCCACGTCGACGCCGGACGAACGCGCCACAGCCGCGATGTCGCCGCCCGCGCGTGCGGCGTCGAGCGCGGCGTCGAAGCCATTCGTGTGCGCGTCGATGTAGGCGCGATCGAGGTGACCGTTTCCGGCCAGCCAAGCCAGCAGTCCATTGAAAAGATGTACGTCCGTGCCCGCTGCAAGTGGCACGTGTAAATCGGCCATTTCCGTGGTCGCCGTGCGGCGCGGATCGAGGGCGACGATCTTCGTACCGCGTTTCTCGCGGGCGGCGAGAATGCGCTGCAGGATGATGGGGTGGCACCACGCGGTGTTGGAGCCCACCAGCACGATGAGATCGGCGGTCTCGAGATCGTCGTAGCAGACCGGCACGACATCCTCACCGAATGCCCGCTTGTGCCCGGCGACCGCGGCAGCCATGCAGAGCCGCGAGTTGGTATCGATGTTCGACGTGCCGAAGTAACCCTTCACGAGCTTGTTGGCGACGTAGTAGTCCTCGGTCAGCAACTGGCCGGAGACATACAGCGCGACTGATTCGGGGCCGTGCGTGTCGATCAGCCTGCGAAACTCGCGCGCCACGGTTGAAGTGGCGTCCTCCCAGGAAACGCGCTGACCGCGCACCTGCGGATGCAGCAGGCGGTCCTCGAGGCCGATGGTTTCTCCGAGCGCGCTGCCCTTGACGCACAACTTGCCGAAGTTCGCGGGATGCGCGGGGTCGCCGCGCACCTCCACGCGGCCCTTCGTGGCCGACGCCAGCACGCCGCAACCCACGCCGCAGTACGGACAGGTGGTGCGAGTGGGTGCGCCCGCGCTCAACGGCTAGGCTGCGGCCGGCGAATCGAACAGCAGCTGATCGCGGATCGCGCCGATGTCGGTGCGGTCGGCGATCAATTCGCGCAGTTTCGTGGCCTCGCGGACATCGCCGAACAACACCGCGCCACAGACCTTGTTGTTCTCGATCACCACGCGTTTGTAGATGCCACGGCGCTTGTCCGAGAGCACCACCGATTCGCGATCGGGGTGCTCCGAGAAATCGCCGGCGGAAAAGACTTCGATGCCGGAAACCTTGAGCTGGGTTGCGTTGATGGCGCCGGAGAACCGCGACACGCCGATTTCGGCGATGTGCTGTGCGCAGATGCGCGCCTGCTCCCACAGCGGCGCCACCAGGCCGAAAGTCTGGCGCCGGTGCTGCACGCATTCGCCCACGGCGTAGATAGAAGGGTCGTAGGTCTGCAGGGTGTCGTCGACCAGGATGCCGCGGTCGCAGGCCAGATAGGCGCGCTTGGCGAGCTCCATGTTCGGACGCACGCCGACGGCCATGACCACCAGATCCGCGGGCACGGTTTCGCCGTTCTCGAACTCCACCGCCGTGACCCTGTCGGGCCCGACGATGGCTTGAGTCCTCGCGCGCATGCGGAATTCAATGCCGCGTTTCTCGAGCGCCGCTTTCAGCAGCGCGCCGGCCGGCGCGTCGAGCTGCCGCTCCATCAACGTGTCCATCAGGTGGACCACCGTGACGTGCATGCCGCGCAGCGACAGACCGTGCGCCGCTTCCAGGCCTAACAATCCGCCGCCGATCACCACCGCACGCCGGTCGTTACCGGCGCGCTCGAGCATCTTGTTGACATCATCCAGATCGCGGAAGGTGACGACGCCGTGCAGATCCTTGCCGGGCAGCGGCAACACGATCGGGTCCGAGCCCGTGGCGATCAGCAACCGGTCATAAGGCGCGATGATGCCGCTGCGCGAACGCACAATGCGCCGCTTGCGGTCGACCTCGACGATCGGGTCGCCGGAGCGCAGCGTGATGCCGCGCCGCGTGTACCAGCCGGGCCGGTGCAGCATGATGTCGTCCGCCTGCTGCTCGCCCGACAACACGGGCGACAGGAGAATCCGGTTGTAATTGCCGCGCGGCTCCGCGCCGAACACGGTGATCTGGAAGCGATCCGCCACGCCGAGCCGCAGCAGTTCCTCGACGGTGCGCATGCCCGCCATGCCATTACCTGCCACCACCAGGCGCGTGCGCCGCACCTCGCGGGGAGCTTCGACCTGCACGAGCCCGTCGACCACTCGCGTTGCGTAGGCGCTGACGCTGAACGTCGGGTCTTCGACGCAGCGGCCGCTCGACAGCGCAAAATGATGCTTGTAGATAGGCGATGCGACCACGCGCTCGTTCAGCAGATCGCCGGTCAGGCCCCGCGACAACACGTTCGCGCGGCTGCCCGGGTCGAAGTTGTCGAGCGCATATACCTGCCCTTCCACCTGGAACACGGCGATCTGCCGGCCGCTCAGCAGCGCGCAGACACCCGTCCCTTCGACCAGGTCGTCGACCGCGCAAACACTCTGCCAACGCTCGGCTTCGGCTGGACTCACGCCGCCACCTCGGCGGCCTTGGCGCGCTCGGCTTCGGTGGCCGGACGGATCTGCCCGCGCTCCTCGACGAACAACACATTCTTGTCGCCTGAATCTACGTTCACGAAGTGCCGGAAACGCTTGAGCGTCGCGGGGTCTTCGATGGCCGCCTTCCATTCGCAGGCATAGTTGCCGATGACGCGCGCCATGTCTGCCTCGAGTTCCGCGGCGATCCCCAGGGAATCCTCACAAACAACCTTGCGCACGTATTCGATGCCGCCCTCGAGATTCTCCAGCCAGGTGGAGGTGCGCTGCAGGCGATCGCCCGTGCGGATGTAGAACATCAGATAACGATCGATGTATTTGACGAGAGTGGCGGTATCGAGGTCGCGCGCCAGCAGGTCCGCGTGGCGCGGCTTCATGCCGCCGTTGCCGGAGACATACAGGTTCCAGCCACCTTCGGTCGCGATGACGCCGACGTCCTTGCTCTGCGCCTCGGCGCACTCACGCGTGCAGCCCGAGACCGCGAACTTGATCTTGTGAGGCGCGCGCAGGCCCTTGTAGCGATTCTCCAGATCGATCGCGAGACCGACGCTGTCCTGCACGCCGTAACGGCACCAGGTCGAACCGACGCAACTCTTGACCGTGCGCAGCGCCTTTCCATAGGCGTGACCGGATTCGAAACCGGCATCGATCAACTCGCGCCAGATCTGCGGCAGCTGATGCACCTGAGCGCCGAACATGTCGATGCGCTGGCCGCCGGTGATCTTGGTGTACAGGCCGTATTTCTTCGCCACCGCGCCGATGACGATCAACTTGTCGGGCGTGATCTCCCCACCCGGCACCCTGGGGACGACGGAATAGGTGCCGTCCTTCTGCATGTTGGCGAGGAAGTAGTCGTTGGTGTCCTGCAGCGGCGCATGGCGCTTCTTCAGCACGAACTCGTTCCAGCAGGACGCCATGATCGAGGCGACCGCGGGCTTGCAGATGTCGCAGCCGAGACCCTTGCCGTGTCTGGCGAGCACGTCCTCGAATGCCTTGAGCTCGCCGATCCGCACCAGGTGGAACAACTGCTGGCGCGTGTACGGAAAGTGCTCGCACATCGACGTGTTGACATTGACGCCGCGTTTGCGCAGTTCCGCGTTGAGGATCTGCGTGACCAGCGGCGTACAGCCACCGCAGGTGGTGCCGGCCTTGGTTTTCGTCTTGATCGCGCCGACGGTGGTGCAGCCGGCTTCGATCGCCGCGCACAAGCCGCCTTTCGACACGTTGTTGCAGGAACAGACCTGCGCGGTCAAAGGCAGCGCGGCCAGCGCGTTGGTCGGGGGTGCACCCGCACTGGCCGCCGCTGCGGGAAATAGCATGGTCTCGGGATTCTCGGGCAGCGGCATCGCATTGCTGACGATCTGGTGCCACATCGAGTAGTCGGACGTGTCGCCCACCAGTACCGCGCCGATCAGCTGCTTGCCGCAAGCAGAGACCACGAGCTTCTTGTAGACCTCGCGCCGTTGATCGAAGAACGAGTAGACGCGCGCACCCGCGGTCGCCGCATGAGCATCGCCGATGGAACCGACTTCGACGCCCAGCAGCTTGAGCTTGGTGCTCATGTCCGCACCGGCGAAGGTTTCTCCTTCCACGCCGAGCACACGCGACGCTGCGACGCGCGCCATCTGGTAACCGGGCGCGACGAGACCGAACACGCGGCCCTCGTGCGCGGCGCACTCGCCGATGGCATAGATGAATTCGTCCGAGGTGCGGCAGTCGCCATTGATGACAATGCCGCCCCGCGGCGCGACGTCGATTCCGCAGGCGCGTGCCAGCTCGTCGCGCGGGCGGATGCCGGCGGAGATGACCACGACGTCGGTCTCGAGGGTGCCGCCATCCGCGAAATGCATGCGATGCCGCGCGGTTTCGCCATCTTCGATGCGCGTCGTGTTCTTGCCCGTGTGGACCGCGACTCCGAGGCCTTCGATGCGCGTACGCAGCAGCCCGCCGCCGCCCTCATCCACCTGCACTGCCATGAGCCTTGGCGCGAACTCGACCACGTTGGTAGTGAGGCCCAGGTCCTTCAGCGCCTTCGCCGCCTCGAGACCGAGCAGCCCGCCACCGATGACCACGCCGCGCGTGGAATTCTTGCCGGCTTCGCTGATCGCTTCGAGATCCTCGATGGTTCGATAGACGAACACACCGGGGCGATCGCGTCCGGGGATCGGCGGCACGAACGGACTCGAGCCCGTCGCGAGGATGAGCACGTCGTACTCGTATTCCGCACCGCTCTTCGTGATGACGCGTTTACCGGTACGATCGATCGATGCCACCGGATCGCCGGAATGAAGCTCGATCCCGTTCTTGTCGAAGAACTCGCGGGTCGTGAGCGTGAGGTCGGAGGCGCTCGAACCGCTGAAGTATTTGGTCAGGTTGACGCGGTCGTAAGCCAGCCGCGGTTCTTCCGCGAGCATGGTGATCGCAAAGTCAGTGGGTGAATCCTGCGTCAACGATTCCAGAAATCGCTGACCGACCATGCCGTGCCCGACCACGACGACGCGTTTTGCCATTGCCTTCTCGCCCTCGTCCGCTTGAGCAATGAGTCGGATTTGCAACCGTTGTGCCAGCCCGCCAAATCACGAAGATTGGCCAGCCGGGCACCCGGCCCGATGCGTCTGCTTCAGTGCGGTGCAGAGGGTCCCGGCGCCCGCACAAGCGTCGGGCAGTTCCGACGTGGTACCACACAACTCAGCGCAGGCGCGCGTACAACACTGCGTCGATGGTCTGGCCGTCCTTCTCGATGCTCTTGCGCAGCACCCCTTCGCGGATGAAACCGCATTTCTCGAGCACCCGCATCGACGGTGGATTCCATTCGAACACCGGCGCCTCCAGGCGCACGAGATCGAAATGGCCAAAGATGTGCTCGACCGTACCGTGCACCGCGGCGGTCATGATGCCGCGGCCCCAGTACGGTTCGCCTAACCAGTAGCCGAACCGCGCGCTCTTCGCATACACACCCTCACCGGGGTCGGTGCCGATTCCGCCGACGGCGAGCCCATCCACTTCGATCGCCCAGTGGGTCCGGCCCGCATTGACGGCGAGCTTCGAGAACCAGGAATCCGCGTCCGCGTCGGTATACGGATGCGGAAAGCGATGCGTGAGATTGCGCCAGACGTTGCGGTTGTTCGCGAAGCGCAGCAGCGATGGCCGGTCGTCGGGCGACCAGCTTCGCACGATGCAGGTTCCACAATCGAGACGCGTGTGATCCATCACTCCGTGACCGCCCGCTCCATCCAGCGCCGGTTCGCGAGCACCACCGATTCCTGCACCTGGAAGTCCGAGATCGTCCAGTACGTCTTGAGGACGCGAGTCTTCTCCGTTTCATCGAGCAGTGTGAATCCGTTCTTCTGGTAGAACTGGATAGCCCAGCTCGCGGCCCGCCATGCGCCGATCAACACGGGTCGCGGTGTCAATCTGGTCACCGACTCGAGCAGCGCGCGCCCGATGCCCTGCGAGCGGCTCTCGGTGCGAACGTACGCATGACGGACGAGCGTCACGTCTTTCACATCCTGGACCCCCATCACACCCATCGTGCGGCCGTCGTAGTCGCAACAATGGAAGCTCACGCCTTTGGCGATTTCGGATTGCAGGTGATCCATCGGCATGTAGGGCTCATGCCAGGCCGAGTCGGGGATCACGCCTTTGTATGCGCGTGCCGAGTCGTTGATGATCTCGAACACCATCTCGAGATCCCGTGGCTCGGCTGCGCGAATCGCGATCATGTTCAGCCCGGGATGTCGGGTTCTACCAGGTGCGCGAGCTGCACCAGCGATTCCTGCCACCCGAGGTAACACATCTCGGTCGGAATAGCGTCTGGAATTCCTTCCTGGACGATCGATACGTCCGTACCGCAGGAAACCGCCCGCAGCGAAACCGTCACGCGCATTTCGCCCGGCAGATTCGCATCGTCGAACTTGTCGCTGTAGCGGATCAACGCGCCCGGGACGAGCTCGAGATATTCGCCGCCGAAGGAATGCCCATTGCCGCTCGAGAAGTTGTGGAACGACATCTTGAACGTGCCACCCACTTTTGCGTCGAGATGATGGACCGTGCAGGTGAACCCGAACGGCGGCAGCCACATGGCCAACGCGTCGGCATTCAGGAAGGCCTTGTAGACCTTTTCGGGTTTGGTACGCAGCACACGATGTAAATGAACAGTACCCGTCATGTCATTTCCCCTCTTGGTCCAATTCGCGTTCCCGCATGAACAGGAACAGCGGCAACCCACATGAAACTCCAACCAGCAACGTCGCCGCAACCGGCATCCACAGTTTCGTCATGTTTGCGCGCCGCCCTTCCCAGCCGATGAAAACCAGCAGCACGACGGCCGAGATCAACACGTCCAATCCGAAGAACGCGCCGATTCTCGTCGAGAACAACTCGACTGCGAAGCCCTTTAGGTCGAGCCCATGCTCGGCGACCCACGGAACGAACTGCGAGTAAGGAATGATCGCGCCGGCGATCGCCAGGATGGCGAAGAAGATTTTCATCCAACCAATGTTAGGGAATAGAAACGCGTGCCTGGAAGATATTTTTCGCCGTACGGATGAATCTCGAAGAACCCGAGCCGTCGGTACAACGATTGCGCGGACACCATGCTCGGCAAAGTGTCGAGACGCAGCTCGCGATAATTCGTTTGGCGCGCCGCGTTTATGACCGCCTCGACCAGCATCCTGCCGAGGCCTGTGCCGCGGTATTCCGACCGCACGTACAGGCGCTTCATCTCGCAGGTGTTGTCGTCGAGGCGCCGCATCGCGACGCAGCCCGCCACGCGCGCCGCGTCCTGTGCGATCAGCAATGCGCCCGCTGGTGGCGCATATGGCGCCGGAAGCGAGGCGAGTTCCGCGGAAAAACCCTGGTACTCGAGGTCGGTGCCAATAGCTTCGGAATATTCACGAAACAGTTCACGCGCAAGCGCAACCAACTGCACGTCCTCGACCTGGTTCAGTTTGAAATCTACCGGCTGGCGATTCATGCCAGCTTCGGGGATGAAGCGAGCAACTCGTGCATGTCCTGCGCGGCGCAACGCTTCGCCAACTCGATGGCCGTTTCACCAAACTTGTTCGTCGTCGCAACCTTTGCGCCGGCCTTGATGAGCGCGCGCGCCGCGGCAACCTGCCCGATCTTGTTCTCAGGCCCTTTCGGTCCATACCCGTGCACCGCCCAGAAAAGCGGCGTCGCCCCGAATCCGGAACACTTCTTTTCCGTCTCGGCGCCGTGTTCGAGCAGCATCTCGACGGTCGCCGAGGCGCCAGTCCACGCCGCCCAGTGCAATGCGCGCGCACCGAACACGGATGTGGTTTCGAGATCCGCGCCAGCATCGATGAGCACCTTTGCCACGCGCCCCGCACCCAGCGACGCGGCAGCGATCAGCGGAGACTCCCGGCCCTGGGTGCCGTTGATGGCCGCGCCGTGTGTAGCGAGTAGTTTGGCAATCTCGCCGTCCCTGCCGTTGGTCAGCAACCCGTTGCCGACACAGTCGCAAACGAAGTGCAGCGGGTCGGATTCGTTCGGCTGGTTCAGGTACCAGCGGATCGTGCGGTTGGCGAGCGCGCGATCGGCCTGCAATGCCGCCGCAACGGCACGCGCGTCACCCGCTTCGATCGCCTGACGAAAAGCATCGTCAGCCGCCGGGTTCGACGCGTTCAACCGCGCGCCTTGATGCTGGAGGGCATCACGGCGAAGTCTTCGGTCCGATCGAGAGAATTCATCGCGGCCAGCAATGCTGGCGGCGGCACGATGAGTTTGCGTTCATTGAGATCCAGCCAGCCGCCAGCGCTGGTGACGCGCGCGCTGAGTTTGCCATCGGGGCGAAAGATCTCGTGGCGCAGCAGGAAGCGGCTGCCATCTTCCGATTGACCGGCGAGCGCGTACGTCACGGTGATCTGCTGCTGCAGACCGACCTCCCGGAAATACTCCACCTCGTCTTTCATGACCACCGGGCCTATCTTCAGGCGGACGAACTCTTCCATCGGAAAGCCGTGCTCGAGCAGGAACATCTGGCGCACGTCAGCCGTCTTGTCGAGATACGCCGTGTTGCGCATGTGGGAGTTGAAGTCCATGTCGCTCCAACCGGCGTAAAGGGTCTTTGAATACATCAGGCACCCCGCCCGGGAAACTGCCGGTCCAGAAACTTGTCAGCCGCCGGCGATTTGTTGACGCGTGATGAGATTACGTTCGCCATGGCAGCGCGGTCATTCCGGATGCGGCTCCGGCGAGCGAGCCGAGCATTAGTACTTTTGACGGGAACGAATTCAACATCATGAACAGCAGCGACGTGACGAATCCGGCGATGGCCCCCGCGGCGCACGCGAAGGCTATCAAGACCAACAGTATGTTTCCCACATCGCCCATCGTTGGCGCACCCCATGACTTTATCTCTCGCGCATGCGTTCCGGCGATTTGTCAGGTGGCTGACCGGTCCCGAGACTTCGGCCGATCGGCGATGTGCCACAACACTCCCGCCGGGTCCGTCAGATAGAGCACGCGAAGGCCCCACGGCTGGAGCTCAGGCGGCTTTGCCATGAACAACCGGTATCTTTGCGCGAGCCCCGCAGCCTTTATGTGTACCCACCACGCATCTGCGTCCTCGACCATGAGATGCATCATGCAGTTCTCTGCGTGCTCTTTGACATAGAAGTTCTGCAGAAGAAACCTGAATCCGCCCAACTGAAGTTCCGCGACTTGGTCGTTCCCCCAGTTCTCCGTGAACCCCAGGTCCAGATAGAACCGCTTGGACAGCGCAAAGTCTTTCGCGGGCACGAAAGACTTGAGATCGACCACGTTGTTCGGTGTCATGCGCGCTCCGCACTGAAATGCCAACTGACAATATGGCCAGCGAGTGATGGCATCTCATCGGCCGCCGCGCGGTTGAGCGAATCGACACGCGCGCTGCGGACCGGGATTCGCACTTTATTCAACACCCGTGTACTTGAGCGACTTGTTAGGTCCCGACTTTTCAATGACGACGGCGTAGAGCATCGGAGTTGCCTTATTTTCGCCCGGGCTTCGATCGTGGAGAGTTGGCATTCTCACTCTCGCTTATCTCAGCGCTTCAGGAAAAGCACGTCAAACGCGGGCGTCCATTTTTTGCCGCCATCTTTCGACAGTACCGCTGACTCGCGCACACCTTTATCTTGGGCTTTCCAGGTGATGCGCTGCAAGACCGACGTGCCATCCTGAAGATGCACCTCGCCTTCGAGAACCAGTGCCCCGTTCGTCAAGACGCCCCACAGCACCATAATCGAGCCGCGATTAGTGACCCAGGTCTGTTGCCATTGTTTGCGCACCGGGTCGTAGCTCAAGATGCTGTCGCCAATGAGCCCATCATTCTGCTCGTAAAGTTCGTGGATCGCGCAGCCTTGGGCGATGGGCTCTACGCGGGCGCGAGCCACGGACGGTCCTCCGTTGGCGTCCGCCTCGAAGGTGTCCCAATCGCCGATCCAGAAATCCAATTGGCGATATTCCGCGGCGCTGCAGCGGTGCGAATCAAGCGTTGTGGTCGCAGGCGCTGCCACGGACGAAGCTGTGAAAATAAAGCCAAGAGCTGCCAATACCACCCGTAGCTGGTTGAGTCGAAGCATGTCGTTCATGGGTTCTGCCGTCCTTTGGTGTGCGTGTCGGTGGGCGGGCAAGTGATACACGCTCCGATGCAAAACTACTCACCGAATTCGGACATCATTGTTTCTGTGGCGGACCTGATATGGGGACTAACGGTTGAGCGGCGCGCGCGCCGGCGAATGAACTTGGCGCCTTATCCCTCACGCGTCCGCTCCAGAGATTTCTCAGGCGACATGTCGTTGGCAGTTTCACAAACAGTTCTCGAAAACCACGCACAAGAAACCGAGGGTGAAGAGACTTTCCGCGACTTACTTTCACGATCAGATCCCACCGCGAGTCTTGCCTCTCCACGAGGCGAATCACTACAGGATGGTCGAAGGTACGGAGCCAGGTAAATCGATACTCGCGCTGCCGATCTTCGGGGCGACAACACGGCGATGGCTCACTCCACTGAACGAGTCTTGATGCATAGCCTCGCTCCAAAGCTGCAAAGCGATTCACTTTGTCCGAGTCCGACTCTCCCGGAAAATAGACTACTTTGCTGCTAGCCGTCACAACTGAAGCAAGTACGAGCGAGAAAGCGTAGAAAACTATCGATCGCATTGACTGCGCTCTAACTATTGAGATGCGCGCCGCGCGCGCCGCTGTATGAACTTGGCACTTTATTCGCCACGCGTACGCTCCAGCGATTTGTCAGGCCGTCGTCGGTATGCCGCATAACGATTAGCCGTTAAGACCGCGAGTCCAGCAAACCCCAGCGGCGACATAATACCGATTGAAGTGATCAAGACGTGATTCGCCCTGTAAGGCATGTCTCCAGTGATCAACCAAGAGATAGCTAACCCGAGGATGCAACCCACCGCCCCGGCCAGCCAATGGTGGCGAAATATGGGAACGAAAAAAAGGAGGAGCACAATTGCCACCACTGTTGTGGCCTGCGTATAGACGGACACCAGAACATCTTGCCCGTGCGCAGAGGCGGGAGTGGCAACGACAATTGCTGCGATCGCAATGGCTAACGTGCGACGCATATGACGGCCTAACGGTCGAGCTGTGCGCCGCGCGCGCCGATGTTTGAGGTTGGCACCTTATCTTGCACGCGTCCGCTCCAGCGAGTTGTTAGGCTTTGCCGCGCCATGCTCGACATAGAAGGATCTGCTCACCGAGGAGATTCAGGCCCGCGTACGAGTTTGACTGTCGCGGATCGGTGCGACGGAGGGCAGTACTGCCGACGACAGTAATTCGATTCTTCTCTTTTCGAATGCCGCGTGCGCCATACCAGCTGATCTCCTGCTCCCCGTGCCAGTTTCCGTGGTGCTTGAAGAGCCACTTGCGTCCTTCAAAATCCTCCTGCATGGGAGGCGTCGTTGAGAGAAAGTCCAACGAACCAACGAGATTAGAGCCATGTTCCGGTCGCGAGTTGTCGGCTACGAGGACGATTGCAGCGGTGTACTCGCCGCTGCGGGTTAAGACGGCCAAGCAATCACCCTCCCTGAACGGGGCTAGGTTTATTATGGCTCGCGGTGCAGCCGCCGGTTTTGGGTTGGCGACGGAGATCTTTTCAAGGAAGATCTGAAGCACTCGTTTCCGCTTCGTGAAAGCGACAGGGTCGTCGCGCCACCTCTCTAGGCCCCTCTCAGTGGCAATATCGCGGCGAATCTGCTCTAAAACTCTTTCGTCCACACGTCCGTACTTCCATTGCGAATGGGCGAGCCCCAGCCACACGAGCGGCGCATCATCAGCATCGTTCAGTGAGCTGTTGAATTCGCGCAATGCTACTTCGCAAGCTGCAGAAAGGCTGTCTCCGGCCTTCAGTCGTTCAACGACAGTTCCGATGACATCGGCAACTGTGTCGTCGGAAGTAATTGCTGTTCCCCAGGCACCCATAGTGACGAGCGTCGCCGAGCGGCCTAACGTTTGAGCTGAGCGGCGCGCACGTTGCTGTATGAACTTGGCACTTTATCCCTCACGCGTGCGCTCCAGCGAGGTGTTAGCCTCCATTGATCCTAGCGATCACTTCTCTGAAGTGCGTCTTCACTTCGTTAGAGAACCACGCTGGCTGAAGGTACACGTGGGGCTTTTTCCCGGGCTCACTAATGGTGAAGCGGAATACGAAGATCGTCGACCCTTCCTTAAATAGCCACGGCACTGACTCACGCGTCGCCGCAACAGGAGGCGTTGCGCCTACCCAGTATCTCTTCACCAAGTTCGGCGCCGTGTCGTTTATCAAAGGTGTCTCGAGTTCCGCCGGAGCAACCTCCGCAACAGTGACCGACTCGATGTTCTTTATCGACTTGTTGGTCAAGCCAAAGTTCCAAACAATCATGGCGAGCTTGGGTTCATTTTCCGAACGCGTAACGATGAAGCCCGCGACCTCGATCTTTGCTTTGCGGTCTTCGGCGGGGATGGCGCCGGCATCTGTGACGGGCAACATAACTGTATTTCCGCCAGCAATTGCGAAGGGCGCGTCAATTACCTTTTGACCCATGAACTCGCGTCCGAGTGCGACGACACTTGTGCAAGAGAGAGCGAGAATCACCGCGGTTCTAAGCATTGAGCCTCCTAGGGGGCCTGGCGTGGTAGATGCGAAACTTCATGGAGGCTAACGGCTGAGCTGAGCGCCGCGCGCGCTGGTTTTTGAGCTTGGCACTTTATTTCCCATGCGTGCGCTCCAGCGATTTGTTAGGCGACTCTTGGGATTGTTTGGAAACGCGAGTTAGTACGCTCCATTCACCATTCTCTTCGACTTCGATGTTGACGATCACATCTTGTTCCTCCACCGAAGTCCAGATTGCGAAGGCGTACATCTCGGTAAGCCCTTAAAGCCGCAACTGCTGGAGCCTCTCTGTTGCCTGCGGAGTTTTTGAGTCCGATGTGGGAATCCCCAGACGCGCAACAGCTGCCACCTTTGCGTCCCCATATACTTGCCATGCCCGCGACTCGTTGCGAGTTCTAACGTCGATCGAATAGTGCGAGATAGTACCTGCCGATTCAGTGCAGCTATACAGAAATCGCGTGTATTGCCCAGCGATGCTGCGGTCCTCAAATGCCACAATGCCATGGTCGATCATCGATTTGATTTCTTGTTGCGGCTGCGAGCCTAGAGAGAGTTCAACCTCCGCGGCGTGGCGACACGATTGACCAATCTCTACGCCTCGAAAGTCGGCGGCCGATGCCACCACTTGTGTCGCGAGTAGTACCGTGACAATTACGGCGCGCATGAGAGTCGCCTAACGATTGAGCTGAGCGGCGCGCGCGCGGCGGTATGGGCTTGGCACTCTATCTTTCACGCGTCCGCTCCAGCGACGTGTTACATGGCGCTTTCGCATATGTCTGTTCTGACATATACTGCTCCCCGTGAGTCCGAAGCACAAGCCTCTCGTTTGGCTACATGGTGAAGTGAAATCACCACCCTTCTCCAAGGAAGGCAGGCTCGAGGCCGGGTTCCTTTTGCGGCGCTTGCAACGCGGTGATTTGCTTGAAATGCCGGCCTCAAAACCCATGCCTTCGGTCGGTGCGCGCTGCCACGAGCTTCGGGTAAATGACTCGACTGGCCAATGGCGCTTGGTATTTCGGATCGACAGCGATGCCATCGTAATTGCCGAGGTGTTCTCAAAGAAGACTAGGGCAACACCGAAACCGATCGCTGATGTATGCAGGAAACGCCTCAAGGAATACGACAATGCGCGAAAGTAAGCGGAAGAAATTGACTGATAAGGGTTGGCGGGTTGGCGACGCCAAGGACTTTTTGGGCCTAAGCGATCAGGAGGAGGCATTTATCGATCTGCGCCTCAGGCTTGCGGATGGCCTCAAGGCGCGTCGGCAATCCCGCGGTGTCACCCAGAGCCAGCTGGCGCATTCGCTACGTTCTAGCCAATCGCGCGTGGCGAAAATGGAAGCTGGGGATCCGACTGTTTCGCTCGATTTGCTGGTGAAGTCGCTACTGGCACTTGGCACGTCGAATCGTGAGCTGGCGCAGATCATCGCGAAACGGTGAAAGCCATCTAACGGTTGAGTTGAGCGGCGCGCACGCCGCCGTATGAGCTTGGCACTTTATCCCGCACGCGTCCGCTCCAACGAGGTGTTAGATGCCATGCGGTACGGTCCGGGGACATAGGTAACACTTCAGTCCAGAGACATGGGTGACAGTTT